>NZ_JAUFQF010000001.1 GCF_030409635.1 Vibrio agarivorans | reverse complement strand
TTTATTGCACAACTAATTATATGGGTATATAGTAAATATTGTGTACACTGTGTATAAGGAAAGCATAGCTTGTCATCAGTAAAAGTCAGAGCGACGATTGTAGAGGACAATACGGGCATCAAAAAGCCAACTGCCTATCTTGCTAACTGAGCAAGGCGAGTTGAGCACGGTGACAGTATACCTACTCAAATTAGAAGCTGACGGAGTGAGCAATTCAGTGATGAATGGCTTTCTTCAAGCGGTATCTTTGTTGTTGGATTATATGGAAGCAATAGAGGGTTGTTCGACGATCCGAAGTTACTCTTCCAGACCTTCTCTAACGTTTATATACAGGAACCATTGGTGAGGATGGGATTGACCCCTCTGGTTTAGATTGGGTGCCAGTTCAACCAGTAACGTGAATAAGCATATTCATCGACTGACGGCATTTACCGACTGGTTGGCAGAAAAGCAAGGTACTGCGTCCATGAACCCCTTGCGTGATGCTACCCCGCATGAGCAGCGATTGAATTACGCTGCATGGTATCGCAAAAACCAAATGATTTCCTTGGTCATATCGAAGATAAGACTGTGAACAAAACCATCCGTAAGGCGCGAACCATTAAAGGACGCACGCCGCTCACCAAAACCGAAGATGACGCCATCGCCTTTCCTGAAAAGCATTGGGAAGATTTTTATATAAATGGCATCGGTGGCGCGAGCGACCCACGAGTGGCACTCAGGGACAAGTTAATACTCCTTCTAATGCACGGTGGCGGGTTACGCGAAAGTGAAGCTTTAAACGCTTTGGGTGACAGACGTGTTTGAAGATCCCTATGAGCCAGATAGTGCTATCGTTCGAATTTACAACGAAACAGATGGCAAAGCCCCTGATGGTTGGCGAAGTCGTTCTGGTACACCAAACAGAGAAGCATATCTAAAGGAGCAATATGCTCGCATCCCTCGTCAGCGCATGAAAGGCACAGCTCATCTTGGTTGGAAGAACCGTGTGGTTGACCACAAAGACAACTACATACAGGTTCAATGGTTTCCAACTGACTATGGCAAAGTGTTTATGTCACTTTGGAAAAACTACCAAAAGTACCGAGCCAGCATCGACTGTCATCACCCTTATGCGTTTATTTCGTTTCATCATAGCGCTATCGGCAACCCTTACACCATCAACGCCTTCCATGATAACTACGCCAACGGCTTGAAGCGCATTGGTTTAGAGCCGAGCAAGGCAGAAGGCTTAGATCCACATGGGCATCGACATAATTACGGCAGACGATTAGAACGTTCAGGATTGAACCCGTTGGTAATTCGACGCTGTATGCACCATAAGTCCCTAGACTCACAAATCCCCTACACAGGCAAAGGCCAGCAGGAAATCTCTGATGAACTGACCCAAGCGACGTTGCAACTGGCAAACCCTGAATCCAAAGTCAAAGCGCTCGACTGGAAAGCACTCGTTGAGCATGGGTTTGATGACGTCGACCCGCAGGGCTATTTCACAGGCAAGCATCCTAAATTGAGAGGTAAATAATGGCGAGAAAAAATGACGGACGTTCATCGGATTCATCCTTCTCTTGGATGCTCACCACACTTGGTGCTGAGTGGCAACAATGGCAGGAGTTGGCAGCCGAGTGGATGGCCGCACAAACCACATCGATTGACACTAAACAATTTGCTTTGGCTCGCTTCTTCGAATCCTATATTAGAGAGCGCGCAAGCTATGCGATAGGCGACATATCATTATTTTTTAAGGGACACCGAGGACACCAATGTTCTAGTGAAGAGCTGGAGACGTTGTTAAGAGAAACACAAAACTCTCCTAAAGTAATCCAATCAGGAGTAAACATCTCCTGTGACTTTATTGACTTTGTTGTCCAAAAGGTGTTTTCTGAAGAGGATGACAATGGCGAGTTAGTGTCATTGGTTGAAAACCCGCTGAGCAAAATCAAACGACAGGAATCACTAACAGAAACTGTACGTACCCCCCTGCCGTATCGCTACATTCATAATTTGCGCCAAATCCTCTGTCCGCTACCTGATAAAGACGAACTCACCGTCATTGAACAAAACCTCAAGCAAGGTGAAACCCTGCTTCCCACTTATCACTATCGTAATTTCAAACACTGGACATGGGCGCAACAGCAGACAGGTCAACGTCTATCAGGTAATGATGGCGATTGGTTTGAAGTTGAACCAGAACTGATTGATAAAACCGACCCCGACTGTGTATGGCGTACTATAAAAACAACTCGCAAAGGCAATAAAATCATCCTTCACCAAATCTGGTCACCCGTCAAAGCGATGGTGGTTTTCATGAAGCTCCATCTGCCACTGCGTACCTATCAGGTGCGGATGCTAGATAGCGGTGAAGCCGATACGTGGCGCTACGAAAACGCTCAATGGGTACTTAACACTAAAAATGACTTTGCACTTGGCAGTGAAAAGCGCCCATTTAGTAAAGGCATATTCCGCCGAATTCACGACACCATGACAGGGCTGTATTCAACAGGCTTGTATATCAATACCAATAAGACCGCCGACCAAAACAAGGACGAACTAGAGCGTGGTTACATCATTCCGTGGCAAAATAATGAAGTATTGTACTGGATAGAGAAATTACGCAATTGGCAAGAAAAGTACAACCCAATTGATAAACCAACCGACTGCACCACATTACTTACCAAGCACACTGATAAGAAAAAATCGAAAGCACAACTGGAAAGTATGGGGGAAATTTCATTTCTATTTAGAGAGGCCTCGGCAAGGGGGGATGATAGAACTAAACCCATTAGGGACGATGCGCTAGACTCTTTCTGGTATCAACTCCTCTTCGCTCTAGAAAATCAATTGGCTGAACATGGTGATAGTCTCGATGGCGGGGGAAGATTGAGGTTAGTTTCCGAGTATCCAGAGGATATACCTAAGTCGCGACGTTACAAAACTAGCTTTCCATTGCACAGCTTGCGAGTCTCACTCATCACTGCCTATACGATGGACACCCAACTGCCATTACCTGTAATCTCTAAACTATTAGCAGGGCATACGCGTCTATTGATGACCATCTACTACAACAAGATTACCCCATCAGTAATGGCTGAAAAAATGGATGAAGCGCATGGAGAGCTAGACGCAAAATCCAAACAATCGGTGCGCAACTTCCTTAAAGATGCCTCATTGGAGCAAATTCAATGCAAGATGGTGTATCACAACGATGACAGCATTCAGGCGGCACTGGTTAATCGTAATCCGGTTGGCTGGGAAGAACGCTCGTGCGGTATGTGTCTGGTAGGCGGTAACACCGTGAAATCGGATGAAGTCAGTACCCTTGGTGGTTGCTGGAACGGTGGTAAGTTGATTAATGATGTAAAAGCTGCTACCCACCGCATTTACGGCAGTGTGCCTCACGGCCCTGAAAACTGTATTCGCTGCCGCTGGTTTATTACCGAAGCTCGATACCTGCCTGCGCTCAATGCCCACTTCAACCAACTGAGCTACAAAGCACATCAGGCTGCGAACCTATCTGTGGAAATTGAAGGTGAGCTGGAAGCCCTAAAAGACGAGCAGTTCTTTTGTGAAGAGCAAGGCAAACCGTTTACCAAGCACTATGAGCTGCAAGCCCTACAGCGCCGCTATGAAAAGCAGCAAGTTGAAGCCGATGAATACGCCAAAGACTGGATTGCGTGCTTTGAACTTATTCAGAAAATCATTCGTGTTGAAGAGACCAGAAATGAAGATGACAGCAAAGATAAACTGATTGCGGTTGGCTATGAGCAAGATGTCAGCCATGCCTTAAAGTTTATCGAAACCGACTCTGAGTTACTGCATCTATCACTGCTTTGTGATGATGCAGAATTCTTTCCTGATTTACAGGACGAACTGCGTAAAACCCCTGCTATTCAAAAGCGCTCGATGCAACTCAGTCGTGTGCTAATGAAAAAAGGCTTCGAGCCGATTTTCATGGAAATGGACGACAAACAACAACTCATAGCCGCCAATGCCATGCTGCGCCAAATGGCGAAAATTGCTGACCCTGACGATAAGCTCGAAGGCTACCGCAAGGTGGCGAACCACATCGAAGCGGAAGAATACCTGACCGATAACAAGCTGCTCTCTCAGGGTATTCATGCACTGACTAATAAAGCCATTAATCTAGATGGCATAGCACTACCGAACTTATTGGAGGACTAATGGAACTCGATATTGATGTTATTTTGGCTGACTTAAAAGAAGGCAAAGTGCCTCGCACGCAGCAAAACCTCGATAAGCTCAATGACACGCTGAAAGCCTATGCAGAATCAGGTCAGCGTGATTTCTCCATCACGCAAATTGGTCGGGTGTCTGCTGAAAATGGCGGATTGGCGTATGAAGCTTTGCGTGCTACCCGTAATAAGCACTACCGAACACTCATCGAAGCGTGGGCGGCAAAGTGCAATACCAGTACCAAAAAGCCGCTATCCAACACCTCACGGTCTAAATCCATCCCTGCGGATAATAAGCTGTTAGAGCGCATCCCAGACCCTGCGGTACGCGCCTTGTTTGGTCAAATCATTGCCGAGCGTAACCGCTACCGCAAAGAGGTCAATTTGCTCAAGCAACACGCCAATATCACTATCGACAAGCGCCCTGTGCGCCAGTTTGATACCACCGCAGAGCCAAGCGTCGAAGTGCTGCCATCCCTATCAGGCGTACTCACCGAATCAGAGAAAAAAGCCTTAGCGTATGTCATTTCTGATGAATGCATGGAAAAGAACGACTGGCAAACTACTCAGGCGGGTCAAGTAAAAGACATGGAATACAACAGCGAAGTATTCCCTAGAGGCTTTGTCACAGGGCTTCGCAAGCTATTGGGTGAGGTAGATGACTAATGGCAAGTGGGCAGCAAAAAGCACAGCAAAACCTTGAGGCATTTGAGGTCTGGAAAGCCACACAGACGGACGATGACTTTAAACAAATCGTGTTCAGAGGTCAGCTTAACCGTATTGAAGTGGCAAAGGGTATTGGTTGTGGCAAATCGGCGTTAAACCAAAATCCTGCCCTCAAGAAAGCACTCAAAGCCTTAGAAGATGAGCTGCGCAGTAAAGGTGTCCTGCCACCGTTGACCGCCGCTGCCAAGAAGAATGAGGGCAAACCTCAAGCCTACGACAACACAGCAAATCGAAAGCTGCTCGATTCAAAGCGGGTGTCATCATTAGAGGCTGAAAACATCGAGTTGAAAGCCAAGGTCAAGGAGCTTGAAAAGCGACTTGAGCGCTTTGGTGAGCTATCTGAAACCTTATCCGAAATGGGGTTGATGCCACGATGAATACCGCTTTGCATGAAGACCAAATGCGTGTCACCAGTATCCCTTATCACTCGACCAAGATGGTGATATTCAGCGGTGTACCGCTGGCGAAAGACTCTTACAAAACCAATAGTGGGAAGTATTACGTCACCATCAAAGCCGACCCCGATAGCATCCCTGTACTTCCAACGCTGGGTCAGCATTGGTCAGTCAGAGGTGCTCGACAGATAGAAAATATGGAGATGGGTGATTATGTAATGCAGCAGCACACGTATGAATCACCCAAGCATATTGAATGCACTTTACCCGAAACAGGTGAGCAACTGATACGATTTATCGCCAGAGAAAGTGACTTCAAGGGTATTGGCGAAAGCAAAGCTAGAGCGCTCTGGCAGCTCTTGGGTAAAGACTTCCATGCCACACTGAGAAATGACACCCCAGAGTCCAGAAAGCGTCTGACATCGATTTTGAGTGAAGATTCAGTGGAAGCGCTCTTTAAGGGGTACGCCAAATATAAAAATCTGGCTCATTGCAACTGGATGAGCGAGTACAACATCCCTGCCAGTGTGCAGCAACGACTACTCAAGCATCACGGTGAAGCCTCCATCGATGTTATCAAGGATAATCCTTATGCTTTAATGGGCTTTGGTCTTTCGTTCAGTGCCATTGAAGACATTATCAAGTTAACGGATTTTAAGAGCGATGTTGCGAAGGATGACCCAAGAAGGCTCAGCGCTGCTCTGGAAATGGCGATTCGCAAGGAGATTGAAAAAGGTCACACCTATACCACTCATGCCAATGTGCGCCCTTACCTCAACAAGCTATTAAGAGACAAAACACTGGTCACTCAGGCGTTCAAATCAGGTCATGATAAAGCTCAGTATGTTTTAAATCCCGACACAGGAGCCTACCATCCAACAGCGCAACTTCTGATGGAAAGTGTTGTTGCCAAGCGCTTAAAAACACTGATTAAGCGAAATAACTTGTTTGATGAAAACGCCAATGCTGCGTATTGCTCTGCGGCTGCGGAGCTTCCCTACGAATTAACCCCTAAACAAATCGAAGCCGTCACAACGTGTCTGGATAATTCGGTAAGCTGCATTACGGGTGGTGCAGGAACAGGCAAAACAACGGTACTCAGGACGGCTCTCAGGACATATCATCAACTTGGATTTGAAATACACGCCGTTGCGCTCAGCGGTCGTGCTGCAATGAGACTTCATGAGTCCATCGGTTTTGTTACCTCAACCATTGCCAAATTGCTGCGTGAAGAACCTATTGAACCCAGTGTCGAGAAAACAAATCATCTATTAGTGATTGATGAAGCGAGCATGATTGACCTGCCAACTATGTATCGCCTAGTAAATCACATTCACCCCTCTGTACGATTGATATTCAGTGGCGACCCTGACCAACTCCCACCAATAGGTTGTGGCAAGGTATTGGAAGACATCGTTGAAGCAAAAACGGTGGCGAATACGATGCTGGATATCGTCAAACGGCAAGAAGGTTCAACGGGTATCCCCGAATACTCAAAACTCATCAATCAAGGAGTGATGCCTGAACAATTAAGCTCAGGTGCAATACACTTTCACGAAACCAGTAAAACAGACATTGCCAAAGTCTGTTGCGAGCTTTATCAAGAGTTCCCTGATAGCAGTCGTGTCATGGCTCCAACCAAGGCACTCGTATCAGAAATCAATAAGCTCACCCAGCAAGCCGTTAACCCAGATAGCGCCAGCCTTGAGTTCGAAATCAATGGTAACAAGTTCTTTCTGCCACTTAGCCTCAATGATGCGGTGTTATTCACGCAGAATCATTACGATAAAGGCATTCAGAACGGCTCACTTGGCACACTAACCAGTACCAAACCTTCTGGTGACAGTTATGGTGAAGTGACGCTAGATACAGGTGAAAAGGTCGAGATAACACAATCCGTTCTCGACTGCATGGAGTTGGGTTACGCAATCACTCTACATAAAGCTCAAGGATCACAGTTTCCACGCATCATCATCGCTCTGCAAAACGGAAGAATAGTGGATAGAGCATGGTTCTATACGGCAATCACTAGAGCGGAAAGTGAAATCCATATCGTTGGTAGTAGTGATGACATGAAGCAGATCACCAAGGCACCTAGTCACTCTCATAAGCGGAATAGCTACCTGAAAGAACTATTACAATGCTGAAGTTTTATTGTGCAGACTTGCGTTTACTGCAATTCTGGTCTTGTACATAATGGCTTAATATTTAGGGGAACTAAAGTTATCAATGGAAAAATTAGACGGATTGAGCAAGTACAAGTTTGAGAAAATAGCGGTAGAGTCTTTACACAATGCTCTCAGACTCTTAAATGACTCAATATTACTATTCGAACATGGTTCATATCCATCCAGTTTTCAGTTAGCGGTACTTTCACTGGAAGAGTTTTCAAAAGCTAGTTGGGTTGAACACTATTATTACACAGCACTAACGAATGAAGGGTTCATGCCTGAAGACATTGAACAACAGTGGTTAAAGTTACTTTTCAATCACCCCAAAAAGCAAACTCATTTTATAAGTCGTGATTTATTTGAGTTTTCACCGAAGTTTGTAAAGAAGATTGAAGAGAAAGAGATTGAAGTAAAGAAGCAAAAGGCAACTTACGTTGGCTTAAGCAGGATTAAAGGTAAAGTCGATGTTGATAGCAGAGTGTCTATACCTATAAAAGTGACCTCTGAGAATGATGCAAAGCAATTTATTTCACTTATGGTTGGTGAGTTTAGGGATATAAATGAGAAAATTGCTCTAAATGACATGTATTGGGATATTCCTGATATGGATTTGATAACGCAAGGCCCCTTGTTCGATAGAGTTTTGGCATGGCCGTTTGAGAGTGGCTTGAAGGGTAAGCGTTGGTATGAGGAGTGGAAGAAGAAATTGTGATTGAGTCTCGTTACTGGAAGGAAGACTTAGCTGCTTATGCCAGAAGGTTTAAACCCGTTTCTAAACCGCTAAGATATACCGAGAAGCGGCAAGTCAACTTCGAAAAAGATGTAATTATATCGTTATTTATGGTTCGAAAGCTTACTGAAGCAAATAAGCTTTCCTCGCGCACAACGAGTAAACAATTTAATGTCTACGGTTCTAAATGTATCAAACCTGTCAATAGCTTGAACTTCTGGGACATTGATGAACTGTATGACCTATCTAAAGAAGATAAGCTTACAAAGACAGTCCAGTTTATTGCAAACCAATTAGTACATGGCAGTGCTTTGTATGCCTACAGAGATAAAGATCGCAACTGGGGAGGCGTCTATACTTGCTCTGATTTTGAGCGCCATAAATATGTATATAAAATCCCAGTTACTACCATTATCGAAATACTTGAAATTGCATCTGAAGATTACCCTACTGAGATTCATTATGATTACAACGAGGGGAAAGGTGACTATTCAGTCACCACAGATTAATAGAAAGTGTGAAATGTTATCGGCTCTTTAATCCTTGAGGGATTGAAGTGCGTACACACTATTATACATAGTGTGTACGTTTGTCACCTATGGGAAGAGCATTGTCAGTAATGGTCTTCCACTCACTCACTCGCAAATAGACACGATTTTTACTGTATACTCCGGGGGGTAGTGGGAGTAGACGATCAGCAGTTCCACCACTTCATGCCATGGCATCGGTTGTGCATTGTGCTTCACTACATTGCCTAGATTAGGTACGTTAAATGCGCCGCGGCACACCATCAGCGAGTCGATACCTGTTGTTTCAATGCATCGCTGACCATCCGCATAGTTCCAGATCTCACCATTGGCAATCAGCGGCATAGACGTGCGTTGACGGATTTTGTCGATATATTCCCAACGGATCTCACTGGCTTTGTAGCCACCGGTTTTGGTGCGGGCGTGAATCGTCAGCTCGTTCGCTCCTGCTTGTTCAATGGCATCAACGACATCAAAGCAGTCTTCAGGATTATCCCACCCAAGGCGAATTTTTGCGCTGACAGGAATGTGGTCAGGCACAGCATCACGACACGCTTTAACTACTTCATGAATGGTGTTGGGTTCTTTTAATAGCGCAGCACCACCACCATGTTTATTGACAAGTCTGGCAGGGCAGCCAAAGTTAATATCGATCCCTTTTGCACCGAGTTCTGCAGCTTTGATGGCATTTTCTGCCATCCATTTTGCATGTTGCCCAAGAAGTTGCAGGTGCACAGGAACACCAGATTTTGTTTGTGACCCTTGCTTAAGCTCAGGGCAGAGGCGATGGAACACGTGATCCGGCAGAACTTGATCACTGACACGCACGAACTCAGTAACACACAGATCGTAATCGTTGATTTCAGTGAGAATTTCTCGCATCAGGTGGTCGAGAACACCCTCCATTGGGCCTAATACAACACGCATGGTTGATGGTCACTCCGGTGTAAAAATTGGGAGCGGGATTGTAGGCTGATTTATGTGCAAAGTCACGCCACTTTCTCGCTGAAAGCGTGAGTTAACGGTATACTCGCAACATAACGCAAAAGAGAGAAACCCCATACTATGTCTTATTCATTGATAAATCTGTCCGAAATACCCACTCAAGAATCACCTTGGTTTGTGGAAGGTGCGGTGCTGGCTGCGAATTTCACGATGAAGCCTCTTGATCCTGTAACATGGGTGGGACAACTGTTCGGTGAAGAAGCATTGGGCCACAAAGGCGAGTTTGAGCAGCAGATCAACGCTCAATATGCGGTGTTAAAAACGCAAAGCTACTCGTTATTGGAACTTCTTGAGCAAGCTGATGTAAAAGAGGAGTGCTTGTCTGATTTTGCTGAGGGCTTTATGAGCCTATGGCCTACCGTAGAGGAGCAATGGCAAGAGAAGCAGCCGTCAGATGGCACAATACGCATGTTGCAAGCTTATTTAACGACCATGATGTTGGCGATTGATGAGCAAGCCACTCATGAGCAGATGCAGCAAGCAGGGATTGAGGATTTACCGCAGCTTGATGATTTCTATGATCAGCTTGATATTATGATTGCTGAAATTGCGATGGCAGCAGACGCTGAAATGGTCGGTGACAAAGCGCAGAGCTTCAACCCATACAAAGAAGTAGGCCGTAACTCACAGTGCCCTTGTGGCAGCGGCAAAAAGTTTAAACAGTGTTGTGGTCGTTAAGTAGTGATGACCACAGGAGAATAACAATGAAGAAATTATTAGCGCTATTATTGGTCAGTTCTACCGCTTTGGCAGGCGCACAGCAAGAGTTGAGTGAGCGTTTGTCAATGAGTGCTGGCTTCAGTGCAGATTTTACTCAGGTGGTGACTAGCCCCGAAGGCGATGTGGTAATGGAAGGAGAAGGCACGGTTGAGATTGCACGACCGAGTTTATTCCGCTGGACAACAACGCTACCCGATGAAAATGTTCTAGTCTCTGACGGTCAGTCGATCTGGTATTACAGCCCATTTATTGAACAGGTAAGCATTTTTTGGCAAGAGCAAGCTGCAGCACAAACACCATTTATCTTGTTAACCCGTGATCAAGAGAGTGATTGGGATAACTATCAAGTCTCTCAGGCACAAGATGTCTTTACGTTAGTACCGACCTCACAAGAAGTGAATCAAGGTACTTTTCAGATCATCATCAACGATGCTGGCGAAGTTTCTGGCTTCAAAGTGATTGAACAAGATGGTCAGAAAGGGGACTACCGCTTTACTAACTTGAGCTCACAAGCGCCTAAACGAGATCGCTTTACTTTCGTTGTGCCTGATGGCGTGGAAGTGGATGATCAAAGGAACTAATCAGTGAGTAATTACAGCTTAGACTTTAGTTCAGATGAAGATTTTCGCCCGCTTGCCGCCAAGATGCGCCCAACCACGATTGAACAGTATATTGGCCAAACCCATATCTTGGGCGAGGGCAAGCCATTAAGAAAGGCGCTGCAAGCGGGTCAAATACACTCAATGATACTTTGGGGACCTCCGGGGACTGGTAAGACAACGCTTGCCGAAGTGGCGGCAAATTATGCCAATGCGGAAGTCGAACGCGTCTCAGCCGTCACCTCTGGCGTCAAAGATATTCGGGCCGCAATCGACAGAGCGCGCGACAACAAATTAGCGGGCCGACGCACGATTTTATTCGTCGATGAGGTGCATCGCTTTAACAAGTCGCAACAAGATGCTTTCTTACCGCATATAGAAGACGGTACCGTTACCTTTATTGGTGCAACGACCGAAAACCCTTCTTTTGAACTGAATAACGCTCTGCTATCGCGAGCGCGAGTCTACAAGCTGACATCACTGTCAACAAAAGAAGTGATGAACGCACTCAATGAAGCGATTACTGATCCGGAGCGTGGCTTAGGTAAAACTACAGCAATGTTCCATGAAAATGTCCTTGAGCGTTTGGCAGAGTTGGTGAACGGCGATGCCCGAATGTCCCTTAACTACCTTGAACTGCTGTACGACATGGCTGAAGAGGATGAACAAGGCGTTAAACAGATCACCTTGCCGTTGCTCGCTGAGGTGGCTGGCGAAAAGGTTTCTCGTTTCGATAATAAAGGGGATATTTGGTACGACCTTATCTCTGCTGTTCATAAGTCGATTCGTGGTTCTAACCCAGATGGAGCGCTGTATTGGTCAGCCCGTATGATCACCGCCGGGTGCGACCCGCTCTATATTGCTCGTCGACTGTTAGCGATCGCTTCTGAAGACATCGGCAACGCTGACCCTCGAGCTATGCAAGTCGCGATGGATGCCTGGGACTGCTTCACTCGAATTGGCCCAGCAGAAGGTGAACGGGCAATTGCGCAAGCCGTGGTGTATCTTGCGTGCGCACCAAAGAGTAATGCGGTTTATACTGCGTGGAAGCAGGCACTGGATGACGCGCGAAACCTACCAGAGTATGAAGTGCCACATCATTTGCGCAATGCACCGACGAGTTTGATGAAAGACATGGGTTATGGCGCGGAGTATCGTTACGCACACGACGAGCCAGGTGCCTATGCCGCAGGTGAGCGTTACCTACCACCAGAAATGAGTCAAACTCGTTACTATATGCCGACAAATCGCGGCTTAGAGACCAAAATTGGTGAAAAACTGGATTATCTCGCTTCATTAGATGCAAAAAGCCCACAAAAGCGCTATGAAAAGTAGTGGCTTTTGGGTATCTTCTACACTTATATATTTTGACAAACGCGTGAATGGTTTTGCGCGTTTTTTTAATCAATAAAAGCATAGGATTAACAATGCTGGATTCTAAATTACTTCGTACAGAGCTGGAAGAAACAGCTGCTAAACTGGCGCGTCGAGGCTTTGCCCTAGACGTTGAGACAATTCGTCAACTTGAAGAGCAACGTAAGTCGATTCAAGTAGAAGTAGAAAATTTACAATCCACTCGTAACTCCATCTCTAAGCAGATCGGCCAAAAAATGGCGGCTGGCGACAAAGAGGGTGCAGAAGAGATTAAAAAGCAAATCGGTACACTAGGTAGCGACCTTGAAGCGAAGAAAGTTGAGCTGGCTGAAGTTCAAGTAAAACTTGAAGATATCACGCTTTCAGTGCCTAACTTGCCTGATGACGAAGTGCCAGATGGTAAAGACGAAGACGACAACGTTGAAATTTCTCGTTGGGGCGAGCCAAAGTCTTACGACTTCGAAGTGAAAGATCACGTTGACCTAGGCGAAATGGGTGATGGTCTTGATTTCTCAAGCGCGACTAAGATTACTGGCGCACGCTTTATCGTAATGAAAGGTCAATTTGCACGTCTACACCGCGCTATCGCCCAGTTCATGCTTGACCTTCACACAGAAGAGCACGGCTACACAGAAATGTATGTTCCTTACCTAGTGAATGCAGACAGCCTATACGGTACAGGTCAGCTTCCTAAGTTTGGTAAAGATCTGTTCCACACAGAGCCGTTAGAAGAGAAAGCAAGTGACGAAGAGCCGCGTCGTCTATCACTGATCCCGACAGCAGAAGTGCCTGTGACAAACATGGTGCGTGACACCATTTCTGACGAAGCGGACCTTCCACTGAAGATGACGGCTCACACGCCTTGTTTCCGTTCTGAAGCGGGTTCATACGGTCGTGATACTCGTGGTCTTATCCGTATGCACCAGTTCGATAAAGTTGAACTTGTACAAATTACGCGTCCAGAAGATTCAATGGCGGCACTTGAAGAGCTAACCGGTCACGCTGAGAAAGTTCTACAACTTCTAGAGTTGCCTTACCGTAAAGTCGTTCTTTGTACGGGTGATATGGGCTTCGGTGCTCGTAAAACTTACGACCTAGAAGTTTGGGTTCCAGCGCAAGAGACATACCGTGAAATCTCTTCTTGCTCAAACATGTGGGACTTCCAAGCACGTCGTATGCAAGCACGTTTCCGCCGTAAAGGTGAGAAGAAGCCAGAGCTTGTACACACTCTAAACGGTTCTGGTCTAGCTGTTGGCCGTACTATGGTTGCGATTCTTGAGAACAACCAAGAAGCCGATGGCCGCATTGCTATCCCAACGGCTCTTCAGAAATACATGGGCGGCATGACGCATATTGGTTAATTTCTGATTAACGATATTTGATTAGAGAGAGGTCTGACAGTTTGTTAGGCCTCTTTTTTTTGTGTTTTATTTATTGTTCGTCGTCTTTTTTTCATCGGCATCGTCTTAAGGGTATTGAAACAATAATCACCTTTGAGGATTTATCATGATTAAGATCGTCAGTTTTACCATTTGTCCTTTTGTCCAACGTGTTACTGCTGCTCTAGAAGCACGTAATCTGCCGTATGAGATTGAATACATTAGCTTGAAAGAGAAGCCGCAGTGGTTTCTAGATATCTCGCCAAACGGTCAAGTACCTGTGATGGTGACACAAAGTGGTGTTTCGCTGTTTGAGTCAGATGCAATTATCGAATATATCGAAGATGAATATGGTCCACTTGAACAAGGTGTGAGCAATGAACGAAAAGCGTTAGATCGCGCATGGAGCTACTTGGGCAGCAAGAACTACTTGCCGCAATGCGGCATGATGAGTAGCAAAGATGAGCAAACTCTTCTCGAGCGAGAAAGCAAACTTCGCCAAGCGTTAGGTAAAGTCGAAAAGCAGTTATCAGGTGAGTCTCTATTCTTTAAATCAGACAGCTTAAGTAATGTTGATATCGCCTGGTTGCCTGTTTTGCACAGAGCCGCCATTATTGAACAGGAAACATGTCACGATTTACTTCGAGATCTCCCTAAAGTCAAAGCATGGCAAAAAGCTTTACTTAATACTGGCCTAGCTGAAAAGTCGGTATCTGAAGGTTTTGTCGAGAAGTTTAACGCCTTCTATTTGAAAGGAACCTTTCTAGGAGAGGGTAAGACAGTTTCTACTTCAACTTGTCAGTCGAGTCGTTGTTGCGGTTAATTATCACCATTAGAGAGTCGCTAGATTATGAATGTGGAAGCCATTTGGAAGCAGTATCAGCAAAGCCTTAAAGCTTTCCTGCACAGAAATGTCGCCAACCCAGCCGATGTCGATGATCTGCTGCAGGAGATATTGATCAAAACCTATCACAATCTAGCGACCGTTCAGGATACGAAAAAGATAAAGTCATGGCTGTTTCAAATCGCTAATCACACGATTATCGATTTCTATCGTAAACGCGGCCGTCAGGCCGAGGTGCATAGTGAAGATCTGTGGTTTGCTGAGCAGCAGGTGTCATTGATCACTGAACTCGCTCAATGTGTTGCCCCCTTTATCGATGGCCTACCCGAACAAGATGCCAAGCTTCTGCGCGCAATAGAAATTGATGGGATGTCACAGAAAGAGTTTGCGAAAAAAGAGGGGATAAAGTACTCAACGCTAAAATCTCGAGTGCAGAAAAGTCGACAAAAGCTGTTTGGTGTATTTAACCAGTGTTGTGAGTTCTCTATCGATGCTCAGGGGAATGTCATGGACTATCAAAAGCGTCAATCTGACTGTGGCTGCAAATAAAAAAGCCAGCCTCCAAAGGAGACTGGCAATAAACGCCTAGTTAGGCATTTTGGAGAACTTATTTGTGCGATTAACGCTGGAACGTATTAACCAAGCGGTAATCTGGGCCTGCAGTTTCTGCCGTGATAATTTGTAGCTCTTCTACGTTTGCCCCTGCGCCTTCGTAGCTATTAAAGCCACCAAGTTTTACTGATTTCGGTAGCGTTGCTGAATATTCACCAAGCTGCTCGCTTTCTGTTACCGTGCCAGCATAGAACTCGTTAGAGTAGCTAGCGTTAACTAGCGGGTGATCAGCCACCGCACGAACACTCACAAACTCAGAGTGCTGCGAGTTATCAATCACGTTTGAATTAAAATCAATGTTGACGCCAGTGTAGATTGTCTCAACAACATCGTTGTTGAACAGGCTCACTCGGTGTGTTTGGTTGCCGTACACAAAGCCCCACTCAGTATCAACCAGCGTGTTGTTGTTGATAGTGATGTTCTTCGGTGTCCACTGTTTGTTCAGCTCTTTACCTTTTACTGATTGGTCGAGAACTTCATTGTTTTCAACGTCAATGATACCGGTATTGATCACCACACCACCGCGTAGGTCCGCATTACCTTCAATCAGACCATCACGACCGCGAGTGCCTGAGATGTAGTTATTCTTGATCACATGATCTTCATCGTAGATACGGATACCGCCAGTTAGGCGCTTCTCGTTGCCGATGATCACGTTGCTGTCTACCACGTTAGCTTTACCGTGGCGTAGAGAAATCAATGCAGCACTTTCAAAAATAGTGTTGCCACCAATGACATTTCCGCCTGACTTAATCGAAATCAGCTCGCGTTCACCATCCATGTTGATCATTAGGTTATCAACAAATTGAGAGTTTGATGGCCATTGAGACGCTTTTGAATCACCAATACGGATTGCTTCCCAGCTGTTGCCGTTGTAGCGGATCGCTTCTTTGATATCCAATTCGTTGAACTGGTTCTGTTGCTGGTCAAGGAAGATATTGTGGGCAATGTAGTGATTATCTGGCGTTTCATTCTTTTGAACACCGATCAACGTACCGCGCTTCTGCTTGCCTTCAAACTGGTTGTTGATCACTTTACCTTCTTTACCCCATAGCGATAGCCAAAGGTATTTCGGGTATTCAGAACGACGCTCGTCAGGTTCATACTCGTAATCGTGGTTGAAGTAGTAGAAGGTTGAGTTTTGCAGCGTGTTACGATCGCCCATCATACGGATAGCACCAAAGCGCTCGGCTGGGCCGCCTTCTGTGAAGACCAAACCATCGACTGTGATGTCGTTACCTTCTAGTACAAGCTGCACGAGACCGGTTAACCAAGCACTACCAGCTTGCTCAGCTTTGATAGTGATGTTGTTGGCTGTTACCGTCACAACATCGAGATGAGGAAACTTGCCTGCTGGGATAGTAATCGTGGCACCATCTTTTGCATTTTCGATTTGTGCTTTAAGTGCAGCAACTTCCGCTTCACTTTTTACTGTTAGCTCAGCGCCATCCACAGTGTTTAAGCGCTCAGTAGCCAACAGGTAATCACGAGTGATATCGGTCACTGAGATATCAGAGGTGACAGGTGTTGGGGGAGTTTGAGTTTCCGCAGCGTTGTCTGAAGTACAAGCGGTCAAACCGACGACAGACATTGAAGCGATTAAACCAGCAAGAATCGTTTTTTTCATTGTGTGTTCTCTTATTGTTTTGGTTGGAACAGGAGTTTTAAGGGAATTAAAAAAGGCGGCCCAGCAAGGCCGCCTAGTAAACTAAATGTCTAATTTAGAATTAGTTTTGTTCAGCAGCTTTTGCTTGTGCATCTTCTACTGTTTGGTCAACTGCTTTCACTAGAAGTAGACCTACCGCCATAACAATCGCACCACATAGTATAAAGATGAAGCGACCCCATAGTGGGTTAGGTAGTAGGAACATCAGCATTACACCAACACCTGCTACTGCGATAAGTGAACCAAGCATGCGACGCTGTTTGTTGTCCAGTTTCTTCTGTTCTGTAGACTCTGCAACAAGTGGAGTCGATAGGTTTTCGAAGAACTTGTCCACGTTCTTTTGACGCTCTTCAGAAAGCGGCTTGTAGAACACAGTTGTTAGGCAGAAGAAGCCAGCAGTGAACACTAGGTGAGCGATTAGGCCGATAGCAACTTTCAGGTCAGACCATTCGCGACCAGTTAGAGGCTCAAGGTTAAACCAGCCTTGTACCATCTCTGGAGTGATAACAAAACCAACGAAGTAAGAAACGATACCACCAACAACTAGTGTACCCCAACCAGCCCAGTCTGGAGTCTTCTTGATGAAGAAGCCACAGAATGCAGGGATTGTCATTGGGAAGCCAATCAGAGCACCCACATACATCATCGTATCGAATAGGCTTAGACCTTTCAGAGAGTTGATGAATAGGGCAACTAGGATGATAGAGATGCCGAAGAATGTCGAAGTCAGTTTAGAAACTAGTACTAGCTCTTTTTCGGTCGCGTTAGGGCGAAGGATTGGCTCGTAGAAGTTCTTAACGAAGATACCTGAGTTACGGTTTAGGCCAGAGTCCATAGAAGACATTGTCGCTGCAAACATTGCTGCAATCAGAAGACCAACCATACCTGCTGGCATGTATTCTTGTACGAAGTATAGGTAAGCAAAGTCACCTGCTTTAGAGCCAGCATCTGGGTATTGTGCTGCTAGGTCAACACCTTGACCCGCGATGAACCATGAAGGCATGAACCAAATTAGTGGGCCCATAGTCATTAGGATACATGCTAGAAGTGCTGCTTTCTTCGCGTTCTTAGAGTCTTTTGCTGCTAGGTAACGGTAAGAGTTAAGCATGTTGTTTGTAATGCTGAACTGCTTGAAGAAGATGAAGAATGCCCACAGACCAAAGATGCTTAGGTAGTTCAGGTCGTTACCAGAAACGAATGATGCGCCTTCATCTACTGGGAAGTTGTTAACGATTTCGCCAACACCGCCACCTTGGATGATAGCTACAACCGCACACGTTACTGTAACCGCCATGATGATAACCATCTGCATGAAGTCTGATGCGATAACCGCCCAAGAGCCACCTGTTACCGACATTACTAGTACAACTAGACCCGTTAGGATGATCGTTGTTGTCATGTCGAAACCAAAGATGCCTGATGCAATGATAGCCAGACCGTTTAGCCAGATACCTGCAGAGATTACGCTGTTTGGCATACCAGACCAAGTAAACACTTGCTCGTTGAACTTACCAAAACGCATACGAATCGCTTCAATTACCGTAACAACACGAAGTTGGCGGAATTTAGGTGCGAAGTATAGGTAGTTCATTAGGTAACCGAATGCGTTTGCTAGGAAGATAAACGCGACGGCGAAACCATCTTGGTATGCTTTACCAGCAGCACCAGTAAATGTCCAAGCTGAGAACTGAGTCATAAACGCAGTTGCACCAACCATCCACCAAAGCATGCTACCGCCCCCACGGAAGTAGTCACTGGTAGTACTTGTAAATGTTCTGAACATCCATCCTATTGCGATAAGGAATAGGAAGTAGATGCCTACAATGAGAGTATTGAGATCCATCTTGAAACCTTCTGTAATTATTAATGGCTTGTAACAATACTAACTATGGATATTTTTATTTGTACTACAATATTTCAAGAACGTGACAAAGTTAGCGTTTGTAGCCCGCGCATTACTCATACAAGTGATCTGGATCTTACTTCTTTTTGCTTTGGGAATTGTCTTATAGACGATACTAGATAAGGAACGCTTGCCTGCTTTGGAAGCCAAGTAATCATACCGTTGAAAATGAAATGGCGTTTTGATTAGGTTGATTAAATACTACAAATTACTGCTTAAACGGGATGCCTAAAAGGGTTTTAAACGTTAATTGATGAAGCCGGTGGGAAGTAGAAGTGATGTGAGTGTTGGTTTTACACTGAGTAAGAGAAAACGGCTCTAAAGCCGTTTGCTCAATTTCAAACAAGGTTACTCACAATGTTCATTGATTTTTGCGCCTGAAGGAATCGCTTCATTTTCGCAATCTGATGACAACCTTTGAACAGAGTGGTCAACGCCATTAGTTTCTGTATAGCGATCGACATTGCCATCACGCTCAAGTTGCTCAAGAGCATGCTGATGCTCTGCTTGTCTCATCGCTGCTTGTTGCGGACCATCTGCTGCAGAAACGTGTGCATCTTCCTGAATAATATCCGTCGAGACATTACTGGTATTAGCAAATGCTGCTCCGCTAATGAGTGAAGTGGTTAACACGCTAAATGCGACGGTTTTTGTGATAGTGATTTTTTTCATGATCTTGCTCTTTAGAGGTTGTGTGATTCGTAATCGGTATAATTTGTGAGCAAAACAATATTACGAACAACTGAGCGAGCGTTAATCGGTCTTGATGGATTTCATCCAGCAAACGAAAAGCAGAGATCGAAAATAAAAAAAAAGCGCTCACACGGCCTGTATCGTGTGAGCGCAGCAGGTATGGGTTGCTGAGTTGGGGGATGTCAGCAAAATTTATAGTTGTTTTAAAATTCATGGCTAAAACAGTCTTGGAAACCAAGTTACTGTTGCTTGCTAATAACAAGCTCAGCCAAATTGTTTGTTAAGCAAAGGGGGAGTTTGCTCAACGGGTCGATACATCCTAAGCGGAAGCACCTAACCAGACCCTGTCGATGTTATGAACAATCCACTAGGTCAAATAAGTGAGGCAAGGGAACGACAGCACCGCTCACCTCGTAACAGTGTGTACATCATAATGTATGACAAATAAAAATAAAGTAAAATTTCAATTTTTTTTGACTAGTGCACATTTCTTGAACTTTTATCAGATGACGGACAGAGGGTGCATTTAAGTAAATTCTTGTTTTTTATGGGTATTATTATGGATTTATAGTGTTTGTCATTTTTATGCTTGTAACAGGATGTGTAAACTTAGATTTGGCTCACAGAACATTATTTGGTCTTTATTATTATTTTGTACGACTAATAATAAAATCATTAGGACAAAAAATGACCCATCCCGCTCGAGCCTCAGGCCGCTCTAGTCTAGTTAATGCGGTATTTCTCAATACTCAAGCTTATATCGAAGACGGACTGTTCCTTTGAGCAAGTTCAGGAACAAGAGCGAATGATAAAACACAATCGAAGTTTTACTCACAGCACAAGCAAGTGATGCGATGAGCGCAGCTTAACTTAATGTCGACCGGCATCGTCTGACATGCTCATAGTTCACTATCACTAGTCTCTTATCGAGGCTTTCACTAAAAATTAGAATAGGAGTTCTAGCCGAAATGGAAATCTTAAGGCTGGGATTTAAATCCAAAATTATTGTTGCCGCGATGGTAACAACCGCTTTGTCTTTACTTGTTGTTGGTATGCTGTCTCAAAGCCAGTTAAGCCACCAGGTCAATCATCGTATTCTCGGTGAAATCAATCACTCGCTTAGTAATGAAGTGAAAGAGCTTGAACAAACTGTACAGAGAACGATTGAAACCGTTAATGCTCTCGCAGACCATTATGTGTCCAGCCCCAAAGACACGATTGCAACGGAAAAGTTAGCACTCTTAGCCTCTGAGTTTGGTGGTATAGATAAGGTTGTCTTCGGTTTTGATGATGGCAACTCATTTACCTCAAGGCCTTCGGAGTCTTTCCCGAATGGCGTCGGAATAAAAAGTAAATACGACCCAAGGACGCGACCTTGGTACCAAGACGCGAGACAAACGCGTGGCCTTTCACTCAGTGATGTCTTCTTTACTAAAAGTGATCAAACTCCAATGATTGGTGTTATGTACTCCTTTGCTGATGGCGTGATCATGGCGGATATTCGATTTTCTGATGTCCATGAAAAGCTTTTGGACCTTGAGACGATTAGCAATGCTAGAGCAGTAGTGGCAGATGATCGCGGCGTGGTGATAGCCTCGACCATAGAGAGTATTCAGCCTCAGTCACAGTTAGCGGATTCATCTCTTCAAATGGGTGTCCTGCAATCTGGTGAGTTTTTGCATCAAACAGTCGATGGCCATGATTCACTTGTGACCTCAATGCCCGTGTTGTTAGGGAGCCAGGCAACTTGGCAGATGATTGTCGTGGTAGATGAGGTTTTGGCGCTATCTGAACTCGACAAAGCGAATCAAAATGCTCTGCTGATGATCATGACAGCGTTAATACTAGCATCGCTAGCGGTAGCGTTTATCCTCGACCGTATCTATCAGCCAATCAAATCTCTTAAGATTTTGATTAATGGATTATCGGCGGGCAGTGGTGATTTAACTCAGCGTTTAGAGGTGAAAGGAAAAGATGACTTGGCAGATATTGCCAACGGAATAAACCAGTTCATCGATGGTCTGCAACAGATGCTGCGTCAAGTGAACCAGTCCTCACGTTCGCTTGATAGCAAAACACAAAGTATCGAGAGCAGTTGTAAAGACACCAATCGAGTATTAAATATCCACACCAGTGAAACGACTCAGATCGTGACAGCTATCGATGAGCTATCTCAGTCGTCTATCGTGGTAGAGAAGCATACAGATTCGGCCGCCGGAGCTGCGCAATCTGCTCAACAACTGAGTGATCAAGCCAAACACGTGCATGAACTCGCGCAAGAAAACATCATCGAATTAGAAAATCAAGTTCAGGTGACATTCGACAATATCAATGAGATGGCGAATGAAACAAATGCCATTCAGTCGATAGTGACAGTGATCGGGAGTATTGCAGAGCAAACCAATTTGTTAGCACTTAATGCTTCGATTGAAGCGGCAAGAGCAGGGGAGCATGGCCGAGGGTTTGCCGTGGTTGCTGATGAGGTGAGGGCACTGGCAAGTCGAACTCAGGTTAGCACTGCAGAAATAGAATCGGCATTGGCCAAGTTAATGGAGCAGTCTGGTGGGTTGGTTCAGTCGATTGACAAGACCAAAACGTATTGTGCAAGTACCAGAGACGAAGTTGACCGAGCAGTCGGTATGCTGTCAACACTCGACACTCAAATTGAAACGATCAGTCAATTCAATGGAGAGATTTCTAATTCGGCGGCAGAACAAAACACAGTGATTCAAAGTATCAATGTCAATATCCATAAGATCAACGATCTCGTGATTGAGTTGAATGCGAAAAGTGAGCAGCAAGTTGATGAGTCTGAAGAGGTGTTAAAACTGAACAGAAGCGTTAACGAGCAGATAGGCCAGTTCAGCATCTAGCCATTGAACTCAACCTATCGTAGTGACCATACCAAAAGGCTTTTCTTGGATCCTGCCACTTGCTGGTTCAAGGAAAGCCTAAAAATTCCCCCGCAAATAGAGCTCACTCGCCCCTGGCTGCAGGTTACAGCCATCAACTTTATTTGATTTACTAAAAAATCCCCACAAGCCTTGTGACACGGATGTTGCGTGGTTTATTGCTGGTTTGATCGTCTTAGTTTTGCTGTATGTTAATAAATAATATCTAAGTATTAAAAACAGACCTAAGTTCCATTGTTAATTTTGTGATAGCTCACAAATCTGACTTAAGTGAAAGTTGCTCATGGGCAAATTTTCCAAGATAAATTTGATTTTTATCAGTAGTTTAATTTTTAAATGAGAGTGAATATCATCTTCTTTATCCAGTAGCACGTAATTTATATTGAGCTCCATCACAGTTCTAAACCGATATTTCATTAAACTATTTGTCATACATTAACACATACAAGTATCACCTAAGGTTTGAACATGAACAAACTATCTAAAGTATCTGTTGCAGTGGCAACTCTTTTAGCAACGACAGCGGTATCAGCGGCATCACTTGACGTTCGTCATGAGTTTAAAAGCCACACTGATCAGCACGCTACTCGTGTAAAGCTGGGAGACAGCATCGGTAACTTTTTAGTCGACATCGAAGCTAAGTTCAAAGGCGAAGATGGCAAATTCATGGAAGATTTGAAAAACAACGGCTGGGAGCTGGGCCTTAACTACCGTCATAAGCTAAACGACAACTGGACAATGACTTACGGTATGCCAATTGAAGCTCGTGAAGGTGGTATTACATACAAACCACAAGTACGTGCGACTTACTCATTTGATAGCATTGACGGCCTAAGCCTGAGTGCACGTTACCGTTATGACATGCGTCAAAACACGTCTAAAACAGTAATCGTAGAGGGCGAAGATGGTCCAGAACTAGGCACAGAAAACGTATCTAATCAGCGTCGTCACCGTATTACCGGTAACGTAAACTACGCTATGGATGCATGGCGCTTTGGTTTCGAAGCAAACTGGTACAAAGCCGATGGTTACGATATCTACGATAACGACGACACAAACTATGAGCTAAATACTTCTGTTCGTTATGTGATGGGCCAATGGGCACCTTACGTTGAATTTGGTGACGTAAGCACATCTTCAGAGAAGTCAACTCGCGAACTACGTAGCCGTGTAGGTCTAACTTACAGCTTCTAATAAAAAGAAACCGTCCATATTTCTTTTAGCTCTCACCTCGGTGGGAGCTTTTTTGTATCTTAAGTAATTTGCGTGCTAAACAATTGCGCTTTGACTACCTATTGCTTCACTTCTTCTTTGAGATATTCGCTCAGACGACCGACAAGACTCGCGAGTAGAGTGCTGAATTGATGAAGGGGCTGAAAAAGACAAACGCGATTGCAAACAGGAAGCCCGTTCGATTTGAAACTAATTGATTTACTGCATAAAAAATGAGGCAGGTAACGGATGTTATCTGCCTCATTCTACTTTTAGAGATACAAATAGCCTTTAAAGATACAAACAGCTTTAAAAGCGCAAATTTGTGATTAGTGGTTTACATCCAGCTTGTAGAAAGTTGCTTGAACATAGTCGTCAGCATCACCAGTACGGTTTTGGTTGTAGACACCCGCCTTGAAATACATCCACTGATCCGCTTCTTCATAACCTGAGTTTTGCATATCGACTTTTTGAACCACGTCAGGTTTACCATCACGCATAACCGTTACTGTCATATCAGCGCCTTCGATCTCAATTTTGTATGAGAACTTCTCACCTAGTGCGATACCATCATCAAATGACTCAGGAACATCTTTTGCGCTTTGACGCCAGTAGTTTGGTTTGCTTGGGCCGATCATCGGGAAGATGATGTCATCACCACGGTTGGGCTCGTGAGAGATCCAAAGTGATCCGGTGGTGTGGTTCGGAAGTTTTCGGTAGTAGATCTTGACTGGCTCGTCTTTTGGAGCATGAATTTGACCAATAATTACACGGCCTTGCTGCCAGATTTCGCCCGTTGTCGTAACATGATCTACAGAAAGTGTCGCTTCTAACGTACCATCAACTCCAGCAGCAAGTTTGTGAGACTCTTCTGATACATTATTGCTAAACACCCAGTTGTTGCCGTTTACACCACGAGTACTGATGCTTTCATCACCACAACGCATCATCTCACGTAGCTCTGAACGAATGTACTTAGTGTTTTCTGATGTACGCACACCTGCTACTGGTGAGCGGAATACAACCCCATCACCTGCTTCGTTTACATAAAAATACTCATCATGGTTTGCACCATTCACAATCTCTTGTTCAGAAAATTCAGTTGGTTTATCACCACCAGTGAGTGACACCGGAAGTGTCACCTTCCAGCAAGATAAGTCTAATACGTCAGCAGGGATTTTATCCGCAGCATGGGCACCGAAAGAGAGGGAAGTAATAACAGCAGTAGCAAGTAATTTAGCTTTCATTATATGACCTTATATTTACATGTCTTGTCTTACAATACGATTAGATAAGATGCACATTACAGAATAAGTCGCTTAAAAAACTAGGATTTGGTCTAAGAAAAGCAATTTATACACGATCTAAATCACAAATAAGATGAATAGTGGTTTTCTATTGAGTTTTCTTTAGCGCTTCTGATAATACAAAATGACATGAGTGACCAGAATAAGTAGAAAAAGTTCAACAAATGTCACACTTCTAACACTAAGTAAAGTAATGTAAATTGCCATAATTAATAATAAATATTATATATAACAATTACTTATGTCGTCATGTGATTTAGATCTCCTTATATAAACCTTACTTTTAGTGATATTTATCACAGATATTAACGGGCTACAGCATTAATATAATTGTCATACATTAACACAACGGACGTTATATAAGGTTTGAATATGAACAAACTATCTAAAGCCTCTATCGCAGTGGCATCCCTACTTGCTACCACTCTTGTTTCAGCAGCATCTCTGGATTTTCGTGAAGAATACAAGCATGGCGGTGAAGAGCGTGCTGGTCGAATTAAAATCAGTGCTGGTGTTGGTAATCACTATTTTGGTGTTGAAGCAAAACACTCTGGTGAGCTTGACGAACTTGAGCGCGCAGATAATGAATTTGAATACGGCTACAATTGGAACATTGACAAGCAATGGCGTATTCAAACAGCCATGCCAGTGACATTTGGTAGCAACGGTCGTACAACATATAAACCTCAAGTACGTGTTCAATACAAATTCGAAAACGGTATCACAACTAAATTCCGTTACCGTCATGAGCTACGTAATGTTGCCGATGGTGAGAACCTGAACCGTAGTAAAGTGACAGGTAACATCGACTACAACTGGAATGCTTGGCAATTTGGTTTTGAAGCAAACTACGCAGAAGACTTTTTTGCTGAAAAATGGAACAATGGCGAGCACGAATGGGATTACAACTTCAAAATTGGTTACAAAGAAAAAGATTGGAGCTGGCGTCCATACATTGAACTAGGTAACGTTCAATGTAACAGTGCATGTGAAAAAGCAGGCGAAGATAGCAGCCGCCAACTACGTAGCCGTGTAGGTATCACTTACAGCTTCTAAGTCTAATATAGACATTCCCTGTCGATAAAAAGCTCCCTATATTTATATAGGGAGCTTTTTAGTTTGTGCCCATTTCCTAATTTTTCCTCACTAGTTTGTTGTTTTTAAATAACACAAACTGCTGTATCTCTCTTGGTTTCCTTTATTCAAAATACACACCAAAATATGAAAGATAGTCACTAAAACCTGCGATAAATCGATCTAAATCCCGAATTTTGACCAATTCAATTCTCTAGCGTGATCAATAGCGAAAACTGCCAATTACGAGATTGAGAGATTCCTTGTCGTACAATATGTTTAGTATGTAGCGACAAACAAGGAACCGTTATGAGAGACATTCAAGCCATCGCCATTGATGCAGTGGAGCTTGTGAAACCTTCTATCGAACGTTTATTCGAGCGCACCAATCGTCAAGAACTGCATATCGTGGTGATGAACCCGCATTTAAAACCTTGGGAATCTTCTTTTGAAGACGCCATTCTCTATCAAACCTCGTTAGGTGATCCTGACTCATGGACTATTCCTTTTGATCATCTAGCACAGAAAAAAGCAGCACAAGCGTGGCGTGAGTCAACGAGTAATGTGCAGCTGCAACAGATTCACCCAAGCTCACTTCGCGAAGAGGACGTGCTTTTTTATGGCTCGTTCGTTTACGGCAACATCGTGGTTGCTTGCAGCGGAGTTCAACAATGGTACGACATGTTGATCAGTAGTTGGATTGCCTTGGCTATCGAGCAGCTGATGATGCACGAATACCAAACACAAAAAATAGAAAACCCTACACAAACATACCGATAACTATCTAATTCAAAAGGTCTACATTATGAGTAAATTACTAAAATCTCTCATGGTTGCCGCAGGCATTCTCGCTTCAGCAACAACCTTCGCTGCAGATTACCCGACTAAGAATATTCGCCTAGTGGTGCCATTTGGTGCAGGTGGTGGTACGGATGCGGTTGGCCGTACATTAGCTAACAGCGCGAAAGATGTGCTGGGGCAGAACATCTCAATTGTTAACCGCACTGGTGGTGCAGGTGCAGTAGGTATGAGTTTTGGTGCGCAGCAGCGTGCAGATGGTTATACCTTGACAGTTGTGACACGTGAGATTGCATCGCTGCCACAAATGGGCTTGATGCGTCACACAGCAGACGATTTCAAACTGATTCGACTGGTTAACCTTGACCCAGCAGTGGTATTGGTATCGAAAGATAGCCCTTACAACACGATTAATGACTTAATCAAAGACGCGAAAGAGAACCCTGGCAGCGTGAAGTTTGCATCAACGGCTGCGCCAAACTTTTACTTGATGTCTCTTGAAAAAGACCAAGACATCAAAATGAACGCGATCCCATACAACGGCGCATCTGAAGCGATCCCAGCAGTACTGGGCAAGCACACTGATGTGACTATGGTGACTCCGGGCGAGGCGATTGCTCAGTTGCGTTCTGGCCAGCTTAAAGCGCTAGGCGTCATGTCTGAAGAGCGTATCGAGTACATCCCTGATGTTCCGACGCTGAAAGAGCAAGGCATTGATGTGGTAACGGGTACATGGCGTGGTATCGGCGCACCGAAAGATACGCCAGATGAGATCATCGAAGTTTTAGGCAACGCATTTGATGAAGCAATGGCTTCTGCTGAATTCAAAGAGTTCATGCAAAAAGGTGCGATGACGATTCATAACCTTGACGCACAATCGTTCACAGATTTTGTTGAGCAAGACACGAAATCTCTCGCAACGTTGATTAAATAATTATTGATTACCGCGGCACCGAAAGGTGCCGCACTGCTTTTCCCTTTGTACCATTTGTAGTTTTTGAGGTAAGTCTATGGTCAATCGAAATGTCGTGTTTCCATCTATCGTTATTCTCTTTGCCGGCATCGCGTTATGGCTGATTTCTCAGTTCGACAGTCCTATGTATCAAGACGCGAGTGTCGATGCGAGTTTTTTCCCAACGTTAATCGTGGTGATGCAAATTGTGATTTGTATTGCACTACTTGTTCAACAGAAATTAAAAGGAATCGATAAAGCGGATGGGCCGCTTATTACCAAAATGTCTCTGTTTGGTATCGGTTATCTTATTACTTATGCGGTAGCAATTAACTTTCTTGGCTATCTATATGCCAGTCTCATTGCCTTTGTCGCTTATCTGATTTTCTTTAAAGTGAAAAAGCCACTGTATTACGCTATTGGGCTTGGTTTTGTTTTCACTGTGTATTACCTGTTTGGTCAGGTGTTCTATATCGCTCTACCTGAAGCAAGCTGGATGTAGGAGGCTATCATGTTTGAGTATTTAATTGATGGTTTGGGCACCGCAATGAGCCCGGCTGTATTACCGGTACTGGTGTTTGGTGTCTTGGGCGGAATTATTTTAGGTGCATTACCCGGTCTAACAGCGACTATGGGGGTGGCGATACTATTGCCGTTTACCTTTGGTATGGAGCCAACCTCTGCGCTTGTGATGCTGATTGGTGTCTATATCGGTGGTATCTACGGTGGTTCAATTGCCGCAATTCTACTAAAAACCCCGGGCACTCCCGCGTCCGCAGCCACTGTGCTTGATGGTCATACGATGGCGACAAAGGGGCAGGCGGCACGTGCGCTGAGTATCTCTGCAGTAGCTTCTTTCATCGGTGGCTTGATCAGTACCATTGTATTGATCGCGATTGCGCCAAAGCTGGCAACCTTTGCTCTACGCTTCAATGCGCCGGAATATTTCGCTCTGGCTCTTTTTGGTCTAACTATTATTGCCAGTGTCTCTTCTAAGAATATTCTAAAAGGTCTTTTAGCGGGTACGATTGGTTTGCTAGTTGCAACGGTAGGTTTAGACCCAATCAGTAGTGTGCCGCGCTTCACTTTTGGCGTGATGGATCTGTATAGCGGTATCAACGTAATTCCCGTATTGATCGGTTTGTTTGCGCTATCAGAAGCATTGAACCAACTAGAGAAACTGCATAAAGAGAAACAAGTCAAAGCGACCAAGTTTGACCATAAATTGCTGAGCAAATCAGACATCAAAGAGATGTTACCTACCGCAGTAAAAAGTGGTGCGATGGGTACAGCAATCGGTTCTGTACCGGGGGCGGGTGCTGATATCTCCGCGTTTGTTTGTTACAACGAAGCGAAACGTTCGTCTAAGAACCCAGATGAGTTTGGTAAAGGCTCTGTGCGAGGCTTGGCAGCTGCTGAGGCGGGTAACAATGGCGTAACGGGTGGTTCTTTGGTTCCATTATTAACATTGGGTGTGCCGGGTGATGCAACGGCAGCAGTACTGCTTGGTGCATTGATTGTCCAAGGTCTGACTCCGGGCCCTCTGCTGTTCACGCAAAACCCAGATATCGTTTACGGTGTTTTTAGCTCGATGCTGGTAGCAAACCTGCTGATGTTAGTGGTTGGCCTTGTCGGTATTCGCTTCTTCTGCCGCATTATCGAAGTGCCGAAACTGATAATGATCCCGGTGATCATCTTCTTATCCGTTGTCGGTGCTTATGCGATCAACAACTCGATCTTTGATGTGGGTGTTGCGATTTCATTTGGTCTACTTGGATTCTTCTTAACCAAGATGGAGATCCCGTCATCACCAATCTTACTCGCAATTATCTTAGGCCCAATGGCTGAAACGAACTTGCGTAAGTCTTTGTTGATGTATGATGGTAGCTGGTCTTTCTTGTATGAGCGTCCAATAGCGTTAGCATTCGTGTTGTTAGCGATTTTCTCTGTGTACTCAACTTTGCGTATGAAAAAGAAGCAAAGTTTGACTGAAAAGCACAGCTAATGGGTTGAACTGCTCTAAATAAAAAGCTCGGGGATTGATTGTTCCCGAGCTTTTTTGGTTTTTTGAGTGGATTAAAAATAGTTAGTGGCTGAGCTTGTAGAGTGTGCCTATATGCAATGAGTTATCCGGTTTCAAGCGTTTAATGATCGCTAGAAGTAACTCCGCGGTTGAAACAGCATCGGCAAGGGCATTGTGGGTCTGATACTCAGGCAGGCCATAACGTGCTCTTGCCCCGGATAAAGTGATATCAATATCTGCATCTTGGTTGATGGCTTTCGCCAAGCTCTTCTCGAGATGCATGGTATCAACCCACAATAGAGGAAACTCACTAATGTGGTATTGGGAGGCCAGATAGCGGTTGAGAAAGCTCTCTTCCACCACACAGCCATGTGCCACGACAATTTTGCCCGCTGCTGCTTTAAAGAATGTCATCATCGCATCATGAATCGACACACCTTCAGAGAGCATTTGCGGCGTGATGTGATTGATCACCGCCGTTTCTGGTTTGATTTGCGAATCACTATTGATATAGAGGTGCTGAGTGGTGGCAAGGTCAATTTTGTTGTTGTGCATCTCAACCCACCCCATCGAAAGAATTAGATCCGAATCGCTATCTAGGCCTGTCGTTTCGAAATCTAAGATAATGAAAGGCTGATCAGCAACAAGGTCATTGACCTCTGGAACAGAAGCTTGGATGTTGTCCATAAAGGACGCTGGAATATGACCAGCGTCTAAGAAGGCTTCACGCTTGCGGCGCAGTTGTTCTAGGGGGTGAAAATAGCGCAATATTGACTTCATTAACGAACTCCAAAGCGAACTTTCGCAGCCTCTTGCAGATCGGCGATGATACGGAAAGCATCTTTTAAGTGCCCACGTTCAAAGCTACCAAAACTGTCTGGGTTGATGTTGTTATCGGCTTCACCACCTGTTTTGAGCGCTTCTAATTGGTGATTAAAGCGAACAGATAAGATGAACTGATATGCCCCGATAATATTGCGATAAGAGTCTTCACTTAATGCTCCTTTTTCAAAAGCATGCTTGAAGCGCTCGTCCGTAGCAGAGACTTCACATTCGGATGCAAGGCCATAGATACGTGCCAAATCGATAATAAGGTTGATCGCATAGCGCTTGATATTGAGTGTCTTTTTGTTCTCACCCGATTTCTCGAGTACTAACTTGTTGAAGATACCGAGTGGTGGACTCGTTGTGACCGAGTCATTGACCAACATTGCTAAGAACTCACGGTTTTCACGGATATTACGGTGCAGTTCATCACGTAATATGGTTTCAAACTCACTGTTGCCGTAAATTGAACGAATCTCTAAGAAAACACTGATATTCAACAGTCGTTCATACTCAGGGTTCGCTACCCATTTTTTGTAGTAGTGTTTCCATACACTGAGTGGCTGACACCATTTTGGCGTCGCCGCCATGTATTTACCTGGGCACAATGGGTATCCACAACTTGCAAGGCCATTGGAAACCATCATCGCTAAATGACTGAAGTAGATGCGGTCACTTTCAGTGGCATCGTCAGCCAAAACAATCGCACTGTCTTGGTCAGATAGCATATGAACTTCGTTACGAGCATGAGAGCCTGCTACTAGCCATGCAAAATCACAAGGTGGTGGACCCAGCTTATCAATAGCGATCTGGATGAGACGACGCGTATACGCATCCATGATCATCGTCATTACTTTACCGACCACTTCAGGCGACACGCGTCCTTCAACCAACGCCTCAAAAATTGCCTGACGTTCAGATGAGAAAGAAGCCAACGACTTTACGCTACCTGCATACTTAATCTTTTCAATTAGGAAGATGGCTTGTACACGGTGGTTCTGTACTAGGTGGCTGGTGGTTAATAGACCCACAACCTTATTGTCTTTGACCATCGGTAAGTTGCGGATGTTGAACTGCATCATCATCGAGGCAGCATGCATCACTAAGTCGTCCGGTTTAACCGTAAGAGGGGAGTGAGTCATCACATCTACAATTGGGCTGTCAATGCTGGTACGCTGAGCAATTACACGCTTGGTCATATCCCGGTCGGTAATCAAGCCGACAATTTCATCGTTCTCATAGATCACTGCACAAGGCGAGCGCTGAACGAGCATCTCGTTAGCCACTGATTGAATCGATTGATCGGATGTCACTACCGCGACGCGTCCGCTTGCCACTTCATCGACACGACGAATGAACAGACCTTTCTCTTTGTTCGACCAAACCACATCAAGGGCAGACTTTAGGCGAACCTGAGCTTGAGAAGCGAAGTGCTCAGCACATTCAGGGTGTGTCTTAAATAGCTTTTGCAGAGCGGTATGAGGAACAATGTACACCAACGAATTCTCTATCGCAGTTGCATGGTATTCTTCATTGTTATCAATGTCTTGAGCTAAAAATGTAAATCCGAAGAGATCCTCTGGGCCAAGTCGAGCACGCAGCACACCATCCGCTTTACGTTGCTCCATTGAACCAGTACGAATGACATAAAGCGACTTCTTCTTACCTTCACAACCTAGCTCGATAGTTTCCCCTTTAGCTAAATAAGTGATCTCTATCTCTGAAGAGAGCTCACGTAGGGCACTTTTGGGTACTTTGTCGAAAGGGTCTATCTGACTAATGAACTGAATAATGTTGGGAAGAAGGGAATCATTCATAATGTGAGCTCAATTTAATTTGTAATATTATATATCTTATATAGCTGTGCTTTTTATGTACATGAAAAGTTATTAAAACAGAGACCTCGCTCTTTTAGCTTAGCTTGAATACAAAAAAGCACGCTATTAAGCGTGCTTTTATCAATCAACTTGTGTAACTAAAGCGATTAACTTGCTTCAGGTAAACGGTGTTTGTGTGCAATTAGATGCTGTGCAGAGGCGCTGCGTGCTTTATCGGCATTACCTGCCATGATCGCATCATAAATTTGACGGTGTTCGTTGATACATGTGTTGCCCTCTTCAGAAGAGTGCGCAATGAAGTTAACGAACATCGTGGTTAGGATGTTACCAAACGGGAGGTAGAAGTCATTGCCTGTCGCGTTGAAGATCAAGCTGTGGAACTGAGTGTCCACTTCCATCCAGCGTTGTTGGTCGAACGTTTCAGCTTCGGCGATCTCTACCATGCGTTGGAATGTTTCTGACAGTTCAATGCGTTGCTCCGCGGTTGCGTGCGAAGCTGCCAGAGCACAAGCTTCCGGCTCAATAGCACGACGCAGGCCCAAGAATTGGAAACAGAACTGATCAGGATCGGTTAAACCGTCCATCCACTCAATTAACTGTGGATCAAGGAAGTTCCAGTAAGCACGGTGAATAACACGTGTTCCCACTTTAGGGCGAGATTCAAGTAAACCTTTCGAGGTCAAAAGCTTGACTGCTTCACGTAAAGCCGTGCGGCTGATACCAAATTGTTCGCAAAGCGCCATCTCACCTGGGAGAATAGAGCCTTCTGGTAGTTCTCCTGACAAAATGCCACGTGCGATTTCACGAGCAACTTGAACATGGAGGCTGCGTTTAGAACCAGAAATAGAGTTAAATGCGCTTGCCATAACTTATTCTTACTTCGATTTAGTGATTTATGTATTATTTAATGAAAGTATAACACTAGCTATGTAGTGCACCAATAAATATAAAGCTTGAACGCATGGTAAACTAATTTTGTGTGACGTAACGAATGTAATGAGTAGTACTTTTGATTTATAAATCATCAATTGATTCAATATCTAAGTGATAATAAATGTCATTATCGTGACGGAAATAAAAAAATGTGATTTTCTGTCGACCAATATCCACACAGCTCCTATGGACAAAGATGATCGAGTTCACAGTCTAGGAGGTTAGAACCCTTCGAAATAGTGAAATTCATCCACTTCTGAGACAAACAGACTTGCATAACATAGATCATATTGTATTATTTATTTTGTAAGTGATAGTCATAGCGAAAAATTATCGTTGATGAATGTCTAAGGCGTTCGGTCAATATATCGATAATAAGCGTTCGCCCTTAGGCCAGCATCGTCTGGCTTTTTGTGATCTTTCCTATTTTAAACAATGGGATAGTCGTTGGTTAAAACTAGTATCAATTTGAGTCGTTAGTGAAATAACACCATTTGATTACGACTCAAATTGATATTATTCAGGAGCATTGTTATGGCGATTTTTTCTCTTGTAGAAAATTCCAGTCGCAAGATTCATGTTCAGGTTGCTAGACAAATTGCTCGTCAAATCTTGTCAGGTAAGTTGAGTGAAAGCGAAAAGCTACCCAATGAAGTGGAGCTATGTGAAGCGTTTGGCGTAAGCCGTACAGCATTGCGTGAATCGACAAAGTTATTATCGGCCAAAGGCCTGATAGAGTCTCGCCCTAAGGTGGGCACTACGGTACGTCCAAGAGGTCAATGGCATTTTCTTGATCCACAACTGCTAGAGTGGATTCTTGACCTTGAAGATACTGAGCCGTTTTTGGCGCAGTTCCTAGGTTTACGCAAAGCAATTGAACCGGAAGCGTGTGCGTTGGCGGCGATTGGTGCAACGGCAGAGCAGCGTAAAGAGCTATCAATTATCTTCCAAAAGATGACGATTGCGGCGAACACCTTTGATTATGATGAATGGACAGTGAACGATCATTTGTTTCATCAGACGATCTTTATGTCGACAGGAAATCAGTTCTACTTACCTTTTGGCAATATTTTAGAGACAATTTTCAAGCAGTTCATTGATGAGTCAGTAGAAGGCGGTCGATTCTGTCTAGAAGAGCACCAAGCGATTTATGATGCCATTATGGCTGGTCGCAGTGATGAAGCTCGTATGGCTTCACACGCACTACTTAATGATGATAATCAACGACTCGCACGTGTTGTGAACGGATAATACCCTGAACGGATAATACCCACTGCGCATTCCAATTGCGCATGGTGCTCAAGGGATTGATTAAGATTAACAACTGCTCCTTCTGGAGCAGTTGTCGTTTGTAAAATACACGATTAGGTATGGTATGTCGGCAACCAAGTCTTACGTAAAAAAGAACCTGTCTCTTGCATGGCCTTTGGCCATGAACGCACTGCTCATGCAGTCGATGTTAATGATCGATACCCTACTGGTATCTCCATTAGGTGAAATCTCTCTTGCTGCACTCGGCATCGCGACCACCATTGTTGCCTTTGTTATGGGTATTCAAATGGCATTGGCAAATGGTACGCAGTTAGTACTTAGCCGAGCGGTAGGCGCTGGCGTCAATGCGTCATTGAATCGCGGCTTCTGGGCTGGTATGGCCATCAACTTTTTAGTGGCGTTACTGTTTTGGACACTAATTCAAGTCTTTGATGCATCGCTTATTGGTGCGTTGACTGATGATAAGAGCTTGTTAGCCACAACGCAGCAATACCTTTCGGTTGCGATCCACATCGTGCTTCTCAATGCCATTACTCAGGTCATTATTGCACTGTTCAATGCTGTTGGGCGCACCAAAGTACCATTTAAAGGGTATTTGATTGAGATGCCACTGAATGGCTTGATGTCATATTTCTTGATCTATGGTTTTGCTGGCTTTGAAGGCTTCGGCGTGACGGGCGCGGCACTGGGTAGTTTGGTGGCGATTCTGGTTCGATTAGCGTTTCTTTGCTACTGCATGAAGATTGACCCGAATATTCAGGTGTCTACGCGTGAGCTAGATGCTTCGATGAAGAGTAACATCGTCAACCACTTCAAAGAGATATTCCCAGTTGCGGCTAATGTGACGATGCTGGCTATCGGTGCAACCATCTATCAGCTACTTTACTCACAGTTGAACATTAACGCTTATGTAGCGATTACGATTATGATGCCGTGGATTAAAGCGGGCACACAGTTTATCACAGCATGGGCTCACTCATCGGCCATCTCTTTAAGTCAAGCGATAGGCTCGCGCGACCTCAAAGATCTCGATAAGAAGCTCAATGTCAGTATCGACATGGCCGTCGGCATTTCAGTCGTCTCTTGTGTGTTCTTTTTGATACTCAGTTACTTCATTACCGATATCTATCCCGATCTCGATGATTCCACATACGTTGCACTGGCGACCATTGCACCACTGTATATCTTCTTACCATTAGTCCGTGGCTATAACACCGTACACGGTCATGCTCTGCGTGCGTTGGGGAAAACGACGGAAGTGTTCAAGGTCAACTTCACTGGTCAGTGGATAGTATCCATTCCATTGTGCGCATTGATCATTTTCGTTTTTGACGGATCGATTTTTTGGGCATTTGCCGTGATGCCATTTGAAGAGATCGTTAAGATGCTGCCGTTTCGCCACCTTGCGCGTCAGGCAGTGAAAGAGTTTGATCAAGATAAAGCTGATAAGCTGCTCTATGATTAACTGAGCTAGGTAACGCCGAGTTCATAATGAACTCGGCGTTTGTGTATCAATCGGTAAGGGTTACATGATCTTACGACGAATCATGCCAGAAACACGCTCTACACCGATTACCACAACCAGTATGGCTAAGATAACCGTAAGCGCTTGGTCATATCGGAACAAGTTCATTGACGCTGAAAGCTCAACACCAATGCCACCTGCGCCGACTAGGCCCAAGACCACCGCACTTCGCACAGCTTTTTCTACCGAGAACAAGCTGGTGGCAACAAACGAAGGTAAACATTCTGGAATCACAGCACCCATCACGACGCTACTGCGCTTAGCACCTATCGCATTTAACGCTCGGCTTGGTCCTGGGTCGATCTCTTCGATACGTTCTGCAAAGAAGCGCGCACAGAAACCAATGGTATCCATCACAATCGCTAAGATACCTGCTAGTGGCCCTAGACCTACGGCAATCACGAACACCAACGCCCACACAAGATCAGGAATGGTACGGAAGGTAGAAACCACGTTCACGGCAATCATTCGCACTATTGGGTGAGGGGTGGTGTTACGCGCGCACAGCAAAGCCATCGGTAAGCTGAAGATGACGCCGAATACTACACCGACGATCGCCATTTGGAAGGTTTCTAGCATTGCCTTAGCAATGACATCAACACGACTAAAGTTCGGTGGGAACGCATCGCCTAAGAAGATCCCCAGATTGGACACACCATTTGTGAGTCGACCTGTGGTGATATTTGCAGAGGCAAAACCATTCACAAAAAAAGCAATCAGTACCAGAGCGATCACCCAAGTAAAGATTGAGGGTGCCTCAAATCTAGGCGGGAGAGAGTTGAGTTTGGCTGATTGGCTGTTCATTTGTACTCGTCACTACTGGAGGTTTAATTTGGTATAACTGTTCAATATCTTGATCTGAAATGTCTTTTGCAGCGGAATCAAATGTCAGTTGACCCGAGTTGAGACCAACAAAGCGTTCGCCAAACTCACGTGCAAATTCGATCTGGTGCAAAACACAAATCACAGACATATTGCGCTCTTTGATCACTGACCAAAGCAGTTCCATGACTTCATGACCGGCTTTAGGGTCAAGACTGGCAACTGGCTCATCAGCAAAAACGACTTCCGCATCTTGCATCAGCATTCGCGCAATGGCGACACGTTGTTGCTGGCCACCCGATAAGGTGTCGGTACGACGACCTGCTAGATGAGCAAGCCCCACGCGATCAAGCGCATCCATTGCACGGTGACGATCGACTTTTGAAGCCGTCAGGGTATTACAAGACCAATAGCCTTTCTTACCCATCATGCCAAACAGTACGTTTTGCAACACACTCAGATTGCCAACCATATTGAATTTCTGGAAGACACAGCCAATACGCTGTCTTAATGCTCGAAGCTCTCTGTTTGGCGCGCTTGTTAAGTCGGTACCATCTAAAATGATTTTGCCAGAGGTGATAGGTTCTATACCGGTTAAGCACTTCATAAGGGTGGATTTACCACACCCATTATGACCTAGAATGATGACGCCTTCACCGGGCTCAACACTGAAGCTGAGCCCGTTAAGTGCTTGCGTACCATCGCTGTAGGTTTTCTTTAAATCAACGACGTCAAGACGCATGTCACACCTTAAAGTAGAGAGTAAGATTCACGAACGATGTTGTAGACTTCATCGTTAACCGTAATCATTTCAGCGCCTACGTATTTCTTACGTTTACCTGGTGCAAGAATAGCTTGTAGCAAGCCGTCAGCGTCATCCATGAACTTCTCTTGAATGAAGTCTGCACACTGTTGAGAAATATGCGGGCCAGCGATGAACGGGTCGCCAGGCATTGTCTCGCTCTCTGCTACGATTTTGTATTTGCCTTCGCCTTGTTGCTCTACAAATGGGGCAAAATCACGGATACCAGTACCAACAGCGTCAACTTCACCAGAAGCAAGCGCTTGCATGCGAGCACCGTCTAGTAGGCTGATTTGAACATCACGGTCTAGATCAATACCTTCTTTATGTAGCATGTACATTGGCATGATATGACCCGTTGTTGAACCGTGATCCTTCATTGCAATGTGCTTACCTTTAAGGTCTTCAATTGAGTTGATGTCGCTATCCGTTGGTGCAATAAATACCGAGTAGTATTCTGGGCGAACAACGGCGCTGATTGGCTTGATATCTTCAACATGTTCTGTCATCAGAACATACTCAGACGGGCCAGCAAGAACAATATCAACTTGGTTGAAGCGCAGTGCATTGATAGCCGTTGTGCGGTTACCCACTGGGAAAAACTCTACTTTTACACCTAGGCGGCCTTCAACTTCTTGTACAAATTGTTGGTAAGTCAGTTGAAGTTCTTCAGTGCCTTCAATCCCAGTGTCTGCAAAACGAAGTGTGTCAGGGCACGCAGCAAACGCAGAAGTTGCGCTGATCGCAGCAGTCAAAGCAGTGAGTTTTAACAGGGTATTTTCATCATCGAGTCCTTGAGAATTAAGTTGCGTACAAACTAAGCTCAAAAAATGACATTTCGGATTAATTTGCATTTCAATTCAATGACATAAGCATTTTAAATGTAACATTTGTTTATTGATGACCCGTTGTTACTCCACTTATAGAGGTGACGGCAAGAGGTATTTTTCAGAAGATTGGCATCATTTGTTTGTAGGAAATCATAGGGTTAGCCGCTATCCTTACCCCAGTACGATTTTAATGGCGGAAAGAATGAACGTCGAACACCTAAAACTCTTTGTCAGAATCGCTGCAACGCACAACATCAGCGCTGCGGGGGCTGAGCTTGGCTTGTCTCCTGCTGTATCGAGTGCTCATATTAATAAGCTTGAAGATGCGCTAGGGGTGAGGTTGATTCACCGTACAACCAGAAAGGTCTCCCTTACCGAAGAGGGCTTGGCTTTTCTTCCTCATGCTGAAGAAGTACTGAACTCGATTGAAGCCGCACGAGCATCGGTGGGTGTGGGAAGTGTGATACCAACCGGGACCTTGAGAGTGGCTGCGCCTGCTTCATTTGGTCGCATGCATTTAATCCCTGCCTTTCAGCAGTTCATGAGTGAGAACCTTGGTCTAACGGTGGATTTCAGGCTTTCTGACTCCATGGTGGATCTTGTCGAAGGCGGCTTTGATATTGCGATTCGTAATGCTGAGCTTAAGGACTCGACACTGGTAGCGAGAAAACTGGCAGATGATAGGCGCATTGTTTGCGCCTCTCCAGACTATTTGGCCAAGTACGGCAAACCGGTTGATCCCAGCGACTTAATGAATCACCACTTTGTTCAGTTACCAGGTCTTGAGACGTTTACCTTCAAAACTGAGAGCGGTGAGGTTACGGTGAAACCAAAAGGTCAGTTTAAGGCTGATAATGGTGAAGCGGTTCGCGATGCTTGTGTACACGGTTTAGGCATTACCGTCAGTGCGACCTGGTGTGTTTATGAACATCTAAAAAGGGGTGAATTAGTTGAGATCTTGACTGACTATCCTTTGGTCTCCAACTCGGCGATTTGGGCGGTTTATCCGAGTTCAAGATTGCTTGCACCGAAGGTGAGAGCGTTCATTGATTTCTTTTCAAATTATTTTGGCACTCCACCTTATTGGGATTCAGACACTTAGCATTGATTGCTTAAAATGACCGGAAATTGATCTGGTAATGCGAATTGTTATTGTTTATATTTATTTTGTTTGCTGCATTTTTTCTAGGTTTTGGTTATGTACGTTTGTTTGTGTCACGGAATTTCTGACAAGAAAATTAAAAAGCTCGTCATTGAAGAGGGCGTGCAGGACATGCGTACCATTAGAAAGTGCACCTCACTGGGAAGCCAGTGTGGTAAATGCGTTAAACAGGCGAAAGAGATCGTTTACGAATCACAGCAGCAACTTTTTAAACAAGCCTGTTAGTTCGTATTATCCCTTCCTCCGGGTGGTTTTACCACTCGGGAATTGTCGTGCTTTTTTGACAGACACTCCACAGCTTCTACGCTTATTAGAGCCAAAGAGGAGGGCACGTCATGAAAGGCGATCCAATTATTATTCAACATCTCAACAAAATTCTTGGCAATGAGCTTATTGCCATCAACCAATATTTTTTGCATGCTCGTATGTATAAAGATTGGGGTCTCAAGCACTTAGCAGATAAGGAATACCATGAGTCCATTGATGAGATGAAGCATGCCGACAAGCTCATCGAACGCATTCTGTTTTTGGAGGGCTTACCTAACTTGCAAGATCTTGGCAAGCTGATGATCGGTGAAGATACCAAAGAGATGATCGAGTGTGATCTCAAGCTTGAACTGATTGCCATACCTGATTTGCGAGATGCAATAGCCTACGCTGAAGATGCACGTGATTATGTTTCAAGGGATCTATTCCAAGAGATCTTAGAAGATGAAGAAGAACATGTTGATTGGCTTGAAACCCAGTTAGGGTTGATAGAAATGTCCGGTATAGAAAACTACCTTCAAGCTCAATATGTCGATGAAGAGTAACTTCTAGATTTCCTTAAAGCTTCAATTATTCTTGTACAAAGGCTTACTCATTTGAGTGAGCCTTTGTCGTTTTTAGTGTGCTCGGTAGTGCCCCATTTAATCCCATAATAATGCTAGTTGTAATGTTATATCCCATTTATGGGATTGAAGGTTGCAAATAGTCCTCTACAAAATGCCTCGGTCAACACTTAGTATTTAATGGTCAGCAGGGAGCAGACATAACCCAACAATCTTTGTGATACGAGGTGTCAATATGAAAACTCTAGCAACCCTACTAATGACTTCACTATTTGTCGCTCCTGCAGCATTTGCAGCTTCATCAACAGACTTCACGCAGAATTCTCATGTGACAAGCCCTACGACACAAAGCTTTACCTACAATGAAGACGACCAACGCACCGGTGAACGATATTTTGAAGATGATATAAAAACTGGTGAACGTTTTGCTTATATTGACCCAAGTGATAAAACGGGCGGTGGTTACTTCGAAGATGACATGCGCACAGGTGAACGTATCGCATACTTTGAGGATGAGATGAGAACCGGTGAACGATTCGCTTACATCGACCCAAGCGATAAAACGGGTGGTGGTTACTTCGAAGATGATATGCGCACAGGTGAGCGTATCGCGGACTTCGAGGATGATATGAAAACGGGCGAGCGATTCGCTTACATCGACTCAAGTGATAAAACGGGTGGTGGCTACTTTGAAGATGACATGCGTACCAGTGAGCGATACTTCTAACTCGTTGATATGATTTCATAAGGGGAACAGGTGTGACTCCTGTTCGTGAAAGGGGAATAGTCTGAGTAGAGCTATTCCCTTTTTGTCGTCTGCACTTTATTCTGAACATAAGTGAGGTGCTAAGTATGCGTAACTTAAATGATATTTTCATTTTCTGTCAGGTGGTCGAGCATGGCAGTATGAAGAAAGCGAGTGAGGAATTAGAGGTCCCGCTATCGACGGTGAGTCGGCGTATTTTAGCGCTAGAGGAGATGATAGGTGCACAACTGTTTGTCCGCAGTAAAACAAAGCTGACACCAACCAGTGACGCAACACGTTATTACGAGCGTTTGAGCGGGCACTACCGGAATCTGACCGAAGAGTTAGACAATATTAACCGTGATGCTGAAGATGTGGTCGGTAAAGTCACAATAGACTGTACCAGTTTTGTCTACTCGTTTTTCTTAAAAGAGACGATTACTAAGCTGTTAATTAAGCACCCTAAGCTAAAAATTAAGATGATTTCGGCTTACGATACATCCACGTTAGACCCAGATGCTGACATTGGCTTATTGGTAGGGGACTTACAAGACAGTAGTCTTGTTGCCAAAAAGGTGTTTGATTTTAGAATTAAAGTCGTGGTGTCGAAACATTATGCTCAAGAGCATGGAATTGTGACCTCACTGTCTGAACTTAAGCGTCACCATTTTATTGGGCATCTAACAAACAATGCCTTGTCGGGCTACAACACGACCACCAAAGAAGTAGAGAGCGTGACGCTTTACCCTAAAATCACACTTCATGATACCGATTCATTACTCGACATGACTGATTCGGGATTGGGTTTTTGCTTTACGTCAGAATATTTTGTTATTGATGCCATTAATCGTGGAGACTTAGTTGAGTGGCTGCCCAACTTTCGTTTTGATAGTCGTTCTGTCTACATGGCATACCGGCATCGGACCCTGAAATCTAACGCTCAACAAGTGGTTATGGATGCCATTTTGGAAGCTTTTGCTCCTTATACAAACATAGAGGAACGTTTGCGTTAAGAAATCCCCAAACTATAACCAGATTTTTGTTGTCGGTGACTTTTCAAGGGTGATGTAACTCACTATTATCAAAAGTTGAAGTCTAAAAAAACGTGAGCAACCGTGAGTCAACGCCCTGTCAACTTAACCCATAGTAATAATCTTCTGCCGTTTATCGAATACTTTGAATCACAGGGTATTCAATGGCGGGATACTGCTGACCAATATCAAATTCCTGATATGCTCGAAGATCAAATATATTGGTTGCCGACACATGCAGCGCTTTCTTTTATCAGCGCCATGATAAGCAAAAGTCATGATCGTCTTGGCATCGAAGTAGGGCAATTATTGACGGTCGGGCATATGTTTCCAGAGCTGGGGCAGGCGCTAGATAAATGTCAGTCATTGTCAGACGGTATTCATGCACTCGTCGAGCAAATGCAGACCATGAATAATCATGTGATCTTTTGGCCCGAAAAGATTAACGATAAGTGGTATTTGTGTCATCGTGGAGCTTATCCGATATTTGCCCCAGCTTATGACCAAGCAGAGTGGTTCCGCTCTTTTGCACTGATCACTATGTGCCGTGATTTCTTAGGAGAGACTTGGATACCTCACTCTGTCTGGTTGAGTTTTAAGAGCCATCTTGCCCAGCGTTTGCCTACTGGTATGGAATCTGTTGAGGTGACTTATGAACAGGCCTATGGCGCTATAGAAGTGCCACTACCACAAGATTTTAAGCCAGTAGAAATTGACTATAAGCGCGAGGCTTGGTTTGATGAAATTAAGCGACTAGTCCACTCATATGCTCCACTACCTTGGTTTAACATTGATTGGCTAGCAGGGTTTATTGGTGTATCAACCCGCACTATGAAACGCCGCTTTACCGAGAATCAGTGCTCTTTCCAAGAATTAAAAGAGACGAAACGATGTGAGCTCGCTTGTGAGCTACTCGAGCAGTTAGTACCTGTAGCCGATGTCGCTTGGCGTTGCGGCTATTCCGATTTATCTAACTTCAATCGTGCATTTCGTCGTTGGAAGTCGATGACTCCTGCACAGTATCGTAAAGCGCATGGAAGTAAACAGACGTAACGCGGCTATCAATCGTTAGAGGATGAGAAAACCCGATACTATAATGGGGAGTATCGGGTTCTATCTTATAGGCTTATTGATGATCGATGTTTATCGTTGAAAAACTGACATCGAATCGTTCACCAATGTAGTCGCTATCGGGCTTAAATTGTGGATAGATACCGGCTTTAAAATAGTACGCTTCATCTTTCCAGCTTTCGGTCATGGTGACAGAGTCGCCATTTTTATCCGTGAATACTTCTCCCCAATGAATAGTGATATCTTCACGGCTCGACTCTCCAGCAAGGCTATCGAGTGTCGCAAGGTAAATGCCTTCTTCATCGACAAGAATTTCGTATTGCCAATCCACATTGGCAGCGTATGTCCCGAGTTCGATGCTGAATGACCAGTTATCGCAGTTATTGACTGGGTTGCTGCTATCACATTTCTCATTATCAGAGAAAAAGTCTTGATTCATGATCACGCGAACGGGTTTATTTTCACCCTCCCAAAGCACCTTGATTAGAGCTTGTGAGATCTCCCAGCCATGCACTTGCCCTACCACGACTTTCGGATCTTGGCCGCTAATCATCGGGTAGTCTTCGATGCGAAGCACCGAGGTGAGCTTGTGTTCTTTGGTGCCTGTTGCAGAGTCATCGATAAACCAACTGGTCATCTGGTCTTGGTTACTGGTGCTACATGTGCCAAGGTTTTCGGCGTTGAATAGCTCTCTCAACTCAGAACGAATATAGCTAGAGTTGCTGGTGGATGTACCATAGCCCATATCGACTCTAAAGTGCATGCGCTCTTGTGAAACGTTGAAGAAGGAAATCTCGCCACTGTCGTATTGGCTATACACAATGTCGCTATTGTCATTGAGCACCTGCTTTGAACTATCGTTACAATGTACGGGAACCAATTCAGCTGCTGACGTTCCTCCAGAGCCATACCAATCATCTTTGCTGGCAGGTATCGTTATCTTCCATTGGTCAATATCCCAACCTGTCGCTGGTGTTGTTTCTGTTTCAGAGACGGTGAGTGCCGTGAAGCGGACTTCTGACCAATCATTGATGTCATCGCCGTCATCGTATTGGTTGTAGACACCAGCTTTGAAGTAGCTAAGCAGGTGCGCCCAATAACTGATATCGAGATTGACCTTTTCGAACCCGTTAACCGAGATAGTCAGCTGACTTTCACTGACAGCAAGATCCATATCGGTAAAGCTGTCAAGATCGGCCTCACCTAAATCAAAACGAGTGTAAGCATTACTGCTGTCACATGCTTCGGAATTTGCGTAAGGGCTATCACTGCTGCAATCAACAGCATTAGCTTTGATGACGGCCCAGTAGTGTCCAGTTAAGCCGTTGCGAATTTCTTCGTACACAACACGCAGCAGAGGGTGAGGAATATATCCATTGCCAGTTTCATCTTCTCCTTTGTTGTGTATCTGTAAAAACGTGACTTCGTCACCGTTTACACTGTTCGCGATCGCCTCTTGGATACCAACCGGCTTAAAGCTTGCGTTCAGCGTGCGAGTTATACCAAATTCACTGGTGTCAAAGTTCTCTTCAACACGCAACTCTGAGCGATTCTTATAACCACTCATTTTGAATACCAGCTGGTTTGACGCTGGGTAGGCATAAAAGTAATCGTCAAAGTAATCTTCGTTAGCGATAGTTTGATTACTGATATCTAGTTTGTCGCCTTCTTCTAGCGTTGGGTCCCAGCGCTGTAGCTTGGATGCGTTAATAATAGCTTTGAAGGAATCGAGAGTATAAGGAGCAACTATTTCTCCATCTTCGGGCTCATCGGGTACTGTGTTGGATGGGTTAAATTGATTACCGCTTATGACTGTCTCATCGCTACTCCCATCAATAATGGCGGCGAGTTCACCTTCACTAGACGTCGTATTGAGGTTGAAGTCATTAAATTCATTATTGGTAACAGTCGCTTGGCATGTTTTTCCATCAAACTGGCCAACCCAAATGCCAGCAACATCAGAAGAGGGGGTATCTAAAGAAAAGGTATTGCTATCGAAGATAGATCCGTTAGCCCTAATGCTGCCACAGTTAAGATAAATGATGCTGTTGGCACTATTGGTCGTTTGCTTGTTTGCAAAAGTGCTATTGATGACTCTGACTAATCCACGAGAGTATATCCAAGCGGTTGGACTGGCTGTCAGTTCATCAAAGCCAGCGCCATCGAAACTCAGATTGTCGAGTGTCACATAGGTATCATTAGTCCCCACTTTCCCAACGTTGATGATGGAACGAGAGGCGCTCTCACTACCACATGATTGATTATCGTCTCTCTTCATCATTTCGATATCTTCAAAATGTAAGTCGGATAAGGTGATCCCTGAGTGCCCGTCTGCAGAGTCTGGAATATCAAAACAGACATTACCTGAGATAATGGCTTTATCCTGTGAAGAGTAGCCAGAGGGGCTTCCTTTAATGGTAAGTGACTTGTCAATGACGATACTCACAGAGTCTGTAGTGAATAAGTCTTGCGTCACAGTGATCGTATCGCCCGAAGAGGCTTGGGTAATCTCCGCCTGTAGTTCCTCAAATGACGCTGCTGAACCATCAATGATAATCGTGCTGTCGTCATTGTTATTGCCACTATCATTACTGTCACTACTGCTGCCACCACAAGCCGATAGACAGACGCAGGCAAGTGAGACGGCACTAACCAGAATAGGTGTTTTCATTGAATTAAGCTTCCTTACCAGGTGTTACATTTTGTAATACAATATCATCTAGAGTGATGCGAGGGCGTTTTTGGGTTAGAAAAGTTGAAGTGACTCAAGTAATTGCTTTAATGCAGGAATTTTCTTGCGAGGGCTTGAAAGAATAGGCTGATATTGATGTGAAACCGGATGCTATTAATGGAGTTTAGTCTTACAAATAGTAGGGTGAACAAGTTACTTGTAGACAGAAAGAGCCCATTACAGGGCTCTCATGTAGATAGATTTCTATTTAAATAGATCTTTGAGATCGACAGAAACCCAATCTTGGCTTAGAACAGGCAGTTTGATCCACAAGTTCATATCATGCAAGTCTGTCACGACCTGATAGTTAGTTAAATCAACATCCTGATTTCTTGGCTTTGTCGCGCCGCCATGCTCTTTGAACGTACCGTCTTCATTAAATAGTGGTAGGTCAAAAATGTCGCGCATTTTTCTGGCGTCAATACGGCCTGCAATTTCGTTGTGACGCTCGGTTAGATTCTCTAGACGACGCAGAGAGTTACTCATCGTATCGCGAATACCTAGTCCCCAATCTGGGTTGAGGAAAGTGTTTACAGTGACAAACGATGAGGCGTCTTTCTCAGGAGAACGGCGGCGGTTCTCTTGAAGTGTATTTTCGTATGAGCAAGCACGACCCGTACTGTCAGCTAACATCCAAATACAAGGCACATCTGTGCGCGCAGCTTGGAAGCGAGCGCTGATCGCTTCAAGGGTGTCACACTCTGCGAGATAGTCGAAAACAGAGTTCAGGAATGACGGTTTCTCTGATGAGACTACGTTCCCGCCCATTGAGGTGCCGTCATGCAAATCCGCATACACACCCTTATCGTTCACACCAGTGACTAGCCATTGCCAACCTGGCCATGAAACATTAGCAACCTTATTTGAACCATCATTTGGGTTATATACCGTAAGGTAGATAGGAAAATCTAGAAACAGCTCGCTCCAGTCCATGTTGCGGCCAATTAAGGTGCGGCCATCTTTTGTGCTGTCACCCCAGGTTGTCATGGATGAACAACCCGAGAATGAGTGAAGTTTGCCTTCAAAAATAGCAAATGGGCCACTTTGGTCAAGCAACACGACTTTTTCTACAGACCAATCGAGAGCATCAGCAACGCCTTGGAAGTACTGTTTTCTGCGAAGAGATAATGCGTCAAAAATGCGACTACCGAACAGTTCATAAGCTTCTTCTTCGTTTGAAATACCTTTATCAAACATTGGCTGAACAAGCTTGTCCCACATTGGTTGCATGTGTTGACGAGAAAGTTCGCCATATTGCTTACCCATCTCATACCAGCTTCCTGATAGCTGCAGAACAAATAGCATATCTTCGCTGGTCTCGAACATAGTGCCGCTTTCAAAAGTTTTGATTGGATTTAGGGTTGAAGTAATCATGTTAACCTCGATGTTATGAGTGAATGTCTTTGTTGAGGTATAATTTAGAGGATTAATGCTAACAAATTAAATCACTTATGACGGACGTGGCTCGTCTTTTGTCTATGGTCTGCGTATGGGACAATTTGGTAAAGTTATGATTTAAAATAAAAAAAGAGTGAGCTATCTCTAGCTCACTCTGTAGCGAATCAATTTTGCAATGTACTAATTCGATTTTAAAATTGCCCAATTGGGCACCATTAAATTGCTCTGAATCGAAAGGTGTCGTAGATAGATCACAAGGCAAGAGGCTAAGATCGCACTAACCTCGGAGAAACTTGGAGCATAGGTCAGTGTTAATGCGTGGACCGTACACCCGAGCGCAACAGGAATGGCATACAGCTCTTTTGTGAGCAACAAGGAAGGTCTTTGCAATAATACATCGCGAATGATTCCCCCACCGACTGCGGTTATTACACCTAGGATAATCGGCCCAACAGGCAAACCAAACCCAAGACTGAACGCTTTTTCTGTGCCTTGAATGCTAAACATGGCAATCGCGAATGCATCAATATAGAGGTAGATTTTGTTGATCCACTTTGCGTTTAACAGCGGATAGAAAAAGAAACCGACTGCAGCACTAAAGCACGCTATGTAAACGTAAGACAACTCTTGTGCCCAAAATACCGGCACATCTAGCAGGGTATCGCGAATTGTACCGCCACCGACTGCCGTGATCGTACCGAGAACAAGAATAGTAAAAATATCACCATGTTTTTCGTGGGCAGCAAGAACGGCAGATAAAGCAAATGCCGCAGTGCCTAACACGGTAATTGTGTCGATGATAAAAGAAGGAGTAAACATATGAATAAGCTTAATTGGTTAGAGTGAGTTCATTCAGGTTACGTTTATCCTTTCCTTAGTCGAAATGCGTTATGACGGACGCCACCCACAGTCTGCTAATGTTGCAGCATTTTAAATCGTTTTGCGTAATTGACAACAACACTAACGATCGAGTTTTTGATCTTGGTAATCGGTTTACTATGAGGACTCCAAAGTACAATTTGGAACTTCCAGCCTTCATTGAGCTCCGCAATCTCAAGTGGTATTAGCCCGTCAGTAACGTAGTCAGATTCGGTCAAAACCCTGGGTAGCCATGCCCAACCGGCACCTTGCTGAACGAGTTTGATCGCCATTGCCAGTTGGTCGACTTCTTCATAGCGAGCTGCAACGATCATTTTCGCTTCAACGCCTTCTTCAACGAAGGATCTCAGGACAAACTGACGAGAGAGCTTAAGTTGGTTTAGCATGTCTTTTGGCGAGCAACTCGCTAAAGGGCTGTCTTTGCTAACGAAGGGTGCAAACTCAATCCCCCCAATTAAGGTGGAGTCCATACTGTGAATTCCTTTTAGGTTTTGTGCGTTAACAAAACCGAACTGAAACTCACCAGATTCCATCCCTGCACGGATATCATCTCTGCTTCTCACTACAAGGTTGACACGAAGGTTTGGGAAGTCTTCAGCTAGTTGCAAGCGCATGTCAGACAGTAAGCGGTGTGGGAAATAGCTCGGGTATGCAATGGTGATTTCTTCTAGTCCGCTATACGAGAGACTTAGTGCGACTTTATCCAATAATCGTGTCTGTTCTAATGCAGATTTTGCGTAATTATAGAGGAGTTCACCGTCTTCGGTAGGCTCAACGGATCGACCAACTCTTTCAAACAGTTCTATTGCGAGAATGTCTTCTAGGTTGGTGATGACTTGCCCAGTGGTCGTGCGGTGTTTGTTTAACTTTGCGGCAGCTTTACTGAATGAACGCTCTTCATACACGGTGACAAAGGCGAGAAGCTGTTCGATGCTGAAATTCATTCACTATTCTCTCTTGTTATTTCTTAATTTGTTTTCAAGCTAAAACAGTAGCTTGGAGTAATTATAGACGGGCTTTATTGATTGTGATCTACATCTTCTACAAACCTAGAGGAGAGGATGTCTATTAAAAATAACGTGTATTTCTCATTTTGCAAAGCTAGTTTATGACGAGTTAGGTCCGTCATATGTGATTTTTAAGAAGGTTTGTATTAGTCAATAATGGTGCCACTAGGACAGGGAGTGCAAGTCCAAAGATACACAAAGATACTCTCAAAAAAAGGTAGGCACATGAATCACAATTTTAAGGCATTAGTTTCAGTCATGACCGCTGCATTATCAACGCAAACGATGGCAACAGAGAAAGAACCAAACCCTTCAGATCTAACCGAAACTAACACATCTGCTTATGTTTCAATGAGTAATCAAGGAGACTTTAAAGCATCGGTGTCTGGTGATTTTCATATTTCAGAACGTCAGACCGGTATGTTGACTCTTGAGGGGACAATGAATAAGGAAGGTCGATATTCAGACAGTCGCCTCCAGTATTTCCATGTGTTTTCGACGGACAATACGACGGTACCAAGAGCTGCAGTCTCACTTGATGTGATTGATAACGCGATGTTCACCTCTGCTTCTGTTGGTGCAACTCTGGCGATCAATTCTGGAGTGAAAGGCTTAAACCTGTTCCCACGCATAGGTGTATTAGGCGGAAAGTACTCAGATGAGACCACTCAAAGGTTCAACACATCTAGTGATGACGCTATCGGTGGTTCTGCCGCAATGTATGTTATCTACAATATAGGTCAAGATGGAACGTATATCGGTGCTTGGCCAGAGTATAACTATATGACGGGTGATGTTGATGCTTCAGTTCTTAAGTCAACACTAATGATTGCGACTCCATTTTCGCAAGACAAAACTCGCTGGGGACAAATTCGTATTGAAAATACGGATGTGAAGCTATCAGCTAACAACGGTATTGAAGCAATAAAAAGCAACGATACGGTCGTATGGGCGGCCTACAAATTCTATTTTTAACTGTTTAATCCCTAATACCCTTTTTATATAAATTACTCTGGAGTAGCTATGAAAACAATCTATTCGATGTCAATTTCACGTACCGCTTTGGCGTTAACCTTGGCGCTTTCACCAACGGCCTTTGCTTATGACTTAGTGATCAATAATGGACGAGTGATGGACCCAGAAACCGGTTTTGATCAACAAGCGAATGTAGCGATTGAAGAAGGCAAGATCGTCAAGATCACTTCGGAACCTCTTATTGGTGATAAAGTGATCAACGCTGAAGGTCTTGTTGTTGCACCAGGGTTTATCGACACACACTCACATGTTGTCGCGATGCCAATTATGCAAAAATTGCAGTTACGAAATGGTGTGACCACGCCACTTGCACTTGAAGTGGGTGCTTACCCGGTTTCTGATTGGTATCAACGTTTAGAAGGGCGTTCACAAACCAACTTTGGCGCGAGTGTTTCTGCTGCTGGTATTCGCACCAAGGTATTGAACAATAAGTACCAGTCGCGCACCGGTACTATGATCAATGATGTTTTTGATGCAGAAGAAACAAAGGCATCGAATATCAGTCACGATGCATTGACAGAAATAGCCTCCAATGAACAGATTGAGAAAATCACAGAGATGGTGGAAGCAGAGCTTAAAGCGGGCGGACTGGGTATTGGTGTGCCAGTGGGCTATATGTCTAAAGCAACGACAACAACTGAAACTAAAGAGTGGCAGCGTCTGGCAGGGCAGTTCGGTGTTTCAACGTATCTACACGGTCGTTTTTCAAGTGAGCTCCCGCCAACCTCTGGCATGTTAGGAATAGAAGAAATGTTATCCGGTGTTGGTGTATATGGTGGCGGTTTATTAGTTCAACATATGCATCAACAAACGCTAAATGAGACGCCAGAAGCCCTCAAACTCCTGGATGATGCGCGCGCGAAAGGTATGACAGTGATGGCTGAAATTTACCCTTATAACTATGGTGCAACCATCGCCGCCGCAGACTACTTGGTGCCTGAAAACTATCAACGCAACATGGGCCGAGATTACTCTGACATTATTGAAACCGCGACGATGAAGCCTTTGACCAAAGAGCGTTATGAATATCTTCTTGAAAACGATCCGGGTGCGAGTGTGATGTTTTATGGTGCGACCAATGAAGATCTTAAGTTGGCGTTATCACATGAGTCGACGATTGTTGGTAGCGATTCATTCCCGTTAATGATGTCAAATGGCATGATGGCGTACAGTTGGAAAACACCTTATGAAGGCTTACAAGGTCATCCTCGAGCAGCGGGAACTCAAGCCAAAGTGTTAAAAATGGTCCGAGAAGACAACCTCATGCCATTGATGTCTGCGATCGCGAAAATGAGCTTTATGCCCGCTAAGTTCTTAGAAGAGAATGGGGTTGAGCAGATGAGTCACAAAGGCCGAATTCAAGTGGGTGCAGATGCCGATATTACCCTGTTTGATCCAAATACCGTCACTGATAACTCTACGCTGAAAGAGCCTGGGCTTCCTTCAACTGGTATTCCATATGTTGTGGTGAATGGCACGGTTGTCGTAGAAGACTCAAAAGTGCTGGAAGGCGTCTATCCAGGTAAAGCCATTCGTAACACGGCTGTTTTCAACTAGTCCGATACAGACTTGTCTGTATAGTTGAGCTTTTGCCCCGCCATCAATCGCGGGGCTTTTTTATGCTGATAACCAAGAGGATATTGTCCTACAAACCGGATTATCACCTTGCGTTAAACACTCGTATAGTACCCGCCCGAAGTCAGCTCTGATGGTTAATCGTATGAAAAGATATTGCCGAATACTTGGTGCCTTTGTTGCACTCATTGTTCTGTATACGCCGATTTCGTCAGCATCAGAGCTCAAAATACAAGGTTTATCAGCCACACTGTCGAAAAATGTCACTGACTATATGACGGGTATCGATAGTGATTCCCTGTCTCACGTTTCTCGTCACCACATCGATAAACTGCTCAATCAAGCGTTGAACCCTTTTGGTTATTATCAGCCAACATTTGTCATTAACGGTATGGACACAGAGACACCGACGCTAACGGTGGATAAAGGCTGTCCGGTACGACTGCAAATTGTCGACATTCAGTTGGCGGGTGAGGCGATAACCGATGACGACTTTGTCGAGTTAGTGTCGAATGCCGGTATAGAATCAGGACAAATTCTTGAACATGACAAGTATGACAACTTAAAAAATCGGCTGCGCTCATTGGCGTTAAGTAAGGGTTATTTTGATGGCGAATTTGAGCAGGCGCGCTTAGAGGTGATCCCAAGCCAGCTGCGTGCTAATGTCATTATTCACTTCAATAGTGGCCCTCGCTATCGATTTGGTGATGTTCAAGTGAATGGTTCGCAGATTAGAGAGGATAGGGTGAACAACCTCAAGTCTTTTGAGGCTGGAGAATATTTTGACGCGCAGAAGCTCAATGAATATCAGGTACAACTTTCTGAGGCGGGATGGTTTAAGCAACTGTCAGTAAAAGCTGACATTGACCATGCGGGCAGTAATCTAGAATTACCCATTGAGGTGGATGTAGAGCCGCGTTCAAAAAACGTAATACAAGTAGGTGGGGGTTATGCTACTGACGTTGGTCCAAGAGCCTCTTTACGTTGGTCTCAACCTTGGTATAACGAGAAGGGGCACAGCTTTGATAGTGAGGTGAGCCTGTCAGGACCTGAGCAGCTACTTAATCTGGGCTACAAAATCCCCAATCATGATGTATTAACGGATTACTATGGCGTGCAGTTTGGTGTCAATCATGTTGACTATCTCGATACCAAGCGTTTCACCAGTGATCTCACATTCGAAAAGCATTGGAAGTTGGACCAAGATTGGCAGACCACGGCGTATGTGAAATATCTGTTTGAGGATTACACCCAGGCTTCAGAGTCTGACACGACGCAGTTTCTAATGCCGGGGATATCGTTTAGCTATCTAGAACAGAAGCCTGATAGTAATGAGATACGCCATCGTCATATGCTGTCGGTGGAGTATTCTGATCCAAATCTATTCTCAAATAGTCGTGTGCTGCGTTTACTCGGTGAATCGGTATTGTCTTGGAACATTACGGATAAACAGAAGTTTCATTTACGGGTGAATGCAGGGGCTAACTTTACCGATGAGCTCTCAGATATTCCGTCATCACTGCGTTTTTTCGTTGGCGGTGATGGCAGTGTTCGCGGCTATGATTACGAGTCAATTTCCCCGGCCAACAATAATGGCGAGCTGACGGGGGCACTTTATATGGCCACCATGGGGTTAGAGTATCAATACAACATCTACAATAACTTTTGGTTAGGGGCGTTTCTTGATGTGGGGGATGCTTTTGATAAGTTGCCAGAGCCTAAACGAGGCACTGGCTTAAGTTTGATCTGGGATTCCAAATTTGTACCGATTAAACTCGATTTTGCCTATGGTCTAGATGCACCGCAAGGGGATGAGTTTCGCGTCCATTTTTCTTTAGGCACTCAGTTTTAGGTGAGCTACCGCGCAGAATAACGATCGGTTTGATATACTGTTTCTATTCGTTAAGTATTGAAATTACTTGCAACCCATAGAAATATACCGCTGCTTTAGAAGTAGAAATAGCGGTGACAATTAAGGAACCATCATCAATGCCTGCGCTTCAACGCATTAGTCTTACGTTTTTACTTTTGATCACTCTTGCGGGGTGTTCGTCACTGCCAGAAACTGTAGAACATTCACAAGAGAGTGTTGCTCCTCAAACCCAGTCTTCATTATCTTTAATGAGTGAGGAACATTTTGGCGACCAGTTGTCGAACGGTAAAAGTGCAGTCACACTGCAAGATACCGGTTGGGATGCGCTTGCACAGCGTGTTGCGTTGGTTGAAATGGCAGAGCAGAGCATTGATATTCAATACTACATCTGGAACTCGGACGAGTCGGGTCACTACCTTGGAAGTCGCTTAGTCGCGGCTGCTGATCGTGGGGTGAACGTTCGCTTAATGCTAGATGATATCAACCTTGATGAACGTGAAGATCTTTTGACCACGCTTGATTCTCACCCCAATATTGAAATCCGTATTTATAACCCGATTCCAACACGTACAGGCATGGCTAAGTTCGTTCGCGTATTAGGTGACTTCTCTCGCTTAAATCGTCGTATGCACAATAAGTCATTTACCGTGGACGGCACGTTCTCTGTCGTCGGAGGGCGTAATATTGGCGATGAGTATTTTGACCTTGCGGATGACATCAACTTTCGCGACCGCGATGCGCTTATCACAGGGGAAGTGGTACCGGAAATTCAAACCAGTTTCTTAATGTACTGGGACAGCGAATGGTCATATCCCGTTAACATGTTGGGTGGTTCAACACAGGATTATGGCAAGATGAATGCTCTTTCAGCCCCGATTTATGCCGACTATCCCGCACTTCCTCAAGGCGAAGACAGTGCTGAGCTTTTTCTTGGCGAGCTCCTTGAGAAAATGACGCCAGTTGATGCTGATTTTGTCTACGATCAGCCAGTTCCAGAAGACCTTTCGGACACAGACACACCGAAGAGAACGGCTCGTGCTTTATCAGAGTTAGCCCGTGAATCACAACAAGAAATGATTTGGGAGTCCGCTTATCTGGTGATGGATGATCGTCAGCTAGAAGAGATGAAGGCGCTAACAAACAAAGGGGTTCACGTGAAAGCGCTTACCAATTCAATGGCCTCGAACGATCTGATCACTAACCACTCGGCTTATGCGGGCCGTCGTCAAGACATGCTTGAAAGCGGTATGCAGTTATTCGAGTTGAAGCCTGATTCAGAGGTGTGTGAAGAGTCGACACGTGATGCATCAAAATGCGCCCCCCATTCTGCCTATGGTTTGCACACTAAATCGGCGGTATTCGATCGAAAAGTGGCGGGTATCGGATCATTTAACTTCAACTTACGCTCAACCTATCTTAATACAGAGTCCTTGTTGATTATCCGTGACGAGAACTTAGCTCTAGAGTTAGCAGAAAAAATGGAGCATGCGATGGACGTAAACAATAGTTGGTCGCTTGGCTTAGAAGAGGGTGATGTACGTTGGTATTCTGGTGATGAAAGCTGGGATACTGAGCCAGATACTGGCCAGTGGGATCGCTTTAAGTCGGGTTTCTTGCAGCTATTCCCGATTGAGAAGTATCTATAAATTCAAACATTATAAAACAATGGATGGTTATGCTTTGGCGAATTAACCATCCTCTACTACCTGTGCTTCAGCCTTTCCTAGTTCATCTGTTTACAGCGATACAAGTAACGCGAATCTAATCTTGTAGGGTTTTATCCTGCAATGTTGATTTTGATCGTTCAATCAAGACACCTACCATAGCGTTTATTCACAGAACACCCATAGCTAGCAATAGGCCACAGATGCAAACGACAATCTTGAACATGCCACACGAACTCGTATGGGGAGAGATCTATTTTCCTCCTTTGCTGTTGGTCGTCGTGATCGCTTTTTTTATCAACTTACTAATTAGTAAGCCTCTGGCTAAGTTAGGTATTTACAACTGCACAGTAAACCCCGCTTTGGTGGATATTTGTATTGTGTGTCTGTTGTCTGTGCTTTTGGGCCGTTTCTTGATTCAGTTTTGAGGTTATTAGAGTGAAAAGCAAACGTAGAATTTTTTCAGCGCTCATGGTGATAGCGACCGGCTTGGTCGTTGCCCATGAATACATACATCATGAGAGTCAGCCATGGACTCGAGATGGTCAAGTACGCGCACATATCATCACCGTCACCCCACGTGTGACTGGCCCCGTGACGAACATCGCGATAAAAGACAATACGCTGGTGGAAAAAGGACAACTACTGTTTGAGATAGACGACAGTGTTTATCAAGCTGAATTACACAAAGCGATTGCCGCTCAAAGCCAAGCACAAGCCCAAGTAAAGAAAGCAAAAAACGAACAAAGACGTTCGTTTAACTTAGAGCAGAAAACGCCGGGTTCGGTGCCGACTTTGCAATTGAACAACTTAACCAGTGCGGTTGAGACAGCAGTTGCAAGTTTAGAGTCTGCTAATGCATCGATAGAGAGTGCGAAGCTTGATCTTGAGTTTACAAAGGTTTATGCCCCGACGACCGGATATGTCACCAATTTTAACCTTAGAGAAGGGTCTCAAGTGGTGGCCAATAATGCTGTTGTGGCTCTGATTGATAAAGAGAGCTTTTGGATCGAAGGCTTTTTTAAAGAGACAGAGATAGAAGGCGTTCAAGTGGGTGATACCGCGATGGTGACATTGATGATGCGCTCAAATACAGCCTTAGAAGGTCATGTTGAGAGTGTTGGCTATGGCATCGCTAAGCAAGACGGTAGTACAGGCGTGAATTTGCTGCCAAGCGTGAACCCAAACTTTCAGTGGATTCGCTTAGCTCAACGTATTCCGGTGAAAGTGAAGTTAACCCATCTGCCTGAGGATTTGGAGTTGCGCGTGGGAACAACGGCGTCTGTTCAAGTGTTTAAGAAGTAGCGATTAGACGATGTTAGAGCAAAGAGCCCAAGAGGCATTCAAGGTTGCGCTGTCAATTGCCCTCTCGATTATCATTGCATTAGCGTGGGGATGGGATCGCGCGTATTGGACTATCATCGCGGTGAGTGTGATTGCCGCGACCGAGTCTTATTCACAGTCAGTAGAAAAAGCCAAAAACCGGATACTCGGTACAGGGCTTGGCATTATTACCGCCTTTAGTCTCGTCAGTCTATTTCCACAAAGTCGTGAGTTATTTTTGACTGTCACGACCGTACTTTTGTTTGTTTGTGTCTACCTCAGCTCACATATCAAATTTGGTTATATGTTCAGAATGACTTTTACCGTGTTTGCGGTGATCGCTTCATCAGGGCAGTTTGATAGTGATAGTACGTTTCTGCTAGCAGTGCTTAGAATGGAACAAACCTTGTTGGCGCTTGGGGTGTATTCACTCGTGTCTTCACTTTTATGGCCAGAAAAGAAAGAACAGTTGTTTTGGCAAACAATAGAGAGTGTGTGGTCTCGAGTTAATCGTCAGTTTTATGACTTTAAGACCAGTGAGCGAGCGTCAATTGAAAGTGATATTGAAACACTGCGTCTGATGTTGAGTTCAAATTTGCGGGGTTACCGGCAGCTCACCATTCAAAAAGCTGGTTTGCTTGACGCTCTTGATTGTATCGAGCTACTTAATGGCGCGGCCAAATCAAAAAGCAATAAAGAGCAGGGCATTAGAGAAGCGATTGAGCTCGTTCAGCATCAGATGCACAACGGTTTTTCTGACTCTGCAAGTTTAGACCAATGGGTGAAGAACTATCGTTCGGTTTACCAACCGCTTTTGGCACCAAAGAGCGCATTTTCAGATGATCACACCAAACGCTTCGACTACTCGCTTAAAGCGTGCTGTATTTTTATCACCGGCGTGTTGCTGTGGATCTACGTTCCTGTGCCGGGTGGCTATGTAATGCCTTTGATGAGTGGTGTTCTTGCCAACTCAGTATCATCGATGCCGAATAAGGCAACAAAGTTGATGGGAATCTTTACAGCCATTTTCGCCACGCTGTATTTAATACAGTATGTGACTCTGTTGCCTCAATTCACAGGGGCTTGGCAGCTATTTATTTTTTATTTTATCAACGTGTTCATTATGTGGTTCATTGGCGGAAAACCAGGCCTAGAGCCATTGAAGATCATCTCGGGAAACATGCTCGCAAACTTTACATCGTCCGCTTTGAGCACGACACCAAGTTATAGTATGACTCAGGCATTTACGATGCTGACAGTTATCTATTTCGTGCTAATGATCGTGATGTTTTATAACCGGCTATTTGAGCCAAATGAGCAGTAGAGCCACGACCGTAACAGTTTTAGTAGTGACGAGGTAGTGGAAGTCGACTATCAAGAGTTTGAAGCTCAAGATGAAGAAGAACAACGCTATCGAGATGGTGACTAACGTTTCAATGTAGTCCTTGCATTGAAGTTAATGGAGTGCCTATAAACATAGGCACTCATCATCTATTGTTTCTTACTTAGCTACGTTAAACAAGACCCTGCTCTTTCGCCATTGTATTGGCAATGCTAGGCGCTTTCCAAAGACTTGGAAGCAGGATGAAAGAGACCGGTACGGCAGTTATCACAATAAAAGATTGAAGTGCCGAGATACCACCAGAGCCAATAGAAATCAGTGTAATTGCCACAACCCCCATCACAATGCCCCAAAAAGAGCGAATCATCGCGTTAGGCTCTGCAGAGCCGGTGATTACCACACTGATCGTGTATGTCATTGAATCACCCGTTGTGACAATAAACGTGGTGGTCAGAATAAGGAACAATACGGAAATTACCATTGGGTAAGGTAGCTCAGAGGTGATGGCTAGCAGTACTGCAGGCAGGTTGAAGCCCTCAAAAGCGGATGAAATCAATCCAGGGTTGTCTAATTCGAAGGCCAGGCCACTGCCACCAACAATGCTAAACCAAAAACAGGTGATGAGCGGTGCAGCAATACTGATCGAAAGAATGAGTTGACGAATGGTGCGACCACGAGAAATACGCGCAATGAAAATAGCCATCATAGGGCCGTAGCCTAGAAACCATCCCCAAAAGAACACGGTCCACCAACTGAGCCATTCGGTGTCATCACGGTGCAACGCCATTGGAAAGAAGTTATCGATCATGCGACCGACACCTTGAACATAGCCATCGACAATAAAGCTCGTTGGCCCAAAGAATAAGATGTAGCCAATAAGTGCCACAGACAGAATGATGTTGTATCGGCTGATAATTTGTATGCCTTTACTTACACCGCTTAGCGCAGAGACGGTATACATCGCAATGGCTGCGAGAATCACTGAACTTTGTGTCATAAAGGTGTCAGGCAAACCAAATAGCGTATTCAACGCATAGCTAATTTGCAGACCCAAAAAGCCGATAGGACCGATTGTTCCTGCAGCGACCGCAATAATGCTGCACGCATCGGCAATATCACCAATCTTACCGTTGATCGCTTTGTTGCCAAATACGGGATAAAGCAGTGTTCTTGGTTTTAGAGGAAGACCTTTATCGTAATGCAAATGCATCAGAACAACCGAAGACAAACAGCCAAGGATAGCCCAGGCTAAGAATCCCCAATGCATAAAGGATTGAGAGAGCGCGTTGATCGCAGCTGCTTTAGGTGTAGCATCACCATAAACGGGTGGTGAAGATACAAAGTGGGCAATAGGCTCTGCTGCCGCCCAAAAAACGCCACCACCGGCTAATAGGGTGCACAGTACGATAGATAGCCATTTGAAGGTATCAATTTCAGGTGTCGCTAACCCGCCAAGACGCACATAACCCGTGCGGCCAAATGCAATGACAAGGCCAATCAGAAAGTTTGCTAACAACAATACTTGCCAAAAGGCACCGAAGTATTGAGTTGCGTAGCCGAAACCAGAGTTTACAAAACCCGTCAGAGCATCGGTATTGGTAAGTGCAAGCAGGACAAAGAGAGACAGAAAGCTGCCGCTTAACCAAAATACAGGGTTATCGAGCTCAAGTTTTTTTAGAAACGAAAGGGGAGGTGTCGCAGCGTAATCAGCTTCCTGAACAGGAGCTTGAGGGGCGGAGCTTGTCAAATTTGACATAGTTGGTTCGCTTTTTTAGGCTCGAAAGCCGTGCATTTCCCTCACGAAATGGTACTAAAAGTGTGAGGCTGATCAAAAAGCCGCTGATACTAGCACGTTGAGCACAGCATTATAACCGTAGATTAGGGTTAATTTGGGCAGTGTGATTTCAACGTTTCTCCACTTGCTACCAGCTAATATCCCATCTACCATAAACCATCGTTTTATTAGTAGGTTGTAAAGACAGTGGACGTTATTCATCAAGCGATAGATTTCTTTTCTACTCACAAATTTGTTTTCACGATTTTCGTGTTGGTGTGCATTTATGGGATTCGCAAGCTGGTGCTGGCGCAGATACGTGGTGATGATGTCTTTGTGACGCAAGAGCAACGTAAGTGGATGGCCACCACCAAAAACATCAACTTGTTGGTGATAGTGGTTGTTCTGTTTTATCTGTGGCAATCAGAGATCAATGAGTTTGCCCTGTCGGTGACAGCGATTGCGGTGGCTATTGTGGTCGCTTCAAAAGAGATCATTCTCTGTTTCACCGGCTCTTTTCAACGTGCTAGCTCGCGCTCATTTCAGATCGGTGATTGGATTGAAGTGGGTAAATACAGTGGTGAAGTGATTGATCACAGCTTGATGGCGACCGTCATTCAGGAGATCGATTTACATCACGGCTTATACGATTACACGGGTAAAACCATCACCTTACCCAACAGTTTGTTCTTTACTCATCCAGTCAAGAACCTCAACTTCATGAAGCGTTATGTGTTCCATAACTTTGGGATTATCGTACCGAATTTTGTTAACTTGTATCCACTGCTGGATGAGCTTGAAAAGCGCATCGAAGCGCACTGTGAATACTTCATCGAAGTTGCGCGTCGCTACAACATCATGATTGAAAAACATTCAGGTGTCGATTTGCCAAGTGCTGAGCCGCATATCCATATTTCGAGCATGCCAAACGGCGAACAAAACGTTCATATCACGTTGTTTTGCCCAACAGATAAAGCGGTGCATTTAGAGCAGGATATACGCAAAGATTTCATGGAGCTGTACGATGAGAAGTTTACTCATCAGTAGAACACTCATCAGTAGAAACATACTACCCATTCGCCTGTCACTATTGCCTCGAGGTATTGCCTAGGGTGATAGAGGCAGCGCTGGTTTTGCTACTTTACCAGAGGGGCTAAACATCACGCTTTGGGTGTTAGATAGCTTTAACTCAAAACCTTGGAGCTGGGCGAGTGGTGATAAATAGTCAGGGTTGAAGCGAATATAGTATTCAATCATCTCTTTGGCGCTCGAAAGCACAGCAAGGCTCGAGAGCGCTTCATGCGCTTTTAGCTCGATAACATCTCTTTGTCGAAGAGCTTGCCATTCTATATCCCTATGTTCTGACTTTATCCTCAAAGACGGGCTACGGTGTATTAGTATATAAGGGTATTTGATGTCTTTTTCCTTAATGGTCGTTAACACTATTTTCATGATTATTACTCAGGGAATTGGTGATATTCCATATCAACGAGATATAGCCGTTAAAATACCTTCATCGTTTAATGATTGTGATGCCCCCCTGCGATTTTTGTAGGCAATAAACCGTTCAGTGAATATACATGCCGAGCCGTAATCCGAGTAGCTGTTAGAGCTATCGACTTGTAAGCAAGTATGTCTATATCAAAATGTCGGTGGTTTGATTGTTAAATGGATAGTGAACTGATAAATGGATAGTGAACTGAACAATTTTTCGCACCTACTCTGGAGCCCCAATGGCGCTGATTGAAACAAAATACATCCACACACTCTTTTCTGATTTGCCGAGTTATGGCTGTCGTAGCAATTGGGTGTTGTGGCAAAAAGTTGAAAACGCACTGATTGCAGAAGAGAGAGCGTTTTCTGCATCAGAGCTTCTCGGCTGGGTCCAGCAATACATAGAGGAGCTCATTTGTGCAGCGAGTATTACACATACTGCGGGTTTACAGGAGAGTTACGCTGACTCGATAGGTCAATTTGATCATGATTTTTGGTTGAAAGTGATGCACCCGACCTTGGAAAAACGCTGTCGAGCACTGGAAAAGGGGCTGGAGTTCAGGGTTAACAACGGCATGTCGCGTACGGTGAATCCCAACTTTGATGGGCTTTATTTTGTGGGTGATATCCATGGTCAAAACAGAAAACTACAAGCGCTTATTCAGGATCTTTCTATCTCAGCAACAGATGACAAGTTGGTCTTCTTAGGCGATTTGATTGATAATTCTGATTGCTCATCAACGCAGCAACTCGAGGTATTGAACCAAGTTAAGCAGTTGATGGATAACGGGCAAGCCTTGTGTGTCATGGGGAATCACGAGTTTAATGCTATTGGCTGGATGATAAAGCGACAGGATGGTCGATATTGTCGAGATAGAAGCAAAGCAGGGAATCTTCGCCAGCATCAAACATTTTTGGGTGAGGTAGTTGAAGATTCAGTGTTGCATAAAGAGTGGGTTGAGTGGTTTAAAACGTTGCCCCTCTTTTTGAATTTTGGTGATGTGCGAGCGATTCACGCCTGTTGGCATGAAGAGAGTATCGAGCGTTTAACGTGTTATCTGAACTCAGATAACACGCTTAAAGAGCAGCATTGGCGAGATGCGTTTGATGAGCACCACGAGCTTTACCATTTGATTGAAACACTGCTAAAAGGCCCTGAGGTCTCATTGCCAGAAGGCGGTCACTTTGAAGATAAGCATGGAAACATCAGAACGAATATCAGGGTTGCTTGGTGGAAGAGCGCTGACTCGGTTTATCGTTATCGAGACATAGCGGTGGTACCGGCAGGTCAAGATGACGCGATTCCAGATTTAGAGTTAGCGGATGACGCACTCTGCTACAACCAAACGCCACTATTTCCAGTTATTGTTGGTCATTACACAATGGATCCTACGCCATTCCCTGAGCGTCGCAGCGATCAGGTCGTTTGCGTGGACTACAATGCTGCAAAAGGTGACTATCCCTTGATGGCGTATTATGTGAGCCCAGAGTCTTGGTGGGACTCACCATTAGAGCTTCTGTCAGAAGCGCATTTCTGTTACGTCAATGAAGTGATACCCAATCGATATGCGCTGGAAGGGGTAATGAAAATGGTCGATCAGATGGTTGAGGGACTGCCCCAGGTTACACCATCTGTAGATCTCGAAAGTTGGGTATCGGAGATCTTGTTTACTGAGTGGGACCCGATTGGGGTGTATGATCCAGAGTATTTCAATGACGAGTTGCGTACTGAATACAGCGCGATTGAAGAGGATGTCGTCAAGTTGGTTTGTGCGTGCGATCCGCAGCAGCTTTGCACGTATCTGCTGTTGATGGAGAGATACTACTACTGCGTTGAGCGTGATAATTCAGAACATAACTGTGCCAAGATTGCACATAAGTTAGTGAGTCAATACAAGCGCCACAGTTGCGTTAATTAAGTCGATGAGGCTCGGTGTTGCTTGCGGTACATGGATGGGGTCATGCCCGTCCAAGTTTTGAATGCCCGGTTAAAGTTACTCAAATCACTATAGCCACTCTCCCAAGCGACATCACTGGTAGGCAGAGTGCTGGTGACCAACAGTTGTGTCGCGTGCTCTTTTCGAGTTTGCTCTTTTAGTTGCTTGAACGATAAAGACTGCTTTTTCAGTTCTCTTTGCAGTGTTCTTGGGGTCGTGCCCAGAATGTTAGAAAACCACTCAATGGTAAACCAAGGCAACAAGGCGTAGCTTTGAATAAGTTTGGTAATCCCCCCTTTGATATCCCAAGGGTTTTGAATCCCTCTGATAAACTCGCCTTTCCCCTTCATCTCAATTGTGATCGCCCCAAAGGCACAATCAAACTCAACGTGTGAGTGTGCAAAATAGTGTTTTGCTACTTTTGTGTTCTCCATGCCCATGATTTTGATTTTCTTTGGTGTCCAGTTAGCGCCAAAGAACTCGCGACAAAAGGTGATCATTTGACAGGTACGATACCACTCAGTTTGGGAAACGCCGGGTGTGGTTGGCTTATGACCGTTACGATGGCAAAGCCACCATTGCCCATCAATGAATTCGGTCCACAATAGAACGTGGTTGTTCATCGAGGTCATGAACTCGACCAGTTGATGTAGGGCTTCTGCAACACATTGGCTGCTCTCGATGATATCGGTGAGTTTTTTTATCGAAGAAATCTCGAACCTTTGACCTATTTCCACACCAATCGTCGGCCCTATTTCTCTTTCTAGCATGTCAATAAAACGCATGATGTGCCGAGACAACAACCAGTCTCGATTGAGCAAGACATCTGTCGGCATATCGCAGATTTTAGCGATACGTTGCCAGTTGATATCGTTCTCTTCACAGTAGTCGATGAACGGAATGAGGTTTTGGGTTGAGGAAAGACGAATTTGTCTTTGCTTTGAAGATTCGAGCATAAAAAAGGGGCAATATAAAAAAGTACGTTGATAAGTATATCGCGTAAAAAGTAACCGTGCTGGTTTAGATGGTTAAACTGTCGCTAAATGACCTATTTAATCTCAACCCAGAATTTATAATGGCTAAAGTTGTTGAGTCGTTACAACATTCGAGTCTGTTGGGCACACTAAATGAGTCCAATTCGTCATGTCTGCAGACGGTTTCTAAACCTTGTTTAGGTGAGTATAGCTTCTCCATGTATCACCAGCTCTGCTCCCTAACAGGCTCGTCTTTTTTTTGGGAACTCGCGTTTCACGGATGAAACGTCCCCACCATCTTATTTTCTCCTATGTCTTCGCTTTGCTTACTAAGCCACGCTTTATTCGCTATCTAACTTGATCTGTCTATCGGTATCAGGTTTACTATGCGCCCCAAATTTTTCGGTAGAGGTGCATAATGGCGATAGGTTTCGATTACGGTACAGCAAACTGCTCGGTTGCTCAGTTATTTGACGGTGTTGTCCAACAGATCCCACTTGTTGGTGATGACCTATATGTTCCTTCTACTCTGTGTGCACCCAATTCAGAAACGGTTTCTGAATACCTATTTCGTTGCAAAGAGATAAAGCCAGTCAATGCTTCTGGTGAAGCGCTACTTCGTCGCGCAATTAAGGTGAATCACGAGGAGGGGCTTGATGTTCGTTCTGATGACGTGAAATTTGGACATGAGGCGCTTGAGCTCTATCTAGAAGATCCAAAAGATGTCTACTACGTGAAATCACCCAAGTCTTTCCTTGGCGCGATGGGCTTGCGAGACATGCAGTTGTCCTTTTTTGAGGACTTGGTGTGTGCCATGATGAGTAACATCAAAAACCGCACTGAGACCCACTTAAATCAGGAAGTGACACAAGCGGTGATTGGTCGTCCAGTAAACTTTCTTGGACGTGGGGGAGATAAGTCTAATATTCAAGCTGAGGGTATTCTTCGCAATGCTGCCAACCGAGCAGGCTTTAAAGACGTTGAATTTCAGTTTGAGCCTGTCGCTGCGGGTTTAGAGTTTGAATCGAGTCTAACCGAGGATAAAAACGTACTGATTGTCGATATTGGTGGTGGTACTACCGATTGCTCTATGATCCAAATGGGCCCGAGTTGGGCGCAACAATTGGACCGTACCGATTCACTGCTGGCTCACTCGGGGCAAATGGTAGGCGGTAACGACCTAGATATCTACACCGCATTTAAGTGCTTTATGTCAGAATTTGGGATGGGTACGAAACGTCAATCTGGGTTAGACATTCCGCTGATTCAATTTTGGAACCCTATTGTTATTAGTGATGTTCAAGCACAACGTAGCTTTTATGCGCACGATAACCTAGCGGTACTACAACAGTTCCTCCGAGAAGCGAAAGAGCCTGAAAAGGTCAGTCGTCTGCTCACACTGCATAAAGAGACACTGGGTTACAGTGTGATTCGAGAAGCCGAGAAAACCAAAATCGCATTGGGTGATAGTGAACACTACAGTGCCAATCTCAACTTACTGTCTGAAACCTTCCGGATAGATGTGACGAAATCTAGCTTAGAAGCGGCGATTGAGCCTCCAACAAGTAAAATCAAAGCGTTGGTGGAAGAGGCAGTAGTTCAAAGCGGCATCAATCCAGATATGGTGTTTATGACAGGTGGTTCAGCACGCTCGCCAATCTTAACCAATGCAGTGAAATCTGTTCTGGGAGAGATACCTGTGGTACGCGGTGACTTTTTTGGTTCTGTCACATCGGGGCTAGCGCGTCGTGCGGATTTAATTTTCAGATAAACAGTAAAAACCAGAAGTGAAATAACAACTTCTGGTTTTATCTATCTTAATTAGCTTACGCAAAGATTAGTGCTTTTTGCTTGGCCCATTACGAACTAGGTCTTTGCCGTTTTCATACACGTCTGCAGACACCCAGCGGCCAAGAAGCAGTTGATGTTTGCTATCAAGCACAGCAACAAAAGGGCGGCCATCGCTGTTGGTAGTCGCTAGTGCAATGCCAGCCACGTCTGATAGGCCTAGTGCGCCGCTTTCTACCGTGATAAGAAAGCTCTCAAGCTCTTCAAGGGTATCAATAACTTTAGGATCGTTGATCATAGTCTTACTCTGTATCTAGTCATTACGTATTTCGATGTACGTCACTATACGCTGATTCGAGCTAACTCGCACATCGTTGCAGCTTGATTGGCGAAATACACACCACGGTGATATTAGTCCTCAGTGCCGCCTTTCACATCAAACACAATGCGATCTGCGCCATGGAATGCTTGAAAGCGCAAGCCCTTCGCGCGAGCAATTGTGATGATCCCAAACTGTTTTGCGAGGTCGAGCCCCATTTGGGTCACGCCTGAGCGAGATAACAGCACTGGAATCCCCATCTGAGCCACCTTGATCACCATCTCTGATGTCAGTCGACCCGTGGTGTAGAAAATCTTATCGTCACCTAAATCTTGGTTAAGCCACATCTCTCCCGCAAGAGTATCAACCGCGTTGTGACGACCGACATCTTCAACAAAAGACAGCACTTCATCGCCTTTGCATACCGCGCAGCCATGAACTGCTCCCGCTTTTTTATACGTATCGTTGTAATGGGTGAGCGCTTCTAGTGCCGAATAGATTTCTGACTGTTTGAGTGTCACTTGAGGTACTTTGTAGTTCTCAAGCTGCTTCATTACATTGCCATACATGGTGCCCTGTCCGCATCCAGAGGTGACGGTTTTCTTCGTCAGCGCTTTGTCTAAATGATCTGTATTCTCTTTGGTGATGACCGCCGCGCTGTGCGTTTCCCAATCGATAATCACTGATTCAATCGCTTCTGGATCAGATAGAAAGCTCTGGTTTTTTAAATAACCCAACACCAAAGCTTCAGGGCGAGAGCCAAGCGTCATCAGTGTGACGATCTCTTTCCAATTAAGCATAACGGTTAACGGGCGTTCACACGCGATCTGTTTAGTAAGCTTTTCGCCATACTCATCGAACACGTCAACTTCGATGGTTTGTAGTGGGTTTTCGCTGGTTTTTATTATGTTTGGTTTGGCCACAGTTATTTCCTAATTGAATGGTGGAGTAGGGCGAGGAACAGAATCACAGACTATAACACCCCTCCTCATTCTATCTATAACCCTAGCTGCTTTTTCGGTATCAATAAATCAAACTGTTAGCAAGTCTTATTCCAATTGAGAGCAATCTATGAGCTGAAGTCATCTCACTAGTCGCTTTGATAACTTACGGTCTAGAATAAAAGCATGGCGTAGTTATTGCTTTACCAAGATCATTAGAGAAAGAGTGGCCAATCAGCAGACACAATGTCTTATGCGTATTGTTTAACAAAGTGAGTGGATAATGTCAGTGAGCGAAGAAATCACACAAGAGAATGAGAAAACCGACACTAGCTGGGCTATCGGTGTACTTAGAGTCGAGCATGAAATAAAAACCGGCATGTGGACAACCACACAGTGGACACTTGATGGGTTTAACTTGAATCCAGAACCCAATGAAATTGATGTGTGCTTATTACAACTGCACAAAGATGAACGCACCGACTACCGCTTCAACTTGAGCTCACAGCAACCTAAGTTGTTTTTAATTATGGATAATGTTGACTCAGGAGAGCGCCCAATTATTCAATTGCTTACTGCTTCTCAAACCGTAGCTGGGCAGTATATGGACGGTGATAATCAGGTTCTTTCCTGCGATATGCCCCTTGCTGTGCAAGCTTGGATGGAGGCCTACATTGGCCGTCATGGTGAGCTACTGGAGGTAAGACGTAAGAAGCGTAAGGGAGCAGGGCGCGCTAATGGCAAGTAGTTTTATAAGCCGCTGGTCTCAGCGAAAAATAGAAGAGTCACAGCATGAGAGCAAAGATGCTCGTGAACATGTCAGTGAGCAACTCCGTGAACACGTTAGAGATGAAAAGCTAAATTCAGAGGCTGAAATCGTCAAAGCTGAACCTGTTAATTCTGTGAATGAAGAAGCAGAACAGCAATCAAACTTGGAACGAGAACAAAGTACTGACAACGTCGAGGATGCTGGTGTTGCAGAGACCGCAAGCGCTACGGAAACAGACGTCCCCCAAGAGACGTCAATTGCTAACCTGCTGGTATCAGAGGCATCGGAAAGCATCAAGAAAGCCGCGCTTAGAAAGCTGTTTCTCTCCGAGGAGTTTAATGTTCGTGATGGTTTAGATGACTATGATGATGATTACAGTAATCTGAAAACCTTGTCAGAAGGTGTTGCAGATAAACTAAGAGATTGGGTCAACGATAAACCCGAAGAAGAAGTCAGTGAAGAGTACGCAGAAGATGCTTTACTAGACGATCATTCTCACTCAACGGAAAGTGCTCAAGAGCCTCCCCAAGAAGCAAACTCTGACTTGTTAGACAGCGAGCCTGATCCAGTGGAAGTGCCCGAGTCTAATGCTCTAACAGAAGATGAAGACTTAAATGTGAGACAAAATATACCACACAAAAAATAGGTACATTTTGACTAATTCGTGACTGAACCACCTGAGACAATTTGTCGCAGGTGGTTTTTTTATTGCTTTCACGCCTAATGGCTATGAGCTAGTTGATTGAAAAATAACAAAAAAGTGTTTGGCATGGGGTTTGCTATAAGTTGTTGATTACCTATTTTAGTTGAAGGGCGTTTAGGCACTCTGAAGTCACCTTTAATCAGGACAAGGTGGATAGTCAGCCTTGGGCATTAAAAGCCTACTAAAATGAAGGTTAAGCAAGCGACCTACACACAGAATGAACTGAGCAATGCTGAAAGAATTATTACAACAAGCAACATCAAAAAATGGTCTGGCAAGACGCTACGCTTTTGAAAATACCGTTGAGTTGACCAACTTAATTCCGCCTACTGTGAGCTATGAAAGTGGTGGTCATACGTTGATCATCGGCCCCACTGCGATTATTGAAAGTGCTGCGGCGCAACTGTCACAGGTTACTAGCCTAACGCTGCTGTCTACTGATGGTGAAAAGGGCGCGCAGGACAATATCTATTTTGCAAGCGCAGTGCAGGTTTCTGGCTTTCTTGGCACTTTTGAAGTGCTTATCGAAAACCATGGTGTAACGAATAACCTTGCGAATGCAGCGATTAATAGTGACTGCTTTGACGTGGTTCTCGACCTATGCCTGAACAGCTGCATGACCGAAGAAGTACCAGTACCCGGCTACTACCCAGTGGGCCGCGGTTATCCGAAACTGGCAGAGGCGCTCGAAGAGATCCCAACCCTAATGGGCACGTTCGATAAACCCAAGTTCTTCCGCCTTGATACCGACATGTGCGCACACAGCTCGCGCGGGGTTAAAGGGTGTGAGCGCTGTGTTGATGCGTGTCCTGCTGGCGCGCTGTCGAGTGAAGGCAATGACAAAATTGGCCATCGTATCGAGATTAACCCATACCTATGCCAAGGTGTGGGGACGTGTGCCACAAGCTGCCCAACCGAAGCGATTCATTACGCCCTGCCAAATCCAGACGATACGCAGAAATTCATAGAGCGTACATTGGCCAATTATGAACAAGAAGGCGGTATCGACCCTATCGTATTGATCTGTAGCTCACGTCACGAGTCATATAATGTTATGGCACTCAAAGCACTGCCTGATAATGTGATCCCAGTCGTTGTCGAAGAGTTGCCTTCTATCGGTATTGATACTTGGTTTGCGGCTTTAGTGAATGGCGCGACACAAGTGCTATTTGCTGCCTCAAAGCACATGCCACAAACCATCATCCGCGTACTAAGCAATGAAGTAGCGATTGCACAAGAGCTGTTAGATCAATTGGGCATTGCTAAAGAGACTATTGATATCCTGTATTTGGAGTCACTGCGTGAAGAAGCGCCGATACTGTGTACGGATTCTTTTGACCTTTCACTTGGTGATTTGCCGGGTAATAAGCGTCAGCGCCTGTTTAGCGCACTAGATGCTATGTCTGCGTCACGTATCCCGGTAGAAAATATCGTTTCGCTCCCAGCTAACGCACCTTATGGCAATGTCTCATGTGACAGCCAAGGCTGCACATTGTGTATGAGCTGTGTCGCCGTTTGCCCGACTCGTGCCCTACATACTGATGGCAACTCACCGTCACTTAAATTTGTTGAACAAGACTGTGTTCAGTGTGGCTTATGTGAGAAAGCGTGTCCGGAAAAAGTTCTGACACTGACGCCGCGCATGAACTGGGTGCAAGAAGAACGTCAAAACGCTGTTGTGATTCATCAAGAGAAAGCGGCAGAGTGCATTCGCTGCCAAAAACCGTTTGCTCCGCAGTCGATGATCGACATGTTGCAGAACAAGCTGCGCAATCATTCACATTATGCTGACGAAGCGGCACTAAATCGCATTGCGATGTGTGAAGACTGTCGGGTGATTGATGTTTTTGACGCTATGGCCAAAGATCCAATGAAACAATTGAAATACTAGCTAGGAGCCGGAGTTGGAAAATCGACAAGAACAACATCAGGAACAAGAGCAAACATTAAGAACCGAGATCTACTTGGTACTTTCGGCTTTATTCCGTAACGCCCCAACCCCTGAAGTGATCGACTTTCTGACGTCTTTAGACGTCGAGCAAGCAGAGAGTGATATGCAGCATGCGTGGATTGCACTTCAGCAAGCGGCAACAGAATCGGATCAGCTGTCACTAGCAGAAGAGTACCAAGACCTGTTTATTGGTATTGGTCGCGGAGAGGCGGTGCCGTTTGCTTCGTGGCATCTAACAGGCTCAATGATGGAGAAGCCGTTAGCAGAGATCAGACACGATCTTGAGCTTTTGGGCATTGAACGCGAAGACAATGTGAAAGAGCCCGAGGATCATATCGCTGCGTTGTGTGAAGTAATGGCGATGCTGACTGGTGAAGAAGAGGCGCTGCAACAAGTGGTGTTCAACAAGCATATTGCCCCTTGGTTCTCGTCATTCACCGAGCAAATACAGCAAGCGCAGAGTGCGGTGTTTTATAAGGCCGTCGCACAGCTATGTCAGGCTTATTTAACGCTTGAACAAGTGCGTTTTAGTGAGAATAAGCAAAGCGCAAAAAGCAAATTGAAGATAGACGTGAAAAACGTCACGGATTACGAGTAGTTGATTTCCACTCAGCAGGCTCGATAGAGGGGCTCTAGCCTCCGCAAAATATCTACCGGAAGGTAAGGAAGCAAAGATGAAAGAGAATAAAGAAGTAAACACAAGCCGTAGGGACTTGCTCAAAGGCCTAACCACGGCTGCTGTGGCTGGCGCTGTTGTTGCGGGTACTACGAAAGTGGCGACCGCTTCAGAGACAGTGAAAGTGGCAGACAAAGAGACCAATAAAACCGGTTATCGTGAGACTCAACATGTGCGCGACTACTACGACACACTTTAGGAGATAAAGGATGAAACTAGTCAAACGCTCCGACAGTGTGAGCAAAGAAACTAACCAGCTCGGCGTATCACGTCGCTCATTCATGAAAAACACATCCATTGCCGCTGGTGGCGCAATGGTAGGTGCCGGTCTATTTGCTCCGGGCATGATGAAAAAAGCACAAGCGAAATCGGTCGACCCTGATGCGAAAACAGAGATAAAACGTACTATTTGTTCTCACTGTTCGGTAGGTTGTGGCATCTACGCGGAAGTGCAAAACGGGGTTTGGACTGGCCAAGAGCCTGCGTTCGACCACCCGTTCAACGCCGGCGGTCACTGTGCGAAAGGCGCAGCGCTGCGTGAGCATGGCCACGGCGAACGTCGCTTGAAATACCCAATGAAGCTAGAAAACGGTAAGTGGAAAAAGCTCTCTTGGGATGAGGCGATTGAAGAGATTGGTAATAAAGCATTAGAGCTGCGTAAAGAATCTGGCCCTGATTCTGTTTACTTCTTAGGTAGTGCGAAACACAGTAACGAGCAAGCATACGCTTTTCGTAAGATGGCTTCATTGTGGGGCACGAACAACGTTGACCACCAAGCACGTATCTGTCACTCAACGACAGTTGCTGGTGTGGCAAACACTTGGGGCTACGGCGCCATGACCAACTCGTTCAATGACATGCACAACTGTAAGTCGATGCTTTTCATTGGTTCGAACCCTGCTGAAGCACACCCAGTTGCGATGCAGCACATTCTTATCGCGAAAGAGAAGAACAACTGTAAGATCGTTGTGGCTGACCCGCGTCGTACTCGTACAGCGGCTAAGTCTGATCATTACGTTTCTCTGCGTCCGGGCTCAGATGTGGCGTTTATCTGGGGTGTATTGTGGCATGTGTTTGCTAATCAGTGGGAAGATAAAGAGTTTATTCGCCAGCGTGTTTTCGGTATGGATGAAATCCGTGAAGAAGTCGCGAAGTGGAACCCTGCTGAAGTTGAGCGTGTAACAGGTGTCAGTGAGGCTGACGTTTATCAAACCGCGAAACTCCTTTCTGAAAACCGTCCAGGTTGTGTGGTTTGGTGTATGGGTGGTACTCAACATACCACGGGTAACAACAACACACGCGCATACTGTGTGCTTGAACTTGCTCTTGGTAATATGGGCAAATCAGGTGGCGGTGCGAACATTTTCCGTGGTCACGATAACGTACAAGGTGCCACTGACCTTGGTGTTCTTTCTGACACGCTTCCGGGTTACTACGGCTTGTCGGAAGGCTCTTGGCGTCACTGGGCGAAAGTCTGGGACGTAGACTTTGATTGGATCAAAGAGCGCTTTGACGACACTGCGTACGGTGGTCAAAAGCCAATGAACAGTGCAGGTATTCCTGTTTCTCGTTGGGTTGACGGTGTACTCGAAGACAAAGAGAACATTCGTCAACGCGAGAACATCCGCGCCATGTTCTATTGGGGTCACGCGGTGAACTCTCAAACTCGCGGCCCTGAGATGAAAAAAGCGATGCAGAAGTTGGATATGATGGTGATTGTCGATCCATATCCAACGGTGGCAGCAGTAATGAACGATCGCACCGATGGCGTTTACCTGCTGCCTGCAACAACTCAGTTTGAAACCTACGGCAGCGTGACGGCATCAAACCGCTCTATTCAATGGCGTGACAAAGTGGTCGACCCACTATTTGAATCTAAGCCTGACCACGAGATCATGTACTTGCTCAGTAAGAAACTGGGTTATGCCGATCAGCTGTTCAAGAACATTCGAGTTGAAAACAATCAACCATTGATTGAAGACCTGACGCGCGAGTTTAACAAGGGTATGTGGACGATCGGTTACTCTGGTCAAAGCCCAGAGCGTATCAAAGAGCACCAGCAAAACTGGCATACATTCCATAAAACCACACTCGAAGGGGAAGGCGGCCCTGCGAACGGCGAAACCTATGGTCTTCCTTGGCCATGTTGGGGTACGCCGGAAATGAAGCACCCAGGTACGCATATCCTTTATGATAACTCGAAGCCAGTCGCACAAGGTGGCGGTACATTCCGTACACGTTTCGGTGTTGAGTTTGAAGGCCAAAGCCTATTGGCAGAAGACAGCTACTCGAAAGGCAGTGAAATCAAAGACGGGTATCCAGAGTTCAGTGACAAGCTATTGAAGCAGCTGGGCTGGTGGGACGATCTGACTGCAGAAGAGAAAGTGGCTGCTGAAGGCAAAAACTGGAAGACTGACCTATCTGGTGGTATCCAACGTGTGGCTATCAAGCATGGCTGTATTCCTTTCGGTAACGCAAAAGCGCGTGCGATTGTTTGGACTTTCCCAGACCGCGTGCCACTGCACCGTGAGCCGCTATACACACCGCGACGCGACCTTGTGACAGATTACCCTACATGGGATGACAAAGACGCGATCTTCCGTGTTCCAACACTCTATAAATCGATTCAAGCTCAAGATAAATCAGAAGAGTATCCAATTATTCTGACATCGGGCCGCTTGGTTGAATACGAGGGTGGTGGTGAAGAAACCCGTTCTAACCCTTGGCTAGCTGAGCTTCAGCAAGAGATGTTTGTTGAGGTGAACCCGAAAGACGCAAATGACATCGGCTTTAAAGACGGTGATGAAGTGTGGGTTGAAGGGGCAGAAAAAGGACGCATCAAGGTGAAAGCGCTGGTAACACGCCGCGTTAAGCCAGGTTTGGCGTTCATTCCGTTCCACTTCGGCGGTAAGTTTGAGGGTGAAGACCTTCGCTCGAAATACCCTGAAGGTGCCGACCCTTATGTGATTGGCGAGGCTGCCAACACAGCAACCACTTATGGTTATGACCCTGTGACGCTTATGCAGGAAACCAAAGTGACACTCTGTAATATTCGCAAGGCTTGAGGAGTATAGACAATGGCTAGAATGAAATTCCTTTGTGATACCAAGCGTTGCATCGATTGTAACGGCTGTGTCACGGCATGTAAGAACGAAAACGACGACGCACTAGAGTGGGGGATTCAACGCCGCCGCGTAGTGACCCTTAACGACGGTGAACCGGGTGAAAGCTCAGTTTCAGTTGCCTGTATGCACTGTACCGATGCGCCATGTAAAGCCGTTTGCCCGGCAGACTGTTTTGAGCAAACAGAAGACGGTATTGTTTTACACAACAAAGACCTGTGTATCGGTTGTGGTTACTGCTTGTTTGCGTGTCCGTTTGGCGCGCCTCAGTTCCCTAAACAATCAGCGTTTGGTGAGCGTGGCAAGATGGACAAATGTACCTTCTGTGCTGGTGGTCCTGAAACAGAACCTGGCTCAGAAGAAGAGCGTATGAAGTATGGTGCAAACCGTATTGCAGAAGGCAAATTGCCAATGTGTGCGTCACTGTGTTCAACCAAGGCGCTTCTTGCTGGTGATGCGGCGAAAGTGTCTGATATCTTTAGCCAACGTGTGGTAGAGCGTGGTGCCAAAGAAGCAGGTTGGTCAAACGGTGAAGACTTGTCATACGATGCAACGAAAAGCTAACTTTGGAGAGAGATATGATTCAATATCTTAGACGTGTCTCTCTCGCCTTGCTGCCAATGCTGGCAGCAATGGTGTTGACACTGTCACTGCCCGTTTCCGCTGAGCAAGCACAAAACGATGTTGCTCAACGTGAAATGACTCAGATGGCAGGCGCAGACTTTTGGCGTCAAGTGCGTCAAGGTGAGACAGGTACAACGTCGTCAACATTCCCTGAGCACGGTATGCTAATCAGTACGCCGGGTCAAACGTGGTACATCTTGAAAGAGAAATGGATGTCTCCGGCGGGTGCGGTGGCGATTTTCGGTAGCATCGCCATGGTGACATTGATGTATATCGTGGTCGGCCCACTCAAGCTCAGTGCGCCGAGAACCGGACGCAAGATTAAACGCTGGTCACGAATGGATCGCGCCTTGCACTGGTCGATGGCGTTTACCTTCCTGACATTAGCCTTTAGTGGTTTGATGCTGGTCTACGGTAAACACTTCTTGAAGCCTTATATCCCGACGGATCTTTGGGGCTTTATTATTCAATTGGCAAAGGATTACCACAACTATATTGGTCCGATTTTCTATGTCCTCCTTTTGGGGATTTTGATCAAATGGTGGCGTAAGTCGATCCCAAGCAAAGTTGACCTTCAATGGATGCTCAAACTCGGCGGTATGGTGGGTAAGCACAAAGGCAGTCATCCTTCAGCGGAGTTCTCTAACGCAGGTGAGAAAATCCTGTTTTGGATGCTAATTGTGGTCGGTACCGTTGTCGCGTTTAGTGGCTTAGTTCTCGATTTCCCTATCTTTGGTCAGACACGCCGTGATATGGAACTCTCTAACCTAGTTCACATGCTCGCAGCACTAATTCTAATCTGTGGTTTTGTGTTCCATATCTATATCGGTCTGTTTGGTATGGAAGGGGCACTCGAAGGTATGGTAACAGGCGAAGTAGATGAGACATGGGCCAAAGAGCACCACGACATTTGGTATGAAGAGGTCAAAGCCAAAGAGGGCACTGAGACAAGTGATTCAGTGACAGCCAAGACAGAACAAGTAAAAGGAGCATCCAACGATGAACAAACCTCATAAAGGGATTTGGGTAGCGTATATACTCAGCTGTTTTACCCCTTTCACGTGTTTGATCTCAGGGGTGATCGCGATTGTTTATGCGGGATATCGTTTAGATAAAGGCGAAGATGGAGAGGTGCTAGATTCGCACTACTATGGATTGATTCGTACCTTTTTCTTGAACTTGACGTTCTTCGTTGTGTTGATCATCACGGTAGCAACCTCAAATGGCATCTTGAAAGGCATTAACGACTATTGGTATCGCAGCCATATCATTGATGATATCGCCTATTACATACCGTATATTGGCATGTTTATCGCGGCACTAGCGATATTATTGTGGTTTGTACGCATGTATCAAGGCATGAAACTTTTGAATGAAAACAAACCTTTAGAAAGGTTTCGTTTTCCAGAGTTTTATCGTTCTAACGCTTAAAAGAAAAAAAGGGGAAGCTGAGGCTTCCCCTAAAGTGCGACTGACTCACACTTAATTAGAGAGTCACTTCAGGGCTGACTCTCTAATATTCAAACTCATGCCGCCCTTAACGATAAAACGTTAAAGGTGCATAAGGTCATTTCTCAGTTTTCCAAGAAAACAATCCAAGGGTTTACGATGCTACTGAGCTGAGCCGATTGACTGGCTTGACGCATTGAAGTTAATGCCAGTGTGTTTTGTTCCAATTCAAAGTGTGCCATCCCCTTGATGTAATGGAGCTCCGCGGCTTCATCACGTGATGCGTCAGGGGCAGGCTTTGTCGCAAATCGTGCCGTTTCAGTGTATTGCTTGTCTTGCAACATCAAACGAGCAATACGTAGTTGGCTTTTCACGGTTGGATTCATCTGATAAGCGTTTTGATATGCTTGAATAGACTCATCTAACTCTTTTGCTTGGTGATAAAAACTGCCGAGTTTTTCAATATGCGCTTGCGTTGAGGCAATATTGCCTTGCTCCATCTCAAGCTTGAGTGTTTTCGCCGCCCGATAGGGAATACCTTGATAGGCCATAAAGTTAACGAGTCTCAAATACTCCTTTTCTGTCTCTAGTAAGCCAAGATCGTAAGCGGACTCGAGTGCACCAAGTGCATTTCGATTTTGGTTGAGTTCCATATAGGTACTAGAGAGCTGCATCCAATAGCGCTTATTCGCTGGGTACTTATTGGTTAAGGTTTTAAGCACCCCCGCAACGCTTTTGAATTGCTTAAGCTCATAATGAGAAGCGAGCAAAAGTAGATACCAAGACTCGCTTGGCTGTTTACTCATTGCTATCGCTTTTTGCGTCGGTGGTATAGCTCGTTTGTAGTCCTCCATTTGAACATACGCACTGGCTAATGTGATGTAAGCATGGGCGTTAGGTTTATCTTCTGTTGTTTCGGCGACTTTGAACCACTCCACCATAGTCTTCACCGATTTTTGATACTGCTCCTCTGCTAAATAGAGTTGAGCTAAGCTATACCGAACCTGTTGAGCGACAGGAACGGGCAGCGCACCCACCTTTAGAGCTTGAGCAAAAAAGTGAGAGGCTTGGTTGTAGTCTTCCTTTAAAGAGTGCAAGAAGCCCATCTGTTGCAACAAGACGGCTCGGTCATATTTCTTCGATGAAGTCGAAGCGATTGCATCGTTTAGCTTATTGATTGCCGTATCGTATTTCTCTTCCGCTATCCACTTCTGCACTTTATTGACCGTACGGAATGTGCGATCAGAGAGCTCGGGAGAGCTGGCGAATACAGGGCTGCTAAAGCAGCCCACAATCAAAAGTATTGAAGTCAGTTTGTTCATCAATGTCATCCTTTGACTCCTTAGTTGGTAGAGAACTCAATCTCTTGTGACATTCGAGTGCTCACGGCTTGCCCCTCTACCAATTTCGGCTTGAAGGTCCATTTCGAGATGGTTTTCTTCGCAGCTTTTCCAAGACCAAGTTTGCGCGGAGTTTCTTTGAGCACTTTGACGTTTTCGACGGTTCCACGGTCTGTCACGGTGAACTCCACTAGAACGAGGCCTTTATCTATTCCCGCTCTTGCTGCCTTTCTCGGCATTTGAGGTTGGAAAGTCGCGAGTGGGACTGCGCCATTGCTACCCCCGGCAACTTTTGCGCCCCCGCCTTGCGAGTAGTGACCCAGCACAGAGCCCCCAGTCACATTCACGGGCAGGTTTAGGTCTGGCATATCCATTGCGATTTGTTCCATCACCGGTTTCACTGTTGCCGCCACTTTCATTTCCGGAGGTGGAGGAGGGCGCTTAGGCGGTGGTGGTTTAGGTAGTTCTCGCTTTTTCTCCTGAACACTTTCTTGTGGTTTGACGCGAATAAAGTCCACCATGCGGAGATCTTCACTCGATGTCAGCTCGTGGCGCTCTTTGTTTACTAGCTTGTCCATTCCCCAGAAAAGTCCGAGGGAGACAATGAGCGCCAGTGCCATTGAGGCCAGATACCGCATAAATTACCCTTTATCCGTTGCGGCGATAGAGATATTTTCAACACCTGCCATCTTTATCTGGTCCATCACTTTTACTACAGTGCCGGCATTCGCTTCGGTGTCCGCTTGAATAACGACTGCGCCTTCAGGGCTCTCTGCTCGCAAGCGTTCAATATTCGCTCGGACGGCATCCACCTCGATCCTGCGTTTGTCTACCCAAACATCACCAGCGGCGCCAATTGCTACCATAATATTGCCGTTTTTTACGACCTGAGCGGTGTTCGCGCTTGGTCGACTGACTTCAATACCGGCCTCTTTGACAAAAGAGGTGGTGACGATAAAGAAGATCAACATGATGAATACGATATCGAGCATAGGTGTCATATCGATTGCTGCTTCTTCATTACTGCTATTGCTATAACGTCTTTTCATAGCCTATATCCTTAAAATCCATTTCATTAGGCGATGTGCTTGAGTTGATCCTCAAGCTTTTGTGTACTGATTTTTGCTAAATGATCCAATCGAGAGCTGAAAAATAAGCCAGAGAGAGAGGCGACCATTCCCGCTAAAGTGGGGATAGTCGCTTTAGAAATCCCTGATGCCATGGCTCTTGGGCTGCCAGTACCCACGACGGCGAGAATATCGAACACTTGAATCATACCGACAACAGTGCCGAGCAAGCCAAGTAGTGGGCAAAGCGCGATTAATACCTTAACAATCGGTAGCCCCCGTTTGTTTTCGACATCTTGCATCGACACCAACTCTTGACGAATCATCTTCGCATTCCAGCTTTTGTATTCAGTACGTATTTTCCATTGTTCTATGGTCTTCTTGGCGACTCGAGGGGCAATAGCGACAAAATATATCCATCGCTCTAATAAGAGAGTCCAAAGCAGAAGACTAAGAACAAATATGGCAAGGAGAACGTCGCCTCCTACACCGATGAATCGTTTTATAGATTCGAATTCATCCAGTAACCACCACATAAGCACTCCTTAGCTTTGCACCGTATGGAGCTTCTCTTGATAGCGAGCAATAAAGCCAGCACTTTGCTCCTCTAGCATCTGCACTAGACGGCGACCTTTACTGTGTACAATGGTGTAAAGGAACAGCAGTGGAATAGCCACCACGAGACCAAGCATTGTGGTTACCAGTGCCTCGGAAATACCACCCGCCATAAGCTTTGGATCGCCCGTGCCAAATAGAGTAATGGCTTGGAATGTACCGATCATCCCCATGACTGTACCAAGCAGCCCCAACAGCGGAGCCACAGAGGCGAACAGTTTTATTGAACCAACAAAGCGTTCAATTCGTGGTCCATTACGCATAATGATCTCATCGAGCTTCGCCTCAAGATCTTCGAGGTTGTCGCTGTTATGAGTTTGGTATGCTTCAATCACCTCACCAAGTGGGTTGCCTTTAAGAACTTGCTCTGACTTAGCTTGTTTACGCATTTTCTCGCCAATCACCAACAGTCGTAGATAGCAGAAAAGGGCGATGAGTGCGCCAATAGCGCCCATACCAAGAATGACATAACCCACAATTCCCCCTTGATCGACACGCTCTTGAACCGTTGGCGTTTGTACCATTAAGGACAAAATCACCCCACGTGATGGGTCGATAAAGAGAGGTTGATAGTCACCGCTTGCTGCTTCAAATCCACTGAGTAAACCAGTCATCGTTTTTTCAGGTTGACGTGACAACTCTTCAAACTTTCCTGTTTCCGGGACGAAAGTGACATACTTACCGTTAGCAATAGCGTTAAACTCGCCAATCAAAGTGACATCTGATGTCACCTCAGTGCCTTCGCCTAAGACTACCGTCGCTTGCGTCGTGTTGGTTTCTCCAGATGCGACCACTTGTTGCAAGATGGTGTACCAAAATGCTTCAAGCTCTTGGGTGGAGGGTAGTGCTTTGCTTTCGGCAAGCTTGGTTAACAGTGCTTCGCGTTCAGGGTATTGCACCGAGTTTTGTGAGGCGTTGAATAAACCTTTAAATTCGCCTGCATACTGACGTAACACTCCAAACATTTCTCCTAATGTCCCTGAGCGCTGACGCAGTGTTTCTGTTAATTCGGTCAATAGTTGGTCATTGCTATCAAAGGTGGCTTTTAGTGCGTCACCGCGCGCCGTCTCAGCGGCGAGTTTTACACGCGCTTGCTCCAATAACGTCGCTTGCTGGTTTCGGTCCGAGAGAAACTCTGCTTCCCGGGCCTTACTTTCCTTTGATTCGATAATACTTTGTGATTTCACCTCACTGAGGAGTTCACTCATGTTTTTAGGTGTCTCAGCGTGGGAAAATGGCGCATAAGCACATAGTGTTGTGAGCACAACGGCTACAGTGTTGAATCCTTTCATTACTGCTCTCCTCCTGTGTAGATAGGTAGCTTAATCAGTGCTGGTGGAGCCTGCTTCTTCGCTACACGGATGCCTTGTTGTACCGCTTGACGATAGCTGTCAGGTAAGGTTTCCCACTCACGGGTTTGTTGGTTCCACATTCCGGTTTCTAAGCCGTCAGGCGATTGAAACAATAGGGCCGTGCGTCCGATACGTAAGAAGTCATAGGTGACCACTTCACCCCCGCGCTCTAGGCTCGCTTTGTAAGACTCTATGGAGCGAGAAAATCCTTCCTCAATTTGGTAGGCCTCCATCACTTTACGAAACTTCTCTGATGTTGTGACATCTGCGCGGTTCATCAATCGTTTTAGTTCAGCGACGCGTTTGTTTCTTTCTTCAATTTGGAATGGAAGATCTAAGGTGATAAATTCATCGAGCGCATCGACCATTTTGAGAGTCAGAGGTACAACTTCCATTGCGGTTTGGTCTATTTGAGCGATCTGTTCATTAAGTGAATCCAGCTCAGTTTGTTGAGAGTCAACCATGCGAGAAATTTGAGTGTTATATGCTTCCATACTCTCAATCTGACGGAGCAGACCTTTATATTCTCCGAGCATCGCATCGGTGTTATCTGCGTAGTCATCGATTTTATTTTGTGACGCTTCCGCGCTTTTGTTGGCCTTGGCTTGTGTTGCAATTACTTGGCCGCTGTTTGCCGCGAAGCTATGTGCCGAAACGGCAAAAAGAGACGCTGTTAAAACAGAGAGCGTCATTCCTTTGATTATCATTGTGGCATCCTTGTGTAATGTCAGTCGGGATTTGTCGGCTCGACACACGGTTGACTGTGTATCGAGCCTGTCCTTTTTAATTGTTTAAACTTGCCCTTTTTATGGTTTAAAGCATGATGCTCTAAGCTAAGGACTCAATTGAACAATCAGAACTTCATGTTTAAATTGGCGTAGAAGTAGCGTCCCACAACGTCGTAAGTCATTGTGTCAGTGTTACCTGAAATGGTATTGAGGATGAGAGGAGGCTCTTCATCAAACAGGTTGTTGATACCGCCAGACAACGTAATCCCGTTGTCAAAGGCATAACCTGCGCTGATATCGTGGTAGAACACAGTAGGGACGCTAAAGGTATAGGTAGATTGAGCAGCGTCCTCAGCACCAGGCAGTTCATAGTCAACACCGTAGATCATGCGAGTGTTCCAGTTAGTGCGCCATTTATCTTGGCTTAACCCCAAATTAAGCGTTGAGCGATATTGGCTGTAAAGACCGATTTGGTCACTAATGAATTTACCCGCGTAGTCATCAACGCTGCCATCGGCTTGAGTGACCTCATAGTTAAAGGTGTAGGTATTATCCCAGTTTGCCGTGAATCGAAGGTCATCGAAGTCATGCAGGTAACGTAGGTTAAAGTCAAGACCACTGGTTTCGAGTTTTCCGAGGTTGGTGGTTCTAGCATCGATACCCACGATGTTACCGCTGCCATCACGCGTGATCTTGTCGCAATACTCGCCCGTTTCATAACATTGATTAAGCATCAACTGAGGATCAACGGCATCAATCAACTGCTCAAGCTCAACTTGCCAGTAATCGACGGTTGCTGAGAAGCCTTCTGCAAACGAAGGGGAAAGCACAAAACCAAGGGAAGCAGTATGACCTTCTTCTGGCTGAAGTTCTTCATTAGAGCCATAGAATACTGGGAACTGGGTTCGACCACTGGTATCTTGGCCAGATGGGTCAGTCAGTACATCGGCACTTTCCTGCGCGCCACCATAAAGATCGGCAATTGAAGGCGCACGGAACACTTCGTTGTAGGTACCGCGCAACATGAGATCATCGATTGGTTGATACAAGAAGCTATAACCCATAGTGTTTGCACCACCAAAGGTTGAGTAGTCATCGTATCGTGCTGACACTCGTGCTTCGAGATATTGCGCATAGGCGAGGTCTGAGAGAATAGGAATCAACAACTCACCATACACTGAGTTGACATCATAACCACCATCAGTCGCAGATTCTGCATTACCACTCGCATTGCCAGCAACAACGAGTGCGTCAGGTTGATTTGAGCCCTTTTCATCGCGGTTTTGGTAACCTAACGCGAAGGCAATGGTACCCATATCGTGTTCATAGATATCTCCGGCCACATTAAGGTTGATGACTTGCTGCTGGTTAACCCCCGTATCTTGGCGTGTAAATGTGGTGTAATCCAGAGCAGATTGACTCACAGTGCCAAATAGATCCATTTCAGAACAGCCATCAATGGCATTGCCGCTAGCGTCTTTACATCCGCTGATGGCGTTGCTGACTCTATCTTTCATGAAGACGTTGTCTTCAAGTTGAACGGTTTTGGTCTTGCCAAAATTGTAGCTGGCATCCCAAAGCCACCCATTTTGGAATTCACCATCGAGAGCAAACACCAGTCGAGCGGTATCTGACTCAAATGAGCGGTTTCGCCCGCCGGTTTCGACCATACGTCTGCGCCAATCTGTGATTTCTTCACCAGTGGTATTAAAGCTCGCGTCGGCCGAGATAGGAGAGTAGCCTTGAAAAGCTCCAAAAATGGGTTCAGCTGCTAGTAGGTAATCTGATTGTGAGTTGGAATAGAGTGCTTCAAAACTTGCTGTAACAGGACCAAGATAGTCATTTTCACCAACTAAATAGTTACCCTGTGCAGATAGGTACATTCTTTCTGCGGGTCTCTTTAGGTAGTTGTCAGGCGCATAGTTATAGAGATCACCTGGAGACTCAAAGTCACGCAGTGTGTCACTGCCCTCTGGGCCAAAGGTTTTTCCGTCGTAGTAACCCCACGGAGGCGCTGAACTACCGCTGACGTATTGGCCACCATAGCCATCATGTTGTAAATCCGTATTGGCGAAACCACGATCTCCAGCCATGATTTCATTCTCTTTGGTAAAACCAGCGGAGAAGGTGACATTGCCTCGATCATTCGACGCACCCGCTAGGATGCTAATGTCAGTAACTTCGCCGTCACTTTCTGAGGTCATGCCCTGTTTTAGGTTGACTTCAAACCCTTCGAAGTCCTGTTTTGTGATGATGTTGACCACACCGCCTACAGCGTCAGAGCCATAAACGGATGAGGCACCGTTTTTCAATACTTCAATGCGCTCAACCATCGCAGTTGGGATCATGTTGAGATCCACCGACGCGTCAGCACCGGTTCCTCCATTAACCATTCTACGGCCGTTGACCAGAACCAAAGTACGCTCAGCGCCTAAGCCTCTTAAGTTGACGGTTGCTGCACCATTACTGCCGTTGTTAACTGATGTGCTTTGAACATCGCCACCCACTCCTGGGAGTTGGTTGAGTATGTCACCCAAGGCGATTAAGCCAGTGTTTTCGATATACTCAGACGATAATACTTGTACAGGTTCAGCGCCTTCCATCTCGACTCGAGAAATACGTGAACCCGTCACTTTCATTTTTTGTAGCTTTTCGACTTCTTGTCCGCTTTCTTCTGCTAATGCAAGAGGGGCTGCGGTGAACGTCAATGTGCCTAATGCGATACTCACTGCTACTGATAAACAGCTGTTTTTCCTTAACATCCATGTACTCCATTCGTCCAGTTCTCTACCGGTTGTTTGTCATTGATAACTGCATCTGCTTGTTAAAAAAATGTGTACAAGCTGTTTCACTAAACACGATCGTTCAAAAAAATGTCAAATTTCGCTCCACTGAATCCCTTTTAATTGCAAAGCGTATAAAAAAACAGAATTTAATTAAAAGATGGCGTTTTATACTGCCTGTTACGGTTAAAGGTAATACAACATCATGAGGTATCCTTACAAAATGGAATTATTAAATACTTTATTTTTGTAAGTTTCGTAAGCGTAGGTTCTGAGCAATTTTTCTGGATTTTTGAGAATGGCAGAATTATTCACTGAAAATGACAGGTTAAACTAGTGATATCTAATTATGCGTAATCTATGTGGTGATCATCATGACACTTTTACGGGTTTGAATGCACGTAATAGCAGTATTTCAGTACTCTAGTTCACGAATGTGAGATAGACTAATTATGCTAATAAAATAAATTTTCAGGCGAAAAGTGGTGAGAGTTTTTACTCTAGTTGAATGAGTTCTATTTTGAAATTTGAAAAATAGTAGTTTTTTGTACTTTATTTCAAGAATGCTAGATTGGTTCGAAAGAGTTGCAATAGAGTTTAAATTAGATTAATTAAATATTGCGGCTGACAGAGTTGTGGGCTGAAAATATAGATGGATTTAGAGTTGTTGTTATATTCAGTATCTTTTATAAGGTTATTGATAGGAGGGCAGGAAAGCCTGACTAAAATAAGCAGCAGATTAAACATGGAGCCGTTGAAATATGCTGTCTTACTTTCTACGTAGATTGGCGTTGGTGATACCAACATTTTTAGGAATAACCCTATTGATCTTTGCGATTACACGCTTTGTACCTGGAGGCCCGGTAGAAAGAATGTTATCTAAAATGCAAAGCCAGGGGGATGGAGGCGCTTCTCTCTCCATTGCGGGTGGTAATTCTGCATTATCCGAAGAACAGATGATGGAGCTGAATGCCTTTTATGGTTTAGATAAGCCGGTGCATGAGGCCTACTTTGATTGGATTGTAAAGCTAGTATCACTTGATCTTGGTGAGTCGACTCGTTATTACGAACCAGTAGGAGACATGATAGCAGAGCGGCTACCTGTCTCTCTATTTTACGGTGGAATGACGTTTTTTATTAGTTATTTTATCTCAATCCCTCTTGGTTATTTCAAAGCAATTAAACATGGTTCAGTGTTTGATTCTGGTTCATCTATCGCCATATTCATCGGTTATGCACTGCCAGGATATGTTGTCGGTGTCCTGCTGATAACACTTTTTAGCTATCATCTTGAATGGACTCCCATGGGAGGTTTTTATAGTGATGATTTTGACGACTATGACACTGTTTCTGAGAGGGTTGCCGATATTATGTGGCATGCAATTTTGCCATTGATTTGCTATTTGATTGGTGATTTTGCCACACTAACAATGACGATGAAAAATAACCTGATGGAAAATCTTTCTTCTGACTATATAAGAACTGCGATTGCTAAAGGTCTACCGTTTAAAACAGCAGTGAGAAAACACGCATTGAGGAATAGTTTGATCCCTATCGCGAGTCATTTTGGTAACTCTCTTTTGTTTTTTATGACGGGTGCATTCTTAATTGAGGTTATTTTCAATATTGATGGTATTGGGCTACTCGGGTACGAATCGATAATGGAACGGGATTACCCGGTTGTTATGGGTATTGTCGCCATCAATGCCTTACTTTTGCTTGTCGGGAATATTGTGTCTGATATGTGCGTCGCATTAGTGGACCCTAGAGTAAAGTTTGGAGAATAATCGATGTTTAACATTAGCCCACTAACACTCAAGAAAATTAATAGCTTTAAGCGAATAAAACGCGGTTATTGGTCATTTATTTTGCTTAGTTTATTGCTTGTTCTATCTCTATTTGCAGAGTTATTTATCAACAGCAAAGCCTTGGTTGTGAAGTATCAAGGTGACTATTATTTCCCCGTGATGAGTGATGTTTATTTGGGGACTCAATTTGGTCAAAGTACGCAAAGTGAGGCGGATTATCGTCGACTTCAATCGCAGTTCCACAATGAACAAACGGGCAACTATGTGATTATGCCACTGATCCCGTGGAACCCTTATGAGCAAGACTTCTCAGGGAATTACCCTCCTAATGCCCCAGATTTGGAGCAGCGCCACTTACTAGGTACGGACGTTATCGGGAGAGATATATTAGCGCGTTTGGTTTATGGCTTTAGAACTGCGATGGGATTCGCCTTACTGACCATGCTCGCTTCCTATGCGATAGGGACTGCAGTTGGTTGTGCGATGGGATTTTTTGGAGGCAAGTTTGATTTGTTTGTTCAGCGGCTTATTGAGGTGTGGTCGATGGTGCCGTTTCTTTACGTGATTATGATTCTAGTCTCGATTATACAACCCACGTTTATGTTGTTCGTTGGCATCAACGTTCTCTTTGGTTGGATGGGGATGACATGGTACATGCGCACAATGACGTATAAAGAGTCAGCTCGAGAATATGTGATGGCGGCTCGAGCACTCGGTGCAAGCACTGCGCGGATCATATTCCATCATATATTGCCAAATACCATGGTGATGATCGTCACCTTGGCACCGTTCACTATTGCCGCAAATATTACGGCATTAACTGCTTTAGATTACTTGGGGCTTGGATTGATGCCTCCGACACCGAGTTGGGGGGAGCTACTACAGCAAGGAAAGTCTAATCTCGACTCGCCTTGGATAGTGACATCTGTGGTTGTGGCGATTGTGTCCGTACTTGTGATGGTGACCTTTATTGGTGAAGCCATTAGGGCCGCTTTTGATCCAAGAAAATTCACTCGATACATGTAAGTTGAACAGTTGCGCTACATGGTCGACGACATAAGAAACCGCTATAGGGATATAGATATGTACAAGCGTCATTATTTTATTGCCAGCAGCCTGTTAATGGCGTCTGGCATGGTGAATGCACAAAGCATTCCGGCTAACCTAAATTGGCAAAGCCACCTAAATGAGCCATTGTTCGCCTCTGAAGAGGCAAAGTTTGGTGGAACATTACGATCTCACATGGCAAGTTTCCCGCAAACTTTGCGCAGTGTTGGACCGGATGCGAACTCCGGTTTAAGGCACTATTTTATGGATGGCACACCAAAGCTTGCCGCTCGTCACCCCAATACTAGGAAGTGGATTCCCCAGTTGGCTAAAGCGTGGGCTTTTGCTGATGATAACCAGACGGTGTATTTCCAATTGGATCCCAAAGCAAGATGGTCCGATGGTGAAAAGGTAACGGCAGATGACTACCTGTTTATGCTGACGTATAACCGCTCAAAAGATATCGTTGACCCGTGGTACAACGACTTTTTCACCAATAAGATTGTCGAGGTCAAAAAGTTTGACGACTTCACAATAGCGATTAAATCAGGCACCAAGATGACCAACGATGAGTTGATGATTCAAATAAACTTACCGAGTAATGGTGTGCAGCCTCGTCCCGAGCACTTTTATGCAGCCCCCAAAAAAGACGATAATCATGATGGAATGGATGACAACTTTGTACGTCGTTTTAATTTCAAAGCGGAACCCACAACTTGGGCCTACTACATGTCAGAGGTGAAAAAAGGGAAAAGTGTTACGTTCAAACATGTGGGGCCAGAATGGTGGGGCTACAGCAATCCTTACTATAAAAACCGCTATAACGTTGAGAGGGTACGTTTAACGGTAATACGAGATTCAGACATCGCTAGAAAGCACTTTGAAAAGGGTGATTTAGATGTGTACGGCCTAGTCTTGCCAAGTTTGTGGCATGAGAAGTCGTCAACGAAGCCTTATCAGCAAGGTTATATTCATAAGTTCTGGGGTTTCAATCAAACGGTTCAGGGAGCGGGTGGGTTATGGATGAACACCGCACGTCAACTATTACAAGATAAGAATGTCCGAGCTGGGATTATCCATGCATCCGACTATGACGGTATGTTAGAGAAGGTGTTACGAGGTGACTATTTGCGTATGCCTCATGCGATGGGATTTGGTCATGGCGGTTACGACCGTCCAGATAATCAAGCTCCGAATTTTGACCCACAAAAGGCGATTGCTTATTTCGAGCAGGCAGGGTTTTCGCAAGTGGGCCCCGACGGTATTCGTTTGAACGAAAAAGGGGAACGACTAAGTTTTGATATTACCTATGGTTATCCACCGCACACGCCAAGGGTGGCGTATTTGAAGGAGCAAGCTAAGTTAGCTGGTCTGGAATTTAATTTGAACTTAGTCGATGGCTCATCCGCTTTTAAGTACATCTTAGAAAAAAAGCATGAACTTGCCTTTCTTCATATGGGAGGAGGAGAGATCCCGGCGTATTGGGAGTATCTGCACTCAGACAACGCCAAGCCCCAAACCAACAACCATACTTTCTACAGCAATAAAGAGATGGACGAGCTGATTGAACAGTATGTTGCAGAGTTTGATGTTGAAGCGAAGCAGGCACTTTCGCACCAGATTCAGAAAAAAGTGTCTGAAGAGCATTTAATCGTGCCGGGTTATATGGTGCCTTATACCCGTGAAGCTCATTGGCGTTGGATTAAATACCCAACGAATGCCATGACTAAACAGACTTCTTCGATTTTTTCGGTCACCGATATAGCGAACTTTTGGATTGATACCGATATCAAAAAGCAAACTAAGAAAGCGATGAAAAGTGGTGACGCTTTTGAGACAGTCACAATGATAGACGATAGCTACAAACTCTAGGGAAAACGATGTCAAAAGATGTGATATTGCAGGTACACAACCTCAAGGTTAAGTTTGATTCTGATGAGGGGTCGACCGAGGTGCTTCACGGAGTGAACTTTGGGGTCAAAGCCGGTCGAACTTTAGGTCTGGTAGGAGAGTCGGGAAGTGGCAAGAGTGTGACTGCAATGTCCATTATGGGCCTATTGCCTAAGCCTTATGGCGCAGTGACAGACGGCGAGATATTGTATCGAGGAAAAGATCTTGTTGCGTTGTCAGCCAGTGAGATGTGTCAGATGCGTGGTGATAGGATTTCCATTATCTTTCAAGACCCAATGACGGCTCTGAATCCCGTTCAGTCTATTGGTCAACAGCTTTGTGAAGTGTTGATACTTCATCGGCCTGAAATGAAGCCCAAGCAACGTTATGCAGCCTGTATAGAGATGCTGAACAAGGTAAAAATTCCTCTCCCAGAGAAGCGAATGGACGAGTATCCCCATAATCTATCAGGTGGAATGCGTCAGAGGATCATGATTGCGATGGCTTTAGCTTGCCGTCCTGACGTTTTGATCTGTGACGAGCCGACGACAGCTCTAGACGTGACGGTGCAGTCGTCAATTTTACAACTGATGAATGAACTTCAGCAGGAAACAGGCATGGCGATGATATTTATTACTCATGATCTCGGCGTCGTTGCCGAAATTTGTGATGATGTTGCAGTGATGTACGGCGGGAAAATCGTTGAGCAAGCTGACGTTTTTGAATTGTTTGATCACCCTAAGCACGCTTATACCAAGCGACTGCTGAGTCTGATGCCGAGTTTAGATAAACCGACCAAGCAGATGATAGAGATTAAACCTATGACTGATATTGCCTTTATATAGGAGCGAACATGACAAAGCGCGTAGACGAGTTGCTCAGAGTAGAAGGTATCAAGCAGCACTTTGTGTCAGGTAAAGGGCTGTTCCGCAGTGGATATACAATTAAAGCGGTAGATGGCGTTTCTTTGAGTGTAAGGCAAGGGGAAACGTTAGGTTTGGTGGGGGAGTCAGGCTGTGGCAAAAGCACATTAGGCCGAACCATATTGAAATTGCTTGAGCCTACAGAGGGAAAAATTCACTTTCAGGGGAGAGATATTACCCAGCTAACCGTTAAACAGATGCGTCCACTGCGTAAAGAGATGCAGATTGTGTTTCAGGACCCTTTAGAGTCCCTTAACCCTAGACATACTATAGGCACAATCCTAGAAGAGCCTTTCATTATTCATGGACTTGGAAATACGACACAACGAAAGCAGTGGGTAATTGAACTGCTGACCAAAGTGGGCTTGTCCACTGATTCAGTAGGACGCTACCCTCACGAGTTTTCGGGAGGACAGCGACAACGTATTGGTATAGCAAGGGCGATAGCACTAAAACCAAAATTGCTTGTTTGTGATGAGTCGGTGTCGGCTTTAGATGTTTCTGTTCAAGCTCAGATCTTGAATCTTCTTTTGACACTACAGCAAGAGATGAATCTCGCCATTATCTTTATTTCTCATGATCTGTCTGTGGTGCGGCACGTGTCCGATCATGTTGCAGTGATGAATGCAGGAACCATTGTTGAGTATGGCCCTGCGATGGACATCTATCGAGCACCGCAACATGAATATACACAAAAGTTGTTATCGGCGATTCCTATAACACACCCTAAATATAGACAAAAAAGTCGCAGCAATGCGGCGTGATTAGCGAGGTTTTATATCGCTAATTAATGGCGTGGGATGCGCCTCATCGGTCGTAGTGTGTTTGATATTTGTTGATTTGGTTCAGTTAGTTAAATAATTTGGAACTTTCCTGGTATTCACTAGACAAATGTTTCGCTATCTTTAGTTACACCTTGCAACAGATTATGTTTGCACGGTGAATCATTTAAGATAATTATGTGACTCATAACTATAAAACCGCTCAGCAGTCTTTTTGAGCGTGTAAACCAGTGGTTGCACCAATAATAATTCAACTACAACAAGTACTATCGGACATATATGCAAACTAAAAGCAAAATCGCTTTGCTTGCGGCAGCTATCGCTCTTGCGGGCTGTGATCAGCAAGGTGGAGGCCAACAGGCTCAGGCTCTCCCGCTCGTTTCAGCGCAAAATGTAGAAACGATCGAATTTCAACCAAGTAAGTCTTACATTGGTCGTGTCGAAGCTGTCGAAGATACTGAAGTTACTGCTCAGGTAACAGGTTACTTACAAGACCGTCACTTCCAAGAAGGGCAAATGGTTAAGAAAGGTGACTTACTCTACACGATTGAACCATCCTCTTTTGAGGCTCAAGTTGCCAATGCGAAAGCGGCTGTCGCACAAGCAGAAGCGGCGCTAAAAAAAGCGCAACTCGACTTTGAACGAGGTAAAGGTCTACTTCCTCGTGGCAGTATTTCTCAGTCTGAATTTGATGCACTAACGGCTGCTCAACTCGGTGCTGAAGCGCAACTAGCAGCAAGCCTTGCACAGCTAAACCTTGCTGAAGTGAATCTCTCTTACACGGAGATCCGTGCACCGTTTGATGGTCGTATCGCTGACAGCAAAGCGAGTAAAGGTGATCTGGTTTCTCCTTCTGCGGGTGTGTTAACCACGCTAGTCAGCCTAGACCCGGTTCACGCTGCATTCAGTGTGAGTGAGCGTGAGCGCCTAAATCTTGGTATTGATAAAGTCAAAGGTGATGGTAGTGCTGAAGCGGAAGCGGTTCAGGTACGTGTTGAGCTAGAGAACGGTGAGACATTTGAGCACTTTGGTGAGCTAGACTTCCTTGGCAACCGAATCAACATTCAAACTGGTACGATTGCGATGCGTGCGGTTGTTCCAAACCCAGAGCAGCAACTGCTGCCAGGTCAGCATATTAAAGTTCGTCTGCTTGATCGCGAAACGGCGGACGTGACAGTTGTGCCACGTCGTGCAGTTCAAACTGACTTGGAAGGCAACTTCGTGATGGTGTTGGCTGAAGGCGATATCGCAGAGCGTCGTAACGTAGAGCTGGGTACTCAGGTTGAAGAAGGCGTGATCATCAAGGCGGGTATTGAGCCAACGGATAAGGTTATCACTCAAGGATTGCAGCGCATTCGTAATGGCGTACCAGTACGTCTGCAAGAAGCGCAAGCTGAATAAGGAGCTCTAGTATGCTAAGTCGCTTCTTTATTCAGAGGCCAAAGTTCGCTTTGGTTATCTCTATTATTCTAACGCTAGCGGGTGCGATCTCATTGATGATCCTGCCGGTAGCAGAATACCCAAAAATCAGTCCACCTTCGGTCAGTGTCACCGCTTACTATACGGGGGCGAGTGCTGAGGTTGTTGAACAAGCCATTGCCGACCCGATAGAAACCTCGGTCAATGGTGTTGAGAACATGATCTACATGTCCTCAAAGAGTGCGAATGATGGCTCTTACAGCCTCAATGTCACCTTTGATGTCGGTACAGATCCTGACATGGCTCAGGTTAACGTACAGAACCGTGTTTCACAGATCGAATCGAAGCTCCCTCAAGAAGTGCGTCAGGTTGGTGTAACGGTTAAGAAACGTTCTCCTGACTTGTTGATGGTATTGAACTTCTATTCACCGGATGGTCGTTACGATGACCAATTCTTGATTAACTACATTAACCTGAACGTGAAAGACCAACTTGCACGTGTTAAAGGCATCAGTGAAGTTAACGTAATTGGTGGTGGTGAGTACGCAATGCGCGTTTGGTTAGACCCAGAGAAAATGGCTAACCTCAAGCTGACGACGACAGACGTTTATGGCGCACTTGCAGAGCAAAACGTTCAGGTTGCAGCGGGCCGTATAGGTGCCGCGCCTTACGCGAACCCACAAGAAGTTCAGTTCAACCTAGTGACCAAAGGCCGCCTAGAGAGCGTTTCTGAATTTGAAAACGTTATCTTGCGTGCTAACGCCGATGGTTCAACGGTTTACTTGAAAGATGTTGCGCGCGTAGAGCTAGGTAAAAAGTTCTATGACGGTAACGGTAAGTTCCGTGGTCAAGATGCTTCAATCGTAGCGCTGTCACTTCAGTCGGATGCGAACGCGCTAGAAAGTGGTCAAGCTGTCATGAGCATGCTCGACAACATGAGCAGCAACTTCCCTGAAGGCATGGAGTACGAAACCAGTTACGACACAACGATCTTCGTTGCTGAATCGATCAAAGGCGTTGTGAAAACGCTGATTGAAGCGATCTTGCTTGTAATCGCAGTAACCTACCTGTTCTTAGGTAGTGCGCGTGCTACTTTGATTCCTGTTGTCGCTATCCCAGTATCATTGATTGGTACGTTTGCGATTATGCAGGCAACGGGCTTTACGATTAACACCGTAACTCTGTTCGGTTTGATCCTTGCGATTGGTATCGTAGTAGATGACGCGATCTTGGTTATCGAGAACGTTGATACCACGATGGCGAAAGATCCAACGCTAACACCGCGTAAAGCGACGCTACTTGCGATGAAAGAAGTAACGGGCCCGATCATTACCTCAACGTTAGTACTGCTTGCGGTATTCCTACCGGTTGCGATGCTTCCAGGTATCACAGGTATCATGTACCGTCAGTTTGCTTTGACGATCTGTATCTCGGTAGTGATCTCGTCGATTAATGCATTAACGCTTTCTCCAGCACTGTGTTCATTAGTGTTGAAGCAAGGTGGCGATAACACTGCAAACTGGTTCAAAGCCTTTAACCGTGGTCTTGAGCGTGTTACCACTCGCTATGGTCAAATTGCAGGCTTCCTAGTGAAGAAATCATTGCTACTGGTTACGTTCTTTATTGTTGCGGTAGCAGCAGTAACCTTCTTCGCTAAGACGACGTCTTCTGCGTTCGTACCACAAGAAGACAAAGGTATCTTGTTGGTGAACGTACAGCTTCCAGATTCAGCGTCTCTGTCTCGTACAGAAGAAGTATCTGAAAAGCTAATGGATATCGTGAACAATGAGCCGGGTATTGATGGTGTTACTGTTGCGAACGGTTATGCGTTTATGACAGGTGCAGCGGCATCGAACGGTGCTTCACTGTTTATAAAACTGCATGACTGGGATATGCGTAACGCACTGGATGGCGATCATTCTTCAGATGCGATTGCAGCGCGTATTAACGGTGTTGCGGCGCAAGAATTGCCACAAGCTATCGTGTTTGCAATGGGGCCGCCAGCGGTTCCGGGTATGGGTGCTGCGTCAGGTTTTGAATTTGTATTGGAAGATACATTAGGCCGAAGCCGTACTGACCTAGCAATGGTGATGGCTGACGTAATGGCAGAAGCGAACAAACAGCCAGAGATTGCCTTTACGTTCAGTACGTTCCGTGCAAACGTACCTCACTACTATGTCGATATTGACCGCGAGAAAGCGCAGCAGCTTGGCATCCCGCTATCGTCGATTTTCCAGACGCTACAGGGCAACCTAGGCTCAATGTATGTGAATGACTTTACTATGTTTGGTAAGAACTTCCGCGTGACAATGCAGGCAGATAGTCAGCACCGTAGCAGCATGGAAGATCTTGAGCTGTTCCACGTGCGCTCATCGGCGGGTGAAATGATCCCTCTAAGTACTTTAGTGAGCTACGAGCAAGTGTTTGAACCGGATGTGGCATGGCGTTACAACATGTACCGCAGTGCCGTCATCCAAGGTCAAGCCGCGCCGGGCTACTCAAGTGGTGATGCGATTGCTGCGATGGAGCGTGTAGCTGCAGATATTCTGCCGCAAGGCTATCAACACGAATGGACCGGTATGGCATACCAAGAAGTTCTTGCCGGTAACCAAGCCATTTACGCGTTTGCTCTAGCCCTGATCTTCATCTACCTGTTCATGGTGGCACAGTACGAGAGTTGGTCAATTCCACTCGCGATCATCTTGGTCGTGCCGGTGGCAACACTCGGCTCCTTCTTGGCACTGAATCTGACAGGCACACCGTTGAACTTGTACGCGCAGATAGGTCTGGTTCTACTCATAGCGCTGGCGGCGAAGAACGCAATCTTGATTGTGGAATTTGCCAAGCAAGAGCGTGAAGAGAAGGAAGTGGATCTCGATGAAGCAGCAGTACAAGGTGGTAAGCTACGTTTCCGTGCGGTAAACATGACATCTTGGTCGTTTATCTTGGGTATCTTCCCACTGATTTTCGCCGCAGGTGCGGGTCATGTGAGCCAAAACTCACTAGGTATTTCCCTAGTTGGTGGTCTACTTTGTGTTCTTATAGCAGGTACCTGTTTGATCCCTGGCTTCTACGCGATTGTTCAGCGCAAGCGTGAGAAGATCCACGGTGGCAGCACGAAGCTGGTTCCACTTGATGATGAGTAATATCGTCAGATAATCGATAGTAAGTTGAAAATGAAAACGCCAGTTGCTTGATACAACTGGCGTTTTTTTAGTTTGCGGCAACACAATTTTTCTTAGTAGAAAATCAAGCGAAGCTTTGTCACCCTGAACTGGTTTCAGGGTCTAATCACCACGCGTGATACGTCAAACGATTCCTTCAACTAGATACTGAGCCAAGCTCAGCATGACGAAGCCTTTGTGAGCAAAATAGAGCTCATCATTCCTCTACAGTGACACGGTCAATCATAATCGTCTCCGCAGGCACATCATCGTGACCCATGCGAGAAAGCGTGTGGACTTCAGCAATGCAATTCACCACATCCATACCTGCAGAAACCTTACCGAATACCGCATAGCCCCAACCTAAGTTTGTGGTTGCAGTGTGGTCGAGAAAATCGTTGTCTTGCAAATTAATGAAGAATTGCGCAGTCGCCGAATGAGGTGCGTCAGTACGTGCCATAGCAATAGTACCGATAGTATTCTTTAAACCGCGATTCGCTTCATTTGCAATCGGCGCACGCGTCGGCTTCTCGTCCATCAACTCAGTTAAACCGCCGCCTTGAATCATAAAGTCTTTAATCACACGGTGGAAAATCGTGCCGTTGTAAAAGCCATCTTCACAATACTTTATGAAGTTTTTCGAGCTGACTGGCGCTTTTTCCATGTTAAGTTCAATTTGAATGTCACCAAAATTAGTGTGCAGGGTAATCATAGTAGTGTCCGATATGCGGTTTCGATGTCGAGAGTATAAAGGTAGGCCACACATATTTGTAGCGGCGATTGAAAGGGCGGTATGAGATAGAGATATTGTGTGTCAGCCAGAATAATCTGTTAAGCTCTCTGCCACGACAAGAGCGGTAAACACTGCTCACACTAAATACAATTCCAAGGACACTGCGCTATGAGCTCAGAACAACCCAATAACCCTTTGCATGGTCTTAGTTTGGAAAAGATCTTAACGCGCTTAGTTGAGCATTATGGCTGGGATGAGCTGTATGATGAAATCAATATCAACTGCTTTTATAACGACCCGTCAATCAAGTCGTCGTTGAAGTTTTTGCGCCGCACACAATGGGCAAGAGACAAAGTCGAAGCACTTTATATTCAAACTTTTTGTTAGTCATCACTCTCTTAATTTCTGCCGCTAGCGCAACGCTGGCGGTATTATCGCCACAAATTGTTCTCCCCATTACATTCATGTTGCAGTTGGTTATCGTTCAATGCTAACTTGAAGCCTGTTACTTGAATTTCAAAGGGTTGTGACTTTCATGTTTTCCCAATTACCAACACCAACGTTGGATCCTATTCTCTCTCTTTCGGTGGCTTACCGAAACGATGCTCGCGCAGATAAAGTCGATCTTGGTATCGGCGTGTACAAAAACAGCCAAGGCGAAACGCCGATTATGGAAGCGATTGTACAAGCGCAAAAAATTGTTGCAGAAACACAAACAACCAAAGCCTATGTGGGCTTAGCAGGCTGTGAAGAGTTCAATCAGTCGATGATTGATTTGCTGCTTAGCGGCACGTCAGCGATGGATCGCGTTGCTGCGATTCAAACCCCCGGTGCTAGTGGTGCACTGCGTATGCTGGGTGATTTGATGGCGGTGGCACAGCCAAATACGACGATTTGGTTGTCTAATCCTAGCTATGTAAACCACAAGCCAGTGATGGAAGCGGCTGGCCTTAAAGTGAAGTACTACCGCTACTTTAGCCCAGAAACCAAGCAGGTGGATCTTGATGCCATGATGGCAGACCTTGCCACAGCAGGTAAAGATGACGTTGTATTGCTGCATGGTTGCTGCCATAACCCAACGGGGGCAGATATCGACTTTGCTACTTGGCAGGCGATCACTGCACTGTCCCAAAAAAATGGTTTTACGCCGTTTGTTGATATTGCTTACCAAGGTTTCGGTGATGGCTTAGAGCAAGATGCCCAAGGGCTACGCTACATGGCTGACAACGTTGAAGAGATGTTGATCACGACATCGTGCTCGAAGAACTTCGGCCTTTATCGTGAGCGCACAGGCGCTGCGATTGTGGTAGGACAAAACCAAAAAGAAGTGGCGAACGCAAAAGGGAAGTTACTAACACTTGCTCGCTCTACTTACACTATGCCGCCAGATCATGGTGCGGCATTGGTTAAAACGATCCTTCAAAGTGAGGCTCTGACGCACACCTGGAAGCAAGAGCTTTCTCAGATGCAACAACGCTTAGTCTCACTAAGAACTCAGCTTTGCCAGACACTTAGAAATGACTTCCAAACTTCACAGTTTGACTTCATTAAGCAGCACAAGGGGATGTTTACTGTGCTAGGCTTTACTCAAGAGCAGATGGCTAGACTGCGCGAAGAGTATGCAATTTACGGTGTGGGAGATGGCCGTATTAACATCGCAGGACTTACTGAAAAGCATGTTCCTTACGTGGCAAAAGCTATCTTTGACGTTGCACAACAAGACTGATTCATGAGGGATTGAATGAATAAATCGCGTCAACTTTTAATGACTCTACTTCTAACTGGTGGCCTAGTGGCTTGTACTACAACGCCGCCGCCACCAATAGAGCCAGATACACCAGAGCCAGAAATTGAACAGCCGATTGAGCAACCCGATGTTGAGTTGCCGATTGAGCCAGAAGTCGAGCAACCGATTGAACCGGTAGAGCCGGAAGTGAAACCAGAGCCAAAGCCTGAACCAAAACCGCTACCTGTCAAAACGGAAGACGGTAAGTTGATCTTAGGTGATAAAGAGTGGGTGTTCTTCCCTGGCCTTAAGCAGCATGTGAAGGCGCGTATTGATACAGGGGCAACCACTTCCTCAATTAGCGCAGTCGACGTCGTTCCTTTTGAGCGTGATGGTAAAGACTGGGTTAAGTTTAAGATTCAGCATGAGGGTGTAAAGACAGGTGAACTAGAAGCGCCAGTTCAGCGTTGGGTGAAGATTAAACAATCAAGTGAAAAAGAAGAGACCCAACGCCGCGCAGTAGTTTCTGGTTGGATTCAAATCGGTGACTTGAAAGAGCAAACGGAATTTACCCTGACAGACCGTACTCACATGGATTTCCCTGTTCTGCTAGGGCGTAGCTTCTTTAATGATGTTGCGTTGATTGATACCAGCCGCAGCTATGTGCAAGGTAAGTCAAAGATTTAGTCATTAACTTTTGTAATAAAAAAGAGCGCTACAATCGATGTTGAGCGCTCTTTATCGTTTTTGCAGACTGTTAACTGCCATACCAATCGTCCATAAAGTATTGTCCCTCTGGCGCATACGGATCATCATCAAAAGGGTGGTCGGCTTTTGACTTCAATGATTCCAACTGCTGCTCAAGCATGTTGATCGTGTCGTAGTCCCCTTCAGAGCTGGCAATGTAGATCTCCTGCTCAAGCATTTCGATTCTTTCCCGTAATTTCATCATAGCCTCCTGAATCGAACAAATTGTGGTTACTGCTTCAAGGAAAGCGTGTTTCCCATTTTCCCTTCGATTATAGTTAAGCAATTCAATAACGATCAGAAAAATGCACTGGCAAATGGTTAGCGAACTTCTTTGTTAAGGGAAGCCAAAATACCATGAAGGAATTTGGAGTAAGGATATGAATAAGTTAAGAGCGATTCTCAATGGTAAGAAAGCAGGCCAGCCTGAACTAAGAAATGCGATTTTCTCTGCGCGAGAGCAGGGTGTTGATATCGAAGTACGTGTCACATGGGAATCAGCTGATATGCTTCGCCTTGTCACCGAAGCGATTAATGAAGGCGTGACTCGTATTGCTGTCGCAGGTGGTGACGGTAGTGTGAATGAGGCGGTGACAGCACTATGTCAATTCCCGAAGGAGCAACGCCCTGAGCTTGCTGTATTGCCGATGGGTACCGCCAACGATTTTGCGACAGCGTGTGAAGTCCCGATTGATATTGACTCAGCGTTGGTGTTGGCACTGACGGGCGAGTCATATTGGGTCGATAGCATTAAAGCAAACGACCGCTATGTGATGAATGTGGCGTCAGCGGGTTTCGGTGCGCAAGTTACTGCTGAAACCCCAGTCGAGTTAAAGAACTTTTTGGGTGGCGGTGCTTATACACTCACGGGCCTGCTTAAAGCCTTACAATTTCAGCCATACAATGGCACGCTCTACTCCGAACGCGGCAGTTGGAGTGGCGATGTTCTCGTCGGTGCATTCTGTAACGGGCGCTTTGCTGGTGGTGGTCAGCCGCTCGCCCCAAATGCCTATATCAACGATGGATTAATGGATATTTCACTAATCAAGCACTTCCCTCCGTTAGCCATTCCTCAAGTTGTTGAGGAGCTTAAACGTTTTGATGCTGACGGCGAATATGTCATTCACGGCCAAACCCAGTGGATTGAAGTAGACTTCCCGCAGATTCTACCGATTAACCTTGATGGTGAGCCCTACCATAGTCAGAAAGTTAGGTTTGAGATTCAACCAGGGTCGATTAACTTGGTGTTGCCTGATGGGTGTCCGTGTTTGAAGCCTGATGTTTGATTTGTTGTCACAGACTAATAAACCATCAGCCCCCCTCAACCCAACATACCCTAACAGGCACCTCAAGGCGCTGAAACTCTTTGATCCAGCGCCATTGGTTATCTTGCAGTTTATCCCCAGGGCCTTTGACCTCCACCCATCGATAGCCTTGCTCATTAAACAAAATCAAATCTGGCATCCCAGTGCGAAAGAGTTTGATATCTGATAGAAACACCTTGAACAACTCTGCAAGTGTGTGGCTTGGAATATGCTTTAGCGCTTGCTCGATCAGTTCAGGTGATAGCCATTTCCAGTGTACGAAAGGGTTTGCGATGCCTTGTTTTTGCTCGAAGGTAGTCACAATAAAGTCGTGGTTGCCAGAGCGTATTTGGGTCAACACTTCTTCTATTTGCGTGGTGCGTTTTTGAGCGAAGTCGGCGTGATAGAGATCGAGAGGCCTGTGTTGGTAGCGGTTAACAAACGCTTTGTCGATGTCAGCAAAGACAACATCCCAAAAAGCTAAACCAAACAAGCCGTTCAATAACAGGTTCTCACTGTAGAATACTTGCCAGCCTTGGGATTCATAATAGCTTTTAGCCGCTAGTTCGACACGCTGTGTCGTCAGGTCTAAGCATAATCTGTCTTCTTCTACTGTGGGCTTAGTGGCTCTTGGGACTTTGATTTTCTGCTTGCGAAGTAGTCTTGCTTGTAACTTTTCACCTATCTCCTGCTCTTCGACATTGTAGGGAGTATCAAGGATTGAAGTTACAATTGAGGCCATACGCTCTATATCATCAAGCTTATCAAAGATGCGTGCTTGTCTTTCTCGTGCCGGTGGCAGCGAGCTTTTGGCAAACCACGTTAAAGCGTCTTGATAGGCACCTAACCGTTCTAGGTCCCGCGCTATGGTATTGATGAGTGCTTCGCCTTTTCGTTGGATACTTGGATGGCTTGAGTGAGGGATCGCTTCCAGTATCGCAATTAGCTGTTCTTTAGACTTATCTTCGAGAGAGTAGAACTGCTCTTTGAGTTGGCTTATCACAAGCAAGGCTTCTAACTCGGCACGTTGTTGAAAATAACGGGACTCTGGTCGTAAAGCGCATTGTTCAAACTGATGGACGCCGAGATCATCTAGCACGAACTGGCTAAGGTCTTGCCTTGTGTTTGCGAAAAACAGCGCAAGCAAAGTATGGATAAGTGCTGCGTCTTGAAGTTCGATAAACTCGATCTTATCAAATGAGATGGCAAAGGTATTGGGCAGTTGAGCCAGTAACTCTGATTTAGAAAGGGAGCGCTTTAATTCAGGAAATGCTATGCACAATTCAGGCTTTGTTAGTAGAGCAGATACTACCTCTGGCTCAGTAAGCGTGCTGGAAACAGAAATAAAGCGTTGCAGAGCGAGGGCGTGGATTGCGGCGGATAAGTCGCTGATTTCTGTGTAGTTGAGTTTGTCGCTGCGAAACCATTGGCCTTTACGAGAAAGCAGTCTTACGAGTAGGCATTGAGCATCATGGTTGAGGGTATGGAATTGTTCAATCCAGTGGTGTTCGTCTGGCGTTAGAAAGTCAGGATAGAACTCTGTCGCATGTTGAGTGAGCTTGAAAAAGTTATGAAGATAGTAATCAGGGGCGAGTTCAACAGGGTCAGTCATAATCAGCAGATACAAAAAAGGCCTAACCCTAAGGTTAAGCCTTTCTCATCAAGAATCCAATGACTAAGCGCTAGCAGTCGCTGCTTTTAGTTGAGTCATTTTTTGCTCTGAAATTGGCTTGGTGATCAGTGCTAGTACCACACACACACCCATCATAGCTGCTGAGATTGTGTATGATAGAGTGTAGCTACCGCCACCTTGAGCCATAGAGTAACCTACGATAGCTGCGCCGATTGCACCACCGATACCCCATGCTGTGTATAGGATGCCGTAGTTTGTGCCGTAGTTCTTTAGGCCGTAGTACTCAGAAGAGATAGATGGGAATACCGCTAGAAGCGTACCGTAACCTACCGCAGCGATAGCTGTACCGATAATCAGAGTGAACTCAGAGGTAAACGTCGCGAATAGCACCATGTTTACGCCCTGTAGAGCGAAAGCAAGAAGTAGCGTACGCATACAACCGATTTTGTCAGACAGGATACCAGCTGCAACACGACCACCTGAGTTAAATACTGCAAGGATAGACGCTAAGTAAACCGCGTTTGGCAGATTTGCTTGAACACTTGCGATGTTCGTGATGTTACCGATGATCATTAGACCAACAGAAGCCGCGAACGCGTACATTACCCATAGAGAGTAGAACTGAGGCGTTTTCAGCATTGCTGTCCAAGTTAGGTCTTCAGCGCGTTTAACCGCTTTAGGTGCTTGACCTTCTTTTACTTTAGGCTCTTCTGGCGTGTAACCCGCTGGTGGGTTATTGATAGTACACGCTAGAGGTACTGCAACAACAAGAACGCCTACACCAAGAATTAGGAATGCAGTGTTGATACCCATTGTAGAGATCAACCATGACGTTAGTGGTGCAAGGTAAATAGCAGCTAGACCAAAGCCCGCAGCGATAAGACCATTTACTAGACCTTTCTTGCTTGGGTGGAACCACTTCATTGCAGATGGTGATAGACACGCGTAACCGAAGCCGATACCCATACCAGAGATCACACCGAACGTGATGTTAAGACCAAGTACTGAATCAACAAAGCCAGAAGCAATCATGCCTAGACCCGTTAGAGTCGTACCTAGAATAAGAATCTTACGAGGACCCATACGGTCTTGCAGAATACCCGCGACAAGTAGAGAAATTGAGAAAACAACAGTGGCTACCGCGTAAGGTGAAGAAGCGTCAGCCGCGTCCCAACCAAAGTCAGTCACTAGGGCTTTATTAAATACACTCCAGGCATAAAGAATGCCAAGACAAAGGTTGATACTGAATCCTGCTAGAAGGATGCGAGTCGCTTTATCAAACTTGCTCATCGTTTATCTCGTCTGTGCTGCTCATGAAATGAGCGGCGGGTTAAAAGTCAAAGGGGTCATTACTCAAATTTTGTTTGCGTTTATCAACAGATGGCGCAAACGAGCGCGGATTATAACCAATATAAATGTGATTGGAATCTCTTTTTTCGTCTAATCCGAATTTATTTTCATCTATTTCCGAGGTTTAAACGAAGAATTGCTGTGAAATCGCTGAAAATGGCGGTGTTTTAGAGGGTTTTAGAAACAACTAGTGTGCTCATTCTTTCAATAAACCACTGATTTTATGTGGATATTAGTTTTATTGATACATGTTTGTTTTGAGATAAGAATTAATCAATCAAGAATGACCTAAAATTTATAAATCGTGATAAATTGAGCATTATGGCAATGGGTTATGCACTCATACACACTCTATTGTGTTTAGTAAATGACCATTCAAAAATAGTTGAGTGAAACTTGTTTCGTGCTTCGTAGAATCATAGACAAACAGGGTAATAAAAGGAGCGTAAGTGGACAGTCGTTTTGCATTAGTTGTTCAAGGTGGTGGGCAAAAGGGGGCTTTTGCTGCCGGGGTCTTAGACTATTTCAAAAAGCAGGAGTTTGACCCGTTTTCTCTTTATTTAGGAACATCAGCAGGCGCGTTAAATGTTGCCGCTTATGTCGCAGGCCAACCCGGGTTAGGTTTGGACTTTATCCTCAACTATTCGACGCAAGACCGCTTTTTTGACTTCAATAAGTTTTTGCGCAAAGAGCAACCTATGGATTTAGATTGGGCGTTTCAGTTTGTCGAAACTGGAGAGTTTCCGCTAGATATTGAAAAGGGTAAATCAAGACTTGGCCGAAACCGTCAGGCACTCGCGTGTATTACCCATGTAGAAGAGATGAAGGACTACTATTACCCGATCTTCGCCGACAACTGGTTTGATGTATTACGCGCCACATGTGCCATTCCGATGCTCTATTTTCATGATATTGAGTTTGATGGGGCCACTTGGGTTGACGGTGGGGTCACAGCATCCATACCCGTGCAAGAAGCCTATCGCCGGGGGGCGAACGAGATTGTGGTTATCACCACAGCACCCATCCTTGAGCAGGATAAAGAAGACAAGTTCGACTTATCGATAGAGCGCTTCAAGCATGAGCTAGACACAGGGCTCGAACCACTGATTCAAAAATACGGTTTGCATGGGCACCGTGATACCTTGGTGGACTTTCGTAATCAATTTCTCGATAAACTCTCGCTTTGGCAGGAGAGCCGAAAGCAAGATCTCTTTGATCGCATCTCGCCAGAATGGTTGCCAGATACTGAAAAGCTGACACAAATGCTTAGTGAGCAGAAAGATAAGCTCAACTTCTCGAAACCGAGCTCACAGAAGATGGATATGCTGGTCAATCACTACGCCAATCATGAGGCAGTGAAAGAATTTATGAGAACACCACCAGAAGGGGTGATTATTCATGAGATTTCGCCCCAAAATGGACTGATGACTAAAGGGTTGTTGAGCAGTAAAGATGACATCATGGCCGATTATGAGAACGGCCAATTAGCGGGATTTGAGTTTTTGAAGCAGATGCAGGAGCGCGACAACAGCACGCTCCTTAAAGAGTAATCGATTTTAACGGTCTATTTTTGGCGAATAGATGGAATAGGCCGTAATTTGCCCAGCAACGATGGCTGAGAACATAAAGACCGCCGAGAGCCCAATATCTGGAATGGGTAAGACTGACTGCTCAAACACAGATTGGCTGGCACTTACCAACACGCGGCTACCCGGAACCAGAATAATGATCCCTTGTACGATATAAATCGAACCCGTGAGATCAAGGCGTTTCGCTATCCATGTGCCGTATAGGGTGATCAGAACGGTGGTCACCCAAGTGCCTACCACCCAGCCACTTTCAAAGCCCAGATAAAAGGGGCCCCACATACCTAATACTGCGACCGGTAAGCCTAATAGAATGTCTTTTGGTCTAGCGTTAAACATGACACCAATCGAGGTTGAGATCAGTAACAAACCAAAATAGTGCATCCAGAGTGGCACTTCGTTGGTGTAGGAGATCGAGTCGACTTGCCCCCACCATGATTCACCGATGTTGAGACCAATCACTACGCCAACAAACAGCTTAATCAGGGTTAAGGCACTTTGGCCAAGCAAAGCGGTGCCAGAAACCAGATCGTTAAAGGCCAAACACTCGAGTGAGTTGGCGATGGATAAACCGGGAACGAAAAGGACTATAGAGGCAATACAAAGAGCCCAAACCGGCACATTGGCACCAACACTCACGATATAGGCGACGAACATACCGGTGAGCAGGGCAGAGATAAACTCAACAGCTATCGCGCGGCGGCCGTGGCAAACTTGCTGCACCAACCAAACAATGAAGCCAAGAATAGCGGAGTACCCCACGGCTTCTAGGGTACTGCCTACTAACATTAAGTATGCTGGTGGAATACCCATGTTAGCCAAAGCGACAATCCATTTCGGATACGTCACCGCTTCAGGGACAGGCTCTTTCGATGGGCGATTGATGCGGTCGATGGTATTTGCCAATAAGCCTAAGTTGATTGAGGCAGGCTTGAGACGTTTCAACACGACAGTGTTATTTTTATCAGGAAACTGATAGTTGATCGCTGTCGGTGTGGCTTGCACCATGACATCAACACCATGCTTATTGGCATAGTACTGTGCGTATTTTTCTACTTTGTACGGAGGGCAGCCACAACGGTGAAGCGTGTCTCCGATTTCAACGATTTTTTTAATTTTATATGGTGAAGGCATAGTGGCGTTCTAGTCTTTTGAGAGGCAGCGTTCAGGATCGCGCGTAACTTATCAAAGACGATAGTAATATGCGAGCATAAACCGCCGCGAACAGGTACGAGTTTCTCGATATTTCACTCGCTTATCGGAGCGTATTCACATTTCAACTTACTGTCATTGCGTGTCTTTTGATGCTTGGGCAATCTGATGGTCATTTCTATCGTTTTCAATTGAGCATCATGAACCAGAATCAAATTTCATTTTACGTTGGGTGTTATTCAGACCCAAACCAAGCATCAGGAATCAGTAAAATCCTGTTGGATCTTCACACCGGAGCGCTGAGTGATTCCGGTGTTATTGTGGACACTAAGAACCCATCTTACCTCGCGACGAGCTCCAATGGCCTCTACACCTTTAATGAAATTGCTCAACAAGAAGGGTCTCGACTTATCCATCAGACGCCAAGTGGAGTATTGATTTGGTCTGCTAGCCAAGGTGATTACCCATGTCATATTGATATCGATGAGGCCGAGAATTGGCTGGCACTGGCTCATTATGTCTCGGGTAATGTCAATCTCTATAAGCTAGATGAACAAGGTCAAGTGTCTGAGCGTGTAGCTTGTTTGCAAATGGCGGGTGATGGGCCCAATAAGGGCAGACAAGAATCTTCTCACGCGCATATGGTGATGTTTCTTAAGCACCGTTCAGAGTTGATGACCGTTGATCTTGGAACGGACTCTATTCATTGTTACCAGTTAGATGCCGAGAGTGATGCTGTTTCATTAGTTCAAACCATCACTTTGCCAGCAGGCAGTGGCCCAAGGCACATGGTACTTTCTGCTGATGAAACTCAGGCGTATGTTGTCTGTGAGCTAACCGAGACCCTAGTGAGTTTAACTTACTCTCAATCACAGTGGCAGATTGTTGATGAGCAGGCGCTAATGCCTGATAGCGAAGTTGGAGAAGCCGCGGCTGCGATAAAAATGTCTCCAGATGGGCGCTTTGTCTATGTGTCTTGTCGAGCGCAAAATACGTTAGTGCAGTTCAATATCGAATCTGAGTCTCTTACTCGCGTTGCTGAATACAAGATGAACGGTGACTTTCCAAGAGATTTCGCTATCTCAAGTGATGGACAGTGGGTGATTGTTGCCAATCAACACTCCAATGATATCGAAAGCTTTGCGCGTTGCACCGAGACAGGCTCGCTGCAAGCAACGGGTTATCGAATCACTTCTCATGCTCCGGTGTGTTTAGTGCAGGCCAATTGATCAGTTGTCGCGCTGAAAGTGGATTGTAGCGATGCAGCCTTTGTTAGCAGAGTTAGTTAATTCAAAGTGCCATCGATAGCGCTCACATAGGTCATGGATGATAAGAAGTCCCAGCCCGTGACCTTCTGTTGCGCTCTCTTTGGTGGCGTCGCTTTCATTGAGCCCCCGTCCTTGGTCAACGACCTGAAGTTTATTCGAGTCGATTAAAACTTGGATTTCACCCTCAGAGCTGGCGGCAATCGCATTTCTGATTAGATTACTCAACAGAATATGAATGACAGCGCTAGAGGCCTTTGTTTCTGGTGAGCCTTGGTAATCGGTAGAGAAAGCGATTTGCTTTTGATCAGCCTGCGCTTGATGTTGCTGGAGTACATAGTCGATCTCTTGCTCAGAGATGATTCGTAGTGGCGTATCTTCTTGATTTCGTTCGTAGCGTACAAGGCTAAGCAGTGCATCTACCATGCTCGACATGGTGTTTGTGGCTTCTTTGATCCGCTCGATTTGGCGCTGTTCGAATTCGTTATGATCTCCCCGTGCAAGCAGTGAAGAAGAGCCTTTCATGACCGTCAGTGGCGTTCGCAATTCATGGCTAGCGTAACGGGCAAAAGCTTGCTCACGCTTGATCAGCGTATTGACTTGCCTACGGTAATGATTGAGTTGCTGAGAGAGGATCTGGAATTCGGAAGCCGCGCTCTCTGAAACCTCAAACTGTTGTGAAGTGTCACCTTCGCGAGCTTGGAGCTGAGTCGAAAGTTGATTGACGGGCTCGATGAGTCGGGTAGATAGGCGATTAAGTAAAAGGCCAAAGACTACCAGCATAATACTGACTAACGTAAGGGCAATACCGACCACAAAGACAAACTCACGCTGTGAGATCTCGACTTGATCCACCAATGAAATGACAATGATCTGTCGCTTCTCTCCTTGTGAATAAAAGCTGTCCATGTAAATCATATGAGAATCAGGATCTGAGCCCACTTCCCCCAAAAATGAGTCTTTGCCTTGCAGTAAATGTCTATACTCTTCTGGCACAGCGTCAACACTGCTATAAGCAGAGGTAAGGGAGTCTAGTTTTACCGATAATGCTTGAGGAAAGACGTTAAAATAGGAGATGGCATCATCGCGATCAATGATAATTCGACGTTCACCAACACGATCTTCAGACCAGTAGAGAGAGCCTGCAATCAAAATAAAACAGACTACTCCAATCACAACAGAGAAGAGGCCGAAGAACCAAGCTAAACGCCCGGTTAAGCTGTGTGTGTTAGCAAATAAGTGTCGTGTCATTAATACTCCAGGCGGAATCCAATTTTAGGGACAGTCATTAACACCGCTTTGTCGAAGGGTTTATCAAGTTGATTACGCAGTTGGTAAATATGACTTCTAAGCACATCGTTATTAGGCTCTTGCTCTTCCCAAAGAGCTTCAGCGATTTCTTGACGAGTCAAAATGTCCGGCGCTTTACGTACCAGCATATCGAGAATTTTGTAGGTGGTTGGGTTGAGGGCCAGCAACTTATCTTGGCGGTAGGCCTGTCGAGTGGCCGATTTAATCATGATATCGCCATACTCAAGGTTGCTGGTGGCCACAGCACCACGATAACGTCTTATGAGTGCACCCATACGAGCCTCTAAAATGTCGAGGTCAAAAGGCTTGGTGAGGTAGTCGTCGGCTCCATAATTAAAGCCTTTGAGCATATCTTCACGGCTGTCGAGTGCCGTCAGCATGAGTATCGGGGTGTTATTTCCTTGCTCACGTAATTTTTCACACACAGTGAGCCCATCCATACGTGGCAACATAAGGTCTAACAGAATGATGTCAAAGCTATTTTTACTGGCGAGTTTGTAGCCCAATTCGCCATTATCCGCATAGTCGAGCTCCATTCCTACATACTCAAAATAATCAAACAGCATGTTGGCAATCTCTCGGTTATCTTCGATCAACAGCACCTTTTTCATCGTTCTCTCCCAACGGCAATTATGAGCACACTGATGGCAATATTATTCGCTGCTAATGTGAAAAAAATGTCGACAACAACTCTTTCACGTTTTCGGCTTTAATATAGACGCATGGATTTTAGTGGCGAAAAACAAATGATAATTATCGCACTAAAGTCCTGATTATTCGTTAAATTGTAACAAAGAGAAAACAGAATAAGATCAAAATGTTTGCATGTCTTTGAGTTAGGAGGCATTCAGGCACAAGAATCTATGCAGGAATAAGTCCCATTAGGGTGGAAGAGTCATGAGTGTTGAAGTCATTGTGTATGTGTTAGCGACCTTGGTCGTTCTAGGTTTTGGTTTTGGCGGCATCCGTCTTTATCAAATTCGTAAATCTCTAGAGCGTCAAGTGATCCAGAATATGGATATTATCTTGCTACTGAGAACGCAAAACTCTCATCTTGAGCAGCTAAAAAGCAAACCGCTATAAGGACTGATGATGCAAGGTGTCTATTTACTGCGGAGCAGTGAAAACCCATTTGTTTTCAAAGTTGGCATGTCTAACGATGTGGATTCAGAGCTTGCTCAAGTTAATCGTACCTCAGACCGTCAATGGGAATACGTTACTCATATTGATGGCTGTTCATGGGCAATCGAGCAGTGCATTTTAGATGATCTAAGTCCACTACAGCTTGATACGGGGACGTTTGCTTGTAGCGAAAATTATATCCGTAACGTATTTAAAGAGTATCGTAACATCTTGAATACGGGGATGCTGTCAACCAAGAAGCCGCGCTCGATATACACGATATCTGAACAGATAAGACGTGATGACGCTAAGTTGAAGAACTACGATAAATACTATATCGCGCTTCGCTTAGGTAGCTATTTCAAGACTCGTCCAATGCAAGTGGCGTAAGACGCTCAACATCCATATCAAATCAAAGTGTTCTGAATTATGCAGCTTTCGAGCTGCATTTTTTCGTTTTACTATCGTGCTCTTAAAGAGGTAGTGAAAAATCAACAGACACACTCAGCGAGTGTGTCTGTTTTGCTCGACGTTCGACTAAGCGCGACCCAACATGCGGGTAATCGTGCCATCTTTGTCAATAAATTGATGCTTAAGTGCACCAGCGCCATGTAGAACAAACAGAGCGACCAGAACATAAACTGCCATGCCGTGCAGCGTGCCTGCAGCTTCTTGTAGCCAAGGTGTCTTCTCGCCAGCAGCAATGATTTGTAAACCAAACACTTCAATAGCGCGGCCGCCACCGATGCTCATTAGAATCCCAGACAGTGGCATTGCCAATGTCGCGAGCATAAGTAAACCATGAACGGCTTTACCGAGCTTCTCTTGCCATGCTGGCATCTCTGAAGCCGCAGGTAGTGCGCCTTCCTTCACTCGCCAAACAATACGCACTACAGCTACGAGTAAAATCAGAAAGCCGATAGATTTATGGATATCGTAAAGGGCAAATTTATCAGGACTGCGAGGAAGGTCGACCATATAGAGGCCGAGGGCAAAAACACCGATAAAGGCGATAGCGATAAGCCAGTGCAACACAATTGTCGGTATCGACAAAGAACGAGAGTTGAGCATAAAGTTTCTCCGAGTTATTTTTGATGATTTTTTATCCCTCTATTATGTAATGGTATTCATTTCTAAACTATGAATATCATTGTAAATTAGCGTAAATATTTGGGTGGCGACTCACCAGCAGAAATGAGCAAACGCTATGGTTATATCTACGTTGATCGTCATGATGATGGAACCGGTACGTTAGAACGTAAACGCAAGAAGGGTTTTTACTGGTATCAAGAAGTAATCCGCACTCATGGCGCAAGTTTAAGCGAATAGATTGGATAAAGCTCGGGAGTGGCCCCGAGCTTTTTAGCGTGTCAGGAAATCAGCAATTACATTGCTTTAGTGATTTTCTTCTGCTGAAGAATTGAGCCCACGACAGCAATCATCATCACAGAGATGAGGAAGCCGAGTGACCACACCGTCGGGATTGCATACGCACTATCGACGAGCAGCATTTTAATACCGATGAAGATCATAATCACCGATAGCGCTGGCTTTAGGTACACGAACTTGTCCAACATTGCCTGCAATACAAAGTACAGCGAGCGTAAGCCAAGCAAAGCAAATACATTTGCTGCTAGCACCAAAAACGGTTCTTGAGTGACTGCAAATATCGCTGGAATTGAATCAAGCGCAAACATCACATCCATCACCGCAATCACACCGACAACCAATAGCATCGGCGTCGCGATCAATTTTCCGTTCTGACGCGAGAACAGCTGGTTTTCCTTAAAGCTATCGCTGATAGGTAGGATCTTACGGATCATACGCTCAGCAATGTTATTGACCTTATCATCATGGCCATTTTCACGCGCTAATTGAATACCTGTCCAAATTAGGAATGTTGCAAATAGATACAGAATCCAGTGGTAAGTCGCCAATAGCTGTGCACCGACAGCAATCATAATTGCACGTAGAACCAGAGCGCCAATCACACCCCAAAGCAGAGCGCGTGGGCGCAAATGCTCAGGGACCTTGTATTGCGCAAAGATGATTGCAAATACAAACAAGTTATCGACACTCAATGACTTCTCAAGCAAGTAGCCAGTGAGGAAAGCCACAGTCGCATTTTCAGGTGTATAAACACTGTTTGGCGCGTAGAAATCCCAGTAGAGGTAAATCGTTGCAGCAAACAAAAATGCGAGTGCAAACCAAAAGACACTCCAGTTGATCGCTTTACGCATAGACACATTGCCGCCGCGAGTTTGATAGATATCTAGGCTGACCATTAGCAGGGTTAACAGGCCAAATACTCCATACATCATCAAAGAATCGTTGGATGATGAAAGAGTGGTCACGGTTTCGATCGAATTCATGAAAACCTCCATAGCGGAAGGTAGGGATCAACACACCAACCGCAAACAATACAAACCAGAAATTCTGGCTGATGAATGCGTTGGTCTCGTCGAGTTGTATAAACAACCTTATTTGCCGAATAGTGGCTTTGCACTAACGAGATGACGACAAATAAAACGAATACCAATGCAAAAGGAGGAAGGAACGGGCATGGTATTCGGGACTACTCCCCAAACAACAGAGCGGAGTTTAGGGAAATAACCGTGAACTGCAAACAAAAATTTATTATGGAAACGACAAACGCCCCAAGCAGACTTGAGGCGTTGATAGGTATTAATTTGGTTTAATAGCGTTAAGCGGTTTGAGCTTGCAGCTCTACTGGTTTGTCGTTGATTGGCAGGTGCAATAGACCAGCAATCACCGCCATCACTACAGTCGAGTACCAAATTGGCTCATAGGTGCCGTAGTAATCGTAGATGAGACCACCGGCATAAGCGCCTAAGAAGCTACCCACTTGGTGAGTGAAGAACACCAAACCGTAAAGCGTCGACATATATTTGGCACCAAAGATATGACGCACGAGGCCAGAGGTTAACGGAACAGTTCCTAACCAAACAAAACCAATGGCCGCACCGAAGATAGCTGCGGTGTATTCACTGATTGGGAATACCACAAAGCTTGCGATAACCACAGCGCGCAGCATGTACAACCAACACATGACATGACGCTTGTTGTAACGGTCCGCCATGATGCCCCAGAAATAAGAGCCAAAGATGTTAAAGATACCGACATACGCTAGCGCCATCGCAGCACTTGATGCTGGCAGCTGTTTATCCGCTAAGTAGCTTGGTAGGTGCGTCGCGATGAACATCACATGGAAACCACACACAAAAAAGCCTGCGTGGATAAGCCAGTAACCTTTGTGATTGAAAGCCTGTTTCAGCGCTTGCTTCAGTGTCAGCTCATTTTGTGTTGAGGTTTGGTTTGCAGTGTCGGAAGGCTTCGCCGTTTTCATAAACGCAGCAAAGGCTACCATTAAGGTACAGAGCAGAGCGAAGCCTTGCAGCGCACCTTGCCAGCCCCAAGTCGATAGCATGGCTTGTGCGCCTGGGATCATCGCAAACATACCGAATGAACCCGCCGCCGTCGTCAAACCAAACGCTTTCGCTGCATGTTCTGCTGGTACTACTTTTGCCACTGCGCCAAGCACAATCACGTAGCTGGTGGCACTTAAGCCAAGTCCAACAAGTACACCTAGCGACAAGTAGGCCATACCGGTTGATTGTGTCATCGACATCAAAACAAGACCGAGCGCGTAAGCCACCGCGCCTGCCATAATGATGCGCTTTGAGCCCCACTTGTCAGCCGCCATACCAACAAACGGCTGGAATGCGCCAAACATCAGGTTTTGCAGTGCAATAGCTAGGCTAAAGAACTCACGTCCCGTGTTGAAGGTTTCTGAAATTGGCATCATGAAGATACCAAATGATTGTCTGATCCCTAGACTAATAATCAGTGTGCCAATCCCTAGCCAAACTAAAATAGGAAAACGAAAAATACTCATGTTTGACTCTTAATGGTTGTGATTGTGATGATGGTGGTGTGAATCATGGCTATCCATACTCTCATGAGTGTGGCATCCGGCATCCATCGCTTGCTGGGCTAAAACCTCAAGCAAGTAGGGGGAGTGGTGGACACCCACCAGAACGACAACCAGCAATAGGGTCATTCGTATTAGTTGAGCTTTTAATGTCTGCGAAAACATAATCATTGATTCATTTAAATGGTGATACGCATAGTGTGGCGCGCATAGTAAAGAGCTTGTCTTTATGAGGCAAATGATTATTTGTGTTATATCGTATGCAAAAAATGCATGTATTGGTTAGGCGATGGTGGAGTGAAGGAGGGAACTGAGAGAAGTTAGGATATTAAGTTTCTGTGATTAATCAATACGCTTAATAAACGAACGAGATTTAACACAAAAAATTTCAACGAAAAATTCGAACGAGATCGCCGAAAAATCCCTATATCATCCTTGACTCGCCTGCACTAGATTAAAGGTGTCCGGACAGAAACATAAATTCAATAAGCCTTTAAGGAAAGCCGTTATGAAACGTACAATCTCAATCGCAGCAGCTTTAGTTTTTGGTCTGTTCTCAGCAAGCAGTGTCGTAGCACAAGATGATGTACTTAACTCAGGCATGTTATCACTCGACAACGCAACTCATTATGAGTGGGATGATCCCGCAGAACGTCGCGGTGGTGGGCAATTGTGGTCACCCGATCAATCAGATCTTTACACTTACCCACCTCGTGAGAAAAACCTAAAGCGTAACTAATGCGGGAGCAATACAGTTTAAGAGTGATTTCCACAGACGAGTAAATGACGAGCGTCGGAATGCCGCTCCCCTCACTAGTATCGCCACGCGTTATCCATAGAGGCAGTATGTCTTAGCTTCTATGGATAATAGCGTTTTTCTGGGCATAATCATCCGCACATTGTTTGCAAATGCACGCCTTTCCTTTCTTCTCTTCAGGCACAGAATCAAGCAACCCCTTGGGAAATTGCACATCTTTGTTAAAACACCAGCAAGGCTGATTAGAGTCTGCAGGCTGACCGCATTGATTAGGTTGGTTGCAAAGCGGGCATCGTTTGGTTGCAGTAGGTTGTGCCATGATTACGCCAATAACTTGAACTAGAAAAAGTCTATCTTACTCGTTATTGGCACAACCATAAACGTTGTGAAGTCGATAAGTTGTTTATCAATGTGGAATGAAAAAGACCCCTCCAACTAAACGAGTATGAAGACAGCTGGAGAGGCGAATGGTTTACATTGCTTGAGTTATACGTGCCAAGTAAAAGTAGTCATCTAATGCATACTTTGAGCAATCACAGCCGATACCAGATTGCTTGATGCCTACATGGGGTAGGTCAATACCATATTTAACCCCATTGATTTGCACCTCGCCAAACTCTAGCTGATCAGCCATGCGTTGAGCTTTACCGGTATCTCGACTAAAGATGTAGGAAGCAAGGCCAGTATCGGTCTCGTTGGCCATTGCGATGACGTCTTGATGATCTTCAATCGTCATGATGCTAATAACGGGGCCGAAAATCTCTTCTTGATAGATATCCATCTCAGGAGTGACATCAGTAATCACCGTAGGAGGGTAGAAAGCGCCGACTTCATCTCTGTCAAATTGACCACCTCGTACGAGTGTTGCTCCAGCAGACAATGCTGACTCTACCAGTTTATGGATACGGTCGCGTTCCCACTTGTCAATTACGGGACCCATCACGAAATCAGATTCGATGTCATACCCTACAGCAACACGGTCAGCACGCTCAGTCACTTTTTCTAGGAAGGCTTGTTGAACCGACTTAGCCACCATGACTCGGTTTGGTGCCACACAGATTTGTCCACTGTTGTTGTATTTCAATCCACACAGAATGTCGGCAGCTAGATCAAGGTCAGCATCTTCTAAAACGATGAATGGTGTGTTGCCACCCAACTCCATAGAATATCGCTTGATGGAAGTTGCTCCCGCTTGCATCACTTTAACGCCAGTAGAGATGGAACCAATCAACGTAAGCATCTGCGGGATGGTTGAAGAGGAAAGATAGTTACCCACTTCACGATCATTGCCGGCAAATACGCTCACCGCGCCTTTAGGAAGACCAATATCATGACAAATTTTCCCAACTAGATAGGCTGAGAGTGGGGCTTTGATACTCGGCTTTAAAATGATTGGACATCCTGCGGCCATAGCCGGTCCCAATTTAAAGCCAAGGTTGAGTAATGGGAAGTTCCAAGAGAGGTAAGCGACAACCACACCGATAGGCATGTGACGAAGCTGATGTTTGAACTCGCCCTTCGTATCAACAATGGTTGGCGGGGTATAGCGCTTAATTTCGTCAGCGTAAAACTCTAAACTGTCGATTAATGATTGGAAATCTTCTTCGGTGCACGCCCAGCTTTTGCCTGTTTCTTGATGAACAGCCATACGTAGCGCTTTTTGATTCTCAATCAGTGCACTTCGCAACCGTTTCATCCACTCAACTCGTTCCGCTATCGTTGTCTTACCCCACGTTTTCTCCGCATTTTTTGCTGATTCAAGCGCTTGTTGTGCAGTCTCTTGGTTAGCAACCGATATTTCACGAATGACTTCGTCAGTGGCAGGGTTGATTGCCGAGTACTTACAGTTATTTTCGATTAATTTTCCGTCTATATACATCTTGATGCGTTCCTACTTCTTCATACCTTGACATGACCACCACGCTACAAAAATAAATCATGAGCCTGGAACAGATTACTTATGGTTAAATTAACATAGAGAATTAGATTAATAGTAGAGCTGGAATGGTTTATCCCAGATTATGGGAACTCGTTTCACTCAGATGGAAATGTCGCCTGGATCACATTAATGTATAAGCAAATCGAAGACGATAAAAATGTCCCGAGAGACCAGTGGCTTAGACCGTTGGGATTGGAAGAACAATGGCAATAAGTGAATTTATCTTAATTAAAGTAACAATCAATTAAAATATTGATTTCCGACATTTAAATGTAGTCGTTATTAATGACTGGTCCAGTTTATTAGAAGACGTTATAAATAAGAGAGTTTGTATGAAAATCACGAATGTTATTCCGCACGCCATATCAGTACCCCTAGAGACGCCATTTTATTTTTCTCAAGGTTGGGTTAATGCGCGCAGCTCTCTGATAGTGGAAGTGGTGACTGAAGATGGTGTCACTGGCTGGGGGGAAAGCTTGTGTCATGGACTTCAGTCACCACACATTGCAGCTTCATTTATAGAGCATGTGTTCAAACCAATGCTGATTGGACGTGATGCGTTCGATGTCGAAGTACTATGGGAAGAAATGTACAACCGTACTCGACCTTATGGCCAAGCTGGCGCTGCAGTGAATGCGATCAGTGGTGTTGATATCGCATTGTGGGATGCGATAGGTCGAGCCGTTAAGCAGCCTATCCATAAGCTTATTGGTGGCGCCTTTAGAAAAGAGGTGACGCCTTATGCAACAGGCTTCTACCGCATAGAAGGTGCAAACTATCCTCAAGATTTAATTTCTGAAGCGCAAGGTTATGTTGCCAAAGGGCTCAAAGCGCTAAAACTCAAGATTGGTTTTGGTGTTAACAGTGATATTGAGCTGATTCATCAGGTGCGAGAGGCTGTTGGTGACGACATAAAAATCATGGCGGATGCGAATGCGGCATATAATTTGGGCGCTGCGAGAACAATCATTAAAGAGACCGAAGATTGTAATCCTTACTTCCTAGAAGAGTTGCTCGCCCCTGAAGATATTGTTGGTTATAAACAGATTAAGAATCTATCAAAAACTAACATTGCCGCAGGCGAGCAAATTTTTGGTAAACATGGCTATCGTCCTTGGCTCGAGCAAAGTGCCTTAGACATCATTCAGCCTGATTTATGCTCCTCTGGTGGTATTACAGAGTGTAAGAAAATCGCCGCAATGGCTCAGGCGACGAATACCACTCTGATACCTCATGTATGGGGATCAGGAATTGGAATTGCAGCGTCACTGCAATTCCTTGCCTCAATACCTGCAACGCCGCTTTCACTCAATCCGATTGAACCTATGCTCGAGTTCGACCAGTCGTCGCATCCATTTAGAACTGATTTGATTTTTGATGGTATTCACTATTCAAACGGAAAAGTCTCTATCTCTGATAAGCCGGGTATCGGTGTGGACGTGAATACCGAAGTGATTGACAAATTTAAAGTAAATTAAGTTTAAAGAGAGATAAATTATGGGAGATGTGCTTAATGAGGCCGCATGGTTAATTATTGATTGGGGCACCACCAATTTCCGTGCTTTTGCTATGACCGAAGATGGTCGAGAGATTGAGAGAATTGAAAAACATATAGGTTTACTTTCTATTGAAAATGGACAGTTTTCTGAAGCGCTTAAGCAAGTGTTAAGCGAATGGATTACTGATTATCAACGACTACCTATTGTGATGGCAGGGATGGTTGGTTCACAGCAGGGGTGGCATGATGTGCCTTATGTTAAGACACCAGCAAGTTTTGAGGGTATTACAGAAAAAGCGTTTTCGTTTGAGCTTGAGTGGGGCGCAAAGGCGACCATTTATCCAGGTATAAAACACAAAAATGAACAAAGCCAGTTTGATGTTATGCGAGGTGAGGAAGTTCAGCTTATAGGTGCTAAAGCGCTCTTGGGTAAAGTCAATTTTCATGCTGTACTGCCAGGAACACACAGTAAATACGCTAATGTCACCGATGGTGTTATTCAAAGTTTTTCTACATACATGACTGGTGAGATGTTTTCAGTACTCTCTAAACATACCATTCTTGGAAAAGACTTAGGCCCCAGTAAAGCACAGTTTGATTCTGTTGCGTTTTTGAAAGGGGTTGAAGAGAGCAACGTTGAAAGTCTAACCAATCAACTGTTCTTGGTGCGGACACATCGCTTGTTTAAACAACTCAACAATGATGATGTTTTGGACTATCTATCAGGGCTATTGATTGGTCATGAGGTGAAATCAATCATTGGGCACATCAATTGCCGTAAAGAGCCGTTGAATCTAATTGGTAGTTATCAGTTGAGCAAAAAATACGAAATGGCTCTGAATGCGTTGGGATTTATCTCTCAAGTATTAGATGGAGAAGAGTGTTTTATTGCGGGAATGAAGCAGTTACAAATGGAGCAACAACATGAAGAAATGGACGTCCTTTCATAAAGATCATCAAGTACCACTGGTGGCGATTATTCGTGGTGTAGAGCCGAGTGATGTACTTGATGTCGCAGAAGCACTTCTCGAGCAAGGGTTTACCATTATTGAAGTGCCTCTAAACAGCCCGAATGCGTTGGAGAGTATCCAAATTCTGGTAGATAACATGGCCGATAGAGCACTTGTCGGTGCGGGCACAGTGACTAATGTTAAAGATGCCCAAGCCGTATTAGAAACTGGTGCAAAGCTCATCGTGACGCCCAATGTGAATCCGGAAGTTATTGACTTGGCGAGAATTCACGATTGTTGTGTCTTCCCTGGTGTGATTACGCCTTCAGAGGCGTTCAGTGCTTTAAATCATGGTGCAACAGGCATCAAGTTATTCCCTGCTGATGTTATCGGTTTAGATGGATATAAGGCACTGAAATCTGTGTTGCCGGAAGAGACGATATGTTTGCCTGTCGGTGGGATAAGCCCAACCGCTGAGTCGATGCAGCCCTGGATAGAAGCCGGTGTAAGTGGTTTTGGCTTGGGATCAGCGTTATACAAACCTCAAATGACCTTAGAACAAATAAAAAGTAACGCGAAGCAGTTTGTAGAAACGTACACAAGCTTGGCCTAATCATCGCCTTCACACAGTATGCAATAAAGTAGTGGTTAATAGAAAAGGACCTAATATCAATGGGTCCTTTTCTTGTGCTCAATATAAATGGATGTCGCCAAAGCTTTATTTTTTCTTGGCAATTAATCTATCGTTGGTGGATATGGATTTGAAAATTACATTATCGATTTAACGTATATAAACTGTTATAAACGTAAGTGATGATAATTGATAGTATGAAGGGGTATTTTGGAAATAGGTGGCCTAAATATATAATTAAGCCACGCGATTTATACTTGAACGAGGAGGGGTTAATTTAATCTGTCGGTAATCATTCTGCTGTATCTGGTTAGTACCGGAATAAGTTGCTCCATTCTTTGGTCTGGCATATAAGGCTTTATACTGGTAACGGACATCGCCGCAATAATATTGCCATACTTATTTCTTATCGGCACTGCGACACAGCGAACTAACTCTTCATTATCTTCTAAATCATAGCTGTAATCACGCTTAGAATAGGCTGACATTCGTTTGAGCATGCTTGGTAAGTCAATATTGTCATTCTTTTTTATCAGCCTTTGCCACTCCATTTGTGGCATATCAATCATTAACGATTTGCCAATTCCTGTTGAGGCGAGAGGCAATCTATCGCCAATGCGTGATCGAAGCTCTATTGGGCGTTGACCTGAGATCTTGTCTAAATAAAAAATGTGATCCTCATCTTTAATGCCAAGATGAACAGTATCCATCGTTTGTTCAGCCAACTCTGACAGAATAGGGTGAGCAATCTCTTTGAGAGGCATGTCTTTTTGTGCTTTATTGCCGAGCTGAATCATTTTGGTGCCAAGTACAAGACCGATTCCTTTGACTTCACGGATATAGCGAGCGTCGATAAGGCCTTGAAGAATACGATGCACCGTTGACTTGGGTAGAGAGGTTGCCTCACAGATAGCCTTGAGTTGTCGGTGCCCTTCAGACACAGCATCGACAACGTCGATGGCTTTGTTGAGTGATTGATTCCCACTATTATTATTCATTTTGATTTCCTATAGGGTGACAGTTACATCAAGCAAGCGAATAGATTTAATCTATAACTACGTGAATGCTCAATATGTTAGTGGAAACGTAACCAAAGAATTGTGATAACGGCAGAGTTAATATATTTCGTTACACTTTTCCCATATTGTGGAATCTGCCTTCTGTTAAAACTTTTATTCAGTAAATAAGTCAACTTCTTCTGACAGCGTCATAATTTCGGTAGCAGGACGGCGATGCTCTAGTAGCCTCGCCATGATCATCATCGCTTTCTCTGACTGCTTGAAAAACTCAAAGTAACCCTCGCACAAATAGTTGTGGTGTTGACCAGTATTTGTTGTGATAAAGCGATGCTTCGGGCATCCACCATGACACGCAAATTTGAAGCGACATGCATTACACTTGCTATTTAGAGAGGAAGATTTCGCACGACTGAATTGAACCGCTTTTGGACTGTTATTCATGATTTCGATGGTTGTCTGATGAATATTGCCAAGTTTGTATTCAGGGTAGACGTAGTGGTCACATTGATAAAGGTCTCCGTTGGACTCTAAGGCAAAGGAGTGGCCACACTCTGCAGCAAATGTGCAGATACCCGCTGGCTGATTGAGCCAGCTTGCAAGCGTCGAGTCGAATGTTTGAACAAACGTCGATCCGACATCTTTGGTTATCCAATCTTTAAAAATAGTCACAAGAAAATCGCCATAAGCTCGCGGGGATACCGACCATGAAGTGACCGTTTTTGAGTGATCATTTGGTGAGGCGAGATCTAACCGCCATTGATTGTCGTCAGTAGACAGGCGTTCGACCAGTGGAATAAATTGGATGTATTTGGAGCCTATAGATTTGAGAAACTCATAGACTTCTAGCGGTGAATTTGCATTACCAGAACTGACAACCGTAAGGGTGTTGAACTCAATGCGATGCTTCTTAAGCAGCTCGATCGCCTGCATCACTTTTGCGTGTGTGCCTTTTTTGCTGCGTGTGACGCGGTATTGATCGTGAAGATGCTGTGGACCATCGATAGAGATACCGACCAAAATATTATGATGCTTGAAAAACTCACACCATTTGTCGTCAATCAACAGGCCATTGGTTTGAAAGGAGTGATAAATCTGTTTTCCTTGAGCATGTTGGGCGCAAAGTTCAACCACACGTTGGTAAAAATCTAATCCAAGGAGAGTCGGTTCGCCACCTTGCCATGCGAACTCAACGGTAGGCCCGCTTTGCGCTTCAATATACTGTTGGATGAATCGTTCTAATGTATCGTCAGACATACGCCAATTCGCTTGTCTCTCTGGGTAAAGCTGCTCTTTTTCCAGATAAAAACAGTACTCACAGTCTATGTTGCAGACTGAGCCGGAAGGTTTGGCCATAACGTGACATTGATTGACTTGAACCATAGGTATCCTATTTGTCGAATTTGATAATAATGAATGTGGGTGAATCGACATTACTCTAATCTGATGACAGCGAGTTTTGCAGCAAACTCTCTTTGTAATGTTCAAGCTGGGGTAGATCAACCGGCACAGGTTTTCTGCTGTCCTTTATGAGATAACCGAGCTCTTTCAGTTTCTTACAGTATCGAATGACGGTGCTGATGTCGGTGCCACTGTATTCACTGATCTCACGATATGTCCATGGGTAGTTGGGGTAGAGGTCGAAGACGTACAAGATGGAATCGAGTATTCGCTTCTTAGCACTGAAGGCAGTAAATTGCATTAAGCGCTTTTCGGCTTCACCGAGTTCATAACACACCTCTTTCATCAGTCTGCTTGCAAGTTCACTCGAGTGCCTATCAAGTTCTTTAAAGTTATTGACTGGTGTATGAACCACCGTGCTTTTGAGCATAGCCCTTGCCGTTGCAGGGTAGTTTTGGTTGGTAAACAGAGAGCGATAACCGAAGTAGGAGCCAGGCCCATAGATACGTAAAAGAGATTCTTTACCTGTCTCTGATACTTGATAAAGGCCAACCAATCCGGTGTCGACATAATAGACACCACTTGATGGTGTTCCGCTCTGATAGATCGCCTCTCTTTTGTCGTACCGACCAAAGGTCAATGAGTGTTGATTGTTATCTTTTATATTTATCATAAAGCACATCTCAATTGAGTATTAAATACTATCGTCACTATTTCACTTTGAATATGGTCTGAGCTATAAAATTTGAACTGAGTTCAGTATTACTATCTACCCATGGTAACGTTTACAATATTGCGTAATTAAAGGTAGATATAATGTCCAATATAATGGCCGAGTTAGTTCTAACGGAATTCATTTTATTAAAAATCCTACTAGGTGGGATTTTTGGTTTTTGTTTAGGTTTAACAGGGGTAGGAGGAGGGGTATTACTAATACCTATGCTGCAACTCTTTTGCGGCATGTCGACCGTCTTGGCGGTGGGCACGGCAAGCTTAATTTCTGCCATGGTAAAAATTAATGCGTCGATTGTTCATGTTAAGGCAAGCAACGTTTCATGGCGTCAAGTGGGGCTATTATTTATCGGAGCCGTGCCTATTACGGTGTTAGTGACGCAAATAGTTGTGCATTTTAATCAACACCCAACTTATGCAGAGATAACACAATCCCTCATCTCAACGTTAGTAATAGTGGTGATGGTAGGGTCACTGATGTCAGTTGTTTATGGTGCCAAGAAAACTGGGGCGAGTGCTATGGTAGAAAGTCATCATTCAGTCAAACCTGGTAAAGCGGTATTGTCTGGCATGTTTTGTGGCTCGGTACTCGGTTCTACAGGGGTCGGTGGGGGTGTACTGCTGCTACCCGTGTTGAACAATGTTCTTAAACTAGATATCAAAAAATCTATCGGTTCATCCGTTGTCCTTGCGCTCTTCTTATCCGCGACAGCCGCGATCGGCTATGCGAAAGGCGGACAAGCGGATAGTGCGACTGCGATTTGGTTTGTTGTTGGTTCATTCGTTGGTGTACCTTTGTCTGCATGGGTACTGAAAAGGCTAACGACACGAGCGATCTATGCAATTACCTTAGCGGTGATCAGCATTAGCTTGGTCATGTTTGTATTTGTAGGTTAGCGGTAGTGAACTAAAGCATAGAGGCAGTGCAGCGTTTTACATATATGTGAGAAAACAATTCCATAATACGGGACAGTTTTACCGATTAATATTTGGTGTGACTTGGTTCACGGAATATTAATCGGTTAATGGTAAAAATGAAAACTAATCAACGAGTAGTAACCCATTTAAGTAAAAGTTTAATTGTTGGGTGGTTTGTTAAATTACTGTTTGATATGTATTTACACTTGAGTTTCTAGCCTTAGCACAGAATAATGATGTGAGTGTTACTTATCTTCACATAATCGTCGAAAGAAATAGCTATCGATGTTGGTTTTATATTTTGGTTAAAGTTGTAGGGGCTAATTATTATAGGTTCAATCTAGTAATTAGGTTTCGTGTAACTCAGTGAGAGATTCAGTTCGTTCCAAATAAAAACATTGAAGGATTAAGCATGTTTTCTAACATAAAAACAGGTGAGGCTAAACTCACGAGCGGGTTTTGGGCAAATCGTGTCGAAAACTACATGGAAATCATCTACAACCTCGAAGCCGCTTTACTCAATGAAACCAATGCTGCACGTCTATTGAACTTCGGTATCGCTGCTGGAGAAGTCGACGGCAAGTTTCATGACAATTATTGGTCAGATGGTGACTGTTACAAATTCCTTGAAGGCTGTTGTAACCAATATGCAACGACCAAAGATGATCGTATCTTAGATGTCATTAATAAATACATCCCATGGATTGAAGCGAGCCTAGAAGAAGACGGATACATCGGTACGCAAACACTTCTCACCGATGTGGAGCGTTGGGTGGACATTGAAGTTCACGAACTCTACAACATGGGACATTTGCATACATTAGGTTGTGTTCACTTTGAAGCAACGGGGGATGACCGTTTGCTGAAAGTGGCCATCAAAAATGCAGACTATCTATGGGACTTATTCTCTCCACAGCCTTATGAGTTAGCAAACTTTGGCTTTAACCCAAGCCAAATCATGGGTCTAGTCGATCTTTATAGAACAACGGGCAATGATCGCTACCTAGAGCTGGCAGATATATTTGTATCGATGCGTGGTAGAAAGTTAGAAGCCGCGAGTGAAACGCACTCTGGTAAAGACTGCTCGCAAAACAGAACACCGTTGAGAGAAGAAACTCAGGCTGTTGGTCACGCGGTAACTGGCGCGTATCTGTATGCGGGTGCAACGGATGTTTACTCCCACACTGAAGAGCCTGCGCTATTGAATTCAGTCACACGCATCTGGAAAGATCTCGTTAAGCGTCGTATCTATATCACTGGTGCATTGGGCCCTCAGTACGTAGGTATCTCTGACCGAGGTGACCGCGTATACGAAGCATTTACTTCAGAATATAACCTGCCACACCGTGTTGCATACAACGAAACGTGTGCCAATATCGCGGGCGCAATGTGGGCGAAACGCATGCTTAATGTAACAGGTGAAGCGGAGTTTGGTGATTGGTTCGAAACGATCATGTTCAACTCTGGCATTTCTGGCTCTAGCTTAGACATGAAACGTTATTTTTATGCAAACCCAGGTGCACATCGTCGAGATCACCACATTGAGCCAACGTTTGAGCAGTTTTCTCATGTGCCTAACCAACGTTTCTTCACGTTTGACTGTTGGTGTTGTCCTCCTCAACTGCTTCGCACATACACGGGGATGCCAAAATTTATCTACTCTAAAAATGAGCAGGGAATAGCGATTAACTTGTTTGCAGGCAGTGAAATCGAAACTGAGCTTACAAGCGGTGATACAGTTAAAGTGGCTATAGACACCAATTATCCTTGGACAGAGTCTGTCACAATTAAGGTTTTGGATGCCCCAGCAGATGGCTTTGAGCTTACTTACCGAATCCCGGCTTGGTGTGATAGTGCAACCGTTAATGGCGTGGCGACGAATTCAGGCATGAAGAAGCAAACTGTCAAATCAGGTGAGCAAATTGATATCGTGCTACCAATGAAAGTCGAGCTGTATGGTGCGAATCCTATGCTCGAGCAGAGTAATGGCATGGTGGCGGTTAAGCGTGGTCCTGTTGTGTACTGCTTAGAAGGTTCAGACATAGACAGTGAACAATACACAATTGATGACCTCGTTATGCCGATTGACGCAAAATTTGAAGAGCAAACCATCAAAGATCTCCCCTACGATATGATAGGTTTGACGACCCAAATGGATGTACGTCCAACGCAAGACACCTTATACTTTAAAGTTACGCCAGACCTGCACAAGAAGGTAAATGTTCGACTTATCCCTTACTTTGCTTGGGCGAATAGAGAGGAGCAAGATATGAGTATTTGGTTCCCAAGAGGCTAAAGAACACCCTCCCAAGGTAGCCGGTTATTTTCATGCTTCATACTGGCAACTCGTTTAGGACCTGATTTACTCAGGTCCTTTTTTATTGCCTGTCATACAGTGCTCTGCCTCTAAAGAGAATTGAAAAATGGTGCCTTGGCCACAATTAGTAGTGGCCAAGTGAGAGACGACAAGCGCTTTGAGCGATAGAGTTTGCTGATTATTTAGCATGTATCTTTGATGTATCTATGCGACCTTGGACTGCGTGGTGATGCCATTAACTGAGCGCTTGCTAAATAGGAAGGGGTCAATACAGGATCAAGGTAATAATGGTGAATATGAGCGTAAGTAACACTACGCTGATAATAATGTTGAGTTTATTCCGAACTAATGGCACTTGATTTATCATCGCATTTTCATTGTTTTGCCATCTTAAGTAGGAATATACGGCAATGGTGCCGGCAAGCAGGCATAAGCATGTTGATAGCGCGATTCGAACAGCAGGCTCTGCAAGGTCAGGGGTGAGCTGGTCAATACCAATAGCCGCTGCGACTAATGCCAAAGCCGTTCTCACCCAGGCTAGGTATGTACGTTCATTGGCAAGAGAGAAGCGATAGTCGAGAGGAGCGTTTTCTTTGGGGGTGTTGAGTGGTTTACTGTCTGGCATTGTTTGTGTTGTTCCTTTTATGGCTTGGTATTGGTGTGAATCGAGGATTGGCGCTAAATTGATCTTGGGTAGGTATTAAGCGCACAGCTAATTGCCATGCGCTTAAACTAATTGATAACTATTTTACGGTGACATTAACCGTTTTAGTGAAGCCCCCATTTTTGGTTTTGACTGTTATTGTCGCTGTGCCTTTTCCTTTTGCTGTAACTTGACCTTGCGCGTTGACAATCGCAACGGTAGGGTTGCTAGATTGGAACGTTACGCTTTGATTACTTGCGTGGCTTGGTATCACTGAAATATTAAGCAGTTTCTTTTGTCCTAGTGTAAGGCTTAGGTTTGAGGGTGTTACTTCTACACCCGTCACAGGTGTCCAACCACCACTGGTTTCGGTGACCGTGATAGCACTTTGGCTGGTGTATGCACCATCATTAGTGGTCACCGTGACATAAGTCGACCCTTTTTTCTTGCCTGTGACGATGCCTGAATTATTTATCGAAGCAATGTCTGAATCATCAGAGTAGTAATAGACGCCTTTGTCACTGGCGTTATAGGGTGTAATAGTACTTGTTAACTTGACGGTTTCATTTACTTTTACTGATGTTGTTTTTGGTGTTAGTTCAACACCAGTCACCGGCACATCATTACCATCTCCATTCCCCGTGATTTGTATTGGCTCAATTGGGCTTTGAGCGTAGATGGGGTTACCATTTGAGGAACTAAAGACGGGCGCTAGAGCATAGTAGTGGCCGTTTGGAAGTTGGTCACTCGGCTTCACTCCAGAAAGGTTGAGACTCAAGGTGGTTTTACCGGCATATTTGTTTGCATCAGATGTTGTACTAGGGTCGTTAGAGCTTCGAACTACTTGTACTAAACCAGAGGCATTCTTTTCTATCAAGTTAAGGGTTATGCCATCGTAATTACCTGAATCAACGAAGTAGTCGCTGCCACCGTGATAGTTAACACTCACATTCATTGGTTGAGTGTTAGGGAACGCAGTTCCAGTGTAGCGATCTTGATCTTCTATCCAAACAGAGGGTTGGGCTTTCCATGTTTTGACATAATTGACTTTCATGCGAGCTTTCTCAGGAAACCCCTCTGAGATGATGTTGTCTGGATTAGGGTCGGCTCGTTGGCAGTCAGGGTTGTATTTAATGAGATGGCGACGTAGACCTTGAGAGAAGGTGACGCGCATTGGTCGGTGCCACCACTTATTTGGTTTTGAGCCCACTTCGACACCATCAACATACCATGTAATGCGATCCGGGCGGTTTTCTACAGCATAGGTATGGAAATCTAAACGTGGATCAAAAGGTGCTCGATAATGCAGAAGCTGGGCTTCTGGGTTTGGCTTTGGTCGTTTCCAAACGATCTGACCGTTTTCTTCTACACGAGCATGAAGATTATGGTCCATATCATATTGGTCATCGTAATCCGTAGGGCTTCGCCAATCGGCTTGTTGCAACTCAACAATATCAATTTCACTGTAATCTACATATTGTTTGGTTGGGTCATTGCGGTCGTCGTAAGGATGGTCATCACTGTAAAGCCAAAAGGCAGGGCTTAGGCCGGGAAATATTTCGACACCTTTAATTTTTGCCTCATAGAAACCATAAACGCCTTTTGCAATCGAATGAACTGCTCCAGATTTGTAGTAAAACTCTCGGTCTACAAACTGAGGTGGGCCACCCGCTACTCCATCCCAACAACTGTCAGCAAAACGACGAATATGTGTGTCTTGAGTCGTTTCGATAACTAGGTTGCCATCTTGGACATAGGCATTCGCAGGGTCAAATGTCCATGCCCCTACATTAAGGCTTGCAGGTGCGCTGACCCACTTTGCAGGGTTAAGTGATCCTGATGTAAAGTCATCGCTTTTGTCTCCTAGTTCTTGCCAACGCACTTCGCCAGGATGGAAGCCGGTTGGACGAACGGGACTAGCATGAGCGCTAGATATTGCCACAGCAAGAGTAGACAGCAAGAGGTAACGTAATTTCATATTCTGTATTCTCGTTTTGTTAATTGTAAATGGATTGTGTATGTTCACCGAATAATAATAGGGTGAGAATAAGAGAATAATGTGATCATCGTTGAAGATGTTGCTGCTCAATTAAATATTCCGAAGGGTGGGATTACTATATGATTTTGAGTGTTTTTGTCTGCGAGGTATAAATAAAAAAAGAGCTAGGCTCAGCATTTCTGCCCCCAATGCAGTAATGCCAAAACTAACTCCAAATATAGCTAAAATGCTAAATAATTACGAAAGAAAGGAATGAAACGTTAAGTCGAGAAGTTATATTATTCTTCTTTGTTCCATACGCGAACGTATTCAACTTCCATTGTTGTCGGTAAACCGCTATCAGCCTCTGCTACATCAACAGGGTAGAATTGGTTACAATCCCAACGAGTGAACTTTTTGCCACGCATACCTAATGACAGAGCAACGTTCATCTCTTTATGCCAATATAGGTTCTTCTTGTGACCTACCTCTTCGCCATTCACATACCATGTAATATCTTCAGGCGTGACATTAACAGCGTAAATAGCAAACTCTTTACGTGGATCAAAACCTAGGTTATGCAAGTTTTGGTGCGTCTCTGGGTTTGGCTTAGGGCGCACCCATTGCGGTTTACCATCTTTGACAATGATGTTGTGCAGGTTATGGTCACTGTGCGTTGGATCTTCTTCGTCTTGAAGCAGCTCGACAACGTCGATCTCAGCGTATTGAATATCACCTTCTTTCTTAAGCGCAGTATCGATATTACTGTAGATCCAGAATGCAGGAGAGACGCCAGGGTGTAAGTCTGTACCTTTGATTTTCGCTTCGTAGTAACCATAGACGCCAGACGCTTTTGATTTCACCATCCCAGATTTGAAGAACAGAGGGAAATCATAGATTGTTTTCTCATTACAGCCATCTTCGAACTTACGATTGTGCTTTTCATAAGAAGCAGTGAGTTTAAGTTTACCATCCTCGACAATTGCGTTGTCTTTTTCCCAAGTCCAAATTTGGAATGGGTTTGGTTGGAAATCCCATTTACGAGTATCTTCAAACTCGAATTCATCTGAACGGTCATCTTGAAGAACCCATTTCTCGCCTGGCTTTGCAGTATGTGGAAGAACATCTGCTGCAAATACATTACCAACGAACAGACATGAAGCGCCCATTAATAAGGGGACCAAGTTCCGTTTATTAGACAAGTTTAAAGCCATATATATATCCTTATGTTTCTATTTTAATGAATTATAAAAATGAAGTTGATAAATAGTTCTGTGAGACAAATAATCAAAGCAAGCAGGTTAGTTAATTGCCTTCGTTCGAGCTATGATTAAATTTTAACACCTCTATTATTTTATATTGTGATCTATATCCTTACATGGAGTGCTTAATTAATCATCCCGACATGTGGGATAGAATTAATGTTTATTATTGTTGTATATGCAAAAAAGCGAGCAATTAAGCTCGCTTTCTTAACTAACTCTAATTAATTACCATAAAGCATAGTGATTAAATATACCCAGATCACATTCGATATGTTTTTGGAACAGTCGCCCTTTAAATGAATCACAAATTGAGCGGATAATAGGGTCAGTGCTAACAGCAAGATTAACCGTTTCCTTAATGTCCTCTCTGTGATCATAAAGTTCTTCTTCACCAGTATCGAGGTAATAGGTGTATCTGAAATGATGATCAAACAGTGAGATATTACGATTTTGTTCTCTCGCGGTGTAACACGTGACCATAGGTGTATTATCCTGTGCAGCCTCACTGAATATATCAACACCTTGGACAAATGTTGGTACCTCGACTCCTACTAAAGAGAGCAGGGTAGGGACAACATCAGCGTTACTCATAGGAGTCGAACAGTCGCTTGGCACACTCATTCCTTTGGCTGGCTTGAGAACAAACGGTAAATGCAGCAGGTTGTTGAACGCAACATCGTATTTACAGATCATATCGAGGTCGCCTAAGAAATCTCCGTGGTCAGATGTAAACACGATAATGGTGTCATCATAGATACCAAGCTCTTTGGTTTTCTCGATGATTTTGCCCACAGATTTATCGATAAGTTTTACTGAAGCGGCTGTGTAACGATACGCTTTGGCAAGGTCTTCTTTACTCGCACTAAAGTTCTGCATCGTTTGTTCGACCGCATCCGGCTTTTTGCCCACTAAATCCTCTTTCCGTGTAAATTCTGGGAGAGGAATATCGTGGAACTCTGCCGCAATCGATTCTGGTGGCGTAAATGGGTGATGCGGGTCTGGGTAGCCAACAAAGATAAAGTTGGGCTTGTCGCTGTCACTCTGTTGCTGCTGCTCTAGGTGTTGGCAAACTTCATCGGCTAACCACATGGTATTGTGCAGCTCTTCTGGTAACTTAGATGCATAGATGTCGTCAGCGATTGAGCCTTCTTTGGTGTTGATATCGGCCCCCGGGAACACCTTATCTAAGTACTGTGGGAAGTTCTTGTGTAACCAGCGACCATAGTGACCACGGTTGTACCCACAAGGGGCTTCGCCATGCCCAAGGATCAGTTTCTTTTTCGCGAAGCCGTAGTAGGGCGCTTCATCAAATTCAGTCTCTTCTTCTTCCCATCTTGCATACGAGTCGTAAAAGTCATACGAGCGGTCTGCCAGCATAGGTTCAAGGTGTAGCTTACCGAAAAGAGCAGTGTTATAACCATTTTCAGAAAGCATATCTGCGATAGTTGGAATTTTGTCCATCACATCAACACCAAATAGACGCTGACTAATGACGTTATTCTTGTCTTCACAGCCGTTATCACGACGCCATAGTGGGATTCCGTTTGAGGAAACACCATGACCAGGGACATACAGCCCGGTCATCAAACTTGCTCTTGAAGGCATGCAAGCTGCGTTGGTTGAGATATGACGCGAAAAGTTACAGCCTTCTGAAGCGAGTTGGTCAATATTTGTGGTTTGTGCATGATCATTACCGTTGCAACCAAGGCTGTCGAAGCGTTGTTGGTCGGTATGTAGAATAATAATGTTTTTTTTCATAAGTGTTCCCAAATAGAAAAGAGGGCCCACTCGATGTGGGCCTTATATTGATTACTTAGCTTGAGCTTCAACCGGAGCTGGAGATAGGTCAGACAGGTCACCGTCGACTAAGATTTCCTCAATTTCTTCAATCGATTTGTTCTTCGTCTCAGGAAGAATGAACATCACGAGTAAGATACCGATAGAGCTGCAAATTGCGTAGCTTAGGAATGTATTTGCTGCGCCAAATGTGGTTAGCTGCCATGGGAAGAAACGTTGTACGAAGAAGGCCGCCAAACTGGCGATTAAGCCAAAGCATGGGATAGCGACTGAGCGCACTAGGTTTGGAGTGATCTCAGAGAACACCACCCACATCATCGGACCGATTGAGAAGAAGAACGCCGCCTTAAAGACGAATATTGCTGTAACAATCATCCATGGGTTAAGTTTGATGAAAGCATTGATAAACGCACCTTCATTAAGAGCCATCTCATGCTCAGAATATAGTGGACGAATAGCGTTCTTAAACTCGCGGTCAGATTCGTAAGTGTTGCCTACTAGTGTTTGTAGTGGTGTGGTGTCGACTTTTTGCTCTAGAGCAACGACTTTCTCTGCAGAGATTTCATATTTTGCACTACTAAAGCCATACCAAATTGTCAGGTGGCTAAGTGCGATAGTAAGAAGACCGATCAGAAGTAGAGTGCGTCGTCCGGTTTTATCTACGAGTTTCATTGCAATTAGTGCAAATACAATACTAATCAGACCAAGAAGCGTTGTCTGGAAGAAAGCATTATTTTCACCTAGGCCGACTTGCTCAAAGATCATTGGAGAGTAGTAAGAAACCGCCCCCATACCGCTGAATGATTGAACTAAAGCGAGACCGATACCAATCGTCAAAATAGTTTTCATACGTGGCGAGAAAAGAATCTTCAGTTGAGAGCTCAGCGGGATGCTGTGATCTGTTTTTGACAAGTTCTCTAGGATTTCTTGAACAACACCGCTGACTTCTTTTTCTGGAGTTACTTTAGTGATAACAGCAACTGCTTCTTCTTTGTAACCTTTCTTCATCAACCAACGAGGTGATTCAGGCAGTTTGAACAGAGTAAATGTCCAAAGAATTACGATTGGAATTTCTGTTGCGAACATGGTTCTCCACACATTCTCAGTTGAGAATAGGAAAGACTGTTCATTAACGACTAACACACAACCGTAGTTGATTAGGTAAGCGACAAAGAAACCAATACCCATCATTACTTGGTTTGAGGCTACAAATTTGCCGCGCATTTTACTTGGTGCTAGTTCACCAATATACATAGAAGCGATACTTAGACAACAGAATGCCATACCGCCAAGCATACGTGCTACGACTAATACTTCGTAGCTGTTGGCAAACGTAGAGGCAATCGCAGATACCAAGTACAGGCCTGAGATAACCAGCATCATTTTTTTGCGACCAATCTTGTCAACAATACTGCCGCTGAACAAGAGTGCGATGATGGCACCGAAGGCTGGTGCACTCACGACTGTACCAATTTGAAGGTCGGTTAAACCAAACTCCGCTTTAATAAATTTTACTGTGCCAGAAATAATCCCAGCATCGACGCCAAATACGAATCCGCTCAAGACGATAATGGCCATGTAGAATAGGAGGTTTTTATTTTGTTTCATGGTAAACAAATCCTTGTGTATATGTGTTGTAACCACTGCTGGTAATTGTTAATCCAAAATGGTTATTTGTTTTAGTTTATATTTCGAACACGCAATCTATCTTTTCATCGAGAGTTAAATTAGCACAGTGGTTCGATAATATAGTCGACACAGATCACGCAGGTTTTGTGTGGATTACTATTCCCACCTAGTGGGAAGCGGGAAGATTTATGGCGGTCGCTATAAATCGAACATGGAATAAAACATGGCATACCATATATTGGTCATTATGACAGTCATATTACCGAGTTTGTTTATAAAAAAAGCAACCACTTGAGAGGTTGCTTTTTATTTGTCTTATTTTAGATGTGGAAATAACGGGGGTGATATAACGTATCAGAAAGGTATATTATAAGAACACTTCAAAATATGTACCTACTGAAACCGCTTCGTTGACACCTTGTTTAGCTCCTGAGTTTCGCACGAGTTCGGTATCAAGGCCGCCATAAGACACATAGAAGTGGACTATTGGTCTAGCGAATAGATAGTCAGCTAAGGAAACGTTTTGTGATAATGTTACTTTCCATGATGAGTTAGTGTTTTCTCCAAAATCGACAGTGTCGTATGCAGTTTCTAGCCAAGTACTGTGATGTTTATTGTAGTAATAACCACCCCTTAACACGCCTTGGTACCACTTCTCTTTATCACCACTCCAGTTAGTCGTTAAGTCACTATTTTCATGACTGAATGCATACATCATAGCGAACTTGTCTGTGAGCTTCTCATGGCCATATAGGAAAACACCTAGCGAGCCACCGTCTTCAGCAGGTCCTGCATGACGGACAATATTTTCTTTGACTTTGTCACCATATCGAACCATAAATTTGGTGTAGCTTCCTTTCCTATTAAGGTTATACATCCCACCGAGTTGATATGCGGAGCCATCGTCAACAGTTCCCCAGTTTCGCTCACGTCCATCACCAAAACCATAGTTGGCGTAAAAGTCTAGAGTCTGGTTGTCAGCGATCTTTATACCTTTAAGAGAGGTCATTAATGCGTAGCGGCCATTACTATCACTCGGATAGCCGTTTTGTCTTATACCTGAAATAGCTTCGACGCTTAATTTACCAAAGCCGACGTCGTAGTTTTTGATACCGCCACCGACACCGTCGTTCAGAAGAGGTTTGTAGTTATTCAGTAGCATTTGTACACGCTGGGCATAACGCTGACCCGCCCAAACTTCGGCAGTCGGGTTACCATCAATAACATTTGACCCGCCTGCAAACATCTGCGCAGTTTTCCATGGGCTCGCATTATAGTTATCGGTAACCATAAATAGTGCGCGCCACCTTGAGTCGTTTACCGCCCAGCTTTTTTGGAGGCCCAACTCCATTCCCATACCTTGGTTTGCTAGGTGACCAGTTAACGCATAGTAACTACCAGCCGTTTTGATCACGTTTATACCGTTCATAATGGAGTTATTCCATAACGGGTCATCTTCTGTATAGCCCATACCATAACGCGCATAGCCCGTTAGTTTAAAGTTGTCATCTGCAAGCGCTTGGTAGGGGAGTGTTGCTAATGCTAACAACGATAGTGTAAATATTTTTCGCATGACTTAGTCCTTGTCATTTGTGGATTAAATTCATTGGAGTTACCTCGATGGATAGTCAATGACGAAAGATTGATGTGTTCGTTTAAATATGATTGCAGGATGTATAATAGGGGTGTCTGTTATTTGTGTTCAAGTTAATGATATTGTTTTAATTTCTTTTCCCATATATTGGGATGTTCGTTTAATAAAAGTATTAAGTAGGCATGGATCACAAAAAAACAAATGGGATACATGCTAGATTGTTGCTGACCTTAAAAGGATTTTGCCATGAATAATATGTCATACAAAAATAAGATTAGCTGTTTGATATCACTTTCATTAATTTATGGTTGTGTGTCTCGCGATGTTTACGTTGAGAAGCCTGAACTTGAAGATGTCCCAGGCTATAAAGGTGTGAATGTGTCTGAGATGTGGCGCGGAATGACGAGAAACAATAATAATGATGAAGTTCAAATATTTGAACCGTTGAAGTTAGAGTTTGAGCAGACGGCATTCTTTACTTTCGATAACTCAGTCCCTTATATGGTAAGAGATGAGGAAGTAAAAAAAGTATTTGTGGTGGAGCTTCCCGATATTACTAAAGCCTATAATGCTGAGATTTATAGCTACTCACATGATGATGGAGTATTTAAACCGATAGTGGTTCTTGCAGATGCTCAGTTTACGCCAGTAAGTGATCAGATAGTCGCAAACTGGGTAGAGCGTGATGGTGAGATTGCAAACTACTTTTATACTAATATTAAAATGGATAATCAGTTTAGTTTGGCAAAATACATTCTTGTTTTTTATGACTCCAATGAAATAGGTGAGGATAATTTTGCTTGGGATGCAAGATATAATTATTACAAAGAAAATGGCACTGATTACCCACGAGACTATACATTAGTCGTGAAAAACTCAGAGATTGGTGTGCTGAGTGTCAGAGCGTACTGATATTTAATTTAATACATTTAAAAATCAACATAATTAATTTCAATGTGGCTAATACTGTATTCTTTCGTGTTAGCTTTACATTGGGTTTGTTACTTATTTGCTGTAAATTAATAAAGGATAAACTATGACAAATAAAACAAGCGTGAGCTATAAGTTATCATTGGCTCTTATCGGGGCTTCATGTGTACTTTCAAGCGCTGCTATTGCTGAGGAGATTTTTCAACCTCATACGGCTAAAGCCGGCGAAACATGGGTGTTGATTGATGAACTGTCTGATGAGTTTGCAACTCGTGATATGGACAAATGGAATTTTAAACCCGAGTCATTTGGCGTTTGGACTTGGGATGACAAAAATGCGGTCGTCGAAGATGGTATTTTGAAGCTATCAGCCGTACATGAAGAACATACTCGTAAGTTCTGGGATGGTTGTAATAAAAAGCCAGTGGACGACTTCCCATTGTATTTCAAATCCGGTATGGCGAAATCGAAAGCCACGGGTGTCTATGGTTATTATGAAGCCAAAATGAAAGGGGCAGATCTTCACCCTGGCGTATCACCAGCATTCTGGTTGTATTCAGCATTTGATAGAACGCTCAAAGAAGATGGAGATGTTCAATATTCTGAAATTGATGTGGTGGAATTGCAGCAAGAGTCTGACGATGTATTCCATAGCGACCATAACCTTCACAACGTGATTGTTGAAAATGGCAAACCCAAGTGGATGCGTCCTAAACCGTTCGCAGAGACTAACCAAAATATACACAAGTTGGACTTTGACCCACGTGAGGAATTTGCGATTTACGCCGTCAATGTGACGCCTGAGGATATTACGTGGTATGTAAACGGAGAACCGGTGGGGTATAAGAAGAACCTTTACTGGCACCGTGATATGAACGTTGCGCTGTCATTGGGTATGCGCGGTGATCAGTTTACCCGTTGGGATTGTAACCAGTTCTACCCTGTTGACTTACAAGGCGAGACAGGCCTGCCAACAACAATGGAAGTTGAATATATCCGTGCTTGGAAATTGGCGGACTAGTCATTTAATTGCTCTCCATTGAAAAAGCAAAGCTGGTACAAGGGGGTACCAGCTTTATTTATTTTACGCATATCACTTACATATGATGAATTTTGCAATCAACAATGGGAACATTACTACCAATTAAAGAACCATCCGCGTTGTAACAAGGCACTTCTGGTGGCGTAGTGCTTGGGTTCGCAGACAAGGTTGGTGTAAAAGCAAGTAATCCTAGAACAAGTAATAAAATACGCATATTGCTCTCCTCATTTTATTGGTGGGCTTAACAACTTCACTTTGAGTGTAGAGTCGAAAAAAATGAACATGCAAAAAATAATTTCCTGATAACGTTACCAATTTCAAAGTTTTTATATGCTGGAATAGGGAGACCGAGGAGTGGATTTTGCATTAGCGCAATGCCATAAATATTTGGTAACGATTTTGACATTTATTTGATACACCTCTCACTAGGTGTCACGTATCATCAGCGCCTTTAAAGTTGGATCTTAAGTGGGGGTCGCTGTGTTAGAGAACAAGAAAGCTGGGCTATTGGTGGTTTTATTGATGAGCTTGATGCTTGTGGCTATCACATTAGCTAACGATACGGTTGCGCTTACGGCATCAGTTGGAGAAATGTCTGGACTGCTAATCACATTACTCACAGATTCCGCAGGACATAAAGGCTTTCTCATCACATTAGCGGTGTTAGGTGTGGCGATGCTTAGACTTCCCCTATCACGAGAAGCGGTTCTCGCCAAAGGCTTACAACTTGCAGTGATTTTGCTTATCGGTTTTGCCAGCAAAACCGCCTTAAAAGAGCTCACAGAAAGCCCACGTCCTTATACTGAATATCTCGCGCAAGCCGAGCTTATCGATTCAGCCGAGGATTTTTACCACTTGTCTGCACCACAACGTGATGAGGTCATTGAAAACGCCTCACATCATGTCAACACTTGGCGAACGTTGCACTGGAAGGGTGAAAAAGATTACTCATTTCCATCAGGCCACACCATATTTGTCGCCATCTGCGTTGCTTTCTTCGGTGGATTGTTCTTGCAGCATCGTCACTGGGCAAGCCTAGTAATACTCATGACATGGGCTGGTGGTGTGTGTTACAGCCGCTTATGGATAGGTATGCACCGGCCGGAAGATCTATTTGCTTCTACCGCCTTTGTCGCCGTGGTCTATATCGTAACCCCTAGCTTTCCAAAAATCGCCAGATTATTAGTGCCCTACGTGCCTAAGAGGTTATTTAGTCAAAATTAAAAGAACTAGTTTAGTGGATGGGACAACTAACGGCTTGTCCCATCCACTTGTTTTCTAGGGGACTATTTCAGAGAGCCTGCGGCTTTATACTTGATGTGACACATACCACCTTGCAGATAGCTGAGTGGAACCTCAATTTTCTCAATCATTTCAACAGTGTCTGGGCTGGCGCCTGCATTGATAGCAAGCATTTTTGCTTCTGTTTCTAACTCCGAGATAATTGCTTTCCTTTGAGGAGTGGGGATAGCAATCACCTTGTCGAGTTGGCCCGATACTTCTCCCAAAGCGACACCTATCGCATTCGCCACTTCAAAGTGTTCTGGCCGAATAACTTCACTCGCCCCCTGAAAGTGATCAGGTAAAATCGCGCTGCCACCACCGACTAGGATAACGGGAATATCCTGTGCCGAGGTTTTCATCTTGTCGATGCCTTCTTCGAGCTGCTGGATCATATCTCTATAGCAAGTCTCAATGAGTGCTGGGTCGAGTGAGATTTGGCGCTGCTCTGCTTGCCCTTTCCAGGTCATTACTCTTTTCGATAATGCAATATCGGTCAATGTCAGTTGTTCACCACCAAAGCTCAGTGCTTGTGAGGTTAGTTGATGGCCAACACTTTCTGGGCCAATGCTAACCATCCCATCAACATAGAACACATTGGTGCCGAACCACCCATCTGTTCAGTGATCGGGCGGGCGAAGCGCTCTGACCAAACCCCATCGAGTGGATGAATGGTGACAACGTTGCCTTTTTCATCCGCTAACGTATTCGGAGCAGATGGCAGACCATCTAGGAAGAACGTCACCATCTGGGATTCAGGAAATGCACGCCCCATTGCGTCACAGTCAACAACCGGAATCCCTTTCTGTGCGGCCACTAAAATCGGTATGAGTGAATTAAACCCACCCACTTCGATTGGAAAAGTCGCGTCAATCTTTTCGCCAAGAGCGAGTTCCATTGCCTCGAATGCCACGGTCATTTGCTCGATAGAGTTGATTTTTTTATGTGCTTGTTGGGTCATCCATGACTCCTCAATAATTATCCAGAAATGCAACATAAAAAAAGTTAGCAGCTTGTTACATTGAAATAAATGTATATTATTGAATATAAACATTTGGAAAATTAGATGCTAGGGTTTAGATGGCAATTTCGATAGAAAGACTCGACAAACGAGATTTAAGAAGGTTGGAATTGTTCAGAGAAATCGTTGACCAAGGCGGGATCAGTGCCGCAACCGTGAGTACAGGTTTAAGTCAGCCGGTATTGAGCAGTCAGCTCATTGAGTTAGAAAAGAACCTTAACTTACGTTTATGCGAGCGCGGACGCAGTGGTTTTGACCTTACCGTAGAAGGTCAGCAAGTGTATGATTATGCAAATGAACTGGATCGATTACTGACCGACTTTGCTTTTAAGCTAAAGGGCGTTAGCCACAAACTCACCGGCCATATTCGGGTCGGGTGTCTGGACAATACCGTCTCTCTAAAGAGTAACCCTTTACCTAAGGCAATAGAGAAGTTTTACCAATTGAGTGACGGTGTAGAGTTAACGCTGGAGGTAGGAGACTTTACTCAACTTAATGATCAACTGAGCAAAAAGCAGCTAGATATGATGGTGGTGGTATTAGGAGATCATCAGCTCAATCGCTTCGATCACGTCACGCCTTTGTTCAGTGAGAAGAGCTTTCTTTATGCCCGAAATGATAAGGCGCAGTCGATAATGGAAGCGAACTATTGCTTAGATGGGCAGCGGATCAATATGGGGGGATACGCCAAAGAGGTAATGTATCAACTGCTTGATTTGGATAGAGTCAAAGAGGCTAAGTTGATTGACGGCTGGCATGTAGAATCAGGGTTGATGCTCACATTAGCAGGCACCCACCTCAGTTTTCTCCCGGATCATTTGATAGAAAATAACCCAAACTATGCACAGCTTACCGCACTGCAACCAGATAAGTGGGTGTTCGAAAGTCATTTTTATTTGGTGTCTAATAGCCATTCAAGTCGCATGTCATCAGTGGCGCGTGCTTTTCAGGAGATCTTAATTAAATAAACCTCATCGGAAAACCTTTCCCTTATATATTGTGATGGTCATAGCTATTGCCTTGCTCCAAACTATCGGCTTGAGCTGGTGGCTAAATGAATGGTCATTATAGAAAAGTTTATTTTTTATCCTAATCTTTGCGTATAGGCTCGACAGAGATTTATTATGCAAAAAAATCGATTGGTGATCTGCTGTGTAACCATACTGTGTGTAACAGTAGGGCTGTTAATGTTTGATGGTGTAAAAGCATATTTAAATGAAAGCCCAACATTAGCGGATACAAACATACCTTTATCGGGCTCTAAGGCTAGTGATGTTTCAGAAACCACTGCGTCAAACAGCAGTCCAGTTGTTGATACGGCTCAACATATCCAGCGTACTTACGTAGACCCGAGTATCCCTATCCAACCCATCTTACCGATTGAAAACATCGACCGAGCCAAAGCCAAGATCGGTTGGCGACTATTCAAAGACCCGAACTTATCATCAAACAAACAAGTCAGCTGTGAAAGCTGCCATCACTTGCAGACAAATGGGGCGGAGCATATCCCAGTTTCGGTTGGGGTGAATGGTGTGGGGTTACGTAATTCCTTGACAGTTTTCAATGCGATGAATAACTACCGACTTTTCTGGGATGGTCGAGTTAACACACTGGAAGAGCAGTTGGAGGGACCGATACATAACCCAGTTGAAATGGACTCGTCATGGGAAGATATTCATCAATATGTCGCTTCTTCTGAACTCTATCGACAGCTTTTTGCAGAGGCGAATCTCGATATCACAGTACATACGATAAAAAGCGCATTGGTTGAGTTCGAAAACACATTAACCACCTTAGATGCTCCTTTCGACCTTTATTTGTATGGTCAAGAAGATGCAATTAGTGATTCAGCGAAACGCGGTTGGTTCGCATTCCAAAGTGAAGGCTGTATCGCCTGTCATCAAGGGCCCAATGTCGGTGGCGGACTCGTTATGCGTTTCGGTTATTTTGGACAAGATAAAACGGGCAGTGAACGCAGTAGTGACCTTGGTCGGTTTGCGACGACCTCTAAGCCTGAAGACCGTCATTTATTTAGAGTGGCGAGTTTGAGAAATGTCGCGGATACCGCCCCTTACTTTCACGACGGTCAAACACAGCACCTGTCTGAAGCTATTCGGATAATGGGCAAAAGTCAGTTAGGAAAAGATCTTGATGACAAGACGGTAGACGATATTCAGCAATTTTTAATCACTCTGTCAGGAAAGAGACCCTCAATCTTAGAGGAGTTCGAGAATGAGTAAAGTGCGTATAACCTTAGTGGCCTTAGTCCTAACTTTGTTCACACTTATTAGCTTTACTGTGCTTCACAATATTGAGTACAAAGCGATCACTGAATATCGTACTGCTATCAGTCAATTAGGACATAAACTTGTTGCGAATCGAGACAGCATCACTCTCCAGTCTATTAAAGGCATCCAATCGTCGTATGAGTTAAATCGAGGCCTTGTCGCCATCGAGAAAGACGTCCGAAATCTGGGCTTAGTCAATACAGAGAATGTCACCACAAGTGTATTTTTCAATAGGATAGAAACCTATGATGCGGTGCGTTCGTTTCATGATGCGGCATTAGAAGTGGCACAAGCTCTAGACCGTTTGGTTGGCGTGATCGTCGCAAGAGAGTCGGTGTTATCGTCTTTTGATATTGGTCTGAATGTACAAAATGAAAATTCAGCCAAGCAGAGTGTCTTGGTAGAGTCGTTATTGTCGCAGCAGAGCCGAGCAGAGTTGGGTGATGAGAATCTGAATCGCCTTGCTTTTATTTTTAATGACTTACATTTGCAGAAGCAACAGCTGTTTAGCATTATTTTATCGGGTAAGAATGCTGATTTTGTTGAGGTCGCTGAACACCGGTTGAGTGAGTTAGCGACTGATATAAGTAATCGGTATGATGTATTGTTGTTGCTGTCACTACTTAATTTGTTTTTAATCCTTGGTGTACTTGGTTTCCATCGCGCTAAGGAGCTTCAACGAAACAACCTCGCCTACAAAGAATCCGTAGAAAAATCTGAGCAGGCAAGCAAAGCGAAATCGCTGTTTCTTGCCACCATGAGTCATGAGTTGAGAACGCCAATGAATGGTGTTTTAGGCATCGCGGAGCTGATCAAAGAGCAGTCTAGTGAGATTGAAGTTAAAAAACAGGCACAAACCATTGTTGATTCTGGGGAGCATCTCGTCACATTGCTCAACGACATCCTCGACTTTTCAAAAATTGAGGAAGGAAAGATGCGCCTTGAGGCCAGTGAGTTTGATATGTCTGATGTCACTAAGAGTATTGAGAGTACCTTACACTCGCTTGCGGTAAACAAACAAATAGAGCTTAATGTAAATAATCACATTCCGAGTAATATGAGGGTGATAGGGGATTCAGCTCGGCTAAGACAGGTCCTTTATAATGTTGTAGGAAACGGTATTAAGTTTACTGAAAAGGGAGAAGTATCCCTATCAATCGATTACCATAAACAGCAAAAAGAGAATGTTCACTTCACGATAACGGATACAGGCTTCGGTATCGAGAGAGAAAGACTGAACAGTATATTCAATGCGTTTGAGCAAGCAGATCTATCTACTACTCGTAAGTTCGGAGGAACGGGGTTAGGGCTAGCGATTGTCAAACAACTGGTTGAATTGATGGACGGCACAATTGATATCTTTAGCCAGCCTAATGTTGGGACCCAAGTCGTTATCAAGCTACCGATGCAAGTAATTCTGCATGTTGCAGCCCCGCGTGAAGTTGATGAGTGTGCCCTAGGTGGACCAGCACATGATGAGTCTATACAAAATGTTGGTTAACTAAGTCCAAGTGAATGTTCACCAAGCAGATAGAATTATTCGTAGCGGAGAGCTAGCTCTGCAATCGAGCAATGGAGACTAATGCAAATGAAATCATCCTCTTTACCTGATGGAGTCGTACTCAACCTTGGTTTAGGCTTGATTGCTATCATGGTTTTATTTGTTGATCTCGCCATTCCGCTAGGGATCGCAGCGGGCGTGCCTTATGTGACCGTTATCTTGGTTTCTTTACTAGCCAAAAGTCGGGATACAACGATTATTTGGGCCACGGTTTGTACAGTTTTAACTTTGGTTGGTTATTACTCTTCGCCTGTTGGAGGGGAGGTTTGGAAAGTCGTCGCGAATCGAGTTCTTGCCATATATGCAATTTGGGCGGTGGCCATCGTCTCGCTCATATTGAAGCAGCGAGCTGAGAAAGTGGCGAAGCTTGAATCAGAGCTCACTATCGCTGACTATCGGTCAACATTAGGGCAGGTGGCTGAGTATGCTCGCGACGCAATTGTTATTACAGACAAAGCGGGCGTTGTCACTTGGGTGAATAAAGGATTTACACACCTCTCCGGCTATGAGCTCTCAGAGATACAGGGGAAAAAACCTGGAGATGTTCTTCAAGGTCACGAAACCTCAATTGCAGAAATCAAGCGACTGTCAGATGCTATTCGAGCAGGCGAGTCGATTAAAAGTGAAATCATCAATTATCATAAAGATGGCACGCCATACTGGATTGATATGGACATCGTTCCTGTAAAAGAGCATGGCGATGTCGTGCGGTTTGTTGCCGTCGAGCGTGATGTCACTGATAGAAAAAAACTTGAAACAGAGTTGCAGCAAGATACGAGATTTGCACTTGAAGGCAGTGCACAGCGCAGTCATCTATTTTCTTTATTGCTTCATGTGCTTGCTAAGCCGCTTAATGACTTATCGGTACTGACGCAAAACGTTAAATCACTCAATGATGCTGATGAAATTAAAGTGACCAGCTATCAACTTAGTGGTGTGGCTGATGCGCTTGCTTTGATATCTGATAATCTACACTACCTATCACTACTTGATGCCAAAAAACACTCGATAGAAAAGTTAATTCTCGAGGCCGAACCTAGCGTTAAGGAATTAACGAACAAGCTATTACTACTTGCAGAATCACACAGTATACCGTTTAGCTACAGTGAGTCTGCTGCCTTACAAGGGCTGAAAATCGCTGGAGATCTTAATCAAACACAAGCGGGACTCGTGTTTCTAACTTTGCTCGCACTATCCACCCAAAAGCTAAAGTCGATTGATTTAAGGGTCAATGTTCAAGCCAAGAATGAGGATGCATTGGTTGGCTTTGAGTTGTTGCTTGCTGATGGCGGCGAAACGGTCAATCTCATCAAAGAGTTTGAATCCTTCAGTGATGACAGCAATACCTCTTTTAGATCAGGCTTGCACGCAGGGTATGAGTTGATTCGTGACATGCTAGAGGCTGATGGTGGTCGTATTGCAATCGATCATGACGGCGATGTCAGTCGCCTAGCGATGTTTGATAACTATCAATTGATTGAACAAAGTGCTCCAGACCAAGATACTGAGCAAAAGGTTCTCATTGCAGAAGATAATAAGGTTAACGTGATCGTCCTAACCAAGCTTCTCAAGTCTCTTGGCTATGAGTCAATTGACGTTGCTAAAGACGGACAAGAGGCCGTTGCAATGGCGGAAAGCCATTATTACCCCTTGATCCTAATGGATAACCATATGCCAAATATGACCGGCCTCGATGCAACGCGAATCATCGTTCAGGAGAAAAAAATTCCATCAGTGGTGATTGCTTGCACGGCAGATACCGGTTCAGAAGCAAGAAGCGACTTTTTTGCTAATGGTGCGACCGATGTTATCTATAAACCAATCAAAAAGAATACCCTTGAGCGTTCAATATCGGATGCGTTAAGTAAGGCGGAGCAAGCGGTAAGTCAAGAAATAGCCTGACATCGTCAGGCTATTTCTGTGTACGTTAGACTAGTGACCAGACAAGATTAAGGAGCTACTGGCCAGTGTAATACATACAAATATGATTACCGTCTACTTCACGGATGGTGAATGGGATCTCGTAGATCTCGCTCAGTACCGCTTCTTGAATCACCTCTGACTTCTTACCGCTGATCACCACTTCACCTTTCTTCATCGCAATGATGTTGTCTGAATAGCAGGATGCAAAGTTAATGTCGTGAATCACGATCACAATTGCTTTGTTATGCTCGTGAGCTAACTGCTTTAGCGATGCCATCATGTCGACCGAGTGCTTGATATCAAGGTTGTTTAGAGGCTCATCTAAGAATACATAATCAGTATCTTGTGCCACGACCATTGCAATGAACGCCATCTGACGTTGACCACCAGAAAGCTGGTCAATAAAGCGGTCTTGAATATAGGTGATTTCAAGTTGCTCTAGGGCGTTATCAATGATGCGGTTGTCTTCATCTGTCAGTCGGCCGTGAGAGTAGGGAAAGCGGCCAAAGGCCACGAGCTCACGCACAGTAAAGCGCATATTAATGTTGTTTGATTGGCGTAAAACCGCAAGGTGCTTTGCGAGCTCTTGTGTGTCCCATTGATTGAGTGGCTTATCGCCAATCACAACGGTTCCCGCGTCACTCTCAGTTAAACGGCTTGCCATGGAGAGTAGGGTACTTTTACCCGCTCCGTTTGGGCCGATGATACTGGTCACTTCTCCGAGAGGAAAAAGCGCATCAGCATTCCTAACCACGTACTTTTCATCGTACTTTTTACTCAGGCCATTAATCTTAATCATGTTACTTAATCCTAATTAAACTTTTGTTTGCTCAACAGCACGAGGAAGTACACACCACCAACGAAGTTGATGATGACACTGATGGTAGTCTCGAAATCAAGCAAGTTCTCAACCACCCACTGACCTGTAATCAGCATCGCGATAGAGAGTAGGCTGGAAGCCAGCAGCAAAAATCGGTGCTGATAGCCTGAGAATATTTGACGAGTCAACGCCACGACAATCAACCCAAAGAACAGAACTGGGCCAACAAGTACCGTTGAAACTGAGACCAGAATGGTAATCACAAACATCACCTGCATGGTGACTTTTTGTGTATCGACACCAAGGCTTTTAGCGTTATCTACCCCAAGCCAAAATACATCCAATTTAGGCGCCAGTTTGACCAGATAAAGTGTGCTAAGAGTGAGTGGAATTAGGCTCCAATAGACAAGGTCACTGTTGACGTTATTAAAGCTCGCAAACATTGCCCCTTGGATCATCGTGAACTCGTTAGGATCAACCAGCATAGTGAAGAAGCCTGTAACACTACTGAACAAGCTACTCAAGACAATACCAATAAGAAGAAGGGTAAAGATATTGCGATTTCCACGGCGGAAATAGAAGCCAAATAGCGTCATAGCAAGCGCTAGCATGATGGCTGTGGTAACTACATAATTGAGCCCACTATTGATGACCAGAGCACTAGTGCTACCAAACAGGACCACCATAAGCACTTGAAGCATCACGTAGAGAGAATCAAAACCTAAGATGCTTGGCGTCAAGATACGGTTGTTAGTGATAGTCTGAAATACCAAAGAAGAGGCCGCAATTGCGACCGCTGCAATGATGATAGCCAGTACTTTCGGAATACGGCGAGAGAGGAAAAACTGGTAGTTATCAACCGTTAACCCTTTACCTAAGAAGAACCCGATAAATAGGACAGACACGACAGCCAAAATAAGGACTTTTAACGAGTTACGCATTCGATTTGTCCTTTAAGATTAGGCCGATGAAAATGATACCGCCAAAAATACTGATGATCATCGAGATAGGAACTTCATAAGGGAAGATAATAATGCGCCCCAATACATCACAAATTAGTACCAGCAGCGCCCCCCAATAGGCGGTCCAAGGCAGGTTGCGACGCATGTTGTCTCCCATAAACTGAGAGATAATGTTAGGCACGATAAGCCCTAAGAATGGGATCACCCCGACAATCATTACGACCGATGAAGAGAGCACCGCGACCAGCATAACGCCGACCATAACCACTCTTCGGTAGTTAAGGCCGATGTTTTTGGCGAACGTCTCACCAATACTTGCTGCACTGAATTTGCTCGCATACATGTATGCCAAGATAGAGGTTGGGATAGCGAGGTACAAAATCTCGTAATTCCCCTTTAACACCGAGGCAAAGTTGGCGACAGTCCATGAGTTTAATGTTTGTACTAAGTCGTATTTATACGCAATAAATGTGGTTAAAGAGGAAACCACATTGCCGTACATGATACCAATCAAAGGCACCAACATCGCACTTTTGAACTGCATTCGCTGAATAAATCGCACAAACAGCAACGTACCAAAAACAGAAAAAGCCATGATGATGGCAAGTTGAATCCAGTTATCTAGCTGGGCAAAGAAAACCAAGCCAATGATGTAGCCGAGCATCGCACAATCAATCGTTCCGGTGGTTGAGGGTGCAGCAAAGCGGTTTTGTACGATCTGTTGCATGATCAAACCCGCGACGCTTAGACCCGCTCCGGCAAGACCAATGGCAAATAAGCGAGGGAGGCGACTGGAAACAAGGATTTCGATGGCATGTGTGTCACCCGCAATCAGAGACTGCAGGTTAATATTAGCCACGCCAACAAACAAAGAAGCGCTGCTCAGAATAACCAAGCAGGCGATAGCAATAAGAGTTTTATTTACATTCATGATAAGGCAAAGCGGATGGTAACCCATCCGCGATAAGCAAAGCTTACAAAACGTCTTTGACGTTGTTAATCATCGTCTGTGTCGACTTGTATCCACCGGCAGTTAAGTACCATGCAGCTGAATCAAGGAACACAATTTTATTGTTTTTCGCTGCAGGCGTGCTGTTAACAAGCGGGTTGTCGAAAAACTGCTCAGAGCTGGCGTTGGAAGCGCCAATGGCTTGTTGACGGTCTAGGACAAAGATCACGTCAGGTTGTGCATCAGCAACGTACTCAAAGGAGATAAGGTTGCCGTGCGAACGCGCAACGGACTCAACATTTTTGCTTTCACGCGTCTCAAAGCCAAGCTCATCATAAATCACTGAGAAGCGGCTGTTGCTACCAAACATAGACAGACGGTTACCAGAGTTCATGACGCTCATCGCGTTCATCGACTGTGCAGTAGTCTTCGCTTCAATGTCGTTGAACTGCTGTTGAATGTTAGAGATCATCCCTTCAACCTGCTCGCTTTGACCAAACACGTCACCAAGCACACGCCAGTGGTGTTGAGTGGTTTTCCAGTAGTCACTGTTATCAATTTGGTACATGTAAACTGGTGCGATAGCAGAGAGGTCTTTGTATAGTTCAGCCTGGCGACCTTCCGCAATGATAAGGTCAGGTTTTGCCATGAAGATCTCTTCAAAGTTTGGCTCTTTTAGGCTGCCAAGCGCATGGTATTTTTTGTCGCCGTACTGCTCAAGGTTATTTGGGAGCAATTGCTTAACAACGCCAACCGGTTCAATACCGATTTCGTCTAAAAAGTCGAGAGCGCCATGGCTAAGAACAACAACACGTTGCGGTTGTTCGTTAATCTCAATTGTACCTAGCGTATGCTCGATAGTCTTTGCGATAGCAAGAGAACTCACTGACATAATAAGTGATGCAAATAACACTTTTTTGGATAGGGCTTTGAACATTGTCATACGGAAATACCGCCTAAAAAATGGTTACATTGAATACTCAATGTAAAGCTAAACAATAATGATTCTTGATTGCAAAGCAGCATATCAGCTAGTATTTATTCGTCAAGAGGATATTGTTTATATTAGGTATGCGCTAAATGAATTTAGGAAAAGTTGATTTAAATCTATTGGTGGTGTTGAAACATCTGCTAGGGGAAAAGCATGTTTCAAACGCAGCGCTTGCGATGCAAACCAGTCAGCCTAGCGTGAGTCGCTCGCTACAAAAGCTAAGAGTGATGTTCGAGGATGAGCTTTTGGTTCGCACAACACATGGCTATGAACTCACTCCGAAAGCAGAACAGCTTAAACAAGAGCTGGACAATATCCTTCACGGTTTAGAGAAGTTTGTGAACGGTAATCAATTTGACCCAGCCCAGTCGACTCAAACCGTGCGATTCTTTGGCTTGGTACCACAGGTGAATTGGATATTACCTTCTTTGTTGAAGCAGATTCGCCAATTAGCTCCAAATCTAATTGTTGATATCGATACGATTCCCAAAAGGCATTTTGATGGTCTCAATGATGGGAGTGTCCACTTTGTTCTCTCTAACCTTGAGCCAAGTAGTAGCGATCAAAACCTCTATCGTATGTTTTTAAAAACACGTGATTTCCGATTACTGATGAGCGATACCCATCCACTAGCCAACGAAAAGCTGACTCCAGAAAACTTGAGGCATGCTCATTTTGGTCAAATTTCTATTCAGGGTGGAAAGAACCTTTCGATTGAACCACGTTTCCGAGAGCTCGGGCTTTTGGACAAACATGAAAAGCTCTCAACGCCAGTCATGCTGTCGAACTTCAATGCCGCTGCCGGCGTTGCTGAGCAAACAGATTTAATCTTCCATTTACCAACGCCTTTTGCCAACGAAGTCGCAACCAGCCGTAATCTAGTGACACGCGAAGTGCCTGATGCTTTGAAATCACCCTACCAAGATACGTACTTATATTGGCATAAACGCTTCCACTCTGATCCTATGTGTTTATGGGTCAGGGAGCTATTTCGCCAAACCTATCATGATTAGTTTATCGTTTACCTAATTAACATGGTGCATATAGAAGCGGGTGGTTATATAAATAGTGAATACTGACAATAACAAAATTGAATGAAACTTTTGTTGCTTAGAATTGTAATGAGATATGTAATGCGAACCATTATCATTAGTAAATAATTCTAGGGACACCAGTGGAAAGCCGAACTTCATTTATCAAAAAGCCTCTTGCTTTAGTGATTGCATCAACGTTGTCAGTGTCTGCGTTTGCGGAAGAAGAAAACCAACAATTTGATGAGCAGATGGTAGTAACAGCGACTCGTACTGAGACAACCATCGCACAAGCTCCAGCATCGATTTCGGTGATTACACAAGAGGATATTCAGTCTGAACCAGGTCTAGCGCTGAATGACCTAGTTAAAAACGTCGCAGGTGTAGAAAGCCAGATGGAAGGTGGGCGTGCTGGTCGTGAGCAGATTTCCATTCGTGGTATGGATACAAAATTCACGATGATTCTGGTTGATGGCCGTAAGCTAAGTTCATCAAACGCAATCTTCCGTGGTAACGATTTTGACTTAGCGACAATTCCTAAAGAAAGTATTGAGCGTATTGAGGTGATTCGTGGCCCTATGTCAGCACTTTACGGCTCAGAGGCGTTAGGTGGTGTAATTAATGTCATCACAAAGCAGCCAACGAACGAATGGAACTCGCAAATCAGTGGTGACTACAGCTACCGTGATGACGATAACGGCGGTGAATATACCCTAGGTTTGAACACCTCTGGGGCTCTAATTGAAGATGAGCTTTACCTTTCTCTTTCTGTGAACAAGAGTGCACGTGATGCTTATCATGCTTTCTCTGGTACAGCTACAGACAGCAAAGGCAACGAATATGATCGCTCACAAGCAACGACTTTAGAAGATCGTGATACCACTTCAATCAGTGGTAACTTGCAATGGTATATCAATGAAAATCATGATCTTGCGTTTGACTTTGCATTTAACGACGATGAGCGTGAAGGTGTTATTGAATCAACATCAGGACTGACAGATACAGAAGCGACCGTAAAACGTGATATGCAGGCACTTACGTACAACGGCTCATTCTCTTGGGGTGAAGCACAACTACGCTATAACCGAGATGCCGTGACAAGTGAAGATGCAGCGGAAGTCGATAATGGTGTCAACGATATTGAAGAGACCAACCAACAAGTTTATGGCCATGCAACAACCTATATTGCAGACCACACCCTAACATTTGGTGGTGAATGGACTTACTCTGAACTGATAAACCCAGAAAGCTTAACAGAAACTGGTAAAGCTGATGTACATCAGCAAGCTCTGTTTGTTCAAGACCAATGGGATTTAAGTGATGCATACACTCTAACCTACGGAACCCGACTAGACTTCCATGACGCCTACGGTAGTCACTGGAGCCCGCGAGCGTATCTTGTGAACACAGTTAATGACAAGTTGACGATCAAAGGTGGTGTAGGCTCGGCCTTTAATGCACCAACGCTTCTGCAAACCTCGGAAGAAAACATCATTAACAGCTGTAAAGGGGACTGTAAGTTAAGGGGTAATCCGGACTTAGATCCTGAAACAAGCGTGAGTTACGAGATTTCGGCAATTTACAATGAGTCTAGTTGGGGCCTAGAAGCGGGTCTGTTCCGCAATGACATTAAAAACCTGATCGATCGCGATACGTCTGAAGGTAGCGAAGTGGGAACAGCTCCAGATGGTACGCCAATCTATACCTACTGGAATATCAACGAAGCAATGACGCAAGGTGTTGAGCTGTCAGGTCACGTTGATATTACTGATTCAATTGTATTCAACGGTGCATACACATTCCTTGATTCAGAAAACAAGGAAACAGGTGAAGTCCTAGAAAATCGCCCTGAACACCAAGCGAATGTTCGCCTAACTTGGTTTGCAACAGATTGGTTAGACACGTTTGCTCGCGTTAACTACATCGGTGAAACAGTGGTTGATGTCGATGACGATATTACTCGTCCTTCAGTAGCGACGGTTGACCTTGGTTTGAACTACCACTTCAACTACGACTGGCGACTACGTGCAGGCGTTCGTAACCTAACTGATGAGCAGTTTGACGATATTGAAATCACGCAACGTGGCTACAGTGTTGACCCACGTACATGGTATGTTGGTATGACAGCAAACTTCTAGAGCAGTTGTGAAGAGTCTCGTATAGAAATGGGGTGCAGAAATGCACCCCATTTTCATTGAGATAGAGAAACCCTACAACTTCGTCATGCTGAGCTCGACTCAGTATCTAACTTAAGGAGTTAATATCCCGTCAGTCGCCCTGTGAATAATAGACATCAAATAGCATTCAATCTGATCTATCGTTGGGAAGCATAAATCCAAAAATATTCACAAGACTAAAAATAGAGTCCCAAGCCAATCAACAACCCATACGACGCTGTATCATAAGCAAAGTCATCCTCATTATCATAATCCACCCAAGTTGATTTATAGGCTAGGTTTAGATCAGACCAATCATTGAATCGATAACGGAAACCAGTTTGAATTGAGCTTGTGAGCCGAGTATCTTTCCCTAATCCAATATCGCCGCTTAGGTGGTAAACCCAATTATCAGTTAAGTCGGTAATCCAGCGAGCACCCACAACATAATCTACCCAATCTTCTTTGATGCTAGGAGATAGATTGATATTTCCATTCTGACCTGTAAGCCTTAAATCAATATCGTTATCCCACCAACGCACACCAAACATGTAGTCAACTGAACCGAAGTCGTATGAGTATCGCTTAAAACCTTTTGCCTCTAAAACACCTTGTCTAATATCAAGGTCAGCGGCAAGTAAACCAAGGTTTTTATCTGTAACCGAGGCTTTATCGCCACCCAGTTTCATAAAACTATAATCGAGATAGTAACCCCATTGATTGTGATAGATTCCTTCCAATCTCACCATTGCGGTCATCTCAAGGTGATCAAGTATGAAGTCAGGGTCAACATCCACATCAAGGCTTGCTGTGCCTACTTGTGTATCACCGCTAATATTCAACAGCAATCCATAAATCTCAAAGCTATGATGCCAACTTTTGACTGTTTGTTCCTGAGCAAAGCTCGTTGTAGGCAACGTTACTGCAGCAAGAGCAATAAGACAGGGGTTAATTTTCATTGTTAGCGTCCTTGATAGTCTGACCTAAACAGAGACTAGGTGAAGAAACGGGATTAACCAGTTTCGCTGTTCAAAATTGGCCGGTATGGAGGGAGTTGGATTGTTTTTGAATACAAAAATGAAAATGTCGAGGCGTTTCCACCTCGACACTTAATTATTGATGTTGAAGAACTAGATTGACATTAGCTTCTAATAATAATCTTCCTCGCGATCAACTCCACACCAGCTTCATAACGCTTCGCTGAAGCATTGAGTGCAAGCGCCATTGCGCTATCTGCGATCAGCTCAAATTGTTGTGGTAGCGAGTTAACTTTAAACGGTAAAAAGTCGAGAAGACGATTGTCACCAAAGGAGGCGAGCTTTACTTTGTCCATCAAACTAGGGTTCTCAAGCATTACGTCCAAAACACCTTCTAGTAGTGTATACGAAGTGGTAATAATGGCGTCCGGTACCTTGTCTTGAGAAATCCATTGATTGAAAATACGTTGTCCCTCCTCTCTAGAGAAGTGCTCACCATACCCAACTTGAACCTTAATCAGGTGCTTGTTACATACCGACTGACAACCCTGTTCACGCTCTTTTGAAATTCTTAACTCGGGTAGCGCTCCAATTAAGCCCACTTGCTCAATTTGGTTAGTGAGGATCGACGTTGTTAACTCATAAGCACTATCAAAATCTTCACTGACGACACAACTAAAATGCTCATCATCAAGAGGGCGGTCGAGGGCGATGATAGGTGTGCCAGATTGTTGTAGTGTAAGATAATAGTCACTTGCGTCAGGCATACTACTTGCGACAAAAAGCGCATCAATACGGCGGCTAATGAGTGCTTCAGCGACCTTTTTTTCAGTCTGAGGATCATCGTCAGAGCAACCAATCAATATCTGATAGCCCGCTTTACGAGAGTTTTGTTCTAATAGGTTAGCCAGACGTGCATAACTGGTGTTCTCTAAATCGGGGATGATCAAACCAAATGAACGCGAGTTCCCGGCGCGCAACGCAGAAGCCGCAGCATCTGGCCTGTAGTTATACTCTTCAACCACTGTCATTACTTTGCGTTGTGTCTTCTCGCTAATGCGATATTTCTGAGCTTTGCCATTAATCACATAACTTGCCGTCGTTTTTGATACGCCAGCCAGTTTTGCTATCTCATCTAGTGTCATTGATTAAGCCTTGTTGTGTGCGCAGGATCATAATTATCAGTATGCGATCCTCAGATAAGTTGAATTATAAGCTGAACCGATTCAGTATAAAAGCTGAAAGGATTCAGCAAAGATTGAAACTAGAGCTGGCTCACCTAAATAGGCATGTTGTCTAACAATGAGTCTATTTTAGTGCGAGGAGTTTTGCTGAACCCTTTGATTGGGGGTGAGAACCTTTTTATTTATCGTTTTGCTGAATCGATTTAGCTGTTCAGCAAAGCAAGAGAAAAGATAGTCATTACAATTGCTATCGACACAGACAAATAACTTATGTTGGAGAGCCCATGCTTAAGCTAAACAACAACGACATTACGCTTTCACAGGTAGCGCAAGACAAATTCGCTGCGATTAAGAGCATTGCCAAGTCCTTGTCCGACCGAGATTTGGTAGAGCAGGGGTACGTAGAAGGAATGCTAAACCGAGAAAACCAGAACTCGACATTCCTTGGTAATGGCATTGCGATTCCGCACGGTACAACGGACACGCGTGACATGGTGAAAACCACCGGTGTGGCTGTTCACCATTTTCCACAAGGGGTCGATTGGGGTGATGGCAACACGGTTTTTGTGGCGATAGGTATCGCGGCAAAATCAGATGAGCACCTAGGTATTCTCAAGCAGTTAACCAAAGTACTCAGCGCTGATGGTGTAGAGCAACGTCTGCGCAGTGCACAGAGCGCTGAAGAAATCATTTCACTGCTTCATGGTGATGTGCAACTTGAAGCGGAATTGGATGCAGCGCTAGTTCAGTTGCAGTTCCCTGCAAGTGACATGGTTCAAATGAGCGCCGTAGCTGGTGGTCTGTTGAAGAACTCTGGCTGCACTGAGAGTGAATTTGTGGCGGATCTTGTTACTAAAGCGCCAACGCATTTAGGCAAAGGCCTATGGCTAATAGGAAGTGATAAGCAAGTAATGCGTACAGGTGTCGCTTTTGTCTCTACCGCCAATGATTGCCAATATCAAGGCGAACAAGTTCGCGGTTTAATTGCCTTTGCAGCTTGCAATGCCGCGCATGAATCAGTGTTGAAAGCCCTGTCTAAGATTGTTTTCAATAATCAGCAAGAAGCTTTGCTTAGCGCAACAACAGACCAAGTTATCTCGATGCTCAAAGGTGAAGAGGTCGCAACAACGACTGAATCAGATAGCGATAACACAGCGACCTTTAGAATTAAAAATGCACACGGGTTGCATGCTCGCCCTGGCGCTATGCTCGTAGCTGAGGCGAAGAAATTTGATTCAACCATTCGTGTTGTAAACCTAGATGGGGATGGCAAAGCCGTGAATGCTAAGAGCCTAATGAAGGTGATTGCTTTGGGTGTTAAACATGGCCACAGCCTGCAGTTTACCGCAGAGGGTAATGATGCGCCTCAGGCTCTTGAATCGATCGGCAAAGCGATTGCATCAGGTTTAGGTGAGGGCTAAGTCGATGAACATTTCCCAAACGGCCAAAGTCGTAACCATCACCTTAAACCCTGCTTTGGACTTAACAGGCAGCATATCCGAGCTCAATCTTGGCACGGTCAACTTGGTGAACAACAGCAGTTTTCACGCTGCGGGCAAGGGCGTGAACGTGGCAAAAGTGCTCAGTGACTTGGGCGCAGACGTGACAGTTACCGGGTTTCTTGGCAAAGATAATCCAGAGTTGTTCCACCAGTTGTTTAATGACATCAAAGTCACGGATCGCTTTGTGGAAGTAGAAGGTGCTACGCGTATCAATGTCAAACTGGTGGAAGCACGCGGTGCGGTTAGTGACATAAACTTCCCGGGTGTCGAGGTTTCACAAGCGGATATAGAGCGCTTTGAAAGTACTTTGTTTGAGCTGGCTGAAACGCATGACTATTTCGTCTTGGCAGGCAGTCTTCCAAGAGGTGTGACTGCAGAACAGTGTGCCAATTGGATAGAAAAACTCCATCAACTGGGCAAGCGCGTGTTGTTTGATAGCAGCAAAGCGGCACTGAGTGCGGGTATTGAGTCCTCTCCATGGCTGATAAAACCGAATGATGAAGAGCTTAGTGACTTTGTTGGTCAACCTTTAGATACCGCTGAAAAGTGCCAGCAAGCGGCACAAGCCATTAGTCAAAAGGGCATTGAAAACATCGTTGTTTCAATGGGCTCTGAAGGTGTTATGTGGCTAAACGAAGGCCAATGGCTGCGCTCACAGCCCCCTAAAATGCAAGTTGTCAGCACAGTAGGTGCGGGCGACACCTTAGTGGCCGGTCTTTGCTGGGGCCACATGCAACAAATGCCTAAAAAGGATCTACTACGCTTCGCCACGGCGCTGTCTGCATTGGCAGTCAGTCAAGTCGGTGTGGGCTTAACCAGTCAAAAAGAGCTGGAATCAATTGAGCTGCAAACGAAAGTCAGCGAGCTTTCTCCAATAACAAACCCAGATAGCCTGTAATAGGCACGAACAAAGGAACAGAAGGTCATTATTATGAATATAGCCATTATTACAGCCTGTCCAAGTGGCGTAGCCAATAGCATTCTTGCTGCAGGTCTATTAGAACAAGCTTCAGCCAAATTGGGCTGGAATACGAAAATTGAATGCCAGTCGAGCGTTGTTGAAGCGACGTTGCTAACTGAGTCTGATATTGAGCAAGCTGATGCCATCATTATCGCGGCGAACACGCTTGTCGATACCTCGCGATTTGTCGGTAAGAAAGTTTACCAAGCAGAGATCAAATCAGTCGTATCGGATGCAGTCGGGTTTCTAGAGAAAGCTGTAAAACAAGCTCAAGAGCTTACATCAGCGGAAGTCGTTGTTGATGCAAGCGACTCAACTGGTGTGAAGAAAATCGTTGCGATTACCGCCTGTCCGACAGGTGTTGCTCACACCTTCATGGCAGCAGAAGCGCTTGAAGAGGAAGCTAAGCGTCGCGGTCATCAAATCAAAGTGGAAACGCGCGGATCTGTTGGGGCGAAGAACCAACTGACAGAGCAAGACATTTCGGAAGCAGACCTTGTGATCATCGCCGCCGACATCGAAGTGCCACTTGATCGTTTTGACGGTAAGAAGATGTACCGCACTAAAACAAGTCCAGCTCTAAAGAAAACGTCAGAAGAGATGGATAAAGCGTTTGAACAAGCGACAGATTATCAACATACAGGAGCAGCAAGTGCAGCGGCAACAGAAGAGAAAAAGGGTGTCTACAAACACCTAATGACAGGTGTATCACACATGCTGCCAGTGGTTGTCGCAGGTGGTTTGATTATCGCCTTGTCATTTGTCTTTGGTATCGAAGCCTTCCAAGAAGAAGGCACATTAGCGGCAGCGTTGATGGAGATAGGCGGTGGCTCGGCGTTCGCACTCATGATTCCGGTGTTGGCGGGTTATATCGCCTTCTCAATTGCTGATCGTCCTGGTCTAGCTCCAGGCTTAGTAGGCGGCATGCTTGCAAGCTCAACAGGTGCAGGCTTCTTAGGCGGTATTGCCGCGGGTTTCATTGCAGGTTATGCCTCTAAGCTTATCGCAGATAAAGTATCACTGCCTCAGTCAATGGAAGCGCTCAAGCCTATCTTGATCATTCCGTTTGTCGCAACGCTAATCACTGGTCTAGCCATGATCTATGTGGTCGGTGGCCCGGTTGCAGGCATTATGACGGCACTTACTGATTTCCTAAATAACATGGGCTCTGATAGTGCAGTCCTACTTGGTATCGTGCTTGGCGCAATGATGTGTTTCGACCTTGGTGGACCAGTCAACAAAGCAGCCTATGCGTTCGGTGTTGGTCTACTCGCTTCTCAAACTTATGGGCCGATGGCTGCGATCATGGCTGCAGGCATGGTACCAGCGCTGGGTATGGGTTTGGCGACTTTCATTGCGAAGAGCAAGTTTGAAGCCAGTGAGCGTGAAGCAGGGAAAGCGTCATTTGTATTGGGCCTTTGCTTTATCTCAGAAGGTGCGATTCCATTTGCCGCGAAAGATCCAATGCGTGTTATCCCAGCATGTATGGCGGGTGGCGCACTAACAGGTGCGCTATCCATGCTATTTGGTTCTCAGTTAATGGCGCCTCATGGTGGTCTGTTCGTATTGTTGATTCCAAATGCCATTACTCCTGTGTTGATGTACTTGGTTGCGATTGCAGCGGGTACTGCTGTGACTGGGTTTACTTATGCTCTGTTGAAAGGACGTTCAGAAGAGAAACAGTCTGTAACAGCTTAATAGAATAATTACCCCCAAGTTTTGCCCTCTGCTTTCGAGTTAGAGGGCTTTTTTGGTTTTGGGACACTAGGGGAATCATTTGAGTTTGGTGTTCGCTTTGGGTAGATCCTGAGACGAGCTCAGGATGACAGTGTGGATAGGATGATGGTGTGGATAGGTTTGCGGAGACAAAAATCGTCGTCATGTTGAACTAGTTTCAACATCTAGCCAGGGGAGTCACTAAAGCCCCAACTTACGCCAGAAAGCGCCTGATTATTCACCGCTTAAACCCTTCAAGATTCTCGCCTGTTCGAAGTCGTGTTACGCTTATAACTAACAACAACGCATCCACAAAGTAGCTCATAGCATTATGTCCATTATTCTCGGCATCGACCCAGGTTCACGTATTACCGGTTACGGTGTCATTCGACAGCAAGGTCGCCACCTGCAATATCTTGGGAGCGGTTGTATTCGTATGTCTGAAAAAGAGCTACCGGGGCGACTCAAACAGATTTACGCCGGTGTTAGTGAAATCATTACCCAGTTCCAGCCGGATGTGTTTGCCATAGAACAGGTGTTCATGTCGAAGAACGCAGACTCTGCGCTCAAGCTTGGTCAAGCGCGAGGTAGTGCCATTGTTGCTGCTGTGAATGCGGATCTCGAAGTGTACGAATATGCTGCTCGCCTAATCAAACAGGCCGTTGTTGGCACCGGTGGGGCAGACAAAGCCCAAGTTCAGCATATGGTGCAACACATGCTTAAACTCCCCTCTAAACCTCAAGCGGATGCTGCCGATGCATTAGGCGTCGCAATTTGTCATGCTAACACCAACAAAACGCTGGTAGCTCTAGCGGGTAAAGCCTCTTCTGCCCGTCGTGGACGCTATCGTTAATCCAGCGCACTCGAACTAGTCTAATCAAGTGCGTGTTTTCTGGCTCTTGTACTGGCTATCCATCCAGTTATTGATTATCATCAGCACAACTTTCGAATAAACACAGGAACACACCGTGATTGGACGTCTACGCGGAATGCTAATTGAAAAACTCCCACCTGAAGTACTGATTGAAGTTAATGGCATCGGTTATGAAGTACAAATGCCGATGAGCTGCTTCTATGAGCTGCCGAATGTGGGTGAAGAAGCGATTATCTATACACACTTTGTTGTCCGTGAAGATGCTCAACTGCTGTATGGTTTCAACACAGTAAAAGAGCGCGCTCTATTCCGTGAAGTGATCAAAGCTAATGGTGTTGGTCCTAAATTGGGCTTGGGTATTCTTTCAGGCATGACAGCGATGCAGTTTGTTGCTTGCGTTGAACGTGAAGACATTTCTACCTTAGTTAAGCTACCGGGTGTCGGTAAGAAAACGGCAGAACGTTTAGTTGTAGAAATGAAAGATCGCCTGAAAGGGTGGGGTGAGGGTGATCTATTTACGCCTCACACTGATGCCGCGCCAATGGACTCTGCCGCATCTAGCAGCCCAAATAACGAAGAAGAAGCGATCAGTGCATTACTTGCACTTGGCTACAAGCCGACCCAAGCTTCTAAAGTGGTATCACAAATTGCTAAAGATGGCATGTCGAGTGAAGACTTGATCCGTGAAGCCCTAAAGTCGATGGTATAAGTAGAGTTAATTCATGATAGAAGCCGATCGTTTAATTGCACCTGAGAGTCCTGTTTTCAAAGAAGAAGACGTGATTGATCGAGCAATACGACCAAAGAAACTGCAAGATTACCAAGGCCAAGACCATGTTCGTGGCCAAATGGAAATCTTTATAAAAGCCGCGCAGTTGCGCAATGAAGCGCTTGATCATCTATTGATCTTTGGTCCTCCGGGGTTAGGTAAAACCACGCTAGCCAATATTGTTGCCAATGAAATGGAAGTGAATATTCGCACCACATCTGGCCCAGTATTAGAAAAAGCCGGCGACCTTGCAGCGCTGCTGACCAACCTTGAAGAAAACGACGTGTTGTTTATCGATGAAATTCACCGCTTAAGCCCAATGGTGGAAGAGGTGCTCTATCCTGCAATGGAAGATTACCAGCTCGATATCATGATCGGTGAAGGACCAGCAGCACGTTCTATCAAGATTGACTTACCGCCATTTACTTTGATTGGTGCCACGACTCGTGCAGGCTCATTGACATCGCCTTTGCGTGACCGCTTTGGTATCACTCAACGCCTTGAGTACTACAAAATTCCAGATTTGCAGAACATTGTTCAGCGCAGTGCCGATTGCCTGGGTTTATCAATGGAAGCAGAGGGCGCTCTTGAAGTCGCTCGCCGAGCTCGTGGTACACCGCGTATCGCTAACCGCTTGCTTCGCCGTGTACGTGATTACGCGGAAGTAAAAGGCAATGGCCATATCTGCGCTGACGTTGCAGACAAGGCTTTGAATATGCTTGATGTTGATGCCCAGGGCTTTGACTACATGGATAGAAAGCTTCTACTGGCCATTATGGAGAAGTTCGGTGGTGGCCCAGTTGGCCTAGATAACATGGCAGCAGCGATTGGTGAAGAGAAAGACACCATCGAGGATGTATTGGAGCCTTACCTAATTCAGCAAGGCTACTTACAGCGCACACCACGTGGACGTATTGCGACCGATCGCGCTTATCTTCATTTCGGTATTGAAAAGTAACATTACAGTTAAAACGAAACGTGATCAGCTTCACGTTGTTACATCTTATCCTAGCCAGAAAGTAGTAACCGAACATTAGGGGTTGTTGCAATACTGTGTTAAACAGAACGCTCAACCCTTTATTGGTTATCACCTTATTAACATACCTTCAGTTCTACGTTTGATTTAAATCAAGTTGAACGTTTTTTGAACTACCTTATCCTGCAAACGTTGATCTCTATCAAAGCAGCTTTGCTGCATAAATCTTTTGAAACAAGACAGATTAATCAGTAATATTAGCGGCAGCTATATTAGTTATTGCTTAACAAAAATACAACTATTGCAATACATAGTGGCAACAATTGTTTTTAAGGATTGCAACATTGTCTTGTCGCTAGGTAATAGCTAATAAAATTTAGTGTTATAGAAAGTGCCTTTCAGCCGGCACAAAGGAGTAATCAATGTTCGATATCGACGTAGTTGATCTGTCGCGGTTGCAGTTTGCATTAACCGCGATGTATCACTTCCTGTTCGTACCATTGACTCTAGGTTTGGCGTTCCTACTCGCCATCATGGAGTCTTTGTACGTAATGACCGACAAGCAAATCTACAAGGACATGACCAAGTTCTGGGGTAAGCTTTTCGCGATCAACTTTGCCCTTGGCGTCGCCACGGGTCTGACCATGGAGTTCCAATTCGGTACTAACTGGTCCTATTATTCTCACTATGTTGGGGACATATTTGGTGCTCCGCTCGCCATTGAAGCCTTGGTGGCCTTCTTCCTTGAATCTACCTTTGTTGGTCTGTTCTTCTTTGGTTGGGATCGCCTGTCTAAACGCCAACACTTAGCAGTAACATGGTTAGTTGCTCTAGGTTCAAACTTCTCGGCGCTTTGGATTCTTGTGGCAAACGGCTGGATGCAAAACCCAGTTGGCGCAGAATTTAACTTTGAAACCATGCGTATGGAAATGATCAGCTTCTCTGAAGTTGTTCTTAACCCGGTTGCTCAAGTTAAGTTTGTTCACACTGTTGCTTCAGGCTACACAACGGGTGCAATGTTCGTTCTATCGATCAGTGCTTACTACCTACTTAAAGGTCGTGACATTGCGTTTGCACGTCGTTCATTTGCTATTGCAGCGTCTTTTGGTATGGCTGCAATCCTGTCTACAATCGTGCTTGGTGATGAATCAGGTTATGAGCTTGGTGACGTTCAGAAAGTGAAACTCGCGGCGATTGAGTCAGAGTGGCACACAGAACCAGCACCTGCTGCATTTACCGTTTTTGGTATTCCAAACCAAGAAACGATGGAAACCGACTACGCACTTAAGATCCCTTATGTTATGGGCATTATCGCGACTCGCTCACTAGACACTGAAGTGACTGGTCTGCGTGATCTACGCGATGAGCACTTAGATCGTATCCGCAACGGCATGTACGCTTATGAGTTACTAGAAAAACTGCGTGCGGGTGATAAATCTGAAGACAACATGGCGGCGTTTGATGAAGTGAAGCAAGATCTTGGTTACGGCCTATTGCTTAAGCGCTACACAGACAACGTGGTTGATGCGACAGAAGATCAAATCCAAGCGGCAGCGGATGACTCTATCCCAACAGTTTGGCCACTATTCTGGTCATTCCGTATCATGGTTGCATGTGGCGTTGTGATGCTATTCGTCTTCGGTGCGGCATTTGTTCAGACATGTCGTCAGAAAATCGAGCAGAAACCTTGGGTTCTTAAAGCAGCACTATGGAGCTTACCGCTACCATGGATTGCAGTAGAAGCAGGTTGGTTTGTTGCTGAATATGGTCGTCAACCATGGGCGGTAGGTGAAATCCTTCCTGTACATGTTGCTGCATCAGCACTGACCGTTGGTCAGCTATGGACATCATTGTTTGCGATTATCGCACTCTACACAGTGTTCCTAATCGCTGAAGTATACCTAATGCTTAAGTTCGCTCGTAAAGGCCCAAGCAGCCTGAAAACGGGACGCTACCACTTTGAACAGAACGGCACGTCTTCTGAAGACAAAATTGGCCGTCAAGTAGAAGCGTAATACAAGGAGAGAGTTATGTTTGATTACGAAGTATTGCGATTTATCTGGTGGGTACTGATTGGTGTCCTATTTGTTGGTTTCGCAATTACCGACGGTTTTGATATGGGCGTAGGTGCGCTAGTACCTTTCGTTGGCAAAACCGACAATGAGCGCCGAGTGATGATCAACTCGATCGCTCCACACTGGGATGGTAACCAAGTTTGGCTTATCACCGCAGGTGGTGCGTTGTTTGCGGCATGGCCTTTGGTTTACGCAACATCATTCTCAGGTTTCTACTTTGCGATGATCCTGACGCTAGCGGCGTTGTGGTTGCGTCCACTGGGCCTAGACTATCGCTCTAAAATCGATGATCCAAAATGGCGTGAAGCGTGTGACTGGGGCATCTTTGTTAGTGGTTTTGTTCCTCCGCTTATTTTTGGTGTGGCGTTTGGTAACTTGCTACAAGGTGTACCGTTCCAGCTAAGCGACTTCTTGATGCCGACGTACCATGGTTCATTCTTCGGTCTGCTTAACCCATTTGCTATCCTATGTGGTCTAGTAAGTGTGTTCATGATCGTGATGCAAGGTGCGACGTGGCTTCAAATGAAGACAACAGCAGACGTTCACAACCGTTCACGTAATGTAGCGCAGCTAACGGGTATCCTTACTGTTGTATGTTTCGTTCTAGCGGGTTTCTGGATTCAGTCTATCGAAGGTTACGTGATTGTTGGTGGCATCGACACTAACGCTGCATCAAACCCTCTGAACAAAGAAGTGATTCGTGAAGCGGGCGCTTGGATGAACAACTTCGAGAAATACCCATTGCTATGGCTAGCGCCAGCACTTGGTGTGTTCATGCCTCTATTGGCTGTTGTTGCTTCTCGATTTGAGAAGTGTGGCTTTGCATTCCTGACTTCAAGCTTAGGTATTGCCGGTATTATCTTAACGGCTGGTTTTGCGATGTTCCCATTCGTGATGCCTTCGAACATGATGCCAGGTCACAGCTTGACTATGTGGGATGCAACTTCAAGTGAATTGACGTTGAACCTAATGACAGCCGTTGCTGCTGTGATGGTTCCGGTTATCCTTGCTTACACATCTTGGTCTTACTACAAGATGTTTGGTCGCCTTGATGAGAAATTCATCGAGGAAAACAAAAATTCACTGTACTAAGGAGTCTGAACTATGTGGTATTTTGCATGGATTCTAGGTGTGTTGCTGGCTTGTGCGTTCGGTATTATTAACGCATTGTGGCTAGAGCACTCTGAAATGATGGACAAAGACAGTGAGTAATCTGAATCATCAGATTCAGTCTTTGCACCAACCAGTAGACAAGACTCTGTTTAGAGTCTTATCTTTGCTACTCGGTTTTATGCATGTTGCATTGTTGATGTGGGAGCCTCAACTCTATAGTGAAGCTATCGGTGGGTTTAACGCGATTATTGCGCCACTGATGATCCTCGCGCTGTGCAGCAGCATGGTATTTGGTATTGGTTTTAAGCCGCGTTTTTGGCTTTGGCAGCTGTTATTCAGCCCATACCTATCGTTATCTGTATTAGGCTATTTAACCATCGCTTACTTTGTCTAATAAGTAACCGAGTAACAAATTTAATTTAACAAAAAAGCGCCAACGGTCACGTTGGCGCTTTTTTTATGCAATATCAGTGCGATAAGTTGGTATTTCTTATCAAAAAATGACTTAAATGCTAAACACTCAATAAAAGTTTGGGTTATAGTAACTCATTCGTGTAAACCAAATTCGGATGTTATTTTGCATACTGTCGATAACCCCTTTCATTGGCCTGTAACGATCTACTACGAAGATACAGATGCTGGTGGTGTCGTATACCATTCCAATTTCCTAAAGTACTTTGAGCGTGCGCGAACGGAGCTATTACGTTCTGTTAATATTTCGCAACAAGTACTACTGGAACAAAAGATTGGCTTTGTTGTCCGACACATGGATATTGATTTTTTGCAAGGTGCACAACTTGACGATCATCTAACAGTAAAGACATATATCAGTGAATTTAAGAAGGTTTCGCTGTCTTTCTGTCAAGAGATTGTCAATCCCGAGGGGAAAACATTGTGCCGAGCCACGGTTAAGATAGCATGTATCGATACCGACAAAATGAGGCCAAAGGCCATCCCCAATGAGCTACTTTTGGAGTTAACCGCAAGTGACTGCTGATATTTCTTTTTTCGATCTCTTTTTACAAGCAAGCTTACTCGTAAAACTTGTGATGCTGACCCTATTGGGTATGTCTGTGATTTCTTGGGCCATGATCATAAAACGCAGCAAAGCGATTAAACAGGCACAAAAAGACGCTGAAGAGTTCGAAGACAAATTCTGGTCGGGTAACGACCTATCGATTATTTATCAAGGCGTGAAGAAGCGTAAAGACGAACTCTCAGGTAACGAAGAGATTTTCTACTCTGGTTTTACTGAGTTTGCTCGTCTACGTAAAAGTAACCCTGATTCACCGGCTTTCGTAATGGAAGCAACGGGCCGTGCAATGCGTGTTGCCGTGGCTCGTGAAGTTGACGATCTTGAAACTAACCTGCCTTTCCTTGCTACAGTTGGCTCAATCAGTCCATACATTGGTCTGTTTGGTACGGTTTGGGGCATCATGCATGCCTTCATCGCACTGGGTGAAGTAAAGCAAGCAACGCTAGCGATGGTTGCACCAGGTATCGCAGAAGCACTGATTGCAACAGCAATGGGTCTATTTGCCGCTATCCCTGCGGTTATGGCCTACAACAGCTTAAGTAACAAAGTAGGTAAATTAGAGCATTCGTACGCAACCTTCTCAGAAGAGTTCCATACTATTTTGCATCGCCAAGCGATGGCTTCTAAGGAACAGCAGTAAGCTGAAGCGCTGAGGAAAGAGCATGGCGGGTTATCAACCTAAAAAACGTAAAATGACAGCAGAGATCAACGTCGTACCTTATATCGACGTAATGTTGGTACTGCTGATCATTTTTATGGTGACCTCTCCCTTTATTACACAAGGGGTTGATGTAGAGTTACCAAAAACTTCCAATGCCAAACCAGCAACTGAGTTGGCTGGAGATTCAGAATCAAGCTTTATCATTGTCGAAATTGATCGCGATGGTAACTTAGGCTTGAGCGTCAACGACGAAGATGTCGTGCGCGGCATGGGAATTCAAGACATTATTGTCCGTGTCAAAGCAGAGTTGGCAATCAAGCCTGACTCACCTGTCGCCGTGGGTGGCGATGCTGCGACACCTTATGCTGACGTTGTTCTCGTGCTTGATGAACTAAGCCGAGCAGGAATCGACAAGGTTGGCCTATTAACGGACATCAAGGAGTAGATGCAGTCTATCATGAGAGAGAGACGAACCAAGAAACACGGATTGGGCAAGCCACTGGCTATCTCTTTTGGTATCCATGCAGCAGTGATTATTGCACTGCTTGTGGGTACTGACTTCTCTGTGTCTAAACCTGAGCCTCAAGGACAGATGGTACAAGCCGTGGTGGTTGATCCCGCTATTGTTCGTAAACAGGCACAACAGATCCGCGCGGAACGTGAAGCCGCAGCGAAGCGTGAGCAAGACCGTTTAGACAAGCTGCGCCGCGAGAGTGAGCAGCTAGAGAAAAACCGTCGCGCTGAAGAAGAGCGTATTCGTAAGCTGAAAGAGCAACAAGCCCGAGAAGCAAAAGCGGCACGTGAAGCTGAGGCTGCTCGTCAGAAAAAAGAGCAAGAGCGTAAAGCAGAAGAAGAGCGCGTACGTCAACAGCAAGAGCGTGTTCGCCAAGAGCAAGAACGTGCAGCCGCACTTGAAGTGGAACGAAAAGCCAAAGAAGAAGCGATTCGTAAAGCAGAAGAAGAGCGAGTAGCACGTGAAAAAGCTGCAGCCGAAGCCGAAGAGCGAGCGCGTATAGAGCATGAAGCTGCTGAAAAGGCAGAGCAAGAGCGAATCGAAAAAGAGCGAGCAGCGAAAGAAGCGGCCGAGAAAGCCCGTCAAGAGCAAGAGCGTCTTGAACGATTAGAGCGAGAGCGCCAAGAACAAGAGGCGGCACTGAACGATATCTTTGCAGGCATGGAAGCAGAATCGCAGCTTAACCAAGCGGCTCAATCTCAGTATAACCAATCTGAAGCAGCGCGCTACGGTGAAATCTATAAACAGCTGATTAAGCAAAACCTGCTTGTGGAGGACAGTTTTCGGGGAAAGTCATGTCAGGTTAACCTGCGCTTAATTCCAACTGGAACAGGCGCGATTTTGGGTAATCTGTCTATTATTAACGGTGACTCAAGACTTTGTAATGCAACGAAACGTGCGGTTACTCAGGTCTCGACTTTCCCAATGCCAAATAACCAGCCTGCCGTGGTTGAGCAGTTGAAAAACATCAACCTAACAGTAGAGCTGTAAATACATTTGTTTAGGGAAGAGTAAGCCAGTCTTACTCAACAATGTAAGCGCTGTTTAAAGCAGCGTTGATTGGAATAAAAATACAACAGTAAGGAACAAGCTTGTGCTAAAGCGAGTATTTTTAGGATTTATCTTATCCCTCACAGCAGCAGTTTCGACTGCACATGCTGCATTGGAATTGGTGATCACTGAAGGCATCAATTCTGCGCGTCCAATTGCTATTGTCCCTTTTAAATGGGAAGGCCAAGAGGCACTACCTCAAGATATATCTGCGGTTATCGCCTCTGACTTACAGCGTAGTGGTAAGTTCAACCCACTACGCGTCAACGACATGCCACAAACACCTTATGGTGAAAGTGATGTCGACTTTGACCAGTGGACAAATACCGGCGTTGATTCCATTGTAGTAGGGACTGTGACCCCAACAGAGACGGGCGATTACCGTGTTAACTATCAACTGATTGATATTGTTCGCGGCCAGCTCACCCAAGGTGATGCACAAGCATTGTCTGCAGACGGCCAACTGGTTTCGTCTCGTGATCACATTTTGTTTAATAAAGTCGCGACCGTGCCTAAGAACCGCATGCGTGAATACGCGCACCGTATCTCTGACTTGATTTACGAAGAGCTTACAGGTGAGAAGGGCGCATTCCGTACGCGTATCGCTTACGTTGTTGTTCAAGAAGAGGCTGATTACCCATACCAGCTTCGCGTAGCGGACTATGACGGTTACAACGAACGTCTTGTTTTGCGCTCAAAGCAACCTCTGATGTCTCCGGCATGGTCTCCAGATGGCAGCAAACTGGCGTATGTGAGCTTCCAAAATGGCCAGTCAGAAATCTACATGATGGATATTTACACTGGCAAACGTGAAAAACTGACTTCTTACCCAAGACATAACGGCGCACCACGATTCTCTCCAGACGGTGACAAACTGGCTTTAGTTCTGTCGAAATCAGGTAGCCTTCATCTTTACACGTTGGACTTAAAAACACGTAAGCTTGAGCAGCTGACGAAAGGGCGCTCAAACAATACCGAACCTTATTGGACGCCAGATGGTGACAACCTAGTCTTCACCTCTGACCGTGGCGGTCGCCCACAGATTTATCAAATGTCTGAAAACGGCGGCACAGCCAAACGTATTACTTGGCAAGGCATGCAGAACTTAAGTGGACAAATCACACCAGATGGTCGTTTTATGGTTATGGTTAACCAAAACAACTCTGGTCAGTTCAACCTCGCCAAACAAGATTTGGAAACGGGTGCAGTGCAGATCTTGACTGAAACGTTGCTCGATGAGTCACCAAGTATCGCGCCAAACGGCAGCATGGTGATTTATAGCTCAACGTATAACCAGGCAAATGTCCTATCGATGGTTTCTATTGATGGACGTTTCAAAGCTCGTTTACCTCTGACTAACGGTCGCGTTCGTGCGCCTGCTTGGTCCCCATTTTTGAAATAATATAAAAGGAATATTTAGATGCAACTTAGCAAAGTGTTCAAAGGCCTGATGATTGCAGTGCCAGTACTAGCGATGACAGCGTGTAGCTCAACTGACGATGCTGTAAACGCAGAGGGCTCTTCTACAGATTACGAAACAAGCCAACCAGCAGGTGAAGGTTCAACAACTGACAACACAGTTGTTTCTCCTATCGAAGGCGGTGAAGGCGCGCTATCTGAGCAAGAGCTACAAGAGAAAGCACTAGCAGAGACATCAACAATTTACTTCGCCTTTGACAATGCATCTATTGCTGGTGATTACGAAGAAGTGCTTGCAGCGCACGCCTCTTTCCTAGTATCTAACCCGACAAAAGACGTAACTATCGAAGGTCACGCTGATGAGCGTGGTACTCCAGAGTACAACATCGCACTAGGTGAGCGCCGTGCAGTAGCGGTTGCTAAATACCTGCAAGCACTAGGTGTTCAACCAGAGCAAGTTTCAATCGTAAGCTACGGTGAAGAGAAGCCACTAGTCTTCGGTCAATCTGAAGAAGCTTACGCGAAAAACCGTCGTGCAGTTCTAGTTTACTAATTACCTGTTTTCTAGATACAAGTTACTAAACGACGTTTAGGTACAAGACATAAAAAGGAGAGTGATGCTTATGTTGGTTAAACGCATCATTACAACGGGTCGAGTTTTTACGCTTTCTGGTTTAGCTCTTGCGCTGTCAGGGACTGCTTTCGCAGAACCTGCTCCTGTCGCAGACCTTAATACTTCATCTTCTACATCAACGCGTGCTGTCTCTTCAGCACCTGAAGGAGATGTAGCAAGATTAGAGCGCATGCTGGAAAACCGTAACCGCACCCAAGCGCGCATGCAGCTACAGATGGACGACATGGCACTGGAGATCAGTGAACTTCGTGGTCTACTTGAGCAAAATAGTTACGAGCTACAACAAATGCTGCAACGTCAGCGTGAGTTGTATGTAGAACTTGATAAAGTCCGCAACCAAGCGCCTGTGGCTATCGTCCCTGACGAGACACCAGACGTGCCTGCTGGCGGTAAAGCCTCATCGAATGCTGGTGAGCAAGAAGCGTATCAAAACGCAGTTGATCTCGTATTGAAAAAGCGTGATTACAACGCTGCGATTATCGCTTTCCAAGAGTTTCAAGAAACCTACCCAGATTCGACTTACAGTGCTAATGCACATTACTGGTTAGGTCAGCTTTACTTTGCTAAGAAGCAAGACAAAGACGCGGTGAAAAGCTTTGCTGCGGTTGTCGCTTATGAAGATTCAAACAAGCGCTCTGATGCGCTATTGAAGCTTGGTGATATTGCACAGCGCAACAACAATGCTGATGCTGCAAACAAGTACTACCAACAAGTTATTTCAGAGCACCCAAACAGTGCCTCAGCTAACTTGGCGCAGCAGCGAATTAAGTAACGCATAGTTTAAGATAAATTCCAAAGGCAACCTCGGTTGCCTTTTGTTTTTTTAGACCAAATTGACCACCCTTCGCACAACCTTTGATCCCGCTTTTCTCTAGGTGTACAATTCCCGAATTACTGGAAGATTGAGAGCCCTGGCAATGAGCCATATCCTAGATAAAATCGACACTGTGTATCCTTTTCCTCCTAAGCCGACTCCACTAACGGATGAGCAAAAGGCACAGTACGTAGCGAAGATTAAAACGCTTCTAAAAGAAAAAGACGCGGTATTGATTGCGCACTACTACACCGACCCAGAGATCCAAGCTTTGGCAGAAGAGACTGGCGGCTTTGTCGGGGATTCACTAGAGATGGCGAAATTCGGTAATCGCCACAGTGCCAGCACTTTGATCATTGCCGGCGTTCGCTTCATGGGCGAGTCAGCGAAAATTCTGACCCCTGAAAAGCGTATCTTGATGCCAACACTAGAAGCGGAATGCTCACTAGATTTAGGTTGTCCTGAAGACAAGTTCACAGAATTCTGTGATGCACACCCTGACCATACTGTTGTGGTTTACGCGAACACGTCAGCAGCGGTAAAAGCTCGAGCAGATTGGGTGGTGACATCAAGTATTGCTCTAGAAATTGTCGAGCACTTAGACGATGAAGGTAAGCAGATCATTTGGGGACCAGACCGTCACTTAGGTTCATACATCTCCAACAAAACAGGCGCAGAGATGCTGCTTTGGAATGCTGAGTGTGTCGTACACGACGAGTTCTCAGCAGATGCACTACGTAAGATGAAAAACGTGTACCCAGATGCTGCTATTCTCGTTCACCCAGAGTCACCAGAGAGCGTTGTTGCTCTTGCTGATGCAGTAGGCTCAACAAGCCAACTTATCAAAGCAGCTAAAGAGCTTCCGCACAAGCAGATGATTGTGGCAACAGACAAAGGTATCTTCTTTAAGATGCAGCAACTAGTGCCTGAAAAAGAGCTGATTGAAGCCCCAACCGCAGGCGCGGGTGCCACATGCCGCAGCTGTGCACACTGCCCTTGGATGGCGATGAACGGCCTCCAAGCTATTGAGCAAGCACTACGTGAAGGCGGCGCAGAGCATGAGATCTTTGTCGACGAAGCAGTACGCGTTAAGTCGCTTATTCCATTGAATCGCATGCTAGATTTCGCTGAGCAGTTAAATGTTCAAGTGAAAGGCAACGCGTAACTTCTGGAACTCGCTCTTGCTCCTCCCCCTTTTCAAGGGGGAGGCTGGGAGGGGGTTAATCTCTAAAACAGCAAATACCCTGCTGATATTTTAGAGAACCAAACACCAGCGACAAACAAAAAAACGGAGCACTCAATCGTGCTCCGTTTTTATATTCCATTCTCTTAAACCTAAACGCCTATTGCTCTTCAGCTTGCGCCAACGCTTGACCACGTTGAGCAATGCCACATAGCATCACTGGCATCGCCTTAAAGATCTCTTCAAACTGCTCTAAACCTTCAAGACCTTGCTCTTTCAGTGTAGCAAGCGACGTCAGTGGATCATAAAGCATAGAAAGTGACAAAAGCACACCGCCAAGCAGCGCGTTATCTTCACTCTCTTCAGGCATCAATGTTTCCCAATCATCACGACAAATCTGCCAGCCCTGAAGCATGCCTTCACAGAACTCACGCGTTGCCTCAGTAACAATATCTTCTTCGTCGAGCTCACAGCCTTCTGGCCACTGCCAAGTACCCTCAATGAGTAAAGGGCCCGTCTCATTCCAGATATTAATGACTAGCTGGATATACTCTTCGAGCTGCTCACCATTGGCGAAAGGTGCTTGCTCAGCACCACCCCACAAGAAGGGCAGCCAATCATTTACTTCAAGCAGATAAGGCGCAGAGGCCATCGCAGTAATAAAGCCACGAGTTTGAGCTTCACTGAGCAGTTTGTCTTGCAGTTCATAGTCTGCGATCAGTTGAGAAAGAGTCAATTTGCTGTCCATTGGTTATATATTATCGATTGGTTAGATCCTACATTTCGCCACAGTGTAACAAGCCAATGCCCAAAAATCAGGAAAATTCCTTGCCAGATCCTAAGTCTATGGTTAGCTTTGAATTAAGGACTGATTAAGAGCAGCCTAACGCTGCGGTATTGATAAGGATAACAATAGTCTAATGAAGCACACGTCCTCGCTGCGTCGTAAGAGTAAAATTGCGCTCACCATCTATTTGATATTGTTTATTGCGGTTATAGGTACTGTCGTATTTCAAGTAGTAGAGCCACCCATTCGCAAGCAACTACAGCAAAACTTGGACGTAAGAACCCAGCTTCTAGCTTCACAAGTCGAAGACAAACTAAATAACTCGTTAAGCATTCTCAGTAGCATAGTTAGTGTAGGTTCTGCGGGTTTAACCACTCAAGACCAAGCTGATAGCCTGTATTCAATGTTTATCCACATCGATGGTATTGTGGTGAGTGGCGGTTTATGGCCGAAGCCTTATAGCGTAAATTCTGAAACTCCCTATCAAAGCCTGTTTTACAATCGTGCTAGTGATGGTTTAGTAGAGCAGATCTACTCGTGGGATAACCCCGAAAATGGCGGATATGACCAGCAAGATTGGTATCGAAGTGTCGTTAACCTACCCCCCGGCGAATTTGTTTGGTCACCTGTCTATATTGACCCATTCACGCACGTACAAATGATCACAGCCTCATCCGCTTATTACGTTCAAGGTGAGTTTGCTGGTGTTGCTACCGTCGATTTATCGTTAGTGGATTTGGTTTCTTACATCCTAGAACACGCTGAGCAGTACAACCTCGGTGTGAGTTTAAAAGATGGCTTTGGCGAAGCCATCACCCATTATAATTTCAACATCGTTAAAGATATCTATATAAGCCAGCGCGAATTTGGTGCGTTTAACTGGCAAATGGATGTCGTCAACTCGAAATACCTTGTTAGTGATCAGGTGTTCAACCTTGTCTCGCAAGTCGAACTTGCCCTTATTCCGATTTTGCTCTGTTGTATTTTACTCGGCTACTACATGCTCAATCAGTACGTTATTCGTCCTATTGTCTCGATCGCTGAGAATGTCAGGAACTCAAAAGAGAGTGGCACCATCGATTTTGAATACAACAGCAATGATGAGATACGGTTCCTCGTTGATAGCTTTAACCAGAAAACCTTCTATTTGGAAGAAGAACGCCGTAAAGCTGAAGTCTCGACTGAAGCAAAAAGTGCTTTTCTAGCGACACTGTCTCATGAAATACGAACACCAATGAACGGTGTACTCGGCACTGCACAAATCTTGCTAAAAAGTGATTTGAACCCAGAGCAGCGTAAAATGATGCGCACTCTGTATGAGTCAGGTGATCATATGATGACCTTGCTTAATGAGATTCTCGACTTCTCTAAGATAGAGCAGGGTAAGTTGGAATTAGACAAGAGCGCGTTCCCGCTGGAAAACATCATTGGCAGTGTGAACAGTGTTTATCACACGCTATGTACTGAAAAAGGTCTGGATTTTCGTGTACATTCGGATGTGCCAGTTGACCGCTGGTATTTCGCCGATAAAGCGCGTGTTAGACAAATCTTGTTTAACCTATTGAACAACGCGGTTAAGTTCACGGCACGGGGCTTTGTGGAAGTGTATTTCAAGGAAATCCACGTCGGTGACAAACATTATTTAAGCATTCGTGTTAGAGATACTGGCATAGGTATCGCTAAAGATGCCCAGAGTAAAGTGTTCTCTCCGTTTGAACAGGCAGAATCGAGCACCACAAGACGCTTTGGAGGCACAGGGCTTGGCCTAGCAATCGTCAAGCAGATAGCCGAGCTCATGGACGGCAGTATTACTTTAAGCAGCGAGCTGGGTATAGGTTCAAGTTTTGAAGTGGTTGCACGTGTTGAGCTGGCAACACCAACCACACCGCAGTTATCTGCAACCTACAGTAAAAATTGTGACGGATTAAAGGCTTTAGTCGTTGAAGACAACCGGACCAATGCCATCATCTTAGAAGCATTATTGAAAGGAAAAGGCTTTGAGGTGTTTTGCGCTGAGAACGGCGAAGTCGCGCTAGAGCGCTTAGAAACAGACACCTATGATCTTGTGCTAATGGATAACCATATGCCCATTATGGATGGTGTCGAAGCCACACGTCGTATTCGTAAACTAGACTCCCGTAATGCAGAAGTGTTGATTCTAGGCTGTACAGCCGACGTTTTTGAAGAAACCAAACAGCGCATGTTAGCTGCAGGTGTTGACCACATCATTGCCAAACCAGTAAAAGACAAAGAGTTTGATGATGCTCTTTATTTCTATGCTGATAAGTTGCGTCAATATCAGGACCTCGACAAAGCGTACCAAGAGTTAAACCAGTTTGACGATGCGCTAGAGTCTCTAGTGATCGATTTAAGTATTGCCATTGACAACCAAGCCTATGATCAAGCTCTCATTGCATTGCACAGCATTGAACCGATGATGCCCTCAGACAACCTGGAAGGAAAACAGCTGTTGGAATCGATTCAATCACAAGTCACACACCAGCAAGCACCATCAAAAGATGACATGGATAATCTGGTTGTACAATTATTGGCTTGATGGTGGTAGTCACTGCATTTAGAGTTAAAAGTAGTGATATAAGCTGGTTTTATCTAAAACTTTGAAATCCTAAACCAATATTTTTATGTTCTAATAGCGCCATCGTCTGGTCAGTAATGGCCGGGCGTTTTTATGTCTGTAATTCAGTGATTTACTGAGATTTGCAGGCTTTTTTATATAGATGTCGTGTAATTGGAGCTAGCCCAGAATGAAAGCGCGTGCGCCGTTTTGTATTCGCAATGCCGCAGCAGATACGTTTGCTATGGTTGTTTTTTGTTTTGTCACCGGAATGATCATTGAAATCATGATTTCTGGCATGACCTTCCAGCAGTCGCTGGCTTCGCGAACGCTTTCAATCCCCGTAAATATCGCCATCGCATGGCCATATGGCGTGTTCCGTGACTTCTGCTTACGCCAAGGAAAACGTGTATCTGAATCAGGACTTATGCGTAACATCGCTGACTTGATTGCCTACGTTCTGTTCCAATCGCCAGTTTACGCAGCAATACTATTTGCAGTAGGTGCATCAACCGATCAAATCATCACTGCAGTATCAAGTAATGCCGTGGTTTCATGCGGTATGGGCGTTCTCTACGGTTACTTCCTAGATATGTGCCGTCGCTGGTTCCGAGTTCCTGGCTACCAGCGCCAATCGGCATAAATTGGTCACTCAATCAGCGAGATAGCTAATTTATCACCACTTGAACCACAAATTAGAACTTTTTTCGCTGATACCCTTGACCAACAAGGCCTGAATCATTAAATTAGCGCCTCGTTGGCACACAAAGCCAACCAAAATCAAAATACGGTGAGTTGTCCGAGTGGCTGAAGGAGCACGCCTGGAAAGTGTGTATACGGCAACGTATCGAGAGTTCGAATCTCTCACTCACCGCCACATTCAAGTTTAAAGACGCTTCAGAGCGTCTTTTTTCTTATCTGAAATACGTCAATTCAATAAGTTAAGATGCTTTAACATCCAATATTGCTCTTTTTCATCCGACACTTTTTGTACTACCTCATGTACCACTAGTCTTTTCTAATGTACCATTGATGTATCGGTGGTACATCGGATTGTGCCACAGCTGGCTTTTTCGGTGGTACATCATGGCAAAGAAAATAGCACCCTTAAACAATACTCAAGTCAAGCAAGCTAAGGCTTCAGAGAAAGAATATACTTTATCTGATGGTGATGGCCTACAGCTTAAAATCAAGCCCTCTGGTTCGAAAACGTGGGTCTTTAAATACACGAAGCCTTTCACGAAGAATCGCACAAACCTTGGTTTTGGGGTTTATCCTGAAGTCTCTCTAGCGCAAGCAAGAGAGAAAAGAAAACAAGCCAGAGAGCTACTTGCTCAAAACATTGATCCCAAAGCTTACAAAGATGAACAACGCCTAAGGCAACAAGATCAATTCAGTAACACCCTACAAGCTGTTGCTGAGAATTGGTTCGCAATCAAAAAGTCGTCGATCACGGAGGGTTACGCTAAGGACATCTGGCGATCTTTCAACTTACATATCTTTCCTTCACTAGGTAAGTATCCAATTTCTAGCCTAACAGCCCCAACCGTAATTGCGGTTTTGAAAAATGTTGCAAAATCAGGAAGTCTTGAGACAGTTAGGCGTTTAGGGCAACGTTTAAATGAAGTGATGACTTTTGCAGTCAATACCGGTCTTATTCATGCTAATCCCTTGAGTGGTATAAGAGCAGCATTTGAGAAGCCTGCTGTTAAACATATGCCCACTATAAAGCCTGATGAACTACCTGAGCTGATACGCACCTTAAACGCTTCTAACTTACAAATAGTGACACGTGCTTTAATTGAATGGCAGTTGCATACGATGACACGTTCAAATGAAGCGGCTAAGGCTGAATGGTCTGAGATCGATTTAGATAAAAAACAATGGGTCATTCCAGCAGAGCGTATGAAAATGAAACGTGAACATATAGTTCCACTTACAAAGCAGACAATCGCGATACTGAGTATATTAGAAGGGTTTAAACGCCCGCAGAGCCCATACTTATTCCCTTCCAATCGAGATCCTAAAAAACATATTCATACAGAGACTGTAAATAAAGTACTTCGCCGTATTGGATATCAAGATAAGTTGGTAGCTCATGGATTTAGGGCATTGGCAAGTACAACGTTGAATGAGCAAGAGTTTAATCCAGATGTTATTGAAGCAGCATTAGCTCATGTTGACAAAAATGCTGTGCGTAAAGCGTATAACCGATCTGACTACCTAAAACATCGGACAGAACTGATGAACTGGTGGTCGAATCATATAGAGAATGCATCCAAAGGGAGTTTGAGCATTACTAATAACATTATCAAGATAGGGTAGTTTGCCGAGAGCAAGTTTGGTTTGATAGATGGGATTGAATCGGTCGTGTTCAAATATTGGGTGATTGACCCTGCTATTTTTGCTATTAGTAGCATTAATAGCCCTACTTATCAGTCGCTTGCAAGGATGATAGTTTGAGATTTATCAATAAGGTTTTCTATAAGTTAAGTGATATTGATACGAAAGTATCAATGAAAGATAAGCTGAGAACGTGTCTTAAGCTCGATATACCGCTGTTAGTTAAGCTGCCTGATGGCTATAACGTATGGGCCATCGACAAGGAACTAGCTAAACTTACAAAGCAAGATATTGTTCTAAGTGAACGTGATTATTCCCAAAAAATCATGCTCATGCATCATCTTTTGGGAGGTGAGTACTTCTCTCGAGTTGACCCACCTAAAGTTAATACACTTTTTTTAGGTGCATCAACATTAGTCGTTGGTGTTGAATACCTAAAAGTAACAGAAAGTGATATGGAAAAATTATTAGCTTCTGAAAGTATCACGACTGATCAGTTCGGAGGCGTGGTTGTTTTTGATAAAAAAGAGCAACACTTTGTCCTAAATGAGTCGGTGCCTGTTTCTCCTTTCGATTTTAAGCTTGAGAGCAATAGCAATTCAGGTCACCCTATAATGCAGAAAATAAGAAACAGGGTGAGTAATTCGCGTTTCGTACTCTGTGATAAGGTAATTAGTAATAACAATAGTTTTAATTTTCCAATAGGATGTGAACTCAATCTCTCTGTGAGCGTGTTAGAAGTCGTGATCAGAGAAAGTGACGCTTCAAAGCTAGTGTTCGATGAGGAAGATTATCAACTGAGTGCATATCACTTAGAGCCAGAATACCATGTATCCACTGCATTACTAGAACTCTCGAGGTGTGGGTATGAGCTGTGTGTTAAAAACTTACCCGCAGGCTCAGGTGGCCGTGCTAGTTATCTATCACGGAATACGAAAAGCTTTAAAACAAAAGGGTGGTATGAAGCTGGAGCCTTTTTGATCAAAGACGGGGACGGAAAGAACTTTAATCGTGTAAAAGAGGTTTTTAGCCATCACTGGCTACCAGAAACCAAGCTAAGCAAGACAAAAGTAAAAGCAATAACGGAAAATGTTCTAGACGAATTGCATAGCACTATTAAAACAAATGAGACGTATATTCGTTCAATAGAGCTGATCATCAGACCAGATAAGTACAAACATGTAAAAACTTAAAAGAGTTTGAGCCCTTTTGTATAAAGGGCTCAGACAAGTTTTTGTGCTGAAAAGTTAACGCCACTCCTTTTGGTAATCTTATCCCGTAATGTTTAATGGCACCTTAAATCAACTAAGGAGCTTTAAATGTTATCTACTCACTCAGACCTTCGTTCAAACCAAATTCTTCGACTCAAAGATGTCATGCTAATGACGGGCCTTTCGCGGTCGACTATCTATGACAAACAAAACCCTTCATCAAAACGTTTTGATCCTTCATTTCCTAAAAAAATCAAACTAGGCGCAAGAGCGGTAGGTTGGCTGATGGGGGATATGCAAACTTGGTTAAACTTGATGAAAACTAACTCTGTAGCAGAGTCTGAGTAGTGTGGGCGGTTACAGTTATTGTTTGGTCTTTTTACGTCCTGAACGATGGGAGTGTTCATGCTATATCAATTTCCAATTTCATCGGAGATGTTTCCTATAACCTCTTCGTCATCATTAATCACTAAAGCTTATATGGAGGCTAGACTCATCACGCAAGCCCCTGATCCTATGGTCTATATGACTGCTATCAGCGCCGTTTCACTCGCATTACAAGGCGTTATTGATGTAGAAATACCCACGGGCAAAATAAGCCCAGTCTCACTAATGGGTCTAACGATTGCTGAATCAGGAGAGCGTAAATCATCGGTTGAGAATCTATTCACAAAAGGAATCAAATCGTTTCAGAAAGAAAATATCGAATGTTATCAATCACAGTTAAGGGAGTACCAAATTCAACTTGAATTACATGACAAAAAAGTCGCTCGTATAAAAAAGCTAGTAAACTTGGATGATGAACTTGAATGTGAGTCAATGGCAAGCCAGTTACTTGAACTGGAGGAAAAGAAACCAATTAAACCAACACTCAATTTGCTCACATATGAAGACAGTACTATTGAGGCATTGCTAAGTGGTTTGAGTGAAAATGTACCGAATGCTTTCCTTGGTTCTAGTGAAGGGGGAGTGTTACTTAACAGTCGAGCGATGGCGAAAACAGCTAGCCTGAATGCAATTTGGAGTGGTGACGATGTTACTGTCAACAGAAAAATAGCAGGGTCATATACAGTCGAAGGTGCTCGATTGACCGTTCATATAATGACTCAATCAAGCGCGCTAGAGCGGTTTATTAAAACATCTAAAGATAGTGTGCGTGGTAACGGGTTCTTGGCTCGTCTTCTTGTTTGTGCTCCAGCATCCAATATTGGGTTTAGGCAGTCCTCAGGGATAGATTATTCACGAGAGAGTATAAAGGAGTTTAACGGCAAGCTTTATCATTGGCTTTCAGAATCTCAATGTATGTCTAATTACAAAAACAGAAAAATCATTAGATTCTCCAATGAAGCAAAAAAAATATGGCAGGACATTTACAATGATATTGAACTAAAGATGAGGCCTGGTGGTATTTTTCATCAAGTTGCGGATCATGCATCAAAGCTACCAGAAAACATCGCAAGGTTGGCGGCATTAATTCATTGTTTTGATGGTGATTTAGATGGCGAAATTTCTTCTAGCACACTCCTTGAGTCAATTGGCTTAGTAAGTTATTACTCTGGTCAGTTTGTTAAAGTGTTCTCTGCACCGCCGAAGTGTGCAGTAGACGCTCATAATCTAGTACAGTGGCTTAATACACTTGCAAGTTCAGGAGTTAGATACATTAAAAGAAACGACATTTATCAATTCGGACCAAGTGGAACTAGAAATAAAAAAAGTTTAGAGCAGGCACTGGAACACTTAAAACCGAATTATGTGCTTAAAGAATTGATTGTTAGGCCTAAGACAAGGGTAATAGACTTATACCCAAATTGCCAATATGATGATGCAAGGTTGAGGTTTGATTTGGGAATTGGTATTTAGTAAAAAGTAGTGGTTAATAGTATGAATATTAATGTGCTAAGTATATTGGTAAGTTGCATATCAAAAGTTTAAATTATCGGGTTGATATTAATTTATAACTCCAGAGTGAAAAGTTACAAATAATCAGTGGTTAGAGTGGTGACTGTTACTTTAGTTTAAGGTCTTATACTCCACTTCGTTCTGTTGTATAACTATTCAAATTGTCGGTTATAGTATTATATATTAATCTGATTGCTAATGATTAATGCTAATACGTTTGTTGTTGATATAACAATATACTGTGCTGTTATTTGCTGGAAAGATTTGTATGTTTCTAATTAATGATAAGGAATTTAATGGTTATCCTGTGATTCATCAACATGGGCCGTTAGTCCAGGATATATTGATTGCTATAGAATTGATGATGGCTAAGTCATTTTGTGAACATAAGCGTCTAGCGGTTTTTCGCTTTGAGCTGAAATTCCCTGGTGATTATATAGGTACGGCAGAGGTTATATCTAAGTTTATTGATTCACTCCGTTTTCGAACTCAACGTGATCTATCGAAGAAAAGCAAAAGTAGAGGTAGAGCAATATATAGCGTAATTAACTATCTCTGGGTCAAAGAATTAAGTGGTAGTGAAGGCTGGCATTACCACTTTGTATTAGTGCTAAACTATGATGTATATAACTGCTTTGGAAAAATCGGCAGTAAGAATAATAATATGTACAAAAGAATATTGGCGTCTTGGGCTAGCGCTATAGAATGCTCTGAAAATGATGCTTTGGGACTTGTCCACCTTCCGAAAAACTCAGTCTATAAGCTTGATAAAAATTCTCTCACATTTGGTGAAGATATCAATGCCGTACTGTTCAGACTTAGCTATTTGGCAAAACTCAAGACAAAACCTTATGGCAGTAATACGAGGAGGCGGTTTTATGGAACGAGTAAAAGGAAAAGTTGGTTATCTTAGCAATTTAACTGTCTTGGTGAGGAAGCATTGAAGTTAAGAAAATGGCCATAGCTGGTGGTCAAACGATGGTCAGTGTAGCTGGTGCAGATAAAACTGATCTGCTCCAGCAAGATTGGACACTACAATAAGCGACATTTTGCTGCTCAAAGTTAACTGTGTAGTGGTCAACTAAAATTGGCCACCGCTTTATAAGTTTCCCAGTACTGCCTCTCCGATTCATTCGGTGTTAGGCCACCATTGTACTGGTGCGGTCTGATTTGGCTGTAGTATCTAATGATGTAGCCAACAATGCTTTTCCAAGCTTCGGATAAACTTGGATAGCCGCAAGCTGGCACCCATTCAGTTTTAAGGCTTCTAAAGAAACGTTCCATCGGACTGTTATCCCAGCAATTTCCTCGACGAGATAGACTCTGTTTTATTTGATATCGCCAAAGCGCTTGGCGGTACTTGCGACTCGTATAATGACTGCCCTGATCACTGTGGAATAACACATTAGAGGGTTTACCACGTGACTCATAGGCCATCTTCAACGCCTTGCCTGTCAGTTGGCTATCGGGTGAAAATGACATAGCCAACCTATAGGTTTACGTGCAAATAGGTCGATTACAACTGCAAGATAACTCCAACGATTTCCAGCCCAAACATAGGTCACGTCACCGACCCAGACCTGATTAGGAGCAGTCACAGCGAACTGTCTATCTAAATGATTTGGGATTTCAATGTGCTCCTGAGCTGCCTTACTGTAGCGATGTTTAGGAAGTTGTCGGCTAACTAGCCCCAGCTTTTTCATTAGCTTAGTCGCTCTATAGCGAGAGAACTTGATGCCCGATTTCGTTATGATACTAGCAATCGTTCTAGCACCTGCAGAGCCATTGCTGACACTGTGAGCCTCTTGAACTAGGGCACGTAAACGAACCTCTTCTGCAGAGTGATTCTTGGGCCTTTTGCTCCAATATTTAAAACTACTTCGATGGATGCCGAACACTTTACACAGTTTTGCAACGCTGTAGCTCTGTTTGAGTTTCTCGATTATCGAGAATTGTTCAGTGAGTCCGACATCAACAGAGCAGTAGCCTTTTTTATGATTTCATTGTGCTCTTCCAGCTCAGCGATCCGCTTTTTGAGCTCACGGATCTCGATCTGTTCAGGGGTGAGTGGTGAAGCTTTTGGCGTGACACCTTGCCTCTCTTGCTTGAGTTGTCTCACCCACTTGTCCATTGCTGACTTGCTTACGTTCATCGCCTTCGCTGCTTCAACAACGGTATAGCCCTGGTCAATGACTAATTGAGCGGCCTCTAGCTTAAATTCAGGACTGAAAGTTCTTCTTGTACGTTTTGTCATAGTTTCACCTGTTGTGTACGAGGTGCATTCTAACACCTCTAATCAGGTGGCCAAATTAACTATGCCACTACACAGTGAAGTCTTACTGCAGTAGTTGCATAAATATACGACATTGTGTATTTTATATGCATTAAAGTAAGCTTAGTGAGGGTGGTGAAAATGAAAGCTTATGCTGTTATTTCTGATATTCATAGTAATATTTATGCATTACAAGCGGTTGTTAAAGATGCCAACGCAAAGGGAATTACCACTTTTATTAACTTGGGAGATATCTTTTACGGCCCGATAGAGCCAAAAAAAACATTTGACTATTTATGTGGTTTAGATGTTTTGACGATTTCCGGAAATCAAGACAGACAAATTTATCAGTCAACTGAGACTGAAATTGCATCCAATCCCACTATGAAGTTTGTGTTAGATGACCTAGGTGAAAGACCGATAGAGTGGATGAAAAGCCTACCTTTCGACCTAGTGGTCAATAATGACATCTATGCCTGTCACGGTACACCCAGTGACGATTTGGTTTATTTGATGGAAGATGTCTCTTCAGGTACTGCCTTATTGAGAAGCGAGGAAGAGATAATTGAATTGTTAGGTACAGTCTCTTCGAAAATAATCCTGTGTGGACACAGCCACACCCCGCGAATACTTAGCCTATCTTCAGGCCATGTTATTGTTAACCCTGGCAGTGTCGGACTTCAGGCGTATGCTGACGAGGAACCTTTTCCCCACACAATCCAGAATAGTACACCTGAAGCGTCTTACGCCACTCTCAGAAGGGAGCAGGGTGAAGACTGGGAGATCTCTTTGCACAGAGTTGGTTATGATTACGGCGAAGCAATAAAGCGAGCCTCGGTAAGACGTCGAAATGATTGGGTAAATTGTTTACGTACTGGCCGCTGTTTTTAGCAAGTTCATGGTCGCGTTTACATTGCCTCGTCTCACCTGACACGCCTTTGCCCCATTGTTTGTCAGCGGAACTCAATCTCAAAAATTAAAGTGAAGTGGTTTGACCTACATTTTCTTATCTATCCAACCTCTAGCAACTTGGGGTTCGCTAGCTGTGTTTGTGGAGCTAATGCTCGTTTGTCAGTGAGCCGGAGCAAATACAAAACCAGCGATTTTTCCATAAAGGGAAATTGAATCTTCATGTTTGCAGGTCATAAGTAAAGGCAGTCTATGCCGTCATATGGATAATAGGCGGCAGGATGCGAGTGGAAAAGGCGGCTTATTGCCGTATATTAAGCCTTAGCTGACGAAGAGTGTAGCCTAACTCTGTAGGCTACTTTTTATTATAGGCCCTAAACCACCGCCTAGGGCGGTGGTGATTGTCCCTTTGGGCTCTTGCCCGAAGGAGTGCCCATGTTAAAAGTTAATCTCTTATTCACCACAAGTAAGAGGAAACAAATAACATGAGCGACTATAGAAGTTCATCACATGTATATTGGCGTTGCAAATACCATATTGTATGGACGCCAAAGTATAGGTTCAGGATTTTGAAAGGTAATGTAGCCAAAGAGCTTTACCGGTCAATCTACATTTTGTGCAATATGAAAGATTGCGAAGTCCTAGAGCTGAGTATCCAAGAAGATCACGTTCATCTGGTAATAATAGTGCCGCCTAAAGTCTCGATATCGACTCTAATGGGGGTACTAAAGGGAAGGGCTGCAATCCGATTGTTCAACAAATTTCCACATATAAGAAAACGATTGTGGGGAAATCATTTCTGGGCAAAAGGTTACTTTGTGGACACGATTGGTGTTAACGAGCAAATTATACGAAGGTATGTACGTCACCAAGAGAAGAAAGAGTTGGAGCACGAGGCTCAGTTAGAGATGAAGATGGACTAACCATCTCGTTTGCCCCCTTATAGGGGGCTCAAAGCAAAACCGCCTTCTCAGAAGGCGGTCAGTTTACTTTAACAGCATTGTTAATGGCACTTAAAAGGTCTCTGCTGTCATCATCCCTCGCCGTGGCATTAGCATTAAACCTGCCAGAGAATGTGAAACCTTCACTATCTGCTTGAACTTGTATATGTGTGTCTTTTCGGCGTGATTGCCATTTGTGCCATAGGTAGTTAGACACCCATCCTGTCAAAATGCCTATCGTAAATGAGATCACGTAATCCATTAGCGTTGGACGTTAATATTATCCATGGAATTTCGTACCTCTTTAAGCGCTTTCACAAAGCCTTCTGGTTGACCCGGTCGAGCTATGTTTTCATCAGTAATGCGTTTTATTTCATCCACTAGACCTGGGTTGTTTACTGAAAGTCCGGCAATAAGGACAGACATAACACCCTCTAGAGCTTGAGTTTTGTAATGGAGATCTTGAACACTAATTGACATTTTGTTTCCTTGTTACTTCGGTTTAGGAGCAAAAAGAATATCGTGTTATTTGGTGCTGGTTTGTGATGGCGTTCAAAAATAAAAAATCTATAAAACAGTGTAATACAACAGGTTTTGAGTACACTTTGTCATCGTCCGCTAACAGAGCGTTATGAGCTAGGAGGGAATTTTACATGGAATACATCATCAGATCTGCTTCAGAATCGGATGCGGCTGGTATTAAAGAAGTCTCAGAACACCTTGGCTACTCTCAGTTATCCTCCGCTGAATCGGCTACAAAACTTCAAGAGTTACTCAATTCTACTCAAGACTAAGTGTTCGTAGCAGAGCGGCAAGGCCGAATTTTAGGTTGGCTACATCTTATCTATGCTAGACGTCTCGCATCAGGCAACTTTTTTGAAATTGGTGGTTTAGTTGTTTCTCCTGAAAATCGAGGTTACGGTGTTGGTCGAGCTTTAGTCCAGTATGCTCAGGCTAAAAATTTAGGTACGTTCAGGGTACGTTGTAACGAAAAGAGACTTGATGCTCACAAGTTTTACGAAAGCATTGGTTTTGATAACAGTAAGGTTCAGCGGGTGTTTCAGTCCGCTCATAGAAACGTTTAAGGTTTCAAGATACTTTTTCTAATCTGAATGAAGTGGTTTAGATCAGTACGCCTAAAACGTTTCTGTCCACCAACGTTTCAGCTCTTCCTAAACCCTATTAAATATGACTCCCAAACTTCATGTTGACCAAAAACACTGGGGGGAGGTCATCATGAGAAAGTTATCTTCTGGAAAATGCAGTGGCATAAAAAGGCCATTTAAGCTTGAAGAGATATGGCGGATCAGAACTAGGCTGGAGATTGAAAACGATTTGATGCAGCTCGCGCTACTGAACCTAGCTATAGATAGCAAGTTAAGAGCGAGTGATTTGCTGAAACACACGTTTACGATGTTTCTTCGCAAGGAGTTATTTATGAAAGGGTTCAGTGCATCCATCAAAAAACGGGTACCGATGTCCACTATGAGATTACTCCGAGAACACAGCAGAGTATTAGCCGATGGATCTTTGCAGCATCCCTAGAGGCAAGCAGTTTTTTATTCCCGAGTATCCGACGCTCTGGGCAATCTATCAGCTACTCATTCTATCGTTCAATCATCAGGAAGTGGGCTGCAAAACTGGGATTGAATGCTGACTATTACTGAACTCATTCCATGCGCCGTACTAAAGCCACTTTAATCTATGCCAGAACGAAAAACATCAGGGCCGTTCAGACCTTACTTGGACATTCGAAGCTAGATAACACAATTCGATACCTTGGCGTTGAGTTAGAAGACGCTCTGAGGCTGTCTGAGAGAACAGATTGCTGACAGACAGGAGCTACTACAGGCTTTTCTTCTGAAAAGCCTGTGCCCCTTTTTAAGTTAGTTACGACGGAAGTGGTCTTTGAGCAGTAATCAAATTGACTTCATAAGTCTTATGGGTTCAAGTCATAGTTAGGATTAAATGAGATCGGTGGACCTCTGTGAAATTGCTAAAGTCTGAATACTCGACAAAAAATGTCGTCAAAGACCTAATGCAAGCCTATTTGCATGATATGTCGCCATATACTGGTGAGCGGCCAGATGAGAAAGGTTTGTACAGCCTAGGAAAGTACTTCGACCTATATTGGACTGACAAAGACCGTTTTGCTTATATCTGTTTTCACGAAGATGAGCCTATTGGGCTTGCTCTGGTACGAGAAATTACTCCTAACCAATTTTCAATCTCAGAGTTCTTCATTTTGAGCTCAAAAAGGCGAAGGGGTATAGCAACTCACTTTGCTCAAGAAGTATTTGAGCAGCACCGGGGAAGATGGAGTGTCTCGCAACTAGAATCTAACAAAGTGGCTCAGTGCTTTTGGCGTAGGACTATATCAAGCTATACCGAGGGCGCATTCTCTGAAGGCTGGTCATCTTCACAACCCCTTGGACCTCAGCAGTCTTTAGATAATAGTGACTTGTAATGCATGTTTGCCCCAAAATGTGCTGGGGCTATCTAGGGGCTACTGGCTGATAGAGCTTCCTTGACTAACACCTCTTTATGCCTGCCACTTGTGAGGAAGTTGGATTCTAAAGGGCTAGTCGTAAACCTAACTTCATGACAACATGCTATAAAGCAAGACAATACAGAATATGATGCTTTGATATTTTATGTTATTGATTGCATATTAATTCAACGATGAATTGATTTTATGTTGTGATGTATTGGGATGGATTTCTTTCTTGCTATCGTTTTTTTTGCCGTATCTTCCTCAATAACTCCTGGCCCCAATAACATATTGGTAATGACGTCAGGCGTTAATCACGGGGTCAAGAAAACATTACCTCTTTTAACCGGTATCTGTATTGGCTTTACAGTCATGTTATTGCTAGTTGGATTAGGCTTTTCTGCGATTTTCGAAGCGTTTCCTTCCATTCACTTAATCATTAAATTTCTCGGTGTTATATATCTTGGTTATTTGGCTTTTCTAATCGCAACATCTAAAGGTAGCGTTGAATCAGCTAAAGAAGGTAAGCAGTTAACTTTTCTGAATGGCGCTCTATTTCAGTGGGTAAACGGGAAAGCGTGGATTGTGGCTACGGGTGCTATTGCAACATATACAACTGCTGATTCTAACTTTTTTGCCCAGAACTTGATGATAGCTATGATTTTTTTCTTCGTTTCATTTCCTTGTGTCGGGGTGTGGTTGGCTTTTGGGTCGATCTTAAAGAACGCACTAAATTCTTCCAAAAGCAGAAAGGCTTTCAATATCACGATGGCTAGTCTATTGCTCTTGTCGGTAGTGCCTGTCGTAATTGAGCTAAGCCGGATGATTGGGTTGGCTTGAAGCCAAACTACTCATGATAGCTAGTGGATATAGTCAAAAAAGGTAAAAAATGCACACGCTTAAAGAATACCCGATAAACCTGCATGAAATGTATAAAGCGCGAGAGGTAATTGGTAAGTTTATGAAACCATCGCCTCTTATCAAGTATGATAGTCTCTCACGAGAACTAGGGTTTGAGGCATATATTAAGCACGAAAACCAGAATATGACCGGTAGTTTCAAAATTAGAGGTGGCATCAATGTAATGTCACATCTCAAAGAGAAAAAGGTCAGCGGTGTTGTAACTTTTTCAACTGGGAACCATGGTTTATCTGTTGCTGCTTCTGCAAAGTTGTTTAACTTGCCATCGATTGTTGTTGTGCCTGTTGGGGCAAACCCAATAAAGATTGACCTTATAAAAAGAGCTGGTGCTGAAGTTATTGAAGCAGGTAGGAATTTTGACGAAGCGGCAGAGGTTGTCTCTGAGATCAATCAGATCTAAAAGTTATTACTATGTACATCCAGCAAATGAGCCACTACTCGTAAATGGAGTTGGTACAGAGTTTCTCGAAGTACTTGATGAAGTTCCCGATCTTGACCCAATTGTGCTGCCATTAGGTGGGGGAGTGAAGTTGCTTCGGCTGTTGTAGCGTTAAAATCAATTGCTCCCCATGTAAGTATTTATGCAGTTCAAGCTGAACTTTCATGCGCTGCTTATCAATCATGGTGTCGAAACAAAATAGTCAGCAGCTCTAATCACACATTTGCTGGCGGTTTCGCTACAGGTACCGCATACGAAACCACTTTTGATCTTTACCGAGATAAGCTAGATGATTTCATACTGCTGTCCGAAGAAGAAATTGTTCAAGGGATCGCCCTTGCCGCTTTTCATACAAAGAACTTAGTCGAGGGCGCTGGTAGCTCAACGATAATGGCTTCTGTAAAGTTGAGACAAGAGCTTGCAGGGAAAAAAGTGGTATTACAATTCAGTGGTGCTAATGCTTCTGCAAGCGAAATTAAAGAAGCGTCTAAACTTAGCTGTTTCTATGACGGTGTAATAATGTGGAACTTTACTATCAGTGCTTTTGCCATACCAAAAGTTATCCGTATTTTTCTAATTTAAGTGAATGCTCTAAGTAACTTTTGTCCCAAAATGAGCCAGAACACAAAAAAAGAGGTTGTTTAACCTCTTTGAAGGGCACTCGTAGGCCCACTGGCCTACGCTACGATATTGAGATTCCGTTGCTGAATTTTTGCTGTAATCCAATCTTGGACTTCCTCTTCAACCCAAGCAACGGAGCGTTCGCTAAGTGACACTGCTTTAGGAAACTGCCCTTCACTAATACATTTGTACAGAGAAGATCGTGATAGACCAGTAATTCGAATAATCTCTTTCACACGCATGAGGCGACTTGTTACTGGAAACTGTTCAATGGTTTTCGCTTTCATAAGACTAACTCCCTAAAGTCATTGTCGATGTCATCTTGGGTTACACCGATATATCGCAGGGTGATACCCTCAGAGCTATGGCGAAGCATACGCATTACTCGGGCGATGTCCTTGGTGCTTTGGTAAAGGTGGTAACCCCGTGTTTTACGCATGGAGTGCGTACCGAGCGGCAGTTTCACTTCTTCACCTACAGATGCGAAGGCTTTGCTTACTGAGCGTCGGCTAAGTGGTGATGCTGGTTTATTGATGGCTTGTTGATTCCGGTATGACTGGAACAAGTAGATGTGGTGAGGGTTCTCCTCTTTGATGCGATGGATGATCTCCTGGCTTTTGGGGTTTAAGATGATCTGTGCAGTCTTACCTGTTTTTTGCTCTCGAATAGTCAGTTTGTCTTCGTCGATGTCACTGAACTTAATCGACAGTAAATCAGATATACGCAGGGCTAGATTCAAACCGACATTCCAGATGTCGGCCATTTGCTTACTATGCCGTATTTCTAAAAGGTGGCTGATGAGCTTGATAGTCTCGCGACTTTTGACCGCTTGTACTTCTGCCATGGGCTGGTTCCTTTTTTCGATTGAAATGCAGTTTTTGGGATCTTCAGCAGACTAGAAAATCACACTTCCTTTCAGCGCAAGGGTTAGCAAGTTCCCAAAATAGCAAAATGGGAACTTGAGCTTCTAGTCAGGCTGAAACCTCGATTTGATCGAATGCTCCGTCAGATAGGTACTCTAGAAAGTTGCTTTCCCACACTTTGTAGAACTCGGTCACTTCATGTTTGTTCAGTGGACTAGGGGCGAGAAACATTTGTCGAAAGCTGTTCTGTTCAATATTAAAATCGATTTCAACCTCTAGCTCGGGGTAGGGGCCACCGCAATAGGCAAAGTCAGTGATATAACAGAAGTGCCACTGTTGCGCTTCGTCGCGTTGAACTCTTATCTCGACTGGGTGATAACCGCCGCTTTCAGCACCGTAATTGGAGTCACGAAAGTTAATGGTTAAAGAGTTGGATGAGAGTGGGGATGGATGCGCTTGCTGAATGTGTTTATCGATAGCGTTGCATAAGCGATTGGAAACAGGTAAACAACAAGGCTGGAATTGAATCATTTGGCTCTGGGTTTCATTTGGCATTGTAGACCTCCTTGGGTTAACTAGATTGAATGGATGTGTGAGTGGGCGTGTTGATATCAACAAGCGTTGCTTGGATATCGTCAAATGAGCCATTTCGGACTTGTGCTAAGAAAGCACGCTCATAGCTCTTATATAACTCGGTCACTTGAGGCTGGTGGATTTCACAGTGTTGAATATCCGGTTGATAAAACCATCCACGAAGGAAGTTGAAGTAGAGCTCAACGTCTACTTTTGAGGCTTGCTCATCTGGATAAGCAAAGCTGGTGACAAAGACGATATGCCAAGGGTGGTCATTTAATTGGTCGCTAGTGCGATACAGCTGTATCTCAACAGGGTGAAATCCACAACGGTCTCGGTAATAGCTTGATACACGAAAATTAAGGGCGATTCGGTTTGCAAAACTTGGGATGTCTAATTGCTTAGTCAGAGCATTGAGATACCTCACTAAGAGCTGATGCGGCTTAGTTTGACTCATAGCCAGCCTCGCTCAGCGAAAGATACGCACTGCTCACCGACTACGATATGGTCTAACACTCTAACGTCAATCAGAGCGAGTGCATCACATAAGCGAGAGGTTATTCTTCTATCAGACAGGGAAGGTTCGGGTACTCCTGATGGGTGATTGTGACCAAAGATTACAGCAGCGGCATTAGCATCTAAAGCTAGCTTTACGACTTCTCTAGGGTAGATGCTTGCAGCATCAATGGTGCCAGTAAACAGCTCTTCAAAGCGTATTAGTCGATTTTGATTATCCAGTAGCATCACAGCAAAGACTTCTTTGTCGTAATGAGCAAGTTTCATTTGCAGGAATTGCTTACTGGCTTCAGGATTAGCGAACGAACCTTGACGAGCATATTTAGCAGCTAGCATAGATGCGGCTGTTTCTAAAATTTCATGTAACTCGGTAGGGGTGCTTTGGTGATAGTTAAAACAGGGTGATGAGTGCATGGTAACTCCTTTGGTTTAGTAATTGCACCCGGGTAATATGTATTTGAAAAAAAATGGACTGGTATAAAAAGGCAGCCCGACTCAGCCTAGTGCTGAGCGGAGCTGTTTTGGTTTACCCTAATGCCTCTTTTGCTCTTTGCCCAGTTATAGCCAGCGACTACTCAAGGACAAACAACTCGACAGGGCTCTGGACAATACCAGTCCTCCTTACTCATGTAGTAGAAACTTGCACCGATGCCAAAATTAATAAATTTTGTGCGACTATAATTATTATTAAAAATTTAATTTGAAGAAGTATGTTGTATATTTATTTTGACTCCTCTGCAGAGTCTCTCCTTGGGCCTACGCATGATTTTGCCTATCGCTAGGCCCAGTTTTCGATTTTAGTTGTCAAGGTCTTATGCGGCTTAACGTATCAGTCAGATCTGGTTTTTATATCGTACTTAATTACTTGCTCCACGTTTTTTTGTGATTTAGTGGATGATTTTTAAAGGGAAAAAGTAAGTAGGTTTTGGAGCCAGATAGCGCGTGGAAGGGTTTGTAGTGCTATTCAGATGGGAAACCCAACGGTCTAAAGTTTGACCATTCATACAATATACTGAGTTTCAGGATACCAAGCCTATTCAGACTGTTTAGAGCTTTAATCAGGCTTTGTTGCGTAATTCAGATGAGAAACAAAATTGCCTAAAATTGAGTGATTTTCATACAGCGCACTGAGTTTTAGGCATACCAAGTCCTGTAAGCTTGTTCAGCGCCTTAATCATTGCGTAAGTCTCACCAAATCTGAGCGTTGTAATTTCTGAGGCTGAGTTTCCCACCCAACAACTGTTTTACTCGATGCATTGCTGTCTCTAACAGCGTGCGTTTGTGATAGCCATACCGCTTTTTCCACTTCTTGTTGGAGCCGTAGAGCTTCTGACAACCTACTGCTAAATTGCTAGGATGCCCCTATTCTGAGAAGGGCACCCCTTACCTTGCTTTTTGTCTTTCTACTCGTTTTCGCCATAAATCTTCAGTCCAGTAACATCGATGGCTAGATGCTGTATTGCTCCTCTGGTTTTGGTTTTAAATGAAACCTCAACTTCCTTGGCTCGTCGACTAATACAGGTGTAGTGCGGGCAAACAAGCGGAATGTTAGCCAGCTTAAATACTGAGTCTAGAAAACCTTGCAGCGCTCTCAATGGTAGAGAGAATACGCGTTTCACCATCAGAGCAGTAATAATAGCTAAGTCGCTGAATTGGCGAGGTCTACCACGCTTGCCTTGTTTGTTTTGTTTCCACTCAGCTATCGCTTCCTCATCAATCCCAAAAGTTAGAGAGCCTCGGTTGATTAGGGCTTTGTTGTACTGTTTCCAGTTAGGTGTTTTATAACGAGGTTTCGGCATACGGCTACCAAGATTAGCTGTCTTAGTCGATCACATCGTAGCTTCTTGATTTGGTTACATCGAATTGCGCGACAAAGCGGTATTTTACCGGGACGGTCTTTAAATGCATGCTAATACTGGTGTAGTTAGGGGAGCGTAACGGGACATTCATCAAAGTAAATATGGAGTCGATAAAACCTTGAAGTGCACTTAACGGGAGAGAGAATATCCCTTTAATCATCCAAATTGTTTCAATAGCAGTGTTCGAAAATTGAAAGCCTCTACAGCGTTTACTGCCATAGTGGCTTTGCATTGCCTAGCCCAAACGGCTGAGTCATCAATCCAAAATGTCGCTGAGCCTCTTTTCCACATGGCTTCATTGTTCTCACTCCAGTTCGCTATCGTCTTCTTAGATTTACTCTTTACAACACCATACTTCTGCAAAGTGGGTTCAGATCGTAGGACTGAGAAAAGGTTCAATTGACTTAGTCAAGTGTCGCACTTCGCAGTTGAATTCGGGGATACCTTAGTATGATGCCAAAGAAATTAGGAGCAGATATAGACATTACCCAAATAAAAAATAGCCATTTATCTTAAGTAAAAGTGCGAATAATAATTATTATTTTGAGCTGAGTGTAGGTTTGATAGTATAAACATACGCTATATTTTACTTATCAAGATGGTTCTAATGGAGTCATAAAAAGAAATAACCTTACAGATTATGATTATAGCTTTTGTATGAGGGAAAACTGTAGTGGTTTAATGATCCAGGACACCAAATTAGGTGGTAAAGTTTCCACCACAAATTAGGTGTTCAATGACAAAACGACAACGGTTAAAGCTCTGAAGCCTGAGCAGCAGAAGATCTAGGAGTTGGAAGCTAGGATTAGTCGCTTAGAAAGAGAAAAATCGATACTAAAAAGCTACAGCTCTCTTAATGTCGGACGAGCTAGAATGTTCTCGCTAATTTGACCAATTGAGTAAGCATGAGCCGATCAAAATGCTTTGTAAGCTGTTCGATGTCGCGTCCTCCTGTTACTACGAGTTTAAACAGCGTAAACCGGATGCCAATCGCAATCAGTTGACTAGCCGAGTAAAGCAGCTCGTTAACATAAGTCGTGGACAACTAGTAGTCGGACTATTACTTTTATGCTGCAGTCTGAAGGCTTCGATATGGGACGATTCAAAGTACGAAAGTTAATGGAAGAAGCAGAGCTAATGAGCAAACAACCTGGCTCACACCGCTATAAGCAGGCCAAGCTAGAGCGACCAGATATCCCTAATAAGTTGAAGCGTGAGTTCTCTGTTACCACTCCAAATGAAGTTTGGTGTGGCGATATTACTTACATCTGGTCAGGTTCAAAGTGGATCTATCTGGCTGTTGTACTCGACTTATTTAGCCGCCGTGTAGTGGGATGGGCACTAACAGATAAACCCTATGCAGAGTTGACTTGCAAAACCTTAGATATGGCTTGAGAACAACTAGGCCGACCTAGCGGTGTGATGTTCCATTCTGACCAATGATGCCAATATAGTAGCCTTAAATACCGTCAAAGGCTTTGGCGATATCGCATTACTCAGAGTATGAGTCGTCGTGGTAATAGTTGGGACAATGCTCCTATGGAAAGACTATTTAGAAGCTTAAAAACCGAATGGATACCAGCAACTGGCTACCTGACCCAAACGCAAGCAAAGAAGGATATCAGCAATTACTTAATGGATTACTACAACAGGGAACGGCCTCATCAAGTAAACGATGGGCTGTCGCCAGTTACCGCAGAAAATCGTCGTAAACTAGTGTCCGGAATTTGTTTACTACTACAAACAGTGGTCATTACAATGTGTTTTTCTTCTATCTAATTAAGATAATCAAAATTTCCTTATTTAAATGGATTTTTACATTGGTTTTTCTAAAAGTAATTTTCGATATTTTATTGGATAAATGGGGGTTAAATAGTTAGCATTACACTGAGGTAAAGGTTAAGTGTACATAATGGAAGCGCGTTAGTTAGTGAGCTAAGCATGTATTAAGATGAAGTTCTTGTATATTTGAATGTGGTGTTTATATAATTCTGGCTTTTCATGCTTTGATTTCTAGTATGTGGGGGGGTATAAATTTAGCTGGTGAGTTTATCGGTTGATAATTTAACTTGTTAAGGGTGATAAAGCGCGAAATTGGATGGTAAACAAGGTAGAAGTAGGATCGATTTTTGTCGGGAGTATTTTGTCGTGAGGAGTATTGACTATGTTCAGTTGGTGTTTTTTATTGGGAGTACTATGAGGCGAGTTAGTATTGAATGAGATTAACATTAGAAAGTTTCGTTTTTTGTCCAATTTGTAGTAATTTTAGTTTCTACAAATTTTCTGACAAGAATATTGCAGAGAAATTATTTTTCTCCACTTGGATAAAGTGTCAATGTATCAATTGTAACAGTAAGTTCTATAGAGTGTCGGAAGAGGGAAATATAGAAGAGATTAGACTAATTATCTTACCTGTTATATCAGATGCAACGTGGTTAGAGATAAATTAGTATGGGATCGCATGGGTGGGGTGGTTAAATAGAAGAAAAATATACTATATGGCTTATTGTGGGTGTTATTAAGCCTATGTGGGAGGGTGTTTAAAGTCACGCATTGTGTTAATGTTATGGCAAGGAAGTATAGTGTTAGATAAAAATTAATTGGCTAATCTTTACATCAGCCACAGTTTTTTGCATGAAGGCGCCTAGTGTTGCGATTTTACATTTTATAGAAAGCTAATCGAAAAAAGTGTGATGATTATTGATGTAAATGTTAATAATAACTAGTGTAAATTGTCGGCAATTAAGCCGTATGATAGTTTATATGCAAAAAAAAACTCATCTAAAATTGAAATAGATGAGTTGGCAAAGACCAAAGGTTGTCTTAAAATTTAAGGTGTCTTATGAAGACAAATTGATGATACAGTGTAATGATTTTAATTGTTGATTAATGAGTATTATTATAGCGTTAGGTTTAATTTGATACGATAATGCGTATTAATAAATCAATAGCAATGTACTATCCACCAGATGAGATTTTGCTGTGGAATAGAGTTGTACACGTAACTTATACGTACGTGCTTCCTATAAAGAAATTCGAAAACTGTCTAAGCTCGAACGGCAAATAAAATTGGTTCTATACTATTACAGGTATCCATTGGTGAATATCTACTTATCTTAAATAAGTAGATATTCACTTCATGATAAGAACACTCAGCAAACTAACTGGGATAAGTACGCTCGAAATTTAGTATGTTCTTTTATATATGTTTGATTTAGTTAGTGTTAAATCTCAAAGTTCAATTAGGCAACAGAGTCTTCTATATGCCCACATTTGTGAGTACAAAAATGATTACTTGGCGAAATGCGTCTTTGAGATAACAAAATTCAAATAGAATTTAATAATTATTAAATTCTATTTGAATGAAGTGAGTTACATTATATATAACTCCGTTGGGTCAAGTTAGTGACCTTGAGTATTTGAATGCCTTACGCAACATGCATTGATTTTTTTGTCTATAATCCAGTTATCTAATCTCTGTCAATTTGATACAAATAACTTGTGGTCTGGCAATTACAAGAATTATCGGAGAATTGAAACGGAGAGGCTGTAACAGATTCTGTGTAACTGCCGTTTAGTTAATATGTTTCTCCAGGCGTTCCTCGAACTCGATAATAAACCGACTCATAGCTTGGCGCCAGTTTTGAATAGGCATTGTCCATTTCTTACTGGCGTCTTTGATTGCTAGATATACCATTTTGGTTGCGGCCTCATCATTCGGGAAGATCTTACGCTTTTTAAGTGCCTTGCGGATCACGCTATTGAGGGACTCAATTGCATTGGTCGTGTAAATAGCTCTACGAATATCTTCTGGGTAGCTAAAAAGGGTGTTGAGATTTTGCCAGTGATTGCGCCAAGACTTGGAGATTTGCGGATACTGGCTATCCCAGACTTCACCAAAGCGCTCCAGTTCAAGTAGAGCCTCATCTTCGGTAGCTGAGCGATACACTCGCTTCAGGTCGGCTGTGACCGCCTTGTAGTCCTTCCAAGACACATACTTCAATGAGTTCCGCACCATATGGACGATGCAAAGCTGAATATGTGTTTGCGGGAAGACGGTGTTGATCGCATCGGGAAAACCCTTCAAGCCATCGACACACGCGATAAGAATATCTTCAACGCCACGTTGATTGAGTTCGGTTAGAACGCTCAGCCAAAACTTAGCCCCCTCATTTTCGGCTATCCACATGCCCATGAGTTCTTTCTGACCATCGGTGTTAATGCCTAAAGCAAGGAAGATCGATTTATTGATAATGCGTTTGTCTTGGCGGATTTTGACCACAATGCAGTCGAGGTAAACGATAGGATAGATGGCATCAAGCGGCCTAGATTGCCACTCCACGATTTCCTCCATCACTGCATTTGTGACGCGCGAAACTAGGCTGGGTGATATCTCTGCTCCGTACCACTCGTCAAAAGCATTCACTATATCGCGTGTGCTCATGCCCTGCGCATAAAGCCACAAGATCTTGTCATCCATAGAGGTAAATCGTGTTTGATGCTTTTTGACTAACTTGGGGTCAAAAGAACCAAGACGGTCGCGAGGGGTATCGAGTTCAAATTCGCCGTCTTCTGTTTTTACACGCTTGGTGCTCTTTCCATTACGGCTATTTTGGGATTTTGAGGGTTTGTGCTTTTCGTAGCCAAGATGCTCTTCCATTTCAGCGTTGAGCGCCGCCTCAACAGTGATCTTTTTGAGCATCTGGCTGAACTCAGTTAAGTCATCGGGAGTTTTAATTCCCTTTGCAGCTTCTTTAGCAAAAGCTTCAAGTGCTTTCTTATCCATGTGCCTATCCTTAGCCATTAAGGCTTTAAGTTTAGACAGTTACACAGAATTTAGGACAGTCTCGAAACGGATCTTAATGCAGAAAAAGTCAGCGCACATGCGCTTGAATAAATGCTTTATATTACATTTTAATTACTATTCCCGCAGATTCTAATTTTTTCTCTTCAAGGTTATGAATTTTCGTTTCCCGCTTTGGTGTCGCGTTATGACCTATTCTAGTGGTTGCTATAGTGTTATATATGTACCATGCTTAAGTGTAGATGTAGACTAAGTCAATCAAAAACACTGTTTTCTAGCCCTTGCTTAAGGTTTGTAGTGGGCACAATCAATAATAATTATTATTAATTGTGCCCTGTGATTTATTAAATATAATATTTGTCATGCTAACATTTTAGAGGAAGCTAGGTTAGTTAAAGGTCAACCATTTTTGGCTAGTTGTTCGTAAGGTGTACAATGGAATGTAAGAATTGCATGGACTGTACTGTATGTCCAGAAATAAAAGAAATAGAAGATAGATTTTCATTAGTGCTCGAGAGGGTAAATGGCCGTATCATCGATAATAATAGTGAGATATTGTGGAGTGAGTCATCAGTTAGGTTTTTATGCTTATTGTCTCATGAAGTGGTTGGTACAATTTTCAGTAAGGGTAAAATAAAGGATTTTATATGGTTTGGTGAGCCAATAAGTGAGAGCAGTTTATTGCAAGTAGTACACTTGGTGAGGAGGAACTTGTATGGTGGTAATTTAGAAATAATTAATGTCAGGGGATTGGGATATGCCCTTATTAATAAGGAAGGTTTAGTTAATGTGTCAGCAAATTAATAGATTTATTGAAGGGTTTAGCAGTAAAAGTACTCTGTATCAATATAAAACTCAAAGTATATGTGATTTTAATGGAGGTGTTCTAGGATATGAATTACTTATAGATAACTCTTCCAGTATAGAAGTTGAGATTGTTTTGGGTATGAATGTACATAAAGATATAACTTTTTCATCTTCTGCAAATAATCTTATTGATAGGTTAAAAGACGCAGTTATAAATAGTGATTTTGTGGATCTTAATGGCAAGAAAGTATTTATTAATATAGAGCGGAGTAACTTATGTGATATTACTTTAATTGCTAGGTTGATCGAGTTGAAAGGTTTGTTAGTTCGCTATAACTCAGCCTTAGTTGTCGAAATTACAGAAAGAAATACTTGTGGTGCTTGTGTGAGAATACTTTCTGGATTGGCTTTACTTAAGGATAATGGCATTTCTTTAGCTGCTGACGATTTTGATGTGTATAATGGTGATTTTAGGGAGGAAGAAGTAAGTATGGGGATATATGATTATATAAAAATCCGTGCTCCCAAAACCTGTTATGAAATTGGTAAAGTGGTTTCAAGTCTAGAGCATATCAAAGAACGTGTGATTTTGGAGATGGTGGAGTCGGCGGAAGTATTAAAGTCAATATCATATTTTTCTTCTAATGTTTATGGCTTGCAAGGATACTACTTTGATTTAGGCAAGCCAGTTTCCATTTAGTTGCATTTATGGTTTTGACAATAGATGAACTTGACTGTTGAAATTAAATTACAAGGAATTGTCTATTGAATTTATGGAAAAAAGAAAAGTATATTCATTTATAGTTAGTGTTGCCTCAGTTTTTTTATATTTGTTATTGATTTTGTTCTTGTTTTTTTTGACTTTCTAGTGGTGGGCATTGTCTTATCGCAAGGTGGAAATGTACTTTGTAATAGCAACACTATTAATTGTCGAAAGATGATGTTCATGTGTTGTAATTGACTTTGAGAAATTACTTTAATTCGAGGGGAGCCCTCCACTATGACCATCTCGTAGAGTGTAGTTTTAGTAATTACATGCTCTATTTTTTGGCCTTGTTGTATCATCGCTTTATGTTTCTATGCTAGACACAGTAGCGACTTTTCTGGATAAGCACTGCTCACCGACTACGATATGATGCAGCGTTCTAACGTCAATAAGAGTGAGCTCATCACATAAGCGTGTTGTAATTCGTTTGCCTGATTGGGAAGGTTCGGGTACTACTGATGGGTGGCCAATGACCATAGCAGCGCATTAGCTCTAAAGCTAGCTTTAACAACCTCTCTGGGATTGATATCAATAGGGCTATAGTGCCAGTAAACAGCTGTTCGAAGCAGATCAGTTGGTTTTGATTGTCGAGTAGTATGATTCCAAACACCTCTTTATCATGGTGTGCCAGTTTCATTTGAAGGTTAAGTTTGATGGATTCCAGGTTCGGGAAGGTGTCTTGGTGAGTATATTTGGCAGGCAACATAGATGCGACAGTTTCTAGAATTTGTCGTAGTTCGGTTGGCCGACTATTAAAATAACTAGGTGAGGTTCTGAGTGCATGAGTTTTCCTTCCTTTGGGTCATTGCACTCAGGTAATGTGTATCTTAAAAATATGGGTCGATATAGAAAAGCAGCGTGCTTTGTACAATAAAAGGCAAAGCTGCTTAGGTTTACTTACCGTCCTGCTTTTGAGCCCAGTTGTAGCCAGCAATGACCCCGAGAACAAAAAGCTCAACAAGGCTCTTAGTCGCGGCGATATGGACCATACCAGTCCTCCTTACTCATGTAGTAGAAACCTGCACCGACGACAAAGCCAGCTAGAAATGCGAAAGGCATGGATACCTCCTTGGTAATTTGAATAGTACCAGAAATAATCTGGTGTGAAACAGTAGTCCAGGATGGTGACTACAAGCAGGTAATATGTGACTGAAAAAAAGTGGAGTAATGACATTAACATGTTGTTCGATTCATTATTTACTACTGCGTTGAAAAGAGCGTTGCCTTGGGGCGGCTATATCCGGTTTTCAGTCAATAGTTAGGTAGGGGAAAATGTTAGTGTCCATGCCGTAGGGCTAGAGTAGCTATGTTGCATATGATTTCCTCAAAATACAATGGTTATTATAAGGGAGAGCGTTATTAAAAGAAAAAGTAAGACCAGGCTCTTTTCTTCCGTTGCTATCTTTCTTAGTGGCTATACACCGTTGTTTTTCATCATGATCATCAAGGATGTGAAGAAGGTAGTTTGGTTCGAGCATGTGCTGGAAAATCCATTTTTTATGCTCACAAAGATTAAGGTGCCTTACTTCGTTGAGTTTGGAAATGATGGAATCGTTATTTCACTCTTAATTTTGTCCGTGAGTAGCTTGATTTTCCTTGGCTATATACTGCGCAATGTCACAAAAATGCCTTTTGATATAGAGGTGATTGCCGCCAAAAGTAGGTCTAGTGAAGTCGTGAATTATACCATTCCATACATGATTTCTTTTGTCGCTTTTGACCTTGGCAAGTGGCAAGACATTGTTTCGTTATTTTTGTTTTTGTCAGTTTTATGTTTGCTATCTGTGCGCAGTCAGAGTGTGTTTATCAACCCTATCTTGGCGGCACTTGGCTATGGCTTGTATGACTGTAAGTACAATGAGGCGGGCAATGAAAAGGAATGCGTAATGTTGTCGAAGCATGATTTGTTGGCAGGCAATAGCGAAAGTTATGTAAAGCTCAACAACTATATGGGAATCGTTTCTAGTAAAGGTGATTAGATGCAAGAAAAGTTGCAAGTTTTAGAGGGTATTCAAGGGATTGATTTTGATGCACTCTCTGTTAGGTTGTGGGTGGTTAAAAAAAGCACTAAGGCGGGAAAGCACTCATACAGAGTTCTTAGCGCCTCAATTAGTGGCTTAGACTCAGATTTAGCCTCAACGTTGCGTAAGTTTTTTTGTGGCGTAGAAAATCATGTAGAGCCAATTCGAGAATTATCAGCCTACTGCGCTCTAACAGTCGATACTGATGAGGACAGAGCTCTGGTTCACTCTGTAATGGACACTGATTTTTCCACTGTTATAGAGAAGATACGCTTAGGAGCAGATAATGAGCCAGTTACAAATATTAATGAGTTTCATAATGCCTGGGCGTTAGTCGTAGAGTTTACCCTCGGCGAGCATAAGTTTTTTGCCTTTTCTAAGGTCAAGGGGGGCTGGAACCTGAAAAGGGTCTCGACAGTTTCCAGTTGGACGTTTGCGGATGGTGACTTTAAAAAAATTGATGTTGGAAATACTTTCTCGTTTAGAGATTATTTTGATTTTGTTTCATATGGTGACGATGTCTTTATCCGTGATAAGGCAAACTATGAGCTAGGGTTAAATATCCGAGAGGGTCTTGAAGCCAAGCGCGACCTTCTAGTGGATGCTCTTGCTGAGAACGGCATTATTACCTCAGTTGACGACTTGAAAATAGCAATAGGGTCCAATAAAACGCTCTTACGTAGGTTAGTTGCAGCGGAAGAAACACGTTACTTTGAAGACCAACAGTTCATTGAAGATATGAAACTGATCATTGCAGAGCATCAATGGAGGATCGACGTCGATGATGATGGTAAGTTTATCGTTGACGAGAATAATATCGATTTATTCTTGAAGTTAATCAATGATAAACGCTTTATATCGTTGATTAAGAAGCAAATGGTAGATGCAGATCGGGTTGAAATTGTGGCAACAGAAAGCAACGGTTAATGTTGTTCAATTGTCTATAACTCTAACTTGGTGTAGTAGACGACATAGAAAGAAGCCTGCGCTACTTTCTATGTCAATTTTGGTTATTACCATGGCAACTTAACGGGGTGGAGCGACTCTATTTGGTACAGTCGTAGAATCCACCATTACCATTGGTACACTCATACCAGAATGTGCCATCGGCAAATTCATGATAGAAGAAATAATCCGAGTAGCCTCCATTGGGCATTGTCTTATAAAAGTTCAGGCGATGCTCGATGGTAAAGCCGCCATCTTCATGGTTAGCTCGCTCATCCCATTGCCATTTATCAGAGCCCACACTGTTTTGATTACCCCACTCTAGAGGCAATTGAGACATGTCTGCGATAAATGCATCACGGTCTAAGCCTGCAAGGTTGTCATGAAAGTTGGTCCAGTGAGTATACTCGGAAGGAGCCTCTTTCTCCCACAAGTACCAAGTCCTCAGTTGATTGATCCCCAAATCACGAATCCCAGTTTCTAGTAAGGTAGAGTTGAAAAAGCTCATGTCGCTGTAACCAAACTCTTCACACTCTTTTAAGGTTGTGCCATTCCTAGCTTTTTGGTTTTCAATAAAGTAGAAGTGAGGGGTGTCTTCGGTAAAGATGGTTTCCCCAATAGTACAAGTTGACGAAAAGTCGTTGTGCTGAGTGAAGTATCGACGAAGCCCTACCGTTCCAAAGTCATGGAGCTCATTAATATCGTACCGTTTTAGATACCACTTAACTACGGTCTCCCAGTCATCGTCTAAAATATCGACGCGTTCACGATAGTTCAATCCATCATCGATAATGGCTGACTTGTACCATAAAAGCTCGCTGGCTTGGTTGAGGTTTCGAGGATCGTTAATGTAGTATGCGACACTGACATCGGCATCTGGGTGACTTTGCTCCAGTTGTAAGGTTTCATCGAAAGACTTACGGATTGCAATCATCAGATCTTGCGCAAGTTCGTAAACTTCAGGGTGACCAGAAGCGATATAGTCACTCCACAGTTTTTCTTCACTCATGTTGAAGTTGTGTACAAGATCATCAGTGAGAGTGCGCATAGCGCTACTGATGCTTGATTTCATTGACTCATCATTTTTTACCAGCTCACAGCTGTAAGCTTCCTCTTTTTGAATTTCGACGCTACGAGCGGCACTATCCCAAAGAACGGTACTGAGTGGGGTGATATTGAGTGACTCTCCATGCTTATCGCTGTCATATACGAACGTGGGCGGAAAACGCAGCGTATATGGCTCTTTTACAATACCGAGATCTTCATCGACAGCTCCAACAGGGACATCAACAATGAGTGGAACATAATCTAAACAGCTTTGCTGCTCAGTAGTCAGGTTGCTTATATCAATGTCGAAAGCCCCACCCTCGGTAGTAATCGAGTAAGGCATAGTTGGGTCGAATGTTTTATCACCATTGAAATCGTAGAACACGGTAGCACCGACGATATACCCATCAATAGCACGGCCCGATATATTGGTGCGCGGCTCACTAGGATTCGTGTCGCCGTCACTACCTCCACAGCCAGAGATAAGAGCACTCGTAACAAGCGCAGAAACGAGAGTTTTTCGCATAGAAAGGTCCTTTTAATTTAGGGAAAACAGGATAATTGAGCTATTAACTAATCATCTATGAATCAATGACTAATAGTCGTAGTTCGAAGACGTGAATTTACGAGTCAGGTTTAAAACAATAAATTTAATGTAATGCCTGCACAGTTACTGAGGGTATCAGTTGGTTAGGCATCTGGTGTCGCAGCTAGAGGTGATTAGCTTAGAGTGCTTGATGGTCGAGATTGAGGTTGAGACCTGTCTATCGATGGCAATGTTACCTTCTTGACACTAGTGATATGCTTTTTGTGTGCCTCTAGCCAGGCCATAAATGGCAATGTATTTGAAACCGTCGCAGTCACATGTAAGAGCGAACATTGATCTAAGATGCGTTGATCTTCAGAAAGCGGAGCATGGTAGAGGTGTTCTCCCGCTTGTTTGGTAATGGTGAACTCAATCGTGTAACTGTCGCAATACTTGCGAGCGTATGCCGTAAGTTCATGATGCAGATCAAAATCACGAGGGTAGCCGAATATGAACGTTGACAGTGTTGCTTTGTGTACTTGGCCAATATCAATAAAAGTCGTGTTTTTTGCTCCTTGTTTATAACACACCAACATCAATGTATTACTTTGCTGTACAAGGCCCAAAGGCATGACATTTTTTCGATGTGGGCTCTCTTTCGTACCACATTGCAGGCTTAACCAGCGATTGTGGTAGAGTCCTTGGCCTATGACAGCATAGATATCAGCACTGATATTCTTGCTTAACTTAGCAGTGTTCTGGAAGACCACTTTTTTGAGCCATTGAGATTCTTTTGAATCTTGAGCTAGCGATCTGAGGCGATAGTTTGCGTCTTCGAACAAAGTATGAAGAGTGTTTGATACGTTTGGAGGGATTAAGTAATGAATATGAGACTCAGCCAAGCATAGCAGTAATGCTTCGTGAATGGTGAATCCAATAAGCGCTTTATGCTGTTTTCGTTGGTAGCCATAGGGCTTATCACGATCATCGCGTTCAATATCAAAGTATTCGAGCAACACATCAAGGTTGCGTTGAATAGTTCGAATATCACGATGAATACCGACTTCTTCTAAGTGTGCTTTAAGTTCGGAGGCGGTGACTTTGTGCCCATAAGGAATGCGCTTATAGAGCTCTAGAGCGAGAACCATATGCTGGCGAGTGCTCACATGAGTCGTTTTACTCATATGCTCACCTAAGTTGAAGTTAGTCTAAATACGAGGGGAAGCATGTAGCCGAGCGCCTGCTATAAATAGGCAAGGTGACTGGTTTTGGTTGGTAATGTTGCTCTTAGGTACATGCGGCTCTCCGAAAGCTTACTTAGGCGGGCCGATTGTATTGTGCTGTGCGGCATCTGGTGTCGGATCAAACGCCAAAATAGCGCTTTGTTCTTGTGCTCTATGTTGAGGGGGCATATCAGCATGGTCTTCTCCTATGTTTGAAAATGCATAGGAGTGATATGTATCTGAAAAATTGTTGAGTAGTTGCTTCTGCCAGTACGTAAATTTGCGCATTTTTTCTTCATCTCATGAGTGAAACCACACAGGACAGAATCATGAGATTAATCAAACTAAAAGAAGTCATCGCAGTAACAGGCCTATCACGTTCATCCATCTATAAGTACATGGATGAAAGGCAGTTTCCACAGTCTGTTTCGTTAGGTGAACGTTCGGTTGCTTGGGTTGAAGAGGAGGTCCAAGATTGGATCTTGGAAAGAATAGCTGAGCGAGATCAGCAAGCAGGATAATCATGCAAATTAGCATAGAGGGAGCGACTAGCTCCCTCTATGCTGTCTTAGGACTTTCGGTGATAAGTTTCAGCTATATTTAGTCGGTCACCAATAGTGGGGTCGTCAAAATTGGATCTAGCAGAATCAGAGTAAGCAGTGTCGTTTTTTGTTTGCCTGGTGCGTTTTCTATCCCATTTAGGACTCACCTTAGTTTAAATTTGCATGTTAGTTATTTAGGTGGTTTAACAGGCTGAATTTAAAGACCTAAAGTGGTCGCTGTTGGTAATACAATATGGGATTGTCGTTTCCATCACAGAACGCGCAAAAGACAATGAGTTTAACATTTACGCATAGGCATCATTGCCCATTCCCCAATTTTCCCATATTCTCTCACTATCGATTCTGATGAATAAAACCAATATGAGATAACACTCTGAATGGTAGACCAAATTTTGACCTTGAAAGAGGTGGCTGCTTACCTAAAGTTGGCCGAAAAAACAGCATATAGATTAGCAAGCGAAGGAAAGCTTCCTGGTTTCAAAGTCGGCGGTTCTTGGCGTTTCAAACGTGAAGACCTTGAAGCGTGGATAGAAGAGAATAAGAGCAAGCAATGACATTAATAAATCTCAAAGACTTAGAAGCGCACCTTTGGCATGCGGCCCACATCATTACGGGGCCTATTGACGCTTCAGACTACAAAACCTACATCTTCCCAATCCTATTCTTTAAGCGCATCTGTGATGTTTACGATGAAGAGTTCGAAGACGCGATGGAGCAAGTGGGTGATGAAGAGCTTGCGAAAGGCGATATGTTTCACCGCATCCAAATTCCAGCTAATTGCCATTGGAAAGATGTATTTGCAGAAACCAAGGATATCGGCCAAGCCCTAAAAGATTCATTCCGTGGCATTGAGCTAGAAAACCCACAGCTGCATGGCATTTTTGGTGACGCGAGTTGGACGAACAAAGAGCGCCTATCAGACGAACTGCTATCGACACTACTCAACCATTTCAACAAGGTTAACCTTGGCGTTTCGAGTGTGCGTAATGATGATATGGGCCGTGCTTACGAATACCTTATCAAGCGCTTTGCTGATAAAGCAAACAAGAAAGCAGGTGAGTTCTATACGCCACGTACCATTGTTCGTCTTATGGTCAATATTCTAGACCCACAAGCTAATGAAAGTGTTTATGACCCGGCTTGTGGTACAGGTGGTATGCTGCTTGAAACCATCCACCATGTTAAAGAGAGCGGTGGTGACCCACGTCTTCTAAAAATCAAAGGTCAAGAGAAGAACCTGACTACCGAAGCCATTGCTCGAATGAACTTGTTCCTACACGGGCAAGAAGACTTTGAAATTGTGCGTGGTGATACGCTTCGTGACCCCAAGTTCCTAAAAAATGACCGACTAGAAGATTTTGACTGCGTAATCGCAAACCCACCATTTAGCTTAAAAGAGTGGGGACATGATTATTGGACAAGTGATCCTTATGGCCGTGCAAGTTTTGGCCTAGCACCAAAAACCAACGGAGATTTTGCTTGGGTTCAGCATATGTTTGCTTCATTGAATGATAAAGGGCGCATGGCAGTAGTGCTGCCACATGGTGTACTTTTCCGTGGTGGAGCAGAAGGCAAAATTAGGACCAAGCTATTAAAAGAGAACCGCATTGTGGCGGTAATCGGTGTGGCATCAAACCTGTTCTACGGCACGGGCATTCCTGCTTGTATTCTCGTGTTGCGTAAAGCAAGACCAGAAAAGCATAAAGACCATGTCCTGATTGTGAATGCGGAAGAGATCTTTACTAAAGGTCGTGCGCAAAACACTTTGTCAGAGCCTCAAGCTGATGAAATTTACGACATCTATCAAAACATGCGCACCAAAGGCCCTAAGGCAGACGACGTTGAAGGTGTTGCACGTTGGGTACCACATAGCGAGATTGAAGAGAACGATTTCAACTTGAACATCGCTCGTTATGTACAAAAGCCGCTAGAAGAAGAAACCATTACCGTAGAAGAAGCGTTGAAAGACTTCCAGCAAAAGCTAGTAGCCTTAGAAACGGCTGAACAGGAGCTTGAAGCTTTGTTGATCAAGGAAGGTTTTGAAATATGAAGTTAGAAAAATCTTATTCAATAGAGCTGAAACGAAACATTTCTCCTGTAGAAGCAGATCTTAAATATCGTGAAGGTAAAATTACATCCAAGTTCGCATTTGAATGTCCTGATGACAATTGCAATGCAGCGGTAACATGCGCCAATTTGGATAGACCAAAAGAAAAAAGAAAAGTAGAGCCTTACTACAAAGTTGTTGAGGTGCATTCCGAACGATGTTTGATAGGAAAAGATCTTTCTGGTGTTAAGAGAAAGAAATCTAAATATTCCGATTATTCTGAGACTGATGAATATATTTCAAATGCAGTTAGGTTGAACTTGCGTCCTCACAGCACGAAGAGACCTGTTGAAAAAGACGGCGTGTCGGAAGATGAGTTTATCACTAAAGGACGACCGATACGTGAAAGTGATGGAGAAGAGGGCAAAAGGAAAAAGCAAGCTTCGAAAGTACTTTCATCCATGGTTGATTCATTTTTGAACGAAGAAAGCATCTTAGTGCAATTGCCTGAAATTGGTACTATGCCAATTCAAGAGTTGTTCGTTGAAATTGATGGGCAAAAGATAGAAAGCTTTGCTGATGAGTTCAGAATCTACTTTGGCAAAGCATGGTTCAATAAGCATGAAGCTGGCTATTCAGTCGTTTTTGCAAATAGGCTAGAGCATGACGAAAATGTTGTACGCCCTTCATTTTTCATTCCTAATAGTTTGATAGAAGAGACATCTTACCGACTATTTCAAGAGAAAAAGCTAAATGGGCTATTGGATAAAAAACCAAGGCTAGTTTTTATTGCTAGTGAAACAGGACCTTTTTGCAAGGACAAATACATCAATTTCTGGCTTGAAGGCCTTGAATACTTGGAATATCGCACACAATGAACAAAAACAAACTAGAAGACCTACTGTGGGGCGCTGCCGAGTTCCTGCGTGGCCAAATTGATGCGTCTGATTACAAGCAATACGTCTTCCCATTGCTGTTCTTTAAGCGTCTATCGGATGTATATCTAGAAGAGTATAACGAAGCGCTAGAGCTGCACGAGGGTGACACTGAGTACGCCGCGATGTCAATGTATCACCGTTTCGATATTCCTGAAGAAGCTAGCTGGGAGAAAGTTCGCAATACCAGTAAAGACATTGGTGAAGCGATTCAAAATGCACTGCGTTTGATTGAAGCAAAGAATGAACGACTACATGGTGTATTTGGTGATGCGCAGTGGACCAACAAAGAGCGCTTGCCTGACCACCTGTTGTCAGATCTTATTCAGCACTTTAGTAAAATACCACTAGGTATTAAATCTGTTGCTCAAGATGACTTAGGTGAGGCTTACGAGTACCTGATTAAAAAGTTTGCTGACGATTCAGGTCACACTGCTGCCGAGTTCTATACCAATCGTACTGTTGTGCATTTGATGACCCGTATTATGAAGCTTAAGCCTGGCGAGAGTGCGTATGATCCAACCTGTGGTACAGGGGGTATGCTGTTAAATGCTGTTATGGATTTACGCTCTCAAGGTGAAGAGTGGCGCGGTGTTCATTTGTACGGTCAAGAAGTGAATCTGCTAACTTCTGCCATTGCACGTATGAACATGTTCCTACACGACATTGAAGAGTTCGATGTTATGCGTGGTGATACCTTAGGCGACCCCAAGTTTATTGAGAATGATCAGCTTAAACAGTTTGATGTTATTTTCGCTAACCCGCCGTATTCCATTAAAAAATGGAACCGTGAAAAGTTCGCCGCTGACCCGTATGGGCGCAATATGTACGGTGTGCCACCACAAGGTTGTGCTGATTACGGCTTCTATACCCATATCATTAAAAGCTTAAACCCCGATACTGGCCGTGCGGCTATGCTTTGGCCTCATGGTGTGTTGTTCCGTGATTCTGAGCAAGCGATCCGTAAACAGGTGATTGAATCTGACATCATCGAAGCGGTAATAGGACTTGGCCCGAATCTGTTCTACAACTCGCCAATGGAATCGTGTGTGGTGGTGCTTAACTGCAATAAGCCTATTGAGCGCAAAAACAAGATTCTCTTTATCAACGGTGTAGAACATGTAACCCGCGAGCGTGCTCACAGCCGCTTATCTGATAATGATTTAGATGTGCTTTGTGAAGCTTATTTCAAACCAGACAACCAAAGTGATATTACTGCGCTGGTTGATTTAAACACAATCAGTGAAAACCAATACAACTTATCTATTCCACTTTACGTGAAAGCGAAGGTTAGTGAGGAAGTACATGATATCGAACATGCTATTGAGTCATGGAAAATGAGCCGAGTACAACTTAAGAAGCAAACTAACAAACTATTTAATAGCCTCGCGAAGTTAGGTTACGAGGTAATGAACGATGACTGATAAGCAAACTGTAAAATTCGGCGATATCTGTAAAGAGGTAAAGTTAACGACTAAAGACCCGATTGGTGATGGTTACGAGCGTTACATTGGCCTTGAACACTTAGATTCTGGTTCGTTAAAAATAAAACGTTGGGGGATGATTGCTGATGATTCACCTAGCTTTACCCGAGTGTTTAAAAAGGGACAGATACTCTTTGGAAAACGTCGTCCCTACTTGAAGAAAGCAGCGATTGCTGAATTTGATGGTATATGTTCGAGTGACATCATTGTTTTGGAGCCGACATCAAACTTACCATATCCTCGTTTACTTCCATTCTTGGTTCAAAGTGATGGTTTTTGGGATTGGGCAGTTAAAACATCTTCTGGTTCTCTTTCGCCTCGAACCAAATATAAAGACTTGGCTGAGTATAGACTCAAACTAGGTGACGAAAAAAGTCAACGAGTCATGCTGAAGGTTCTTGATGATATTGAATCATATCAAGACCTTATAGATGGTGAGTTAAAGGCTGCGAACGAACTTAGAGGTGCTATAGAGTTAGATTTATTGGGCAGTTTAGTCAGTTATCAAATCGCGGCCAAGAAAGGCTACACCCCTTTGTCTAAACTAGGTGAATTCAAAAATGGAATAAACAAAGGGAAGGAGTCTTTCGGTAGAGGAAATAATTTTGTGAACTTAGACGATGTCTTTGCAGCAGATGTTCTAAGTGAGGCACCTAAAGGTTTAGTTGAGTGTTCTGAGAGTGAGCTAACTAGTTACTCTATGACAAAGGGGGACATTTTGTTTGTAAGATCTTCAGTTAAACCAAGTGGAGTTGCAAAAACGACATTGATTACAAATAACCTAGATAAAACTGTCTATTCAGGCTTTTTAATAAGATTTAGACCTCATAACTCCGAATATTCAGAGTTTTTGAACTTCCTATTCAACAGTAAAGTATTTAAGCATAGGATTTCTGCTTTTGTTACAGTTAGTGCAAATTCTAACATTAACCAAAAGTCACTCGAAATCCAACAAATAATGCTCCCTTCAGTGGCAAGGGCAAAGGAAATATCTAGCCTTTTACGTAGTGCTTCGTCGGTAATAGATATTTTGAATGAAAAATTGAACAGTATCAGAAAAGTGCAAAAGTCCATATTAAATAGTTGAGGTAATATGTTTAACGAACAAACCGTCACAGAAAATGGGATTATTGACCGTTTAAAAGGCTTAAGCGGAGTAAAGTGGAATTACTGCCACGGTGAGAGCTTACCCAAGCAAACACACGATATCTTTGTTGATACTTGGCTAAAAGATGCGCTTTGTTCGTTAAACCCGGATATTGGTAAAAATCCTGATTATGCCGATGAGGTTATCTATAAGATTCGCGGCTTGATGCAAGAAGCCAAGCATACCGGATTGGTCAAAGCCAATGAGAATTTTCATGAATGGTTAATGGCAGAGAAAAGCCTACCGTTTGGTGAGAGCGGCGACCATATTACTATCAAGCTAATTGACTTTGATACCCCTGAAAACAACCACTTTGTTGTTTCTCAACAGGTTCACTTCATTGCTGCGACAGAGGTGTTCTTCGATATCGTTCTCTATGTAAACGGTATTCCGTTGGTGGTGGGGGAAGTAAAATCTGCCACTCGTCCAAGTGTCACTTGGCAAGATGGTGCTGCTGATTTTATGGGTGGTCAAAAGCACTATTGGAAAAATGTTGAGCCGTTCTTCGTGCCAAACCTTCTGTGCTTTGCTTCTGAGGGAAGCACCTTTGCTTATGGTGCAATTAATGCTCGAGTGAAAGATTGGGGGCCATGGCATAAAACCGATCAGCGAGATGAGATTCCAGCTAGCTTAGCTACCGTACTTGATAGCTGTGAAGGTTTGTTAAACCCAGAAACCTTGCTGCAAATGCTAGAATCATTCGCGTTGTTCTCAACGGTGAAGACAGGTAAAGACACGCCACCTAAACGCATTAAAATCTTACCGCGTTATCCGCAATTTGAAGCCGCAAAGCAAATTGTTGAACGTGTAAAAAAAGGCTATCCGAAGAAAGGGCTTATCTGGCACTTCCAAGGTTCTGGTAAGTCTTTGCTTATGCTCTATGCCGCTCGTATGCTCCGTGCGGATAACAAGTTGAAAAATCCAACCGTGTTGATTGTGGTAGACCGTCGAGATCTCGATAGCCAAATCAATGAAACCTTTGGTGGGGCCGATGTCAAAAACCTCATCAAAGTACAAAGCTGTAGAAAGCTTGGTGAGCATATAGAACAAGATAGTCGCGGTATTTTGATCACCACCGTCTTCAAGTTTAAAGATGTTGATATCGATGAGAGTAATGAAAACGGTCTAAATAGTCGTGACAACATTATCGTGCTGGTGGATGAAGCGCACCGAACTCAAGAGGGCTCCCTCGGCGACAAAATGCGCTGGGCGCTACCTCACGCTCACTTCTATGGCTTAACTGGTACACCAATTTCTGGTATCGATCGCAATACCTTTAAACTCTTTGGTGCCGAAGAGGATGAAGGTCGCTACATGAACCGCTACAGCTATAAGCAGTCTATACGAGATAAAGCGACAAATGCAGTGAAGTTTGAGCCTCGTTTGGCTGAGCTTCGTGTGGATCGTGCCGCAATTGATGAAGCCTTTGAACAAATGGTCAAAGACAACGACCTAGACGCTGATGAGAAAATGGCATTGTCAAAACGTGCTGGCCGCTTAGCGATTATGTTGAAGGCGCCAAAGCGCATGGCGGCAGTAAGCGAAGATATTGCCAATCACTTTATAAGTCATGTAAAGCCGAAGCAGATGAAAGGCATGGTTGTGGTCTATGACCGAGATGCCTGTGTTCAGATGTATTATTTACTCGGTAGGAAACTGGGCTTTGATGCGGTAGAAGTGGTCATGAACGTCGACCAAGCACCGCTCAAAGATGAAGATGTAAGTAAGAAAGGTAAGGTCAATAAAGACTGGCGTAAGTGGAAGCAAGACCTTGAGCTTCCTATCAAAGAGTCAGACTTTGAACGTTGGCAAGAGATTGATGGCAATGACCAAAAGCAGAAGAGCTTGATTGAGGATTACAAAGATCCAAAGCAACCGCTTCAATTGCTGATTGTTACCGCAAAACTGTTGACGGGATTTGATGCGCCTATCTGCTACTGCATGTATTTAGACAAGCCATTACGCGACCATACCTTGTTGCAGGCAATGTGTCGTACTAACCGTTTGTACGAGACTGACAATGTTAGCAAGCAAATGGGCCTCATCATTGATTACCTTGGTGTGTTTGAAAATCTACGTACTGCACTCGCGTATGATCCTGAAGAGATCGACGGCGTGGTAGAAGGCATTGAGGCCTTTAAAGAGCTACTGCCAGCTCAGCTAGATAAGTGTTTAAGCTTCTTCCCTAACGTTGACAGAACCATCGACGGCTTTGAAGGGATTATGGCAGCGCAAGCTTGCTTACCGACTAACGAAAAGCGCGATGAGTTTGCAGCCTCTTTTGGTGTGTTAGCTAAGTTGTGGTCGGCGATTAACCCTGATGCTTTCCTTACGCCTTACAGAGCTGATTATAAGTGGCTAGTACAAATCTATGAATCAGTTCGTCCAGTAGGTCAGACAGGCTCTCTCGTATGGGCTGCGTTAGGTCCAGAAACCATTAAGATGATCCATGAACATACTGATATCAACCGCATACGCGATGATATCGATGAGTTAATCATGGATGAACATGCGATCTTCACCCTGACTGAAAAAGAGCAAGAGAAGAGAGCAAGTCAGCTTGAAATTGATTTAATGGGCCGTTTACGTGGTAGTGGCAATCCTAAGTTTGTAGCTTTGGGGGAGCGCCTAGAGAAGCTTCGCCAGGACTATGAAGCCGGTGTAATCAAAGCGATCGACTGGCTTAAAGGGCTGCTTGATACAGCCAAAGATACGGTACAAGTGGAGCGTGAAACGGGCGACTCTCCTGTAACTCAAGAAGATAACAAACAAGCACTGACCAAGCTGTTCCTGGAGACACGCCCCGAAAGCACACCAAAGCTTATTGGTGATGTTGTAGAGCAGATAGACAAGATAGTAAAAGCCAAACGCTTTAAAGGCTGGCAGAGCTCGAACAGTGGCCCAAGAGAGATTCAAAAGGCATTGTTACTGACACTTGCCCAGTTTGGTTTAGGAAAGGACAAAGAGCTGTTCGCCAAGGCGTACGGTTATATTGAAGAGCATTATTAGGAAATAAAAAATGCCGTGGACTAATGCGCATATTCAGTGGCTACAAGATACAGGAAGTGTTTTAACACTAGCATGTGGTAAGCAAGCACCTGTTTATCGTTTTCATCACGATGTAAATGATCAAACTAAAATGGCTGCGTGGGCCAAGCATTTTAGGAATCACTATTGTGATGACAATCAAATAGATTTATTCAAGGCTCCAGGGCAATCACGAGCTGATTATTTACTGTCGATGAGGTTTCCTAGTAGTACAACCGCACCAGGCCCTAGTATTCGAGCAGGAGATTTTGCTGAAATACTGGTCGCAGATTATTTGACGTATTTACATAACTACACGGTTCCTAGAACACGTTATGACCGAAAAGGTGTGCCGAATGAATCTACCAAGGGCTCTGATGTGTTGGCTTTTAAGTATAACCAAACCAGCCCAGTCGATGATGCGCTGTTAGTCTATGAAGTTAAAGCTAAGCTAAGTGCGGGATCTAAATCAATGCTTCAAGAAGCCATAGATCACTCAGCGAAAGACCATTTACGGTTGGCGGAATCTCTGCATGGGATAAAACAAAGGATGATTGATCGCAATGAGCTGACTAGTGTTGGTATGATCAATAGGTTTCAGGATTCTGTAAATCAGCCTTATCAATTGAGGTTTGGTGCTGCTGCGGTCTGTTCTGATAGCGCGTATGATGCAACTTTACTTGCCGAAGCTGATACCACTGCACATCCGCATGCACAAGATTTGGAGTTATTAGCTATTCAAGGAAGCGAGTTGATGTCACTTGCTCACGCACTTTACGAGAGGGCTGCTCATGAGATTTGAGAATCAATCTTCAAAGCTACTCTCTATTACTAAGTCTAAAGCAAAGATGCACGAGTTTGGTTTAGATGAAGAGCACCATATTCGTTTAACTGAATCGCCAACCAAATTACTGTTGATGACAGTTGGTATTTTAGGCGATTTATGTCGAGAAGAACTTTCTGCTGAAAAAGACGCCGCTACTTACGAACTGAGAAAGGGCGAAATCCGAAATGTAGCCAGGTATTTCGATGCTCTGATTGGTTCAAAACTACAAACTGAATATGAATATTACCTTTGTCTGTTAGGTGCAGCATCATACTACCTTGCAGATATGCCTGGAAGTGCCGTTGTTTTATCCAACAAGCTTGATGAATTGAGAGTTGATTTAACTGCCTCAAGAATTGAGAAGTTGTTGGAGTGGTTGTTAAAAGGAAGCTTTGCAGAGCCTCTACGTTTGGATGAAGAAACCACATTATCCCCTTTGATGTTAGAACTATCTGAGTCGATTAGTGCCTATATTGGTTCAGACATGAGTGCTCGGTCTAACACTCTCAATACATCTAAGAGTATTCGGAGATTCTGTCACGAAAATGGCAGTGATCGAGAATTATTGATAGCAGATATAGTTGCTTCGGTTGTCGAACGGAAAGTGATTAATGCTTCAATCAATCTACTTCCTGCTTATACAGGTTTACCAGTTGAGGCTTGGCTTCCATCCTTGGTTAAGAAGACGTTTGTTAGTGAGTTTTGGCCTGCTCAAAGGTTACTAGGAGAGGCAGGGGTTTTGAGTGGGCAGTCTGCGGTAGTTCAGCTCCCCACCAGCGCGGGAAAAACAAAATCAGCAGAGCTAATAATTCGCTCATCTTTTTTGTCTGGTAGAGCGACTGTTGCGGTAATCATTGCTCCTTTTCGTTCGTTATGTAGGGAGATTAGTTCCTCACTCTCTTTGGCGTTTGCTGGCGAGGACGTGTTAGTTAATCAACTTAACGATGTTCCCCAGATTGATGATTTTGATGTGGAATTATTCTCACAGCTCTTTGGTAAGGCAGAAGAAACCCTGAGTGAGACACAAACTATTGTGGTTGCTACACCCGAAAAGTTAGTTTATCTGCTAAGACATAAACCAGAATTAGCAGGGGCTATTTCGTTAGTTATATACGACGAAGGACATCAATTTGATACTGGTGCCCGAGGGGTGACTTACGAGCTACTTCTAACGAGTTTGAAAAGAGAGTTGAGAGAGCAGACCCAGCACGTATTGATTTCCGCCGTGTTATCAAATGCGAAGTCTATAGGCGACTGGCTTTATGCTGGAGAAGGTAGTGTCGTTAATGGTGCAGAGTGCCTATCTACAGAGCGAAGTATAGCTTTTGCTAGCTGGCGAAGAGGTAGAGGGCAGTTCCACTATGTTGAGCCTTTCAACATTAATGAAGAACAATTTTTTGTCCCTAGAGTAATGGAATCACTGGAGCTTCCTAAACGAGGCAATGAAACAGCTCAACGGTATTTTCCTCCTAAGGATGATAAATCACTAGTTGCAGCCTATTTGGGTATCAAACTATCCGAACATGGTCCTGTAGCAGTTTTTTGTGGTCAAAAAAGTTCGGTTACAAAGATTTGCCGAGAAGTCCTCAAGCCATTGGAGAGAATTGAGCAGCTCAATGGCCCAATACGTTTTAGCGATCAAGATGAAATACAGAAAATTGGAAGGCTGTCGGAACTTCATTTAGGGAGTAGCTCTGTTGTCACGAAGGCGATAAAGCGTGGGGTGCTGCCACACAGTGCAAACATTCCAAATGGTTTAAGGGTTTCTGTTGAATATGCAATGGAAAATGGGCTTGGCCGTTGCGTAGTCTGCACATCAACCTTAGCTCAAGGTGTTAACCTACCGATTAAATACCTAATTGTTTCAGGTGTATTTCAAGGTCAGGAGTTAATCTCCACTCGAGATTTTCACAATCTATTGGGTAGAGCCGGAAGGGCTGGAAAGCACACAGAAGGTAGTATTATTTTTGCTGACACCGAATTATTCGATGGTCGACTTGGCTCCAAGAGAAGACAGTGGGCCCAAATGAATAACTTATTGGACCCATCTCAATCAGAGAGCTGCTTAAGCAGCCTCCTGACGTTGGTTCAGCCTTTTGTTGAAGACCCATTCAACATTGATCCTATCAAGCAGATACAGTCACCTGAAAAATATGAAAGACTTAGTATTCAGGCAGCTGAGCGTCAGGGGATTGATATTACAAGCCTATTGAGACAAATGCAGCAACGGGTAGGCTACATAGAAAGTCTTGAAAGCTATCTACTTGCTAACCTCGTTAGCGATGAGATGCTTGATGGTGAGGCTTTGATCGAACTTTGCTATGGAACATTTGCTTATAACCTTGCTTCTGATACTGAAAAAGAAAAGCTATTACAAGTTTTTAAGATGGTAGCGGAGCGAGTAAAGCAAATTGAAGTCGAAAAGCGTCCTTGTTTTGGCAAAGCCCTTTTGGGTATCAATGAATTAGAGTTTCTTGAAAATTGGCTAATGGACAACATAGAAGCTCTAGATGCAGATTCGGATGTTTTAGGTACACTAGAGTCGCTCTGGCCAGTGATAGAAAACCTAGGGTTGAATAATAGTCTAGGTAAGCTTATTGGTGAAAAGGCTCCACTGTCTGTCGCTAAGCAATGGTGTTCTGGCGTTTCGTACAACGAGATCCTGTTGCAAGCCAGTAGAGATGGTTTTAAATTTAGGGCTGGTAGTCAGCAAAGAAATTTGAAAATTGAAAACATTACTGACATTTGTGATAGTGCTTTGGGGTACGAAGTGATGTTGATAGTTGGTGCTTGCGCTGACTTAATCGAGACTTTAATTGGAAACCAATTGCTTGCTGATTCAGTACATGACCTACAGTTGTCTCTACGTATAGGATTGTCAGATCACATAGCGAAGGAACTGTATGCCATTGGCTTGGCTGATAGGGCAGTAGCTTCGATGGTGTCAGATAGTATTGCTAGGTCAGGCGCTGAGGTGTCTGACTTTGGCAAGAGGATATCTTTAGTTCATAGAGACGTTATTGAGCCTGAACTGCATAAGCTTCCTTCAGTATTTATGAGTACGTTATATGGTGATTCTTAATTTCTTAGGGAGGTCACATTAGTGCAATGTAGAAAAGGTCAAAAGAATGCCATTTGTTGACTGGAATTTTTTGTACCACCACATGTACCATTGGTGGTTTTTGCATGGTAATAATTCTTTTATTTCAATGGCTTATTTATGTTTGTCGACTGCCTCACTCCCGCCACATTCAAAAAGGTCTGATTTTATCAGGCCTTTTGTCGTTTCTAAGGCCGACAAAAGATAGCCATATCCCACACATGCTATCAAATCATCGCTCAAATTCGCTATCAAGAAACAAAAACCGCCGGCATCATGCCAGCGGTTTGTTCATCATTCACAATACAGTTAATTAATTAGGCATTGATAATGTTAATTCAACATCATCAAATTGCGAATCTGTATCAGTTCCTGAGTTGTGTTCAGACTCAATCACGATACGGATAAAGTGTGTGCCGATTGGCGCAAGCGTTGTTCCTGCGTAGCGGGTGAGTACCTTTGGCGAGTTTGCTTTGATATGATCCGTTGCACCTAGTAAGTTTTCGTCACCGTCATAGAACTCAACGAACATCCAAATTGGGTCATCGTTTTCATTGTTCCAGTTCATCATGTACGAAGAGTAATTTACGTAAAGTGGCTCTTCACCAGTGTATCGCTCGAACGCTTCAATCGCATCAATCGTTTGGTAAGCAACACCACCAAATCCGTAGCCATAGCCGTTACAATCAGAACCACCAAGGTTGCCTAACTGGAACACGCGCTCGCCACGTGCGTCAGGGATACCACAGGCACCTTTCTCTAGCGAACGTAGTGCGTTTTCACTTTGCTCATCAGTTTTTGCGTAGTGGGTCCAGCCTTCTTCGTGACCTGCTTCCGCATCACCATTGATGACTAGGTTTCCAGTCGAAACACCGTCAAAGAAGATAGACTCAGGCGCTGACCATTCAGACCAGTTCAACTGCTCATCACGATAACGAACACGGGCATGAATGTCTTGACCAGGGTTGATGGCTGCAAACGTTTTGTACTGTGTGATGTCCACGCCGTCTTGCGTGTCAACAGGGTAAGAGTGAACACAGTCTTCTAGAGCATCATCTTTATCAGCGTATGGGTTACATTCGCCCAGACGATTGCCTTCTTCGTCGTAGAAGTCCTCTTCGTTATACCACCAGTTATAGGCACGTGTTGTGTTACCCCAAATGTTGGTGACATCTTGGGAGAAATCTTCGCTCGATGAAAGTTGCCAGTGAGACTCGTAGTGTTTGGTTTCTTTACGGCTGTCGAATGCCGATGCTGCAAGAGCAACCTCACCGCTATCAACAACTTCGAAGCTCTCAATAGAAGGCGTTGTTGGACCATCATTGACATGCATCACGATAGTTTCAAGTTCAGGGAAATCCATTTGGAAGCCACGATAGAAGCTACCACCAGTGCGACGCGTAACGGTGATAGTTTTATCACCCTCTGCGGTAAACGTCATGATGTTATAGCCGTTTTCGTCATTAGAAACCGCCACTGTGTCGTAGTCTTTTTGAGCAAACTCGTGGAAGTGGTCAATTCGACCAACAGAGGTCGCAACGTTTAGGCCTACGTGAGGTACATCCATTTCATTGGCGCGCGTGTAAGAGTGCGTGTGACCGAAAATATGGCTCGAAAGTTTGCCGGTCTCTTCTGAGTAGTTATGTAGTAGACCTACAAAGTCACAAGACTTTTTAGACTCTCCTGGTGTCCACATTGAAGACTTACATGGTGCGTGAGTAATACCTAATACGTAGTCAAAGTTACCATCGTTGGCTGTATTTTCCAGTTCTTCCATTGTCCAATCATATTGGTACTCTTGGCCACCGTCACTTTGAACAAAGCTGTTGAAGAAGAACATACGAAGGTTTAGGAAATCCAATGAATAGGTATAGCGAGCCTTATGCCATCCCATTTGATCTGGCCAATCCATATAGATATCGTATGCCTCAATGTTGCCGCCATCGTATTCATGGTTACCAGGAGTAGGCAGGACTGGTAAGTATGAGGCTAGCTCATGAGATGAGTTGAAGAAGTCTCGGTAAGCTTTACGCGCATTCGATGCATACACGAGGTCACCAGCGATGAGCACGCCAGCGTGTAAATCATTACATAGCGTGACATCATTCAAACACTCGTGCTTAATGATTCCGTGCTCGTAGATATCGCGTAAACCCGTTAAGCCTTCACCCCATCGATCGCGATCGCTGGCATGGGTATCTGACATCGCGATAAAACTAAATTCACTATGTTGATCAAGGTCGCTCTCGTTTGGCCAAGTGCGGAAGTGATAAACTTTGGAATCTCCACCTGCGCTACGGACAAAATAGTCATATTTAGTATCACTTTTTAGGTTAGTAATACGCGCTCTTTGGACTAGACCTAAATCATCATAATCTGAGCTTACTGTTGTCATCGGTGTGTAAGGCCCGGTATTCCCTTGCTCACGGTAATAAACCGTAGACTCAGCGCTATGACCTTCAAGTAATTCAGGCTCAAACATTACTGTCATGCCATCAGTTGTTGGATATTGTAGGTAAGGATTGGCTAGAAAATTAGCTACCTCGCCTTCACGGTCATAAACACCATCACCAGAAGGTTGGTCGTCTGATGAAGAATTACAGCCACCAAGAATTGGCAGAGCAATTAACATCGCAGTATATAAAAGCGACTTTTTCATGATATTTCCTATATGGTTTGAATTTAAACAAATAGAACAACAGCTCGTGACTCGAGCCATATAAACAATCGATCAAGCACCCAAAATAATGAGAGCCCACCGGTGAGATAGATACAGGTAAGTTTTGCCTTGTAGACCTCGGCTTGGTCAAAGGATAAGAGTTGGCCAATCTTAATCACAATGAGCCAAGCAGCAACGATCAACAATTGACCAAGTTCTATGCCAATGTTGAAGAACAAAATACTGCTGAGATTCAGCGCTCCAAAGGTATTCACCTCGGACAACACTGATGAAAAGCCAATCCCATGTAATAGACCACAGATCAGTGATACAACGATGGGGTAACGGTGCGTAAGGCTATTACTATTAGTGGCTACCTCATAAGCGAGCAGAAGGACGCTTAACGCGACGATCAACTCGATAGGCTCTATCGCTGGTTGGAAAACACCAACACTGACTAAGACCAATGTTAAGGAGTGTGCGAGAGTAAAGCCTGTAATAGCTTTGATAAGTTGAGACTTTGAATTCACCACCATTAGCAAGCAAATAATAAATAGCACATGATCAAAACCGCCAAGAATATGCTCAAACCCAACAAGTAGAAACTTACTGTATTGCAGCTCTTGTACGATGTTTTCCGGAACATCCCAATAAGGTTTCGCGGTTACATCATATAGATTGTTGTTGCCATTAATGTCATAATAATTTATGAGCGTTGACGTTTGTGGTACAAAATAGTCAAATTTAATGTCTAATCTTTTGCCAATCAGACTTTCATCACATTTGACTGAAGAAATATAGTTGTTAAATTGAGTGAGCTGACAATCATCCGGAAAGGCGAAGTAGGGACTATTTTCTTCTTTAAATTCATCGGGAAGTCTTAGCTCTATGCGATAATTGTTATCATTGTTCGTTACGACAGAAATAAAAATAGGTTCTAAGCCATGAGCAGAAACGTTAAATGAAATTAAAATCAATGTTCCCACTAACATTGATAGAAGATGAGTAAATAGAGACTTCATACTAAACACTCTTTCTCACGCGCATCTGACTAATAAGATCTTTGATGATTGTTTGATAACCTAAATCGACTAACTCTTGGTAAAGATCATTTTTTACTCTATCTGCAACATCTGCATATTCGACAGATTGTAATTCATTCTCTTCGAGCTTTATCCAATGATGGCTGTTTTCCAATTGATAGGGGCCATGCCAAATATCACGCTCTTGCTGAGAAATATTCTTCGCGATTTCTTCACCAAAGATTTCAATGATATTCTGCTGATTAATATCTCGGTATACCTTATCTAAGCCGTGGTTGTTTGAGAGTGAAACGATTTGTCTGAGAGTATGTTTTTTACTGTTGAGCTCTTCGGTCAATTCCGCTTTCTCATCATGGCGGTTCACCATCATCAAGTTGTATGTCTGACCGAGGTCGTAACGCTCTCTATGTTGATTAAAGTATGCTTTGGCCTCGCGATCATTTGGCGGTGCTTGCTCAGCGTTAACCATCATCTCGATGACATTTTTAGACTTGGATGTGATCACCGATTTCAACTCTTCATCATCTTTGTCGAGTGAACGATTTAATGCGAAGTAGTAGAGCGCTTCGTTTTCTAGGTACTCATTAATCAATGCATCTTTATCTACACTATCAAGAGAGTCGATATAAGACTGGATCATAGAGACATTATCTAACCCATAGTTAACATTGACATACTTTCTCAAGTTTTCATTACTTACAGTCACGTTTCTACTTTGTGCATCAAATAATAGAGTCTCATCAACAATTAAAATAACCAATGCTACTAAAGAGAATATGATCATTGGCTGTTTTATTAACGCATTGAACTTTTTTCTTAATTGACTACTCATAACTTTGCTCTGGAATACTTTGTTTTTGGAATCCACTTAAATTTGAGTAGCGAGGTTATGTGAAGTGTATGAACATGAAATTAATCTGTGTTTAGGTTTTCTAAACACATACGTTATTCATTAATCAGTGTGACATAGTCTAGTCATCTTATTTAAATGTTAGCTTGGTACCTAAGCAGGTCTACTCCAGTTGAAATAAAATTATCATATTGATGCTTTATCGTGTGCCACAAACATGGAGAAGTAACATGAATCGGTTATTGGTTTTAATATTGTCCCTCTTTCCAGCGGTCGCTTTCGCGCATAGTGCAGAAAGCACGGCAGGGTTTCTTAGTGGAGTGATTCACCCAATGACGGGTTGGGATCATCTCCTCGCAATGATCGCTGTTGGCGTGTTGAGCAGTCGCTACGGCGGCTCAACAATTTGGCAAGTACCGGCAGCTTTCATCGCTTCAATGCTAGTGGGGTTGTACCTTGGCGAGGCGGGTATGGTTATTCGTTACTATGAACCAGCGATAGCGCTTTCGTTAGTGCTGTTTGGTGCATTGATAGCTTATCGAGCAACGCCTTCACTGTTTGTCATGCTTCCCATTGTGCTCTTTTTTGGCGTGTTTCACGGTTATGCCCATGGTATCGAGATTGGCGGTTTAATCAACCCGACCGGCTTTCGCAAGGGCTTCTTTATGGGCTCGGTGGTGATCCATGTTGTTGGGGTTATGTTAGGCATGGTGCCTAAACAGTATTGTCGGTATCACCAAGGGGTGATTTTTAGTGGCTATGGCTTTATAGTCGCTGGTGGTATGAGTCTGATTTTTGGATAGTTTTTGATGTTAAAACATGGATTTTTCGCCGTAGCGTTCGGATTAATGGTATGGCTGTTATTAGATTATCAAGCGGTCGATCGAGACAATACCTTGACCATTGGCGGGCCTTTTGAGTTTACCAGTCAAGATTTGGCGAAAGATGGTTATATCTATACCCGATTGCAAGTAGCAGAGTCTTTAGTTGAGGTTCAGCCAGATGGCACGCTTGCCCCCAAGCTTGCTCAGTCTTGGAACGTGAGTGACGATGGTTTGGTTTGGCAGTTTACACTGCGCGATGATGTATTTTTTCACGATCTCCAACCAATGACTGCCAGCACAGTGGTCAACGCCATTGAACAGGCATTGGAAAAGCCGGGAGTGATTCGACAGTTACCACTCAAATCAATTTCAGGCGTCGGTCATACGGTCACTCTTGAACTCGAGCAGCCATTTCGACCATTGTTGTCGATAATGGCTCACTACTCATTGGCGATATTGTCGCCGGGCTCTTATGACGGTGATGGCAATGTTGTGGATATCCATGGTACTGGTCCTTATCAAGTCGCTGTGCTTGCGCCACCACATAAGTTGAATGTTGCACGATTTGGCGAGTATTACGGAGATTTACCTGAGATTGAGCAGTTGCATTATCTCACGGGGCATCGCGCAGAAAGCCGAGCGTTACAAGCAGAAAGCGGTCAGGCCGATCTGATCTATACACTAGACCCGGCGAGCTTAGATATGTTGCACCGCTCAGAGCAGGTTGATGTTGTGAGTGAGTCGATACCGAGAACCGTGGTTATCAAGCTAAATAACCAGCACCGCTTCCTCGATACTAAAGAAGTACGTCAGGCGCTAAGCCTTGCGCTTGATCGTGAAGGTATCTCATCGCACATCGTTCGAGTTCCAGATTCACAGGCTTACCAGCTATTTCCTCCAGCGTTAGGAGACTGGCACCTTAGCGATATAGAGCACCAAAACCGCAACCTTGAAATAGCGCAGGAATTACTTAGTGCACAGGGGTGGCATCGAACCGGATCGGGGGTCCTTGAAAGAGAAGGTGAGCGCTTTGAGCTCAATATGGTGACTTATGCCGACCGCCCTGAGTTGACGGTAATTGCCACGGCAATTCAAGCACAGCTTAGAGAAGTTGGCGTTGACGTGAGTATCAGCGTTGATAACTCTAGTGCGATCCCAGCAAGGCATCATGATGGCAGCTTAGAGCTTGCGCTGGTGGCACGTAACTTTGGTACGATTGCTGACCCGTTAGCGATTTTACTAGAAGATACGGCGAGCCATAAAGGGAGTGATTGGGGCCATATGAACTGGTCATCAGCGAGTCTTAACGACATGTTTGCTCAAATGATGACAGCGCAAGGGAAAGATTATACGTCTCTATCTCAACAAGCAGCAGCAATCCTCGCACAAGAGATGCCATTGATCCCGGTTGTTTTTTACACCCAGCAGGTCGCGGTGAATAAGCGGGTTAATAACTTTGTGTTCGACCCATTTGAAAACAACTACCGTGCATCGGAGATGTCTTTTGCTGATTAATATTTTATTGCGTCGACTGGGGCAGGCAGGTTTGGTAGCCTGGGCGGTAGGAACCTTAACCTTTATCTTAATGCGCTTGTTACCAGGGGACTTTGCTTATCGTATCGCCGCTGGACGCTATGGTTACGACTATGTCAATCAGGCTGCAGCAGAGGCTGTGACGGCTGAGCTAGGCTTAGACCGCCCTGCAATCGTTCAATATTTTGAATGGTTGGTCAACCTTGTCCAATTTAATCTAGGTGAGTCACTCGTTAGTGGCAATCCTGTAACTCAAGAACTGTATCACCAGCTTGGGCATTCTTTGAAACTGGCCCTATTTGCCAGCTTCTTCTCTCTGATTATTGCGATTCCTTTAGGGCTCTATGCCGGCCGAAACGCGGGCTCTAAAGGGGATAAAGCCTCTCTAGTGTTTGCGATTCTAGTTCGTGCTCAGCCTGTCTTCGTTATTGGCTTAGTGATGGTATTAGTGTTTGCCCTCAAACTGAAATTATTCCCTGTTGCAGGATTCGGCAGCAGTGAATATGTCATTTTACCAGCTCTCTCTTTGGCGCTTGCCATGGCTGCACTTTCGAGTCGAATGATCCGTAACTCGACCTTTGATGTCGTAAACTCAGCCTACTACCGCTTTGCTCGCTATAAAGGTCTAACTGAGGATCAAGCTTTCACTCATCATGCTCAGCCCAATATTGCCTTACCCGTACTCGCTTTTGTTGGTATCCAGGCTGTCGGCTTGATTGAGGGAATCGTGATGATTGAATCGCTCTTTTCTTGGCCGGGGATCGGGCATGCTTTAGCGCACGCGATTTTTGGTCGTGATGTACCTATGATTCAGGGATCTGCACTCACTATGGGTTTAATCTTCGTGATGTTGAATACGCTGGTTGACCTACTTGGCTATGCGCTTGATCCAAGACAACGTGAAGAGGCACTAGCATGAACAAATTAGCGCTTTCACAACGATTTGGTTTGGCCATCATTGTCAGTGTAATAGTATTTATTTCTCTAGAAGTACTGCTATGGGGAGGCGATCCGGCATTGCAAAACCTTGATGCTGTATTCTCAGTACCATCGTTGGCTGAACCACTTGGTACTGACCAGTTTGGTCGTAGTAACCTTGCACGCCTGTCGAGCGCCTTGCAAACCTCGTTATTGATGGCACTGTTTTGTGTTGTCACCTCTGCATCTCTTGGTGTGCTGCTTGGTGTCTTAGCAGGTTGGTATCAGGGCTGGGTAGACTCTGCTTTATCATTCGTCGTCAATGTTCTGCTTGCATTACCCGGGTTGATCTTGGTGTTGCTTTTGGGCGCTTTAGTCCCAGGCTCTTTCTTTATTCTTTATGTTGCCATATCAATGGTGCTCTGGGTCGAGTATTTCCGAGTGATTCGTGCTCGAACGATGGCATTGGTTAACACTCCAGAGATCGAAGCTGCCCAACTGTATGGGTTTGGTCGTTGGTATATTTTTCGCAACCACTTATGGCCAAGTTTCCGTAAAGATGTGTTTACTTTAGCGTGCTTTGGCGCTGGTAACTCGGTACTAGCGTTAGCTTCTATTGGTTTTGTTTATGTGGGTCTCAAGCCGCCTCATGCTGAACTTGGATTAATGATGGTAGAGCTGTTTCCATACTACAGCGATGCTGCATGGGTTCTGTTGCAGCCACTCTTTGCTGTTGTATTGCTTGTGTTAAGTTTTCATTTGATTGCGGGAGTCGAACGTGTCTAATTTTGTTGTCGAGATACAATCACTGTCAATCTGGTCTAAATCCGCGTTAATCGTTGATGACTTGTCAGTATCCTTAGCACTGGGTAAGCCAGTCACGATTCTTGGTGAGACGGGTTCGGGCAAAAGTATTCTGGCTCAGGCGATAATGGGCGTAATACCTAAGGGGCTTGAATCAAAAGGCTCGGTGCGAGTGTATGGTAAGGATGTAAAAGATCAGGCTTACATCGAATCGCTGTGGGGCAAAAAGGTAGCAATGTTGCCACAAGAGCCGTGGCTATCGTTAGACCCCATTATGCTAATTGAAAAACAGATTGGTTTGGTTGAGACCCTAGTTTCTAATCATGAGAAAGAACACGCTAAGACAAGAGTCGAGCGTCAACTCACTAAGCTTGGTATCCATCGTGATGGCGATAAAGTGCCAGCCCAGCTCTCCGGCGGCATGGCACAACGAGCGGCTTATGTGTGTGCTACCGCAGCGGGAGGTGAGATTCTAATTGCTGACGAACCCACTAAGGGCCTCGATCGTGACCGAGCACAACAGGTTACCCAGCTGCTCAAACAGCATGGAGACAATAAGGCACTGCTGACCATCACTCACGATATCGACGTAGCAAAAGCAATCGGTGGAGAAGTGATTGTTATGCGTCATGGTGTCATCGTTGAGCGGGGTGAAAGTAATGAGATATTAAGCCAGCCTCAGTCAGAGTATGCCCAGCAGTTGCTTGACGCTCATCAAGCTCACTACCACGCCAAACACCTTGAACATAGCCACCTCAAGCAACCAGAGAAAAAGCCAACGAAAGCGCTTATCAAAGCGACTAATTTGTCAAAGCAACGTGGCGGAAAGCAGTTATTTAGCGATTTAGGCTTCACTATATCTTCCGGTGAGATTGTCGGAATTAGTGGTGACAGCGGGGCTGGAAAATCGACGTTAGCAGACATCTTGCTTGGCTTAACCAATGCAGATAGTGGCCAAGTGTGGCGCGACAGCTCACTAGTAAAAGGTAAGGCATTGAAGCTCTATCAAGATCCACCAGCGGCATTTCCTAGCACACTGACGTTGGGTAAGAATCTTTTGGATTTATGTCGCTTGCATGGGCTAGATCAGAGTAGAGTTCCTGCCTTGCTTACTCAGTTAAAGCTCAATGAGGCTTTGCTTGAGCGCAAGCCCGCTCAGGTTTCGGGTGGCGAGTTGCAGCGGTTTGCTATGCTACGCGCACTCATGATGCAGCCAAAACTGATCGTTGCTGATGAGCCTACCTCGCGTTTAGACCCTTTAGTGGGGTACAACACAATGAATTTATTTTTTGAACAAGTCTCACAGCTAGGATGTGCTACGGTGTTGATTAGTCACGATATCTCTATGCTGCACCAAGTATGTACGCGGGTAGTGCATATTGGTGAACTAGCGAATGATGATTGTGTTTTCAATAGCATAGAAGGAAGTCAGGCGAGCTAAGCCGTCAGTTGACAGAGCTTATAGGGAATAGGCCTAGAACGATGATTAAAATAGAAAAAGCGGCACTGAATGCCTTGCCTCCTTTTACTGCTCTTAAAGCCTTTGAATCAACCGCTCGTCACCTTAGTGTGTCACGAGCGGCAGAGGAGTTGCATGTCAGTAGAGGGGCAGTCTCCCAACAAATAAAGGTCTTAGAGACTTTTCTTAATGATCAGCTCTTTGTCCGCAAAGGAGGGCAGTTAGAGCTAACAGAGTCAGCCATGTTGTATTTGCCTTTGTTGACTGAAACATTCCATAACCTGCAGATTGGTACGCAAAATCTTTTCGGAAACAAGGTTGACCACGTTCTAACGATACGTATTTCGCAAAGTTTTTGTGGTGCTTGGTTAATGGCGAGGTTGGCGGATTTTCGTCGCCAACAGCCTAATATAAAACTAAAGTTTTATTCCACGGTAAATCTGTTCCCTGATGCCAGTGAAAGCGTTGATATCGAAATTATCAATGGCTACGGAAACTGGCAAGGCCGTGATTTTGAGCGAATTACACAGCGAGAAGAGTGGGTTCTCGTTGCGAGCCCAAGCTTTATGCGTCAGCATGATTTCAGCCAATCGATAGAGACTATTGCCAACTACCCTAAGCTAGCCACCATGGGATATAGCGAAGGTTGGCGTGAATGGTTTAATCTTCATAACGCTGGGATGCCGTTTACTCAGCCTGAAATAGAATTTGATAACACTCAGAACTCGATGGAAGCTGCCTGCCAAGGATTAGGGATGTTGCTTGCTAAGAGCATTTTAGTTGAGGATGCGATTAAAGCTGGAGATCTCATCGTTGCCCATCCCACCCGCTTGAAAAGTCAGAGCCATCACTATGTTATTGTGAATCACTCACGTGAGCATCAATACAAAGTATTGAAGTTTAAGCAGTGGTTAAAGTCAGGGTTTAGTGAGTAGAGTTTTTTGCGGACTGATAAAGTCAAAGCAAGCCATCGCGACAACAGCGATATCACTGAGCGATACGCTGTGAAGACTTAGGTTACTCTTTAATCTTATCGAGTTCACTCTGCCAAGTCTCTAGCATATCTTCACCAAATAGGTAAAACGTCAGCTGCATTCCTTTGTATTTCTGCTCACTACAAACAGAGAGTGCGACTTGAGCCGCTTCTGGCTGAGGATAGCCATAAGCTCCACATGATATTGCAGGGAGTGCCACACTCTCACAGTTGTTTTCTAACGCAAGGTTTAATGCTTGGCGGTATGCAGATTGTAAAACCGCTTTGGGATCACAGAACTGATGATAGATCGGCCCGACGGCATGGATAACATATTTAGCATTTAATTCTCCTGCGCTGGTGATTTTTGCATCGCCCCAGCCACAACGTTTTCCATTGTTCTCTTCAACATCGAAACAGGCTCGAAGCAGAGCAGGGCCAGCAGCACGATGAATGGCACCATCAACACCGCCACCACCCAGCATTTTGGGGTTTGCAGCATTTACAATAGCGTCAACTTCGGCTTGAGTAATGTCGCCGTTCAATAAAGCAATGTTTAACATGAGTGTCTCAGTAATCAAGTTGGGTCATGCATAGCCTATGCAAAACCGCCCTGCTGCGGAAATACCCCCATTTGTTAATCAATCTAGATCACACTTATCTTCCTAAAATATGACAAAACTGTGATCTGGTTGGTATATGAATGAACCAAATAGTGGCCTCCATCTCATATATTTCACGCATCCTTTCAATTGTATTATTAAATTATGTAATATTTTGTTTCATCGAAAGCAGGGTTGGTTGAACGAACCAATACAACCTGATTGCGAATGTTGTTTTCAAGTACAAATGCTGCCTTTTGTAGTCAAACCATGGATTGAATATGAAACAAATTACTATAAAAACCTTACTAGCCTCCTCTGTCTTACTTGCGGTTGGTTGTGCCAGCACGAGCGAACCAACGGTCGAGTTTCCTAATAACAAAGAAACGGGTGAAGCACTTCTGACTCCTGTTGCGATTACCGCGAGCAGTCACGATGGCAATGGGCCAGATCGTCTATTCGACCAAGACCTAACAACACGTTGGTCATCAGCGGGTGACGGTGAGTGGGCAATGCTGGACTACGGCTCTGTGCAAGAGTTTGACGCTGTTCAGGCAGCATTTAGCAAAGGTAATGAGCGCCAATCGATATTTGATATCCAAGTGAGTGTTGATGGTGAAAACTGGACAACGGTACTAGAGAACCAAATGAGCTCAGGTAAAGCGATTGGTCTAGAGCGTTTTCAGTTTGAGCCTGCCGTTCAAGCTCGTTATGTTCGATACGTTGGTCACGGCAACACGAAAAGTGGTTGGAACAGTCTAACAGAGCTAGCGGCGGTTAACTGTAACGTAAATGCTTGTCCTGCTAGTCATATCATCACACCAGCAGTTGTCGCTGCAGAGCAAGCGATGATCGCTGAAATGAAAGCAGCAGAGAAAGCACGTAAAGAAGCGCGCAAAGACCTACGCTCAGGTAACTTCGGTGCTCCTGCTGTCTACCCATGTGAGACGACAGTAAAATGTGACACGCGCAGTGCACTTCCAGTCCCAACGAATCTACCAGCTAAGCCTTTAGCAGGTAACGCGCCAAGTGAAAACTTTGATTTGACGCATTGGTACCTATCTCAACCATTCGACCATGACAAAAATGGCAAGCCTGATGATGTTTCTGAGTGGAACCTTGCAAACGGTTACCAACACCCAGAAATCTTCTACACAGCTGACGACGGTGGTCTAGTCTTCAAGTCTTACGTGAAAGGCGTTCGTACTTCGAAAAACACTAAATACGCGCGTACTGAGCTTCGTGAAATGATGCGTCGTGGTGACCAGTCTATCAGCACTAAAGGTGTGAACAAGAACAACTGGGTATTCTCTAGCGCACCGGAAGCAGACCTAAAAGCAGCTGCAGGTATCGACGGCGTGTTGGAAGCAACACTGAAAATCGACCACGCAACAACAACGGGTAACGCAAACGAAGTTGGTCGCTTTATCATTGGTCAGATCCACGACCAAAACGATGAGCCAATTCGTCTGTACTACCGCAAACTGCCAAACCAAGCAACAGGTGCCGTTTACTTTGCGCACGAAAGCCAAGATGCAACAAAAGAGGATTTCTACCCTCTAGTGGGCGACATGACGGCTGAAGTTGGTGAAGATGGCATCGCACTTGGCGAAGTGTTCAGCTACCGCATTGAAGTGAAAGGCAACACAATGACAGTCACTCTAATGCGCGAAGGCCATGACGACGTAGTTCAAGTCGTGGATATGAGCGATAGCGGATACGATGTTGGTGGAAAGTACATGTACTTCAAAGCCGGTGTTTACAACCAAAACATCAGCGGCGATCTAGATGACTACTCACAGGCAACGTTCTACCAACTAGACGTGTCTCACGATAAATACGAAGATTAATTTATATCGTAGTATAAAAATAAAACCTCTAGCTTCGTAAGCTAGAGGTTTTTTCATCTCAGTCTACTTAGCTCTACTTTTAGCCAGAATGATTACTGATTTTTACACAACAACAAATCCACAAACTCCGCAAACCCATACCCACCGGGCTTGCTCATCACCAATGATGGTTTGTGGGCTAACTTATCCCAGTACTTTTCGATATTCGCGACACCAACACTGTTTGGCAGCCAGCCAAACATCTCAGTGTCGTTAGGAGAGTCACCAACATAGCAACATTGTGATTGGATTTGCTCATCACTGAGGCCTTTCTTCTTCAAAAAGTATTCAGCGGTAATGCGCTTTGAGTGCTGCCCATACCAAGCATTAATGTGGATAGAGCTAGCCGTAGCGTTAGCACCTAATTGGTGAATTTTAGTGATGACTTCATCTACGATGGCGCTCTCAACTGCAGGGCGGTTCTGACCAATATCAATCGCGACTTCACACACTCGATAGGCTTGATCAAGCGTAAAATTCAAGTCGGGATAATCGATAAGAATGGTTTCTACTTGGGCTTTTAGACGCTGTTGATTACTTGCTAAATCAGCCATAGTCGTGAGGCCATCAGTCACTAAGTAGCCATTTTGCTTCTCCATGATCACCGCACCGTTCTCGGCGAGCACAGCATCAACAGGCCATAGTTGAGCAATATGATCCCCCCAACCAGCGCAAGCACCGGTTACAGCAACGACTTTTTTCCCAGCGTCTCCAAGTGCCTGTAATGCGATTAATGTTTCAGGAGGCAGGTGACCATGACAGGTGAGCGTATCGTCAACATCGGTGAGAACCCACTCAACAGAGTTCCAGTTTTCGTCTAGTTTTATCATTGATGCAAAGTATGTGTTCTAGTAAAGCTGCGAGCTACCAAAGAGTAGGACTAACGCCTTAGTAAGGACTATGTCGCGAACTTTGTATGGTTAACTTGAGAGGGCAGTAAGAATACAAGAGATTTGTGTCTGTCTGATGACGAAAGGATAGCGTATCAATAGAAGGCTAGCTCAATAGAATACTAGCGAAAGAGCCATCAGAAAAGGACATACCCAAGTGTAATGCCTACCACCATCATTATGATGCTGGTCAGTGTAATGTTGTTGGAAACCCATTTATCAAGCTTACTCATTGCTTTCACCTCAACTTAGCCAGTATGTTGAAATTAAGTATATAAAAAATCGGTGTAATTTCTATTTAAGTTACGCTTGTCCTATCAATAGAAAGAAAATAACCTGTGCCTCATCAGCTTTTCTAAACGTCGATCAGCGACGTCATCATACATAGGGCACCCAATGGATATCGACATCTATCAAGTAGACTCATTTACGACGGAACCATTCAAAGGCAATCCAGCGGGTGTGTGTATAACAGACCACCAACTGACCGAAAGCTTGATGCTGTCGATTGCTGAAGAGATGGCGGTTTCTGAAACGGCCTTTCTATCGCTTTCGGATATGACGTTAAGATGGTTTACGCCGGAAACTGAAGTGAAATTGTGCGGTCACGGCACATTGGCAGCAGCCCATGTACTCAAGGAGCGAGGTTTAGTCGAGAAGGGGGAGCAAGTTCATTTTAATACCATATCGGGACAGCTAACGGCTTTCATCAACGAGTCTTCAATTGAATTGGACTTTCCTTCACCAATTATCGATTTTGAGGTGACGCCTGTGGCTGAATTACTGGAGCATCTGGGTATCGACACTAAAGCAGTCATCGCTTATGGCATCTTTGATAATAAACAGTTTATTGAAATTGATAGTGAGCATACTCTTATCAGCCTACAGCCTAATTTTGATGCATTGAATAAACTCAAAGGGCGGGGCGTTGTTATCACCACTCGAGCCCACAGTGAAGATGTCGATTTTGTCTCTCGCTACTTCGCACCTTGGGTCGGAGTTAATGAAGATCCCGTAACGGGTTCAGCGCACTGTGCGCTAAGTGTGTATTGGTCAGAAAAACTCAAAAAGACAGAGCTACGTGGTTACCAAGCGTCAAAACGTGGTGGTTATGTGACAACTCAACAATTGTCGGATAGACGCACTAAGTTGATAGGGTCTGCTGTTATGGTTGTGAAAGGGGTAATGAAGATTCCGAGTTACTAATAATGATTCGTAATCAATCAATCTATCTTGTTCTGCTACGACCTGAAACAATCAACAAGAAGATCAAACCTGAGCTGCTTTTGATTATGGTGTAGTCTTTACTTTGACGACCTTTAATCACTTTTCAAGGAGCAGATGACAGATGAATGGACTAATCGTGTGCTTGGTTATCGCCGCCTTTTTACCCTTTGCCGCAAAAATACCGCTGGGTATCGCGATGAGTCGAGCGGGTGGATACGACAATAACCATCCCCGCGATCAACAAGCTCGATTACAGGGCTTCGGCGCACGAGCACTTGCAGCCCATCAAAACGCGTTTGAATCATTGATCATATTCGCAACCGCAATTTTGCTCGCTATCGCGACAGGAACGATCAATGAGAACATACAACTACTCGCTTGGACTCACATCGCCTTTCGGCTTGTTTATCATGTTTTGTATTTGCTCAATTTTGGCATACTGCGTTCTCTGTCTTGGATTATCGCAATGGGGTGTTCGTTTGCCATTATGGGGCAGTGTTTAGTGAGTTAAATGTGATGGCGAAAGTATAACTCAACTTTGAGTATGACTTAGGGCATCGTCTTTAGGTTGCGCCTTGTCAGTTTCAGCATGCTTAGGCTCTATGATTTCGGGGCTGATATTTTCAGAGCCTAGGCCTTCAGAATTGAGGTTTTCTGATTCGACCCATGCCATAAAGACTTGGTAACCCGCAGCTAAGAACGCAGCACCAATAAACATACCCAGGATTCCTCCGGCTGCTATGCCTCCGATAGCACCAATCAAAACAATCGGCATTGGCACAGCTAAGCCACGGCCGAGCACCATTGGCTTCAAGCCATGATAGGTACAGGCTCTCACCGATGATGGGCAGATCTTTAATCGTCTCTTTTGGAGCAGATAAAGCTAATGTCCCCGCTTCATAGGCTTCGAACGCCACCATAGTATTGGTAGCAAATGCATTGCCCACTAGAGCGGTCGGTACGCCAAGCACTAGAACACCCACAATAGCGATAACCGTTGAACTTCTTGCAGGGGTCTATTGGGTTTTTCGCTCAACAAAGAGTCGCACTGGATACAGTGCAATCGCCAGCACTAATGCCCAGAGCAAAATAGGCAAAAAGGGTAAAAATGCCCAACAACAGACAATCAGAATAAATGCCAGTGTTGAAAATCGTATTAATGACTTGGTGAAAGCTTTGGAAATCGCTGCTTCTAAATCGACGTCGTTTTTCATCAGTTAACCTTTTATAAATGTACCCATCCTTGATGCCTAGTTACTTGGAAAGTCTTTAAGACCGAAAATAACAGGGCATTAAGAAAAAATTAGACTACATTTTTAATAAATTCAGAGTGTTATTGGTGCGAAAATGAGACCGATATTATGGCGTTTCTGTGGGGTAAATATTTACCATTTTACGCCAAAAGAGATTGTTTACGTCTTACAGCGTACGATTATCTAAACCGACTTTAGGAGAAAATCGTGATCCCACTAAGTACAGCTATAGTCGCTGGCGTTGCGTTGTCACGTATCCAAGGCGAGATGAAAATGCTACTCATGAAGCGAGTAAAGGGCGGATATTGGTGTCATGTAGGAGGTTCAATCGAGTCAGGCGAAACTGGGGTTGACGCCATCATTCGAGAATTTGAAGAAGAGACCAAAATCCAAGTTTCAGAGCTCTACAATTCCGATTACATACAGCGATTTTTCGAACCCCAAGTGAATGTAATGCAGTTGATCCCTGTTTTTGTGGTGATGTGCCCCCCTGATCAAGTCATCGTATTGAATGAAGAGCATACGGATTATCAATGGTGCTCTTTAGAGGAGGCACTTGAGCTTGCGCCGTTTCCCAATCAGCACGCGGTATTTAAGCATGTTTGGGAGTATTTTGTTGATAGGCCAATTAGCCCTTACTTTAAAGTAAGAGGCATAAGAAGTAGCGTCTAAGTAAAGGTATAGTGATTTGAGTGACGGGAATAACAATAGATTGAAAGTTGGCCTGCAGGCAGACTGTCAGACCAACATCATAGTGTTTCGCTTAGCGCTTATTTGAACTCGTGGAATTTCTGCGCTAGGTATGGGTCCCACATTGCTGCAGTTGCACTCATTACCATATCAGCACCCATATCAAGACGGCGGTGCAGATCTTCAGCATTCATCATGCCGCCTACAGAACAGATAACAAAGTCATCCTTCCATTTTGTGCGCAGGTCAATAAGGTTGCTCGTCACTTCTTCAGCAAGGTCACCGATAGCAAAGCCACACGTACCGCTAGAAAGACGACCTTCACCTGGTAGCGCTGCTTGGCCTTCAGACGTGATCACTTTACGAGGAATCGTGTTGATTGCTGCAAAACCATCAACGTATGGACGGTTCGCTTCAATCACTTTTTCTAGTTGCTCTGCTGGCATCCAACCGAGTTTGATCATCAGTGGCGTATCACCGATAGATTCACGAATCTTCTTCGATACTAGCGCTGAGTTTTCTGGGTCAGAGAACAGTGCACCTTCTTTGCTGCCGCCAAGGTTCGGACATGAGTAGTTTACTTCTACTACTTTCGCACCCGCTTCTTTGGCCATTGCAGAAACGTAGCCGTAGTCTTCAACAAGGTCACGCTCAGCAAGACCTGGAGTACCGTTTACAGATACGATCATAAGCTGGTTTTTACCCATCTTACGGTTACCTTCTTCGATGTCTTTCATCCATACAGAAGGTGCAAGTGATGGCACACCAAAAGAGTTAGTGATGGTGATTTGCTCGTCACGTGCTGGGCGCAAGCCAGGGTGAATGTTGGTATTGATGTCGCCGTTACCAAACTGCTTGTCTGTATCTAGGAAAATACAGTTTGGTGCTGGGTGACATGCACGCTCAACACTGCGAACCGTTTTATAAACAGGAATATCAAAACCAAGCTGCGCGTAGACATCACACCAGTGGCTGTTTAGCAGTGGGCCGGCTGGAACACCTAGGCGAGAGTTCACCTCAAAATCAAACACCTTATGAGTTTGTTTGATCGCAGGACGAGTCGGCATTTTAGCATCGAAGAAAGGCCCATTTTGGTAGTTATCCTCGTAAGTCTTGAGAATATCATAAAGTTCGAACTGGGTAGGTGTAGTCATAAGAAGCCCCTTAATGCGTGCTACGTGTGCCAATATAAAATTGGCGTGCATTCTACCCCTTATGGATAGCCTTTAAAATAGGGGAGTTATACCTTGTTGCAGATAAGGGTATTTATATTCGTACAAAACCTGTCAGTGATCATTTTTGCGCAGATAACCACCAAGTGAAGCTACGAATTTGCAGAGTTTCACTGAGTTTCTGCACGGTGAGAAATTGTTTGATACCACCAACACAATTCTCTTTTCGGCCGCTTTTGGGGCATCTTATCGCGTAAGCTAATACCTAAAGAATTCAATATCGTATGAGAAACGTCATCGAGTCCATTTGTTTCAATATACGGAATAGATAAAAGTGGACTGATTGAAGCATACGTTAAACGTGATCAAAGGATGACAAAGAGTGCTAGTAGAAACTAAACAACAGGCAAGACGTGTGGAGTTACTGAGCCCGACAAAAATGCCAAGAGCGTCTGGTTTTCTTTGGAACAAACAAATGATGATTCAGGTGAACTGCCGTGGTTATGCCACTGCCCAGTTTATGCAGCCTGAGCCTGCGAAATACATGCATGCTCCTAATCTTGAAGCTAAGAGTTTCATGCAACCAGAGCAGCCATATTTTGCACATCACCCTGGTCGTTTCTTCTATATCAAAGACGAAGAAACGGGCGAAATTTTTTCAGCGCCTTATGAGCCAGTCAGACAGAAGCAGGATAAGTACTGTTTCTCATTAGGTCAGTCGGATATTCGTTGGCATATCGAGCATTTAGGTATTGAAGTAGAGCTATGCTTGAGCCTACCTGAGAATGATGTGGTGGAGCTGTGGCAATTAAAAGTAAAAAATGTCTCAGGTCGTGAGCGAAAGATAAGCGTTTACCCGTACTTCCCGATTGGCTACATGAGCTGGATGAATCAGTCTGCGAAATACCGCTCAGATCTTGGAGGGGTGGTAGCAAGCTGTGTCACGCCGTACCAAAAAGTGGCTGACTACTTTAAAAATAAAGACCTAAAAGATAAAACCTTCTTCCTTCATGATAGAGAGCCAACCGCCTACGAAACTATTCGTGAACAATTTGAAGGTGAAGGGGGGCTGCATAACCCAACCGGCGTGCAGTTAGCAACACTAGAAAACGGCGATGCGCTTTACGAAACGCCGACCGCTGCGTTGCAATATCAAATCGAACTCGTCAACGAGCAACAAGAAGACTACCGATTCCTGCTTGGTCCTGCCTTCAGTGATATAGAAATTGCAGCCATACGCGACCACTATTTCTTAGATGAAGAGTTTGCTCAAACCAAAGCTCGCTACAGCAAATATGTCGCGCAAGGCAAAGGCAGCATTGAAATACAAACGCCAGACAAACAGCTGAATGAGTTTGTAAACAGCTGGCTGCCAAGGCAGATGTTCTATCATGGTGACGTGAACCGACTCAGTACTGACCCACAAACCCGCAACTACTTACAAGATGCGATGGGTATGGTGTATATCAAACCAGCGGTCACCCGCAACGCGTTTCTTCATGCGCTAGCGCAACAAGAGGAGTCAGGTGCCATTCCTGACGGGATCTTACTGACAGAAGAAGCAGAACTGAAATACATCAACCAAATCCCGCATACAGACCACTGTATTTGGTTCCCAGTTTGCTTGCGTGCATACCTTGATGAAACCAATGATTACTCTATTTTTGCCGAGGAAGTGGAGCAGTTTAAAGGCACACAAACGGCTAGAGTGTTTGAGCGAATCAATAAAGCGATGCGCTGGCTGTTCAACGAGCGTGACCATCGCGGTTTGAGCTTCATCGCGCAAGGCGACTGGTGTGACCCGATGAACATGGTGGGTTACAAAGGCAAAGGTGTGTCGGGTTGGCTATCTATGGCCGCTGCCTATGCCTTGAATATTTGGTCTGACATCTGTGCTCATCTTGGTGAAACGGCGTTGGCTCAAGAGTTCCGATCTAATGCAGAAGCGCTTAATGAAGCCATCAATAAGCATATTTGGGATGGTGATTGGTATGCCCGTGGCATTACCGATGACGGTGTGGTATTTGGTACGAGTAAAGACGAAGAAGGGCGAATCTTCTTAAACCCGCAAAGCTGGGCAATATTGGCGCAAACCGCAGACAGCGATAAGCGCGAGAAGATGATCAAGCAGGTAGAGCAGCAGCTAGAGACGCCTTACGGTGTGATGATGCTCGCACCAAGCTTTACCGCGATGCGTGATGACGTAGGGCGAGTGACTCAAAAGCATCCGGGCTCCGCTGAAAATGGCAGTGTGTATAACCACGCGGCGATCTTCTATATCTTCAGCCTTTATCAAGCTGGTGAAACCGATCGCGCCTTCAAACTGATGTCGCAAATGCTTACCGGTCCTGATGAAGCGGACTACATTCAACGCGGTCAGCTTCCAGTATTTATACCTAACTACTATCGTGGCGCTTATTATCAGCACCCGCGCACAGCAGGGCGCTCAAGCCAGCTATTCAACACGGGAACGGTGTCTTGGGTTTATCGCTGCATCGTTGAGGGTCTGTTTGGTCTTAAAGGTGATGCAAGTGGGCTGAGAATAGATCCACAACTGCCAACCGACTGGCAAAAAGCCAGCGCAGTACGTCACTTCCGAGGGGCCACATTTGAGGTATCAATAACCCGCACAGACGTTATGCATACACAAGTGATTGTTGATGGAGAAACCCTGGCTTCAACACGTATTGACTCTATTGAACCGGGCAAGACCTATCATGTTGAGGTCTTGATTCCATAAGGGCAGCGCACACAAGTGACAGCTCGTTAGCACAACAACAAAGGTCTCATTTTCAACGAGACTTTTGTTTTATCCGGCTTTGAAAAGGGGGCAGAGCGGTGCTGGTTATTCTCTTGATTAAGGTCATTTTGAACAAATGTTCAAATTAACCTTGAGCGATTGTTCATGCTGGGTTACTTTTATTTTGTATCAACGATAAATCTTGAGATACCAGCGAATAGCTGCGGAACAAATCAGCGTTTTTAGGTGTACCTCATCAACATACAAGGAAAGGATGTTTACGATGCTAAAGTTTTATTTTCATAAAACCCCAAACCCAATGAAAGTGGCTTTGTTTCTTGAGGAAGCGCAACTCGACTTTGAGCTAGTGCCGGTCGATACCCTCAAAGGGGAGCAGCACACGCCAGAATATCGTTTGATTAACCCTAACGGTAAAACGCCAGCCATCGAAGATGAAGGACAGCGCGTTTTCGATTCTAACGCTATCTTGCTTTACCTCTCTGAAAAAACGGGCAAGCTGGGTGGAAAGCCACAAGACCGTGCAGAGCTATTGTCTTGGATGATGTTCATTGCCAGTGGTTTAGGGCCGTTCTCTGGTCAATCTGTGCATTTCCGTAACGTGGCGCCAGCAGGCAACGACTATGGGGTAAATCGCTATTTGAACGAAGCAAAACGCCACTATGAAGTGCTTGAAACCCATATGGAAGGTAGAGATTTCATTGTTGGTGACCAATTCACCATTGCTGATATCTCGGCTTGGGGGTGGATTGATAAAGCTCAAGTCGTATTGGGCGAAGAGGGGCTAGCGCCATATCCAAACCTTGCTCGTTGGTTTGAATCCATTAATAGTCGCCCTGCTGTTCAGCGCGCCCGTCAAGTTGGGCAGGATGTCGAGTTCAAGAGTGAGTTTGATGAGAGTGCAAAACGTGCTCTATTCCCATCAAATTACAAATAACCCGCATTAAGCTATAAATAGAGAGAGCCTACGTGAATGCGAGGCTCTCTTTTACTATTCAGGAACTTGCGATGCAAACTCAAACCATTCTCTTTGATATCAATGAAACCGTTTTAGATCTGTCCTCACTCAAAACGGAATTTACGACAGTATTTGGCTCTGAAGAAGCGCTGTCACTTTGGTTTGCGCGCTTACTACACACCTCAAATGTTTGCATTGTAACGGGAGTGACGAGTGATTTTGCTAGTCTTGCAAGCAGTATGATTGATAACTTAGCAACGCATTATAAAGTGGATGTTAGTGAAGAGCAGCGAAGTTTGCTGCTGCAAGGGTTTGCTAGTCTTCAACCTTACCCCGATATCAAACCCGCACTCACTAAGCTGCGCCAAAGCGGATTCCGCACCATCGCATTCTCCAACTCATCTCAATCATTGATAGAGCGACAAATTGAGCAGGCAGGACTGCTTGAGCACTTTGATGAGATAGTTTCAGTCGAGTCCACAGGCAGCTTCAAACCCGACCCCAAGGTCTACCATTTTGTCGCCAAGCAACTTCAGCGCAGCCCGCAACAGCTTTTGCTTGTCGCTACCCATGATTGGGATACCCACGGGGCAATGAGCTGTGGCTTTAATGCCGCGTTTATTGAGCGAAGTAACGCATTTTATCATCCTCTTTATAGACAACCCGATGTACGTGGAAAAGATATGCATGAGGTGGTGAATGGAATATTGAGCTTAGGCCTTCAAAGCTAACATGCAATTTCGATATTGTTATGTTATAACACCTGGCAAATTCGTAACGCGTATTTTCCAATGCATCTTTACAAAAGACTTCCTTTTTTTGCTGTCAAGAAGCCCCTTTTCGGGCTGATGGCGTTATTTCTATCGTCTAGCCTTCAGGCACACCCGCATTCATGGATAGAGATGAAAACCACGGTTCAAGGTGAGAACGGTGTAATTACGGGGTTAAACATGGAATGGGCGTTCGACGCCATGACATCAGCGTATGTATTAGATGGTGAAGATGTCTCACCCGAAAATGAAGAAGAGACCTTTCGCACCATCGCGGCATCACTGATGGAAAACATCATGTATGAGCATTACTTTACTTACTTCTATGACGGTGAAACCCCGATTCGATACAGCGTGGGCCATAGTGAAAGCTTGGAGCGAGACCGAGCCAAGCTCGTATTGAGTTTTTATTTGCCACTAGCTGAACCCAAAGCAGTCACACGCGATTCTTTACGATTAATGATTTACGACAAAACCCACTTTGTTGATATGTCTTGGCGTGCAAACAGCGACGTGGTTTTATCTGCCGAGCTGGCTAAGCAATGTGCCCTAGAAATGGTTGAACCTAACCCAACTGCCGAGCAGATGAGCTACGCTTTCAACCTGCCAGAGGATGCTGATCCGGATAACACCTTAGGCGAGCTGTTCACCCAAACCGCCAAAATTCATTGCGCAGCTGTGACTGCCATTCAATAACCTTGGATTTGAGATTTAACGTTTAGGAGCCATGAATCCATGAAACAAAAATCAATGATGAGCAATCAAAGATGGGTCGCGCTGGCGGTAATGCTTGTTTTGTCTTTGGGCGCCTATCAGCTGTGGCAAATGTGGCCTTCTCTGGTCATCGAAACCGGGCGCTGGCAGCGTGATGTGAATGCAGAGTTAGCTGATTTACTTTATGACGCCAAAGCCAACCCTTTGGTCGCTGGTGGCTATTTGATTGCATTCAGCTTTGTGTATGGCATGCTGCACTCGCTCGGTCCTGGCCATGGCAAAGTCATTGTCTCGACCTACCTCGCGACCCACCCAACAAAGGTAAAGGCGAGTTTGGTGCTCACAATCGTTTCTGCAATTGCTCAAGCGCTGGTGGCGATTGCACTTGTGAGTATTCTCGTATGGGGTTTTCAGGCATCAATGCAAACCGTTAACGAGAAAGCGACCAGTTTTGTCTCTCTGAGCTTTCTGCTTGTTGTCGTTATGGGGTTACTGCTGTGCTGGAAAGCATTGAAGCAGATTGTTCAAGTCATGCGCAAACCGAAGATGAAGATAAAAACCTTAACCGCGCTTTCTGCGCAGCCTTCAAATATGAGTGCAATGAAGCCAGTGACGTCGTTTTCTATGACTGCAAACCCCACTCATTCACACAGCGAGCATACAACAGAACATTCACATACTGATTGCGGGTGTGGTCACCAGCATGTAGCTGATCCAGAAGCGATCAATAAAGCCTCAACGCTACGTGAATACATCGGTATTGTCGTGACCATCGGTGTAAGGCCTTGTACTGGTGCCATTATGGTGTTGCTGTTTGCAAACATTGTCGGCATGTATTGGATGGGCGTGATCTCAGCACTCGCTATGGCAGGTGGTACAGCACTGACCACTTCGTTGATTGCCGTTCTCACTCTGACAGGCAAGAAGATCGTTAAGCGCTACCTAACCGCTGGAAATGATGCCAAAGGCAAGTCAATGAAAGTTGCAGGATACTACGCACAGCTGTTTGGCGGGGTGTTACTGATATTGATTGGTTTGTTGCTATTGGGTGGGGATGCGTCGGGGATTTCTCCAGTGTTTTCAGTCTAAAATGAGATGACCTAGATTTCATATTTATTTCCTTTGGGCTTTGAGTAGTGCATATTATTTGTGACATCAGGGTGCTGTAACCTTGAATGAGGTTTACTTTAAGTTTAAAAGACTTAGCCGGGCATTAAGCGTGGTTGTTGAAGGGGTTCACAGTGAAAAGATCTGCTCTTATTTTTTGTCTCGTCGTCTCAGCAACAGTGGCTTTTGGGCCCAAAGTCTCTACCATACACGACATTTCTGAGCCCTCCATCACCGAGCAGACGTTATTGGCCAGCGAGCAAGACTCATTAAAACTCGTTGAGGGCACCGAAAAGCGTATCCTTAAACCTAATGAGAGTGGCGAAAAGTCTAAGTACTCAGTCGTCTATCTACACGGCTTTTCCTCTTCTCGACAAGATTTAGCCCCAGTACCAGAGCGGATCGCCAATCGAATAAACGCGACATTAATCGAAACCCGCTTAAAGGGTCACGGACGTGACCGCGACGCCATGGGCGAACCGAGTGTTAAAGATTGGCTTAATGATGCTGCACAAGCCTGTAAAGTCGCGCAACAATTAGGCGAAGAGGTCATACTGATTGGCACATCTACAGGCGGAACACTTGCTAGTTGGTTGGGCTCCCAACCTTGGTGCAGTGATCATGTTGCCGCCATTATTTTGATTTCACCAAACTTCGGCCCAGCCGATACCAACAGCGAACTACTGCTTCTCCCATGGGGTGAGCAGCTAGCCCGTTTAGTATTAGGCAAATACCGCACTTTTGAACCTCATAACGTACTGCAAGCGAAATATTGGACACAAAGTTACGACTCTCGCTCACTAGTCACTATGATGGGTGTCGTTGAAACGACTCGGAAGCTGTTAGACCAAGTAGAAGTGCCGGTTTTAACCCTCTACTCACCGCAAGATAGAGTAGTGGATAGCGAACTGACGATTGTGCACGTCAATCGAATGAGCAATCCAGCAAACCAAATTATTGCCTTTGAGGATTCGAACGACCCAATGCAGCATATGTTGGCTGGGGATGTGTTGTCGCCCGAGTCGAATGATGGGTTAGAGGTGCTTATTACTGACTTTTTACAATCGTTGTCGGAAAAGGTTAATTAAGACGGGATGTATTTTCTGCCGCGTGCTTTATCAGCCAAGAAAATGTACATCAATGAAAACCGGATTTGTAACATTACTTAAATCAACCTATTCAAGACTTGTCGTGAGCATTCTATAACGCTATGGTTACCAGAATATAACTTTCCTTACTTGCTGAATTGAATGACTTTTGACCACAACACCAAAACCAAATTTAGCCTGATTCTAGTCGGGTGGGTGGTGCTATTGTGTTTAGCCAAGAACATGGGTGTGAGTCATGCCGGGTGTCCAATGCAGGTTAAGGGAGATCACAGTGCTGAACTTGAACTAGCGGAACACTCAGAAGTGAGTGAGCATTGCGAGCTATCGGGTAAGCTACTGCAACAACAGTTTTCACAGCTTGAGTGGGTCGCTCTATTCTCCTTTGCTATCGTCCTTGCGATTGTTGCTTGGCTGAAAGCTCTGCCTAATCCTACTCCTCATTTCACTGAGCCGATTGGTTATCCCGTGCGGCTTCACGCGAGGCATTGCGTTTTCAGAGAATAAACCGCGTATGAATAACTGACATAAGGTCAGTGCATTCTATCGTCAATTTTTTTGGAATAGCTTTATGCAAAAATTTATTTGGCGGGCATACTGCGCCGCTACCTTAATGCTGATGGCATTAAGCCTTTCTGTACATGCGCAAATCGCAGGGACAGAATGGATGACTCACTCAGATCATCCCCCCGTACAGGTCAAAATGACATTGACCGGTGATGTGAATACGGTTGAAAAAACCGTATTAGGGTTTATTGATGTACGTCTTGATGACGATTGGAAAACTTACTGGAGAGAGCCCGGAGAAGGTGGTGTTGCGCCATCACTGAATTGGGCTCAGCAGTCTGAGAACATAACGAATATCGATTGGTATTGGCCATATCCAGAGCAATTTAGTTTGTTTGGCATACGCACGATTGGCTATCAAGGTGATACGACGTTCCCTGTACATATTCAGTTGTCAGATCTTAATGAGACAGTACGTTTTCGCTCGATTCTGACACTACCGACCTGTACCACAATATGTGTTCTTACTGACTATCCGATAGATTTTGAGTTTGAACCGAGTGAGTTGGTAAGATCTGAATCGTCTGCGCACCATTACGCAAAAGCAATGAGTCTCGTACCTACTGCGGGTAATGACGCCGCAACAGTGTCTGCGATCTGGGATCAACAACAGCAGCGCTTGAAGGTGGAGATTGAGAAAGACCGCCTATGGCAATCGCCAGAGGTGTTACCTTTCACTCTGTCTAGTGAGTTTGAAGAGTTACTCTTTAAGCCATTAACAGAATCACACCTGGCTGAGGTTTATAGCGTTGTTTATGATGTTTCCTCATGGATGGGGGAGGTCGATTTAGCCAATGAGCTGGTCTATTTCCATATCAAAGATGGGGATCAGCTTTTAGAGCTTGATGTGGAGCCTGTTGTTGGAGCGGTGAGAGTCGACTCAACGCTATTGCAGGGAGCCTCTCTGCTGACAGTGTTTGCGTGGGGCCTTATTGGTGGTTTGATTCTTAATATTATGCCCTGTGTGCTACCCGTATTGGGTATGAAGCTTAGCTCAATCACCAGTGCTCAAGGTGTGGCTCGACAGCAGATTAGAACACAGTTTCTATTCACCAGTGCGGGCATACTGGCGTCTTTCTGGTTGATCGCGTCTGTCCTTTCGGTATTGAAACTTAGTGGCCATGCCATTGGGTGGGGGATGCAGTTCCAAAGCATTTGGTTCTTGCTGCTCATGATGTCGGTAACCATGCTATTTGCATTTAATATGTTAGGCCTGGTGACGATTTCTCTTCCTAGTTCACTGTCTAGCTGGGCGGCGCAAAAAGGGGATAGTTCACACTTGGGGCACTTTGTTCAAGGTATGTTTGCCACCTTATTGGCTACACCTTGTAGTGCGCCATTTCTCACTACGGCAATTGCGTATGCTTTTGGTGCTGATATACCAACAATGTTTGTCATTTTCACGTCACTGGCGCTCGGAATGTCGATGCCTTGGCTGTTAATTGCCAGCTTTCCACGCATGGTCAGCTACATGCCTAAGCCGGGTCGCTGGATGGTGTGGTTTAAACTCGCTCTTGGCGTGATGATGATGGTGACGAGTCTCTGGTTGTTATCCCTATTGCGACACCATATCCCAGTGTTTTGGGTTGCTGTAGTTGCTTTAGCTACGTTTGTTTGGGTGTTAGCAAGAGTGAAAACACTCTACGGCGATAAGTGGTTACTCGGTCTCGGAGGAGGCGGGATTGCGCTATTTGCAGGCGCAATGTTAGTGGGGAGTGTAACCGCTGACCATTGGGTCACACCGTTACCACCAGAGCCTGATTGGGTTCCTCTCTCACAAAGCACTATCGAACAGTCTGTGAAACAAGGGAAGACGGTATTTGTTGATGTGAGTGCCGACTGGTGTATTACCTGCAAGTCCAACAAGATAGGGGTATTACTGCAAGACCCAGTCTATAGCCATCTGCAATCTGCCGATGTGGTCCCAATGCTAGGGGACTGGACCCGAGCTCATCCTGACGTCACGGACTATTTACGTGAACATCAGCGCTATGGTGTGCCGTTCAATATGGTTTATGGCCCAGGAGCCCCGCAAGGCATTCCTCTTCCCGTTCTACTGACGGATGAAGCCGTACTTGCCGCTCTCAAGCAAGCGCGAGGAGAGTCTTAATGCAAAGATTGATCAAATTGACAAGCTGGATAAAGAAAGCGGCGGTCTACGGTTTGCTGTTTATCGCCCTATCGACCGCAGTGGATTGGTATAGGACATCGAATAGCCCATCAACGTTACCGCCTTCGATGGTGGCCACAATGCTTGATGGTGACAGCGTGGACTTGGTTGCACAGAGTTTTGAATCACCGGTCGTGATCTATTTCTGGGCTACGTGGTGCTCGGTGTGCCGATTTGTGAGCCCCTCACTAAGTTGGGTATCGAACCATTATCCCACTTATGCCGTCGCATTGAACTCTGGAAGTGATAGAAGAGTCAGTGCGTACGTTCAACAACATAATTATCAGTTTGAGACTGTTAATGACTCAGATGGGTCGTGGATGAAGCGGTGGCAAATCGCCGTTACACCGACCACCTACATTATCCATCAGGGGGAAATTCAGTCAGTCACTACCGGTTTTACAACGCCACTAGGCATCTTGGCGCGTATTTGGTTATCGTAACAAATACAGTCGAGATTGGGGTCAGAGTCTATTTCGCTGAAATGACTCTGACCCCATAATCATTAAGCTAGGAACTATCATCAATCACAGCTGTTTTTTGTGAACAAGGCATTGGTTTATTTGGAATAGTCAATATTCCAAATAAATTAGCAAGATCAGGGATAATCAGATAAAGCCAGTAACCATGATTAAGTCACTATGCTCACTTGGAAAAGTTGGAAGATTCGTTACGCCGACAAAATAGCTCATCCCGTCAATTTTGAAGAGAAGTTTGTCGATCGGGTGTTAGCTCGTATTCCAGAAATTACGCCTTCAGATGTGATACCTCAATTTCACTTTAAAGATGATAACGGCGGCAATCGATACATTGATTTCATGATTCGTAATGAGTCTAAAGGGTACTATTTACCAATTGAGCTTGATGGCACGACTAAAGATACAACGCATGCCAAATGGAAGGATTTTCTGGTTAGGCAGAACTCGCTGATCACCAAATTTGGCGTAGTACTCCGTTTTAGCAATATGCAAATGCTTAATGAGCCACAAAACGTTATCCACAAGATTCGTCACACGCTCGATATACAAGCCAACAATAAAGTGACTGAATCTACAAAACAAAAAGAGCGCGATGCGCTAGTGGTTTGGTACAAACAAAAACTGACTGCAATTGAACAAGAGAACAAGGGCAGCGAACAAGTAGCAACACAGATTCAAGAGTTGAGACAACTCGTTGATGAAGTGCGTAAGTCTCATCAGCCTGTTGGTGAACGATTAGAAAAGCAGGAATCAGACAAAAGCAATTTCTGGATTGGCGCATGCTTCGCCTTGGGTTTAGTGCTTGTGTTTGGTTTTATTACCGATAGTAAGCCAAATCAAACGCTACAAACCCGGTCATCACCCAATGGGGTAAAACCAGAAGCGCGTGTTCACAGCATACGCAGTGAGGATGAGTTAACAGTTATCAATGTTACCAAAACACCAGAAATACATGTTGAGGATAACAAGACGATTGTTCATGAAGAGTCACTATCTTATGACGTGAGTGATTGGCAAGACGCTAGCCAAGCCTCTGTTGATCGTTATGACGAATCTATTACTGTTCAATCCTCGACTATCTCAGCTAGAGACGCGAGAGAATATACAGACACCTATCAAACCGTATGCGGCCGTTTAGCACAAGTCACAAGGTTTTCCCGAGGGGTTTACCTCAACTTTGAATATCCATTTCCAGACCATACATTTTCTGCCGTGATTTGGGATTCTGACTATCAACAAATCACCGAGACCAACGGGGATTTAAGGGGATTAGTGCATTCTGACGTCTGTGTGACGGGCAAGATCGAAGAGTATCGCAATAGAGCTCAGATTACTCTAAACAAGACATCCCAAATCAATGACTTATGAGAATTAAGATGAAATATATACTTTTGGTAATGCTGGTTTCAATTAGCGGCATTACAACTGCGTCAGAACAGAGAATACCCGCCTATAAAGCACCATTTCACGTTGGTGAAACGGTAATGGCTTGTGGTGAAGTCGCGCAAGTCTCCAAAGGGCGAAAAGCGACCTATTTGAATATGGATAATCGTTATCCAAATCAAACCTTAGGGATTCTTATTTGGGATAATTATCTACCTGATTTTGAGCGTCGCTTCGGTGATTTGCGAGAGATGGAGAACGAGCGAGTTTGCGCACGAGGCAAGATCACCGAGTATAAAGGCACATTGCAGATTCAGGTGGCTAATCCGCAGTTTCTGCGTTTGATGATGTGAGTTTGGTGGGGCTGATTTGCTGTTCTCAAGCTAGTCTTACCGCTATATTGGAGATATAAGGTAACTTGCATATTTTCCTGATTGAATTAGCCTGTAACTCTTTCAATTGAATCGAGTTTGGTAATGCCGACTTGCAGTCGTGTATAAAGCGTTATGTTTTCAGGGGGAAAATTGAATCAACCAAAGATAAATAACCTAAAATTTGACACGATTTTTGACGGTGCAATTAAATGTTTGCGCAATGCACAAGAGTTGTGTGATGAGGCAGAAATCTTACATGAACATGGCAAATATGCTCGTTCCTTTGCTTTGAGTCACTTCGCTCGCGAAGAGTTTGGCAAGAGCGTCATGTTATTTCGAGTATTGGTCGATGTATCTGCCGGAGTAAAGGTCGATTGGAAAAAGCTCAACCGTAGGTTCCGAGATCATAAACAGAAATTGGTTAATGACTCTGCAATATCAACAGCGTTATTTGGTCACGAATGGAAAAGGCAAGGTCTGCCTCTTGAGGGGCTTTTCGCTGGTATTGATTTTAAGAATAACCGGAAAAACTCTTGTTTATACACGGACTGGCAAGACGGAACCTTTACGCTACCTTCTGACACAATTACCGAAAAGCAATCAGAAAGGAATTTGAGCATGGCTATATTTCGTATAGCAACATTAGGACCTAAACTTGTTCAGCTCCAAGATCTAAAAGGTACTAATAAAAAAGAACTTAGGAAAAAGTACCCTGACGTAATGCCATCTGACCTAGACGAATTTTTAGATACAGTGAGTGCGTTAGAACAAACATAACAAGTGCTTCAAGAGGGATTCGTAAACGCGTGCCGAACTCGCTTCGCTCAAACATGGCACACGTCCACTCACCCCTTAAGCAGGCGTTATGGCTCTAAAATAGGATGGTCGAATGAAAAAAAACAATGGATAGGCGAGCTGAGAGAATTATTCTTTTCGCCTAAACTTGATGATGTATATGTAAACGAAGCCATTTCCCTGAAATATGGTTATATTCCGACGAAGTTGTTCAAATATCGTGAGTTTAATGAATATAGCTTGGACAATTTGAAAAATAATACACTCTGGTGCGCCTCTGCAAACGGGTTCAATGACCCTTATGATACGAGCATTCATTTTGAATACTCAAAAGAAATACTTGATCGTCAACTCATTCACTCAATTGAAGAGCAAGCAAAAGATGGTCAGTTTAAGTTTCTGACTGATTCCGAGATTAACGAACTTAAACAGTCGGCTGAACCTACGAGATATTTGGCTCACATTGCACATAAAAAACAGAAGGAAGACTCTCTGAGGAACAGCTGTTCCAGTTCCTAAATTCAAGTACAGAGAAGAACACAGAGCAAATGGTTGCTGACTTCAACCGTGTCCTGAAAGCAGGTTATAAAGTGTGCTCTTTGAGTGAGCGAGAAGACTCTATGCTCATGTGGTCACACTATGCAAAAGAACATAGTGGTTTTGCAATGGAGTATGATTTTAGTGAGTTACCTAATGAAAACATACTGACAAGAATGCTCTGGCCCGTAATTTATGATGATAAGTTGTTTGATGCGTCAGAGTTTTTTGAGCATGGTCTTGATGGTGGATTATCAAGTAACATGTTGGGAGTGATCGCATCAATTCATAAGGCTTTAGATTGGGCATATGAACAGGAGTGGAGGTTAATTATGCTCAGTAGCCCAAATGAAGCATCATTTAATCAACCAAGTCCAAAAGTAAAAGCTATATATATTGGCGCCCTAGCAGAGTCGGACTCAGAGAAAGAGCTTATTGAAATCGGTAAAGGTAAGGGAATCCCAGTTTATAAAATGAAGTTATCTCATCGGAAGTTTCACATGGACTTTGAAGCAGTGTACGAGGAGGCTGTAACAGATTCTGTGTAACTGCCGTTTAGTTAATGTGTTTCTCCAGGCGTTCCTCGAACTCGATAATAAACCGACTCATAGCTTGGCGCCAGTTTTGAATAGGCATTGTCCATTTCTTACTGGCGTCTTTGATTGCTAGATATACCATTTTGGTTGCGGCCTCATCATTCGGGAAGATCTTACGCTTTTTAAGTGCCTTGCGGATCACGCTATTGAGGGACTCAATTGCATTGGTCGTGTAAATTGCTCTACGAATATCTTCTGGGTAGCTAAAAAGGGTGTTGAGATTTTGCCAGTGATTGCGCCAAGACTTGGAGATTTGCGGATACTGGCTATCCCAGACTTCACCAAAGCGCTCCAGTTCAAGTAGAGCCTCATCTTCGGTAGCAGAGCGATACACTCGCTTCAGGTCGGCTGTGACCGCCTTGTAGTCCTTCCAAGACACATACTTCAATGAGTTCCGCACCATATGGACGATGCAAAGCTGAATATGTGTTTGCGGGAAGACGGTGTTGATCGCATCGGGAAAACCCTTCAAGCCATCGACACAAGCGATAAGAATATCTTCAACGCCACGTTGATTGAGTTCGGTTAGAACGCTCAGCCAAAACTTAGCCCCCTCATTTTCGGCTATCCACATGCCCATGAGTTCTTTCTGACCATCGGTGTTAATGCCTAAAGCAAGGAAGATCGATTTATTGATAATGCGTTTGTCTTGGCGGATTTTGACCACAATGCAGTCGAGGTAAACGATAGGATAGATGGCATCAAGCGGTCTAGATTGCCACTCCACGATTTCCTCCATCACTGCATGTGTGACGCGCGAAACTAGGCTGGGTGATATCTCTGCTCCGTACCACTCGTCAAAAGCATTCACTATATCGCGTGTGCTCATGCCCTGCGCATAGAGCCACAAGATCTTGTCATCCATAGAGGTAAATCGTGTTTGATGCTTTTTGACTAACTTGGGGTCAAAAGAACCAAGACGGTCGCGAGGGGTATCGAGTTCAAATTCGCCGTCTTCTGTTTTTACACGCTTGGTGCTCTTTCCATTACGGCTATTTTGGGATTTTGAGGGTTTGTGCTTTTCGTAGCCAAGATGCTCTTCCATTTCAGCGTTGAGCGCCGCCTCAACAGTGATCTTTTTGAGCATCTGGCTGAACTCAGTTAAGTCATCGGGAGTTTTAATTCCCTTTGCAGCTTCTTTAGCAAAAGCTTCAAGTGCTTTCTTATCCATGTGCCTATCCTTAGCCATTAAGGCTTTAAGTTTAGACAGTTACACAGAATTTAGGACAGTCTCGTGTACGAGCCATAACACATATGAGCCTTCTGCCTGTCAATAAGCAATAACACTCTGTTGGCTACGTGAGCAGCCAATGCTCTTCGAACAACAAAGTTATCTACTTCGCTTTGTTATTTCTGTCATTAAGCATTGCTTACGACAAACACATATTGAGGGTCTCTTATTACGGTCTCACCGCTGCCTATGATTTTTTGAACAATGGGATCAGAGTCAATTTACCCAAAATAACTCTGACCCCACATTTTACTCGTTGGCAAGTTTCTCAGAATCAGCGAAACCTCGTTGAAACTCATACAAGGAATCGGGTGTAACTGCCCCTTCATTATAGGTTTCTAAGTAGTACCAATCACTAGAGTGTTGCTGAGTTTGTTTTTCCATCATGGTGCCAAAGCGCTCTGAGCGTAGACCCACCATGATAGAGCGAGGATGCAGCATATAGTGATCAAACCCGTTGCTATTATAGTCGCTATCACTATTCCAACCAGACGATGCAGGGAAGAACTCACCGCCCCTTGTTTCTAGGTTCCAGAATGTGTTTCGAGTGCCGGCATGGGGCATGTTGAATGTACTTCCAGAGCTTTGAACATAAATGTTTGATGATGCTTCCACTAAGTTAAATGAAGGCAGTCCCGCGCCATGGAAATCAATCATAGTAGGGTGCTTTAAGTTTGGATTGCTGACATTTGTGATGACATTTCCGTTTGAATTACTATTAAAAGAAATGTGATGCGACATATAAGCATTCATGGAGATATTGGAAACGAGGTTACCCTGAGAACTGCGATATAGCCCTATCCCGTGGTGGCCGCCCCCGCCCACGGTTGAGAGAGTCACGTTATCGATGTGGTTAAAGTGAGAGTTACCTAATGTAACGCTCTGAGTAAAGTTTTCGACCTCAACGTTTTTTACCCAGCTATTTGCTACGTTCTCGAGCTTGATAGCTGCATTTCTATAGGCAAGTGGCTCAGGTGAAGAGTGGGTATATGTATAGCCTTCTGGCATCTCCATAGAGACAGTCAGGTTTTCGACTCCCGAGTGATTAATCGACTTTTCCACCAATCGAATATCAGCGGCATATTCAGCTTTAAACCCATAGGGCAGACGGGCCTCGAGTGTTAATAGAGTGCCGTCACTCACCTTTTGAACTTGTTTTATGCGGTTTATGTGTGTCATAGCGACAAAGCGCCCAAAGTTAGTCCAAGGATCGCGAGCAAGTAACGGATAGATGACCTCTTGTCCGGCTGAGATTGAACCATCCTTGTTAAAGTGACTGATGTTGATGAGGTCGCCTTGAGTAAAACCAACGCGATCGTTGACCAATATCTGGGTATCACCTGGCTGAGTATCCACAAGAAGGACATTCGACACTTTTGACTTAGTATCACCGAAAATGTTGATGAGATGGGGCGTTCTTGTCGCGACAAGCTCACTATCAATCATTGAATGATGTTGACGCAAAACGGTATCGCTGCCTTGACCTCGCAAGATGATATTTGATTGAGTAATATATAACGCTTGCGCATTTTCTACACTAGAGATTGAAATGGTAGGTGCCTTTGCCAAATGAAACAATACCACCACCATTTTCTTGAGCAGCGTCGATAGCCGCTTGAACGGCTGCAATATTGTCAACATTCTCGTTGTTAGGTTGTGCGCCATAAGCATCAACCGAGAATACTTTGAGTGCATCTAAAGTTTCTTGTGAAACCGGTTCAATAATACCGGCCAATGACCAGTCATTGAGATAGAAATCACTGCTATAGTCTTGATTTTCATATCTCGTTAAAATGTCTGGGTGTGTTTGCGGCTGTTCAACAAATTCAGGTTTCAATACGACAGAAAGGTGAGGAGCACGTTGCAAGCCATCTTCGATATGACGTGATCGAATCCTAACTACAGCTTCAGACGGTGATTCTTCTCCTGTAATTAAGACTGATATAACGTCAGATTCAGTCTCTAAGATATGCTGAGTAATATCAATGTTGACTAAACCATAGTTGGTTTGAGGTGGGAGAACTCTGTCTAGGTGAGCTTTGCGCTCAAGCTTTGTGAGGCCATTGACGGTATTTTCCTCCCACTCACCGTCAATAACAAACACATCCATGGTCATAGGGTTATATCTAACAAAGAAGATATCAAATACCAGTTCGACACGTTCTATCGTGCTTTTATCTGCGATTTCTTTTATATCGAATTTCATGACTCCATCGGCAAACCAGTTATCATTACCGCTATCATCTTTGTTAAGGTAAATCATGAAATCATCGCCGTAGTTGTTTTCGCGATAACGCCTGATCCAACTGTCTTCTTGAACTTCGAAATGCTGGTATTGTACAGTAGAACTCTCTGGCACGGTTGAGTGTGATTCTTTATTTGCATCACTATTACAACCACTGAGTAGCGCAAGTATGGTAAGTGGTACAAGATGATTGATGAGCTTGTTGGTCAAAATATAAGTCTCTAATGAAGGTCAATTTATCACTTTTTAATATGCCAATCATGACTCTGGCGAAGGGTGAGTGATTTATCGTTGTTTTAGTCAATATCGTTGTAATGCGCAGGAAGTCTGAATCTATCAACTAAAGAATGTTTGGGGTCAAAAACACCTAGCGCCTAGATATTCTGATAGTGAGGTAGCATTGTGGGTAGAGTGAGTCTGTATGCCATGTTGTTATGAATTCGTAATGCTGATTAAAGTTGCTTATTAGGTTCTTTAGCTGAATATTGTAACAAGCAGATGTTCTGTGTGTAGGTCATTAGGTGACATGGTTTATGTCGTTTATATACACGCTCACCAACCAGATTACGCGTTTTCTACCTAGTTATATGACAACGGACTTAGCTCGTTCTTTCTAATAACAAGTGTCACCAACCTAAGCTCTGACTATTACCTAGAACTCTTCTTGAGGGTTTATTGCTGTCACCTAAATAGGTTATTAGACCGCTTTAGGTAAGATAGAAGAGAGGATCACGTACAGATAGCGATAGCTGCTAACGATTAATTCAAACTATGAACGCAAGGTGATCTGATTCACAAAAGAGATGATTGACATGCAATTCATACAAAGAAATCAATATTCATAATATCGGTCGGTTTTGTTCATATTCGCGTTATTATCAGATTAATCAATAAGGTATGTCAGCGCACTGTAAAGCATGATGAGCTTGGTATTGTGCATTTTGAATCGAAATCACACTTTTTTGGTTTTGCGCATAAATATGCATTCCATGATGGCTTTGGTGGTTGTTTCTCAGACTTGAGATAGAGCAAAAGTAACTGTAATTTCAATGAACTTAATTTGATCAACGTTGTACAGGTTAACTTTTGTTCTATCGATATCTCAACTTATTAGTAGTGATTGTTTGCTTTCCTATTACTGCATCGGCACAAGAATCATTCATTGCCATTTCTGGTTATGGTGACTCTGAGAAAATTGCTAGAATTGATGCAAAACAACAGCTTGCACTCAACATATACAGTAAGGTTGAAGTGTCAGAAAAAACACATCAATATCATAACCAAAAATCTACGCTATCCTCTTACGAACAAACTAGCCAAATTGACTCTCTTCCGGTCGCTATACAAAACTTGTCACTTGCGGGCGTTGATTGTTCCTCCAAACCCTGTCGATATGATTTTACTATCAACAAATCAGAATGGGCAGAAAAGCTAAGCCAAGATATATCGAATAACCATGCAAAATCAGAGATTGGTTTCACTGGGGAAGCAACTGAATGGCGAGACTTACGTCGCTTTTGGGAATCACAACATCTCTTGGAGCAGTCTGCAGAATGGTTGACCGTTCTATCTGCGGTTGATTTTGAGCAGTTCAATCTATTGGCTCCGCAACAACATTTGCTTGAGTTGAAATCTCAGGAGAAACAAAGTCAATTTAGGGTCACTTTCTTAACATCAAATGATCCTTTCTCTGCCGAGTTAAATAGCATTTTATCCAATACGTCAATTGCTAGTGCTAACGGTAGCATCAGCATTTATATCAAAGGGACCAATCGCAACGGTAAACAGGCCAATAAGTTTATCGCCAAACAAACGGTCTCTCTCAAAGTTTTTGACACGAGCAGTCCAACTACAGCTGTCAGTCAAAAGGAAGTGTCTGAAACAGCGACATCTTCGAAAAGCGCTGCGCATGCAACTAAGTTAGCGCAGCAAAAAATTATAAAGACTCTAACCAATGAGTCACTTTTTTCATTCTTAAATTAAGGAATTAATGATGTTTAAGAAAACAGTTTTGGCTAGTTTATTCGTGACTGCTCTGGCAGGTTGTTCTTCTATCTCAGGTGAGGATGCAGCGACATTAAATCGCACTGAGATGAACGAAAAACTTACGCAAACGTGTGAGGAGCTTGGTAATAGTTACACACCAGTTTCTGTTGCTGTTGATACAGCATCAGAAGTTATGGTTTCCATCCAAGATCGTCAATGTAAAGTATTCCAAAGTTATAACGTCTTGGCGTCAAAGCACGGTGATGTTGCTGGCTTCTTGGCTGTGAACTCTGGTCTAACTGACGAAGAACTGTTGGCTGCAATGGAAGAGTTTGACGCTGATAAGCCTGAAGATAAGAAAATTGCCCCTCAAGTGAATGCATATAAAACAGCATCAGACTCAATTTTTGATAGCAACGTAGAACTAGGCCTTGAGCTTGCGGTTCAAGCTGCTCAAATCAGCATGATTGCAGCGGATAATGCAACTGTACTTGCTCAAGAAACAGGCTTAGCTATGTTCTCTAACATTCTAGCATCCGCCTCTGTTGAAGAAGACGAAGAAGCAAAAGATGTCGTTCCAATCGTTGCTGCCTACGATGAGCTAACTTCGCGTTCAGCACTAGCGTATGAAGCAAATAACCTGATTTCTCTTGATCAAAATACGATTAAACAATTGGAAAACCTAGATAAAATCTTATCTGAGCAAGTGAACTAATATGAAATTAACAAAACTTGCGACATTGGTTGCTGTTGGGATCGGCCTTGTGGGGTGTAACTCTACTCCGAGTCAACAAACGGTGTCTAAACAGAGCAATGCTGGAAATTCTTCTCTAATCATCGGTAAATCTGCGTATGATTTTAAGAACGACGACATTGAAGTACCCGCATATTTTAATACCCAAGGTCTTCAGTTTTGTAGTTATGAGCCTGAAGAAAAAGACAGTCGCTGTCCTCTTGCAAAAAAGACCATTCGACTCTATTTCGGTGATGTAGCCACAGATGTGAGCAAGAATCTAGAGGGAAAATCGTCTGACGTCTTTAATGCAATGCATTCGAGTATTGGATCCTTCCAGACCAAAGCGCTAGAAAACACTCTAGAAAATCAATTTGCTGGCGTGAATCGTTTCAGAATTCTCACTCGAGACACTGATTCAGTTAATGCGGCAATGGAAGAGATTCTCGCTGATGAAGGTGCGTCGAAAGTAGCAGAAAAAATGGGGAGTCGTACTCCTTTATCGACAGACTACATTATGAAAGTAGATGTGCTGAAAACGGGTGACATGTTATTTGGTTCGACACAATCGTTGTTCCAAACCTCAATGGAGATGTCTACCGGAGTCATCGATCCATACACGCGTGAAAAAATTAGCTATCCAAACATCGGTAAAATCCGTGTTTCGAACTTCGATGTTCGTGCAAAAGACACCTTCACTACTGTTATCGCAAATGGCGAATACTACCGCGGATTCAACTATACAAGTGGCAAAGATGTCGATTCGGTTATGAACGAGATGGCCTCTCGTGGATTCGACATTATGTTAACCCGCTTACTTAAAGAAATGCCTGCCACAGCCCAAGTTATGGGAATTAAAGGCGACCGCATTTCACTAGACCGTGGTCAAAACGCAGGCGTGTTACCGAATGAAACCATGGTGGTGTTCGAGTACAGTGCCGGGTTTGTAGAGCCTATTGGTGTCGCAACAGTAAACCCAAGTATGCAAAGCGCACAAGGCAAGATTGTTCGTTGGAAAGACAGCAAGCTTGCTGAGAATGTAAAAGATGAGGCCGAAGCAGGAATTTACCGCCCTGATCGTCAACGTCGCATTTTCGCGGTGAGCGTCGGGGTTCCTATTGAATTCATGAAGGAACGTAGCACATGGGCTCAAGAGGGTTAAAAGCGAGTATCGCGCTAAGTAGCTTGTTTTCTATTACGCCAGTTACTGCCCTTGAGTTAGATTTGAGCCAGGATACCCTGGCTCTTGTCGAGCAAGGATGCGCATATGGACGAGGCGCCCTCGCAATCGAATCCGCCAAAGCGGAGGCGTTCTCTAATCTTAGATTATTTTTAAATGGCGAGACTTCTTTATCGTTGACTGACCAAGAGTCAACGCTGGTTAATGAACACTTTTCTGAATCTCAGCGTGAAGCCCTCGTTTCTGGAATTGAACAGGGTGTGATTCATGCTAATTTTGATGCGCCAGAAATTCTTGGGGATGATACATGTGTCAATGTCAGATTGACACCACCTTCAGAATCAAGTGATGACGGTTTCGAAATTGAATGGGATGATGAGGGTATTGTCTCAATTGTCGTAATCGGTGAGGGTAAATCAGACGCTAATCGCGGTTTGACGGCTCGACAAGCAGCGGAGCAAGATGCTTTTCGACGGGCAATTAGCCAAGTCCTTGGGGTGATGGTTAAATCGGGTTACCTCAACCAGTCACATTCGGTGATGTCTGCGAGCGCAGATAGTGACGAATTCAATCTACATGACGTGGCTATCCAATCTCTGTCATTAGACTCTCAAGGTATGATTTCTGGGTGGAACGAAATCTCCAGCCAACAACGTGACGACGGCATGTTTCTTTTGACACTCGATGTGACGGTTGAGCGAGAAAAAGTGAATGAAAAAGTCATGCGCCTCATTGATCAGTTGGGCAATCCGTCGATTTATGTCGATGCTAAATTACCTGCGGTTAAATCTCGATTTAACGCTGCATTTTCAGAAATGGGTTTTGACCTTGCACATTCAGTGGAGCAATCTACTGTGATCATGCAAATTGATGAAGTCGAAAAAGTGACGCCTTCTGGGCTTCAGCTGGCATTGGCCACTCGTGTTCTTGATAGGGCAGGCAACCAATATGGTGAGTGGAGCAATGATCCCTCATTAATTACTTTGCCGAACAAAGAGGGCATGCTCAATGAACTTGCTACCGTTCATCTCGCTCTCGAGAGCAACAAAATCGCTTTAACGGATATTTTGCACAAATCGGTGCAAACAATGGCGATGCGTGGTGGACCGGTTCGCGAAGTCATTCTGTCAACACCAGCAGCAGGAAAGCAAGGTCAGCTCTACACATTGCTTAGCTCTATCAACGGAGTCTCTGACGTTAAGATCCAATCCTATCCAAACAAAGTTGTCGTACAACTTCGATCTATGAGCAACGCTAATGAACTCGCTCAATATATCGAGCCTACACTGCGTATTCATCAACCTAACTACTCTTCTCGGTTAAGTGTCTTAAATGACTATCAAATTAACGTGCTTTAAGATGCCTAAAAGGAATTTCCATGCTTAAAAAATCTCTACTTGCACTATCTCTTGCTTCAGTATTCGGCACAGCCAGCGCCAATGTTGACTTTGACCTCAATGACCTTGTTCCGGCAACTGGCCCGAACGAAAGTGTTGTGGCTATTGATACAAATGATGTAAAGACCGTCGGTGATGTGGTTATCGCACAAGACCCTGCTGCTGCGGTTTTAGTTGCACACCAAAGCCTCATTGAGGATGAAGGCGATGGCATCAAAATGATCACTGTCGGTTCTGGTGTCGGTATCCTATCAAGCGGGTCGGGTAGTTACGAGTCGTATGAAAATCGTAATGCTACGTTACTGTCTAAGCGTGCGGCATATATGAAAGCCTTCCAAATCGCCAAGAAACAACTGGTAGAAAATATGGAAGGAATGAGCAATATGTGTACGACTGCTGTCACAGAGTCGATAGATGTGATTGACACTGGTACAGATTCTGCGGCCAATACAACCAGCTTAACATCAGACAGCTGTGCTGAATCTGTACAGGGTGCCCTTGCTGGGTATGTGACGTTCGATGTATACGATAGCCCTGAAGACAAACTTGTTCGGGTCAGCCTTATTTCTACACCAAAAACACGTCAGCAAACCCAAAGGAAAGTCGGTGCACTCACTCAAACGACTAACCCTAATGATATCTTCAAACAGATTGTAGGCGATTTACAAGCCGGAGTTATGCCTCCCGTCGGTGCAAAAGTTATCACCAACCCAGAGACTGGTGAGTCTTATGTTCTTGGCTTTGGCTCATCTATTATCAGAGAGAACAAAACGCCTTCTGTTCAACGCAAGCTTGCAAGTATGTCTAAATCTCAGGCTCAAGCCAAAGCTCGAAATGGCCTGATTGCCGTTATGCAAGGCGAACAAGTGTATTGGGAAGGTAGCTTTAGCGAAGACCAGCTAGAAAAGAACGAACAGTTTGAGTATCCACCAGAAAGCATAGACCCTGCTGAAGCAATTATTTTGGCGGACAACAAGCATGAGTTCATTAACAACCTAAAAGCTTCTGATTCATATAAGTCTTTTGCTTCTGGTAAGGTGCCACCGGGTGTATCAACCAAAACCTTCAAAAGTACAGATGGTGACTGGATGCTTGCGGTTGCTGTGTACGCACCATCTTTAGAGGCGGCATCGGCTCAAGCTGGCGCAGAAACAAAGCAACGAGTAAGACAGGGTACCAATCATAAAGTGTCTACATCGAATGGTTTAACCAATGATACGAGTGGCAATCAGGGCCCATCAGGTCAGGTAAGCAATGCGAATGATCTATAAGCCTGCGCTTGCGATCATGCTAGCAGGAGGGCTTAGCCTTCCTGCTACCGCGAGTACCTCCAATCAATGGGCATACGGGGGAGCCATATATTCTGTTTCTCTCGAGCAACAAACAACAACAGCGTCGGTTTCTCGTGACGTTGAAATGGCGAATAGTCAGATTAAAGCTTTATGTCGTCGCGGGCTAGGCCTGCAATTAAGGGCCAATTACGAAAATATCCTCATAGATAAACAGTGGATAAGTGAACCACTTTCTGACTGGCCAATGGCGAGCTTAAACTATGAACTGAGTGATATTAAGTATATCCAGGTATCAAAAACGGATGCTAAGTGTTCAGCGACGGTTGTGGATACCGACCCAGAGCACAACTTAGATTCATCAGCCCTGAATTATGCTTTGGCTTATTATGCGACAAGACAATATGGCCTTATTAAGCCGCTACTCCCTCATCTGATGCAAAAGCCTGCTGTTGCTATCGATGCTGCTGCATTGGTGACACTTCTATTGGCCAGGGATGACCAATCAAAAGCAAACCAATATTTCCAGCGCTATGTTGATATCACGTCACTTCAAAGCGAAAAAATCAAGTATTGGCTATCTGAATGGCAATATCAGCAGGGGAATATTCAACAAAGTTACGCGATCATTCAATCTTGCGCTAGCTCAGATTGTGCGCGTTTCTCGTCGTTGTTAGAAGACGAATTGATGGTTATTGAACAAGACTCTGCGGATGATTTGTCATCCTATTTTAACTAATCGCTATCGGGAGCAGTCTTTTGAAAACAATTTCGATGACGGTGTTATCCGTCACTTTGCCACTCTTAATTTCTACGGCTGTCATTGCTAATGATCCATTCGCAGAGTTAGATAATGAAGTCGAACAGCTCTACGTCGATGATACGGCTGAGTTCGAGCAATGGTATGCAGAACACCTTAGTGAGTTCAATAAGTGGCAAATGGCCTACCTTGAGCAATGGGATAAACAGCAAGTATCTTCTATCGAAAAATGGGGGGATGCCAAAACACCATCACAAGATACTTTGGTGGTTTACAATGAAGAAACCGAGTCTCGCACGGTCGTTGACTTGGAGAAAGGTGAAATTACGATTAACTATCCGGCACCGTCAAATAGCACTTCTGAGTCCGCAGATGCTGATTTGTTAGTCGTTAATAAAGTCATTACTGATAACAAAGAGCTTTGGCAACAAGTTGGCTTTCGTATTCCGGAGCCGGCGACCTCCCAAGTGGTTTATGTCGAGCCGGTTAAAGTTCAAGAGCAAACCTTTGAAGAGGTGCGTCAAGAGATCATTGCTCAAACAGAACGTCAAATGAGCCAGTTGGATATCTACGCTGAACAAAATATGGTGATGGTAAGTCCGCCACAAAAAGAACGTATCGTTGAGCAACAAAAGCAAGTTTTAGAAGCGAATAAACAGAAACGCATTATTACTGCGCAGGCGAATATTCAAAAACAGAAAACGGTTCATCAGCAACAGCCAACAAAAATGGTGGAATATAAGGTAAAAATACCATCGTCAGCACTATCAGAGCGTGCAGGCAGTTATCTTCCCCAAATCAAAATCGAAAGCGCAAAACGAGGGTTATCGCCAGCACTTGTCCTAGCGATTATGCACGAAGAGTCGCATTTCAATCCTCAGGCCCGTTCGCATGTACCTGCCTATGGTCTAATGCAGATTGTCCCTACAACAGCAGGACATGATGTTAATAAGCTTTATCGCGGTAATGACGCTCCAATGCGCGCAACGGATCTTTATAATCCAGAAATCAATATTGAAACAGGTACTGAATACCTGAACATTCTGCATAATCGTTATTTAAAGGGCATTAAAGACCCGAAAAGTGCTAAATATAGCGTTATCGCAGCTTACAACACTGGATCTGGTAACGTAGCTAAAGCATTTGGTGAACGCAGAGTCTCAGCGGCGATCAAGAAGATCAACTCGATGACCTCTGACCAAGTGTATCAGCAGCTTATAACGAATTTACCTTATGACGAAACACGTAACTATCTGAAAAAAGTAAACAATCGAATGCAAAGCTACCAAGCTCACAACAATTCAACGATTTAAAAGGACGTAATCATGACTAATAAATTTCTAGTTACTGCGATTGGCGCAATTATGCTCGGCGGATGTGCAAGTAACCAAGACGAAAGCAGCACGGCAAAAATCGAAACTAATAGTGCAATCGATGTACCGGCTTGGGTCCTTAATCCTGCATCAGCGAATGGCCTGGCTGCATCAAATTGCGTTGAAGCTTCAGGTAACTTTTCGTTAGATCGTAACCATGCGGTGGCGCTATCTAGAAACACGTTGGCTCAAAATCTAGATGTGAAAGTTAGTGTTCTAGAGAAAACCTATCAACAACTTAACCAGTCTATTGATGGAACAACAACAGGATCGTCATTCGAACAAGTTGCAAAACAAGTGACGAATACTTCTATCAAGAAGAGTGAAATTGAGCAAATCGCACTTGTGAATATTGCTGGGAAAGATCAGGTGTGTGCTCTAGTTGTAATGCCGCAGATTGAATCAGAGCAGCTATTTAATCAAGCTATTCCCACAACAGCAAAAATTGATCCGACAGACAAGGCTGCTATGTACAAAGAGTTTTTGAGCCAGAAAACCGCAAAGCAATTAGAGGCCCAAGTGCAGAACTTATAAAGACGATGTTGGTCAATCACATGTAATTGGTAAGCAAAAAAGAGCAGCGAAATGGCTGCTTTTTATTTAGCTATCTCCAGAAGCACCATTCTGATCGCGACTTGTCGACTTCATGTGGTTCAGCAAGCCAGTCAAAACGAGCAACAGCAAAGCTGTATATTTCCAAAACCGTCTTTACACACTAAGCGAGGCAGTAACGACCATAACCAGATTGGCGACAATCAAGCTGCTAGGTATGCACGAGAGATGCTGGCGGTTTCTTCTATAGTAGTTAAATAAGTAGAACCTACAAAATGAGTAAACATAGATAGCACTCGCAACGATAAGCAAAAGATGCCAGCTGTTGTCTTCGTGAATAACAACCTCAATAGCGAGCCAAGTTTGGATAAGCGTAGCAAATGAGAAGAGGTAAAGCGGGAGTTTTGGCTTTTTGTCGATTGTGGGGGTAACTATTAGCCAGGTGAGCACGATGACCGATGTTATTGTCGCTATATAGACTAGCTCGAGTTCGTAAGTCGGATCTCCAGCAACGATAAACCACATCCCACCGGCTCGAAAAACAACCGATAATATGGCGAGTATCAAACATGCCAGTTTTGATAGTGCGTTGTGCCAGCAAAGTTCGGACAAGTCATGGGCAATCGTGGTGAGTAGTGATAACTGTAGTGCCACTGTTAACGCTTGGTTTGTGCCTTCAAATGAGACAAACACAAGAAAAACAACCCAGGTAAAGATTCTAATTACAGTCTGGAGCCGATGTATTTTTTCATCGTGCTCTTCTTTCGGTGTTAACTTATGGTGAAGAGTGGCTGCTACGGCCGCGATAGCGCATGTTAAGTGCAGCATCAGACATCCTTTCTCTAGCTACGATCAAACTAATTACTTACGCTACTCTAGTTAACTTAATGATACAAATGATTTTATTGTGCTGTAATTAAATCTAGCTGATGCAAACAGCCTAGCGACGAAATAAGCAACGGCACTCAATAAGTGCCGTTGACCTATCTGTTAATGAAGCTCAATTGACATCGTTTAGATGCGATAAAGCTCAGTACAGCATTACGCGTTGGAGCTTTTCATAAGCTTGGTTGCTTTGGCACGCGGCTCGTCCATCAAACCTTTAATCAACGAAACCGTTGCGATCAGCAAGACAATAGTGAACGGGAGACCGGTTGTAATCGCCATAGCCTGCGCTGCTGCCAAGCCACCGCTTAGCATCAAGGCAATCGCTACCAGGCCAAGGAAAATACACCAGAATACACGCTGAGGTGTCGGCGCATCGACTTTACCACCCGCTGCAATCGTATCGATAACCAATGAGCCAGAGTCTGCAGAGGTAATGAAGAAAACAATCACCAAAACGATACCAATAATTGATGTGATACTTGCAAGAGGAAGCACATCAAGCATGGCAAACAGTTGAAGAGGTAGGTCGGCATTGAATACTGCTTCATAACCGTCATTCACATACTGGCTGATGGCCGTGCCGCCAAATGCGGTCATCCAAAGCACACAAACAGTTGATGGAATTAGAATCACACAGATAACAAACTCACGCACTGAACGGCCGCGAGAAACACGAGCGATAAACATACCAACAAATGGTGACCATGAGATCCACCATGCCCAGTAGAACGCTGTCCAACCTTGTGAGTAGTTCACGTCTTCGCGACCAAATGGCATCGACAAAGCAGGCAGATTCATTAGGTAACTGCTGATATTGTCAAAGAAACCGAGCACAATCGCCAGAGTAGGGCCAACTATTATCACGAAGAGCAGCAGCGCGACTGCTAATCCCATGTTTATTTCGGACAGGCGTTTAACACCGCCATTGAGGCCAGCAACTACAGATACCAAAGAGAGTGCGGTGATAGCAACGATCAGAGCCACTTGCACAGACGTCGTCATAGGTACATCAAATAAGAAGTTTAGACCTGTCATTGCCTGCGATGCGCCGTAGCCCAAAGAGGTGGCAAGACCAAACACAGTGGCAATAATTGCCAAAATATCAATGATATGACCACTCCAACCCCAAACGCGCTCACCAAGCAGTGGGTAGAAGATTGAACGCATAGTGAGAGGCAGACCTTTATTGAAAGAGAAGATCGCTAAGCCTAAGCCCAATAATGCATAGATTGACCATGGGTGGAGTGCCCAGTGGTAAATGGTTGACGCCATACCTAATGCAGATGCACCTGCAATGTCGCCTTCTGCGCCAGCCAGTGGAGCCCAGTCTGTACGGACGCCGTTTTCAAATGTGGTGCCGCCCAGTGCAGTACCAAAGTGGGAAATGGGCTCAGAAACACCAAAAAAGACCAATCCGATGCCCATGCCAGCGGCAAATAGCATGGCCATCCAGCCAGCATAGCTGTAGTCAGGCGTGGCTTCAGAACCACCAATTCTAACTCGGCCTAGTGGTGTAAAAATCAGTACCAGACAAACAATCACGAATAGGTTTCCTGACAAAAGGAAGAACCAATCCATGTGAGTCAATAGCCAGTCTTTTAGGTTGTTGAAGAGCGGTTCAACGCTCTGACGGAATAGAATCGTTGTAACAACGAACAAAATGATTGCCACACCAGAGATCGCAAAAACTCGGTTATGAATATCAAGACCAAATGGGCCGACTTTTAGTGCGACATTGTCTTGACCAATCTGATAATCAGTATTGATTGGGTTAACTTCTCCGTCGGGACGCTGGATCCCGCCGTTATTCATACTGCTCACGATTTAACTCCTCTTAAAAACGTGAATGAAATTTAGTGTTGGTATAGGGGAAGTTACAGATATAAGCCGTTGTCTGTATTTGGCTTAAGTACCTGATGACACGTTAATTATGCGTACTACTTTTCTTGACTATGTAAGCCAATATTATGTTTTTATAGTTGAGTACGACGTGTAGTAGTGTCGTCAGCGAAAGGAGGAGCAGGAACGGGTGACAGCTGTGAAGACAGTATCTTTTGAGAAGAGAGGAATAGCAGAAAAATGAGTTTGTTGGTTAAAAATACAGATGGGATATCTCCATGTTCATTGTACAAAATAGAGGCACAATCTAGAGTTTAAACCCAGGGGTAAAGCAGCTAATCTCCGAGTATTACATTACCCAAGCTTTGACGGTTTAGACCATTGTGCGTCTACACATAAATTTGGTGACTCACACCAAATCGGCGCAAATGTTAACACAACTCACTCTAAATGGGTAATTGGCCGCCAGCATAGGTGTATAGCAGGCCGGTGCAAACACAACGGATAGACCATAAAAGACTGATACGACAACGAATAGGGTAGAAGGGATTTCACTGGTATAATCACCTTTGCATTCACGGGCTATTAACGATATAGCCCCCAGAAACCACTACACAACGACCACACCTAAGGCCTACTTTGCAACTCACCCGCTTCAAACATAAAACCCGAATTGGCCCTGACTATCGACATGGTGACCAGGTGAGTTTTATGGATATCAAAGAAACCTTCGGCTTAGGCAGTATTCGTGTGGGGAAATGGGTGAATGCAGAAGAAAAAGATCTCGCAGCAAACCTGATTTTCGATTCATTCGCTGACCTTGCCTATATCTTAGCGCTGCCTCCAAAAGCGATGGGATTACGAGGCACCCTAAACCTCGCGTTCGGCACGGGTGGCCGAAAAGGTGTCCAAGCGCACTACGCCCCGAATCTAAGAGAATTAGCACTGGCGAAGAACGCAGGAGCGGGCGCACTCGCTCACGAGTTCTGGCATGCATTTGACCACTACATCGCAGAGAAGGCCTTTGACATCGGTGATCGTTCGGGCTCACAACGCAAGGTGATGTTTGCCAGTGATTGCTGGTTAACGAACGTCTCCCACTTACCACATCCGCTCAATGTGAAACTGCTCAAGATTTTTGATTCAACGTTACTTAGCGAAGATGGCCAAGACGTGCACGACTTTGTTCGCCGTAGCGTGAAAGCAGATAAAGCCGCCGGAACAAAATACTTCTCACAGCCCACAGAGATGATGGCTCGCGCGTTTGAAGCGGTTGTCGAATCATGCTCCGGTATTGAGAACAGCTACCTAGTCTCTGGTACAGCAAAGAAAGGCACGATTGCGGTATTTCCAGATTTGGATCACCGAACCATCATTAAAGAGGCCTTGCTGGCTTATTTTCATCCACTGGGTGAAGCGTTGAGCCGCTAAGCCAAAGGTTTCAACTTGTAAAATACATAGTTTTTACTTGTTATGCGTAACTGGTACGTTATAATTGCATTACTTCCGAAAGGAAAGTATAACGGAATAGCGAGTATTCCATTTAGAATATTGATATCCGTTACAATAGCGGCGAGTCGCCTATTACATTTTGAACTGGTGAGTATGTACCTTAAGCAATATTTTACTGAATTTGATGACACAATGACGCAATCTCTGAACATTGATGCTTTGGGGATGACGATGATTTGGTCGCGTCTAGGTCAGGATGTTTTTCATAACCGAGTAAGCTCTATCTCTAACGATGTACGCAACTACACGTTGAACTTATTGCACCACTTTGTCATTAAACAAATTGTCGAATCACAGACAGAGTTGAGCCGTGGTTTACAGACGGTTTTTGGGCACACCGATACGCTGGCTTTTAAGCAGACGTGTCTGATTTATCTTGAGAACCTGTTTGTTTATTCAATGCTACAAGCGGAAGAGCAGCAACAATCGAACGTAAAGACTCAAGGAATATTGGGGACATCCAAGGCGCGCTTGCTTAGCCAAAATGGTAAGCCAAGCCAGCCGTTAAAATTTACCCGAGAGCCATCTGGTCAGCTGTTAGTTCGACAATTGACGTTAGGCGTCAGTGGTCGATACAAAACGCCTTTCACCGAAATGCAGTTTTTTGATAAAGAGTATCGCTATCACCAGCCGCAAAGTACGCCGGTTTGGGACAAAGCTACGATTTTTATACACGAAAATGTAGGCCTGAACGGTTTGGCCGCTGCCTTGGTAGCACATGTTCAGCAAGTGATGAAGCAAGATTCAAAGATGCCTTTAACGTCATGGGAAGAGGTGTCTCATCATATCAAACAAGCGTATGCCGAACATTTTGCTACACCTGCTGTTGTCGGTTCGCAGAGTAAAGCGTTTTGGCTCAACGTGACTGAGCTTGATCAAAACGCAGCAGGCTCTCTCTACCAAACCATTTATCATCAAACGCAAGAGGCAGAGACAGCACAGCCATTCTTCGAGCAAGCGATCGCAAACGAAGACAACGAGTTTGAAAAACAGAAGTTAATTGATATCTGTCGTGTTGAGCCACTGCTTGCCGAGTGTGAGCTGCTGTTTTCGGTATTAATGAGTCAACGTGTTCAGACAGAAGAAGAGATTTATCAACGTTATCTTGGTTTAGACCGCCATGTGGGCTCAATTATCCAGCTCGCACGTGAGTTGCAAAACGAGGCGGGTGTTAAAAGCAAGTTTGCAGGTGTCGCGAAACAGCGTTATGAAACGTTGTTAGCTCTAGCACAACTGGATGATCAAGACTCTCAAGCGAATATGATGTTGTTGGTCGAAGAGCTACTGAAATACCATCGCGTCATTATGAATCAACGGGGCCAAAGCCCGTGGGTGGAACGTGATAATCAAGGGCAATACCGTTGTCACATCAAATTGCGAACGCTACCCACGGCCACGCAAAGACCGTATAAATCCTGGTTCAATCGCTACTACCTTGACCAGTTCAGTCAACTAATTCGCGGTTTAGAGGGCACATCGAATGACTAAACCATTTAAATTGGCCGAGGAGCTCACGAAGCAAATTCAATCTCTTGGCCAAATCAAGCACGCTTGGTTCACCACATTCAATCTCAACATGGACTTCTTTGAGCGCCATGTTTTATCAACCCTGTTGCAGATGGAAAAACCGCGCAGCCGCATCGATTTTGAACTCATGCAGCAAAAACTGAACGGCAATATTAAACAGGGCCGCAAAGGGAAAACGATGATTCACTCAAGCATGGATGTAAAAGTGTTTGCTGATCAGCGAATGTATGATGCCGGTGATTTAAAACGCACAGTGGTTGAAGTGTTTGGCGTTAACCCTGCTTTGCTCGATGGTGGGCGTAAACAAGCATTGAATAAGAGCTCCTTATTTCACCCTAAAGTGATCTTTCTCCAAGATGAAGAGGGGCAGGCGATATTGGGCACAGGCAGTGCAAACTTAACACTCAGTGGCTGGTCAACTAACCAAGAGGTCTTTACCTTTCAACGGGTTGAGTGTCAGCATCAGGTAGAGGCTATTCGCGCTTTTTTTAGGCCACTATTTGAGGCAAACAACCTTGTTGATGAAAATAATCGCCCGCTTAAAATCAGCTTTCCTCGCAACATACGTACGGATATGACGCCTTCAGACTGGAGCTTTGTCCACACGTTTACAAAAAATAGTAGCGACGGAAGACACAAAACCTTGCTCGGTCATATGCTTGATACATCAGACCATGACCAACAGGATTTAGTCGTTTGGTCGCCTTATTTCCCGTCAGACTTAGCGGGCTTTATTCATCGTTTACAAAGTGCTGTATCTTCAAATCAATTGAACATACACATTGTGCCTGATTTGGTCGAAAACCAACGGATGCGAACCGAGTGGACAGAGAACTTGCAGCCGCTCCTTAACGATGAATCGGTGCGCATTTATCGCAGCCCAATCGAAAAAGATGACAGAAGTGAGCTGTGTCATGCCAAAATTTGGATGACCAAAGACAAATTAGCCATCGGCTCTTGGAACTTTACTGCTCCGGGCTCAAATATAGACTTGGATGCCAAAGGCAAAGGGCAGGTCAACATAGAAGCAGGGATTATCCTTGCCAATAAGCAGCCTATAGAGCAAGTGATTTCTAAACCCATGAGTATCACTCAAGATAACTTTATGCACAGCAATGAGCTGACGCAAGACGCACTGGAAGTACCTGAGTTGATGCCAATAGAAACGCGTGTAGTATTTGATTGGCAAACTCTGATTTATCATATTGAGCTGGGCAAAATGGATAGTGATATAAACTGGCAAACGATCGCACTACACCTGCCAGACCTTGATACACCATTGCGCTTTACAGAAAATGCAAGTGACATTGTAACTTGTGGCATCAAGCTCGGCCAAGAGCCACAAGCGTTATTGGTTAATCATGCCTATGAGCTGGTCATAACCAGTGGGCAACGCTATCGAGGTTTTATTGTTGAACGAAACAGCATGATGCGCCGGGTCGAAGAGTTTGAATCTTTGGATGATATCTTTAATAGCTTAATTGAGGGGCGCGCACTAGAAAGTAATCCTAACGCCTCTTTACGCGGTGAGATATTGAAAAACGACCATGATTGGCTGGATGAGCAAGAGGCAGGGTCACTTTCTGAGCCAACGCCGTCGCCAACCTTGAGTTACTTTAGAATGTTTCAGGCAATGGACAGCTTTGAACAACGTATACAAGCACTTAAATCCGATCGCATGATTGAGCAATATGCGTTTGTCGTCCCCGGCTGCTTGGTGGAGATGGGAGCAAAAATTCGTAAAGAGCTGGCAGAAAATGCCAATGTTTTTAACTGGTATATGAAGCAAGAGTTCAACTTGTTGGTTGATCACGTCAAAAAACAAGCAACAGATCCGCAGTTAAAAGAGCGTTTAAGTGAACTGCGATTCAAAAGCAGTGATAGCGTTATTCGTTCACAAGGGCTGCAAAAACGCATCGGCAGTGGTGAATACCGTAAACTGATCAAAGGTAAGTGTGATTATGTTTCTATCTAATTGGGCCACCATTACGCCAGAGTTGGTGTCACAACAGATGAGCTTTGTGGAAGGGGATTACTCTTGGCGCTATCAAGTGGATCAAAATGGCACTATGGCTGCTAAGCAGGCTGAGGGTGTTGCCTATCTTTGTCGCTTGTTGCAAAAACATCGCCTTGCATTGCTTGCAGATGAAGTCGGCATGGGTAAAACCTTTCAAGCCATTGGTATTATTAGGTTGTTGCACCAACGTAAGCCTGATGCCAAAGTGCTGGTGATAGGCCCGAACAAAACTATTTGCAAACAGTGGGTTAAGGAGTTCGGCAGTTTTGATAAAGATCATTGGTGTGACAAATCATCAACGCCAGTTAAAGTGGCCGATCCCGAATCCAAGTTAGCGGATATGATCTCTCGTGTCAGCGAAGGGCAACATCACGTTTATTTCACTACTATCCACGCGTTGAGTGGGTTAACCAAAGAGTCTGAAAGTAGCGACAAGGCTGGATTAGCACGCAAACAGGCACTAGAGCTCAAGCAACGTGTCATGAGTTATCTTGATCAGCAAGGGTTCGACTTGTTGGTGATTGATGAAGCCCATTATCTACGCGCACGCGATGGCGGCTCACAAAAAGTCGCCGCAGCCCAAGCCTTTTTTGGAGAAGGGGAAGGCGAACAGTCTTTGGCAAAACGTGTCCTGCTGATGACAGCCACGCCAACGCATTCGTCAGTCAATGATGTGGCGAATATACTGCGATATTTTGCATCGGAAGAAGAGCTGAAAGAGAGCACTACGCAAGCGGCTTTCGATGCAGCTCAATTGCTTCAACGCTATGGTCTGCGACGTTTACGCCTTTTGCAAGGCCACAATGGCGCTCACTACGCCAAGCAGCAATATCGTAAAGAAATAGCTCACCCAGTATCGTTTGCAGAAAATCAAAATGCAGAGCTGTTTTTTGGACTGTATCAGCGCCAGTTGGTGAAACAGTTCCAAGCTAAAGCGTCAAATAGACAGTTTCTTTATGGCTATTTAGAGGGTTTTGAATCGTTTGGTGAACATGACCAAGAGACAGCACAGCATGAGGTTGAACAACCGAATAGCGAACACAGCAAAGACGCATTCAGCAAAGCACCGGATACGGAGTTATTACATGGCTTGAGCCAAGAGTATTATCGCTGTTTCAATCAGTTCCCAGAGCATCCCAAATATAAAGCGCTGGTGGATAGTTTCGTACCTACCACTTTAGAACACTCAAACCTCGATGAGATTAAACACTTAGTGTTTGTGCGTCGTATCCCTTCTGTGCGAGAGCTGACCAAACGCGTCAACACGCGTTACGATAATGTATTAGGTCAGCAAATTGCGAATGCCCTCAATTTGACGCAAGCCGAACAGCAAGCGTGGCAACAAAGCCACTGGAGCCGAGTGTGGCTTAACGGTTTCTTCAACCATGCTGAAGAGCGAGAAGATCTTGTTGCAGAAGATGATGATGAAGCCAACGAGCTAAGTGTTGATGACAACCAACTGCGCTCGCGTATTACAGAGCTGTTTGTTGTTAAGAAGCGCGACCCCAATGCGTTGGCAGAAACACGTAACACCGAGTGCACCAATGTCGGCCTTCGTTTTCGAAAGCCAGACAGCATATTTTCTTTATATTTAGAGCCCGCATTGGATTATGAACGTGAAGCTTATGGTTATCACTTTGAGCATCAAACGGGCGATCGTAAACGTGCGACATATTCCACTTCTGCACAGTTTCAAAGAGCGGAGCGACATAGACTGGAATGCATCATGCTTGATGAAGAGAAGCCCGTTGCTGAATACCTGCCAACTATTTGGTCGCATTTGTTTGAGCAATTAACAGATCAAGAGCAAGCGAAGTTTCGTCAATGGAGTGAGGCCACCAAAGAGAACTTTGCGAACTATTTTAAGGCAGGTGTATTATTCGCAAGTCCAGTCATGGTGGAATTGTTTTGTTGGTTCTATCGTTTTGACAATGATCCTAAGCTGCACGTCAGTGGTGAAGGCGCACACGCTCGATATCTTGATTTTATTCAATATACTGCGCCCAAACTATCTCAGTCACTGTTGCTGTGGTATTTCAAATCGGCCCTAGAAACTTTTGAGGATGTTTGCAAAAAAATCGCAGGGGCAGAGCTAGATGATTACACCAACGAGTGGCGGGCCCTTAAAGGGCAGACTTCACCAGCGGCGTTTGCAAGTGGTGAAACCTCAAACCGAGAGGGTCTGCAGTTAAGTTTCAACTCACCGTTTTATCCCAATGTATTGGTGGCGACCTCTGTTTTCCAAGAGGGGGTGAATCTTCACCTACAATGTAATCAGGTTCATCACTACGGCATTGCGGGTAGCCCTGGCGATCATGAACAAAGGGTTGGACGATTAGACCGACTATTCAGTAAGGTTAACCGGCAGTATCAAAAAGGGCAGCAGGGAGAGCTGAAGATCAGCTTTCCGTATCTAGAGCACTCGTTTGATGAAGACCAGCTTGCCTCTTTTCTGGAGCGTAAAACACGAGCAGAGAGCAAATTAGACAAATGTTTGCTTGATGACCATGATGCTCATGTAGGGAGTGCCAAAGCCCAGCAGTGGCAGCGTTATCTCAAGCAACCCGAGTTGTCGCTAGAGCTGGATGTAGTAGACCCATATCCTGCGAGCTTTTGATAACAATTTTTGAAGACAGTGAAGGTGATAGAGCCAATTTACCTATATTGGCTCTATCACCTTTTTCTAAGCGTTGAGCCGTTAAGCTAATGGCTTGTAAAATAGGGGAGATCTATTTTAGTTTATCGACCAAAATCACTCAGTAGTTAAGATATCAGCAACAATAACCCAGACTCACCTCAACTAGATTTATATGTTTTCCTAATTTCACCTTATTTATTTCCTTTAGACTGAGCCATATTATTGACCCATACTCCCTAGCGATTAAGGCTCACTTATGAAAGGTATTATCATCCTAATGTCTGTAGTTATCTCTATGACTGTCGGCGCAACGTATCTCAGTGGTGCTGCTGATATTGATTGGCTATTGATGAAGGTTATTTTTGGTTCTCTATTCCTTAGCACGCTAGGCGTCGTTGTAGGGCTTAAAAAATTTGATTCAGTCTTATTCGGGGGGCATTAAAATGAATCTAACAAAAATAATTTCGTTCTGTGCTTTTGTGTGTCTTTGCTGGTCGGTTAGTGCTAGGGCTGATGAGAGCGTTGTTTCCGCAGGTGAAATTAGCAATGATATGGGTGTTTTAGTCAGTGCAAAGACAGCAATGAGCACTCTTCAAAACTTGATAGTACAGTGATGGTGTTCGAAATAGAGCTGATGCCATCAGGCAGTGGGGCTACATTCTATCGAGCAACATATCCAAGAACACCTGCCTAGATTCAGTATCACCATCCCGATGTGTCGCGTATTCGACATGCTCATTATCCTCAGCATTCGGTGAAAGTGTAATGCTCCAAAGCGGGCTTATCTGATTTGGCACCATCGAATACCGCACATCAAAAATGCGTAATTCATTGTTCGGATCTTGGGCTAAAAAACCATCAGAGAAATGTCGAAATCGTTCAAGATCTTCCGCTTGCTGCGATTGGGAATTAAGCCAGGCTAAGTCTCTATTGATATCCAGCTTATTGATCGTATCGCCTGAGTACGTTTTCATCGATATACCCACACGCACCGCATCAACGTGATAGTGGTCCTCAGTTTCATACACAACCTTCCAAACCAGCAAATTCCCAAAGCTCGGTTTCGCTTCAAGCTGAACAGGCTCATGTTGGCGCAATTTCACTAATTCCCATCCAGCGTTCTCTGCGCGCTCTTTTTGAATCATGCCGAACATTGGGTAAATAAGCACCCAAACAAGAGCAACGCGGGCGAGCTTGGGCTCTCGTTTCAGAGTAGCGAGCAAAATAAGAACAACAAGCGGCAGGGTATAGAGCGGATCGACCACAGAAAGAATATTCCAAGCGTATCGCTCATCAGTAAAAGGCCACAGTAATTGTGTCCCGTAAGAGGTACAAGCATCGAGCAGTGCATGAGTACTATAACCAAGCGCACAATAAAGCCAGCTTGCCTTGAAAGAGAGGCCACAACGTTTAGCAAACAGAGGGTAAAAAACTAACGCGCAGAGCAAGCTCCCAAACGGAATAAAAATCAGTGAATGGCTAAATTGGCGATGATATTCAAGAAACAGCAGCGGATCAGTGGATGAACGAATCAATACATCCAAGTCAGGCGACATGCCTGCAAGCAAACCAAGTGCCCCAGCGACAACCACGTGCCGTTTATCCCTGACAGATTGTGACAAAGTCGCACCAAGTACACCTTGCGTTATTGGATCCATAGCAACTCATTGAAAAGCCGTTAATTGACTATTAAGGATAGCGGGTCTTGGGCAAAATAGGATTTTGGTGAGTGGATCTTTTAAGTGTTATTAGTTCAACTGCCTTTATCGTTAGGTATCACCTAACATCAGGGATTAGTAATAGAGAGGGTGCAAACTCTTTACTTCCCATTAGCTTAGCCCATTTTATACTCTTCACGTGGTATCATGCGCCGTACAAACGAAACTTAGCATCGTTGCAAAGCAGAGGCATACAGAGGCATAGCATGATGAACACAGCGATATCAGTGGACGTCTTGAATGAAGTTTCAATATGGTGGCTAAAAATTAAACACCAATGCCATTGCCATGTTTAATTTACTGTGTTGTCTGCCAATATTATTGGATAATATGGCAATGATGGATTATTGAAGGAAATATTGATGAGTAAAAAAATGACTATGGCAGAGATCTCACGACAACTTGGGATTTCGACAATGACCGTGTCACGTTACTTTAATGACGGTTATGTATCGGAAGAAAACCGCCGTAAAATTGATGCTATCGTCAAAGAAAGTCATTACACACCTAATATATTTGCTCGTTCAATCCGTAGCCAATCTAATATTATTGGTTTCGTCGCCCCTCGTATTGAGTCGTATACAACTAGCTTGGTGATTAAAGGCGCGCTTGCTGCTGCTAATGAATCACAAGTGCGAATGCTCTTTCATGCCTCAGGGTTTAACCATGAGTCAGAATGCCAAGCTGTGAGAGAATTTAATGGCCTCAATGCATTGGGCACTATCATCATCGCTTCAAAGCACAGTGTTGAAGAGACTTTTTATCAAAGCTTAGATAACGTGCTATTTATTGGTAAAAACAGCCCCCACCATTGCTGTTTACATTATCCTGAGCATGATGCGATTCAAGCACTGGTATCACAAACCATCACTCAGTTAAAACAGCAGCAGGCACCGCTCGCAGCCGCACATTACATTTATGATGAACGTATGCTGTCGAGCCGTACTCAATTGATGCAAACCACCATAACTGACACCGTCCCAGAGTTGGATTTTTCGTTACAAGCACTGGCCAACTCGGAGCAAAAATCCTGCTACCAAGAGATTCAATTACAGCCGAATCATGTCTATTTTTGTGCCACTGATAATATAGCTATTCGTTTATATCGTCGTGCCAAAGAGCAGCAATTAAAGATTGGTCATAACATATGGATTGTAGGCATGGGAGACTATGACTACAGCGATCTATTAGTCCCTAGCCTGACTACTGTTGCCTTTAATTATTATCAAGTGGGCTATCAAGCGGTTAAAAAATTGATCAAGCGCGACTTCAGTTCAGTTGAAGGCACCTTTGAATTAAAAATGAGAGAAAGCTCACAACTCCTTTGAGGTTGTGAGGGATACCTCACAGTTTCTTCAAAATTGTATTGAGTCAAAATAAATTCCATTTAACCTCTTGTGTTAACGATAACACATGAAGTGGCACAGCAGCATAAATGACTCGCACCAATAATATGCGCTCAAAGCCACTCGCGTGGTGGAAGAAAGCAACCGACCACCAAATCTATCCCCGTAGTTTTAATGATACAAACCAAAGCGCTAATGGTGACATTCGCACTATCATGGACTCAGTGAACAATCACGCTAACGATGAGCACCCCTGGTTCATCAAGTCTCAAGAGAACAATGATAGCTTTAAGTATGTTTGGCGTAATGGTTGTAAGGACGCACTAAATAGTATTTATGGCAAGGCGTTAAAAAACGTCCGCCAGTTTTTAAATCGAGGAGTTATTTGTGAGTAAGTTACTGTCGTTTGATTTTTGGCAACGATTTGGGAAATCCCTAATCGTTGTAATCGCGGTGATGCCTGCAGCGGGTATAATGATATCGCTAGGTAAAGTTGTCGCAATGTATGCCGGTGGTGTTGGAGCCGTAGAAACCCTTGGCGCCATTATGGAAAACATCGGTTGGGGCATCATTGTTAACCTTCACCTTTTGTTTGCTGTCGCTATTGGTGGCTCGTGGGCAAAAGAGCGTGCGGGTGGCGCATTTGCCGCGCTTATCGCCTTCATACTGATTAACCGTATCACTGGGGTTATATTGGGCGTAGATAACGCTATGCTCGCTGATCCTGATGCGATTGTGATGAGCTTGTTTGGCACTGAACTCCCTGTATCCCAATTCTTTACCAATATTTTAGGCGCACCGGCGCTCAATATGGGTGTGTTCATCGGTATTATGTCTGGCTATCTAGGTGCCAACTTATACAACCGTTATTACGATTTCGCTCGCCTACCTGAGGCATTAGCCTTCTTCAATGGCAAGCGTTTTGTACCTTTTGTTGTGATTTACTACTCGGTAATCATTGCTCTCATTTTGTCGATTGTATGGCCTTTAATCCAAGGTGCACTCAATGACTTTGGTCAATGGATTGCAACCTCTAAAGACACTGCGCCTATCGTGGCTCCGTTCCTATACGGTACATTAGAGCGTCTACTACTGCCGTTTGGTTTGCATCACACTCTAACCATTCCAATGAACTATACCGAGTTGGGTGGTGCTTATGAGCTTCTAACAGGCGCGAATGCAGGCACAAGTGTTTATGGTCAAGATCCATTGTGGCTTGCTTGGGTAAGTGATTTGAACAACCTTAAACTGAGCGATCCAGCAACTTATCAGCATCTACTGGATACTGTTCACCCTGCACGTTTTAAAGCGGGTCAGGTTATTATCGCAGCATCATCATTGATTGGTATTGGCCTTGCGATGTACCACTGTGTTGATAAAGATAAGCTGAAGCAATATAAACCCATGTTTTTGTCAGCGTGTCTTGCAGTCTTGTTGACCGGCGTGACTGAACCGATTGAATTCATGTTCATGTTTATTTCTCCTGTCTTGTATATTGCTCATGCGCTGTTAACTGGTGTTGCTTTTGCATTAGTGGATGTGATGGACCTGCGTATACATTCCTTTGGTTTAATTGAGTTACTTACTCGTATCCCAATGATGGTTTCAGCGGGCATTGGCGGTGATTTAATTCGTTTCGCACTGGTGTGTATTGTTTTCTTTGTAGTTAACTACACGCTGTTCCGCGTGCTCATTGTGAAGTTCCATCTGCCAACTCCGGGTCGTAAGGGTAACTACCTAGACGAAAGTTCAGAGGGCATGTCGGAAGATGAGAAGCTTGACATCATCATTCAAAATCTAGGCGGCCGCAGCAATATTGCTGAGATCGATGCTTGTATGACTCGTCTACGTATTACCGTTAATGACCCTGCATTGGTGGCTGAATATTCACTATGGAAACCAACGGGTGCACTTGGCGCTGTAATTAAAGAGCAGGGCGTACAGGTTATTTATGGCCCTGGAGTAGATAGAATTAAATCTAAGTTAATTGATAGATATTCAGCGCAACCAGCGTAATTCGTTCTCTCTGTTAGATTGACTAACAAAGAACAATATCGATAAACGCAGCATTCATGCTGCGTTTTATCTCTAAATAGTAAATGAGCGAATAATAAATGAAACTAATGACGCTAAATACCCATAGCTGGCAAGAAGATAAACAACTAGAAAAGCTGGATATAGTAGCGCAAGCCATTATCGAACAAGACTGTGATGTGATTGCCCTGCAAGAGGTTAATCAACACCAAGATAGCCCAGCCATTGATGCCAAAATATCGAGTAATCATCCTGTGTTAGCGGATAACTATGGTTATTTGTTGCAGCAAAAACTCATGGAATACGGTTATCAGTACCAACTTACGTGGGATTTTGTTCACCAAAGTTATGAAGTCTATCAAGAAGGGCTCTCCTTTTTGACGCGACTGCCGATTATTGAGCATGAGGTCATTGATTTAACCGATAACTATGACGTTAGCTACTGGAAGCATAGGCGTGCAGTACGTATTAAAGTCGCTTCTCAACAAGGTGAAGTTGATCTCTTTAATTGTCATTGTGGCTGGTGGAATGACTCAGAGAATCCATTTAAGGAACAGTTCGATCGAATCGCTGCAAAACTTCCAAAAGGAAATAGCTTTCTATTAGGTGACTTCAATAACCCAAGCTACATACGCAATGAAGGTTATGATTATCTATTGCAGCGCGGCCTAATTGATTGTTTTGAAGTCGCACAAAAGAAAGATAGCGGCATCACCGTAATCAAGAATATCGATGGTTGGGAACAAAATAGTCAGGCGTTACGTATTGATTTGATCCTGAGTAATCAATCGGTAGCAGTAAAGCAGCATCAGGTGATTTATAATAACGATTTTTATCCGGTCGTATCGGATCACTTTGGGGTGTTGGCGGAAGTAGAGCTTTCTTAACGTTTATGAAGTCATCGCAGTTTACATTGATTCCAATACTGCATAGTGGCTAAGTGAGAAGGTAAGAAAACCAATAAGGGTTCAGAGCCAATTTGATGAAATTGACTCTGAACCCGATTGCTTAAGCGCGCTAGGCTCTATTTTGAGATTGGATACATTTCTGGAAGCTTCATTGCGATTTCCGCTTCGCCATTTCCGCAGGATACATGCCCAAACCCATGCCCTTCAGAGTAGATAATATTGTCGTCGCCAGTCTCTGAAACTCCGCCAGGAACATAATCGAGCTTGAGTGCATGACGTGTCACCACTGACACCGATGGCACCCAATATCTCTCCATCTTTATCGTAGAGAGCAAGACCACCACCAAAGACATTTACACCACCGACACGATGTCCGATCAGTAAATCCTCCTTAGTACCATATTTTTCAGCATCACCATCGTAAACAACATTTGTATTCACAGGGTTACTAAACTGAAGGCCAAATAGGCTTCCACCAGGCTGTGTTGGTGCCCAAAGGTTTGCTGTTGACTGCTTGGGAAGCTTTGTTTGAGCGCTTGAGAATTCGTCCTGAAGAGAGAAAGTCGATACTGATCATCGGTGGCGCTGGTGGTGTTGGATCAATCGCGGTTCAATTAGCAAAGCAACTGACGAACCTCACTGTTATTGCTACCGCATCAAGACCAGAAACAGAGCAATGGGTCAGAAACATGGGCGCAGATCACGTGGTTAATCACCGAAACCTTGTAGAGTCTGTCAGAGGGCAAGGTATTCAGTTTGTGGACTACATCTTCAATGTTGCAGACACAAAAGGTCACTGGGACTCAATGGTAGAGCTGATTGCTCCGCAAGGCATGATCAGTTCGATCGTCGAGTTTGATGGAGGGGTCGATTTATCGGCATTGCAAGGTAAGTCAGTGGGCTTTATTTGGGAGTTGATGTTTACGCGCTCACTGTTTAATACCGATGATATAAAGACCCAGCAAGATATCTTATTTCAAGTCGCCAACCTAATTGATTCAGGCCGAATTAAGTCGACGTTAACCACAACATTAAATGGCTTTAATGTAGCGACGTTAAAAGAAGCTCACCAACGCATAGAAAGCAGTGCCTCTATTGGCAAACTAGCGATTAAATATTAATTGTTAGAACCGTGCTTAGAGACAAGTCGATAAGACAAAGAGGCCTTACAGCCTCTTTGTCTTATCGTTCATGAAAAGTGTCGTGATGAAAGCTAACGATTAGTGAATAGAAATATAGCCTTTATCGTCGACGATTTGTTGAGCTTCTTTACTTTCCATCCATTGAAGGAACTCGTTAGTGCGAGCGTTTGGCTGACCTTTGTACATCACTAAGAACGGACGCGCGACTTTGTAGCTGCCGTTTTTAACGTTGCTGATAGTTGGCGCTGTGTTATCCACTGTCAGTGCTTTAACCGATTGATCAACCGTACCTAAAGAGATGTAACCAATAGCGTATGGATTTGAAGCAACAGAAGTTTTTAGAGCACCATTACCATTCGCCACTTGAGCGTGTTGTGAAATAGCAGATACTTTTTGGCCGTTAATTTTCTGTTTTAGGCTCATGATGTCTTCAAATGCACCACGCGTACCAGATGCAGTATCACGAGTGATGGCTACGATTGGCTTGTCTGCGCCGCCCACATCTTTCCAGTTTTTAATCTCACCCTTGTAGATCTGTTGGATTTGGTCGGAAGTGAGTTCAGTAACTTCATTATTTGGGTTTACAACCACTGCGATACCATCGCGAGCAATAACTTTCGTTTTCAGCTCAGGCTCTTTTTCAGAGTCTTTCAGCTCACGAGACGCCATACCTAAATCAGCCGTATTTGATTTAGCTGCTCTTACGCCCGCACTTGAACCTGGTCCTTGAACTTCAACGAAAATCTCTGGGTGCGCTTTTGAATACACCTCACCAAATACTTCCATTAGAGGTGTAACAGAGCTAGAGCCTACCGCTGAAATAGTATCTTGAGCAAGTGAAGCGCCTGTAAATGTGATTGATGAGATCGCAACGAGAGCGCCAAAAAATGTTTTCTTCATGTCATTTCCATATGTTGTTGTTTGTAACTGAATGTAACCGTAACTTAGAAGTATGACGAAATTAAGACAGAAGAAATTAGTCTAATCGTTGTTGATTTGAATCAAATTTTTTGAGCGATTGAGAAATAACAACAATGACAAAGCATATTTTGGTTTCAGGTTAGCTCATCAAAGTTTTGCAGTAGTCAATAAGAACAAAGTCAATTAACCCAATATAAGACTCCTCGACTCTTTTAAACCCCATACAACCGCACACTCGCCCTAATCATCTCAACAATCTTCTCCCTCAACGTCGAGGGCGCAATCACCTCAACGATATTGGCATGTTTCATCAACCACCATTCAAGCGTGTGGCTGTCGCGCACGGTGGCGGTGATGGTGGTGAAGCCATCTTGGTTGGAGACAATCACTTGGTCTTCAGACAGCAACGTCTCTTCAATCAAGTGCAATCCGCTGTAGTTTTCAATTCTCAATGTGACAGAAAGCTTATCGCCGCCAGCAAAATGGCGCGCATAACGCTGAACGTGTTTGCGCACATCAAAATTAGCCAGTGTACGCACACTGCTAAAGCCCAATTTTAAGCTGTGAACGCGGTGCAGGGCATAGGTACGAATATCACTGTCGCTGCCCGGTACTAACCCAACAAAATAGAAGCTATTGCCATAAAGAAACAAGCCCAGCGGAGTCGAGGTGTAGCTCTTGGCTTGCGTCGCGCCACGTTTTTGATAGCAAAAGTGCAGGTCTTTTTTATTGAGTAATGCTTCTTCAATGAGTTTGAAATAGGCAGTGCCAACATTGGGAGCAATGAGCGGTAGCTCGTTAGGAAAGTAACAAAACCGTTCATTCCATAACCGAGTTTGTTTGGTGTCTTGTTGCTTGAGCGAAGAAAAAATCGCATCCACATCTGAGCGTAATGTCGGTGGCAGCATCGATTTAATCTCTTGCTCAATGACTTGTAGCGAAACCACTGAAGACATTCCATCGGGTTTCACTGGGTGACGATGCCCCTGTGCGATTTGGTATCGATAGGGGCGACATTCGTCATTGATCTCAATACTGTTATTGTCGGCTACCACTTGGTTAATACAGCGCTGTACGGTGCGCAGTTGGCTCTTTTCATCGGTGTTGATGGGCAATAACTCAGACGCCAAAAGCTGTTGGCGGATCTCTAAGCTAGAGACCGACTCTGGATAGCAAGGAATCGACTCCAGCACCTTATTATATCGTCGCAATGACACACTCATACTGACTCCGGCTATTGCTATTAGTTCGGCTGACGCAATCGCAATCTCGATAAGTAAATCGCTAATTGTCGAATAAAACGAATTGTAGCGACATTAATTGTCGCCTATGTGCTTAGTATAGCGCCTATCGACAGACAATAGGAGCCGCACTATGCAACCTCAAACTCATTTTGAACAGACCAAACACGATAACTTCGCTTTTCTGCAAGACGGGTTAGAGGAGCTATACGCCCAGGCGGCACTCGCTGAGCGTTACTATTTCACCGATCGACAATCGAGCATGGCGAAGATTCGTCTGTTTGTTGAATTGGCTTGCCACGAACTTGGCAAACACTTCAAACTGCGCCCGCCTGTGCATGGCGACCTGAACAACAAAATCAAAATGCTGCAAGCCTCGGGTGAAGTAGAAGAGTGGGTGATTGAGGCGATGAACACTCTGCGTCATGACGGCAACCGCTCGGTTCACATGACGGAAGTCAACGGTTCATACATAGCAAAAATGACGGTTTCCCGTGCTCGTATGCAACAACACATGAATAGCCTCTATGAGATAGCACACTATTTAGGGCAAACGATTCTCGGTACCGCGACGCAGTGTGCCTACACATGGCAAGAGCCAATGTCATGCGAGCTGACGTCCTTTGTCAGTGATGCGCATAAAGGCTCAAAAGAGGCGAGTTTCTACCTAGCGTCATCGTTTTATAACGAGCTTAATGAGATGAGCCAACAGCAAGGTAAATCACGCTGGTGGCACAAAGAGCAGTACCTCGATAAGCAAGCAGACCTGAGTTACTGGCTAGAGAAATCCCACCGTCAAGGGCACCCGCAAAGCTGGTTACTCTTAGCCAAGTGCTATTCAAAAAAACTGCTTCAAGAGCAGGCGACACGAGATGCGAAAAACTGCTTCAAAAAAGCACTGAATAATGATGAAGACGGTGAGGCCGCTTATGAATTTGGTTTACATCTATCGGTGCGAGAAGAGAGTAAACTGGGTGAGGAGTACATTGCTCAAGCTGCACAAAAAGGCCATCACCCAGCGCTTTCATATCAGTTAGAACGTGCATTTAATAAACACGACGCACAACAAGAGTGGCTAGACTTGGCGCTAGAGCACGGCCTAAAAGAGGCTTATACCGTAGATGCATATTGCAAGCTAGAACAGCACCAACAAGCGCCAAACGAGCAAACTATAAAAGCACTACGCTCATCATTGGTGGCAGGGCAGGCAAGACGCGCCCCTGGGATTGGCTTCTTCAAAGCCTATGTAGACCTGAGCATTTATGCCGAGTCTGACGTCGAAAAAGTACTCACACAGATGACGGATAACTATGCTTGCGTACCAAGCTACCTAGAAGTAGAGCTGCGTTTATTTCAACAAATTTCCGTCAGCACAGCACATTACGACCTGATGAACGACATCTATCACCGCGCGATCAGTCAAACAAGCAATGAACTTGAAGCGGCTGAGATTAACTATGCCATGGTCAAGCATGCTTTGAGCCAAGCGTCAGAGAAGTTTAAACAGCGAGAAAGCGTTAAAACGCCCAAGCCGATCCCAACCTTGCTCAAGGAAGCAGCGGATGCGGGGCACGCTGAGGCTCGCGAGTTTATCAATAGCACTCAAGGCAAAGCGGTATTAAAGAAAATTGGCTTTACGAGCCAAGGAAAAATGCAGAAGAACGCGGCAGAGAAAGAAAAAAACAAGCGTAAACGTAAATTGGCGAAAAAAGCTAAGCGTAAATGAAGTTAAGCATAAATAAAGTGGGCTTAGTCATTTTCTTGGTGAAGCGGCTTTTATTTTCAAAAATCACACAGAGAAAACAACTTAAAATAAGTTAATATGAAGTAAGTCAATATAATAGAAATAAATAGGGTGAATGAATGGCTGGTAGTAATAAAGCGCAAGGTATAAAAGAGCGAGTGGTAAGTTATTTAACCGAAGAGCAGCGATGGTTTAAAGTGATTAAAGACGAGGACGAAATCGTTATCCGCCACTCGCCATCCTCCACTACAACCATTAGTAGTGACGGTAAAATCACGACAGAAGTTCAAGGGCAACAAACGCTGAATTTTGATGATTATGGCATGTGGCTCTATTGGATGGATATTTAATTGAGTGGCTACATCACTCGACCCTCTGACTAACTCCAATGAATTAAACGACGATTGATAGCGATTGATACAGCGAGCACTCAAACATGGCAAAAATTACCCAAAACCATCTCAATATCCTCTTTCACCCGTTAAGAAACTATGGCCTACGCGGCAACTCTGCCTTTTGGGACATTCTCAACGAACGTTTAGCCGAGCAGGAGTTTGAGTATTCAGCTGCCGAACTACTGACATGGATAAACACAACACTACAAGAACTATTTGTTGATGGCCTGCTTCAAGAACTAAAGAGTGGCAACATTAGTTATTATCACCAAAACCATTATGCTCACTACCAGTTTCCGATAGATGACTATCTGACGTTCTACCACAATAACGATGGCTCCTTACCTGAAGATACGGAAGAAAAGCTCACTAAATTCGTAAAAACGCTCTTTGAACAGGGTCAGGCTACCTATCAAGTAGAAGGAACGTTTGAATGTGATGGTGAACTTGAACCACCGAGCGATATTGACATCGTGTTCTATATCGAGGGGTTAAATCGAGGCGGTATGTCTGGTGGAGCCTTCCATATGCCAACGTGGCTTGACGACATGCTACCGGAACTGACGCGCCGAGCCCAAGACTTGGAAGCGGGCATACAATTCAGACAAACTTTTGATAGCAATGAACAGCTTTTCATCGGTGATGTGCATGGTTGCTACAATAAGTTGCAAGACTTTTTAACCACAGTTGGATGGAATGAGGACGATCAAGAAGATCCTTTACTTGTTTTTGTTGGGGACCTTATCGATAACGACATTAATGAAGAAGTCGATCACCTAGCTTTGCTCAATTATGTGCGAGATCTGGTGGCTAAGAAGAGGGCGATCTGTCTGCTTGGTAACCACGAGTTTAATGCGATTGGCTGGATGCTTAAGAACAATAACGGCGACTATTGCCGTCCACATTCAGATAAAAACCGCGAGCAGCACCAAGGCTTTTTAACTCAAGTCGGAGAGGGGAGCGAGGAGCATCTCGCTTGGATAGAATGGTTCAAATCGTTGCCTTTGTTTGCCAACTTCGGGACATTTAACGCTATTCACGCCTGCTGGCACCAACCAAGCATAAGTAAGCTAAAAACATACCTCAACAGTGATAACTCACTCAAAGAGGAATTTTGGCCTTGCGCGTTCGATCCAAGCCATGAGTTATTTAAGATAATCGAAGTGTTGCTTAAAGGCCCAGAGCTCAAGCTACCCGATGGAAAATCATTCATCGATCGCAATGGCCACAAGCGCGACAGCATCAGAATCGCGTGGTGGAAAGATACCGCCTCCACCTACAGAGACCTTGCTGTTGTCAGTGAAGACCAACGAGCGTTTATCCCCGATTTGCCACTGCCACGTCGTGCAATGGACGAGTATAACCCATCATATGACGGCCCAATTCCAGTGCCTACGGTGATTGGTCACTATACGTTATCACCAAGCTCATACCCATCGCTATTGAGCCGCCATGTAGCTTGTGTTGATTTCAGTGCTGCGAAACAAGGTGTGCCGCTTGTAGCATTATGCACATGGATAGACGACGAGCGTGAAGAGGATGAGCCAATTTTAAATGAACAAGACTTCCTTTTTAAGGGTAAACCAGAGTCTTCTAGTTCAGTCAGTCGCGGAATTTATAGCCACATAGAAAATGGCTTAAACGCCTATCCCCCTGTGATAGAGCACGCATTGTTTCGTGATTTTGTCTCACAAGCGCTGCTGCAAGATTGGGACCCAATCGGGGTTTATGACGGTCCTGAAACGGATGAAGAAATGCTCTATGAATATTCAGACTATGAAGAAAACGTGATGCGCCTTGCGCAACATGCAGATGAAAGCGCGGTCGCGGGCTATCTTGCCTTAGTGCAAACCCATTTGATACAGATGGAAGTTAGAGACAGAGGCTACACGTGTGCACGCGTTGCTGACAAGGTAGTAACATTCTGGCGTGATGCTGACCAATTTGGCTTTTTTTAGTTAGACCTAGAGTGTATGTAGTCAGTTCTGTAGAGGTGAGGGTTGGCAAAACTAAAAAGCGTCTGATGTCGCGAAATGATACCTACATTAGCTTTAAACGCTTTAAAATTTGCGAGCATAAATGTAGCTTTATTGTATTGGTAATAGTTAATATTCCTACAGGAATACAATCTTGTGTTAGCGTATCGTTATTGTTATAAACACAACTCACAACAACGACTTTAACACTATGTCACGCGGCGGGAAGTAACAGTGAACAAATCGAATTTTGATTTTCTTCGTAGCATCGATCAAAACATGTATAACGCTCTGTTGTCAGCTGAGCAAAATCTTCATCAAGACCCGAACATCACGATGTTTAAGCTTCGTCTGTTTGGAGAAATGTGCGCGCAAACTATCGCGCTAAGCATGAAGATAACCTTGCCAGAACAGCAGGTTGATTTGATCAACGCCTTACGTGATAGCAAACTCATTAACAATGATTTGATCAGCGCTTTCCATCGCATTCGTACCTTGGGTAACAAGGCGGCACACAAAAACCATAACGACCTCAACGACGCGAAACTCGCATTAGCATTGGCCCATCACATAGCCTTCTGGTTCTATAAGCTTCGCTCAGGCGAGCATATGGCGGTGAAGCCTGAGTTTATTCTTCCCGAGCCGCAAAGTGCCAACATAGAGCGACAAGAACTGGCTGCGTTAAAACAAGAGCTCAAAGCCTTTCGTGATCAAGCGGCTACAACGGAAGAAGCGATTTCTCTCAAGCAGAATAAGATCGTTGACCTTAATGGTTACATCGCCATTCTAGAAAGCCGCCAAAGCGAAACTGAACAACAAGCACAGGATCGAATAGCGGCGCTTGAAGCACAAATTGCTCAGCAAAATGCCGAGTTCGAAGCCTTGTCAGAAACTGAACAGCAACAGCAAGTCGTTGAGTTCGAGACTAAGCTGAAAAAAGCCAAGTTTGAACTGACAGAACAAGAGACGCGCTTCATCATCGATCAACAGTTGCGTCAAGCAGGATGGGAAGTCGACAGTGAAAACCTCAAACACAGCAAAGGCACACGTCCACAGAAAGGGCACAACCTCGCGATCTCAGAAGTAGAGTGGGTTTCTGATGCTGATGGCGTCAAACGTAAAGCCGATTACATCTTGTATATCGACCTGCAACCCGTCGCCATCGTTGAAGCCAAGAAAAAAGCATTGAGCGTGCAAGATGCCTTGCCACAAGCACAAGATTACGCACAGCACTTCCCATACACAGAATACGCCAAAGAGCATGAACTCACAGTTGTGGGTGACGAGGGCGTTGTGGCGACACCCAAGCGTAAAACCTTGAGCTTAAACAAAGTGGCAGACGAAGCGCCAACGTATCAAGCTGCCAACAGCACATTGCGTGAAGAAGATAAGTTAAAATCCATTCCGTTTATATACAGCGCCAATGGTCGAGACTACCTACAGCAAGTCAAAAGCCAAAGTGGCATCTGGTTTGCTAATGCTGATGGCACAAAACAACGAGTATTAAGTGCGTTCCACTCGCCGCAAGATTTGAAAGCGAAAATGGCGAAAGATCGCGCCAAAGCGCTGAAATGGCTAGATGAGCACTCTCGCAAAGAGCTCGACCTGTTCAAACCGTCAGAAGCGGCGGTGATTGCGGTTGAAGATGCGCTAGAAGCAGGTAAAGAAACCATGCTGGTAGCGATGGCAACAGGCACAGGTAAAACCCGTGTTGCGGGCGCAACTATGTACCGTTTGTTGACCTCAGGCCTTTGCCGCAATGCCCTATTTTTGGTGGATAGACGCTCACTAGGCACTCAGGCGGTCAACTCATTTAAAGAGTACCGCATTCGCCAAATGCCGTTAGCGGATCACTACAACTTGTATGAGTTGGGAGAGAAGACCGACCAAGCGGGCGATAAGCCATGGATTCAAATCGCTACGGTGCAATCTCTGTCTTTGATGTTGCAAAGCGAGAACAATCCACTCACTCCGGGTATGTACGACTGTATTATTGTTGATGAAGCACACCGAGGCTACAACGAAGATACGGAGCAAACTGAGGCTGAAATGCTGTTCCGTGACCAAGCCGAATACCAATCCAAATACCGTCAAGTGTTAGACTATTTTGATGCGGTGAAGATTGGTTTAACGGCAACGCCTGCGACCAACACCGTGAAGATCTTTGGTAAGCCGATTTATGAATACCGCTTCCATCAAGCGGTGCTTGATGGGCGACTCGTCGACCAAGAGCCGCCGATCATCATTGAAACTGATTTATCACGCGAAGGCGTACAGTTTGCTCAAGGGCAGAGTGTTGAACAGTTGGTGGATGGTGAGATCATTGAAGGCGTGTTACCGGAAGATCTCGATATCGATATTTCAGGTTTTAACCGCAAAGTGCTGGTACCAGAGTTTAACCGCGCAGTTTGTAACGCCTTGCCAGAATACATCGACCCAACCAAACCAGAAAAAACGCTGGTTTTCTGTGTCAACGACCTGCACGCCGATGAAGTGGTGAACATGCTGCGTGAAACCTATCGTGACGTGTTAGGAGATGAAGTGGATGACGCCATCATCAAAATCACAGGCAAATCTGCCAGCGGTGACAGCAAACAGATCGAATCTTTGATCACCCGTTACCGCAAAGAGCGTTTGCCGAGCATCGTAGTGACGGTTGATCTATTAACCACGGGTATCGACGTACGTTCTATTTGCAACCTCGTGTTCCTGCGTCAAGTGAAGAGCCGCATTCTGTATGAGCAGATGAAAGGCCGTGCAACGCGCACCTGTGATGAAATTAACAAACAAACCTTCCGTATCTTTGATGCCGTCAACCTCACCAAGACCATCGAGCAGCTCGGTGCGGACAAACTCATGAAGCCAGTGGTGACACGGCCAAGTGTGTCTATGGAGCAACTGGTCGAAGAGATGGCAAGCCCAGATGCCAATCAAACGATCCAAGACGATGGCAACAGTTTTGCACAGCACTCGTTGGATGCGCTTACCCTCAAACTGAGCCGTACTTTGAAGAAAGCCGATAAGCTTAAGCTTGAAAAAGAGGGTGTAGCGGCAGAGATGAACCAGCTAGATGCCTTGGTGAAAGATAACTTCCCAGAGTTAGAAGGGGCGGTGCAACTGCCTAAGCACCTGCACCAGTTGGGGCCACAAGCCGCAGCGAAGGCACTCAAAGACAACCCGTGGATTCTTAACCGTGAACCTGCCATGCGTCAAGCGATCAACTTTGGTGAACGTGCGCCGCTTATCTATGCAGGCGATGTCGGTGAGGTCACTGTGACGCAAAACTGGGGCGAGTATGAGCAGCCAGAAGACTACTTGGCGGCCTTCGAGCGCTATATACGTGAAAACCAAAACCGAGTATCGGCGTTAGATATTGTGGTCAATCGCCCGCGTGATCTCACTAAGGCAGATCTGGTGGCACTCATGACCAAGCTAGAAACGCGTCAGTTTAACGAACAAACCTTATTGCAAGCTCGCAAGGCCGCTAAGCAAGAGGATGTGGCAGCGCGTATCATCGGTTTGATCCGCCAAGCCGCCATTGGTAGCCCGTTGATTCCGTTTGAAGAACGACTCGCCACCGCACAAGAAACCATCGCTGCGCGTTATAAGCTGACGAAACCACAAAATCGTTGGTTAAAGCGTATCGTTAATCAGATGCGAGAAGATCTGGTATTAAACGATGAATCGTTTAAAGTGGGCACCCTAAGAACCAAGGGCGGCAAGGCGCAAGCGGATAAAGAGCTGGATGGTCAGCTAGAGCTGATCATGAAAGACCTTGTGGATGCCACTTGGGGTGAGTCTGCGTAACCGTTTGAACGGTGATAACGAGCAGGCACTTGAGCAATTTTTGGGATTGGCTCAGCCAGTCCCTTTGTTTTACTGGCAATAGAGCACGCCTTGCTCATTCGCCAGTGCAAAGGAAGAAAGAATGAATACTAATGAAATCGTCGGAAAACTGTGGAACCTGTGTAACGTATTGCGTGATGACGGCATCACCTATCAAGATTACGTTACTGAGCTTGCGTCACTGCTGTTCATCAAAATGTGTGACGAGCTGGAAGACAAACGCGAGCTGTTGCCACAGGGGATGCGTTGGGGCGATTTGAAGGCGAAAAACGGACTCGACCAGTTGCAATTTTACCGCAAGATGCTGGTAGAGCTTGGGGATGATGAGCACTCGATTGTGCGCGCGATTTTTGCCAACGTGAACACCAATATTGATAAGCCAAAGCACCTACAAGAGCTGATTGATGGCATGGATAAGCTGGATTGGTATGGTTCAAGCCGTGAAGACTTTGGTGACATGTATGAAGGCTTGCTAGAGAAGAACGCGGGCGAAACGAAATCTGGAGCAGGGCAATACTTCACACCACGTCCTTTGATTGACACCATGACCGCGCTTATTCAGCCGCAACATGGCGAAGTGATTCAAGACCCAGCCTCAGGCACAGCAGGCTTCTTGATTTCAGCAGACCGCTTTATCAAAGAAGAAACCGATGATCACGAAGATCTCACCACGCCACAGCAAGAGTTCCAACAACGCCGCGCTTTCCAAGGCATCGAGTTGGTCTCAGGAACACGCCGTCTTGCACTGATGAACTGTTTACTACACGACATTGAAGGCAAAGAAGATAGCGAAGGCCCAATCGCGCTCGGTAACACCCTAAGTGGTGATGGTGAAAACCTAGAAGCGGCAGACGTCATTCTTACCAACCCTCCATTCGGTAGCGCAAAGGGTGCTGGCGTGAGCCGTGAGTTCACTCACATGACGCAAAACAAGCAGTTGGCGTTTATGCAGCACATCTACACCAACTTGAAACCGGGCGGCCGTGCCGCTGTCGTTATTCCTGATAATGTGTTGTTTGAATCAGGCGCGGGTACGCGTATTCGCCAAGATTTAATGGACAAGTGTAACCTGCACACAATCCTGCGTTTGCCAACAGGTATCTTCTACGCACAGGGCGTGAAAACCAATGTGCTGTTCTTCCAAAAAGGCACGCCAGAGAACCCAACTCAAGACAAGGATTGCACTAAAGAGACATGGGTATTCGATATGCGTACCAACATGAACAGCTTTGGTAAACGTACCCCACTGACAGAAAAGCACTTTGAAGCATTCATCAATGCGTATGGCGCAGACAAAAACGGCCAATCACCTCGTGAGGAAGGTGTTTACGAAACCCTAGGCAACATCTTTGCTGAAGGTGAAGAAGCGGTAGAATACGTCATCGAAAATGCGCGTTTTCGCAAATTCAGCCGTGACTACATTCGTGACCAAAAAGGTGACAGCCTAGATATCTCTTGGCTAAAAGATCTCGAAGCCACCAGCGCAGAAAACCTGCCAGAGCCAGAAGTACTAGCAGGGGAAGCCATGGCAGAGCTGACCGAAGCCATGTCTGAAATTTACCAACTGATGCAAGCACTCGGCGCGAATGATGAAGCACAAGGGCAAAAGCAGCTACTTGAAGAAGCGTTTGGCTTGGCTGAAAAGCCGGAGGCTGAGTAATGAGTGAATTGCCGAAGGGTTGGGCTAGTGCCAAACTAGGTGGCTATATTCACCTGAGAAATGGTTTTGCCTTTAAGAGTAAAGACTATAGCGAGCCATCTAATATGACGGTTCCTGTCATTCGAATCTCCGATATCAATGGCACTGTTGCCTCTGATGAAAAAGCAAATCATGTTCCAACTGAGCTTGCAGTATCAGAATTTGAAATTGCCAAAGGAGACCTCTTAGTTGCAATGTCGGGTGCGACAACAGGTAAGATAGGTGTTTATGGGGGAAGTACACCCGCATATCAGAATCAACGAGTCGGTAATTTAAAGCTCAATGCACCTGAATTAAGTGATCTTGGATTTCGCAATCATTTGATTAAGTATCTTTCTCCGACAATACTTGATATCGCATATGGTGGAGCGCAGCCAAATATTTCTGCTTCGGGAATCGAAAGTATTGATGTGTGTTTTCCCCCACTAGCCGAACAGAAACGCATCGTTGAAAAACTCGATGAGGTATTGGCACAGGTCGACACCATCAAAGCCCGCCTAGATGGCATTCCAGATTTCCTAAAACGCTTCCGCCAATCTGTGCTTGCGTCTGCGGTGTCGGGGAAGTTGACGGAAGGTTTTAGAACGCGTTGGTTGTCGGGAAAGATACAACCAATACTCTCCTTACAGCCAAATGCAAAAACTCGCCGGGGTGTTCCAGATAATGTTTCTATTGATGAAGATCTGCTTAAGCAAGAAATACCAGAACAGTGGTGTGTAGAGTCAGTAGCTAGATTGCTGAAACTTGCTGTTATAAGTGATGTTAAAGATGGGAATCATGGTGCAAATCACCCGAAGTCTGCAGAGTTCGTTGATGATGGAATCCCATTTATAACTGCAGCACAAATGAACGATAAAGGGCATATTGATTTTGAAGGTGCACCTAAACTGAAAGGAGAGCCACTATCTAAAATAAAAGTAGGGTTTGCAGAACCACAGGATGTAATTTATTCACATAAAGGAAGTGTTGGTCGTGTTTCGGTAACTGACAGAGAATGTATACTTAGCCCACAGACAACCTATTATCGGCTAAACCAGGCATTCGTTCTTCCGCGATACTTGGCTATATATTTACGATCTCAACAATACAAGAACCAAGTAAACAAGGTTAAGACGCAGACAACAAGAGATTTTATTTCAATCAGTGCGCAATATCAAATGACGGTATTGCTTCCACTCGTAGAAGAACAAAAAGAAATCGTTCGCCTAGTCGACCAATACTTCGCTTTCGCTGACACCATCGAAACACAAGTAAAAAAAGCGCAGGCGCGAGTAGACAATCTCACCCAAAGCATCTTGGCAAAAGCCTTCCGTGGTGAATTGGTGGAACAAGACCCAACCGATGAGCCCGCCGACAAACTGCTAGAGCGCATTGCCGAGGCACGCAAAGAGGCTGAAGCTCTCGCCAAAGCCGCTAAAAAAGCCGAAGCGGCCAAGAAGCGTGCTGCGAAGAACGCGGCAAGTGCGTGATTTGCATTGGCATGCCTAAGCGTTTGGGTGTGCCGTTTTTCTAACTTCTCAACAAACGGTTATCCAATGCGATTTTCCTTACCTCTACTTTGTGTGTCTTTGGTTGCGAGTGTAGCTCAAGCCGAAGACCCACAAGTGTCTTACATTATTGGCGTAGACAATTCTGCTATCAATGCCATGGCATCCCTAATCGGCTTAACCACTGTGTGTGAAGAGCGTGGGCTCTATGTCACTGAGTTCATGATTGAAGGGGTGTTAAATCACGGCGAAAAAGAGTACGGCAATTTTCTTTATTCTGATTTTTTCTCGGAGAAGGTCGAGATGTGGGAAGCCGCCGCCAGAGCCCAAGACAATATCAGCAATGAGTGCTTGTCATTCGCTCAGCAATTTAATGTTGGGTTTAATCAGAAGTAGGGGCTTGGGCGCTCGCAACCCCCTCCAGCTCCCCCTTGTTTTGACTTGTTCGATCACATGAGTTTGGCGATAAAGGGGGAGGGCAGTCTTGTACTCTCTTTGTGTCTCGAGTCTTAATTGGCTAACTTATCTCCCGACCTTGTTCCATTCAGGGCTATATTTCTTGATTAGCTCTTCTTCAATCGTATTGCGCAGTGATTCTGGTTCAATCGAGATGAACGAGACGCTTACTTGACAGCCACCGCTCACTGCTTGCTTGATGTTTTGGAGTTTGGAGCCCGTTTTTTCGTGCTTGGTGATCAAGTGGTTGCGAATACGTTGACGGTAATTACAACACCTCCTCAACAAAGCGATAATGTGTAAAATAGGAATAATGAATATTCTTATTTTACCTGCATTAGCGAATATCATGCGAGGTTCTAATTAATGGAACGAGAGAAAACAAAAGGACAGTCCAATTAAGCTATAGTGTTTAACCATTATTAAACAATGGCTTAGTTGGACTACCTAACAAGGGGAACCCTAATTTCTGGTAACCCGCAGCTGTGCCTTTTCTCACCAGAACCAAAGGACAGTCCAGTTCACCAGCGCAGCTATTCACTCACGCATAAGCGATTAAGAACGCAGTGACAATAAATGCGATAAAGAAGAAAACACCAGTGAAGCTCTGGCTTCCCTGCCTTTCGAGTTCGCCATACTCTTCTGTCAGCGCCATTTTAGTCTTGGTGTGAATTTGCAAAGCATTCGCTTTCACACTCTCGGTGATTGCATCGGCTTCACGTTGATTGAAGACTTTATTTTCAAATGCACAGACGCTGATTTTTCCGATTGCCTGAAACATGGAGTATTTGTAGTTTCCTTCACTCCAAGTGCTTTTGTTGAGCCTGACATCATGCACCAGGTTCGCTCCAGCATTTTTGGCGATTGCGACCAAGCGGTTTTTGGCATCGTCAGGGCTTCTAAAAAAGCGTGTTCGTCCCGATTCGGTGTGCAGTAAAACCCCTTTAGGTTGTTTGTTTCTTAAGACTTGAAGCTCTGGTAAATAGAGGGCGGGAAAAGTGTTAACAACGTGGATTTTCTTTGCAGCATCCCCTTTGCTGGTGGGCGTTGGGTCGAAGTCTAGATGGCACCCATTGTCTACTTGAGAGTGTTGGTTATGAGGCACATCACTTATGTGAAAGAAATAGCTCTTTCCGTCCTTACCGTTGATAAACCCATACTTTTTATCCTTGTTGTAGGATTTAACTATACCCTTCATATCGCTTCCTTGGCTTATGATTATTGGATTTCTTATAACATATTAAAGGTTAAGTTTTTACTAAACAGTGACTTAGTTGGTTTTTTAGCGATAGGCTACTCAATTTTAAGTAGCCTTCGTAATTGTGCCTTTGTTCAATGTTAGTCTTTTTACGTACGCTTACGCAGCAACACCCCACCACTCAAATACAACCCCACCGCCGCCAGCACCGGATACCCAAATGCCTCATTGATCATCTCGCTGATCGGCTTCCAGTCATAACCGTGCATGCACCCTAACACCACAATCGAGTGCAGCAACACATAAGGCACGGTGAACAGCAATACAATCGAACGTTGAACCAGCTTGAACGGCTCATAAGCCTTGAGGAGTGACAGCTTGTATTGTGCCTTCTCTTCATCAGTAAAAAACATCGCATCTCCTGTTTTGGTTATGGTGTTTAGGCCTTGATTGAGCAGCTCAGAAGAGCCAAAGATTCGTTGCCAAATGGTCAAAGTCACATCCTTAAGTTAATCGTTGTTAAGGGAAGGGGAGGTGTTAAGAAAGGCGTTCACATCAAAGCATGGGCATGCTTTGTGGGGATGATAAAAGTGATGCCCTTGTACCTTATCAAGGGCAATGTCGTAACAATGGCGCAAAGTGTGTATGAGCGTTGCTAATGCTTTGAATTGCTCAGGGGTGAAATTATCTTCTGGCTCGAACTCTTTAGACACCCCACCGACTAAGCAGATGCCAATATTGTCTCGGTTATGCCCACGAACATGCGCGCCAGTGCGTTGCATTGAACGGCCAGTCTCTACCTTGCCGTCGCGGCCAATCACCCAGTGATAACCAATGTCTGACCAACCCCTTGCCAGATGCCACTGGCGAATTTTATCGGCTGTCACTTGCATGGTCGCGGGTGTTGCGGTGCAGTGAATGGTGATGCGTTTCATGATGTTACCTCCTGTGCAATAAGAGCCAATAGGTATGATTCGAATCTCTCAAGCGCTGTCATAAGCACTTCTTCGCCTGTCTGTTCACATTCCTTAAGGTGTGATTGATTGAGTGATTGAAGCAGCGCCTGAACATGCTGTTGCGTTGGTTGAACATAAAAAACGTAAAATACGCTATACCCGAGTGGCTCTTGCTTACCTGCCTTGATAGAGAGCCAAATTATGGTTTCGTCATCGAGTGAGTAGGGAATGGCGCTGCAGCGCTTTCCCCAATACAGAGAGCTTAAATACCCTAATACCAAAACGCCTCCTCATGAGTGATTCAGAGCGGGCAAGTTAACAGAGAAAGGGCAAGGTGAAATCGAAGAGAAATGATAATAAGCATAAGTATGCATATTTTTAGAGGCGGTTATCACTTTTCACGACAGAATTATGTATTGTTACATAAATGTTTCAGGTGCCATTGGAAATAATAATATCAGTAGTGAAAACATCGCGTGTTCACTATTTCACTTTGGCAGAAGTGTTGTATCCATATAGGCGATATAATAGCAAAGGAACCGAATTTCGTTATGGCAATTCAACTGCTCCTCCAGTCAACACAAGTCTCAACAGGCTCTCCCATCACCAAACTCATTTTGATACAACTCGCGAGCAAAGCGGACCAACGCGGTGCGTGTTATCCATCGCACCACTGCTTGGCACGTGAATGTGACATTTCAATTCGCACTGTTCAGCGACATCTAACAATTTTGTTTGAGATGGGCATTCTCACCAAAACCAATCGTTTTGATAAACAGGGTGTGCAATCGAGCAACCTGTATCAACTCAATCTAGAACGATACATCAAGCCAAATAGCAGTGTGTCAGAGAGTCATGAAGAGGCTCTCAAAACGACTCACAAGGATGACAGAGTGACCGACATAATCAGTACTTCAAATAAAAATAATAATAAATATACTGAATTAAATCATATACTAGGTCACAGTGACACGGTGGTCACCACACTATCGAGCCTAGACGGAGAGGTTGGAGTCGGGCGAGATTTCGTTGAATCACTAGAGCAGGAATACCCGACGATAGATATTCTTCATGAGCTTGAATCTATTCGCCAGTGGTTGATGCTTCATCCTGAAAAACGAAAGTCTGCAAAATCGATACGCTACTTTGTGAACCATTGGTTATATCGCGCTCACCGAGCGCAAGGGTCTCAAACCAAACCGACACCGCCTGTGCGCAATCAGCGCTCTGATGCTCACAAGGCACCGTCCAGTGCCTACACTGCAAATCAGCGAGCAAAACCAAAACCGAAAGCCGTACCAAAGTCCATTTCTGACATCTGTCGCGAAGAGTATATTAAAAAGCCGACAAAACACCCAATTGAGGCTCGAATAGCAGCGATCGTTAAAGCTGGAAGGGGGAGTAAAGTATCATGAGAGTCGCATTTACCCGAAAAGAAGCACAACAGGTTCTACGCCAAATGATCACCGGCACATCAGGCCGACATCGAGAGATACTGGATGAGTTATGCCGTGCCTTTCCCAACCCAAGAACCGATAAACAGCTCATGAAGAGCTTGAATATCGCCTCACATGTCACGTTAAAAGCAATGATCCATAACGCGAACTCCATCAATCCTGTGAAGATCAGTTATTTACCCTGCGGTGGGAAGAGCTATGTGTTTTGTGATAAAGCCCCAAAGCGGCAGTTGATTATGCGTGAGTTAGTGACAGCTTGGAAAGGGGAGTTGTAGGTTAGGGGGAGGTGTCATCGCTGAGTGGTTTGGCGATGACATTCTAATGAATGGGCAAAATCACAATTTTCTGTAATCCCTTTGTTGTATAGGGATTTAATCTAGAGAAACGAGTAGGGTCGTGTTAGTGTTTGGTAAGTTATTAAACCAATAAAAACAAAGCATTAATTCAACTTTGGAGACATGTTGGATTGATAGTTTTTGCTGATAGGTTCTTTATATGCTGCCCCAACACAAACTGCTCAATATAGGTGCGTTGACCTCACTGTTTAAGAGTACAACTAACTCGTATAAATACCTGTTTTTCATGGCTTTAATAAAGCAGTTGGAACATGCAGAAGATACGCAGGAAGTGGTGATTGACGTTAAAGTAATTGTCAAAGAGATGCTGTTGATGTCTTTGTATCCGACAAAGTATTTTCTACTGAGTTTTGGTGTTTTGGACAAGACAGCTTCGATTTTGGATGAGGTAGGTTGTGGTTCACTTCTTTCTGATGGTAGTGCCAAGAAACAACTTGCTTTGGCTAAAGCTCAAATTGATGAACACTGTGATGATAAGGTAACGAAGAAACTCAGCCAATATGTGGTGTATCGCCTCATTAGGCCATTTCTAGAACACAGCCTGAAAAGCTCTTGTGAGAACAGCGTAAATAAAAAAATAGCGCACCTATCAAATGAACGTTTTGATCTAGATAAGCCGATTTATAAGATAGATGGCGTACCGACTCCCAAAGCTGTGATCGTACATCCAACATGGGCCAGTTACTTAAAGCGAAATTACTACATCGTAAAAAGCTGGGCTGAATTAGAGTTCATTCGCTACTTGCAAACTCGAAATCCAAATACTCCGGCAATTCCTAACAAAATTTCTGCACCTCTAAAGCGTGAATCATTGACTAAGCAACGTAAAATTTGGGATGAGTACATTAAGCAGCACGGTTTAAAGTGTTTGTTTACGGGTGACCCTATTGAGGTAGACAATTATGAACTCGATCACTTTGTACCTTGGAGTTACGTCGGCCATGATCAGCATTGGAATCTAATTCCGATTACATCAAGCGTGAACAGCGCTAAGAACAATTCAATTCCGTCTGATCACTACTTACGATCGTTTGTTGATGCTCAAATGCATTTTATTGCCTTTGCTCAAGCAAATAAGAAGAAAGCAGTAATTGAAGACTGGATGATGGGACTACAATGTTCAGAAACTGAACTTTCAATGCACAAAGATAATGTTGAAAAGAAACTTAAGACAACGGTTGAATCATTGATTGAAATGGCAGTATTACAAGGATTCAATGGTCACTGGCGAGCCAACAGATAGGACAGCATCATGGCAAAAATAGTGAGGGATAATATTCCACAAATCATCCGCGAGAGTGGAAAAACGCCACGCATAAAGACGCTCGAAGATACTGAATTAGTTGACGCGCTAGATGCAAAGCTAGTTGAAGAATTGCAAGAGTACCAATCTGAAACCGATACAGCTAAAGCAGTGGAAGAATTGGCAGATATGTATGAAGTGATTATTGCTCTGGCGAAGGTCAAAGGTTATGCATTAGAGGACTTTCTTGCGATAGCGGAACGCAAACGCAATGCTAATGGTGGGTTTGACGATGGGGTGTATTGGATGGGGAATGAGTGAAGGAAGGATTCAAGGTGCAATCAACTAACAACTAATGGTTAGTTTTAGGGTCATTAGATGACGTTTCATGTTGATGAGAACGTAGTATTTTTATCAGCTGTCGAACACAAGTGTTGGTGGAATTTTATAGAGGTGAGTATGTACGATGTTAAATCAATGAAGGAAGATATTGAACGTGCTGTTGAAGTCGTGAATCAGCAGGTGAAAAATAAGTTTGTAGATGCATTTCAGGCTATCTATGTGGATGGCAATGTACCAAACAAATTCCCCAACGAAGTGAAAATTGAGAAGCATATTATTACAAGCGCGTCTGCTCTTAACGAGGTTTTATCAGGTGAAGGGTTCTATATAATTTTCACTGATGCAGAAATCGATGGGAATAACTGCCTTTTAACAACGGTAGAGGGTCTTAAAGCTATTTATCGGGGTGAATGCAGAACAACGAAAAAGCGGCTTCAAAGTCACTTATTTAATCGACGCTACAAAGAAGACTATGAACACAGGAAAAGGAATTATTTAAGTAAACCAGAGAATGCAAACAAAGGCTTTTATGAACCGTTTTGGGCTGCTTGTTTAAAGGTAGATGAAAATAATGGATTAAACCTTGATGAGAGCAATGATAATAGTCAATGGATGGTTATTGTTCATAACATGAATGGGAGTTCTCAGAAAGTGAGAGTGCTCGCAGAGCTTGCATTTGATGAAGTCTTTGGCAAGCCTATAGCTAGTCGTGAAAGAACTTAGTGAGTAGATTCATAAGGCGATAACAGATTAGTAAGTAATTTTGCGTATGTTATGGCCCCTTCCCAGCTAAATTAAATGGCTCTGCAATTCTTCTAGCACGATACACGGATGGTCCAATCGGTGATACTGGCGCTTAGCCTCGCTTCATAGATAGTACAAACGGTAAAGCTATCGTTGGTGTTGTACATCGTTAAGTACTACGCAAGTCTTGTCGGTTTGCCTTGAATTCGTTTGAATAGGTTGGTAATGCGGACACGTAAGTGATTAATTGATGGCATGTCTATTTACACGACATGCACACAAAATACCGACTTACACGGCGCATTTAGGTATCGCATAATGCACCTCAGCAAACGGTATTGATTATGGAGCAGCTTATGTCTAATACAATTCCCCCACAGCCAGATCACAAAGGAAAAGAAGAGTATCTCAAAGTGAGCCGCCCCCGCCCTTGCGTGCCATATATTGGCTATGATGGTCTGGATTTAACCGATGAGGAACTCCAGCAGAAATGCCCCTTGATTCGATTTACGCAAGTGACGGACGTGAAACGATTGGAAACGTATCTTATCGATTTTTTCGCGTTCTACTATAACATCGATGCCAGCTTGCTAACGAGAGAAAGCGGGTTAGTGGATGATGTCGAGCGTTATGTTTGGGCACAAGAACTGGATTTACCGTTTGAGGAGGTCACTTATGGACGGATTGGGTGTGGGCAGGATGACGATGGCAATGTGGTTGGAGGTATTTCGGATCGCGGTTTAATTATGTTTATGTTTTTACAATTCGATCTCGAATCACTATTTGGGATACGAGCAGTGAAAGAGCCGAGCAAGGCGAACTTAGTTGTGGAGCCAGAGGAGGTACCTGGGCATTTATGCGATTGTGAAACCATCGCGGATTTAGCGGCGTTTATGTTCGCTTATGCTGAGTTGTATCGTCAATATCAGCAAGCTGAAAGTGACCGGTAGCGGCAATAGCTATCGTGAGTCAATAAACAACCCGTTCAAATATATTTGCTCGGTATACAATTCATCTTTAGGAGATAGCCTTGAAGAAAAAAGTCGAACTTTGTGACTTCGTTGCTGAAACTGTTGAGCCCTCTTACCCAAATATTTCTCTCAATGAGTATCGTATTCTACTTGAAATCTCGATTTATCAAGATTTACGTAGGTATCGTTCAGTGCCCAAGTCTAAGAGTCAAAAATTGCAGATTGAGTTGCTTGAGGCGTTTGAACGGCAATATCCCAAGGTTGAAACGGCACGTATGGTACCCCTTTTTGATCTTGGCCTTTATGTTCAAGAGTGGGTAACGGCAGAAACACATAACCATAGCTTCGGGTTTGAGTGTGACGGAATATCTGTCGGTCATGCAGTAGTTGAAGGTGCTGATTCGTTTGGGATTGATCATTGGTTATACTGCAATTTGCCTCGCGGTGAACGAGCGACCGCAAATACTAATCGCGCACAAGAGTTAAAGAGAGTCGCAATTGAATATTTAGCCCCGTTATTAACTCAACTAGATTTAGACAGTGCGTGTGATAAAGCGTTGTATCACGTTATTGTGTCTGAAGTGCTCACTATCAAGTCCAGTCGAATCGAGGATCTAAGTGCCTATTTGTATGGCGCTTCTCATGCTTTATTGGTGGATGGGCTATCGAAGCATGAATCGTTCAATTGTGCGGCTGCACTATCGCAGGCTTTAGAACAAGTGAATGGTTTTTCGCCTGAACCCATGGGGACGATATGGCGTCTTGGGTTAGGATATTCAGATGCTTTGATTGAGCGATACGATAAGTTGATGGCGAGCCTCAAGCCAAATGAGGACTCCATTTTGTCTCACTATGATGAGACAGGGGTTAGGGTAGAAATTTGGCGCTATCCCGATATAGCTCAGACTTTGCGGGTCTACAATCTAGATGAAGATGGGAATTGTTGTTTGATTGATGCAGAGAGCAATGTCAGAAGAGGGCATGAGTAACGCGCTCAGAATTAACTTATTCCTTAAACGTTACAATCAAAGAACAGGTAATTTTGGAATTCATAGGTTGAAAGTACAGTTCAGCTGGGGATTCATAGTGTTGGATAAACGACACCACAATCGGATTAGGGCAATCGTAAGTCACTATTTGTAGAGCATCATTTTGGGTGTTGGGATAACATCTGTTTCTATCACTCTATATTCTCTTAAGCAACCAATGAAAAAAGTACTCATCACAGGCTTCGAACCTTTTGGTGGAGAAACTATAAACCCAGCACTTGAGGCGGTTCGCTGTCTTGATCAAACCAAAATCAATGGCGGTGTGATTGTTGTTTGTGAGGTGCCCGTTGTTCGCTATGAATCGATAAAAACGGTTGCAGCGGCAATTGAAGCTCATAAACCGGATGTGGTGATTACGGTAGGGCAAGCTGCTGGGCGGGCAGCGATTACACCAGAGCGTGTCGCCATTAATATTGATGACTTTCGTATTCCTGACAATATGGGGAATCAGCCTATTGATGAGTGCATTGTTGAAGGTGGGCCTGATGCTTATTTCTCTACTCTTCCAATTAAAGCCATGACCAAGGCACTTCAAGAAAACGACATTCTTTGTGAGGTGTCAAATACCGCAGGTACATTTGTGTGCAACCATTTGTTTTATGGTATTCAACATCATTTGTCTGGTATGGGCGTACCTCATGGCTTTGTGCATATACCGCTTCTTCCTGAGCAGGACAGGCAGGGTAATCAGCCAACAATGACGTTGGATAGGATTGTTGCGGGACTGCGTTTGTTGGCGCAGGTCGCGATAGATTGTCCAGAGGATATTCGTATTGGTGGTGGGCAGATTTGCTAACTGTCAAATTGATGAAGTCAGCAACACTTATCTTCTTAACGCTTGTTTATTTTTATTAGGTCAACAGTATTCTATTCTTTTGTCGCATATTAACATTATTCCATCAATGTTATGCCTAACACTCAGGCCTTAAACTATCGGTAAAGTCGATACTTCCTGATTATTATGAACGATACTCTCATGACATATTAGCTCATTAAGATGAGTTGATGGAGAAAGTTATGAAAGTGGCAATACCAATTTTAATATCATGTTTAAGTGTTATAGCGTGCCAGTCACATGCGAACTCTCGCTATGATGATTACTGTGACCATATAGTAGGGGATAGTTTAGAAGGCGGCATTGTGGGAGGCGTTGCAGGTGCAGGTCTTGGGGCGATTGTCGATGGTAAGGAAGGGGCTCAACGAGGCGCTGCCATTGGCGCGGTTGCCGGTGCGGTAGATGGCTTGATTGATGGCGTCGAAAAACGTGAGCGTTGCAGACGGGATATGCGAGATATAGAAGACGCTTACATTGATGATGAAATCGATCGTTCCCTTGATGAAGCCATTGTAGAGCGAGAAATCATTGATAGTGTGGTTGAGGATGAAATCGCCGATGAGCTTCTGAATGATGCATGGGGATGATGTTTGAGATGAGAAAAAGGCAAGGAGGCCTTCTGCTAGCTTTAGTCTCAGAGTGAGGAAAAGTTTCCTATTTGACTTATTCATTCAAAGATTATTTTCGATATGTTTTGCAAGTCCAGTGACCGAAACTAGGATGACGGGATAAAGGAGTATCAACAGAGGCACTTTCATTAATGATATTTGTGCGTTACTGTTATTAAAATGTAGCAAAAAGGTTGTGTTCATTTCGTGGAGGCTGTAACAGATTCTGTGTAACTGCCGTTTAGTTAATGTGTTTCTCCAGGCGTTCCTCGAACTCGATAATAAACCGACTCATAGCTTGGCGCCAGTTTTGAATAGGCATTGTCCATTTCTTACTGGCGTCTTTGATTGCTAGATATACCATTTTGGTTGCGGCCTCATCATTCGGGAAGATCTTACGCTTTTTAAGTGCCTTGCGGATCACGCTATTGAGGGACTCAATTGCATTGGTCGTGTAAATTGCTCTACGAATATCTTCTGGGTAGCTAAAAAGGGTGTTGAGATTTTGCCAGTGATTGCGCCAAGACTTGGAGATTTGCGGATACTGGCTATCCCAGACTTCACCAAAGCGCTCCAGTTCAAGTAGAGCCTCATCTTCGGTAGCAGAGCGATACACTCGCTTCAGGTCGGCTGTGACCGCCTTGTAGTCCTTCCAAGACACATACTTCAATGAGTTCCGCACCATATGGACGATGCAAAGCTGAATATGTGTTTGCGGGAAGACGGTGTTGATCGCATCGGGAAAACCCTTCAAGCCATCGACACAAGCGATAAGAATATCTTCAACGCCACGTTGATTGAGTTCGGTTAGAACGCTCAGCCAAAACTTAGCCCCCTCATTTTCGGCTATCCACATGCCCATGAGTTCTTTCTGACCATCGGTGTTAATGCCTAAAGCAAGGAAGATCGATTTATTGATAATGCGTTTGTCTTGGCGGATTTTGACCACAATGCAGTCGAGGTAAACGATAGGATAGATGGCATCAAGCGGTCTAGATTGCCACTCCACGATTTCCTCCATCACTGCATGTGTGACGCGCGAAACTAGGCTGGGTGATATCTCTGCTCCGTACCACTCGTCAAAAGCATTCACTATATCGCGTGTGCTCATGCCCTGCGCATAGAGCCACAAGATCTTGTCATCCATAGAGGTAAATCGTGTTTGATGCTTTTTGACTAACTTGGGGTCAAAAGAACCAAGACGGTCGCGAGGGGTATCGAGTTCAAATTCGCCGTCTTCTGTTTTTACACGCTTGGTGCTCTTTCCATTACGGCTATTTTGGGATTTTGAGGGTTTGTGCTTTTCGTAGCCAAGATGCTCTTCCATTTCAGCGTTGAGCGCCGCCTCAACAGTGATCTTTTTGAGCATCTGGCTGAACTCAGTTAAGTCATCGGGAGTTTTAATTCCCTTTGCAGCTTCTTTAGCAAAAGCTTCAAGTGCTTTCTTATCCATGTGCCTATCCTTAGCCATTAAGGCTTTAAGTTTAGACAGTTACACAGAATTTAGGACAGTCTCATTTCGTGTTTTTTCTTCCTTACTGGTTATCAGCGAGCATTAAACTTGCCATAGCTGCCAGCGTTTTCTCTATTCTTCCTTCCTATCTTTCTGCGATAGATTTACACCTAGAGATTTCTTCGGTGACACTAGGTTATTTAGCGACAACAGAACTGCTGGGTTTCGCTATTGCATGCGCAATTAACTTTTTTTGCGCGCGTTATCATATAAAAATCAATGACAACACTGCCCTTCTTTTGCTTTGTCTTTGCCACATTTGTAGTGCCGTGATTACCGATGTCAGCCTATTTTTTATCCTTAGAGCGATAGCTGGGGTCTGCGCGGGGTTGGTTGTAGTCAGAAGTTATGAGGTGCTGGGGCGAGAAGAGAACCCAGATGCTGCGTTTGGCAGGGCTATTGCTATCCAAATGCTTACCACAGCAATGCTATTTTTATTGTTGCCAAACCTAATGGAGCATGTGGGCTCAGGGAGCTTTTTTCTTGCTCTGGGCGCCCTGGTTGGTGCGACACTCTTGCTCAAACCTATGTGGGTTGATGGAGAAGATAATGAGCAGAATTCACAACCAGTCGATTATGGTGTGGTTAGTATCAGCTTAGGTGCCATTGCAATGGTCATGTTGACCCACTCTGCGGTTTGGTCAACGTTGAGTGGCTATGCGACGACTCATCATGTTGAGCTAAGGGACCAAGGAACACTGTTTGCTGTTGGCACCTTATTTAGTGTGGCTGGCGCGATCTTGGCAACGTTGTCAATTGTGCATCGAAAGAAGCCCCTTATATTAACCGCTGCGATTGGCCTGCAATGTTTTGTCGTCTCTACCATGCTGACAGGCGACAATATGTACAGCTTTATCGCTGCGACCTGTTTGTTTCAGCTATTGTGGAATTTAATCGTACCTCTGGTCATGGGAACGTTAGCTAGTGGACGTTACGCTAAGGTGGTGATTCGTTTTACGTTAGCTGCGCAGACCTTAGGTGCCGCTCTAGGCCCAATGGTGTTAGTTCCTGGGTGGGTGCTGCCAGAAATATTGTTATTTCTGGGCATCACATATCTGTTAATTGTTTCTATTATGCCCGTCAGGCGTGCGGTTTGAGGCTCTGTCACTATTGCGTGCATCAGGAGCAGTGCTCTCAATCTTTTGATGATACAAACCTCAGTTTTTCCCATCTAATTAGGGTGTTATTGTGCTCTAGCGCTTGGGGCACAATAGCTAACTTCGCTCCACCTATTAACAAAACCGATAGTACCAATTTTCAAGTATCACTAATTTCTCTCTAGTATTGCCGCTGAAATAATTAGTTACATAATTAAGGTCAGCACAATGAAAACGAAATTAAAGTTACTTAGTCCACTTCTTTGTATTGCAGCGTTATCACCTGCATTTGCGGGCAATAATGCCATCAACACCTCAGTCAATGATGAGTATGTTGAAGCCGGAGACCATCTTCAAATCCTTATTCCTGTTACTGGTCTGTTTGCTGCGTGGTTACATGATGATCCTCAAGGAGCAAAGCAGCTAGCATTATCAGTCGGTGCGACTCAGGTGATTGTTCATGGTACAAAAAACATCGTTGGTCGCTCTCGCCCCAATGACAGTAGTCGCATGTCGTTTCCATCAGGTCATACGGCTGCCGCATTTTCAGGGGCTGCGTTTTTACAAAGTCGATATGGTTCTGCATGGGGAATTCCGGCTTACGCAGCCGCCTCATTTGTTGGCTTGAGTCGTATGCATGGACGCCGCCACCACGCAGATGATGTACTCGCGGCTGCGGGTATTTCTTTCTTTGTTAACCAATATCTAATTTCGCCTTATGCTTCAGAAAACATGGCGTTCACAGCAGTACCAACCAAAGATGGTGTCTCATTTGGCGTCAGTTTAGCGAATGAATTTTTCTCTAAGCAGCAACGAAGCGCTTACGAACAACGCACGTCTGGCCCATTAAATCACCGCTTAGAGCTTGATATAGGGTTCAATTCTGTCGACAGTCTAAAAAAGGCAGGGCTACCAGGAGACAAACTTATCGATGAAGCTCAGCCTTTTGCTTCAATGACGTACACTTATCAGTTGCAAGACGATGCATTCTTAGAGTTTACTCTGTCTCCGAATGAAACGCGTCGATACGGGCAACTTACAGATTCATTTGAATATAATGGTAAGCAATACGAATCGGGAGATGATATTTATCTTGCGTTTCGTCAGTGGTCTGTCGGCGGCTCTTACAATCAAGCATTCAAACTTACCGATAAATTAACGGCTAGCATTGGTGCTGGAGCTTCCGGATATTTGCTTGAGCTTGAACTGGATAAGCAGAATGGTGGCCAGCATACGAAGACGTCAAGCGTGAGTGTGTTGCCAGGAATCAATACTCACTTAGATTATGAAGTCATCGATGATCTGCACACATTCGCTAATGTTCAGTACCATCGTTTGAAAAGTGATAGCGTATTAGTCGCGGAAGCGGGGGTAAGTTACGACTTAAATAAAGAGTGGGATATTAGTGTTAAATATCAACATCAAGATTCGAATTGGAAAAGTCAGCAAATTGACTACACCACAAAATCGGTATTGTTGAGCATAGCAAATAGATTTTAAGTAACTGATTTATAATTTTAAGCCCTCTTTGGTGGATAGCTAAAGAGGGCTTTGTATATTTTAAAATCATGAATCAAAAAACGCCGCAGCCCATGGGAGGAGAGCAGCATGATTGACTCAAAGGCGCAGCGTTAAGGTGTAAAATTAGCATTTAGAGCCAGCATCATTTAGCTGGAAAGCCTAGGTAATTTCGATAACTCGACCTATTAGCATTATTCATAGTTCCTAAATTGGATAGTGAGGGACTGTGGTTTATCGTGCGCGTATTCATTACCTATTAGGAGATCAGCATGTTTAAGTTTTTTATAAAAAGACCCAAACTTGCCATCGTCATATCAATTTTTATATCTATCGCTGGTTTAGTTTCCGCTTATCTATCTCCAATGGGTCGATATCCCGATGTTGCCCCTCTCACGATTACCGTTGATACCTGGATGGATGGTGCAACCGCAGAGGTGATCACCAAAACCATCGCGCCTGAAATTGAGAAACAGGTCAATGGTGTGGCGGGAATGCAGTATATGAAATCTACATCAGGATCTGACGGCACTTATTCACTTGAGGTGGTGTTTGACAATGGAACGGATGCAGACAATGCCGTTACGCTTGTTCAAAACCGCGTCAACCTAGCGATGCCGGAATTGCCCGGTGATGTTATGCGAAACGGCGTTAAAGTTGAAAAAATGTCGAATGGCATGCTTATCGGCTTATCTATTCAAGATCCCAGTGCTAAAGCACACGATACTGAAATAAGCGCGTTTGCTGGTGGTTCGTTCAAAGAAGCGCTTCAGCGTATTCCTGGCGTTTCGAAAGTTGATGTTCTCGGGGAAAAAAAGTATGCGATGAGAATTTGGTTAGACCCGACACAAATGCGTCGCTACTCCGTAGATGTCAATAGTATTCAAAATGCCATCTCAACGCAGAATAAAATTAGCCCAGCAGGGTCGCTAATCGGGAATTTGATTGAGTACCCTTTGACCGTGGACGGTGGGCTGACCACGACCGAGCAATTTGAACAAATTGTCATTCGTGGTGAAGCACTACAGAAGAAAATCTACTTAAAGGATGTTGCCAAAGTTGAACTCGGCGCCGAGGTCTATACCGCGAATGCTTATGCTGGTGTCAATAATGGCTCTGTAGTGTTTATCTATAAAACACCGGATGCCAATGCCGTCGAGGTTGGAACTGCTGTGGCAAAGTTGATTGATTCATCCAACTCTGAATTCCAGATAGACTATGTTTACGACGCAACGAGTTTCGTTCGCGGCGCTATTGATAACGTAGTCGAAACCTTGTTATTGGCAGTTGTGATTGTTGGGTTGGTGACATTAATCTTCATGCAATCTATTCGTTTAACGTTAATTACGGTTACGGCGATACCTGTCTCGCTAGTAGGCACGTTTGCCTTTATGTATGCCTTAGGTATCGATATCAACATTATCTCAATGTTGGGCCTTGTCATGGCCATTGGTATTGTTGTCGATGCTGCCATTATTGTCATTGAGGCTGCGGAGCATGAGCTGCACCATAACCAACAACTCTCTGTGACAGAGGCAGTGGGTATCGCACTAGATAAAGTGGTGGCTCCTATTATTGCATCGGCACTGGTGCTGCTGTCTGTGTTTGCGCCAACCATTTTTATGGATGGGATGACAGGAATTATCTACAGTGAGTTTGGCGTCGTACTTAGTGTTTCAGTGCTCGTTTCAACGGTTGTTGCACTGAGCTTAACGCCAGCGCTTTGTGCTTTATTTATGAAACCACCCAGCAAAGGCTTTATCGCTCGACAAGTCGAACGACTGATTGGATTTAAGATCAGTGGATTTACGACTATCACGAAAGGCTTTGTGCGTTTCCCGTTGCTCTCTTTGTTGCTGTTGGCGGCCGGTGTATGGGTGGCAATAGATCATGGCCGAGAGCTACCCCAAGGTATGCTTCCCGCCGAAGACACAAGCGCTATTTTTGTCGTGGGTGGTTTTGGCCCTGGTACAGCATTGGATGTCACTGACGAACACGCACTTGAGTTGGTCGATGCCTTTCAGAATATCCCAGGAGTAAAAAACTCTATCGCAGCGTCGGGCTTCAACCTATTAAACAATACCGCTGATATGAGCAGTTTTCTGATCTTATTAAATTTGGATGAGATTTCTGAGCGAAAGATGTCGGATGAGCAAATTACTGAAGTCGCGAATAAAACTCTGCAAAAAATGGGAATAGAAGGCTTCGCATTTAAACCACCTGTGATCCCAGAGCTAGGTATGGTCGATGGCGTGAGCATGGTGCTTATTGATCACCAAGCACGTTCAGCAGAAGAGTTAGGTAGAGATACTCAGCAAATTTTGTCTCAGCTCAATGAAAAGGATTCGATTGATATCGCGATGACTCAATTTGCGGTAAATAAGCCTTCGTTGAAGCTGAATGTAAATCGTCAAAAGTTGCTCGAGTACGGTATCAGCTATGCCGATTTAACGGCAGGGATGCAAACGCATTTTGGTGGCCAATATGTCAATACATTTAACCTTCACGGTCGAAATTATAAGGTGATGATGCAAAATGCGCCGGAGCATCGTCTTGATAAAGATGCTCTCAATCATGTTTATATCAACTATGGAAACGGGCAAAGCCAACCAGCAAGCAAGCTATTTGCGATTGAAACTATTTCAGTGCCTAATTTCCTTAACCGATTCAATGGGATGCAATCTGTCTCGATAGATGTCATACCGTCGCAGTCCACCGGGGCGGTGATCAGTGACCTTCAGTCTATGACACTTCCTGATGGTTACTCAATAGAGTTCACCGGTACAGCGAAAGAAGAGATTGAAGCAGGCAATCAAGCGACCATGATTTTGGCGTTAGCACTGTTGATCACTTATTTAGTTTTAGTGGGGCAATATGAAAGCTGGTTGATTCCCGCTGCGATCATGACCATGGTGCCTACCGCGGTGATAGGAATTATTGCTGGTGTTGAGTTACTTGGCGCAGAAATCACAATATTCACACAGCTCGCCGCAGTCCTATTAGTCGGCATGGCGGTTCGTAACGCAATTTTAATTGTCGAGTATGCAAAAGAATTGCGAGAGGTTAATGCATTACCTATCAAACAAGCAGCCGTGGAAGCGATGCGCCTGAGATGTCGTGCGGTATTTATGACGGCCTTTTCATTTGCAGTAGGCCTCGTGCCCCTTATGCTCGCTGATGCTATTGGTAGTGGTGCTCAGCAAGCACTAGGATGGGCATCTTTTGGTGGCATCGTAACTGCAACATTCTTAGGTTGCATCGCAGCCTGTGTCTTATTTGTCATTTTTCAGTCTATTCGGGAGTTTCGTCGCTCCCCAGGTCTTCAAGTTATTCAACTTGAAGACGTTTAATCACTTATCACTATCTTTAGGAGAAAACTATGAGAGAAATGTCTCGCTACATCACTTACTTATTCATCACTAGCACACTGCTTTGGTCAGCGGTCATCGTATCTGTACTGACTCGATACGCGTAAGAACAAACCAATTGAATGCGTCATACAGGAAGAGGACGCTTTTCACTCTAATTCAAAATTCCTTCTTGCTTGAAACTTCACGTTCCTCCCATTCCTTCATCACCTAAAATGCGTTCAATGTTGCGTTGAAGCATCCAATTTTAACCTAACTTATGTCCTTTTTTACACCAGGAAGGCTTGTCTGACTTGGATGTCGAGATGTTGGCTTTAAGACAGGTCGTCGCATATCATCTTGTCGATATAGATGCTTCATCGTTCATCGTAATTGTATAGATATTCCGATTTATTGGTGCGTTTCTATTTAACTATAACAACGCGCAAGTCATTAATCGCGTTGAAGGGTTGTTAGAATCTAATAACAATTTAAGTTTAGTAACGTTTGAATTGTAAGTAGTGGGGACAACCGCTTTTTAAGTTGTCTTTGGAATAGGGATAAATGTGGGAATGGTAGAAATAACTGGTCGAGCAGCGGAGAAATAGGTTGTGTTAATTGGTAATTCGAAACTGGTTTGCGTGATAGCGAATTGTCAGGTTATTTGCACAAAAAAAAGCCAACGCTGGTGCGTTGGCGATGATAGACGTTGGTAGCCAGTCTAGAAGTAGTAGTTCGCTTGCAGCCACCCGACAGTATCTTCCTTAACGGATAGGCCTTTTTTAGATGATTCTCCCGTATACTCAACTTTTGCACCAATAGACGCATTATTGAACAGCATGTAACCACCACCAATTTCAACTTGAGGTAGCCACTCTTTACTTTGTGCATGGTAGGTTGCTTTCGGGTTAGCATAGATCCAGTGACCGGCATCAAACCCATACATGCCGTAAAGGCCTACTTGTCCCAAAGCGGATTCAGATTTTACTGAACTGATTGAGTCTTTCGATTTTGTGTAACCGACTGAACCCATGGGAAATAACATGATGTTGTCTGTCACTTGGAATTTATAGATAGCACCCGCCAGTGCGGTCGTACTGTTTTTATCCCCCAGAACATCAACAGAGTAACCCAGTCCATCTGTCACATGGAAATACCGACCACGATAGTTAACATCACCAGATTTATTGTCAAAGCCCAAGTCAACTTGGAATATGTTGCTACCAAGCCCCATCATGCCGTTAAGTTGTGTAGTGTCTTTGCTTGCACTGACACCTAGCGTGCTAAAGCTAGCGGTTGGATCACCGTAGTTCACTGAGTCTGCTTCTTGTTCATTTGCTACCGCCGTACCAAATGCGCTTGCCATAATTACTGCCAATACCAATTTTTTCATACTGAACTCCAAAATATTGTTGTTTCGATTCGCAGTAATTTTTGCATTTCATGACAAATAGATTAAATTAGTAAGTATTAGCAAAACCAATAGGTAATACGGATGATTAACCTCGATTATTTACTCGCCTTTGTTACTGCAGCGGAAAAAGGATCATTTTCAGCGGCGGGTAGACACATAGGAAAAAGCCAAAGTACGATTAGTGTTAGTGTAAACAACTTAGAGTTAGACTTAGGAGTCAGTCTCTTTGATCGTACAGGGAAATACCCGGTGTTAACTCAAGAGGGTGAGCATTTGTATCAGCAGGCAAAAGTACTGATGCGACAAGCTGATCGAATAGAAAATTACACGAGTGGTGTGCGTGATAAAGTAGAGAATACGGTTGTTATAGGCCTTGATCCCTTGGTGCCTTTTGCCGTGATTGAGACCCCACTGGAAAAGCTCGCACAAAAATATCCTTATACACAAATTCAAGTAGTGAAAGAGACTAGCGAGCGGCTGTTTGACGACTTGAGTAATGATCGTATTGATTTCGTCTTACACTTAACAGCTGAAGCGATACCCGAGTATTTTGAGTTCGCTTGCATTCGACAACTGGATTGGGTGTGCGTATGCAGCCCGGATTGTGATTTTGCAGACTTAACGCTTGTCGATAATGAGATGTTGACGACAGAGAGGCAAATTATTTGTACCAGCATGCATGAGCACGCGGTTCTTGGACCTGTTAGTACAATGTCTCAATCTATTTGGTTGGCACATGATCAGGATGACATGATCAGAATGGTCGAGCAGGGAATTGGTTGGGCTTTGTTACCTAAAGTGATGCTTGCGGAGCGAGTTGCTTTAGGTACGTTAGTGGAGTTTACGCCCGAATATATGAAGTCTAATGCGTCTTACGGGGTCGACTTACTCTGGAAAGAAAATTCAAGCGCAGGCCCTGTTTGTCAATACCTGCGCGAGTTGTTGTTTGCCAATTAACATGCTGAAGTGACGCCTTGCTTATTCACTCCCTTAACAGGAAAGACCTTGTCATAAATAAGGTTGAATGCTCCTGCATAAAACAACGCGAAAACCACAAAACCGATATCTGCAATAAACGCTTGGCCTAGCGTGAGATCGAGACTCCAAGCTAATACCGGTACGGTCGCTAACACTAAACCCACCTCAAACAAAATAGCGTGTGCAAGGCGTTGTTTTCCTGATTTGACACAATGGTTTTGCTTTCTTAATAAATAGGCATCAAACATATAGTTGAACAACATATTCCAAACCATTGCTAGAAAAGAGATGGCAACAGCAACAGCGCCAACATGATGGTTTTTGCCTTGCACAAACAACATTCCCACCGGGACAATCGTTCCAATTAACCCGAGTTCAAACAAAATAGTGTGGCGGATTCTATCCATTGGAGTACGTGTATTTTGAGTAATATTGGTGTTCATAACTAGTCTCTCTTAATAGTGTTGGTTGGTTTAATGTGCATTAAAGGCAACGGTCATAAATGAAGTTGGTGATATAACTGTAGCTAAATACTAATAAACTGAACCAAAGGTCTGCGGTGACGACGTGCCAAAATGATGAATCAAAGATAGAAAACATGATTGGTGTCGATATAACAAGCACACCGACTTGAAATAACACGGTATATATCAGTCTATATGAAAGAGTTTTATTTAAAGTTTTTTTATTATTCCATAAATAGTAATCAAACCCGAAGCGATAGGCTGCATTCCAAATAATCATAGCAATGAGTAATATAATTACCTTTCCACCGAATAAATTTATGTCAGACGGTTCATCAATAAATGTCGGCGAAATCACGAAAAGTATGCCCGCTTCTAGCAACAAAGCTTGTACTAATTGCTGCTTAAAGTGGTGTATTGGGCTATCAGTTGTGTGTGTTTTCATCATGCTCTCCTCATTGATGACGTCATTATGTCGAACCAGTGAAAATAGTTCGAATTAGTAACTATTGGTTTTGTAGATAGGTTGCACATCTTTCTGTTGGGATGAAAACAACCTCATCAGCATGGACTAAAAGAGTCGTTATATTTATAAGGGTGATGAAGTATCGAAAATACTAATAGTATCTATTTTTACCTATCGAAAAGATTTGAGTAAATTACCTACCAAGCCAAACGGGACTGGCAAATAAACAAAAGGAGTTACTTAAAACTTTTTAGAGGTAATCAAAATGAAAAAATTAATTCTAGCTTCAACACTTGCACTAATGTCAGCATCTTCATTCGCAGCGGACGATCATACTGGCTTCCGTGTCGGTGGTGGTCTTGGCTCTAGCGTAGCGAAGTTCGATGTTCCAGGTGCAGAGCTAGTGAACGATAAAGCAGATCGCGAAGTAGAAGCTGACCCATCACTTGTTATTGAAGCCGGCTATGACTTTAATAAGATATTCGCGGTAAATGTTAAAGGTGCAGGCTCTGGTTTCAAGACATATGAAAAAGGCAGTAACAAAGGGCTGAAAAGTGGAACAGCCTATGAAATTTCTCTTGAAGGTGAAGCCGGTTATACATTTGTGACCGATGGCGGCGCTGCGATCAAGCCTTACGCTGCGATTGGTGGTGTTTACTATGACAAAGATTCTAGTAAAGTCTTTGGTCTTACAGATAAAGATAAAGGCGCGGTTAAAGCTCGAGGTGCGGTTGGTGTTCGCATGACATTAGACAACGGTGTTTACTTTGATGGTCGTGTCCAAGCGACAGATTTTTCTCAGAAAGGGAAAAGCTTTAAAGCGAAAGATGACTTGATGACTCAAGGTCTATTAACCGTCGGCTATAAGTTCTAACTTGCAATCAAATAAGTGTGTCCAGCACTCGAATTTAGGCGATTACCTCGCCTAACCCGGCCCCCGAAAGGGGGCTTTTTTGTGCCCAGAATAAAATATACTAATGGGCTTTCAATATGTTTGGTCATCTCCTCAATTTTGTAGTTCATTGAGTGGTATCGCCACGGATAATTAAATGCTGCATGGTGACCTATCTAATAATTGAATAGTATCTAATTTAATCTAATTTAAAATAATAGATAAAGTACCTATCAAGCCAAACGGGACTGGTAAATAAACAAAAGGAGTTACTTAAATTTTTAGAGGTAATCAAAATGAAAAAATTAATTCTAGCTTCAACACTTGCACTAATGTCAGCATCTTCATTCGCGGCAGATGACCACTCAGGATTCCGTGTAGGCGGTGGGTTTGGTTCAGATATGGGTAAATACAAACTTCAAGATAAAGAGACCGGATTTGATGCGGATGCTTCAGTGGTCTTAGAGGCGGGTTATGACTTTAATGAAATCTTCGCTGTCAATGTAAAAGGTGCAGCGACGGGCTTTAAGGTAAATGGTCAGGGTAAAGAAAAACCGACTAATCTTGGCACCGCCTATGAGTTGGCAGTAGAAGGTGAAGCTGGCTATACATTCAATACAGAGCGCGGCATCTCAATTAAACCATATGGAGCAGTAGGTGGTGTGTACTACAACAAAGATGCAAACCTATTGTTCACGGGCAACAGCGAAAAAGGCGAAGTTCGTGGACGTGGTGCGGTAGGGGTTCGATTGACCGTTGACAATGGGCTATACGTAGACGGACGAGTTCAAGCTACAGATGTATCAGCTAGCGGTAAAGTTGAGCGTAAAAATGACTTACTGACACAGGGTGTCGTGACGGTTGGCTACAAATTCTAAGCAGTTGGCTCATTATTGTTTACTGACTAATTTAGGCGATTACCTCGCCTAACCCGGCCCCCGAAAGGGGGCTTTTTTGATCTTGAACTCACACTTTATATTTTTTGTTGGCATAGGTTCTTTAATCTAGCACTCAGCAGGTAAATATTTTATTGCCTTACCTTGTACGGTAACTGTTTGTTTGCTGTAAAATAGTGGAAATGACTCCTCACTGACATGAAACCTAGGAGATAGAATAGAGTCCGCCTCTGGAACACTTTCGATTGCCTGATAGACCGCTTGGTTTCTGGTTTCTGGCTTCGTCTTCAAACTCAAACCAAGACAAGCTATTGTTGCCGATATTACCAGAGACGTTATCATTTCCATCGAGATCAAAAACTAAGAAATCTTCATCAGATACAGTCGCTTTTGCATCACCGATAATTTCATATTTAGCGCATTGTTTTAAACTGATGTTTGGAGCATTGACTAATGGAGCAGTAGCTTGCTTCGATGTACACCCAGATAAAACTGCCATTGAAACCACAGATAAAAGCCCGGCTCTTTTCAAATAATTCATTATCTTTCGTCTTATGTCTAAAATTAGTTAAATAAAGCACCAATCAAGAGGTTCTTTTTGTGGGTGAATTTTATAAAAGCCGTTCGTTGTATGGAAATTACTTTTGTAGATACCTGTTATTACTTAAAAGCACTTTTATATTAAATAGGCATACTAAATTAAGCTCACAAGTCACTTCGCCACAGGGAACACTAAGAATTGCAGCGCCTGCTCCACTGGCGCGAATATTAATGGCTCCGTTGATCAGTGAGTTTCTGACTGAGTATCCTGAAATTAACATTGATATGGTTATTGATGAACGCCATATCGATCTTATCGCCAACGGCATCGATATCGCAATTCGTGCCAAGAAACTGGAGGACTCCTCCTTAATTGCTAGGCCATTATTTAGCAATCCATTGCTGCTGTTTGCCGCACCAAGTTATCTGGCAAAGCATGGCACACCAAAGCACCCGAAGGATCTGAGATCGCACAACTGTATCGTCTACACGTTTAATCGTTCACAAAACAATTGGCATTTTATTGGCGAAAACCAAGAAATTTCGGTTCCCGTCAGAGGTGTCTTTCGCAGCAACAGCGGTGAAACCAATTTAGAGATGGCGCTTGCGGGAGCTGGTATTACTCAAATACCAATATGGATGGCAGAAAGGTATGTGGCATCAGGTGAGTTGGTTCAAGTTCTTGCTGGGTTTCCAAGTGATACCGTGCCAATCAATGCCATCTATCCACATAGTCGCCATATACCGTTAAAGGTACGTTGTTTTGTAGATTTGATTCAAGAAAAACAGCGAAATAGATACCCGTAACCGCAAGTTATTTGAGTGAGTGGATTCTAAGGTTAAAGTAAGAATAGTGAGTGTTTATTATGATAGATGATAATAAAGCACGCCCAGCAGTTTGCTGGGCGTGCTTTATTTAGTATTGCGGAGTTTTATAGATTACCTACGCTCTCCTCACAGACTTTAAATGTTACTTCTCTGAGACCGTCTGCAGCTTGTTGTACCGTATCTGCACACATGGTTTTAGTGAAGTCTAATGTGTCATTCAAGTTGTAACCAATTTGATCGCGCGTATCGTAGTTGGTGAAAAGGAAGTCACCGTTATCGTGGTTATAGACAAATTGAGTCCAGGTTGCGTATGTCTCACCGTTGACTGGGTCAATAAGGTCTTGTGGTACTAAATTTCCTGCGTTGTATGTGCTGAGCAACTTTCCGCGAGTTTGTTTCCACGACACATCCTCTGTAAACGTAACGTGTGACGTGTTGAACAGACCACGAAGGTTTCTATCCAAAGAAGAAATAGATGATGGAATCTCTTCAGCAGTTAAGTCTTGCAAGTTTACTTTCGATACATAATCGCGATGATGCTGCTGTAAGGGTGCATTTGCCATGACACGTAGGTCTGATTCAACATCACCACGGTGCACAACCATTTCGCCGCCTTCATTAAGCTGGAATAGAGCAATATCACCTGATTTATCTTGTACTGAGAGGTGCAGGCCATGCTGTTTTCCATGGAGACCATCAGCCCAAGCGATTTGGAATTCATTGGCCTCGAAAGCTTTTACGACTTCGTCAACGCTTGCGTAAGTCTCATTAACGTAAGAAACGATTTCTAGGAAACTCACAGCTGGCGCGCCTGTGTCTTGGTAGTCTTTGATGTAATCTGCTGAATCTGCCAGGTAAAGCAGTGATGTACCTAGGCCTTCAGAGTTGATTGCATCAGAGGCAACGCCATGGAAAACTTCCCACTCAGTTTGTGCAACAGAGTGATACTTAGTAGTCCAAGTCATTGAATTTTTATAGCTTGGTGCTTCAGAAGCTCGTTCGATACCGACAGGGTTGACTTGAGCAACGTTGCCGAGTTGGACCCCCCAATCTAGAGAGCGGACTGTTGATACACCTTGTGGGGTGTCAACGGTAATGCGAGAGCAGGCTTCAGCAACACCTGCAATAGATGCAATAGAAAGTGCAGCAACAGCAGCGATAGTATTGAGTTTAAACGTTTTCATGATGTAACCCTCTATATAATTTCATGGTTCAGAGCCGATGTTTTTTGACTCTGGAGTATTCTTGGTTGATGTGGCTATTATGACTTACATACACTATTCTCAAAGTGTCTGAGGGTAGGTAAGTTACCTGCTCTTAATTCTGTTTATGAGAGGGGTTATGGCATTATCAATAGAGCAGTTACAGGCGTTTGTTGCGACTGTTGAACAGAAAGGCATTGCTCAGGCCGCGCGACACTTGGGAAAGCACGTGACGACGGTACGTGAGCAGGTGAACAACTTTGAAATTGATACGGGTTTGACGTTATTTGAACGACATGCTCGTTCTCTAGAGGTGACACCGCATGGATTGCAACTTTATAAATATGCTATCTCTATGCTCAGCGAAGCCACACACTTTGAACTTAAGATAGACAGTTTGTTGAAAGGGGTACCAGATCGCATGACCGTGGCGATTGAAACGAGCTTAGTTGACCGCAACCTCGATCTTGTATTAGCAGAGATTCTTAATAAATATCCCTACCTCAACCTGAAAGTATTGAATGGCGATACGTTGCAGGTAAGAGGCTGGGTGATGTCTGGTAGAGCAGACGTTGGGTTGGTGTTTTCAGCGATCAATATGGTCCAGGAAATAGAAGTGAAAAAAGCATATAGCTTCGATGTGGTCAGAGTGGTGCCAAAACAATGGCAGCTACCTAAAAATGCGACTGATAGAGACTTTGCCGATAAGTTACAACTAACGTATTCATTTTTGAGTGACTTGGGGCTAAAGAGTGCGGATATCGTCAGCCATAGACATATGGTCTGTAATAATGCGTTTCAGATGTTGAATTTAGTGAAAACAGGCGTGGGCTGGGGGCATCTTCCGGGCTTTATTTGTAAAGAGGCAACGGAGAACAATGACGTTGTTGTGTTCCCAGATGAGTTTGCCAATTGGAATGCTGAAGTTATTCTCCAACAGGGCGCCTCAATCAACCCAGCGATGAAAATGTTTATAGATGCAGTGTGTGGTTTTGGGCATCGATAACAATGCTAGGAGTAAGGCCTGAGCTTGAGTATCTGGGATACACGAATGCAATGACGATGGAACATAATGGTTATTAGGAGTCATAAATAGAAAACTAGGCTGCTGAATATCAGAGCCTAGTTTTCATTTACTCAAAGTGACGCTTTAGTCTCTCGGAATATTGTTACTTAATACCATTGGGTAATAAGTCACCGGTAAAGAACTTAGGGGCTCCCTTGCTGTAAGCGCCCGCTACTTTTACCACCGTGGCAGTATCCGCTGGTTTACCGATAATTTGAAGACCAAATGGAACACCATCAGGGCTAATACCTGCTGGAACACTTGCCGCAGGCAACCAACCGAGTAGGTTGAACGGCAGGGTGTACATCATACCAACTGCTTGGTCATAGGTGTGTCCATCTTCTTGCAGTGGCTCGTCGGTAATGAAGTTGTAATCTGCTGGTACGGTTACCGTTGGCATTGTTGGTGCTATCACTAAGTCATAACCCTGTGAGTAAACTTCACTTGAAAGTTTGGTCCACATCCGCAGTACTTCGGTTTCTGTCTTCGCTTGTGCACGTCCATCATAGTCTTCACGGTGATCAATTGCCTTTTGGATTAGTTTGCCAGTGTAAGACGTCATTTGGTCAGTCACACCCTCGTAACTGTCCATCATCGGTGCGCCTAATGCGCCTGAAAATGCGAGGTTTGAGATGCCTTCCATCAAGCCCATCTGCATGTCAAAATCAAAGTCGACAACGTCAACGGTTGCACCTTGCTGGCGAAGGATCTCCATAGCATCATCCATACCATCAGCGACGTAGTCTGCCATCGGACTTGTGCCCATGTCACCGATGTAGGCGATTTTCATACCTTCTAGCGATTGAATTTCTTTAGTGAGTTTTTCTTGTACGCCCACGGTTGGTACTGACATTTGTGCATCCTGACCAGACATAGCGTTATACATCATTACCATGTCTTCAAAAGTGCGGGCGATAGGACCACTGCCTGAGAAGTATGCGTAGAGCATGCTGTTTGGTACTGTATATGCGGCAGGCTTGAGACCGTAAAGTCCATTAAATGAAGATGGAATACGAATAGAACCTCCCATGTCAGAGCCTGTCGCCATGGTTGCGTAACCGGCTGCGACGGCTGCACCTGAGCCACCTGATGAGCCACCAACAGCGAAATCTGGGTTCCATGGGTTACGGGATGTACCCCATGCATCTGTACTGGTTACCCAGCTAAAATACAGCTCAGGTACGGTTGTTTGTATAACGGGAATAGCACCTTCGGCATTTAGTTTCGACACCATAGGGTCTGCATTTTCCATTACAGGATCGTCCATGTGAAGCATAGACCCGTAAGTAACTTTCCAGCCTTTATCATGGTGCTCATCTTTTACTGCGTATGTGATACCTTCTAAAGCTCGGTAAGTGCCATCTTTATAGCGCTCGGTTGCTTCTTTCGCTGCTTTCTCTGCTTCTTCCCAGTGTGCATACGTGACTGCATTGACCACATCATTTGTTTCTTCATACTGAGCTTTTTGAGCTTTTACAATATCAATCGGCGTGATCATACCGCTTTTGAATAACTCAATTTGAGTGTTTGCAGGCATGTAAGCCAACTCTTTTTGAGAGAATTCTGCGGCAAGAGCGTTGCCAGCCAGTAACGCGAGAGCAATTGGAGCTATTTTCATCTGGTAGTCCTCTTTATTTGGTCAGTAGTCTGAGTCAGTGTTGGTCGACTCTGTGCAGTTATTGCTTGATGGGATCATTTTGGCTGAAATTAGCGATTCTCAAAGCGCCTTAGAGTAGGATGATCACCTACTCTTGATTTTCCGTGTTATTTTTTCAAAGGTCTTATTTATTGGTTGCTTATTGGTTGCTTACTGGTTGTTCAAACATGGTTGGCTATTAATACTTGCGAAGTCGGCGTTGTTAAGCGGACAGTCTAAATAAGTAATTAGACTGTCCCCTCAATACTAAGACTTTCTGAAACGGGTATTTTTGGCTATTTTAAAATAGAGTATCGAAGTCGCATGTTGGCTCAAAGAGTCGTGAAGAGGTGCTGTGTGAGCTTGAAGTTCGTGAAAGCGTTTTTAGTTAGTGTTGCTGTGTCTGTGTTCTCCCTATCTTTGTTGGCACAACAAGATGCCGAGCATGCCGATGTGTTCGAGTTTGAATCCCCCCAACAACAAGCCCAAACAATGGTTTTAGCAAAAGAGCTGCGATGTCCTACATGTATTAATCAAAATATAATCGAGTCTAACTCGGCTGCGGCTAGAGACTTTAAGCACCGTGTTTTCGAGCTAGTTAAGCAAGGACACACACCTAAACAAGTTAAGCAGCATATGGTCGAGAGATATGGAGAGCAGGTGCTTTATCGTTCTTCGATGTCGCGAACCAACTTTTTGCTGTGGGGGCTTCCAATTATCGCATCGTAAGCACGTCATAAACCCCGCATTCTAATCACCTAACACAAATAATAAGATCAAGTCTCCAACCATAAGGAGGTTTGAAATGGGAAAACGACGCACCAATCAAGAATGGAAAATGCTTATCGAACAATCTGAATCGAGTTCACTGTCGATACTCGCGTTTTGTAAGCTCAATGAACTCAATCCCTCAACGTTCTATGCCAAGCGCCAGCAACTCAATAAAACTGACGTATCTCTAGGCTTTGTCCGAGCTGAAGTCGTCGAAAAGACGACGAGGTATCAAACTCAGAGTGCAACCGCTCACATGACTCTTCTCATTAATGATGTTGAGCTGAGCATTCCGCAAGGCACGCCAGCAGCCTATCTCGCAGAGCTTATCGGTGCGTTATCATGAAACGCTTGCTCAGCGCCCCAGAGATTTACTTATATCGTGAAAGCGCCGATTTTAGAATATCCATCAACGGCCTTGCTGCGATTATCGAAAATGACACCGACTTACCTTTAGGAAGTGGCGCACTGTTCCTCTTCACCAACAAACAGCGCGACAAAATCAAAGTGTTGTACTGGGATAAAACAGGCTTCGCTCTCTGGTATAAACGCCTTGAAAAAGCTAAGTACAAGTGGCCTACAAAAGAGAAAAATGAGGTGTTTACTCTGACTCAATTCGAGCTTGATAGACTGCTTTCTGGCTTCACGATTATCGGCCATAAACCCATTAAAATAAACAATTTTACAATGACTTAAACGATAATAAAGCCTTATCCACCAAGCAGTGACGGCATGATTTTAGTATAATAAATGCCATGAAAAAGACACCAAATATCAACCCAGAAAGCCAGGATGTTGCCGAGCTACAAGCGATGGTGAAAGCGCTGATGGCGTCAGAAACCCAATGGAAACAAGAGCGCCAGTCGCTACTTGAACAGCTCAAGCTTGCCTTCGACCGCCAGTTCGCTAAACGCTCGGAAGCGTTAAAGCCTTACGATGAATCACAAGGAGACCTCTTCAACGAAGCTGAATGTGAAGCCGCTAAAGATGAAGAGGTTGAGGTCACGACCACCACCACAACGAAGAAGCGTGGAAAACGCAAGCTACTTCCAAAGACCTTGCCTCGTGAGGTTATCGAACTCGACTTAGACGACCATGAAAAGCAGTGTTCATGCTGTAACCATGAACTTCATAAAATCGGTGAAGACCGCAGTGAGAAACTTGAGTTTTCACCAGCTGTGCCCAATGTGAAGAATATCGCCTTGTACGACTATCAAAACAGTCGCGCGAGGGCATGCCCTGTTGCCTTCTTAGGTGACTATAATGGCTATCTGCAAACTGATGGTTATGGTGCCTATGATGGGCTTCACCAAGTCACTAATGTTGGCTGCATGGCGCATGCACGGTGTAAGTTCATGGATGCTAAGAAGCTTCAAGGTAAAGGTAAGTCAGGCAAAGCGGATAAAGCGCTGGCCAAAATCCAGAAGCTCTATGGAATAGAATCCCGCTTAAAAGGTGAATCTGCTGGAAAAAGAAAAGCAGAACGTCAACTGCATGCCAAACCGATACTGGATGAGTTGTACGAGTGGATGACGACTCAACAAGTGATATAGTCTAGCCCGCTGGGTAAGGCGATAAAATACACGCTCGGCCAATGGCCGAAAAAATTGGCTCTTCTCAACTAACCCTAATGGGGCTGAAGCGAGCGCGATGCTTTACAGTATCGTTGAGACTGCGAAAGCCAATGGACTGCTCCTCTACGACTACATGGTCAAGTGCATGCAGGAGTTAGCGAAAGCGGAACCTGATATCGATGCGCTCCTACCTTGGAACTTCAAACACTAACAATATCGCCCCGTGGGTTTATGGGGCGGATACGAGCGACACACCATTCCACATAGAACATTTCAATCGATATGCGAAGCCAATATCAATGGTATTGGCTTTCCAGTGAAATCTTAGCAGTCAGTACTCCAAGCCCTTGACTTCGATTTTTGGGAAGTGATTCCAAGAGCAAAGATACGTGTGGCCTGCGTTGTTTTTACCACTTCACAATGCCGCGTGTCACTTTCAAACCACCCACTAGTGTCGAGCCGCCGTAGTCTTTTGCTAAACGCAGTAGAGTGTCGTGGAAGCCGTTATTTGGGAATGCAGCTTCGACTTTGGCGATAGCCTCTTTGCTCATGCCTTTTTTCACCATTCCCTTAGATGCATCAATCCAGTCTGCTTTGCGGCATGCTTCTATGAGCTTGGCATTGGGGCCAGTATAAGGCGTGATTTTGTGATGCCAGTGAATGGCTCCACGCAATAAATCTGGGTCTAGCCCCCAACCAAACTCTTCGTTGTCTGCAAGTGCGACCGCTTCTGATGGTTCTAGGTAGGCCAGCTCGTGATCTGTCCACAAACCGATATCGTGATAAACGAACGCTGTCTCAACTATTTGCTCGTATTCTTCTGCGTTATCGAGAAAGTGCATGGCGTAAGTGATGGTGCGGTAAACGTGGTTTCGGTATCCCGCATAGTCTTCACCAATTTGGTCACGATAGCGAGCGAAGAGCATTTCGACGCGTGGCCTTTCTAGTTTAATTTCGATGTCTTGCATGGTTTGTCTCCGAATACGGTTACTCAGACAGATATGAGATTGTTTGATAAAGCGTAGCGCACAACATCATGGCAGATGTGCTTATTTGTGTATGGATACCATTGAATAGCAAATTGACCGTGCTTTCTTGTTCATCGCCGTTTGCTGTCTGAGTCGTTGGTTATAGTGTAGGAATAGTATGTTGCAGTTGAACTCAAAGGGTTAGAGTCTAAAATGACATAATTCAGTTCAAAAGCGACAAGGTAATATGCGTACGATTCATGTGGGGATATTTCACTATTCTGGATCTTCCAAATCAGCCGTGTATGGGCTAGAGGAGGCATTCCAGTTTGCCAACCGAGCTTGCTTGCAGCTTGGTGAGCCTTGTCAGTTTCTAACAAGTGTCTTTCAGAATATTGAAGATTTGACAGCCAGTTGCGATGTATTGCTGTTGCCTCCTGCGAATGATGATATTTATTACCTCGCGCCATTGGATTCAGATATCCAGTGGATGGTTGAACAGCATCGCCAAGGCACTCTATTGGCCTCTGCTTGTGCGGGGGCGTTTGTGTTAGCTGCAACAGGCCTAGTTCAACATCGGTCAATCACTACCCACTGGGGGTTAGCACAGGCACTAAAGGCAGCCTATCCGAAGCTTGAAATTGATAGTAACCAGATCCTAATTGACCATCACGACATCATTACGGCGGGTGGCATGATGTCTTGGCTCGATCTAGCACTAGAGTTGATTGCACGATTTGCCTCTCCTGCAGCGATGCGACTGGTAGGAAAGTTGTTGGTTGTTGATACTGCCCCTCGCGAGCAGCGTTTTTATCAGCAATTTTTACCTAATTTACAACACGGGGATCAAGCTATCGTGGATGTTCAGCAATATATTAATCTTTATTTTGCTGACACACTGGTTGTAGAGCAATTAGCTATTGGTGTCCATATGACCGTAAGAACGTTACAGAGACGCCTTAAGGCTGCAACTGGATTTAATCCAAATCAGTATATTCAGCGAGTTCGGGTTCAAAAGGTTTGTGATTTGCTTGAAACAGGTAACGAGTCTTTTGAGGTGATCGCTAGGCAAGTAGGGTATGAAGACAGCAGCGCCTGTCGTAAGGTGTTTGTAAAGGTGATGGGGTTAACGCCGGTGGAGTTTCGCCGGCGGTTTCAGAGTAAGTCTAAAATAGCCAAAGTTTAGGTTGGCTGAAAGCCGATACTGACTACATCGGCTTTCAAATCTAAGGTTAAACCGGATTAGATTAGGCCTCTGACTTCAATTTCTTGGAAGTTATTCCAAGTGCGAAGGTGAGTGTTGACTGCGTCGTTATTGCCGTTACAGGTTAGGCGTATGTATTTGGCTTGTTTGCCTGATAAGTCGTAGCTCACCAAATCGAGTGTGTCACCTGGTGTTAATACATCGTGGACTTGGTTGTAGTTGATGCCATCTTCACTGAGTGAAATTTGGACATAGTATTGTCTTACGTTTCCTTTGGCTTGAGAGAATAAGATCTGGGTTAATGAGGTGGTCTGCGCTAATGTGATGTCGAAAGTAATGCCTGTGCCTTTCGCCGTCCATTTGGTGCTTGGGTCACCGTCTATCGCCATTTCAGGTGTGTGGTCTTGTCGTGTGGTTGATGCTGCCACGCTATCAATCACAAGGGGTATTTCTCCTGTTTGTTGCAAGAAGCTGAGATACGGGCTGTCGAACTTGTTTTCACGCTCTTGGTCGAGTATCGGGAAGATGACTTTAATGCCGTCATCGCTGACGCCAAACCAGCTGCACAGGGTTGCTGCGTATTGTTCAGAGGCTATGGTGGGTATGAACTTATTGCCTATCGCATCAGGGCCGTCTTTAATAAATTCAGGGTAGCGGCCATACGCTTTTCCACCTTTAACCGCGCCACCAACGACGATTTGGTTACTGCCCCAGCCATGGTCAGTGCCTCGGTTACTGTTATTTTCTATGGTACGACCGAAATCGGACATGGTGAAAGTTACAACGTTGTCTGTGAGGCCGCTCTTTTCTAATGAAGCGTAGAACGCTGAAACCACCGTATCGATTTGACCGAGTAAACCATCGTGCTTGCCTCGTTGGTTGCTGTGGTTGTCAAAGCCACCCAATGAGACAAAATAGACTTGTCTAGCTTGGTTAAGATCTTGGCTGGCCTCAATCATACGTTTGACCATTTTAAACTGGCCTCCCAGATAGCCAGCGGGGATGTCTGGGTCTTCTGGATAGAGGTCAAGGATGTTGGTTAGCGTAGACTGAAAGTCGTAGATTTGGTGGAACTTATCCAAATAGGCACGACCAAACATTGAGGCCGTGTTGTTGTCGAGTAACTTAGTCAGGTTGTTGTTTACCGAGTTAACCGATAGCGGCGACATGGCACGGATACCCTCACTTGATAACTGCAACTCACTACCACTGGCACCATTAAGCCATTCGTTGCCACTAAGCGAAAGAGTCGGGGAGACCGTTTCGTTACCAGAGGCCAGTATGTCCATCATCATGCCTGCCCAGCCATAAGGGTGATAAGCCGATGTGCTCCAACTTCGTTGCCAAGCCAGTTGTTGTTTATTGTGCGCTCCGATATTTGGCGAACGTTTGACACTCGAATAGTTGTCTTTGTTGGTTGGCTCTAGGAGCGTGCCGACATTGACTACGGTCGTCGCTTGCCCTGCTAACATCATTTGCGCTAGGTTTGGCATCGCACCGTTTAGGGTGAGAGGCTGACCAGTCTCATCGTTAAACCCAGGCATTGAAGCAACTTCGAAATCATAAAGCTGAATATCGGGGCGGGCATTCTGGTAGTTGGTGCGGTTTGAACCGCTTGCTGGCACCACCATGTTCATTGAGTCGCTGCCGCCGTATAGGAATAAGCAGACGATGGCTTTGTAATCGCGGCCACCTTCGTCCATGGCACTAGCAGGAAGGGATAGACTCAGTGGTACTGCTGATGCGCCTGCAGAGTAGGCGGCTGTTTTAAGGAAGTTACGTCGTGAAATTTTCATGATTAAGACTCCTGTACCATAAAGTCAGCAGAAACAAAGGCGAGGTATAGCATGGGTGCGACGGCATACGGTTTGTTGTTGGTGCTCTTTGCGTTCCAGAGTGCTTCTAAGCGAGGCGCAAGATCGATTGGCATTTCACCATGAAAGAATCGGTTACAAATGAGGCTAGAGAGTGCTGCGTAATCTCCCGCTATATTGGTGAAGTCGGAGATCGTAGGATAGAGCTCTTGCTTGCTGTTTGAGCCGGTTTTGTAGCCATTGTCTTGCACCAGTTTCCAAGCTAGATTGCTCATTCTTATGGTCTGGTTCCAGTCGATGATTTCTAGCTCAGGAGAGGCAAGATTATTGTTGGCTAGCTCACCCGGTGGTTTGTAATCCGGTGAATAAAAATTAAATACGGAAGGCGAACCAAGTGGATATTGATTGAATGTCTCACGATAAAGTAGCGCGTCGTAGGTCACTTTGCCGTTTGAGCCTGGCTTGCAATCAAGGGCACGGCAGAAATGGGTCATAGCGAGGATTGGCTCACGAAGTTTGGCCTTGTTTACGCTGTTCTGGGCTTCGACTTCTGGGTCTAACAATATGGCTTTGATGACTTCTCCCAGGTTTCCGTTGCTCTGTGTGAATACACCTGCCACACGCTCAACATAGGCAGGCAGTGGGTTTGAGGTGACAAATCGCTGGATCAGTAAACGACTCACGAACGGTGCTGTATTTGGGTGGGCGACGAGTAGGTCAAGCACGGCATCTAAATCCTGCTCTGCCGTTAGCCCTTGTGGCAGGGTTTCTCCCAGTATGTGCTTTTCATCTTGGTCGTGATAAACGTCGTCCGACTCCATTGGCTCTATCATGCTGCCGTTAGTCATAAACCAACCGGTAAATACGCGAGCCATGTTTTCGACATCAGAGTCGTCATAGGTAGGGATAGGATTGCTATCAGCATCTAGCTTAGGTGTTCCGTCTGGGTTCAATTCTTCGAGACCGATAGTGAACAATTGCATTAACTCTCTTGCGTAGTTCTGATCAGGGTTAACGCCTGTTTCAGCTTTGGGGAGGTTGCCCACCATAGTAAGGAAATGGCCCATAATGGGCGACCTAGTGACATGGTAAAGAAGGGTTTTGTAATCACTAAAAGCGTGCTCGGATAGAAGGTCGTAGTAGTTGGCTAGTCCGTCAGGATAGGGGGAGAGTTGAGCATCTCGGTCATTGACGACGACAATTTGACTTAGCGCGTAAGCCATACGTTGGCGTAGTTGGTCTTGAGACCAAAGGGTCAGATCAAGCCATGCACAAACTCTCATTTCTTGAGTGAGCTGGCTTTGCCCGCGCTCTTGTAGTTGGTAGTTGAGGCGCTCCACGTGAGAGGTTGGGGCAAGGTTTATCTGATTATCGAGCCAAACATTGCGGTCATCTAGCTCTAAGAGTTGTTCCACTTCGCCAGCACGGATCCCCATTGTAGCTAGGTCGAGGAAGCGAGCTGCCTGCTTATAAGACAAATTTTCCATAATGACTCCTAGTGTCCTTGTCTGGTAGTTTGGGTTTTGAATAAACGCCAAAATAGCAATCAATAAAAAACTAGGTGCATAAATGAGAAAGCTTTAATTTAATGGGGATAATGGGTCAAAATTTAGATCTTGGTTCATATTGCTAACTAAAGGTAATTGTCTATCAAAGTAGGTTTAATTGGTGTTTCTCTTTGGTTTCTGGGCTCAAAATTGGTGAAATGTATCATGTCGTTACTGGGAGTTAAGCATATTCACTAAGTTGGTGTATTTATATAGTATATGTGTCTGTATGCACTTGTGCTATGCAAGCTGGTTGTAGAGAGTTCACTGAGCCAGCAGTTAAGTTTATCCAATTCATCATTTTGGTCTATTTTAGAAGTAAGTAGTCATTTCGGTTCTTTTGACGTGAACCATTGAGGTGGTAGGTGAGATTAAGGTTGAGTCAGGCAGTTTTGCTGAGTGCAACTTTGTTGATTGTTTCAATGTCACTTTGGGCATACGAGCAAACATCCAATAGTGAAGTGTTTGAGTTTGAGTCTCATCAACAACGGGCTCTGGCCATTTCTATAGCGAGCGAGCTTCGTTGCGCTGAATGCGAAAATGAGAACTTAACTGAATCTAACAAGCCTGCTGCACAGGCTCTCAAGTTGCAGGTGTTTAGCCTCGTGAAAGAGGGATTTACCGGAGATGAAATCAAGCAAAAGCTGGTGGCTGAATATGGCCAGCAAGTTCTCTATCAACCGGAGTCTAGCGCCTTTCCCCTTATATTGTGGGGGATACCTATACTTGCCTCACTTGTGGTGGCTGGGTTTTGCCTACGTGTCTTTCGTCAGAGGAAGCGAGCAGCTCGCTAGCCTAACCATCAAGACCGCAGCGCCACGTACAATTGAATCGCACCATGTTCACTCCTAGTTTTGTTCACCTGATGTTGAGATTAACATAACTCGATGATATTCCACTTGTTGTTTGAGGGTTAAGGTTAATATGCCTGTCTCATCTAGTCGTATTGTCGCAGGGTATTGCATAGAAATTAAAATAACAGGATGAAGGAAGTGATCTTTAAGGCGAGATAACACGTAGCCAGTGGCTAAAAAAGGAAAACTTAATATGGCGTCTGTTTACGTGAGTATAGGAAGTAATATCAACCGAGAACACCACATCTCAGAATCTCTCAAAGCCCTAAACCGTCATTTTGCGCCGTTGAGCATTTCCGATTTTTACGACTGCGAGCCTGTTGGGTTCAAAGGAGACAACTTTTTAAATCTCGTCGTTGGATTTGAATGTGACCACACGGTCGCAGAGCTTGCAGAGGTTCTACGCCAAATCGAATCAGACAGTGGTCGCCAGCGTCAGGCTAAAGAGTATGCTTCACGCACGATGGATATCGATATTCTTCTCTATGACAACTTGGTGGGTATTATTGACGGCATCGAACTGCCCAGAGGAGAAATCACCGAGTACGCTTTTGTTCTTAGACCGTTGGTCGACCTTGCTCCTCAAGAACGTCATCCTGTTTTGGATATCCCGTTTGAGCAAATCTGGAATCGCTTCGATCAGTCGAGTCAGAAAACGGAGCCTATCGTTTTCAAATATCGTTTTTCATAGACCTTGCATCGCCCTAAGTAGGCTAACACACCTGTGGCTCGCCTGTGTCGTATTGATCTTTTTTTAAAATGACTACGTAACGGTTGTACCTTCTATGAAAGGACACTGACATGAACCACAACGCTATCATTACCATCACAAACCTCCGATTGAGAACCTACATCGGGTTCAATGAAGAGGAAAAGACCAAGCAGCAAGACATTGTTATCAATGCAGAAATCCATTATCCCGCTAACAATCTCTGTCTCTCAGATGACGTAGATAATGCACTCAATTATAAAAACATCTGCAAGAGTATCATCAACCATGTTGAAACTGGACGGTTTCTGCTGTTAGAAAAGTTAACCAGCGACGTACTTGGCATTTGCATCGTTCATCCGTGGGTGAAGTACGCTCAAGTGAGAATTGATAAGCCTCATGCTTTGCGGTTTGCCGACTCCGTTTCCCTCACTTTGAGTTATGAAGCTGACCAAGACGAGATTACGCAGGGAGGCATCAAATGATAAGTACAGAAGCTGAGAAAGTGAGAAATGCCCTGCTCGAAAGAGGGCTAGAAACCCCGATGCTACCGAGCGAAATGAACAGCGATGAGAAGTACAACCGGATAAAAGGGTTGTTGACGGAAGTGGTCAGCACTTTGGGGCTAGATTTGACCGACGACAGCCTTGCTGAAACCCCTCATCGAATCGCTAAGATGTATGTACACGAAATATTCTCTGGGCTCGACTACAACAACTTCCCTAAAATGAGTGTGATAGACAACAAGATGTCCGTTGACGAGATGGTCAAGGTATCGGACATAGATTTGACATCAACGTGTGAACACCACTTCATCACGATTGATGGATTAGCTCATGTAGCTTATATCCCCGAGTCAAAGATCCTTGGACTGTCTAAAATAAACCGCATCGTCCGATTCTTCGCGCAACGTCCACAGGTTCAAGAGCGTCTCACTCAGCAAATCTTGGTGGCGTTACAGACCCTGGTTGAAACCGAAAATGTAGCCGTGACGATTAAAGGAACACACTACTGCGTGAAGTCAAGAGGCGTCATGGATGCGAACTCTGAGACCACGACAACCGCTCTCGGCGGTATATTCAAAACGAACCCACAAACTAGAGCTGAGTTTTTACGATGAGTGAGACGATTTTAATCACTGGGGTAGGGAAACGGCTAGGCTTCGCGCTAGCGGAGCAGCTGTTATCAGAGGGATACAGAGTCGTCGGCACCTATCGCAGTGAGTACCCTCAGCTGCAAGGTTTGCGCGACAATGGGGCTGACTTGATATGGGTCGACTTCTATCAACAAAGCAGTCTAGATGCATTTCTTCATTACGTTGGGCAAGAGTATAAAACACTCAGAGCTATCATACATAACGCCTCCGACTGGCGTCCGGAGGACAAGGAAAATCCCAGCAAAGACGCATTACAAATTATGAATCAAATGATGATGGTACATACTACCGTCCCATATTTGGTCAACCTAGCACTCAAACACCTTCTGTTATCGAGTGAGAAAGGAACAGACATCATTCACATTAGTGATTATGTCGCGGAAAAAGGCAGTAAAAAACACATCGCTTACGCTGCCAGTAAAGCTGCACTCAATAATTTGACACTTTCGTTCTCAGCCATGTTGGCGCCGGATGTGAAGGTTAATACGATTTCTCCAGCCATGCTTAAATTCAATGAAAACGATGATGAGAAGTACAAAGATAAAGCTTTGCAAAAAGCACTGATTCCCAGAGAGGCAGGCTTTGAAGAAGTGATCGATGCCATCAAGTATGTGCTTGCGAGTGACTTTATGACGGGAAGAACGATACACCTTGATGGTGGCAGACACTTAAAGTGAACGCCCAGGTGCGTGAATACCCTTTTCGATTTGCAAAAGGAATGCAGAGTCGTTTTTGACTAAACAATGCTGAATTATTAGATATTCAAACTTCGTGAAGAAAGCTGAACACTATACAAAGTCACTTTGCATTACTAATACTTACGATGTATGGCATTTGATCTGAATGCGGTGGATTTGAGAACGTAGTGTTTACACGAAGAGGTGTTTAGTAATGAGTGACAAAGTAAGATCAGAAGATCTACAAAGTTCCCTATCAAAGCTAAATGATACGTCATCAGTAACTTGGCGGGTACAGCAAGACAAGCTACACACAGAGTTAGTGTTTCCTGATTTCATAAGTGCTTTTGGTTTTATGACTCAGGTGGCGATCATCGCTGAGAAAATGAACCACCACCCAGAATGGTCGAATGTTTATAAAAAAGTAGAGATCGATTTGGTCACTCATGAAGCGGGTGGCATTACAGAAAAAGACGTCAGCCTCGCTAAAAAAATCTCGGCCTTAATCTAGGGAGCTTAACAGGGCCCTTTCGTGAGCAATCAATAGAGGAAAAAACTCGCCCTGATATGTTAGAGCGAGCGATTTATAGAGGACAGTCCAACCAATTTGAAAGGACAGACCCGACATGCGTTTAGTAAGTGTGACATATTTTGATGGGACTGTCCTTTGGAGGGGCGGTCGTTTTTCTAGTGCAAATCAAATGTCGACTCAGTATGAGGTTTATTGGAACATGCGGGGTTACACACAAAATTTGATTCATATTATTCGCTGATTATTGCAGTTTGTTGGGTGACAATCTTTTAGAAGGTAACACCATGACTACGGCACGAAAGCAATTGATCGATCTGAAATCCACCCCTTACTATCATTGTGTTTCTCGATGCGTGAGACGCTCTTTTCTCTGTGGAGAGGATGCCTTGACTGGTAAAAACTATGAGCACCGCAGAGGTTGGGTTGAAGATCGAGTTAAGCAACTCACAACGATTTATTGCATCGGGATTTGTGCTTATGCAGTGATGAGTAATCATTATCACTTAGTGGTGTATGTTGATCACAAATCAGCAGTGACGTTATCTGATCATGAAGTCGTAGAACGTTGGGGAAAACTCCATGCAATCCCTGCTCTTGTGACGCGTTGGTTGCGCGATGAGCTAACAAAAAAGTCTGAGCTGCATGCATGTTATTCAATCATTGAGCAGTGGCGAAAGCGGCTTTCAAGTCTTAGTTGGTTTATGAAAGAGCTTAACTATTTTATAGCTCGAAAAGCAAATCAAGAAGATGATTGCAAAGGTCATTTTTGGGAAAGCCGTTTTAAAAGTCAGGCCTTATTAGATGATGCTGCACTCGTTGCTGCAATGGCTTATGTAGACTTGAATCCAGTTCGCTCAGGAGAAGCAATGACACCAGAATCATCACCGTTCACGTCAATTCGCTGTCGACTTATGGCTCTTAAACAAAAGAGAAGAACTGCGGCCGGGTTAATGGGGTTTCAAGGGGCTGAAAAGCAACATCGGACTATTCCTTACCGTTTTTCAGACTATCTAGCTTTGTTAGACTGGACTGGTCGACAGTTTCGTGAAGGTAAGGGTTCAATACCGGGCTCTTTGCCAGCGATATTAGAAAGATTAACGACGAGCCAGCATCAATGGTTGCATGCATTAGAGCACCTGTCACAACCAAGAGCCACAAAAGTGGGGCTAGTCGAGACTGTGAATAATGCAAAAGCAGCTCGAAAGTGTGGACGAGTTTATGCGCTCTGTTTGTGACTTTAGGCAGCTTAACCTCAAGACTATTCTACACATCATAACTTCAGTAAACCGTGACGGTTCGTAGTCAAAGCAATGAGTGCAAGACGTAGGTTAATCATAAACAGTTTTTAAATGTCTTCAAATGGTTTGGTTGGACTGTCCTCTATCGTAAATCAGTCTGTGTCTGTTAGCCCTATGGAGAAAAACCGCGTAAACAAAGTTGTGATGACTGAAATAGACTGGACTGTCCCTTCAAATTCTGTTGTACAATTAAGTTGGACTGTCCTTTGTGTTTAAAAACAACAAAAGGATCTGAGAGTATCAGATCCTTTTTTAATTTCGCCTATGTAACGCAGCACTACTTCACTACGGTTTCTTGAGCTGAACTACCGTCAACCTCAGTCAGCATACCTTTTAGCAAGCTGAAACAGCCGACAACCAAGATGATAGTGAAAGGCAGGGCAGCGATAATCGTCACAGATTGCAGCGCTTGAATGGAGTCGGTACCACCAACCCACAGCATTACCATGGCGATAGTTGCCGAGATAACCGCCCAGACCACTTTCTGTTTGATAGGTAACTCTATCTTACCGCCTGCTGTCATGCTATCAACCACGATAGAGCCTGAATCTAATGTCGTGACAAAGAACACGACAATGAGCGCTACAGCAATAACAGAGAGTATATTGCCAATCGAGTATGCATCTAGCATGTAGAACAAGCTCAGTGAAACGTCGCTAATGCCTTGTTCAGCACCAAGCAGGCCGACATTGTTCATAATCTGGTCGATAGCGATACCACCAAAGAAACACATCCATAGTGTCGTAACTACGGTTGGGATAACTAATACACAGGTTAGGAATTCGCGAATCGTTCTACCTTTTGAAATACGCGCAACGAAGATGCCGAAGAATGGCGCGTAAGCGACCCACCATGCCCAGTAGAACACAGTCCAACCGTGTAACCACGTTGAATCTTCACGGCCTGAACTTAGGCTGAGAGGAATAATGTTCTTTACGTAGCCAGTGATACCTGTAAACAGAGAATCTAGTACTGTTGTGAAGTTAAGCACAGCAAGGAAGCCTAGGAACAGGAATGCGATGATCATGTTGAGGTTACTTAGGACTTTAACACCAGAGTCCATGCCACGAACAACAGAAACGATCGCTAAACCCATAATGGTTAGGATGATCAGTATCTGCAGGAATAGGGTGTTGTCTAGGCCAAATACGTGGCTGATACCACTCGCGGCTTGCGAGCCGCCTAAACCAAGAGACGTTGCTAGACCAAACAGGATGACTAGAACAGCCATGACGTCGATTACGTCACCGATACGTCCCCAAACGCGATCACCGAGCAGTGGATAAAACACTGAGCGCATAGAAAGCGGCAAGCCTTTGTTGTAAACAAAGTAGGCTAGGCAGAGTGCAGTCATGCCGTAGATTGCCCAAGCGTGGAAGCCCCAGTGGAAAACAGCAGAACCTAGTGCAAGTTCGCGCCCTTCAGCGGTAAAAGGTTCAACGTTGAGAGGCGTTCCGAACCAGTTGGTGAAAAAAGCGGTCGGTTCAGCAACACCCCAGAAAATGAGTCCGATACCCATGCCCGCAGCAAATAGCATTGAGAGCCAGGACAGAGTTGAAAATTCGGTTTTTGCATCGTCGCCGCCTAAGCGAATCTTACCTAGTGGTGAGAAAGCGATACCAAGTGCAAAGATGAGTAGTATGTTGGCACCCCACATGAACACGAAGTCAAATTTGGAGAGTGCTGCGCCTTTTACGGCGTCGATGGCTGCTTTAGCGTCTGCAGGCGAAAGCAAAAGGAGTGTAACGATGAAAAGGATCGATAAGCCCGCAGAAGCGGTAAAAACGGTGTTATGGACGTCCATTCCCCATTTGGTAACGTTGTCCTGACCTACTTGATAATCTGTTGAATCTATACTGTATTTTGTTGATTTATAACCCATAATTTAGAGGCATATACATTCATAAAAGGAGTGAATGCAACGACCGGCTCCATGTCGATTAAAAGACTGACTAGCATGCGGTTTTTATTCAAATAGTGGGCCTTCTCCTTAACCCTAATTTTAATCTATTTGAAGTGCCGACATCTAGTCACGAGGTGCGCAATATAACACAAAATGAGTAGTTTTTGTGGAGGAATAGGTTTTCTGCAGGTGAAGTAAGGTCAAGTGTATGGATTGTTTATTGATTTAAACTATTGATTAGTTGTGGTTTTCTACTGCTGCCGGCACGAACTAAATTAATGTGCAATTCGTTTGAATGTTCTACCAAACATCGCTGAAATTGAGGCGGAATTTGTCTGACAATGACAGTATAAAAAGAGAATACTAGCGGCCAAATATTTACAGAGAAGAGGAGACAATATAGATACAATAATTGAACTCAATATTTGTCGTTTAGACAGCTTCCTGATAACGACTGGCATTTCACACTTTGTAGGTTTGAAATTAAGAACAATTATGAATCGCGACTTGTGTCGCTTGATGGGAGGTGTGAATTTTCGACTGGTTGCCTTGCAGCATATGGTAGCCGACAAGAAACACTAAAATGCCACCGGCTAATCGTAAGGCTGGCAAGGTGATGCCAAATAAACTGAATATTCCCTTACCCAAAAGGCCAGAAAAGCATGGTCTGGCCTAACTGGCGAGCGGATCAGTAACCGTGGCTATAGAAAAAACTATGGAACACACCCCCAAAGATAGCACCGAGGATTGTGAAGATGATGCTTAAGATGATCATCGCGGGTATCGCCGCAATCGCTAGTTTAACTAGAAAGACCACCATAGACAGAAATGGCATTTTAATGTCGACGACGGTTACTTCTTGATTGATTTTTTTCTCTTCCATTGTTTGATATTCCCTGTGTTACTCATTGATAAATTATTGAATTAAATCATTAGCATATTAACGTTCAATGATGATAGAGACAAAAAGGCCGCCAACTCAGGCGGCTTGATAAGTGGAGCGAGACTTAGTTTTCGACTTCCGTCTCACTTAAGATCTCTATCGGCGCTTCAAGGGTTTTGGTTTCACCTGCCCAGTCACGCAGTGATTTCCAATGTGTTCCTAGCGTTTCGTGCCAGTAGCGCTCGGTTTGCTCTAGGTATTTGGCCTTCGGCATATATTTGTCCCAAGGCTGATTGATATTGTCGTGGGCAAGATAGTTGGTGGGTGCTGGCATCGGAGACAAACCAGCGGTATCAAACTCTTGCATCGCTCGCTTCATATGGCTTGCCGATGTCACGACCACAAGGTTTTTCTGACCCACATAAGCGGCCGCTTGATGCGCCTCTTCCCATGTGTCTTTCGCAGTCTCTAATAAAACGATATCCGATTTTGATACCCCAAGGGCTAGCGCCACTTTGGCCATCATGCGTGCGTTACTTGTATCAGTGCCGCCAGCATAGCCAGAAAGAATCAGCTTTGCGCCAGGGTACATACGCAGAATACGGATGCCTTCACTCAGTCTCATTAGGCCTGCACGGGTTAACTCTGACGTTGGTGGGATCTGATCATCAACCACATGGCCATTACCCAACACCATCACATAGTCGACGGTTTTATCAACGGGTAAAAATACAGAGTATTGACGCTCTAGTGGCATCAAAAGACGAGTGGTCACAGGTTGAAAGGCAATCAGAAAAATGCCGATAAGAGAGAATAGCACGATGAAACAGCCGGACTTACGTTTCGCTGTAAACATAATGAGCATCAGCCCGAAAAACGCCACGATGAGCATTGCTGGTAGCGGCATTAGCAGAGCAGAGACCACTTTTTTCAGTTCAAACATACAAAATAGCCCGAAAAAACATCAATTGAAGACAAATTAACACACTCCCTCTTTATTCCTTATCATCCTATGACAGAATAGCGGGTCGGAGGATTATGATAGCGCAATGAAACAAACACAAGACCGCAATTTCGATGATATTGCCCACAAATTCGCAAAAAATATTTATGGCTCAGATAAGGGAGAAATCCGTCAAGTCATTGTTTGGGAAGACTTAGAGGCATTATTAGCGAATTTTGACCAACATGAAAGCCCTTTAACTGTTCTAGATGCAGGGGGCGGACTCGCTCAAATGTCACAAAAAGTGGCCAAACTGGGTCACGAGGTCATTCTGTGTGACCTGTCTTCAGAAATGCTTAAGCTGGCTGAGAAGGACATTGACGGCAATGGTCTGAGTGAACAGTATCGCTTTGTACACAGCCCGGTGCAGGAGGTGGGTAACCATCTTGATGCCAAGGTGGATATCGCGATGTTTCATGCGGTGATGGAGTGGCTTGCAGACCCTGAAGAAGCCCTCAAATTGCTCCTCCAACAGGTTAAAGATGGCGGTATGGCGTCAATTATGTTCTACAACCACCATGGTTTAGTTTACAAGAACGTAATTTGTGGCAATATCCCGCATGTGTTAAACGGTATGCCGTTTAGAAAAAGATTTAAATTACAGCCACAGAAAGGTCTAAAGCCAGAAGAGGTGTATCAGTGGATCGAAAACGCAGGTTTTGAAATCTGCGGTAAATCGGGAATTCGTTCGTTCAGTGATTACATCGGCGATAGAGAATTTGTTGGCGATTACGAATATGAAGACGTATTGGCATTAGAAAAACAACTTTGTCGACAAGAGCCATACCTCTCATTAGGCCGCTACATCCATGTATGGGCCAAAAAGAAGCAACAGCAGGAATAATAATGAGTGAGATGACTCACAATGTAGCCGAGCAGCCAGTCGATGAGCTGGTCAGCTGGGTACAGAAGAATGAATTTTCTCTCAGCCTCCCGCCGGAACGCTTAGCATTTATGATCGCGCTCGCAGTGTTGAGCAATGAGCGATTTGATGAAGAGCTGGGGGAAGGTGAACTGCATGATGCGTTTGCGATAGTCTCAAAAATGTTTCCTGAGACGGGCGAAGCGTCTGCGTTCCGAGCGAATAACGCCATTAATGATATGGTGAAACAACGTCTGATCAGCCGATTTACGAGTGAAATTAACGATGGTGCAAGCATCTATCGTCTTTCGCCGTTAGCGATCGGCATTACCGATTACTATGTCCGTCACCGTGAGTTTTCTAAACTTCGCCTGTCTATCCAGCTGTCTATGGTGGCAGATGAGATGGCGAAGGCGCTGCAAGCGGCACAAGAGGGCGGCACCACCGCACACTGGAAGAAGAACGTTTATGGCGTTTTACGCTATTCTGTTGCGGAAATCTTCGATCAAATCGACCTCAACCAGCGTGTGATGGACGAGCAGCAGCAACAAGTGAAAACACAGATTGCTGAGCTACTGAACAAAGATTGGCGTGAAGCCATCAATAACTGTGAGCAACTGCTGTCAGAAACCTCGGAAACCCTAAAAGAGCTGCAAGACACCTTGCAAGCGGCGGGTGATGAGCTGCAAACGCAGATCATGGATATTCAAGAGCAAGTGTATGGCAATGAAGAACTCGACTTCATTGACGAAACCCTATTCAGCTTGCAGATGAAGCTGGACCGCATCACCAGCTGGGGTCAGCAAACCATCGATTTATGGATTGGCTATGACCGCCACGTCCACAAATTTATTCGTACAGCGATTGATATGGATAAGAACCGAGCGTTTAGCTCGCGTTTACGTCAATCGCTCAAAGACTATTTCGACCAACCATGGTTCCTGACTTATGCCGATGCAGAGCGCTTGAGCGATCTGCGTGATGAGGCATTAGTCCTTCGCGATGACGAAGTGACCGGCCAAGTCCCAATGGAAGTGGAATACGAAGAGTTTGAACAAGTCAATGATGAGCTAGCAGAGCGCATCGGTGACATGCTGAAGGCCCATAAAGACCAAGGCAAGCCGATTGACCTCGGTGCTGTATTGCGTGATTACCTCGCACAGCACCCACACACTCATCATTTTGATTTAGCTCGCATCGTTGTTGATCAAGCAGTACGTATGGGTTATTCAGAATCCGACTATCAAGCAATCCAGCCAGATTGGCAGGCGATCAACGACTTTGGCGCAAAGGTACAAGCAAATGTCATCGACAGATACTAACGACTACATGCCAGAGAATCTGGTAAAAGCAATTTCGAACCCTCTGTTCCCGCAGCTTGATAGCTTGCTGCGTGCAGGGCGTCATATTTCAAGTGAAGATCTTGATAACCACGCACTTCTTTCTGATTTTGAAGTAGAGCTTGGTTCGTTCTATCAGCGCTATAACACCGAGTTAGTGAAAGCGCCGGAAGGCTTCTTCTATCTTCGTCCACGCTCAACATCGCTCATCAGCCGTAGTGTGCTGTCTGAGCTTGATATGCTGGTGGGTAAGGTGCTGTGTTTCCTTTACCTTAGCCCAGAGCGTTTGGCGCATGAAGGTATCTTCACCAACCAAGAGTTGTATGAAGAGCTTCTTACGCTGACCGATGAAAACAAACTGATGAAGCTGGTGACAAACCGCGCGTCAGGCTCTGATCTCGACAAAGAGAAACTGTTTGAAAAAGTACGTACATCGCTGCGTCGTCTGCGCCGTTTAGGCATGGTGATTACCGTGGGCGAAACGGGCAAGTTCCGTATCAGTGAAGCGGTGTTCCGCTTTGGTGCTGATGTGCGTGTGGGTGACGATATCCGTGAAGCGCAGCTGCGTCTTATCCGTGATGGTGAGGCCGTGGTGCATACACCTGAACCAAGCCAAGGCAGCTTGCTTGAAGAGGCTCATAGCGATGAGTCGGATACCCCAGAACTAGAATTGAACAATGTTGACATGGATACCGTGCCAGCAGAAGGAATCGTAGAATGATTGAACGCGGTAAATATCAATCACTGACCATGGTGAACTGGAACGGCTTCTTTGCTCGCACGTTCGATATCGATGGTCTTGTTACAACACTGTCTGGCGGTAACGGTGCAGGCAAGTCCACCACGATGGCGGCTTTCATCACCAGTTTGATCCCAGACCAAAGCTTGCTGCACTTCCGTAACACCACAGAAGCAGGCTCAAGCCAATCATCTCGTGATAAAGGTCTCTACGGTAAGCTGCAAGCTGGTTCTTGTTATGCGGCATTGGATGTGATCAACTCGCGTAACCAACGCTTATTGTTCGCGGTTAAACTGCAGCAAGTAGCGGGTCGTGATAAGAAAGTAGATATCAAGCCTTTCGTGATTCAAGGTTTGCCGATGGATGTCAAACCAACGGACGTTCTGATTGAAGCGGTATCAGCTAACCAAGCGCGTGTGCGTCAAATCAACGAAGTGAAAGAGATCGTCTCGCAATATGAAGGCGTGCAGTTCAAAGCCTTTAGCTCGATTGTTGATTACCACGCGCAGATGTTTGAATTTGGTGTCATTCCAAAGAAACTTCGTAACTCAAGTGACCGCTCTAAGTTCTACCGTCTAATCGAAGCTTCGCTTTACGGTGGTATCTCAAGTGCTATCACACGCTCACTGCGTGACTACCTTCTGCCACAAAATGGCGGGGTGAAGAAAGCTTTCCAAGATATGGAATCAGCACTACGTGAAAACCGTATGACGCTGGAAGCGATTAAGGTAACGCAAGCTGACCGTGATTTGTTCAAGCATTTGATCACGGAATCGACCAACTACGTAGCGGCAGACTACATGCGCCATGCGAATGAGCGCCGTAAGAAGCTAGACCAAACCATGGCATTGCGCCAAGAGTTGTTCGGCTCGCGTCAAACCTTGATTGAGCAAAACCAACTGATGACTCAGGTTCAAGAAGAGCTTGAGCTGTTGGTGGACCAAGAAACAGCGCTTGAAGTGGATTACCGCGCGGCATCCGATCACCTTCAATTGGTGCAAAACGCACTGCGCCAGCAAGAAAAGATCATTCGTTATCAAGAAGATCTTGAAGAGCTAAGCGAGCGTCTTGAAGAGCAGATGATGGTGGTTGAAGAAGCGCAAGAGCGCGTTCTGATGGCTGAAGAGCAGGCGACCGTTTCTGAAGAAGAAGTGGACAGCTTGAAGACTCAGTTGGCGGATTACCAACAAGCGCTCGACGTTCAGCAAACCCGTGCATTGCAATATCAACAAGCTGTGCAAGCGCTTGAGAAAGCCAAGTCACTACTTGACGATGACGCCCTTACGGCAGAGTCTGCACAAGCCCTGGTAGCTGACCTGAAAAACCAAGAGACGGCCAACACCAATGAGTTGCTTTCAATTAAGCACAAGTTGGATATGTCTTCGGCAGCCGCGCAGCAGTTTGATACCGCTTATAAGTTGGTGCAAAGCATTGTCGGCGACGTTGAACGTCATCAAGCTGCAGCGCAAGCAAAAGCGATTTTCAAGCAAGCACGTGAAGCGCAGCAAGTGGTTGAGAATGAGCAGCAGTGGCGTGCCCAGCACCGTGACCTTGAGCGCAACATCAATACTCAGCGCCAAGTGAAAGAGCTGGTGGATGGCTACCAAAAACAGTTCAATGCTTCACTAGAAGATGAGCTAGCGGTTGAGCAAGAGCGTGAACGCCATGCAATGCAACTTGAGACGCTCGATGTCTCTCAAGACGAGCTACGTGAGCAACGCAGCGAACAGCGCCGCAACGAGCAAGATCTTAATGTTGAAATCCAGCGTCTTGAGTCGATTGCCCCAGCGTGGATTGCAGCTAACGAAGCACTAGAAACGCTGCGTGAGCAGAGCGATGCTGAGCTAGAAGACAGCCAAGCGGTGATGTCTCAGATGCAACAGGTTCTAGAGCAAGAGAAGAATCTCTCACTAGAAAAAGACAAGCTAGCCACTCGCCGCAATGAGCTAGAGAGTGAAATTGAACGCCTAGCGTCACCGGGTGGTTCGAACGATCCTCGCCTGAAAGGCCTTGCCGATACACTAGGCGGCGTGTTGCTGTCTGAAATCTATGACGATATCACGATTGGCGATGCCCCATACTTCAGTGCAATGTATGGCCCAGCACGTCACGCGATTGTGGTTTCTGATCTATCAGGCATCGAAGAGAAGCTAGTAGAGCTGGATGACTGTCCTGAAGACTTATACATCATTGAAGGCGACATCGATGCCTTTGATGACAGCAGCTTCAACGCAGAAGAGCTTGAGGGCGCGGTATGTGTTCGCCTAAACGAACGCCAAATGCGTTACTCTCGCTTCCCTGAAATCCCACTGTTTGGTCGTGCTGCTCGTGAGCAACGCTTAGAGCTGCTGCGCAACGAACGTGAAGAAGTGGTTGAGCATCACGCGAAAGCGGCCTTCGATGCGCAGAAGCAGCAGCGTTTGTTCCAATCATTCAACAACTTTGTCGCAAAACACATTCAAGTGGCGTTTGACGCTGACCCAGAGCAAGCGCTAGTTGTTGCTCGTGATAAGCGTAACCAAATTGTACGTGTGTTGAGCGATTTAGAAAGTAAAGAGCAGCAGCAACGCAGCCAACTGACAACCAGCAAGCAAGCGCTAGCGGCGCTTGATAAGATTGCACCGAACATGCGCCTTATCGAAGATGAGACGTTGGTAGAGCGCTTTGAAGAGCTTGAAGCCAAACTGGCACAGCTTTCTGAAGCCAAGACTTTCCTTACAGCTCACGCAAAAGCGGTGGCAGAGCTTGAAGGCATTGCAAATGCCCTTGAAGCCGACCCTGAGCAGTTCGATGCGCTACAAAGCCAATACCAACAAGCAGACCTAGCCCTACAAGGGCTAAAAGCGCAAATCTTCGCGTTGGCTGACTTGGTGGAGCGTCGTCATTACTTTAGCTATTCCGATTCAGTGGACTTGCTTAACAAGAGTAGTGAACTCAGTGAGCAGCTTAAAGCGAAACTGGTTGAAGCCGAGCGTACACGCACGCGTTCACGTGATGAGTTAAAACAGTCACAAGGCCAGATGAACCAATACAACCAAGTATTGGCGTCACTGAAGAGTTCGCATCAAGCGAAACTTGAGACGGTTCAAGAGTTCCGTCAAGAGTTGCAAGAATATGGCGTGAATGCCGATGAAGGCGCAGAAGAGCGTGCACTTCGTCGTCGTGACGAGCTACAAGAGCGTCTGCACACTTCTCGCAGTCGTAAGAGTGAATACGAGCGCACACTCACCTCAACTGAGCTTGAGATGAAGGGTCTAGCGAAACGCATGAAGAAGGTACAGAAAGAGTACATCGAACTGCGTACCTTTGTTGTGGCGGCGAAAGCAGGTTGGTGTTCTGTTCTGCGTCTTGCGCGTGAAAACGACGTTGAGCGTCGTCTGCACAAGCGTGAACTGGCGTACATGAGTGCCGATGAGCTGCGTTCAATGTCGGATAAATCGTTGGGTGCGCTGCGTCTTGCGGTTGCAGACAACGAAGACTTACGTGATGCACTGCGTTTATCGGAAGACAACGCACGCCCAGAGCGCAAGGTTCTGTTCTACATTGCCGTTTACCAACACCTTCGTGAGCGTATTCGCCAAGACATCATCCATACCGATGATCCGGTAGAAGCGATCGAAGAGATGGAAGTGGAACTGGCACGTCTAACCGAAGAGCTTACGCAGCGTGAAAACCGCCTAGCCATCAGCTCAGAGTCAGTGGCTAGCATCATCAAGAAGACGATTCAGCGCGAGCAGAACCGTATCCGTATGCTCAACCAAGGCTTATCGAACATCAACTTCGGTCAGGTGAACGGCGTTCGCCTTAACGTGAAAGTGCGTGAAAGCCATGAAGTGCTGCTTGAGAGCTTAGCGGCGCAGCAAGACGCGCATAAAGACCTGTTCGAGACTTCACGCTTTACCTTCTCAGAAGCGATGGCGAAGCTATTCCAACGCGTGAACCCACACATTGATATGGGCCAGCGCTCACCGCAAGTATTGGGTGAAGAGTTACTAGACTACCGTAACTACCTAGAGTTAAGTGTTGAAGTGAACCGTGGCTCTGATGGTTGGCTACAAGCAGAATCAGGCGCACTATCAACGGGTGAAGCGATTGGTACTGGTCAGTCAATTCTGTTGATGGTAGTTCAAAGCTGGGAAGAAGAGTCACGCCGCCTACGCAGCAAAGACATCGTCCCATGTCGCTTGTTGTTCCTCGATGAGGCCGCACGTCTGGATGCAAAATCAATCTCAACCCTGTTTGAGCTTTGTGACCGCCTAGACATGCAGCTGCTTATCGCCGCACCAGAGAACATCAGCCCAGAAAAAGGCACCACCTACAAACTGGTCCGTAAGGTCTTCAAAGATCACGAACACGTACATGTGGTTGGCCTACGTGGTTTTGGACAAACAGACAAATCAGAACCACAGCAGGAATTGCTTGAAGAAGTATAAGTCTGCGTGAGTAGAGGTTACTAATAGATAAGGGAGCTGATTTGGTCAGCTCCCTTTTTTTGTCATTAAACAAAGTATGTGCAGTTGAGCACTGCCGCCATATTGATGTTGAACTAAACCGCTTCGCGGAGTTCTGCGCTAGACTGTCTTCGATAAGCCAAACTCATGATGTATCCATTGAAAGAGGAATACATCATGACCCCTTTAAGACAGCAGTTTATTGATGAAATGACGCTTCGGCGTTTCTCTCCACGCACTCATGAATGTTACCTACGCTGGGTCACAGAGTTGTCGGAGACCTACCATAGTGCCCCGGACAAATTGAGTGATGAACAAATCCGTCAATATTTACGTTCGTTAACCCATGAAAGACACCTGTGTGGCAGTACGTGTTTGTAGGCGCTCAACGCCATTGTGTTTTTCTATCGGGCCGTTCTAAAAAGAGAGTTCAAAGAGCGACTTGTCCCTCCAATTAAACGCGACAGTAAGATACCAGAGCTGTTAAACCGCAACGAGGTGAAGGCAATTATCAGCCATTGCCGCAGCCTGAAATATCAAACGGCACTCGAGCTTTGTTATGGTTGTGGGCTACGAGTGAGTGAAGTTGTAGCGCTTCACGTTAAAGATATTGATGGTGTGGCGAAACGTCTGCATATTCATCAAGGCAAAGGTAAGAAAGATCGGTTCGTTCCACTGTGTGATAGCCAGTTAAACCACTTAAGAAATTATTGGCGTCACTACCACCCCATGATTGTCCTTTTTCCCAGTCGTGAGCCAGAGCAACATCTTGATATCAGCTCAATGCAGCGGAGTTTTAAAGCTGCAAAGCGTGCTGCGGGTGTCAAGAAGGAAGGGGGGATACACGCATTGCGGCATGCCTATGCTACTCATCAGCTTGAGTCGGGCATGCCACTGAATGTTTTACAGCGGCATCTTGGTCATTCGAGCATCCAAACCACTTTAAGGTATACACACTGGATTGGTCACTATAGCGAGGGCAACAGCAGTAACGAGTTTGATCTGATAGAGCGGTTATGGGGCGCGGAATGAACGTTTTATCTCCGTATCAAACCGTGCTTACTCAGGGACTGGATGAAATCAACAAAGCCAAGATCACGCCAAGGCAGTGGCAGGTCCTGCACCATCTTCGGGACTGTCGAACTGAAAGAATGGGCACCTATGAATGGCGGTGTGAAAAGTGTGGTCATGATGAGACTTGGTATTGCTCTTGCCGAGATCGTCACTGCCCTAATTGCCAAGAGCAGATGAGGCAGCAATGGCAGCATCGAAATGACCTTTAAAGATCATCAATCAAAGACATTGAAGCAAATGTGCTGTAGTCCGGGAGAGATGCTTAGGCGGCTGCTGCTTCATGTGCTGCCCAAAGGGTTGATGAGGATCCGTTACTACGGCTTTTTAGCCAATGCAATACGAGCCAGAGCAATAGCGGACATCAGAAAAAATCTCAGTGAGCAGCTTGATGAAGTGACAGAAGTGCATAAGGAAAAGCCTTGCTGTCCGAACTGTAAGAATCGTTCGATGGTTTTGATAGGGATAACGGTTCGACCGCGCGCCATTGCTGAAAAAGAACGACTGAGCTAGTGGGTAGTTCATAAGAGAACAAATCGCAGTTGAAGTGCGAGGGAGGGATATTGTTCGCTTCAAAAATGGTTATGCAACAAGTATAATTAATACCTTGGCGACAGATGGCTACGATAAAAATTGCAGGCTTTAGCAGAGCTTGTGCGAGCAGCGTAGCCAGAAAGGGAATGAGTAGAAAAAAGCAAATTCCATAGAAAGAAGCGGCTCAGTCCAACAGGCATTTATCGAGTGTGCTTCGACAATGGATAAATGCTTAAGCGTTAGCTAGGTTACATTTGAATTAGGAGTAAGTTGATGATTGGGAATGGTGTAGTAATGTCTGCGTATGCCGTCAATGTAACAGCTTCTAAATTATCTATTTCAGCGGACATAACTCCTGAGCTTTTAAGGTATTTTTGTTTGTATTGGGATGAAATAGCTCTTGTTGATGCTCTTCCAATACGTTGTGAGTTAGATAAAGAGAAAGAGCTATTAAGTAAAGCTGGCATCTTGTCATTGAAAACAGCAGGTAATCCAGATTGGGATCAAAGCTTGGGGTATGTTAAGTGGACAGGAGGTGGATTGTATTGCGACCCAACGCAACAAGCTGCTATGGACCCTTTTGGCCAGCAATTGGTCAAATATCTCCAGAATGACCACTTTTTACTGGCTAGTGAGAAGATGGGAGAACTAATTAAAAAAGATCCAATAAAGTGGACTATTCATCAAAATGGTAGTGAGTTAGTTTTACCTAAAGAACATGAAGTTGAGCAGTTAACAGCAAAAATGGAACTAAAAAACTGCCTGCCAGTGCCTCGAGCTGATATTCCTATTGAATCGATTTTAGACTTTAAATGCAAACGAACCGATGAATTGGATGCTCTCGCAGATACCCTGACAGATTTGTACCTCAAAATTACAAATTCTAATGACTCAAACACTGCAAGAGGCTTTTATGCAAAGCAGCTAAATAGCGCCATTTCAGACTTGAATACCGTTAGTAAAGAAAAGTTTGGCTTTTGTGATTTTGCCAACCTGAATGTATCTCGAGAGTTGAGTAGCACTTCATTCGTTGGAGGTATTAGTTTCAGTCATTTCTTTGATGATCCAGTATTTAAGCTAGGGGCTTTCATTTTAGGAGGTGCAGCATCAAGCATTAAAATTACTCCAACTAAAGCGAAAGTACATAAAGATGCCATTGGGGCAAGCGAACTATCATACTTGTCTTCCATTACAAAATGCGGGATAACACCTAGCTAACAAATTGCTTAAGTCTGACTCGCAAACGCGTGCCGAACTCGCTAGCGCTCAGACATGGCACACGTTTACTCACAGCTTAGTAAGGCGTTATATGCCAGTAATCAAAAAGTCGATAGCAGCGATAATTTCGTTTCTAAACGTGCTTAGCTCATTGACTGGGGTCGTAAGGATTTTAGTTGGTACACTAGCCATTTGTTGAGTAAGAATCACAAAGTCACCTTCATCAATATGGATCGTAGGGCACAGGTGGCTAGGGGCTTTTTTCTCTAACAGCTCGATAGGAGTTAAGGGAATCACCAAGCGAGTATTCAGTGAATCTAGCAACTCGCTTTGGACATCGACAAAATATGGGTAAGCGTTTGCGGTGCTCTTATCGTTGTTTTTATAAAGCGTAAATTGTGCCATTAGAATACTCGGTATGAATCGGAAAATAGTCCGTGTTTTGCAGTTAAGTCGTTACAAGCTTCAATAGCTTCGGCATTTTGTTCTAGCCATTCGGCTTTCAATTGTTGTTTTACTTCCTTTTCCAAAGCCTTTTCCATTGTTGCTGATAGGTTGATGTTTAGGCGCTTAGCTTCGGCAAGTAACTCACTGTTTAGGCTAAGGTTTGTAGCCTTTTTAGGTGCATGTGTGCTATATGTGTTTCTCATAAAGTAATCCTATGCGTATTGATGGTGCGCATTGAGTATAGGTGAAAGCTAGGCATATAACAAGGCGTTATACAAACAGGATTATTTCGTGAAGCTATACAAATATGTGCCTTTTAATGATGGCTCATTGAACATACTGACTCACAATACAATGAAGTTCTCTTCATATTCTGAGTTCAATGACCCTTTTGATTGTGTCGTAAACTATGACATCGAAAAGTCGATGGAATACGTTATAAATGAAAGATCTGATTTACTAAAAGCTGCAGGGGAACATCTAAAGTTATCGCCTGCCCAAAGAATTCAAAAGAAAAGCGTAATGTTGGCTAACATTCAACGTTCGATGGAACAAGGTGCAATAGCTCAGGATTTAGCTTCTGCTTGGGGAATTTGTTCACTATCAGACAATCCAAACAGTATATTGATGTGGTCACATTATGCCGACTTGCATCGCGGATTTGTCGTTGAATTTGAGACTGATGATAGATATTTGGCAGATTATCCAGAGCGAACGTTAGCGTCATGGCCTGTTGAGTACTCTGAATCAATGCCTAAAACGCATATGGGTGTAAGGGGGTTCGATGCAGTCAAAAAGCAGTTTTTGGTCAAAGCGACTGATTGGAGTTATGAGCGGGAACATAGATGTTTAGCACACGTCGCAGGCCCAGGTATTCATAAATTTAGGCCTGAGATAATGACAGGGGTAATCGCTGGAGCAAAAATGCAAGCAAACAATTTTGACAAATTACAAGATTTGGTTGCCCACTATAATAAAGTACATAACCTTAATGTCAGCATGCACAAGATGACAATGGTAAGAGATAGATACGAGCTAGTGTTTGTATAACAGATAAGGATTAAGCGCTGCGAAGCCAGCGCTTAATCTGGTTGTTGAACAAGCCCGACGCCTCTCTATAAGTAAATTGTACGATCATCTTTTGACGTGGCTTCGCCTTGGTGGTTTTCTCAAGGCGAGCGCAGTGGTGATAAAACGAAGAGTTTCGTTTTATCATATGGTTAGCGTATGTTCGTCTCTCTTTTTTTGCTTGCCTCCCTCCCTTACTCTTTGTCCCTCGCCATTCTCCTTATTATGTTCGCCTTTCGGCTATCTCGGTCGGGTTATTCCCACACACACCATTTCGTGTTGGCAGCAAGGACAGCTCCGAGTCGCTTGACTCTTGGTCGCCATAACTGGGGGTGCTTATTGATTGCGCTTAATAGTCGGGCTCGCCATACCTTTGCCAGTGCGAAGGCATTGAACAAGTATTGCTTATTGTCTTTGTGCCAAACTTGTTTGGGTGAGTCATACCGCCCACCCGCGACGATAATATGTAGGTGGGGATGCAGATCACGTTGCCTATTGTGAGTATGCAGCACGGCAGTAAAGCCTAATGCGCCTTTGTTTTGTCTTTCGGCGAAGCTCTTTAGCACGCTGGAAGCCGCTTGGATCGCAGAGCGTATGTCGTTGCTGACTTGGGCGCTGATTTTTTGTTGATGAAGGTAGTGCTCAAGCTCATCTTTATTGGTGCGGAGCAATTCGATAAACGTACTCATACTTGCTCCCATGTAATGCTCAAAGCATCGGTTAATAAGCAGAGCCACTTGCTGCGGGGTAATGACATCAGGCACCTTACTGACGTGGGGCGGTCTTACGATATCGAGCCATTCCCACTTTTTATTAAGGGTGTAACGATAGAAGAACTGCAATCCATTACGGTTAAGCTTGACGGTACTCCATGAGTGGGTCTCAATGAGAGTGGCGAAATAGCGCTTGAGTTGTTGCTTACTGAGTGTGTCAGGGCAACAACCAAAGAACTGAGTAATACGACGAACAGGACGTGAGTAGGCATCGATGGTTGCTGGTCGTTTACCTTGGAGCTTTAGGTTGGTAAGGTGTTGTTCATAAAGTGAGTGGTAGCGTTCAGTGTCGGTGGGGTTCATGGTGTAGACTCCTATGTTGACCATCGAGTGATGGTGGTAATAGAAGTATGTGCGCTTTACTCTGCCGCAGAGCGGCTTCGTTCAACAAAGCATTTAAGAGTGATTCGCAACGCGTGGCATTTTTACTATGCGTTGGTTTTAGTGATTAAGGTGGTATGCGGAGGCATCGGTATTGCGCTGCTCGCACCTTACCAGGGCTATAGCTCTGTTCGGCTTCTCATTCCAAAACCTAATCACTACGTTATTCACGTACAGTTTGCTATCCATACGTTACTTGCGTACACTTTGCTTATGAAAAGTGTATTTGTTGAATCAACCATATTTGAAAAGTACCGAAATGAATACCTCATTGACTAGGAATTTCGACTGTTCCAAGCCGAACTTATGTCGAACCCGAAGCAAGGTGACGTAATTCAAGGTACAGGTGGTTTGCGGAAGATTCGAGTTGCAAGTAAAGGTAAAGGCAAGCGTGGTGGTTCACGTGTTATCTATTACTTCCTCGATGAAAAGCGTCGTTTCTATTTACTTACCATTTACAGCAAAAATGAAATGTCAGACTTAACCGCAGATCAAAAGAAACAGTTAAAGGCTTTTATGGAGGCGTGGCGCAATGAGCAATCGTGACCTATTTGCAGAACTCAGTTCAGCACTTGTTGAAGCTAAGGAGCATTCAGAGGGTAAAGTAACTCTGAAAACGCACCAAGTTAATGACATCAACGAGTTAAACATCTCGCCTGATGAGATAGTAAGTATTCGTGAGCAATTTAATATGTCTCGTGGTGTATTTGCCCGTTTGCTACATACATCATCGCGTACATTAGAAAACTGGGAGCAGGGACGTAGCGCACCAAATGGGCAAGCTGTTACTCTTCTAAAATTGGTACAACGTCACCCAGAAACTCTGTCGCACATCGCAGAGCTATAACAAACGACTATGGCGTCAATAGCTAATTTTTAGCAATATTTTCATCCCACATGACGCCATCCCCCCGAATCGTATATAAGATGACTAGCATCTTTCGAACGTGGGTGATGGTGGCCGCTTTATTAGGCTTTCCTGCTTATCTAATTTATCAGTGGTTTGATAGAGTTATGATTCGATGTGCAAGGAGGTTTTAGATGGGAACGATAATAGGATTGGTCATTTTTGGCAGTGATAGATTGGTATCTGGTTCGAAAGACAGGGCTTCACATCCATCAACTAATTTCTAAAAAGTATGCTGAGCATTCATGGAGTAAAGAACATCATAAATAGACCTCTTTAAGCAATAGTCTAACCTCATGTGGTGTTATCCCACTAAGTGTAATTAAACATCAGGAAGCGTAGGTAAATTAAGGTATAATGCACAATTGACCTTGAAGATATGCTTTATGAATATACCCATCCAAACTCAATCCCCTTCCGAAGTTTTGTGCTCTAATTGTAAGGCTTGCTGCTGCCGACTAGAGGTCATGATCATCTCAGACACAGGTGTACCAGAAGAACACATTAAACGTGATATTTGGGGTAGTGAAACGATGCTGAGGCTCTCAGATGGCTGGTGTTCAGCCTTAGACCGACAAAGCTTCATGTGTACTATCTATGAAAATCGACCTTGGATTTGTCGTGAGTTTGAAATGGGCTCATATGAGTGCAAAGATGAGCGAGCTGAACACAATTTATAGTCGTGAAAACTTGCTATAACAACTCTTTAAGAGGGGCTCACAATATCATTCCATTGTTGGGTTTAGCCTATACGGCACAATAGCTTAGGTTAAGCTGTTGCTGTGTAGCGAATCAATAGCGGTGCTATGTGAGCAGGCAGTGGCAGCGAAGATTGCAAAAGGACCACCAAGTTAGGCTGATTTATGAACGATAAAGTATTTGATATTTGGCAAAAGAAGCGCGAGCAGGGTTTCTTCGCTTGGCTTTCAAAAAGCACACTAGGTGCATTTTCTTTCTATTTGGTTTTCAGTGTTGTTTTCCAATACTCTTCAATCAAAGCGCAGGGGATTGATGTGTTTTTGCAGAGTCAGCTGTCTAATTTTGTGCTGTTTGCTGCGTTAATGCTACTCGCAAATTGTGTACTCTGGTTTTATCGTGAATCCAGCTTTAAGAAAGAAGCTCGCCGTAGAAACATCCTATAGCAAGATGATTATCATTAGCGCGATGGCGATATAAAAGCCATACATCAGTGGGAATGACCATGAAATTACTATTATTATCGGGAAGCTTTCACTCGAAGAGTAGAAGTATTGCCATCTTAAACGCTTTAAAAGGGTATCTACCACAGCACGAGTGTGTCCTTCCAGAGTTAAACACTTTGCCGTTTTATTGTGAGGATTTAGCTCAGGATATGCCTGACAATATTCAAGCGTTGATTCGTTACGTTGAAGAGTCAGATGGCCTGATCGTGTGCACGCCAGAATACAATCACAGCATCCCAGCCGTGCTGAAAAATGCGATCGATTGGGTATCGAGACCTGCTTTTAACTCGGTATTAAAGGGCAAGCCAGTGACTATCATTACACAGGCAAACAGCCCTGTCGGTGGTGCTAGAGCTCAAGCACATATTAAATTGGTTTTTGACTCGACCCTTTCTAAGATTCATCCCACTCATGAAATGATGATTACGGGTATAGATAGTGTCTTGAATGATCAACTTGAGATTATCGATGAAAAGGTTGAGACACGTCTGCAAAGGCATATGGCTAGCTTTGTTGAATTTATTGAACAGCAACGGTGATAGTCTTGGCTACGGTGTTAATGCACTGTGAGGCAGCATTATATATATACAACAATATCAGTTTGGAGGCCGCGTGGCTAAAAAATACTATGTGGTTTGGAAAGGGCGTGAAACGGGTATTTTCACCACTTGGCCTAAATGTAAGTCATTGGTTGATGGCTTTGCAGGTGCTCGATATAAGTCTTTTCCGACGCTTGAAGAGGCGGAAGCGGCATTCCGTGGTAAACCCGCTCGCTCTAATACCAGTAAAGTGAATACGGGCTCTAAAGCGACCTCAAAAGGAAAAGCGGTACCTCTGAGTCAGGCGAAGATTGATTCAATGGACTTTGACGTAAAAATCTATACCGATGGAGCCTGTGATCCAAACCCAGGCGAGGCGGGGACGGGTTTAGCTGTCTATCAAAACAATCAGCTTAGTGAGCTTTGGTATGGCTTATATCAATCGCATGGCACCAACAATACGGCAGAGCTAAATGGTTTGCATCAGTCGCTGATCTTAGCGAAAGATAAGTTGGAACAAGGGCATACGGTCGGGATTTTCTGTGATTCGAAATACTCAATCGATTGTATTACTAAGTGGGCTGTAGGTTGGGAGAAAAAAGGCTGGACGAAGCCGGGTGGTGAAATCAAGAACCTTGATATTATCAAACCGACATTCGCCCTGTATCAGCAAATTGCGTCCAAAATTACGATACATCATGTTAATGGGCATGTTGGTATCGAGGGCAACGAGCTCGCAGATAGGATGTCGATTGTAGCGATTGAATCAAAAGACTCACACTTGTCACGTTATACCGACATTTCTGATATTCCGGCAATATTGGCGTTGCGTACGGGGTAGTTTCTACCATTTAGCGTTTCATGTTAGCTTATAACTGTTAGCTTATAACTGTTAGCTTAAAACCAGGCGCTAAGAATAGCTTGATGGTCGGCTTGAGCTCATTAACTTGTCTAATTGTTTCTGAGCTTGTTTCGGGTTTTCAAGATCCACCACTTCGATCATCTCGCATTCATCTCTCACCATTTCATCGATTAGGCTAGGGTAGTGACGACAATCCTCTGGTCGATCGAGGTAAATGCGACAGGTATATTTGTCTTTTTCATCAGGCTTGGCTTTAGGGGCTAACTCTAAAAACGGGCAACGGTGTAATGGCTCTTTTGTCTCAGGGTCAAACCAGATCTGCCCATCTTTAACATATTCAAAAATGTCAGGGTTAAACAGCTCCCATAAGTCTATTTCTTCTTGCGTGGCCGCTAGATCACCATCGCTATATTTGATGCAGCACTTACCGCACTGATTGCAGTCTTTCATGATGGTTATCTCATTAGTGGGCTTATAGGCTTAGTTTATCATCAATAGCGATATTCGCTTTATTCGTTGGGAAAAAAGGTTTAGCGTGAATTTAGTCGTACATCGATTTGTTGAGTTCGTAGTCTTATCAACAATTAAAAGCCCCTCACAAATACGTTGTGAGGGGCTTTTTCATTTATGACTGTCTTTGGCTAAGGTTAGAAACCTAGTGGAATACCAAAGGTAAAGAAGCCAATCAGTAGTGCGGTCCATGCTGTCATGAAGGCAATCGAGTATGGCACCATCATTGCGATTACATCACCAAAGCTTAACTCTGGCTTGTACTTACGCATGAACGCTAGGATAACACCTGCATACGTCATCATAGGAGTGATGATGTTGGTTGATGAATCCGCTACACGGTAAGCCGCAGCCACCATATCAGGTGTCATGTTTGGGTTTACCTGGTACAGCATTGGGACAAAGATTGGACCTAGTAGCATCCATTTTGCTGTTAGACCACCAACGAATAGGTTGATAACGCCAGTAACAAGAATGAAACCGATGATCAGCAGAATAGGGAACTGTTGTAGACCTAGCATCTCAAGGAAGCTTGCACCTAGGAACGTCACGTATGTGCCAAGACCTGAGTAGCTCATTAGCGCCAAGAAGTTGTAACAGAAGAACGTAAGCACCAGTACGTAGCCCATGGTGTTCATCTGTTTTACCATCGAGGTAACCACGTCTTGTACGTTCTTGAATTTGCCAACTGCAAAGCCGTAGAACGCACCAACGATAGTGAAGACCATAGCAATCAAGACGATAACGTTGTCTAGGTATGGTGTTACTTCACGACCAGCATCATTGGTGTATGTTGCTAGAGGGCCCATAGCAAGACCCACAACAGCCAGAATTGACACGATAAGGCCAAGGCCTGCTGCTTTTAAGCCACGGTTTTCTGCGTCTGTTACTGCGAAGTCTTCAAGACCAATGTCATCTGGGATGGTGTAATCCATCTTTTCAAGACGAGGCGCAACGAACTTAGCTGTCACCCATGCACCAATACCGGCAAGTAGGAATGTTGATACAAGGATGAAGTAGTAGTGCATCGTTGCTGGGTTAAGCTCACGACCATCTGCTGCTTCAAAAGGGATACCTTGCGCTTCTGCAAAGATACGTGCGTTTGCACCGATAACAACATCAACTGGCGTTGCTGGAAGAAGGTTCGCACTAAAGCCCGCAGAAACACCAGCAAAAGCTGCTGCCATACCAATAAGTGGGTTTTTACCTAGGCCTGCGTAAAGCATACCTGCTAGTGGGATAAGAACAAGATAGCCTGCGTCAGTGGCAATTGAGCTCATAATACCCAAAAAGACAACTAAAACTGGAAGATATTTATCGTTAATACGAAGACCGACTTTCTTGATAACAGCGGCAAGCATGCCAGAGTTTTCTGCGACACCAACACCTAACATCACGATTAGGATGACACCAAGTACGCCACCACCAAAACCTAGCCAGTTAGCAAGGATAGCATTGTCAAACAACCAGCGAACGCTTTCAGTATCTGTCATGCTCTTAACGGTGTATTGAACCATACCGCCATCAGCGCCAAGAGCTTCAAATTGAAGACCGCCGATCATTGCCGTTAGCACAAGGCTAAACGCAAATAGGAACATAAAGATGATCACGGGATCAGGGATTTTTTTACCAGCTCTTTCAATAAAGCCAATCACGCCCGAACTGCTAGGCTGTGGTTGCGCTTGAACATCACTCACGATGGCGTCCTCATACGACTTTTTAACAGAGAGCACGCAACCTAGCAGGAAAATCTGTACTAGTAAAACAGTACAAGGTAGGCGGGGATGAAGTATTGTTCTGTTAGCGATGGTAATTACTACTAGATCTAAAGTGTGACTTTAGTCTCATTTGGTTAAATCACCTGTCTGTTGCTTATAATAGAGAATTTTTGTCTAATTATAAAATATTTTTTAGAATTGGATTGGTGTAATTATATTGTTAACTAGGTTTGTATGTTGTTTTGTTTTTCTTGGCTATTTGTTGGGGGATGAGTCTGGTCTCATACTGGTTGATTAGATGAATTGATTGATAACTAGGCGGTTGGCTGGTGATTTATGGCATCTTTTCTGCTTGCTGTTAATATATTGTGCTTAGGATATTTATCAGGAATGGAATCATGAAAATTGGTGTGATTGGCGCTGGCGCCGTAGGTGTAGGCATCTGTAATTACTTACTGACGATGGGCAGTGTCAGTGAGCTCGTCTTACTAGACAATAACCTGGAACGTGCGGAAGGAGAGGTGTTCGACTTTCGTCATACCGCCGCTTTAACCTTTTCTAAAAATACACACATTGTTCCAACCGATGATTATATGGCGTTGGTTCAAGCAGATATTGTGGTGATTACCGCTGGCGCACAAATCAAACAAGGTCAAACTCGCCTTGATTTGGCGGAAGTGAATAGCCGAATTGGGGTTGATATTGCACAACAAGTGGAAAAGGTTGCACCAAATGCGATCTTAATTGTCGTGAGTAACCCTTGTGACATCGTTGCGCACTTTATTACTCAAAACACTAACTTTACGCCGTCTAAGGTGATCAGCAGTGGCTGTGTGATTGATACGGCACGTCTAATGACGATTGTTGCTAGTCGTGTCGACCTTGACCCGAAGAATGTCTTTGGCTACGTGTTGGGTGAGCATGGGAGTAATTGCTTCACACCAAAGAGCTTAATCTCAATTGCAGGTCAGCCAGCCGATTTTTATTGCGATACTCAACATATCCCACGTATCGATGCTGATGATCTGCTCGAATCCGTGAAACAAGCGGGTTATGAGATCTTCAAGCGCAAGCAAAATACGACTCATGGCATTGCAGCAAGTGTATTCCGAATTATTCAGGCGATCTCCATCAACGAACGTTCGGTATTACCCGTTGCTAAGCTACTTCAGGGTGAATATGGGCTTGATAACGTGGTGTTAAGCCTTCCAATGGTCATTGGACGTAAAGGGGCTGAAACAGTCTTGAAGCATCCGTTTACTGAAGAAGAGTTGGAAACCCTTAGCCAAATTGCTGAAAACGTCAAAGCAACCGTTGAGCAAGTAGGTAAAGCGACACAATTAACAGTGTAAATCGACTCATGCACTGACCTCTCGATGTTCACTCAAAGCAAGTTTATCAGTGAAAATAATTCGAGAGGTCTTGGTGAAATCTAAGCTGTTGTTTATTGGTTGGCATGACTAGGCACTTCGGGATAAATACATTAGTTACGGCGTCACTATATTTCAGGGGAGAAGGCTAGCTGTAGAGGTTATGCTGTTTTTATCGATAGTGAGCATTTGCAAAGAACCACTCTGTTTCTTCCAAGTCGCTTGGCTCTGTATAACGCGTCATCAGCTCGGGTGATGAGCTCCTTCCATGTCTCTCCTTTAAGTAAGGTTGCAACACCAAAGCTTGACGTGATCTCCAAATGTACCGTATCAAGTTTGTGTTTATCGGCAACGTATACTCGTAACTGCTCTGCAAGCGAGTAGGCTCTTTGTTCACAATACTCAGGTAATACAATCAGCAGCTCGTCACCGCCATAGCGAAATGCAGATAACTGATGTGGGAGTTTGTTTTGAATAGCGCTGGCTATCGATTGAATCGCGAGATCGCCAACGATATGTCCGTGCTGGTCGTTGATTGATTTAAAGTGGTCAATATCGGTCATGATGATACTGATAGGATGCTGTTTTTCCTCTGCTTGTTTTGTAAGCTTAGGCAGTTTGATGTCAAGTGCTAATCGGTTATAAAAACCTGTTAACGCATCACGCTTGGATAGATGGTCAATAGCAGAAATCAATCGCGCGTTTAGTATCCATAACATACTAAAGCTAATCGTTACGACGAGGAGCATTATGCTCAAATACGCAAGTTGGTGAACTAATCCTGCGGATAACAGGCTTGGTATCTCTGGATTGAAGTAAGTCGTCACAGCTCGAATTGCGTTAAATAGGCAATACAACCCGAAGGCGCTAATCATTGCTTTTTCGGCTGATGCTAAGTCTTTGCGCTTACCTCTATAGATGGCGACGGCGCTAGCAAGCGAGATAACGATAAACGCGCAAGATATAACGATGACACGATATTTTATCGAGGGTTCGAAATAGGTATAGTAAAGCAGCGAGATAAACATGATAGGTAGCGCAATATAACCAATATAGGTATAACGAATCTTGGCTTGTTTGAATATGCACAAACTATGAAGGTTCAGTTGAAACCCGGTTATAAGTATCGTGTTAGCAACGATGATGGTGAGCCAATCAGGGGCGATGCCACGAAAGCTCAAGAAAAATGGACCAATACCAATACAGAGTAAAGAGAAAGCGAATAACTTTAGACCTTTGGTTCGTGTTTGAGACTGACGATAAAGTACAAAGGCCCCAGCATAGGTGCATGAAAATAGAATCACGATGAAATTTAGCGTTCTAATATCTAGAGAAAGTCCATCCATGCTTGCCTCTGCGGAAAGTTTATCTAACCAATAGGTGGTAAGGATAGAGTATGCACTCAGCTTTTGAACTGTGTTGTTGACATAGTTTGATATAACTCAATATTATCACTGGGGTCTGATTGATATTTTTGAGCTATCGATAGCAATTGTCAGTTGTTGGAGATTCTTTGATGGGAAAAGTCATACTCAAAGGGATAATTGAGATTCCATTTGACCAGCTAGAGAGTGTACGGGTATGCCTGCCACAACATATTCAACTGACAAGAGAAGAGCGAGGTTGTGTCGTTTTTGATGTCGTGGTGCGACCAAATAACCCATGTTGCTATGATGTCTACGAAGAATTTATCTCCCGTGCAGCGTTTGATGCGCACCAACAACGGGTAAAAGCCTCACGCTGGGGCAAAGTGACTAAACAGGTTATTCGCGACTACCAAATTATTGAGATGCCTTGAGCGCCTGTTTGAGTACGTCTTGATAGAGAGGAACGAACTGCTGTTCTAACTCATCATAATGCCTATCTAAGCTGTCGCTGCATTTTGCTAACGCGCCCATTCGTAAGCTACGCTGCGACATACGTTCGAGTGCATAGACGATATTATCAAACTCCGCATAGGATTCTAGCCAGCGTCCCTGCCACATATGGTCGGTAACTTGGTTAAAGCGGCGAGGCAAAGGGCCTTTATAATGTCGAATGTTTGATTCGGCTTGCACCACAAACTGTCTGAGAGATAGCGTGTGGTGTGAGTGCCAGTGCTTTGCCAGACAGTGATCCCAAAACATATCTAGCGCAATAGGGGCAAACCGGCGCTGCTCTGGGCTAAACAGAGGCTTCACATCTTTAATTATTGAGTGAGCATCGGTAAAGGAATCGACAAACCGGTGTAGTCGAATACCCGCTGCGATCTCTGCGTCAAACTGCTTTGATGGGTCACCCTTGACGAAATCACCCAGTAGATTACCTAACAAACTGCTTTGGCAGAGATCTGCGATGTGTAAATGAGCAAGAAAGTTCATGAAATAATTGCGATAAAGAGATGATTATTACATTCTGAACCATCAATCATGAACACGCAAAGGAGATGCGCATGATCAAGGTAGTCGGTGGTGTACAAGTACGGATTCGTCACCGTGCATCATGTCACTGTGGAGCGGTTCAACTAGAGCTGCACTTACCGAGTGGTATTGAAAAACCGAGACGGTGTGATTGCTCAATCTGCCGACGTAGAGGGGCGATAGTTGGATCGGTAAAGCTTGATGGGATAAAAATTCTCAAAGGGGAAGAGTTGCTGAGGCTCTATCAATTCAATACCCACACAGCGAAGCATTATTTTTGTTCACAATGCGGTATCTACACTCACCATCAAAGACGTTCAAATCCGACAGAATATGGCTATAACATTGGGTGCCTAGAGGGTATCAACCCATATGAATTGGGAGAAGTTGTTGTCAATGATGGGGTTAATCATCCGGCAGATCGTGAGCCGCGAGTATGATTTTTTTATGACACCGGTTGACTCTTAACAAAATGCATATATGATTTGGCGTATATATGGTTTTGCGTATGTTTTCGGTGGTGGTCAGTTTCGAAGATCGACTGATCTGTCAGAACAGCCGTTGTCACCGGCAACAATAAAATGAGAGTGGAATGATGAGTGCTGAAACAGTGGATATGAATCAAACGGCAGCTAAGAAAATGAGTTTTCTTGATCGCTATTTGACGGTTTGGATTTTCCTTGCAATGGCAGTGGGCGTTGCAATTGGTGTCGGCTTTCCGCAGGCAGTAGAGAACTGGAATGAATCAATGACTGTGGGAACCACCAATATCCCGCTAGCGATTGGTTTGATTCTGATGATGTACCCACCATTAGCGAAGGTCAATTACAGTCTATTGGGACAAGTCACCAAAGATCGCAGGGCAGTGACGTTGTCATTAGTTATGAACTGGATCGTTGGGCCAATCCTCATGTTCGCATTAGCCGTGATTTTCTTACGTGACCATCCCGGCTACATGGTCGGGGTGATTCTCATTGGTCTTGCTCGCTGTATCGCCATGGTTCTGGTTTGGAATGATATCGGTGGCGGTAACAAAGAGTACGGCGCTGCGCTAGTGGCATTGAACAGTGCGTTCCAAATTGTCACTTACAGCTTCCTTGCTTGGCTATTCATCACGGTATTGCCGCCAATGATGGGCCTACAAGGTTTCGATATCGATATCACGATGCTTGATATTGCCGAAAGTGTATTAATTTATCTCGGTATTCCATTCTTGGCAGGATATTTAAGCCGTAAATGGCTAGTCGCAGCGAAAGGTGAGCAGTGGTACCAAGAAGAGTTTATTCCACGCATTTCACCGATTACCTTGATTGCGTTGCTCGCGACCATCGTGCTGATGTTTAGTCTGAAAGGTGAGATGATCTTTGAACTGCCGGGTGATGTGTTACTTGTATCGATTCCACTGATCATCTACTTCCTATCGATGTTTTTTATCAGCTTCTTTATCGGTAAGAAATTGGGTCTACCTTACGATCAAAACGCTTCGATTGCTTTTACCTCATCAGGTAACAACTTTGAATTGGCTATCGCGGTTTCAATCGCCGTATTTGGCCTGAATTCAGACCAAGCCTTTGCGGGTGTGATAGGCCCTCTTGTGGAAGTCCCTGTGCTTATTGCTCTAGTGAACGTGGCGTTGAAGATGAAGAAACGCTACTAGTTGGCGAATCGTTTTCTTTGCTTTTGCTGTAAAGCGACGCGGCCTCGCGTCGCTTTAATATCATATACAGCCAGCCTGTAGTTAACCCCAACAGCGTTGAGTTCACCCCAAAAATTGACACCCCAGAGAGCGTGATCAGAAATGTGATCAAAGCGGGTTCACTATCAGCTTCCGCCAACGACTTCTTCAAGCACAAGGTCAGCGTTCCCAATAACGCGAGCCCAGCCAACATTTGCGAGACCTCTTTTGGCAACGCCATAAAGAGTGACACCACCGCCGTACCCCATAATCCAGCTACGATATAAAAAACGCCGCCACACATCGCGGCTAGATAGCGCTTTTGTGGCTGTTTATCTACCGATTCATTCATACATAGTGATGCGGTGATGGCCGCTAAGTTGAGACTGAACCCACCAATAAAGGCGAACAAAGCATTAGCAAGACCGGTTGTGACGAGAATAGGCTGAGTCGGAGTAGGGTAATCGTAGTTTTTCAGCATCGCGAAGCCGGGCAAGTTCTGCGAAAGCATCGTGAGGAGGTAGAGCGGCACAGCAATATTGATTATGGCATTGTGATCCCATTGCCAACCCATAAACTCTGGCCGCGCAATATCGAAACTGAGGCTCGCCACTTCAAACTGACCAAATAACATTGAATAGCCTATACCGACAACGAGCAGTGTCAGCATCGTAAACTTAGGAAACAAGATTTTAGCCACGATAAACGACACAAACATCGTGAAAAAGAGTAGCGGCTGATGGGCGATTGGCGTGAAGGCATTAATGCAAAACGGCAATAGTATCGCCGCCAGCATCGCAGAGGCGAGGTGTGGTGGAATGGATGATAATGCCTTGTTAAGCGGTCTAATCAAGCCAGTCAGTGTGATCATGACACCAGTAACGACAAAAGCGGGTGTTGCCTGAGCGATAGAGTAACCGCCCTCAAGCGTAATAAGAAGTGCCGCACCGGGTGTCGACCATGCAATAAGAATCGGAATCTTGTAATAGTAAGAGAGCACAAAACTGCCCACGCCCATACTCAGCCCAAGCGCTAATAGCCAACTTTCAATTTGGCTGCTAGTAGCCCCAAGTGCTTGTGCCGCTTGGATAACAATGATGATGGCACTGGTATAGCCGACGATAACGGCAGCGAGTCCGGCGGTGATGTGGTCGAGCTTTAACATTTTCATTCCTTTGCTTGCCTGTTATCCTTATGACCATGCCCGTGCGCTATAGCGCACAATTAAAAGATAGCACTGTGCGCTATAACGCACAAGACGGTTTTGCCAAGGAATTATCGTGTCTGAAAGTATGTTTAAAACTCAAATCGCCTCTCACCTTAAATCGCTAAGAATAGAGAAGGGGTTAAGTTTAGATGCCACCGCTAAGTGCACCGGGGTTTCAAAGGCGATGTTGGGGCAAATTGAGCGTGGTGAGTCTAATCCCACCATTTCAACGCTGTGGAAAATTGCCAGTGGATTAGAAACCTCATTCTCTGCTTTTTTTGCTACAGAGCCCGAGTTGCAAGAGAGTGCAATGACCTTTCCTGACGATTCCAAGATGCAGGTGAAAACACTGTTTCCGTTTCAGAATGATACGCGTATTGAGGTGTTTGAAATTACCCTAAGTGAATTTCATCAACAAGATTCCACACCTCACGAACTTGGTGTCGTTGAACATATTCATGTTGTGCAAGGGGATCTAAGCCTTAGGTGTGGTGAACAGTGGCACGCGATTAAAGCGGGCGAGAGCCTGAGGTTTTTTGCTGATCAAAACCACTCTTACAAGGCGGTCAGCGAAAGCGTTACTTTTCAGTGTATTATCAGTTACCCAGACAAATAATCTTACAGATAGTTTCAGTTTGAAACCTGGGTGGTTAAATCTCATTCATGCAAGTGTTAATTAAATGTAACCAAACCTTCACTTATTGTCGCCATCATAGGCCAAGTTATTACTCTAAGAGCTCAATATAGGGCTCGACGCCAAAGTAAAAGGAAGCACTATGAGCACTTATGATGACCACACCGACCAACGTCCACTTCAAGAAGAGCCTGAGTTTAACCGCTATATAGACGCGGCATTGTCACGTCGAGGCTTTTTGAAAGCCACTGGTGCCGCAAGCACGGTGGGCTTCTTCGCTGCCAGCCCAATCAGTCAGGCGATTGCGAGCACTGTAGCAACGCCTTCTGCGTTGTTAGGCTTTGAAGGAATCCCTATTTCAACAGACGATACGGTGAAAGTGCCGAAGGGATATAAAGCGGATGTGTTGATCTCTTGGGGTGATGCGGTCATCAAAGGTGCACCAGCGTTTGATCAGGCGAACGATGCTAAGGCGCAAGCGATGCAGTTCGGTGACAACAACGACGGCATGACATTCTTCCCTATCAGTGACGAACGTGCGGTATTGGCGGTGAACAATGAATACACCAACAACGAATATCTATACCCGCACCAAGGCAAGACTATTTCTGCTGATGATGCGCTGAAAGGGCAGGCAGCTCATGGGGTATCGGTTGTTGAGTTGGTGAAAAAACAGGGCCAATGGATGGTGAATCCAGAAGGAAGATTGAACCGACGCATTACGGCTTATACCGAGATGGAAACCTCTGGGCCAGCAGCAGGGCATGACCTGTTAAAAACTGCAAAAGATAGCTCTGGCAAGAAAGTGCTGGGTACGTTCAATAACTGCGCAAATGGTGAAACGCCTTGGGGCACTTACCTCACGTGTGAAGAGAACTTTAACGGCTACTTTGCCAATACCAAAGGTACTGAGCTTGGCGATACTTATGCCCGATATGGTTTAGGTAACAAAGATCGCGGTTATGACTGGTTTAAGCATGATGATCGTTTTGATATGGGTAAAGAGCCCAATGAACCGCACCGTCACGGTTGGGTGGTGGAAATTGACCCAATGAATCCCGCTTCCACACCGAAAAAGCGCACCGCACTTGGGCGATTTAAGCATGAGAATGCCGCTTTGATGGTGGATAAGAGTGGTCATGTTGTGGTGTATTTAGGCGATGATGAGCGTGGTGAGCATCTCTACAAGTTTGTTTCAAAAAACGAGTATCAGCCAGGTAGTGACGCGAACCGCGACCTGTTAGAAGAGGGTACGCTTTATGTCGCCAAGTTCACCGGCACAGAAGGCGAATTGAAAGGCAAAGGAGAGTGGCTAGAGCTGACGTGGGGTAAAAATGGTTTAACGCCAGAAAACGGTTTCCCTGATGCTGCTTCTGTTATGGTCTTTGCTCGCCTTGCGGCAACACAAGTGGGGGCAACGACGATGGATCGTCCGGAGTGGGTAGCGATTCACCCTGAACAGCACTCCGTGTTTGTGACCCTAACAAACAACAAAAACCGTGGTGTAAAAGAGTCTCAGCCACTTAATGCCGCCAATCCTAGAGCGAAAAACCCGTATGGACACATTGTGCGTTGGCAACCCACAGGCGGCGATCATACTGCCTCAGCGTTTGAGTGGGACATTTTTGTGATGGCCGGCAACCCAGAAGTGCATGAGTCGGGTTTGATGGCGGGCAGTGATAATATTAATGCTGACAATATGTTTAACAGCCCGGATGGTATTGGTTTTGATCGTTTTGGTCGTTTGTGGATTCAAACGGATGGTAAATACTCCAATAAAGGCGATTTTGCTGGCATGGGCAATAACCAGATGCTGTGTAGCGACCCAGAAAGTGGTGAAGTTCGCCGTTTCTTAACTGGCCCAGTCGCTTGTGAGATCACTGGCTTAACCTTCTCACCAGACTACAAGACCATGTTTGTGGGTGTTCAGCACCCAGGAGAAGACTTAGCACCATCGCACTTCCCTGATGGCGGGACCAGTGTTCCTCGCTCATCAGTATTGATGATCACAAAAGAGGACGGTGGCGTTATCGGCGCTTAGACGCTCACCATTGACTCTATTGTGACTGAGATTAGCTCTGATTATTCAGGGCTTTTTTATACCGTGCGAAGCCGTGCTAACATACGCGTGAATTTTGCTAATCAAAGCGTGTTGGTATGTTATCTAGATTGTTTACTTGTTTGTCGCTTCTTGTTTCACTGAGTGTTAACGCTACTGAAAATATTACGGTGTTTGCTGCCGCTTCAATGACTGATGCGCTGGATGAGATTGCTCAGCGATATGAACGAGAGAACGGGATTAAGATTAAACGCTCTTATGCGTCTTCGTCTGTTCTGGCTCGCCAAATTGCCCAAGGTGCCCCCGCTGATCTGTTTATTTCTGCCAATACGCGCTGGATGGACTATTTAGTCGAACAAAATGCGGTTGAGCCAGACTCGGTTGCCCCTTTAGTTCGCAATGAGCTGGTGATGGTGGTTCCTAGCAGTGAGCCTATCCCCCAAGTCAACTTTACTTCGGCATCCGATATTCTTAAATTACTGCAAGGCACTCGCTTAGCGGTAGGCGACCCGAAACATGTACCAGTAGGAATTTATACCCAGCAAGCGCTAGAAGCATTGGGGATGTGGCAATCATTGATGCCAGTGTTAGCGCGAGCGAATAACGTACGCTCGGCACTGTTGTGGGTTGAGCGTGGTGAAGCGAGAGCAGGGGTGGTGTATCGAACGGATGCGATGGTGTCAGACAAGGTTGAAGTCATCAGCACATTTCCTTCGTCATCACATGACGCCATTGAGTATCCAGTCGCGATTGTGACCGGCAAAAGCCAAAGTAAAACAGCTCAAGATTTCTATGATTATCTGGAAACGGAAGAGTCTAAGCAGCTGTTTCGCTCGTACGGTTTTTTGGTTGAGTAGTCGAACCGCTGCGTGAGCAAGCATCGTCAATCAAGGCTTATCTGACAAGCACAGAAGGTTCACTCTTTTCTGCTCAGAAACGTAATGGTGATCCCTAACAAAATCATCATTGATAGAATCGCTGTTCTGACGGAAATTGTCTCATCAAGCATTAAACTTCCCATAACCATCGAAATGACAGGCACACTAAGCTGTGCAATCGAGGCGTTTAGTGTCGATATTTTCGGTAACACTTGATACCAAAGGTAGTAGCCCAAGCCCGATGTGAGTGCGCCAGAAATCACCGCCAATATCACGCCATGCAACGAAAGGTCTGCGTAGACAAAAGCAAACGGGAGCAGTAACACACTCAACAGCATTGCACCGGAAAACCCTTGAGTGATGGCATACAAACCAGATTGCTGCTTCTTACCAATAAGGGTGAATATAGCCCAGCATAGTCCAGAGAGTGCCATCATCACGCCGCTAATTAGTGAAGGTTGCTCAGCAGAGGGCAGCATCAACACCACAAAACCAATCAGTGATAAACCAACACTAATGACCTCACGCCCGTTAAAACGATGGCCTTTAATAAGCGACCACGTAATAAGTGAAAGTTGCACCATACCAAACAGCAGCAATGCGCCCGTTCCAGTCGAAAGGGAGACGTAAGCGAATGAAAATAACGTGGCGTAGCCGAAAAGGCTTAGGCTAGAAACGATAGCGTTTCGACTTAAAGAGAAAAGCTGACTATGAGGCGTAGCCACTCTCTGACTCACCAATATTAGCGTTATCGCACCAGAGACGATTCGAAGGAGTGTAAAGCTCGCTGGGTCAATGAGTTCGTTAGCCAATGCCATACGGCAGAGAAGCGAGTTAGCTGCAAAGGCGAACATAACAACGGCAATGTGAGCAAATATAGGCATAACTTAATGAGAGTAGTGTAAGTCGTTGTAGTTTAACTCAAAACCGGGGTAGTCCTTAGATACTATTGTTGTTAGTTATAGAAAAAGCCCAGAAATGAAATCTGGGCTCATAAAACGTTAGCGAAAAAACCGACTCGGGAAATCACTAAACACAGCATCAAGGTTATTGAGGTGTTTGAGCTTGCGAGGGTTATTCACGGTATAACACCACACTTGATAGCCCGCTTGATGCAGCTTTTCTACATGTCGCTTCGCTGTCCAACGGAAGTTTAAATGGCAACTAAAGGCACCAATCTCTTCAAGTAAAATCCAGTCTTTTTTACGTAAACGCTCACTGAGCACGCCAAGTTTATAGCCGGGGCAATGCTGGTGGAGTTGGCGCATGATGTCGTGACTAAAGCTGGATAGGATAATTTTATCTTGAGTTAACGGGCTCTTATCCAGTTGTTGTTTTAATTGACTCGCGACTTCGGCGACATCGTGATTATCGACTTTTACCTCAATGTTTAGACCAACGTTATTGGCTGCAGCGAGCTCAAGTAACTCTTGTAAGGTAAAGATAGGTTCACCTTGGAACTGTGGCGCAAACCAGCCGCCAAAGTCGAACTGGCGTAGCTCTTCAAGGGTGTAGGCGTCAACTCGGCCTCGACCATTACTGCAGCGATTGATGGTATGGTCATGGCATACAACCAAGATGTTGTCTTTTGTTGGTTGAACATCAATCTCAACCCACTTTAAACCTAAATCGATAGCGGCCTGAATGCTGACTTGTGTGTTTTCAGGGTAGTGCCCTGCAACACCACGGTGGCCGACAATAATCGGTGACATAATGCAAATTCCTTCTACGAATTGATAGCCGCAAGAGGGGCGTTGGCTTCAATTAACTCTACTTGATTGACCTTACACAAGCGTTGGATCTCTGGCGAAGACTCATCAATAAACAGCGTATTTATTTCCCCAAGTTTACCACTGACTATCGGGGCGTAGCGACCTAGTTTAGTTTTATCCGCAACAAGCCAGCTTTGGGTACTTTGCTCGATAATGGCACGCGATAGATCCGCCTCTTCGGGTGTAAAGTCGAGCAGTTGTCCATCTTCAGTTAACCCGCCAACACCAAAAATACCGATTTTGATATAAAAGCGGCGATAGAAATTGGTTGCGGTTTCGCCCACAGTGTCTTCATCGGATGAACGAACTTGTCCTCCAGCGAGGTGCACGCTCAGATTTGGGTTGCGACTGAGGATGCTAGCGGCGTTAATGTTGTTGGTGACTACTGTCAAACCGGGGTGATCCAATAACGCATGAGCGACTTGTTTCGGTGTGGTACCGATCCCGAGAAAAATACTCGTTCCCTCAGGTAGCTCTTCCACAATGCGACTGGCAATCGACTGCTTTGCAGGCAAGTTCACCACTTCTCGATTGGAGAAGGAGAGGTTGTCGTTGGCTGTTGGCAGTGTGATCCCTCCATGCACTCGACGAACCATGCCTTTGTCGCTGAGATCATTCATATCTTTACGAATGGTTTGCACCGAGACCGCAAAGCGTTCAGACAATAGAGTGCTCGATAGCACTCCATTGGTTTCGCCTAGGAAATGAAGAATCTCTTTCTGTCTTGGAGATAAATTCACAGAGAGTCCTTATTACGCAATGGCTTTATCAGCTTCAGCAAGGGGAGCGTCTAAACTCGGTTCTAGACGTTTGCCTTGTTCATCAAACAGGTGCAGGTTGTCGATGCTGACATGAAACGGGATCACTTTTGACGCATCAATCTCGATCTCTGGTGTCACAGCAATAAACGGTTCGCCATGGACTTTGCCGTGAACCAGTTGGTTTGGACCGAGAGGTTCAACCACAGTAATACCCATATCCAGCTCAAGCTGAGTGCAGTCTTCGCGCTCAAGGCACGCATTTTCAGGGCGAACACCCACGCTTAAGTTGTCTAAAGAGAGATGCGCATATTCAGGCAAAAATAGTGTGTGTGTGCCTACTGTCAGAGCGCCACGTTCAAGTTTTGCAGGTAAGAAGTTCATCGCAGGACTGCCGATGAAGCTGGCCACGAAACGACTTGCAGGCTTATGATACACCTCAGAAGGTGTCCCTACTTGCTCAATTTCACCGCCGTTCAACACCACAATGCGATCCGCTAGTGTCATGGCTTCTACTTGGTCGTGTGTGACGTAAACACTAGTCACGCCTAGCTCTCGTTGTAGCTTTTTGATTTCAAGGCGCATGTGCGCGCGAAGAGCAGCATCAAGGTTAGACAGTGGCTCATCAAAAAGGAACAGTTGCGGTGAGCGAACTATTGCACGGCCCATCGCCACACGCTGGCGTTGGCCGCCTGATAGCTTAGAAGGTTTACGATCTAAATACTCTTCAATCTTGAGGGTCTTTGCAACTTGCTCAATTTTTTGTTTGATAGTGGCTTTATCAACACCGCGGTTTTTCAGACCATAGGCTAAGTTGTCATACACGGTCATATGCGGGTATAGCGCGTAGTTTTGGAACACCATCGCAATATCACGTAGAGCAGGTTTTTCAGTATCAACGCGGCGTCCGCCGAGATGAATTTCGCCACTCGAAATACTCTCAAGACCCGCAATAGAGCGAAGAATGGAAGACTTTCCGCAACCAGAAGGACCAACTAACACTAAGAACTCGCCCTTTTTGATATCGAGGTCGACACCTTTTACTGCTTGATGGCCATTTTCGTACGTTTTTACCAAGCTTTTTAGGGTAAGCATACTTGTCTCCAATGATGGGTTTTGCATATTAACTACTTGAGATGAATGAGGTTGTTGCTGATTATTTTTCACTTTCTACGAGTCCTTTAACAAACCAACGTTGGAAGATAACGACCACTAAAATAGGTGGAAGCATTGCGAGAATGACCATGGCAAAGGCATAGTCGTAGCGAGGTAGGCTAGATTCACTGATGTTGTTTAGTATCTGCTTGATGCCCATAACAATCGTGTTGTAGCTCTCATCGGTCGTCATCATGATTGGCCACAAGTATTGGTTCCAACCATCGACGAACATAATGATAAAAATCGCTGCCATCATGGTTTTTGAAAGTGGCAGAACGATATCGACTAAGAAACGAATCGGGCCCGCATTGTCTAACTGAGCCGCTTCCATCAGTTCATCTGGAATGGTTTTAAAGAACTGGCGGAAGAAGAAGGTTGCGGTCGCAGAAGCAATCAGTGGAAAGATAAGCCCTGAATAGCTGTTAAGCATACCCATCTTAGCGACAATTTCATAAGACGGAATAATGCGAACTTCTAGAGGCAACAGTAGGGTAACGAAAATCAGCCAGAACCATGCCGTCGCATAAGGTAAGCGGAAATAGACCAGCGCATAAGCTGCGACTATCGCTATTAAAATTTTGCCGATGGCGAAGCCGAGACCCATGATCATCGAGTTCATGATCATCGACTTTGCCGTCACTGCGTCAGAGAACCCAAGGCTGTTATTCCAAGCTTCGGAATAGATACCGACTAGGTTATCACCCATCGTCATCTGTAAACCGTCGGTCAGGATAGTATTTGGATGGTGGGTTGAACTGGCAAAGATAAGCCAGATCGGCGCAAGCATAAACAGCGCGCCAAGGATCAGAATAATATGATCAGAGATTTTATTGGTTTTCATAGTAACTCCTCGTTTTCACTCGTATTCTTAGTGAATAATCAGTAGTGAACGCGCTTTTCAATAAAGCGGAACTGCAGATAGGTCAGGCTTAATACCAACAGCAGAAGAACAACAGACTGGGCTGAGCTGCCACCTAGGTCTGCACCAACAAAACCATCTCGGTAAACCTTGTAAACCAAAGAGGTTGTATTGCCACCTGGGCCGCCACCTGTCATGGTATCGATGACGCCAAACGTATCGAAGAAGGCGTATGTCAGGTTAATCACCAACAAGAAAAAGCCAGTAGGGGCGAGGAGTGGGAAAGTAATCGTCCAGAAACGCTTGCGGTCTGAAACACAATCTAGCATTGCGGCTTCGCGCACTGCGTATGAAATCGACTGTAAACCCGCTAAGAAGTAAATGAAGTTGACGGACACCTGCTTCCAAACGGAAACGATGATAAGGGCTAACGTCGCATCAACTGGGTCGGTTTGGAAACTAAAGTTCCAACCAATCTTTGAGAAAAGCTCGGTGAGCGTGCCGAAGTGGGGGTTAAACAGAAACGCACCCATAATACCGGCGACCGCTGGTGCAACCGCGTAAACCCAAGTTAGGGTCACTTTATAAGGGCCTTGGCCATGCAAAACACTGTCGGCTTTAACGGCTAACAGCAGAGCTAAGCTTAAAGACAGCAGCGATACCGTAAAGGCGAAAAGCACGGTAAAGATCACAGAGTCTCGATAATCTCGCGACTCAAATAGAATCTGGTAGTTCTCTAGACCAACGAAGGTAGAGGACATACCCCATGGGTCTTCGAGCATAAATGACAAATAGACGGCTTGAGCCGCTGGATAAATAAAGAATACTGCAATGATGGCGATTTGCGGAGCCAAGAGCAGGTAAGCCAACGGGCTGTGGCTGAATTGTTGTCGACGATTCACAATAACTTCCAAACGTGAAAAACAAACACTAAAGCCCTCACCGAGGTGAGGGCTGGCTTAAGTAATTGAATTACTTAACTGTACGAGCGAAACGCTGTAGTAGGCGAGATGACTCAACGTCTACCTTCTCTAGGCTCTCTTCAACAGAAGAGCGACCAGCGAAGATGTTGTCGAACTCACGGTGCATCACTTCGCGGATTTGTGGGTAGAAGCCTAGGCGGTAACCTTTCGTCCACTCACCTTCAGGAAGGCTTAGCTGTAGAACACCCACTTCAGCATCTGGTGCTTCTTGGTAGTAGCCAGACTCTTTAGTTAGGTCGTATGCTGCGTTAGTTACTGGAACGTAGCCAGTATCTTTGTGCCACTGCATTTGTGTGTCTGGCTGAGTTAGGTAAGCAAAGAAGGCTGCAACAGCATCGTCTTGTTTCTTATCGTGGCCACTTAGAGCAAACAGTGCAGCACCACCGATGAACGTGTGGCTACCTTCTTCCGCTACTGATTCCCAGTAAGGTAGGTAAGTCGTACCCATTTCGAAATCTACGCGGTTACGTAGGCCACCGAATGAACCTGATGAACCCATCCACATTGCCACTTCTTGACGCTCGAATGGGGTTTGGTTTGCGTCCCAGTCGCTACCGTAGTACTTGTAGTAACCTTTGTCAGACCAATCTTTTAGCTTAGAGACGTGCATTTGCATGTCTTCTGTGTTGAACATGATCTTAGTTGGAAGACCATCATAACCATTTTGTTTATCAGCCAATGGTAAGTTGTGACGAGACTTGAAGTTTTCGAAGAAGATCCAAGCTGAAAGTGATTGAGAGAAGGTTGCATGACCAGCTGCTTTTAATTTAGCTGCAGCCACTTCGAGCTCTTCGTAAGTAGAAGGTACTTCAACACCTACTTCATCTAGGATGTCTTTGTTGAAGTAAAGCACTGGCGTAGAGCTGTTGAATGGCATGCCAATCATCTTGCCTTCGTTGTCAGCGTAGAAGTTACGAACACCCGCTAGGTAGTTGTCTGAGCTGAATGAGTAGCCCGAATCAACCAAGATATCTTGTACAGGTTTAGCCACACCTGGTGCATTCATGATAGTCGCAGCACCAGCATCGAAGACTTGGAGAATGTTTGGTGCTTCGCCAGCACGGAATGCTGCGATACCCGCTGTCAGTGTTTCTGTGTACTCACCTTTATAGATAGGAGTGATTTTGTAGTCGCCTTGTGAAGCATTGAAGTCGCTTGCGATCTGGTTCACTGTGTCGCCAAGTTGACCACCCATAGCATGCCAAAATGTAATTTCGGTTTGTGCTGTCGCTACACCTGAAACAGTCGCTGATAGCAGTCCTGCTAGCATTAGCTTGTTCATTGTTCTTTCCTTTTATTGTTCTCAATAAGAGAGGTTTCTAACGAGAGTTCGTTTGTTTCGTACGAAGTTATTTTCTTCGCATTGTGTTTCACTTAGGTGAGTGCAAAGTGTCAGAAAAGTGAAGGTTTTATGGCGCGAAGGTTTCGATTGAATGTGGAACATGATGAAAAACGAATAGAGCGAAGCGTGTGTGTCTAACTTAGCCCAATAAATGAGGCTGGGCTCGGCAGAATGTAAATAGTAGCCATCAATTGGTTTAATTGAGAGATAAATTGATATGAAATGTAAATCTTATTTGAAACACCATGCGATATCATTCATTATCTCGGCGTTTTCAGTTGGAGAGTTTTTACAGGAACACAATGAATAAAATTAGCCTGTTTGCATTTATGTTGGTGTCATTATCCGCTAATGCGTTTTCGCCTTATAACTTAGGTGCTCAAATTGGTATTGGTGATATCGAATCGAGCAGCAGCACTGCAAAAGGAATCAATGGCAGTTTCCGCTTTCACCCTTATCTTTCGGCCGAAGCGGGATATATCGAGCACAGCGAAGTGAATGCGTTTAATGGTGATGTCGATGCCTCATCTTGGTATGTTGCTGCTAAACCAACGTACCCTATTGGTCGTTTCGAGCTGCACGCTAAAGCAGGGCTTAATTACTACGATGCGTCATTGTCGAGAGACAATACGTGGGAATCTGGCAGCCAGTCCGGTATGGGTTTGGTTCTGGGCGTTGGCGCTGACCTGTTTTTGATGAGGCAGCTAAGTATTGGTGCCAGCTTACAATCTTTCGGTATGGAAGTGATGAATGAGTCAACACGTGCGTCAAGTTTGACGTTTAATGCTCACTATCACTTCTAACCTAGATTAAGTCTGTAACGGTTGAACATAAAGGCGTACTTCGGTGCGCCTTTGTTGTTTGTGCTGAATCTAACATTTTTTAATTGAAGCTAAGTATTGGGTCTATAATGAAAAAATAGTCATTAGGGAGAGCACTGTCTATGAAGATAGGGATAATTACTTGCGGTTATGTTGATCCATCATTGGTGGATATAGATGGGCAATACGTGGACATGATCACCACAAACTTGCATGCCATCAACGATACCATCGAGTTTGTAAACTACGATGCAAAAGCCGGAGTGCTACCTAACCTGGATGTCTGTTTTGGTTATGTTCTGACTGGCAGTGTCGATAATGCCTATGACAACGAACCGTGGATTACCAACTTAATGGAGTGGATCATTCGCTGCGAGGCTCAAAGAAAGCCGCTGGTAGGGATCTGTTTTGGTCATCAGCTTATTGCTCGAGCATTAGGCGGGAAAGTAGAGCGCTCAAACAAAGGGTGGGGGCTTGGCAGTTATGAAGTGCAAATCTGTGCCCAAAAGCGTTGGATGAAGCTGGGTGTGGACAGTGCCAGATTACTTGTTAGTCATCAAGACCAGGTCACCATTGCCCCATCAGGGATGAAAGTCGTGGCTAAAAATGATTTTTGCCCCAACTTTATGCTGGTAAAAGACAACCACATCATGACGGTGCAAGGTCATCCAGAATTTAGTGCTGAGTTTACCGAAGCGGTCGTGCACAAATTCAAACCTCTCGTTACTGAAAACCATTATTGGTCAGCGCTCAAAGAGGTGAGAAAGCCACAGGATTCAGCTCTGCTTCTTCACTGGATAGACAGTTTCTTTGAGATGGCAAAGCATGATAAAGAGATAGAGCAAATGCAACAGGCGATCTAGCGCGTTTGCCGGTTATAGTCGTTGAGATAACCTTGAACCTGTTCAGAAATGATGAACATTTTTTCTCTAAGCCATTGATGAGCAGGGTCGTTATCTAGCTTCTTAGCCCATGTTAAATGCGTACTGATTGGTGTGTGATCGAATGGTGGCTCAAATATCTGTAGCTGCAATCTTTCCTGAAATTGCAGTGCTAACGAGAGAGGCACCACGGTTAAATAGTCAGTTTGGCTACAGAGCATTAAGTTACTAAATAATGTTCTGCCGTGATAAGCCACTTTTCGTTTTGATAAATCGATATCGGTGTAGCGACTCAGGCTATACTGGCTATCACGCTTTCTTTCCAGTAATGCGTGTTGTTCATCAATAAACTGTGCTTCTGACAATGTCTCTTGTATTCTCGGGTGAGCTCGACTGCAAACGACAACAAAACGATTCTCCATAAGTTTCTTACTGATCACGTTAGGCTGTTTGGAAGGTAAGATATCGATTAATAAATCAAACTTTTGCGAGAGAAGGTCGTTATACATCTCTTCTTCGCTAAAAGGGTGTTCATACACTTCGAGTGTAATGCCTTTTGGTGCAATACGTTTGAATTCATGCATCACAATCCATTGCAAATGTTCAGGTGCAGAAATCACAAACTGGCGCTGGGCATTTTCAGCGTTAAAGTCCCCAAACGATTGAAATACGTTGTTTAGTTGAGCGATAGGAGCTTTGATCTGCTTGTATAAACTCATCGCATAGCTTGTTGGCTCAATCGTACGTCCCTTACGTTGATACAACTCTTGCCCCAGCTGTTTTGATAACCGACTCATAGCCGTACTGACGGTGGATTGATTGGTATTGAGGTGCTCGGCCGCTTTGCTCAAACTGCCTTGTTCAATCACAGCGGCAAGGATAACAAGTAGGTTATAGTTTGGAATTTCGTTGTTCATTGAGGACCTTGAGTCTGTAATCACTGAATAATATAATATCGTAAATACGATGAATTGAAATCGTAAACCATCGTAGATGGTAGCCTTTTATCTAATTAGTATGGTGGAAAACACAATAACTTTGAGACAAAGGTCTTTAGATAATGACAAATTCATTCAAGAAAATGGCATTACCTGCAGCGATTGCAGGTATTCTGTTTACTGTGGGTTGCACGTCTTCAACTCCGGTTGTTGAGGCAACATCAGCAGCGGGTCATGAACTCAGAACAAGCAGCGCGGCACAGTATCAAGATGTTGATATGATGGCGCGTTACAACGATGGAGTGTTGATCGAGCACCCTTCAAACCTAATGTGGGGTAAGGGCGAGCGAATCAAAGTCTTGTCTAAGACTGGCGATACTCTCGCATATATTGAAGAATCAGAGCATGTTCACCCAAGCCTAACAAAGCACGGTCGCAAGATGGATCAAGCGGTTCTTCAAGTCGACGATAACATTTTCATGGCTTACGGCTTTGGCCTTGATACTCCTGTTATGATCGAAGGTGATGACGGGATTATCGTGATCGATCCAGGTGAGTCGGTACAGATGGCTCAGTCTGCGAAAGAGCAGTTCCGTGCCATCACTGATAAGCCTGTCAAGGCAATCATTTACACACACAACCACATTGACCACATCGCAGGTGTTCGTGCGTGGGCAACTGATGAGCAAGTAGCATCTGGCGAAGTGAAAATCATCGCGCAAGAAACGCTAACAGCTGCGGTTGCAAACTGGTCTTCAAACCTAGGCACTCTCTTTGGTCACCGCACATCATACACCGGTGCTAAGCATGTTCCTGAGGGTGAGTTCGGTACGGTTAATGACGGCTTAGGCCCGCGTTTCATGCAAGGTGACATTTCATTCATCGAACCTAACCTAGAGTTTGATGATCGTCTAGACGTTACGATTGCCGGTGTGAAACTGGAGATTGTGCACGTACCTTCTGAAACAGCGGATGAGCTGGTGGTTTACTTACCAGAGCAAAAAGTTCTGCATGCGGCAGAAGTGCTGCAGGGTGAAAACTTCCCGAACTTGCACACCATTCGTGGTACAAAATTCCGCGACCCTTCAGTTTGGTTCAAAGGTATCGACGTAATGCGTCAGTTTGATACTGAGGTGATGATCAACTCTCACGGTCGTCCAGTAGAGGGTAAAGAAGCAGTATCACACGTTCTAACGGCTTACCGTGATGCGATTCAATACACGCATGACCAAACGATTCGTTACATGAACAAAGGTCTAACGCCAGATGAGCTAGTGGAAGTAGTTAAACTGCCTTCACACTTAGCTGAGCACCCGTGGTTAGGTGAGCACTACGGCACAGTGGCACATGCGGTACGTCAAATCTACGTAGGTTATAACGGTTTCTTTGAAGGTGACCCGTGGCAACTAGAGCCGATGGCTTACGACCAGCGTGCTAAAGCGTTTGTTGAGCTGATGGGCGGTCGTGACAACATCCTCGAAACTGCAAAATCAGCTATTGAAGCAGAAAACTACACGTTTGCCGCAGAGATTCTGTCATACCCAATTACCGTTGATAACGATGATATGGAAGCGCGCAAGCTAAAAGCACAAGCTTATAAAGCATGGGCGGCAGATCAGGTGAACATCAACTGGCGTAACTGGGGCTTGAATGCAGCGGCTGAGCTTGAGGGTACGCGTGACTTTTCTAACATGATCAGCTTTGCATCAGTCGACGTGCTAACTGCGCTACCAAGTGCGCAAATCTTCGATATGATGACGTCAACGTTGATCGCTGAGAATACGCTCGATGTGAACATGGCGATGACCTACAACTTCACTGATACCAACGAGTCTTTCACAATTGAAATTCGTAACGGTATTGCTCAGCTGCACGAATCTGCACTTGAGGGCGCTGATGTTCAGATCAGCACAACTCGCGCGACACTGAACGACATCTTGATTGCTGGCCCAGCTGCGCAACAAACGATTGGTGCGAAGCTACAAAGTGGTGAGTTTGCGTTTGCTAACGGCAACATTCAAGCCTTTGGCCAGTTCATGAGCTACTTTGACAAGCCAATGTCTCCTGAAGAGATTATGTTGATTGTGCGCTAACAACGAACATTGATAAGGCTCTAAAGGAAATGAATGAAGGGACCAAATCGGTCCCTTTTATCTTTGAGGATTCAGATGTTTAGACAACTAGGTTTAGCTGTATTATTGGTGAGTTCCTTTACTGCATGGGCGTGTGGGTTACACCAAAGCACCGGGTTTAATATGGTCATAGAAGAGGGCTCTTTGGATGTGTTTGCACGTGTGATAGATGTGAGGCAGTCAAATGAGTTTAATAATGCGGGCAAGCCTGATCATTTCCGACTGTATTCGCTCAGAAGTGCATTGGCCGAGCCGAGTGATAACAAGCTTGATTTTGCCATTTTCGAGGCAGTGAAAGGGCACTACAGCGAAGTTATTGTCAATGAATCAGTATTGGTGACGGGGATGAATGAATTTCCAGGGGAAGATGACTTATTGGTCGTTACCGAGCTAGATATATTAGATGCTTTGGCGTCTGGCTTGATTACGTGGCAGCAAGCGAATGAGCGAGATCTTGTGCGTGTTAACGGCCCAGAAAGCAAAAAACAACAGTTGGATGAATGGTTTAATCAACTATTTGATTTTCATGAGAATGAATAGCAGAGTACCTTAAAAAACGCCGGTACATTACGCACTCTGCTATCAGTTTGAGTTAGTACCAATCAGCGATTAAGCGAACTCTTTTTGCAAATAGGCCACAATATCGGATGACTCATACATCCAAGTCTCTTCACCGTGTTTAGTTATCTTAAGGCAAGGTACTTTGACTCGACCACCGCCTTCGAGTAATTCTTGACGCGCGACTTCATCGTTTTTAGCGTCTTTCAATGCAAGGTTGATCGACTGACGCTTCATTTCACGTCGAACCTTGACACAAAATGGGCACGCTTCAAATTGGTATAGCGTGAGATCCTTGGCCTTTTCATCAGCAGCTTGCTGTGCGTCTGGTGCACGTTTGACACCACTTGGGCGAAAGATAAAGTTCAGTAGCAAAATCAATTTGCCTAAAATGATTCGAATAAATTTCATGGTAACCTGTGTTGAGCTTGTTATTTTGATAATGAGACTCAATGCTGACTGAAATTGGTTGGGGAGTCAATTTGTTAAGAAGAATGAAGAGCTAGCATGAGAGGAACTAAAAATGAGAGCTATCTCTCACTAATTTCTAATGAGAACAAGAGCCTAGCACAATAAACCCTCAAAATGCCCAAAAGATACGCAGTCAGTTCAATTCGGCCAATTTAGTGCTTTTCTTTTCTCACAGGTGTGGCATATTAAACCTCGTTCCAACGATGTGCGTGCATCGTATAATGGCTATTACCTCAGCCTTCCAAGCTGATGATGCGGGTTCGATTCCCGCTGCACGCTCCAATTCTTATCTGTTATAAAATCAAGCTAAACTATTAAAAATAAACGCTTTATTGCGTTTTTTTCTCATGCCTGAAACCCAAGAACTAGACGTTGCCTTGTATGTCGGTGTCCAAATGGTGGCCAATTTGGTGTCCACCACTGGTTAAGGGTATTAGGTGACGTTAAATGTGCTGAAGCGTAATAGTCGTCAGCTCATCATTACTTTTTCTAATTGTTGTTTTGAGGTATCCGTTCGAATAACTCTGCAACAGTGATATCAAAGTAGCCACATAGTGTATCAATCACTTCTAACTCTACACGGGTTGCTGTTTCATTATACAAACGCGTAATAGTGCCCCTATTGATCCCCGTATCGCGTGATACATCGGAAATTTTAAGCTTTCTCTCACCCATGATTTTCGATAAGTGGCACTTCAGCATGGTCTTCTCCTGTAAAAAATGATCTCCTGTAGATTAAAAATGCTTGCAAAAGAGAATTCTTATGATACATTTTGTTCTACAGGAGAGTATTAGGCTCTTTTGAAAGATATTTAGTTCAGTAGGAGATTGTACGATGGATAATACCTATTTGACAACGTCAGAGCTCTCAAAGCGAATCAAGTATGACGAAAGAGTGATTAGAGAGCAGTTGAAGGACAGTGTACTGTTTGAAGGAGTACATTACATCCGTCCATTCGGTGGTAGAAAAATACTCTTTATTTGGGAACGAGTAGAAGAGGAAATGCTTAGCGGTGTTTCGATGCAATCATTAATCACTGGTTTGTAAGGGGCACAATATGGGGGTATTGAACGTTCGAAATGGCAAGCTTGTTCTTCAGTTTCGCTATCGTGGTCAGCGTTGCCGAGAACAAACGCAACTGCCTGATAATAAGCCCAATCGAAACCGCTTGGAGCGCTTACTCAAAAGGATAGAGGCGGAAATTGTACTCGATACCTTTGACTATTCCGCTTACTTTCCAAAAAGCTCTATGGCAAAGCGTTTCGCTGAGGTAAAACGAAGAGAGGAAACGGCAAAAAGTTACTTTGAAGCGCCAGAGTCACCAAGGTTTCAGGAATTTGCTGAGATATGGTTAGCTGAAATGAAGATCGAGTGGAGTCACAGTCACCTAGTGGATGTTGAGGGTATATTGAACAAATACTTATTACCGACATTCGGCAGCAAAAGAATCAGTGCCATCAATAAGGCTCAAATCATGCAGTTTCGCTCCTTCCTCGCCAAAGTGCCGGGACGAAATGCACAATTCTTAAGTCCATCACGAATAAATCACATAATGACACCGCTTAGAATGATTCTTAATGAAGCCGCTGATCGTTATGACTTTACCCCAGCCTGGAAGAATATCAAAGCCTTAAAAGTAGGTCGCACGGAAGTTGATCCATTCTCATTAGAGGAAGTGGAGCGATTCCTCAAACATGTTGATGAGGAGTACTACGCCTATTACGTTACACGCTTTTTTACCGGTATGAGAACAGGTGAAGTGGATGGATTGATGTGGGAAGACGTGGATCTAGAGAACAAAACCATTACGGTTAGTCAAAGTATTGTGCGTGGCCGGTTAAAAGGGCTCAAAACCGATGGTTCATATCGTGTGATTCAGCTTACAGATAGGGTGGTGGAAGCCCTTCAAAAGCATTGTGTTAGCGCCGATAAAAAACTGAAATATGTGTTTACTAATGCTCAAAATCGTCACCTCAATTACGCTGTAGTTGCTCGTTCCGTTTGGTATCCGACTATTGAAAGAGCAGGGTTAAAACGACGTAATCCGTATCAAACCCGCCATACCTTCGCAACGTTACTTTTGGCGGCAGGTGAATCTCCAGAATGGATAGCGAATCAAATGGGTCACACCACGACCACTATGCTGTTTCGTGTGTATTCTCGTTATGTGCCTAACTTAACTCGCCGAGATGGCAGCGCGTTTGCGGCTTTCTTAAATACAGGAGGTAAATGATGCGATATTCACCGTTAGCGGTGCATTGCACCAGCCTTTGCTTTGATGTGATTCAAAGCCAGTATTTTGATGATATGACAGCAGAGGATATCAAGCAGTCGAAAGAAGATATATATCTGTTGCTGAAAAGTCGAACCTACATGCTACCTTACCAGCATTGGCGCGAAGATATGTTTTTAAACATGGTTGCAAATAGTGTGATTGAGGTGTTGTACCAATGCAGGAATCATCGTTCAAAGAGAGACGCACAGTGGATTCTCTGCTTTGTAGAGCGGCAGATTGACTTTGCGATTGAAAGAGCAAGAAATTAGTGTATACATGGTTCAAACCTTCATTCCTAAGCTAGTCACGGACTAGCTTATTTGCCTTTAAGTGATACATCGAAACCAAGGGTAGATAAATCCCAACTTTAGCTTGTAACTCAACAGATTCGACAGAAAATATAGACTTAGTTCACGTTTATTGACATCACGCTGACTTTGGTGTCTGTTAGAACAAAACTAAATATCAATAGCTTATTGATTTGCAATTCAAGCTATAAATGCTTGCGGGTTTTGTATTTGCAGGGTTGATTTTGCCTCATCAGTATTGGGGGGAAGATGTGTTTCTTGACATGGTATCGAACGGTATCGTGGAAGTTCTCTATCAATGTCAGCGTCAGCGCTCAAAAAGAGATGTCCTGTGGGTCATGAGTTTCATTGAAAGACAAATTAGTTTAGCGATTGAAAGGGCAAGTTATTAGCACGAAATGGCAACAATTGATTTTTGTGAGTCATATGTGACTATATTTGTATTAAACATGTTCAAACAATCAGTCATCTATGGGCAAAAAGCAAATATTTGTCATACATCAATACAAGAAGTTATTTTATAAAACGAGGGTTTATAAAATTTGACGTGACGTTTCCACAGGGCGTATAGTGCTGGCACGCAAAGTGTGAGTTACTAAAGACGGCAAGGTTTCAAAATTGATAGATGTTACTATATTACTAGCTATGTTCCTGATCTTCATAGGAGCATTCATTCAAACTGCCACAGGCTTTGGTATGGCAATCGTTGCCTCACCTCTTTTGCTGTACATTTCACCAGATTACATTCCCGGCCCCATCATCATCGTTGGTTTGTTCATTGCCTCCATCAACACGTTTAAATATCGCACGCAAATCTCTTTAAATGGCCTAAAAAAAAGCACGATTGGTTTGCTGCCAGGAAGTTGTGTAGGGGCTGCTATTCTCTACTTTATCGATGTAGCTCAACTGTCAGTATTGCTGGGCTCTACCGTACTTATCGCGGTTGGTGCCAGCTTGTTGCCATTTAAAGTTGATGTCACACCGAGGCGCTTAATGCTGGCAGGTTTCTTTTCTGGATTCCTGGGGACAAGTTCAGGTATTGGCGGGCCGCCGATGGCATTGTTACTTCAACATCAGAATGTTAATCAGATCCGTGCCAATCTGGCAGGGTTCTTCTTAATGAGCTCATCTTTGTCTTTGATGATTCAGATCCCCATTGGATACATGAGCATTAAGCATGTGTTATTGGCTTTGCCGCTGATACCCGCTGGCTATGCTGGCCATAAATTAGCGATCGCGGTTTTGCCACGTATTTCTCAAAAACTGGTGCGCAACCTCTCACTCGCGTTATGTGTTGTTGCTGGGCTGGGAGCGGTCTACTCTGGACTAAAAATAATATAAATTATCGATAAGGGTAAAGAATGAAAGATAATCTACAATGGGTTGAGCAAGCGTGGAGCGATACGTTTGACAAGGTAAAGCTTACAAGTGAAAACATCTCCGCACGTTTCCCGACAATGACAGCAGATGGTATCTACACGGATAGCGACAGACTTTGGGGCTGGGTAGTCGGATTCTGGCCTGGTTTATTGTGGTTATTGCATGAGAAAGAAGACTACGCTCCTTTCAAAGATATCGCGATACAGCGTGAAGAGACCATGGATGAGGCATTAGATGAATATGTTAATATTCATCACGACGTGGGCTTTATGTGGCAACTTACATCAATAAAGCAGTATGAGCTGTTGGGGAATGAGCAATCTAGAACTCGAGCCCTAAGAGCAGCAAGTCATCTAGCCAGCCGTTTTAATATCAATGGTCGATTCCTGACTGCTTGGAATAAAAATGATGTTAATGATGCTGATCCAAGGGGTCTTAGTATCATTGATAGCATGATGAACTTGCCTATCTTATATTGGGCAGCAGAGCAACTCGATGCCCCTCGATTTAAACTTATTGCAATGGCTCACGCTGATACCGTGTTGAAGGAGTTTATCCGCCCTGATGGCTCAGTAAGACACATGGTTGAGTTTGATTACTTATCAGGAAATGTAAAACAATACCATGGCGGTCAAGGTTACGATGAGGACTCAGCGTGGAGCCGAGGCGCCTCATGGGCTGTTCATGGTTTTGCAATGAGCTATCAACATACCAAAGAGGAACGCTACCTCAAAGCAGCGATGAAGACAGCAGATTTCTTTATCGAACACCTTGATGAGGACTCTGTACCGTATTGGGATTTCAGAGCGCCAAGAGATGAAGCGACGCCAAGAGATACCTCTGCTGGGGCATGTGCTGCTAGTGGACTGGTTTTACTATCAGATTTAGCTCCGACGGAAGAGTTACGCCAGCGCTATTTGAAGGCCGCTAGTGACATTCTAGAAAGTCTCTACAAACACTACGGCACATACGGAGATAGCAGCAACCAAGGAATTTTGGTTGGCGGTACTTTTAACTACCCGAAAGGACTTGGGATTGACTGCTCTTTGATTTACGGAGACTACTACTTTGTTGAAGGGCTATACAGGCTGAAAAATAAGCTAGAATCACTGTAATAGTTTTCTTAACGCTGTGATAAGCGTTGAAATTTGAGCCGATTTCAACGCTTATCATTTCACAAAATGGATGAGTGCTAACACAGGTGTAGTGCTTCCGAGTAAGCGTGAAATGATTGAATGCGTTACAACCTGATTGAACTTGAATAAACCTCAGGATTTATCCGGTCAGGATTCCGTTCCGCAATTTTTCTGGTAGATAGATCTTGGTCATAGTGAAAATCAACAGAGTGATTCAGCTCCATCAGTAACCCTTGGGCTTGAACGTATTGCGGCTGAACGGAATCTGAGGCAGTTTGATCTCTCAGTGGCAAAGTAAAATTCAGGTACTCTTTTAACCATCCTCTAGCTGCTAGTATGAAGCCATTAGAATGGTCACTAGCGTCTTCTATTAATGCCACGGTCGTTACTATACTCGTAAGCGTATCAAAACTCACCACGTAAGTTGACTCATCATTTGGAGGGTTTTTTCTAATGAAGTCGTTAATTAGGTGTTGTGCTACGTCTAGATAGGAAAGCATATCGCTCTCAATATATGCATTGTTGAGTGCATCAAGCTCTAAATTTAAATCAATAGATTTTGTATTTAGTGATGAATAATTATAATCCGCTTGATAGCTTTTATTTATGGAGTTGGTATTAATTTCTTGAGTCTTAGCACGAACGCTATAAACAAGAGTTATGCTCAAAAAGGCAAAGGTTAAAATAATAAAAGAACGGTTCATACAATATGGGTCCTATATATTGCCTAATTCAATTAATAAAATATGCTATTTGGCTTTATTGTGCAGTGTTTAATTTTAACTTGTTTTGTGGCAATAATTGCGAGTTTTCAGTAGGGAGGGCAAAATATGACGTATCAAATTACAAATGTCGATGATGACTTTACAGGCGCTGGATAGTATGGGCCAGAATCAATACTATCCAGTTAATATCAATTAATTAGTAATCTTTATATCTGCGATAGTTTATGTGTTTTGCTACCCAGTCGATATCATTTATTTCTGGAGACCGTGTTCGCTGATCACCGAGCAGCAGATGAGCAATAGCAAATGCAAAATCGATGGTGTATCCGTAGTCTTTACCCGTTATAAACGGTCCATCAATGACGATAGGGCGGTCAATGTAAACCCCATCCTCGTAGTTCTTGTAAAACTCACCACAGCATACATATTGGTGTGTTTTGAGAAAGTTATTTTTTGCAAGTATTTTTGCAGCTGATGAGCAGATAGCGGCTATGTAAGATCCTGATTTTAAGTGGTTTCCTATCATTTCTTTAGTGGGTTTATGCGTTCCTAAATAGTCAGTGTTTGGTGGGCCTCCCACGAGGATTAGAACGTCATAAACTTTATTCTGGTTGTTCGACAGATAATCATCTGCCTTGATGGTGACATTATGGTATGAGCCCAAATTTAACGTATCTTCACACGATAAAATACTCACTTCTATCTGCAATCGACGCAGTATGTCAATGATATTAATGGCTTCGCCTTCTTCGTAGCCAGATGAGAGAAGTATCGCTGCAGTTTTCATAAAATTTCCTTAGAAAAAGGCCCATATCATTTGCCTGAGTAATGATATGGGCAAGCTGGTAAATACCAATTTGGGGGTGGTTTAACTTATCTTTACCAGTAGGTGTTCCAATCGCGGTTTTTTCTTATTAGAGCTTCAAGGAAGAAGTAATCTCCCCAGATGCAGAACTCATCAATACCTCTGCCGTCAGGCTTTGCGTATGTACCATGCAGTAACACACCGTACTCATCGTCATTTTCGCTGATGTAAGAGTCAGATAGATTCTCAATGGCTTTATCAACAAAAGCTTCATAGCGAGCTCGGTCAGCATCTCCAACAGGCAGGTGCTTTAGTAACTCCTGCAATCCACATAGGAAAATTGCGGTCGCTGAACTGTCGCGCGGCTCGTCCCCACTTGTGAACGTCAAATCCCAATAGGCGACTAAGTCTTCTGGAAGGTGATCAAGAAAATAGTCTGCAAGTTTTTTAGACATTTCAATCAAACTGTAGTCACCAGTATGCTTGTAACTTAGGGCCAAACCGTAAACTCCCCAAGCTTGTCCACGAGCCCAGGTGGACTCATCTGAATAGCCTTGGAAAGTCTTGCCACCAATAGCGGTTCCGTCATTTTTATCAAAGAAATAGGTATGGTGCGTAGAGTAGTCATCACGAATGATATGGCTATTTGAACGCGCAAGGTGGCTTAGTGCGATGTTTCTATACTTTTGATCACCAGTGATATCTGTTGCCCAATAAAGCAGTGGCAGATTCATGTTGCAATCAATGATCATACGAACCTTATGGTTAGGGTCATTGACGTTACCCCAAGCCTGAATAACCTGTGCTTTGTCGTGGTATCGATTGATGAGTACTTCAGCAGCACGAACAGCAAGCTCTTTTGCCTTCTCGTTACCATTAATTTTGTATGGAGCAAGGCAAGAAAGTGTAAACAAAAAGCCCATATCATGAGTTTCAAGACAGATCTTCTTGTCAAGTCGCTCTTCAAATTTATCCATTAACGATTCGCCAAGAAGACGGTATTTTTCATCGTTAGTGTTCTCATAGGCCAACCACAACAATCCTGTCCAAAAGCATGTAGTCCATTGAGTATTCTCAATTTTTGGGTAGACCAAGTTTTCACTAGCCGATGCAGGAAAACCATCATGATAAACTGTCATCATAAGGTCAACTTTCTTTAATACGCGTTTGATCGCATCATCGACAATATTGTTATTTTCCGCCACTTTATTGTTTGGCGTTTCAATCTCACAAGTCACCATTTCTACTCTCTTAATTCAATTTGTTGTGAAGGTGTTGGTAATTATCTGAGGATATACTCAAGTTAATTAACTGATGTCTATTTTAATAAATACTGATTATGGTTTTGTGGTTATGCTCACGTTATGGTTTATGAGATTGTCAATTAAAATAAATTGTGGTTTGGTTCACGGGTTTATGTTCTATTTTGTTTTTATAATTTCCCTCGATATAAAGATTTCAGATGCTGAAACGATATTTTATTTTGTGTGTCAAGGGTGTATTTATTATGAAAAAAAAGAACGTCATTATTTTTTTTACTGATCAGCAAAGGTTTGACACATTAGGTGTGCATGGCAATCCAATGGGGCTGACTCCTAACCTCGATCATGATGCGGTGCGTGGAACACATTTTGAAAATGCATTTACACCTCAACCGGTGTGTTTGCCAGCAAGAGCTTGTTTGCAGACGGGTAAATATGCATCAGAAACTAACTGTAATACCAATGGTAGTAGTATGTCTTCTGATGAGCGAACGCTCGCTCACTTCTTTAACGAATCAGGCTACAAAACTGGCTATTTTGGTAAGTGGCATCTTAATGCGTCATGTGTAGGTCCTTTTGATAGCCCGCAAGGTGGGTACCAAACATGGCGTGCAGCTAATATCCCTGAATTTGTTTCAGATGCCTATCGAACGGTTGTTTATGACGAAGTAGGGAATGAACTGAAATTGCCAGGGTATCGCGTAGATGCGATTGTTGATGAGGCGATTCGATACGTTGATGAAAACCAGGACTCACCATTCTATATGATGGTTTCTTTGCTAGAGCCTCATATGCAAAATCATCGTGATGACTTCCCAGCACCAACAGGTTATAGCGAGCGTTACCTAGACAATTGGACTCCGCCTGATCTCAAAGCGCTTGGGGGCACTAGTGCTTCTCACCTACCAGGTTACTACGGCATGGTGAAGCGAATTGATGAAGCTTATGGCCGCTTAAAGGACGTGCTAAAAAGTCTAAATCTATTAGATGACACTATCGTGATCTTCACCTCTGATCATGGCTGTCACTTCAAAACGCGCAATGGTGAATATAAGCGCTCATGCCACGATGCATCAATCAAGATTCCAATGGTAATGGCAGGTGGTCAGTTTAACCGTGGTGGTCGATTCGAAAACCCGGTCAGCTTAGTGGATGTTGCACCAACACTTTTGGATGCCTGTGGCATTGAGGTTCCATCTGATATGTCCGGTCAGTCGTTGCTTCCTCTTGTAGAGAAACGCGACCAAAACGTGAGAAATCATGCTTACGTCGAAATCAGTGAGTCACATGTCGGTCGATGCATTCGAACAACTCGATGGAAATACAGTGTTAAGCAAGTTGAGTCTGATACTTATGTCGATGACTTCTTGTACGACCTACAAGCGGATCCATACGAGTTGGATAACTTAATTGGCTATAAATCGCATGATGGTGTGGTTAGCAAGCTTAGAGAAACGTTAAATCAACAGTTGGACGACATCGGTCATAACGCTATCACGATTCAAGACGCTCCGTCTAAAGAAGCCGGGCAACGAGTTGTGTTTGACTATGAAATCGAGCTGTAAGCAGTGAATAATTTATTAATGGAAGGTTGAGAGGGAAGTATGATTGATATCGCGATACTTTTTGTCTATTTCGGTTTCTTAATTGCGATCGGTTGGGCATTCAGAAAATTTAGTTCAAATACCAGTGACTATTTTAGAGGGGGCGGCAAGATGCTGTGGTGGATGGTGGGGTCAACCTCATTCATGACAGCAGTCAGTGCAATGACGTTCACGGGTCATATGGGTAAAAGTCTAACGGGTGGCTTTGCAGTCGCAATCGTTGTGTTTTATGCCTCTGCACTAGGTTTTTTATGTAACTATCTGTTCTTTGCTGCCAAAGCTCGACAAATGCGAGTGATTACACCTTTAGAAGGTGTGAGAATGCGTTATGGTCGTATTAACGAACAGATCATGATGTGGTCAAGAATGCCTTTGGGTATCCTTCAGGCAGCGATTTGGGTAAATGCGCTTGGGGTATTTGCAAGTGCAGTTGTCGGTGTGCCTTTGGAAGTGACGATTGTTGTCACAGGTAGTATCGTTGTTTTCATGTCCCTGATCGGAGGCAGTTGGGCCGTAATTGCATCAGATTTTATGCAGATGGTTATTCTAACTGTGATGACATTGGTGACAGGTCTTGTCGCACTGTGGAAGGGCGGCGGTGTCGTTGAACTTATGTCGAATGGTCTTCCAGAAAACCCAATTATTGGTGATGGCTACAACTACACATACCTGTTTGTAGGTTGGTTCCTGTGTATGTTTATCAAGCAGTTCTTGACGACGAACAATATGTTGAGTTCTTACCGATACATTACTGCAAAAGATACAAAAAATGCTCGAAAAGCGGCATTGTTGGCAGCGTCACTCATGTTAGTTGGTCCGTTGGTTTGGTTCTTACCAGTATGGTTTGTTTCAGGCCATTACCCAGATCCTTCAACATGGGGCATTACGGAATTAGGTAACAAAGTCACAGACGCGACTTATTACATTTTCGTCAAGCGAGAAATGCCAGTCGGTATGATCGGCCTACTACTTGCAGCAATCTTTGCAGCGACAATGTCCTCAATGGATTCTGGTTTGAACGGAAACTCCGGTATTGTCATTAAGAGTATTTACCAGCCATACATCAATAAAGGAGCTTCAGAAAAACACTTATTGAAAGTAGGCAAGATGCTAACAGCAGCATTTGGGGTTGTGATCATTCTAGCGGCGCTTGGGCTTTCATCGCTCAGACAGTACGGTCTGTTTGATTTGACCATGCTGATTAATACTCTGATTGGTTTCCCGATTCTGATTCCGGCTTTGTTGGGCTTCTACATTAAGAAAACACCAGAGTGGGCTGTTGGCGGTACTATCTTAGTCGGTATGTGTGTATCAGCAACCATTGCATTTGTTATTACACCAGAGATGATTGCGAGCTTCTTAAACTTAGAGCAGCCGTTAACTAATCGTGAGTTTACGGAAATGAAATCTGTAACGCTTGGTGTTATTGGACATGGTCTTATTACTCTACCGTTCTTTGTATGTTCTCAATTCTTCTACAAAGGCTTAGCTCCTGAGCGTGAGAAGAATATCGAAAAGTTCTTTTCTAATGTTGCAACCGAAGTTGTTGTAGAGGAAACGGACGAAAGCATCGAGCTAGATAACAGACAGTGCCAAGTGTTAGGTAAAATGATTCTGGTTGCAGCTGGGTTTATCCTTCTGTTGACGCTAGTTCCTAACCCGCTTTGGGGAAGACTGATCTTCCTATTCATGTCAATCATTGTTGCTGGTATTGGTGTTGCTCTACTGAAAGCAGTGAAAAAACCAGATTACAAACTATCAGTTGCTACTGACTAGTTAGTGTCATAGCTAAGTGAGCACATACTGATTGAATAGGTATGTGCTCTTTTTCAAATCAAATATGTTGAAAGTAGTTCTATGAAAGAAGACAAATTATATATAGACAAGCTCTATCTCAACAATCAATTAGAGACAAGTTGTCTCGAGTCTATGCCTAAATTGACTTGGAAAGTGCGAAGCGAAGCTCGTAATGATGTTCAAGTCGCTTATCAATATCAAGTCTCGACAACAAGTTGCTTTACAAGATTGCTCCTTGATTCAGGTATGGTTGAAAGTGATCGTAGTGCTAACGTTAAAATGGATGCACTTGTTCTGAAAAGTTCGACTACGTATTTTGTGCGTGTTAGGTGCTGGAATAGTCAAAACCGAGTCACTGATTGGAAAGAAGCGAACTTCTTAACAGGTATCATCAATGAGCCGTGGCTAGCTCGATATATAACCTGTGGTGACGATGATACACCGTATGAACAACAAGCTTTTTACATTAAAAAGTGTTTTAACATCGAGCGAATTCATCAGGTTAAATCGGTCACTGTTCATGCGACAGCGGGTGGAATTTATCAAGCGTACTTCAATGACACTGAGGTGATAGACGGGGTGCTTAAGCCCGGTTTCACCAGTTATAACGAAAATCACCTTTATCAATCTGCCGACATTACCGAGCAAATTAAAGAACAGAACGTGATTACCATGCATGTCGGAGCTGGCTGGTATTGCGGGCGTTTAGGTTGGTTAGGTGATAGCGCCTTATACGCTGAAAAGCCCGGCGTTATTTGCCAGGTTGTGGTGCGTTATGAAAGTGGCGAAGAAGAGGTCATTGCGAGTAACGACACATGGCAATACAAAGCCTCTCCGGTGGTGTTTTCTAGTATCTATGATGGTGAAATCTATGATGCTAGAAAGGAAAGCTCAGATTGGAATCAAGAAACCTCATCCAATGATGATTGGAAGCATTGTCAGGTTGTGCCATTCGACGAACGAGCTCTCAAACCACAAACTAGCTCTGGTATTAAGTTCATAGAAACACTAAAACCTAAATCGATACTCAAAACTCCCAAAGAAGAGACCGTCGTTGATTTTGGGCAAAATATCTCCGGTGTTGTTGAACTTGAAATTTCCGGAAATGAAGGTGAGCAAGTCACCATTGAGCATTTTGAAGTGCTTGACCAAGATGGCAATGTCCATACTGAGAATCTGCGTACCGCAGCACAAAAGAACACCTTTATTATTGGTGCCAACAAGCAATATAGATATGTACCTCATTTTACTTTCCAGGGTTTTAGGTACGTAAAAATCACTAAGTCTTGTGAAGATATAGTGATTGATCAAATCGAAGCGACAGTGCTGCACACAGCAATGGAGCAGACTGGACACTTTGACTGTTCGAATTCTTTGTTGAATAAACTCCATGAGAATATTCGATGGGGAATGCGTGGTAACTTTGTTGATATTCCAACAGATTGCCCTCAGCGCGATGAACGACTTGGGTGGACAGGTGACGCTCAAATCTTCTCAAAAACAGCGTGTTACCTCTATGACTCACAGAGCTTTTTCTCTAAGTGGTTAGTTGATGTTCGTTGCGATCAGCTCCCAGAAGGAGGCATTCCTTTCGTCGTGCCAGATACGCTTACAGGCCGTGTTGACGATCATCCTTTCTTTAAGAAAAGCACCCACTCCGCAGCGGGTTGGGGCGATGCGATAGTGATTATTCCTTGGCATATGTATCTCATGTATGGGGATACCGATGTATTGAGAGAAAACTATCAATCAATGTGTGACTACATCTATTTTGTAGAAAATCAATCCGTTGATTATGTATTTGATATTGGTATTCAGTTTGGTGATTGGTTGGCTCTTGATGCTGAGAAAGGAAGCTTTTTTGGTGGCACCCCAACCCGTTTAACAGGAACTGCCTACTTTGCATATTCCACAAAACTTTTAGCACAGATCGCAGGAATTTTAGGTTATGAAAAGGGAGAGGAGTACTTCTCTCAACTGTATTCAAATATACAGAAAAAGTTTGTATCTGAGTTCATTGGTGAGTTCGGAGAGCGAGTACCTAAGACTCAGACGTCCCACATCCTGCCTCTGTACTTTGATCTAGTTTCAGCAGAGCAGAAACCAATGCTTGCTTCTGGCCTCGTATCGTTGATCGAAAAGAATGGTGGTCATTTGAATACTGGTTTCTTGGGAACGCCGCATATCTGTGATGCGCTGAGCGACAATGGTTATCCAGAAGCAGCATACAGTCTACTGCTGAAAGGCTCATACCCATCTTGGCTACACCAAGTCAAGTTAGGGGCGACGACGGTTTGGGAGCATTGGGATGGTATCCAAGCAGACGGTGCACTGAGAGATCCAGGTATGAACTCGTTTAATCACTATGCTTATGGTGCTGTAGGTCAGTGGTTATACAGTAATATTTTGGGTATAAGGCCCATTGAGTCGAAAGCGGGTTTCCAAACCTTCCGTATCAGTCCACGATTAACTGAAAAACTGCACAATGCATCAGGCTCTTATTGCACTGCTTATGGTGACGTTAAGTCTTGTTGGGAAAAACTCGACGCAACACATTTCCGTCTCGAAATAGAAGTACCATTTAACTCTTCTGCCATCGTCAGCGTCGAGGGCTACTCGATTGCGACTGTCGATGGCAATAGCATTGACGACAGTGAAGAAATTAAATTGGGCTCTGGTCATTACACGATCGAATTGATGGCGACGGTTAAAGAAGTCGCTTGTATTTAAGAAAAATTTTTAGGAAATAAGTATGTTAAAAAACAACGTTGGAAGTTGGGGCGATCAAGGCGATGGCACGTATATTAATCCGGTTTTAAATGCCGATTATCCTGATTCAGATATCGAACAAGTGGGTGATACCTACTACATGATTACATCAAAGCAACATATGGCACCAGGAATGCCTATCTTGTCATCGAAAGACATGGTCAATTGGACAAATGTTGGATTTGGATTTAATCGATTAACATGGGCACCTGAATATAACTGGGACCGAATGAATGGCTACTCTTTTGGTGTCTGGGCGGGCGATTTAGCATACAACGATGGGACATGGTACATCTATCAAATAGATTATAACCATGGCTTGATGGTGACCACGGCGAAGGATATTGCGGGCCCGTGGAGTGAACCAAAGATTATGCTAGACACCTTATACGTTATGGATGACCCTGCCGTTTATTGGGATAAAGAAACTGGTAAGGCATACATCATCGTTAACGCAGGTGTAAAAGCCGAGCACGCTGATGAACCATCACCAGTGAATACTAACGTGATATATGAGATGAGTTGGGATGGCTTATCAATTATCGATGATGGTCAGGAGGTGTATTCGGGGATCGGCGCTGAGGCAGCCAAAATCTATAAGTTTAATGGATACTGGTATGTATTTTTGGCTGAATGGACGATTGGCGACAGCTCGACAGGCCTTGGAAAAATCAACAAGAAAAACGACCGTAAGCAAGTTGTGTTGAGATCATCTGAAAGTATCTATGGTCCTTACGAGAAAAAAGTCGTGATGCAGAAAGGAAGCCACTTTGGTCACAGAAGTGCGAGCCAAGGGGCATTGCTGCAAGCGCCAGACGAGTCATGGTGGTATATGCACCAATTGGTTCAGAATGACGTTGATCCGTTCCAAGGCCGAGTTCAGTGTTTGGAGCCAGTTGAGTGGATCGATGATTGGCCAATCATCGGCATTGATGAAAATGGTGATGGGATAGGTGAGCCGGTTAAACGTTTCCGTAAACCTATTAATGGTTACCCTGTTCAAGCGCCACTAAGCGATGATGACTTTAGTTCAGAGACGCTCGGTCTACAGTGGGAATGGAACCATAACCCAAGAGACTCGCACTGGTCACTGACAGAAAAACCGGGTTCTCTTCGACTTAAAGCGAGTAGATTAGTACCAAACAAAGAAGGCCATGGTCCTAAAACGAATCAATGGACAAACTCTGATGGAGCGAGCTCTGATTTTTGGCGAGCGTGTAATACGTTGAGCCAACGTATTATGGGTGATACTCACGGTATCGCTGAGGCCAAATTTGATTTAAGTGGCATGAAACCAAATCAAATTGGAGGGTTAGCACGCTTTGGAGGGGTATACAATCTGATGGGAGTGAAGGTTAACTCTTCGGGTGTTCGCCAGTTAGTGTTTATCAACTCGAATGATGAGCAGATTGAAGGTGCGATTGTTGACTCTGATACCTTGTATATCAGAACCACAAATAATGGTAATAGTGCTTTCTTCGAGTACAGCTTAGATGGTGATATCTATGAATTCTTTGGTCAGAAATTTGATATTGAGTTCGGAAACTGGACTGGCGACCGTATCGGCTTCTTTACTTGGAACGAAAAAGAAGAGGCTGGGTATATCGATGTGGAAAATTTCACTTATGATTATGATGGTCCGAAACAGTTCTAATGTTTTATATGTATTTTAATATGGCAACTGTTTAATTGGTGTAATGGATAATAATTTACGCTATGATGTTCATGGTGTTATTATTGTTGCAAAATAAATGATTTCCAATATTATATAAATAATCAAGGCGCATATTTGCCATGTCTTAGGGAGTATTTTGCCTTGATTGAATTTTATTTTTATTTGTTTTTGTGTGTAAGTTTTAATTTCTGAGCAAGACCACAGTATCTCGTTTTAATAGGGGTTTTTTGAGTGGTTTTATAATATCATTTTTATATCGGTTATTTAGTTACTCGCTAATTTATCAATAACTTTTTATTTATGTAAGCAGTGAAAGGAATAATAATGAAAAGCAAAAAACTTATTGCATTGGCAATGACAACGATGGTGATCAGCACGTCAGCTTCGGCAGCAACACTGATGCTTCGTCAAGAGCATAAGTCAAACGATCAAAATGATGCCAATACAAATGCTACCCTTGTTAAAATTGGTGGTAGCATTGGAAATACTTTTATTGGGACTCAAATAATCCATAAAGGTAAGCACCTCAACAGCTACACTCTTGGTAGTACAGAAATGCAACTTGGCCATCGCTATAGTGTCAACGAAGATCTAAGAGTGATACCACAACTACAAGTAACCGCTGTTGGCAGTGGTATTATATATACCCCTATGGCAGCGGTGGATTATAAACTTGGTGGGGGGTTTTCTATACAGCCATTGTATAAGCATAAATTCCATGTTGGTGTAAAAGATGGTGAGTACAATGATACGAAACAAACAAGTCAGTATCAACTTAGTCTAAATTACGCTAAAGATGCCTTAAGGCTTGGTATTCAATATGATTACCATAAAGCTTTAGATGGGCAAAAGTTTTACAATGATAGAGAGTTTAAACAAGAAGTTGAGCTTAAAGCCTATTATCGTGTTGCTCGTGGTTTGACTCCTTTTGTTACTTTCGCAGGGGTGCCTGAGGGAAATAAATCTGACAAATATCAATTGAGAACACGTTTAGGGTTGCTGTATAGCTTCTAATGGGTAGTTTTATCTTGTTTGTATTTGAGGTCACTAATTGCAATTAATTAGTGGCCTTTTGTTATAAGGTATAAAAATAAATATGGGAAAAATATCTTACTTACCAAAGAGGAAAAACAGTACTGTATTGTTATGTGCTGCTCTTGCATTAGGTTTACAAGCCGATATATCAGTTGCTTCAGAACCAGCAATAAACGTATTAGTTTTTTTGGTTGATGATCTTCGAGTTGATATCGGTAGCTATGGTCATAATCAAGTACAAACCCCTAACATTGATAAATTAGCATCGGAAGGTATGCAATTTAATAAGGCCTACGCTCAACAAGCGATATGTGGGCCTTCAAGGGTGAGTATTTTGACTGGTCTTAGACCTGAAACTACAGGCCTTTACACTATCAATAAGCAGGGGAGACTGCGCCCAAATCAACCGAATTTGATTTCGATGCCACAGTTATTCAAAGAACACGGTTACAAGACAATAAGTATTGGTAAAGTATTCCACCACTCGACAGATGATGTAGATCAGTGGACCACTCATATAGAAAAATTGCCTAATTTTTATTCAGATCCTGAAAAAGAGCTCAACAAATTTGCTTATGATGCGGGTGATGTTGATGATGATTTTTATAAAGATGGTCAAGTCGCTAGAGATGCAGTGCGTGCACTGAATGAAATAAAAGATGATCCTTTTTTGATGGTTGTCGGCTTTAGTAAACCACACCTTCCTTTCAATGCGCCTAAAAGGTATTGGGATTTATATGACCGTCAACAGTTTGTTGTGCCATCAAGGGCAGTGCCTGACAATATGCCAGCCTTGTCATTAACAAATTGGAATGAACTAAGAAGCTATGGAGGTATACCCAAAGAAGGCTATACCGACGATTTACTGACCAAGACACTCATTCATGCCTATTACGCGACGGTAAGCTATATGGATGCGCAATTGGGTAGGGTGATGACCTCTTTAGATGACTTGGGGCTAAGAGAAAATACTATCGTTGTATTAATGAGTGACCATGGGTACAAGCTTGGGGAATATGGGGCGTGGAACAAGCACAGCAATATGGAAATAGATGCGAGAGTTCCGTTGATAATTAGTCGAGAAACTAACCACAAGGGTGCAGCAGTAGGTAAGCAGTCAAACTCAATAGTAGAAAATGTCGACATATTCCCGACGGTTATCGATGCTGCAGGGTTACCCATGCCTAACATAGATGGCGTCAGCCTTTTGCCAATAGTTGATGACCCGAATGAAGAGGTAAAAGATGTGGCGTACAGTGTCTTTGCCAAAGAAGCGACAACAAAGATGGGTGTTACGGTAACTGATGGCACGTGGAGATACTCTGAATGGAGGGTGTCAGAAACGCAAGAAATTTTGTCGAGAGAACTGTATTTGCACGCTGAGTCTGACATCGCGACAAGCAATGTCATTGATATTGCAGAGTACGAATTAATACAGGAAGAAATGACCAATAAACTTCATGAACAATATCCTGTAGACGCTCCGTCTTTCAATGTTCGACCTGTTTTTGACAGGAATGATTAACTGAATTTTTCAGAACTCTTTTAAAATGGAATGATGGTAGGTTTATGATTAATAGAAGACAGTTTTTATCGGGTGCAGCCGGTTTGGTTGCTGCCAGTACCTTTCCCAACACAGCATGGCTGAAAACAATTCAAAATTCGAACACCAATGTTCTTATGTTTGCAATTGACGATTTGAATGATTGGATCGGGCCACTCGGTGGTCATCCACAAGCAAAAACACCTAACCTTGACCGACTTGCGGCTAAGGCAACAGTATTTAGCAACGCTCATGCATCAGCACCATTATGTGGGCCTTCACGAGCAAGTCTTATGACAGGGCTTGCTCCATCGACAACAGGAATCTATGGTCATGTTGAAGATGATGACATAAAAAGTGCAAATGATACGGCTAGCAGTGCGATATTTCTAAGTGAGTATTTTGGAAAGCACGGTTACTATACTGCTGGCGTTGGAAAGTTGTTCCACAAAAAAGTTGCGACTGGAAGCTTTGAAAATTATGGTGGCAGAGTCAACGGTTTTGGGCCTTATCCAGAAAAAACGATGAAATGGCACAAACAAGGAACCAGCACGGATTGGGGGGCATTTCCTGATTCTGATGAACAAATGCCAGATTATGAGTATGCGCAATGGTTAGTTGAACAATTACAAATGAATCACGAAAGACCTTTCTTTATGGCTGGCGGGTTCATAAGACCCCATGTACCTTGGCATGTACCGCAGAAATGGTTTGACCTTTATCCAGTAGAAGACATTGAGCTTCCTCCTTATTTGCCAACGGATTTAGATGATGTACCTGAATTGGCAAAATTGATTTCAGACTATCCACAAATGCCAACCACAGAATGGGCGATAGAAAATGATGAGTGGCGATATATTGTTCAAGGCTATTTGGCCTGTGTGTCATTTGTTGATTCCTGTATAGGACGTGTGTTGGATGCATTAGAGCAAAGTCCGTACGCTGACAATACAGCCATTGTATTGTGGGGAGATCATGGGTATCAACTGGGTGAAAAAAGTAAGTTTTCCAAGATGGCTTTATGGGAGAGAGCGACTCGTACACCCTTGATCATCAAGGTACCCAATATCAACAAACCCCAAGTTATAGACAAGCCAGTCAGTTTGTTGGATATTTACCCAACGCTATTGAGTATTAGCGGATTACCGAAAAACAGCCACAATGAAGGAAACGATCTTACGCCGTTAATTTTGGACCCTGACCGAGATTGGCCATATGTTGCGACAACAACCTTTGGTCCAAATAACCATAGTGTTAAGAGCGAACGCTATCGTTACACTCAATATGCTGACGGTTCTGAGGAGCTTTACGACCATAGTGTCGATTCTAACGAGTGGGTGAATTTGGCTGGTGATCCAAACTACACGGCAATCAAAAATGAGTTAATTGATAAACTACCCAAATACAACGCAAATTGGTCTCCCGTTTCCTTCTATACAGGGAATCCATATTTCAAAAACTTGACATTAGAAGCTAGGCAGGAGTTGCTCGAACAGCGCTAAATCGTTATTACTTCATCGTTAAAAAGTGAGAAGCTAAAAGAGAACAGAGGTAACTAATTGAGTCCATATACTGGCGATAGTAAGTCTCTCTGTTCTCTTTTGTTATGCTGTTATCTAAATTAAACGGGCGAGTGTAATAGCGAACAAGACTTACGTCATGTTAACGCCCGTGACTAAAACTAGAATGTCATCAAGAACCTCAGTTGCACCAACATAAATGCCCCATCTGAAACCGATTTCTTCGGTACGTAAAAATTGACCCGTCCCCACTAAATCGCCGTCGATATACATTTCATAGTCCAAACCATTGTCACGAACCTTCATATCAAACGGTTGGCCAATCACGTTATCATGAATTTTAGTGTGCTTACCACCACGTGGGTAGAACCACAGGCTTCCATCACCGTGCACTCTTAGCATGACTGACCAGTGATCTACGTTATTACCTTTCGCTTGGAATAGAGAGCAGTAATGTTCTTTCCCTGGTTTTGTAGAGCAACCTGCAGATTTTAGAACATTGAACCGAGCAGAAAACTCGTGCCAAACTCCAGGTTCTGGTAACCAACGCGCTTCACGGCTAAACGCTTCAACTCGAGCAGCCAGTTTTCGCTTGTTACTGACATTTTCTTCATCTTTAAATAAACGGAAGATTTGTGTATTCCCGTCTTCTTGATACCAGCGGCTCCACAAATGAAACTGGTCTTGTGTAATCGACGGGTGGCCAACGGTATGTATGCGATATTGATTTTCTTCACTGTTGATTGGTCGGCTCCCATACGGGCCGGTTTCTACTTTCTCACGATTGATCGTAATGCGAGAACCTTCAACACCCTCCGACGTAAAGGTTTGTAGGGGTTTTAAAGCATCGGTACTTAATACTTGTGACCAAGTGGGGTCAGTGCCATCTTGTTGATAGAATTGTGAGATATCAACATGCTCTTGTTTTTCTGTATTTTCCTCATTGGCACCAGCGTACGCAGATATGCATAAAGCGAGCAGAAAGGGGAGAGTGTATTTTTTCTTCATTTTAGGTTATTCCTTATCTTAAAAGTACTTAATAAATCACTAGTTGTAGTAACCCATATTGTTAATAAAAACAGAGGGATAGTAATATTTTACCTTTGGTTTGAATGGGATTTGACGTCGATATTCATTTTCATGAAGGTCAAAGGTTGCAATGTGCATAGGTAGCTAAAAAGCTCACTGATAAACGATGAGATTTTCTCTAAGTGAAAACGTGTTTCACTAGCCTTGCGTCACTGTTTTATCTTTTTAGTTATGTCAATTGTGATATTTGGTTTTGCATAGTTATTGGGTTGTTTTGTGATGTGTCTTTTGGAGTTGTTGGGGGTAGGGCAAAGAACTACTTGAAATAGAGTGATGTTTGCGCATATTGGCGTGGTTTCATTAGATTAAGAAAAATTATCTTGCGAATTATGTGACTTGATCTAGGGTTACGTCGAAAGCAAACAAAACAGAGGAGAAGTGAAGATGAGATTATTAGTGGGTTGTATCGCTGCAGCGATGTCTTTGAGTGCATTTGCAATGACTGACAAAGAAGTGTGTGAAGCTTATGGTGTAGCTTTAGCTTCAAACAGTGATAAAGGTAGAGTCGAGTTCATGTCTGAAATGGAGTCCCGCATAGAAAATAAAACGTGGTCTCTAAGCGCGGAACAGTGCAATGAGATCGCGATGGAAAGTAAGTACGAGTTTGACTTAGATTTAGCCATTGATATGTCTTATTAAGTCTGCGCTTGGACACCTAGGTTTCGATCTTACGAAGTTCGTTTTATTTGTCCAAATTTTACGCCCTATGCATAAACGCCTAACAGGTATTTGGTTAGGCGTTTCTTATTGCATAGAATCTAGATTTTATTTGACTCTAACGTCTGCGTCTTCTTGTGCACGCATTACTGCGCCATTGTCACCAAGAAGATAGAGGTTTCTCCACTCCCTCTCACCTTTAGGCTTTTCCGCTACAAAAAATCTAGCATCTGGGTGTGCGTTGGTGATCATTGCAGACATTGCCCAGCCGGATTGACCCTTGCGAAGGAGCTCTTTCTGTTTTTCGAAAGTTTCTCCACCATCTTTGGAGTTGAAGTAAGCCACAACACCTTCACCTTCTTCTTTGTAACCGAGAGCAAAGGTTATATCTGTTGGTGAGTTGATAAAGAAATCTCCGCGTGTATCAACGCCCCAGTTAACTGCAGCTGGGTTTACTGGAGTACCGCCAACCCACTCTTCGCCTGTCCATCGGATGTGAGATGTTTGCTTAGGCCCGCCTGTTTTCTTCACTCCGAGATCAACACCAATGTTAGTGCCGATATGAGGGTACCCATTCTGATCCAAGTGTACCGAACCATTGAATGTCCATTTGTCACCAGTGTCTAACACGAGTGTTTTTTCGTTAGCAAGTTCACGAGTGACAGGGAGTTCAAATGTATCGCCCTTAATGTTACTCCACTTACCGGTTTTAGTATTGAAAACCATGTAATAGGCATTATGGCGTTCTGTGGTATGACCGCGACCATTGTTTGCGTGCACTTTCCAGCAAGGGTGGTAGTCATAAGTGATAATAATATCATCGCCATTTCCTTTGGTAGCCCAAGCATACCAGCTATCAACGGCTTCAATATCCTCGCGTTCTTTATGTTTTAAGAAAGAAATTGGTGCGTCAAATGTACGGCCATGGTCAGTCGATTTTTGGTAAACCCAGTCACTTTCGTGAGCGCCGTGACGGTAGAATAGGTAAATATCACCGTTGTCCATCTTAACGGCTTGATTGTAGTTACCGAAAGGTGGAATATTATCTAACTCTACCCATGCCGAAATATCGTAAGGCTTCTTGGATACGATGTGTTTATTTTTGCCATCGTGGACATCACCGAGTGGGTTTTCACCGTGGCGCGCACTACCACCATGTCCTCCGAAAAAGATGTGAATATAGCCTAAATCATCGATGATCATGGTTGGTTTGCCATGGTTATCAATAGGACGGCCAGATGGAGCCCAGTAGTTGTCTTTACCGAGTTCGCTGAAACCTGCTTTGATAGGACCTTGCCATTCGCCACTGTTATGGTCGTAAGCAACAACGTAAGGATCTTCTAAAGTACCTTGATAAGTTAAGTAAGTAACACCGTTTTCGTGAATCCCGGCAGGCGCTTGTACTACAGCAAGAGGGTTGCCAAACCCGTTATCAGCAAAATAATCAACCATTTCCTTTTGTCCGTCTGCCTCTTGCGCTGCATGACTGCCAAATGCTGCTGATAACATCGCGACTGAAATTGCAGGAGCCAATAAGGATTTTTTTACAATACTTTTTGATGAATTGAAAAAAGTTTTTTGTAGGGTATTTTTTTGACCAAATTTCATCATTATTCCTTTAGTGTTTATAGGCAATGCCCAAATAGGTTAAGTTTGAGAAATACTTTTTTTACTTGATGGTTATTGTGGTGTAAATTAGTAAAAGAACTATTAACTTAACAATACTATGAGCTCTGTGTTTAAACTAAGAGGATAATTTGGATTTATAAGGGTCAAAAGTTGCACTTGATTGTGCTGTTGGAATTTACTATTAAAAATGTGATTGGTATAAAAAACGGCGTGAATATGTCATTCCCGCCGTAATTTTAAATTGCATAAATATTATTCACAATACTCAGTGTCTAGTACTTGATTTTTGTCAGTCATTCTTACTTTGTCAACGAGCTTTGAAATAGCTTCCACATAATAGTAGTCACCATAAATGAGTGAACAGTCAACACCTAAGCCTTTTGGCACATTGAATGCGCCGCCAGTCAAAATACCCTGTTCTTCAGGCTGATTAAATGTCGTATATCTCTGATGTAAGCTGTGAAGAATGTTGTTTGCTGCTTGTATATACTTATCGGCAGCTTTCTTGTCGTTAATTAAATCAGCAATCAACAGCATGCCACTCGCTGCACAGGCAGCAGCAGAAGTATCTCGAGGTGTTGTGTCATCTTTTGGTGCTCTAAAATCCCAATGTGGTACATGGTCATTAGGTAGGTAACTCAAAAAGAAGTCAGCTGTTTTCATTGCCGCGTCGAGATACTTACGTTCTTTGGTGTACTTGTAACTCAACGCAAATCCGTGTATCGCCCATGACGCGCCTCGGCTCCAAGCTGAGTCTTCAGAATAACCCTGTCCACCATGATAGGCTTTAACACCACCTTCCAGATAGTTGAATTCAACCATATGTCGAACTGAACCATCTGGGCGGATAAACTCTTTTAAAACAGTATCGGCATGAGCTTTAGCAATCAAGGCAAAACGTGGTGAATTGAGTTGCTCTGCTGCCCAGTATAAAATTGGCAGGTTCATCATACTATCGATGATACTTAGGCCGCGAGGGTCGGCACTGCTAACGTCATTCTTGTTCCAAGCAGTAAGGAAATTACCCCCAATGTTAAAACGACTTGCTAAGTGACTAGCTGCAGTCAAAGCACGTGTTCGCGATTTTTCATTCCCAAGTAGTTCATACTGTTTGATCGAAGTGAGTTGCCACATAAAACCGACATCGTGATGGATATTTACGTATTCCTCCAGCGGTTGATCCATTAATTCTTCACGATTTATCGCGATAGTTTTAAATGGTTCGTAGTGCTCTTTTTCGTACAGTAACCATAAAAGGCCAGGCCAGAACCCGACAACCCAAGCCCAAGGAGCATGAGTATCACAATATTGGCCATCAGTGGTCATTGACGGAAAATTTACCGTTAACTCATCACTTGTTAGTTTAACTTTGTTTACAATATCTGACCATGCGTTGTCTACCCATGATAAATCGTTATACATACATTACATCCCGGTGCTTAGTTAAAACTCTAAATGTACTTTATAAGTTAATGTCAGTTGCCTCTAAGAAGTATGTCGATTTTTGGTATCTTTAAGGGCATTTTTTGCTACATCGAGAATATTGACTGAGATGATTAAAACATCCTGGCGCTGTCAGACATGTTGCGATATTCACGGGGTGAGATACCGAACTTAGTTCGAAATTTTCTATAAAAATCACTTGTGTTAGAGAATCCAACTTCGATAGCGAGTTCGTTAATACTCACATTTGTGACTTTGATCAACTCACAAAATTTGGTAAAACGAATATCACGCAATAGCGCATTGAAGGTTTTGCCACTTTCTTTCTTAATTAACTTAGAAAGGTTGTAGTTTTTCATATTAAGCTGCTCAGCAATAGTGTTGAGGTTAGCCTGTTGCAAATTTTTTTCAATATGACCGATGACTTGTGTCAGAACCTTACTTTCATACGATTTCTTATCGATGATCTGGGGGCTATCTTGAATCAACTCGATGACCAGTAAACCAAGAAGAAACTTGATTTTTGCTTCCATAAACCGTTCTTTATTGGTTAACTGTTCGATAATGTCATCTAACAAGTTTTCAATAGGTTGCTTGCCCAACGTATCGTATATCAGTGCTTTAGAAGTGCTATTTTTAAAAATGGCATCAATAAAGAAGGTAGAAAGGCTGCTGCTGTCATCGATAAATTCGAAAATGTAATTGAAAAATTTTTTGTGGACGATGAAGTTGATGACAATATCATCTTTGGCCGATGGTAATATCTCGTGAACAGCGCCAGGCCCCATAAACAGAATGTTACCTTTGTTTAGTCTGATTTTTTTCCCTTCAATATGCTGTTCAGACTTTCCCTGCAATACATAACATAGTTCGACATAATCATGGGTGTGCGCTGGATAATGAATGTAACGTGTGTGCTTCCTAATAGAGATCATCTTGCCTTTGGCTGAAACCTTATCAAAAGAGATCGTCGTTAGTCCTACATCCTTGAAGATAGACATATCAATGCTGTTTTGATGGTCGAGGATTCCTTGTTCTTCAGCATTGTTGTCTTTCATGTACTCGGCAATTCTGTTCAACCCTGTACTCATCGCTCACCACCTATAGAGTTATTATTCTAATTACGTTGATGCAAATTTTGCCCTGTGAGGCATCAAAAATAGCCATTAATTGCTATTGGCAATAAATATACAATCATTATGATTTTAGTAAATCGAAACAGTGGTTCATTTGTGATCTTGCTCAAGGGCTAAATATTAAAGTGTTAGGTTTCTGGCTCAAGCTAACTAATTGCAATGAACTAATTGCCGTACAAACCTTTAATAATGTGATCTATGTTTAATTGTTTGTGGTTTGTTAATTTTTAGAATGTGTTAATTGTGTGATGCTAGTCAAAAAATTAATTGACTTCAGGCGAGGTTAATATGTGATGTAGATTGCATTTTTAAGTAAATCATTGAAAATTTCAATGCGTAAAATAATAAATATATGAGTGAACAAAAGATGAATACAGTCAAATGTAAAAAGGTGGCCCTATGGTAGATATTGCGGTTGTCATTGTGTACTTTGGTTTTTTAATCGCTATTGGTATGGCGTTTAAATCTTTCAGTTCGTCTACGAGTGATTACTTTCGTGGTGGTGGTAAGATGCTTTGGTGGATGGTCGGTTCCACGTCGTTTATGACGGCAGTGAGTGCAATGACTTTTACTGGGCACATGGGAAAAGCGCTAACCGGTGGTTTTGCGGTTGCGACAACCGTGTTCTATGCGAATGCACTAGGCTATTTATGCAACTACTTGTTCTTCGCCGCAAAAGCACGTCAGATGCGAGTAGTGACACCGTTAGAAGGTGTACGTATGCGTCTTGGTCCTTTAAATGAACAGATATTCACTTGGGCCAATGTACCATTAAGCGTACTACAAGCATCCATTTGGATTAATGCTCTGGCGGTCTTCACAAGTGCAGTTATCGGTGTTCCATTGGAGCAAACGATCGTAGTAGCGGGTTGTGTCGTGCTATTTATGTCTCTTGTAGGTGGTAGTTGGGCAGTTGTCGCTTCAGATTTCATGCAAATGATCATTCTGACTACAATGACGCTTGTCACAGGTGCTGTCGCAATTTGGAAATCTGGCGGCTTTATGCCGCTTATGGAAGCTGGACTCCCTGAGCAGCCATTTGTAGGTGATGGATATAACCACACTTACCTATTTGTTGGTTGGTTCATTTTCATGTTCATCAAACAGTTCTTCAGTACAAACAACATGGTCGATTCCTATCGCTATATCTCTGCTAAAGACACTAAGAACGCACGTAAAGCGGCGATGCTAGCAGGTACGTTAATGCTGATTGGTCCAGTACTTTGGTTCGTTCCAGCATGGTATGTTGCAGCGCATTACCCTGACACAAGCACATGGGGCCTTGCTGGTCTTGGTAATAAAGTGGCGGATGCAACCTACTTTATGTTTGTTAGTCGTGAGATGCCAGTCGGCATGGTAGGCCTGATGCTCGCAGCGATGTTTGCGGCAACAATGTCTTCGATGGATTCTGCTCTTAACAGAAATGCGGGTATTATTCTTAAGAGTGTGTACGAACCATACTTCTGTAAGAATCACTCTGAAAAGCATCTTATTTTCGTTAGTAAGTTGCTAACCGCGATGTTTGGTATCGTTATCATCATTGCTGCTCTGTTCCTGACCTCGCTTAAAGAGTTTGGCTTGTTTGATTTGACGATGCTCATTAGTACGCTCATCGGTTTCCCAATTTTGATTCCTTCGATCATGTGCTTCTTCGTTAGAAAAACGCCTGACTGGGCCGGTTGGGGTACAGTTTTAGTGGGTATGATGGTCTCCGCTACCATTGCGTTCGGAATGACTCCTGAAGTGATTGAGTTGATTCTTAATTTGGAACAGCCGCTTACTTCACGTGAGTACACCGAGATGAAGTCAGTGACCTTAGGCTTGATCGGTCATATGAGTATCACGCTGCCATTCTTTGTACTGTCTCAGTATTTCTACAAAGGTCATTCTGAGCAAAGACAAAAAGAAATCGATCAGTTCTTCTCGAACGTTGATACCGAAGTGATTGTGGAAGATACACCACAAAGTATTGCAATGGATAATCGCCAGAATGGTGTATTAGGTAAGATGGTTCTGATCGCATCACTGTTCATCTTAACCTTAACGTTAGTACCAAATCCTATGTGGGGTAGAATGCTATTTGTTATCATTTCAGCGATTCTGGCTCTTGTTGGTTTTATTCTGGTTAAATCTAAGCGCTCGGTTGAAACAACAACAGTGACCAAGCAAGAAGTTAATGCGTAGTTATAATAACCGTCTTATATAAGTTAAATTTGAGTAAACAAAAGATATAATTTAAAAGGCCTCCAAATAGGCCTTTTTTTTGCTTACTAAACTACAAAGTTAGGCCTTTAAAATTGGAAAACCTCAGCAGACAGTTAGTGTGATTTTGGATGCTTTAAGGAAGTATTATGATAATAATTCCTAATGGCAAAAATAACCCTATTGATTGGCAAGGTTTGATGGTTATTAAAATCGTATGGCGAGCTTAGTTTGCTGATTATTAATAACGGTAAATGCAATATAAGTGTTTTTGTCGTTTTTATATACTATGAAGTTGAGGTTTTGCTCACTAATTAATAAGTGTAATTACATTAAACTGGTCGTTAACAAATATCTTTAGAAACTAATTTATCGCTAACATCTATAGTGCTAGGTTGTGAATAATAAGGTGAAGTAATGACAGGGTTAAAAGTAAGAGAAAAGATAGCTTACGGTGCCGGTGATGCGGGTTGCGCATTTGTATGGCAAACCGTGATGCTATTTTTGGCGTTTTTTTACACGGATGTGTACGGTTTGTCTCCTGCCCACATGGGGACAATGTTCCTAATCGTAAGAATTCTCGATGCAATAACTGACCCTCTGATTGGTTCGTTGGCAGATCGTACAAACTCCAAATTTGGTCGTTATCGCCCATATTTACTTTGGGTTGCTGTGCCGTTTGGAATTTCTTGTATCTTAGTTTTCTATACTCCGGAATTTGGCGAAACAGGCAAACTCATATACGCCTATGCATCATATATATTCCTCACTTTAATGTACACAATGATCAATGTACCTTATTGTGCGATGGCCAATACGCTTTCTAGCGATTCAAACGAAAGAACGAGTTTGCAGTCATATCGATTTACGATGACCTCAATTGCAGGCTTGGTGATTGTCGTTCTTGCAATGAAACTTGTCGATTACATCGGTGGTGGTGATTTACGTCTGGGTTATATCGGCGCAATGTCGGTTATGTCAAGCCTATCTGTTGTTCTATTCCTGTTCTGCTTTTTTAATGTCAAAGAGAAGCATGATGTGAGACAGACTAAAAGTGGTAACTTGAAAGATGACTTGAAACACTTGTCTAAGAATCCTGCATGGCGAGTACTATTTATTCAGAATATCATCATGTTAGTTGGCTTTGTGCTGAAAGATGCCGTCATTATCTATTATGTGGTGAGCTTTTTGGAAAGACCTGATTTAGTGACACTATTTATGGTCTTAGGAAAATTGGCGGGTGTACTAGGTGCCATGTGTGCGATACCTCTGTTTGGAAAGCTTGATAAAGTAAAATCATATCAGATTATCAATTATCTAATGGGCATGTTCGCTGTATTAATGTTCTTCATACCAAGTCACCAAATTAATTTGCTCATTGCTCTGATGATCATTGTTAACTTTTTGAAAATGGCAGCAAGTCCATTCCTATGGAGCATGATGTCTGATGTTGTTGATTATGAAAAACATCTTTCAGGACGCTCTTTAGGTGGTGTGGTTTTCTCAACAAATCTATTTTCAATAAAATTTGGTGTCGCGCTAGGTGGGGCCATGTTAGGTTGGCTGTTAGCATTCGGTGGGTATGTTGGAGGTGCAGAGGTTCAATCTGTTAGCGCTCTTACAATGATTAATGCGTTATATACACTCATTCCAGGTGCTATTTTTATCACCGTAGCCGCTATGGTTAATTTCTACCCACTGACTGAAAAGCGCGTAAAAGAAGTTAAAGAAAGTTTAAATTAAAAATCATTGAGTTATTTGTCTTTAATAGACTGCCCAACATAGGTTGGCTTCAATTAGTTGCTTGATTCTATTGCGGTAGTCTATTTGTAATTTAGGAGTTCGATAAGTGAAAAGTAATCGTTTGTTCAGGTCATGTTTTGCCGCTATGATTGTTTCATTGTCTGCGGGAAGTTACGCGGATAATATTAAGGTTATTTCTAGTGATTATACTGATTCCGGTAATCACATTGGTGAAGTGTATGATTTCTTCGATGTGAGTGTACGAACTGAGAGAGGTAATCCTGTTGAGAAGCCAGCGAGATTTGGCCGTAATGCCAAAGTAAACACGGTGCGTATGCTCGGTGGCTGGTATAACCAAGACCTTTCTGGTGATACCTATTTATGGGATGGCGAAAAGTTTACCTATAATTTTGAGGCAGCGACTCGTCGTATCGACCACTGGATTGAAAATGATTGGGATATATTCCAAATTGTTTTAGATAATCCTCCTTGGGCTTTCCAAGAGGGCTATAACTTTGTAGAAGAGCCGGATGGTGTTCATTACTTAGCGAAAGACCGTGTCGGAGTCTATGGTAACGGCCTACCGCCTCAAGACCCTAAAGCTTGGAATACCTACATTCAGTCATTTATTGGTCACCTTGTCGATAAATATGGCAAAGAAACAGTAGAATCATGGCGATTTAGAGTCGGATCAGAGATTGATACTCGACCACAGCACTGGTCTGCAACTCGTCAAGAGTTCTTCGATCACTATGAAAATACAGTAGAGGCAGTTCATGCTGTGTTACCTGAAGCTGCGATTGGCGTTCACTTTAGGGAAGCCGCTTTTGTTAGCCAGTATGTTGATTATACCGGTGAAAAAGAAGATGCGTACGCCACTCATTTTGTCAGTTGGGCCAAAGAGAACAATGTGCCTTATGATTTTTTAGCGATCTCTTACTATCCGATGGTCACACACCCAGAAGAGATGGATATGGATGCGGTCTATCAAAATCACATGGCACCAATTCTAGAGCATGAAGATTACAACTCAGATGCCAGTTTTGAAATTCATGAGTTCAAATATATTGTGAAAATGAAGCGTGCAGGATTTTCAAGTGTTGAATCCTCCCACGGTTCTGCGTTTTTTGCTCTGTTCTCAAAAATGATGTTAGAAAAAAATGTCGGTCGCTTATTCCAGTGGGGTAATGTAAAGCGAGATGGTACCTATAACTCAGAAGCACTCACTCAGTCAGCTCTTTTTGATATGGTAGGAAACGAGTTATACCAAAGCAATGTAGAGGGAGAGCCTAAGACAGAAGGTAACCTCATTGATGGTATTTTTACCCGCAAGGCCGATGATTCTGGTTTTGACCTTTTGATGTTTAGCTTTAACAAAGATGACTTTAGCTATCAGGATGATGAAAATATCGCAGTTGAGCTAAAAGTGGATCAACCTAAAAATACAAAATATCGATACCGCGTTGCTCAGTTCGATCGGTCTAATAACCGAGAGCAGATGTTTTTTGCAGAGTTTCCGAAATCTCAACAATCTTCTAGTGAGGGAGGATGGAGAAATGATGACGTGCACACTCTAGCACCTGTGAATGACGCGCTGAATGAAGAAGGCCGTAAGTTCTTTAATAGTGTCAAAGATAAATATGATGGTGTGAATGAACTTAAGTGGAGTGAGTGGAAGACCTCAAGTGTTGTTGATGAAGGTGTTGAAGGTAGTATGATTAAGATTACGAATACAATTCCTTCGTTTTCCGTACAGAAGTACCAGATTGAATGGCTGAAGTAAGCTGTATCGGTAGAGGGGAGCACTTCACAAAGTGACTTTCTTTTCGCAGATATGTTCCCTATTTTTCTAGTTGGACTTATTGCGCTACAAAGTTGTGTTCAAGGTGACAAAAAAGGGGGGCGTTTTTTACTCGAAAGCGCTCCCTTCTTATGGATGATGACCAATTGATATAACGTCGACTATCACATTACCAACTACGATTTTGTAAATTTTACGCTCTTACGATGTAGGAATGTTCAGTCATAACTTGTGCCTATCCATGTCCACGGTCATCACTAGGCCATTTTTAAACAACCCATTCTCCTAGAATCATCCCCCCCCTAAAATCAATATTCCCTAGAGTCAAAAAGAGTGTTGCTTCTAGTACCTGTTTTGGTACCTCCTCGCTTATTTCTACATGGCTTTTAGTCGAGACAGTTGTCTAGAAGTGGTTCCATGAAAAGCGTTGTCCAATTGCAAAAAATGACACTCTTTAGGGCAGATTAGGGCATTTTAGAAAATTGGACTTTCGGTATTATTTAATTATCAAATCGGAGGTTGTTATGAATTATTTTCTAGCCGTTGACATAGGTGCCTCTAGTGGTAGGCATTTATTAGGTTACCTGAATAACGGTAAAATCATTCTCGAAGAGATTTACAGATTTTCTAATAAGTTATCAGAAAAAGATGGTCAGCTTTGCTGGGATTTTGAATCACTTTTTTCACATATTCTTTTAGGTCTTGAAGAGTGTACGAAGCTAAACAAAATCCCCAAGAGCATTGGTATTGATACTTGGGGTGTTGATTATGTTCTACTGGATAACCAAGATAATATTATTGGTAATACGGTTTCCTATCGTGACGAACGCACTAAAGGAATAATGGAATCAATAGTTGAACAGGTCGGTTGTAAAGAGATTTACAATAAAACTGGCATCCAGTTTATGAGCTTTAATACTTTATATCAACTTAGTTCAATGGCTCGTGAAGATAAAGAACGCGCTGATTCTTTTCTTATGATTCCTGACTACCTTAACTTTCTACTCACTGGTAAGAAAGTTAATGAGTACTCAAACGCAACGACAACCCAGATGTTCAATGTCAATAGCGGTCAATGGGACAAGGACCTTTTAGAAGTTGCAGGTGTTAAGTCCGATATCTTTGGTCAGGCTCAACTCCCAGGACACTGTATTGGACGTCTCAAAGACAGCATTAAACAGAAGATTGGTTTTGATTGTGAGGTGGTGTTACCAGCGACTCATGATACTGGTTCAGCTTTTATTGCTAGCGTGTTTGACATCGAAGAGGAAGGGGTAATTCTGAGTTCCGGTACGTGGTCACTATTAGGTAAAGAAGTAGAAAAGCCTATCGTTTCAGATATGTCGAGAAATAACAACTTTACCAATGAAGGTGGATACGACAAACGATTCCGCTTCTTAAAAAACATTATGGGCCTATGGATTATTCAAGAAGTGTCCAGAATCCTTGATTACAGATTCTCATACGCAGAACTGGCTCAAATGGCGCGAGAGTCGAGAGACTTTACTTCGGTTATTGACGTAAATAATGAACGATTTTTTGTTAGTGAAAACATGATCGAAGAAATTGTAGATTATTGCAAAGAGACAGGTCAGCAATATCCAACTGAAATCGGTGAGATTTGCATCTGTGTTTATCGCAGTCTGGCTAAATGTTATTCAGAATTTATCAATGAAATGGTTGAGGTTACAGGCAAAAAAATCAGCAAGATTAATATTATTGGTGGTGGAAGTAAAAACGAGCTGCTAAATGAATTAATAGCAGAAGAAACAGGAAAAGAAATTGTAGTTGGTCCAGTAGAGGCTACAGGTATGGGTAATATCATGGTTCAGATGTTATCTATGGGTGAGATTAATAGTTTAGAAACAGCGAAAAGCTACGTAAAGAATAGTATATAAGTAGGAATGATCATGGAAAACACTTTGAAAGATAGATATGAATTAAGCAAATCTCTATATGCAAAATGGGGAATTGATGTTGATGCTGTTTTAGAAAAACTAAAGAGTGTAAAGGTATCTATTCACTGTTGGCAGGGTGACGATGTCACGGGCTTTGAAGAAGCTCGCCATGAACTGTCAGGCGGTATTTCTGCGACAGGTAGTTACCCAGGTAAAGCAACAAATGCTCAAGAGTTGCGTGCTGATTTAGATAAAGCACTAAGCCTAATTCCTGGTACACATAAAATTAACCTTCACGCACTTTACGCAGAAACTCATGGTGAAGTGGTAGAGCGTGATGAATTAAAGCCAGAGCATTTTGCTGGCTGGGTTGAATGGGCGAAAGAGCGTAGCTTAGGTTTAGATTTTAACCCGAGCCTATTCTCTCACCCTAAAGCTAGTGATGGCTTGACGCTTTCTCACCCAAATAAGGAAGTGCGTGATTTTTGGGTAAAACACTGTATCGCTTCACGAAAAATTGGTGAATACCTAGGCAAAGAGTTAGATCAAACATGTTTAACTAATATCTGGATTCCAGATGGTTACAAAGATACACCAAGTAATCGTTTCGAGCCTCGTCAACGTCTTAAAGAGTCTTTAGACGAAATCTTCGCTGTAGAAGTTGATGAGAAGTACAACAAGGACTCTGTTGAATCGAAAGTATTCGGTATTGGTGTAGAGTCATACACAGTAGGTTCTCATGAGTTCTACATGGGTTACGCGATTGCTAACAATAAACTGTGTTTGCTTGATAACGGTCACTATCACCCAACTGAGTCTGTTGCTGACAAGATTTCATCAATGTTGCTTTACCAAGACGAGTTGGCTCTACACGTAACTCGCCCGGTACGTTGGGACAGCGATCACGTAGTAACGTTCAATGATGAAGTGAAGGAAATCGCTAAAGAGCTTGTTCGTACTGACAGCCTGGACAAAGTTTACCTAGGTTTAGACTTCTTCGATGCGAGCATCAATCGTGTAGCTGCTTGGGTTTTAGGTACACGCAATATGCAAAAAGCATTACTAGAAGCGATGCTAATGCCAAATGAAAAACTGACTCAGCTACAAAACGAAGGTGACTTTACTCAGCGTCTCGTTCTGATGGAAGAGCTAAAAACATATCCACTCGGTGATATTTGGAATTACTTCTGTGAAATCAATGATGTTCCTGCGAACGAAGATTGGTTTAGAGCAGTTGAGATTTATGAAGAAGAAGTTTTGCTTAAGCGAGGTCAGTAATGGAACAGTTAGCATTCGTAAAAGAATTCAAGAAAACAGCTCAAGATGCATGGCTAAAAGGTTGGCATGAACGTAATGGCGGTAACTTGTCTTACCGACTGACTGATGCTGAGGTGAAAGAAGCAAGCGCATTTTTCTCTGAGTCTGACACTTGGATCGATATTGGTGTTGCAGTACCAAACCTAGCGGATCAGTACTTTATCGTAACAGGCAGTGGCAAGTACTTTCGAAATGTAGAAGTTTGCATTGAAGAAAACGCGGGTGTTATTCAAGTTTCTCCAGATGGATGTCAATACAAAGTATTGTGGGGGCTTGAAAATAATGCAAAACCTACGAGTGAATTACCAGCTCACCTAATGAACCACTCAGTGAAGTTTGATGTAACAGGTGGTCAGCATCGTGTTGTGATGCATTCACACACAACGAACCTTATTGCTCTGACATTTGTTTTGCCACTTGAGGCCGAGACATTTACCCGCGAGTTATGGGAGATGGCAACCGAATGTCCAGTCGTGTTCCCTGATGGTGTTGGTATTGTTCCTTGGATGGTTCCTGGTGGTAAAGCGATTGCTGAGCATACCAGCGAACTCATGAAAAAATATGATGTTGCGATTTGGGCTCACCATGGCACGTTCTGCTCAGCTGAAGACATGAGCTTAGCGTTTGGCTTGATGGACACAGTGGAAAAAGCGGCGGAAATCTTAGTGAAAGTACTCGCAATGGGCGGCAAACGTCAGACGATTCAACCTCAAGAGTTTAAAGAGCTAGAGTCTGCATTTAACGTAAAACTCAATGAGAAAGTCTTGGCTTAAGGAGGCGTTAAGTGATTAGAAAAGCGTTTAAGCTAAAAGTTAATCAAGGACAATTTGAAGAATATAAATTGCGCCATGACAATGTTTTTCCTGAGTTAGTGCAGGAGCTTAAGTCCGCAGGTGCAAAAAATTACTCTATTTTTCTAGACGATGAAACCGGTTGCCTATTTGGGTATGTGGAGCTAGAATCTGTCGAAAAATGGAACGGCGTTTCAAAATCTGAGGCATGTCAGAAGTGGTGGAAGTACATGGACGATATCATGGATACGAATCCAGATATGAGCCCTAAGTCCACCGAGCTGCAAGAGATGTTCTATCTTGCATAGTTATCTGATGACCAGAGAAGAAACGCAGAAAGTATCAAGAGGAAATTATGAAGAAGCCTAACATTATTGTTATTTTTAGTGACCAACAGCGTTGGGACACTTTAGGCTGTTACGGTCAAGAGTTGCCTGTTACTCCAAACCTAGACGAGCTCGCTCGTGATGGTGTGATGTTCGAAAACGCATTTACCGTCAACCCTGTATGCGGTCCAACGCGTTCTACGATGCAGACGGGTCTGTATCCTACAGAGACAGGCTGTTTTAGAAATGACATTCTTTTGCCTGAAGACAAAAAAACAGTTGCACACTTCTTATCTGATGAAGGATACAGTGTTGGTTATGTCGGCAAGTGGCACTTAGCATCAAACAATACTGCTCATGAAGGTTTTGTTGTTGCAGCTCCAACAGAAAGTTCTGGTGAGACGATCGACAACTGCTTTACGGCGATCCCAAAACAGTATCGTGGTGGCTATAAAGACTTCTGGGTAGCGTCGGATATTTTGGAAGGAACGTCGCATGGCTACGGTGGCCATATGTTTGATATTGATGGCAATAAAGTCAGCTGGGATGAAGATGTGTATCGCGCAGACTTCCTAACTGATTTGACGACAGACTACATTAAGAACTTCGAAGAAGAAAAGCCATTCTTCTTGTTCTTATCTTACCTTGAACCTCATCATCAGAATGACAGAAAAACCTATGAAGGCCCTCACGGTTCGAAAGATAAATGGAGTGACTTCAAAGTTCCTGGTGATCTAGCACCGTTTGTTAATGGTGATTGGGCAGAAGAGTACCCAGATTACTTGGGTTGTTGTCATAACTTGGATGAAAACGTAGGTAAAATTCGTCAAGCAGTTAAGGACAAGGGACTAGACGATAATACTGTTATTGTTTATCTAAGTGATCACGGTTCGCACTTCAAGACCCGAAATGGTGAATATAAGCGTTCGTGTCATGACTCTTCTATCCGTATTCCGTTTGTGATTTATGATCCACGTGCTAAAGCGGGTCAGGTTATTGATGACCATGCGAGTATTATTGATGTCGTGCCGACGCTTCTTAAAGCTGCTGGCATCAAGGTTCCAAATTACATGCAAGGACAACCACTGCAAGATCTGTACCTGGATCAAGCTTCAAAAGAGAACGTGAGCTTTATCCAAATCAGTGAATCTCAAGTAGGTCGTGCGATTCGTACTGAGCAGTGGACTTACTCGGTATCTGCGCCAGATCAGAGTGGTCTATTGGAAAAAGATAGTGATGTTTATCAAGAAGAGTTTTTGTATAACCTTGCTGATGACCCGAATCAGCTAGAAAACTTGATTGCAAACACCGATCTTAATGATGTGAAAGCAAAACTCAAGCAACTGTTGTTGGACGAGATATACAGAATTGAGGGTACTCGCCCAGAAATAATAGAAGCTTAATTTTCCCCCAGTGTAAATTAGCATCGGCATTCGCCATAGTTTGAGTCTTAACAAGAGTAGGGGCTTAAGCTATGGCAAGTGCAAAGGAGTTCTTATGAGCGTGCAAGGCGACGAAAAAACGAGAAAGCGAATCCAAAAAATCAATTGCTTACGTGAGTTAACGAGAAAGAAACGTAAAACAGAGTTTCGCGAACAGGCATCTCAGCAAATTAACATAGCAAGAGAGATTAAATACGCTTCGCTTCGATAATTACAACGATAATGCTGTAAAAGGTCCAAAGACAAAGATGTGTTTGGACCTTTTTTCATTTATGCACAGCAGCGTTTGTATTTGTTGCCGCTACCACAAGGACACAAAGCATTGCGGCTAACCTTTTGATTCGCCTGTTGCTCAGTTTGGTAGTGCATAATGAGTGCAGGTGACTGGCCATTTTTAATTAGTTTCGCCATCATTGCCATAGCATGCTGACTATGGTCAAAAAAGCGATAGTAACCCTCACACAAGAAATTGTGATCCAATTTTCCGTTAGGGCCCGGTAAGAAACGATGTTTAGGGCAACCACCATGACAAGCAAAACGATAACGGCAAGACTGGCATTTGCTATTGAGTAGCTGTGATTTGTTCATACCGAACTCAATCGCTTCTTCACTGTTATTCATCGTTGTAATGTCAGTGCTGTGGATGTTACCTAGCTTGTACTCCGGATAGACATAGTGGTCACACTGGTAAAGGTCACCATTGGCTTCAACAGCAAAAGCATGTCCACATCGTGGTGCAAAAACACAGATTGGACTTGGTTGTCCTACCCAAGTCGATAAGGTCGCGTCGAACTGCTGAACGAATACTTGGCCAACGTCATTTTTTACCCAATAGTCGAATATCTCATTAAGAAATTCACCGTATTCGCCCGGTTTGACGGACCACTTGGTGACTTTTCCGTGTTTTTCGTCTGGGGTGACTAACCAGGTATCTTCATTGTTGACATCTGAAGCTTCTCTTTCGACAAGGGGGATAAACTGGATAAAGTTTGAACCAATGCTCTTTAGATATTGATAGGTTCTTAAGGGGTGTTTGACGTTCTTGTCATTGACGACCGTGAGTGTATTGAACTCGACGTTGTGTTGCTTCAATAATTTGATCGCTTTGATTACTTTATCATGTGTCCCTCGACCGCTGGTATTGGTTCTATATGCGTCATGAAGGTCTTCAGGCCCATCGATAGAGACACCAATGAGGAAGTTGTTGTTTTTGAATAGTTCGCACCATTCATCGTTGATGACGATACCGTTGGTTTGAAAGGCATGTGATATAGTTTTGTCGCTGCCATATTTTTCACAAAGCTCGATGACTTTTTTATAGAAATCGATGCCTAATAAGGTCGGCTCTCCGCCTTGCCATGCGAATTGAACGTTGTCGCCACTCTGAGCGTCTATGTATTGTTGAATGAAGACTTCTAGGGTTTCTTCGTTCATTCTCCAGTTTTTCTGTCTTTCTGGATAAAGCTTTTCTTTCTCAAGATAAAAGCAGTATTCACAGTCGATGTTACATACTGAGCCTGATGGTTTTGCCATGACATGACAGTTGGTTATTGTGTTCATTTGTTACCCTATGAAATAACTTTACCTAGCATTGTCCAGACGTAAGTTGATGCTAGTAGACATATTATTATTGAAACGAGGAGTTTGGTGAGGTCTGAGCGCCATAGCGTACAAGCACACGCTATAAGCATAGCGAAAATACTTGTAACGCAGATGATAGGGCTCGGGTGCGCAAGAGCGAATCGGAACAATACGATACCAATGCCAAACAGAACAAGTTGTGTTCTCAACCAAGAAAGAGCCGTTCGCTCCTTTTGGAGTCCATTGACCGGATTCATATAGTGATAGCCAAGGCAATGGTGATGGTGAGAATCAAAAGTATTGCGCTCATGAGTTTCATGTTTGAGGTGTATCGAAGTTCCTTATTGTGGCGCATCGCCTGCTCGTTGAGAGACCATCGACGATAAGCATAGATAGCGACTAAACCGGAGCAGAGACATAAAAAACATGAGATGATCAAGCGTATTGTTGGGTTGGCTAAATCAGGTGTTAACTGGTCTAAGGCAATTGCCCCAGCGAGCAGCGCAAGTGAAGTTCTAATCCAAGCGAGGTAGGTTCGCTCGTTAGCGAGCGAAAAACGATAGTCCGGCGCTGTGCCTTCATCTCTCCATCTTTTGCTGTTTCTAGAGTACAGTTTTTTCACAAAGCACTTTCCTTTGATTTAATTCGATAGCGGTCAAGCCTGCTGAGGTCTAAAGGGTGGGGTTTGCGATGTTGCTTACACAAGACACCGGACTCTTTGAGTGATTTGCAAAAGCGAATGACCGTTGTTACATCAGTTGCACTGTATTCACTGATTTCTCGATAGGTCCAAGGATATTGAGGATAGTAGGTAAAAAAATGATGAATTGTGTCAATGATCCTATTTTTTGCGTTGAAGGCGCTGAACTGAACGAGGCGCTTTTCTGCATCGCCGAGTTCTTGACAAACCTCAATAGCTAAGTCCTTAGCCAATTCAGGGGATAATTGTTGCAAACAGTCAAAATCCCTAACGACGATTTTCCTTATCTTGCTTGCCTCCATTGCCCGAGATGTTGCCGGATAACGTTGGCCTGTGAACAGAGAACGATACCCAAAAAAAGATCCTGGCCCATAGAGTCTGAGAAGTGACTCTTTGCCTGTATCAGCAACTTGGTACAACCCGATGAATCCTTGCTCTACGTAATAGAAGCCTGAAGACTCAGCATTGCTGATGTAAACAGCCTCTCTTTTACTCACGTCTAGCAAACTGCTCTTACTGCGTAACGAATACTGAGATATAGGTTTCATTGATTTGTTCTAACTCCCTTACTTACAGAGTTATTGTACTTGAAATAAATAATCCAAAATATGATCAAAGCCATAAATTAAAAACACGATGGTACGGTAGATTACATTTATTGAAACAATGTTTTTGTTTGGTCTTTGGTGAGGGATAGGATGAGTGTTTTTGAGTTGTTAATGAGCGTGTGGGCGTCAGATGGCGTACTACTAAAATTAGTACTTGGAAGTATCTTTGGGCTTTGCCTTGGGCTGACAGGTGTTGGAGGCGGAGTTCTCTTGATCCCAATGTTACAACTCTTTTGTGGGATGTCCCCAGTTCTTGCTGTGGGAACGGCCAGCATGATTTCTGCAATGGTGAAGATTAATGCCTCATTTCTTCATATTAAGGCGAAAAATGTCTCTTGGAACAAGATCATCCTGTTGTTCTTAGGTGCAGTCCCGGTTACTTTAATGGTTACCCAAGTCGTTGTTTATTTTAATGATCACCCCTTTTATTCAGACGTAACTCAAACAACGATTGCTTGGTTGGTGACTGTCGTGATGGTTGGGTCATTAATTTCGGTATTTTCTAAATATAGAAGCAATAAAAGTGGTTCAACTGCTCCAACTGACGCTAAGCCTAACCCCAAAAAGGCGATTGTGTCTGGTATGTTTTGTGGCTCGGTAATGGGCTCTACTGGGGTAGGTGGTGGTGTATTGTTGCTGCCGGTTCTGAATAGCATTCTTCATGTAGATATTAAAAAGGCGATTGGCTCTTCGGTTGTTCTCGCCCTGTTTTTATCTTCTATTGCTGCCGTTGGGTATGCAAGCGGTGGGCAATCTGATATCCATACCGCCATTTTATTCTTTGTTGGTTCATTTGTTGGTGTACCCGTTGCAGCACACTTAATGAAACACATGTCAGAAAGCCATGTTTATTTGGCAACTATGTTAGTGATATCAGTAAGTTTATTCTCTTATATCGCATTGTAAATTCTAATCTGAATCATGGCCGGCGAGTAAAGAACATAAATGTTGTTAATTGTAAACTTGAACGTTCTGTATTTTGTCTGTCCATGATTCAAAGTCGTGATTTTGAAGTTTTTAATTATAATTGTTTAGGGAAAATGATATGGCTTTTACTTTAGCACTTCCAAAAATCAATATTTCTGGTGAAGAGGCAATCAAGGAGTTCGTGGCACTTTTAGCGAACAAAAACAGTGGAAATGGATTCATCATCGCTGACCAAGCTTTAGAAAAGCTAGGTTTGTTAGAACCACTACTTAAAGAGCTAGACCAGAATCAACTCGTTTTTAGTTGTTTTACGGATACTGTTCCAAATCCGACAGTTAGTGTTGTAAATAGCGCTTTTGAAGCGTTTCAGGCTTCAGGTGCTGATTACATTATCGGTTTTGGTGGTGGTAGCGCCATTGATACAGCGAAAGCGGTGAAGATTCTAACAGCAAACCCAAAACCAATTACACTTTATACTGGTGTTGGTCATGTGAAGAACCCAGGTGTACCTCTTTATGCAATCAATACGACTGCTGGTACTGCTGCTGAGGTGACTAGCAACGCTGTAATTACAGATGAAGAAAATAAAGTGAAATGTGTCATTATCGATAGCAACATCATTCCAGATGCTTCAGTTAACGATCCTTCAATCATGCTAGGTTTGCCAGCAGACGTTACTGCTGCAACAGGGATGGATGCTCTCACTCATGCTATTGAAGCGTATGTTTCTGTTGGTGCGCATACTTTAACTGACCATTCAGCATTAGAATCTGTTCGTGTTATTAGTAAATACCTCCCACACACGGTGGAAGATGGTTCAAACTTCGAAGCTCGAGAAATGATGGCGCTAGGGCAGTTCTTAGCAGGTATGGCATTCAACAGTGCTGGTTTGGGGATGGTACATGCTATGGCACACCCAGCAGGTGCACACAAAAACCTTCCACATGGTGTTTGTAATGCGATTTTGTTACCGATTGTATGTGAGTTCAACCGACCTCACCGTGTAGAAAAGTTTGCTAATTTGGCATCGGCTTTGGGGTGCAAAACAGAAGGTTTGTCGCAAGAGCAAGCGAGCTTAGAGGCTGTTAGAGCTATTCGTGAACTGAGTGAAAGAGTCGGCATTCCGAAAGGTTTCGCAGAGTTTGGTGTGACTAAGCAGGATCTTGAATCGTGGGTAGAGAGCGCGCTAGCGGATCCATGTGCTGGTGGTAATCCAGTAGCGATGACTGCAGATGATGTACTTAATCTGTACGTTGAGTCTTTAGGAGCATAATGATCTGTTAGCTCACTCTATGAGTGACTAACGGCTTTGAGTATTCATTCAAAAATTTAATAAAACACCATTTCAATTTTGTGATATGGTGTTTTTTTGTTTTTACAGGGGTTATAAAATGTTCAGTGATTTAAAAGATAAACGCATCATTATTACAGGATCAACCAGTGGAATCGGTCTTTCAGCGGCAAAATTTCTCGCTTCTAGTGGTGCATTAGTCACATTGACCTCATATCGACCTCACGACAACATTGAACAAACAATTGCTGAGATAGAGTCCCTGGGTGGACGAGCTCAATTTTATCAGGTCGATTTTTCTAATGCTGAAGCCTGCGAAGAATTTGTGGCTATGTTTGTTGACCAGCATGGCGGTATTGATGTTCTAATTAATAATGTTGGCGGTTTGGTTGATAGGAAGCAATTAGAAGACATTGATGCTGAATTTTTTGATGATGTTGCGTACCTAAACATGCGTTCAGCTATGGATATGGTTCGTTTGTGTTTGCCACACCTGAAAACATCGGCTTCAACAAGTGACTGGTCTGCATCAGTGATTAGTGTTGGTTCAATCGCTGCGTATTCTGGTGGTGGCCCTGGAGCATCACTTTACGCCGCATCAAAAGCCTGGTTGCATACAGTGAACCGTTCTTGGGCAAAGAACTATGCTAAGGATAATGTGCGTTTTAATATTATTGCACCAGGTACGGTTGATACTGCATTTCATGCAGACAAAAATGATGCTGATAAAGAACGAATGAGTAAAGGGATTCCAATGGGGCGGTTGGGCACGGCAGATGAGATGGCGCCAACATTTGGTTACCTTGCTTCACATATTATGTCTGGTTATGTGACAGGGCAGATCCTGCATATCAATGGCGGGCAATACATGTCGTAATTCTTGACAAGATTAGATTTAAAGAATGATAAAAAAGCCAGTCGGGTTGTAACACCTGACTGGCTTAGGAAATAAACTTAGATGTCTAGATCAATCACTTGTAGATGAAGTGGGCGAGACGTGCCTTCAGAACGCTCCATTAAGTAGTAATATAACTTGCCATCTTTAATGTGAACTTTACCGTGACTAAACTGCTTGCCTGAGTCAGCCTCATAAACTCTCTCGAAGTCATTTGTACCGCCTTTCGCTTTTTCAACGTAAGGTCGACCTTGTTTATTTAAGCCAATGATATAAATATCATCCCCAGCGGTATGAATGTTGGTTGCACCAGCAAAGTCATCACTGATGATAAAGTCTTGCGCACCAGCAGGTTTATACGAATGAAGGTGAACCATCTCAAAATCTGGGCGTTTGTTGTCTCTAGATTTAACGCGACTAATGATATGAATGTCACCTTTTTCTGTTACAGTCCAGTCGAAGTTCTGGACGATATGAACTGAATCTTGTTCGGTGTGAGAGATATAGTCACCTGGCTCAAATACCTTAATTTCATCAGTATTGATTAGAGGAAAAGACATGCTTTCCCCTTTGTGGTTTTTCCAGTTACCTTCGCCACTTGGGTGGTCTGAGTAGGCATAAAATACACCGTTTTGGTACACGTATTTGTCATCACGTTTAGCACGTTGCTGGAAGCCAACTCTAAGCTTATCGTTGACATATTTCATGCTGCCGTAAAGGCCCCAATTATAGTCATTGCCGTGTGACTTTGCGTCAAGTACATTGAATTGGTTCCATTCTGTCCACTTACTTTCATCGGCATTATAGTGTGAGAAAACGTACCCCCCGTTATTATTGCCGCCCTTTCTCATATATACCAACAAGGTACCGTCAGCATTAGTAAAGAATGTTGGGTATGTTAATCCAGAGTAGTTGTCGTAATCGATTTCACCAGTCAAGCTGAGGTGCTTATAATCGTCAGGACCTTCAGCTACAGGTGAGGTATCTTTAATAAACTTATCTAACGTGAACTCATCATCTGATACATCTGCAGCACCAGGAACTGTGTATGAGTAACGGAAATAGTCATTGCTAAAGCTCCCATCAGCAGGACGATCAGTTCCATAGGCATGCATATCATAGAGCATATGAATAGTACCATCGATAGGGCTAATCGCGACGGAAATGTAGTTATGTGATTCACCGATATGTCTTTGACCCAGGAAGCCGGTGTGGCGATGTGGAAACTCAATGGTTTTTATTGTGCCAGTTTTTGTATTGTAACGAGAAAGCATCACCTCTCGATTTTGTTTGCCGCCTTTGTACCAAGTAAGGAATATGTAGTCTTTATATTTCTTTATACTATCGCCATGCGCTGAGATATGAGGCCCGAAGAAGTAGTCATAAGTTTCAGTTCCGTTATCTTCAGCAAAGCGAGCCACTTTTTTACCATCAAAATGCAACGCACCTTGAGTTATTTGCACTTCACTTTCTAATACTACAGATGCATTAACCATTCCCATTGGCATCAATAACATTGAGCCGATCAAAACATTTTTACGCAAAGCGTTATTTATTTTTTTCATTATTTTACCTGTGAGGTTTGTTTCATTTCACTATGGAAAAACTAACAGTCACGTATCAACCATCAAGTTTAAATTAATTCTACAAATCATAGGTTTAAATGAAAATGTCTTATGTTGCTTCACTATCGAACATATTTTGCCTAGCGTGTTCTGTCGGGTTGGCTAGAAGTGGTAGCGTATACATTAGCAATGCCTAATGTGTCAGTTGACGACGGTGCTTAGCCAGGGCGACCGCATGAGTGTCTAGTTTTTCACCACTTGACTGAAACCTGCATTTAATACCGCCTCTAGCATGGACGTATTCATCATACATCGCTTTTGTTTCCCTACTATGCTTAGTTTGGTTGGCTCTTCTCGGAGCATGTTTAAACTCATATGACGTAGGCATGATAGGTTCTTTGTATATCTGGCACGCATCTTCATTCATGGTGACATCAAGCACCCAGTGCATTGACTCTATGCCCCAATGCTCTCTGACTGCCATCGCAGCTTGCTCTGCACTCAGCTCTTTGGAGCTGATGTAATAACGGTACTCTAGGTCGACAGATTTACCTTTCTCAAGGCGAAAGTTTTCAACCATTACAATGCTCTTTAAGCCTTTCCAGCGAGCAAAGTTACCTTCAAGTTTTTACTATCAAGGACATAGCATTAGCGAGACTCTATACGGCCATGCCCTTGCTCAAGAGAGATGTCATCAGCTACATTGGCTCGCTGAGAAGAGAATGCCTTTTCTATTGCTTGTCGGAGTTTTCCTTGGTTGTTCTTTACAGCAAGCAAGTAGTCTCCACCTTGCTCTACAATGGCTTTAGCAATTTTGGTTTGGCAGGCCATAGCATCAATGGTTACTAGGGGTCCCTTGATATCGAGCATCTTAATCAGTTCAGGGATCGCTGTAATTTCATTACTTTTTTGTTCGGTTTTTAGCTGTCCCAGTACGAGCTTGTTTGACGACGCATAGGCGCTGGCCATATGAATGGTGCTCGCCCTGTCTTCACGATTATATGAGCCGCGAAGTGTCTTGCCATCCATCGCAATCACTTGACCTTCGGTAAGAGTATGTATTGACGACATCCAATTAACGAAACACTCATGAAATTGCTCAGGTTCAATAGTAGAAATGATACGAGCAATCGTGTCATCTGCAGGAATGCCATTCAAAAACAAATCATTACGCTTAAACCAATCATGATGGCCGAGAATGTACTCACGAATATCAAACCAGCCTTTCGCGCCTGCAATTACCGCACATAGCGAGCCAAAAAGGACATCAAACAGGCAATATGTGACCTTTGCACTTTGGCGTTGGTCGATAATCGTTTGAAAATGTTCTTTGAAGTGGTCAATGTGCATAATGCTCTCCCTAAAAGGGGAGTATATGATCACAGCTAAATGTGATCGTCAAATCGATCGTGGTTTTGATTAAAAAACGTTCACGATCTCACCCTGGGTGCTTAGCGTGGTGTGTGATGATTAACTTGATGGAGATAGACTAAAAAATCTTTGAAGGAAGCGTTGAGTTGTTGTGCCTAAATTCTAAAGGTGTTAGTTCACACTGCTTCTTAAACTGGCGAATAAAGTAACTGGTGTTGTTAAAACCAACACTTCGTGCAATGTCACTGATAGGCTTGTTGTTGTTGGCGAGTAGTTGCTTCGATTTTGAGATTCTCTGCTTATTGAGGTAGTGGTTAAAACCAACCTGAAGGTGGTCCTTAAACAAACGGCTAAAATAGAATGGGCTCAAGTCAACATGGTGAGCGACACAATCTAGAGTGAGTGGTGCTGACAAGTTTCTTTCAATAAATTCAATGGATTGCTCTATACGCAATTGGTTTTTTGATGACGGACGAGCAATGGAGGCTTCGCTACTGGCAAGTTCAGGATCGGTGATAAGTTTACTGGGAAGGTAATTATCAATTAGTGCTTTTAAAATGCTAGATGATGACTGCATCTTTTGTAAACGAACGTTAGGTAGGTCATCGTACATACGCTGGATCTCGTTGCTGTGTTGCCAGTCGTGTTTATGTTGAGTGATGACCGGAATCTGCTGTGCGTCAGCGATTTTCGCTTGTCCGCATTGCACAAAACCGAGTAGGCTACCTCCAACAATCAAGGGAATTGAAAAGTCCACTAACCCCATGTGGCATCGATAGAATGTCGTTTCTTTTTGTTGCAGCGCGGTGAGTCCTCCCACTCTGTCACATCGTTTGCAAATCTCAAACAGTGCATCTTTCGTTCTTACATGCTTACATAAAGGCGTAAAGTTGAATCGTGGTGATATCTCGTTCCCATCAAGATCGACGACAAGCACTGCAAACCCAGTAGCCATAGCAAAGTCATAAGCGATCTCTTTGATTGCATCACTCGATATCATCTTGTTCTCCTTAGTACATGTTTGTTTGGAGCTGTGATAGGCCCAAGAAACTTTAACACTGACATTGATTGAAATGTTTGACTTGTGACTCATCTTTAAATCGTGATGACAATAAATCTGTTATCACCATTGATACTATATAACTTTATTGCTTTTCTATAGCAATGAAGTTTTATTTTCCAGATGAAAATATTAACAAACGTTTCCTAATTGATTTTAAATTTGATCTAATTAACATAGTAGATGTTTTTAAGATATTTAGATTGGCAATAAATTGCTATCAATAACGCCATGTCGGACGGTGTAGGTGCTTTGTAAATGAAAAATAATTGCTCATTAACAATAGATTATTGTTTTTTATTTTGTGGGGAGAGCAACATTGTTTGATTGGTTATCGCTAATATTACCTCTAACCAAGCGAAAGGTTATGTCGGTCCTGACATTGCTATGAAATAACTCTATTGATGATGGTTCTATTATTTCATGCGTTCTAGAGCAAGCTTGGTTATTGATATAAAGCTGTTTATTAATTACTGAGACGAGGTGAATTTCATGCAACAAGAAGCGTTAGGAATGGTAGAAACACGTGGTTTGACAGCAGCAATTGAAGCAGCTGACACAATGGTCAAATCAGCAAATGTTCAATTAGTTGGATACGAAAAAATCGGTTCAGGATTAATTACTGTGGTTGTGCGTGGTGATGTTGGCGCTGTTAAAGCCGCAACCGATGCAGGTGCTTGTGCTGCGAGTAATGTTGGTGAGGTGATTGCTACTCACGTTATTCCTCGTCCACATACTGATGTTGAAGCTGTTTTACCTGCTGCTCTTCCTGCAACCGTTGCTTAAGGAAGATGCGCTATGACGACAATTACGACAGTAGATCAAATTATCTCTGATGTGTTGGAGAAAGTTGGTGAACACGGGGAAACGGTGATGGTTCCGGTCGAAACGGCCAACGTTGTTCCGGATGTTGTTCCAGGCTATTCCAGAGGCACAAAAAAAAGTGCGATGACAGAGTTTGTAGGTACAGCGATTGGCGACACCATTGGACTTGTGATTGCTAATGTCGACAACCAGCTTTTAGACGTGATGGATCTCGATAAGAAATATCGCTCAATTGGCATTTTAGGTGCTCGAACAGGTGCTGGACCTCATATTCTAGCTGCAGATGAAGCGGTAAAAGCAACCAATACAGAAGTGGTAAAAATCGAGCTAGCTCGCGATACCAAGGGTGGAGCAGGTCACGGTTCACTGATTATTTTTGGTGGCTCTGATGTCTCTGATGTCAAGCGAGCGGTAGAGGTTGCATTAAGCCAGTTGGATAGAACATTTGGTGATGTTTATGCCAATGATGCTGGGCATATCGAACTTCAATACAGTGCTCGTGCCAGTTATGCGTTAGAGAAAGCGTTTGGTGCACCTTTAGGTCGTGCTTGCGGTGTCATCGTTGGTGCTCCAGCATCAATTGGTGTGTTGATGGCAGACAGTGCCTTGAAAGCGGCCAATGTCAACACCGTAGCGTACAGCTCACCTTCGAACGGCACAAGCTTCTCTAATGAAGCTATTTTGGTTATCTCCGGTGACTCTGGAGCGGTGCGACAAGCGGTTTCAACCGCGAGAGACACCGGTGTGAGTTTGCTTGAAACCATGGCAGGCCCAGCCCCATCAGCGACGAAACCTTATATCTAGGCCGTAGAAGGATAAAAACAATGAAACCTGTATCCCAAGGATTTAGTGAGCCTACCAACCGTGTAGAGTCACTACGAAATCAAATTTTAGATGCGGTACCATGTATTGAAACCGCACGAGCAATGTCGATTACTGCTTCATATAAAGAAACGGAAGGTCAACCAGCGATCATTCGCCGTGCTAAGGCATTCGAGCGTATTTTATTAGAGCTACCTGTTGTGATCCGTGATGGTGAACTAGTGGTCGGCAGTGCAACCATCGAGCCACGTTCTTCGCAGATCTATCCCGAGTTTTCCAATACATGGATTCAAGATGAATTTGAGCGTGTTGGTCAGCGCAGTGGTGACTCTTTCCAAATTTCGGAGCAGTCAAAACAGCAACTTCGTGAGGTTTTCCCCTACTGGCAAGGAAAAACAACGAGTGAATTAGCCACATCTTATATGTCTAATGAAACTCAGGCATGTATGGATGCAGGTGTATTCACCGTCGGCAACTACTACATGAATGGTGTTGGTCATATTTCTGTCGACTATGCCAAGGTACTGAAAGTTGGCTACCAAGGCATCATCAAAGAAGTTGCGGAACATATGATTGCGGCGGACAAAACTGACCCTAACTACATTAAGCAGGAGCAGTTCTACAAAGGGGTGATTATCTCTTGTAATGCTGCTATTCAGTTTGCTCACCGTTATGCAGTTAAAGCTGAAGAGTTGGCGCAATCAGCGGTTGGTACTCGTAAAGCCGAACTGTTAAAAATTGCTGAAACTTGCCGTCGCGTGCCAGAGCAGGGCGCAACAAATTTCTATGAAGCATGTCAGTCATTCTGGTTTGTTCACCTAATGATTGGTTTGGAGTCAAATGGTCACTCGATTTCACCTACGCGCTTTGACCAATACATGAACCCATACTTCGAGATGGACAAGCAGATCTCGTCAGAGGATGCTCAAGAGCTCATTGATTGTATCTGGGTGAAATTGAATGACATCAACAAAGTGCGTGATGAGGTTTCAACCAATGCGTTTGGTGGTTATCCGATGTTCCAAAACCTGATTGTGGGTGGTCAGGATAGCAAGGGTGAAGATTCGACGAATACCTTGTCGTATATGTGTATGGAAGCCACAGCACACGTTCGTTTACCTCAACCTTCGTTCTCTGTACGTGTTTGGTCAAAAACGCCCGATCAGTTCTTACTTAAAGCGTGTGAGCTAAGCCGCTTAGGTCTTGGTGTTCCGGCGTTCTATAACGATGAAGTGATTGTCACTGCATTAGTCAACCGTGGTCTAACACTACAAGATGCACGCCAATATGGGATTATCGGTTGTGTTGAGCCTCAATGCCCTGGTAAGACGGAAGGGTGGCATGACTCTGCTTTCTTCAACTTAGGAAAGCTATTAGAAATTTCACTTAATGGAGGTCAGGTATCAGGTCAACAATTAGGTCCAGTAACCCCTCAATTGACAGAATTTAAGTCTTTTGACGCTGTGATGGAAGCCTACCGCAAGCAAGCTGAATATTTCGTATTCCACTTAATCACAGCAGATAACTGTGTAGACATTGCACACGCTGAGCGTGCTCCATTGCCGTTCTTGTCATGTATGGTTGATGACTGCATAGGGGATGGTAAATCACTGCAAGAAGGTGGTGCACACTATAACTTTAGTGGACCGCAAGGGGTTGGAGCAGCGAACGTTGGTGATTCAATGGCTGCTATTAAGAAACTCATTTTTGATGAGGGTAAGCTTTCTTTGGCGCAATTGAAACAAGCGCTTGATAGTAACTTTGAAGGTGACAGCCTACCAGTGTCGTCTGCTAACGACGACCCAGCATACGACATGGTTATGGATGCCGTTAAGAAAGTGCTGGCCGAAACCACAACAGCTTCGCTCATCAATAAAGATGCAATTAAGCGTGATGTTGTCGCGTTGACACAAAATAGAAACTCAACCTCTGTGCGCCAAATGTTGATTGATGCGCCTAAATTTGGTAACGACATTGATGAAGTGGACTTGCTCACACGAGAGGGTTCAGCTATCTATTGTCGTGAGGTTGAAAAATACACCAACCCTCGTGGAGGTTCGTTCCAAGCGGGTCTCTATCCTGCCTCTATTAATGTGCTTATGGGTACGGCTGTTGGTGCGACACCGGATGGACGTATGGCGGGTGAGCCTTTGGCTGATGGCGTGTCTCCAAGCCGTGGTATGGACCGCAGTGGCCCAACGGCAGCAACGAACTCTGTTGCAAAATTGGACCACTTCCTCGCGTCAAACGGTACTTTATACAATCAGAAGTTCCACCCCTCTGCACTGCAGGGAGAGTCAGGTCTAAGCAACATGGGTGCGCTTATCCGAAGTTACTTTGACCATAAGGGCATGCACGTACAGTTTAATGTGGTTAACCGAGATACCTTAGTCAAAGCTCAGGAAGAGCCAGACAACTACCGTGATCTCGTGATTCGTATCGCTGGTTACAGTGCACAGTTCATCTCTTTGGATAAGAGTATCCAAGACGACATTATTGAGCGTACAGAACATATGTTTTAAACCCTCAATACTCCACATGCAGGCTGAATGCTTCGAAATATGTCTGTATGTGGAGGCGTCTAAAATCAAGTTCTAGAAGGTTATCCTATGTTAGATAGTCACACTCAAGGTACTGTATTTAATATCCAAAAATTTTCGTTACACGATGGTCCAGGAATAAGAACGATCGTGTTTCTAAAAGGGTGTTATTTATCTTGTAAGTGGTGCAGTAACCCAGAGTCACAAAAATTTAAGCCATCGGTATTTTTTGAAAAAGAAAAGTGTATTGGTTGTGGTAAATGCGCTGCATCTTGCCCGCAACAAGCGATTAGCTTGGAAAGGTATAGTCGTATTGATCACCAAAAATGCGTTGGTTGTGGCACTTGCACAGAAATCTGTCCAACAGGGGCACTAACGCTGTCAGGTAAAACAATGACAGTGAAAGAAGTGCTTGATGAGGTGTGCAAAGATGAAGTTCATTATCGTCGTTCCAATGGTGGATTGACCCTTTCGGGAGGAGAGCCGCTAGCTCAGCCAGATTTTGTCGAAGCTCTACTTAAAGAGGCGAAAAGTCGTGGCCTTCACACCGCAATGGAAACAACAGGTATTGCGAGCACTGATGTATTAAACCGAATCATCCCTTTATTGGATGTGGTTCTTCTTGATATTAAAACCTTCTATCGAGTTCAACATGAAAAATATACTGGCTTGCCAAATGATGTTGTTCTTGCAAATGCTTTAACTATCTCCAAATTAGCGAAACAAGTCTCCGTCAGAGTTCCACTAATACCGAACTTTAATAGTGACGAGCAAAGCGTTAGAGCAATCGCAATGTTTGCAACTCATATGGATAACGTAGCGAGATTGCACTTGCTTCCTTATCATAATTTTGGTCAAAGTAAATATAATTTATTAGGTGTTGATTATTATTGCGATGGATTTAATACCCCGCCAAACAAAGAAGTAAATAGATATAAAGAGATTGTGGAATCAGTTGGTATCGAGTGTGTCATTGGTGGGTAAATAAAGGAAACGAAGATGAGTCTACTTAAAGATAAAACACTATTTCACCAATGTGTCTCTGAGTTCTTGGGGCTGGGTATCGTCATTTTCTTCGGCGTCAGTTGCCTAGCGGCGTCAGTCGTCGCTGGTATGAACTTCAGCCTTTGGGAAATCTGTATCGTCTGGGGTGTCGCTTTTGCGCTTGGGATATACCTAAGTGCTGGTGTTTCCGGCGCACATCTTAACCCTGCCGTTACGATTGCTCTTTGGCGCTTTGCCAATTTTGATAAAAAAAAGGTCTTGCCCTATATCGCAGCTCAAACCGCAGGCGCGTTTGCAGGAGCAGGCTTGGCTTTTCTCATCTATCACAATCTATTTGATGTCTACGAAATGGCCAATGGGATTACTCGAGGCAGTCAAGAGAGTTTGGGCCTGGCGAGTCTTTTCAGTACTTATCCTCATGCTGATATCAGTATCTTCCAAGCAGCCATCGTTGAGTTTGTTATCACTGCAATATTGATGCTGTTGATTATGGCACTCACTGATGATGGAAATGGTTTACCTCGAGGGCCATTAGCCCCGTTGCTTATTGGCTTGTTGGTCGCTGTTATTGGAGCCGCAACTGCACCTTTAACCGGGTTTGCTATGAATCCAGCACGTGACCTTGGTCCAAAGGTATTCACCGCAATGAGTGGTTGGGGTGGGATTGCCTTTACGGGCGGTCATGCTATTCCATATTTCATCATCCCAATCGTCGCTCCAATCCTTGGTGCCTGTGCTGGTGCAGCATTGTATTCCTGCAAACCTGCAGAAAAAACAGACGACACTCCTGTATCAGACAATGAACAAGTCGATACAGCATAAAAAAGCACTGTGTTGGGTAGGCGGTATTCCTACCCAACCTGACCCCACTGCTCGATGAAAAATAAACAAGTAATAGGTAAACACAATGAAAAACTCATTTGGAATGGTTGAAGTTGCAGGCCTTGCATTAGCAGTCACAGTTGCGGATGTTATGGCTAAGTCTGCCAATATTGAAATCCTGGGATTGGAAAGAACTAATGGGTCTGGCTGGATTTTGATAAAAATATCAGGTGATGTTGGCTCAGTGACAGCGGCAGTAGAATCAGGTGTAGCACTGGCGCAGCGGCAACAAGGTTTGGTAAGCCACAAAGTGATTGCTCGTCCAGCAGACGGGTTAGGTTCGTTATGGAATCCACTGAAAGTTTATGAAGCTCCTGCTGCGAATACTAAAAAGCCAATTCGCACAACAACTAAGCCTAAAACCTCAGCGGCACAAAGTGGTACTTCAACAAAAGCTCAAGCAGCCAAACCAACAACAACTGCTAAGTCTAGACCAAAGAAAACCACCAGTTCGTCTTCAGAATCGGTCGCTGAAATAGAAGATAAAGAAGGTAGTAAAGCATGAGCACGATAGACGTTGAGCAGATTACTGCGCAGGTTGTAGACAGCCTGCGCCATCGTGATATTCCTATTGGTATCTCTAACCGCCATGTTCATCTGTCTCAGTCTGACTTTGCTCAACTATTTCCGGGTCAACAGATTGGTGTAGCAAAGTCTTTAATGCAGCCAGGACATTTTGCAGCGACTCAAACAGTGACTTTAAAAGGGCCAAAAGGTCAAATCGAAAAGGTACGTATTCTTGGACCGCTGCGCTCTTATAGTCAGGTAGAAGTTTCAGCCACTCAAGCGCGAGAGCTAGGGATAAGAGCGCCTGTTCGAATGTCAGGTGATTTGGAGGGGACACCGGGGATTGAAATCATTAGTGAGTTTGGGACGGTGAATCTAACTAAAGGCGTGATTATCGCTAAGCGCCATATTCACATGAACAGTCTTGATGCTTTGCTTTTTGGTTTAGAGGATTTGCAAACGGTGGATGTGATGGCTGGTGAGCCGGAAAGAGCAGTGTTGTTTAAAGACGTTATTGTTCGAGTCGATCCTTCGTTAGTGCTCGAAATGCACTTAGATACAGATGAAGCGAACGCAGCTGGATTGAAAGGTTCAGAGGACTGCGGAAAGATTGTATTTAATAAGCCGAAGTAAAGCCTATGTCTAAAACGTTATCACAAGAGCAACGGGCTGTCGCTCTGCACCACAGTGACCTAGAGCTCGGACTGTCTGGAGTAATTAGCCGTGCGCCGGAATGTGGTGTTGAAGAAATACAGATCGTATTACCTGACCTGCCGTTTCTAAAATCACTGTGTGAATTTGATAGTACACATAAAGCGGTTAATACCGTACTTGAGGCATGGTCCATCGGGCTAAAAACCGTGTTGGTGGTGCACCGGCAGTTGATTCCATTGCTCAGTGCAGATCGTTTAGGGCTACTACCAATGACGATCCGAGATCATAAAGGGTTAGAGGTCTATTGGTGTGACAAACCGTGGCTCAATTATCGTGATGTCGCGCTGTACGCTAACTGCTGGTTAGTAACCAGGAAAGATGTGCGACTCACGGATTTAGCCAATGAGCACTTACAAGAACATCAAGTGTCTCTGGCATGCCTAAGGAGGTGATATGTATTTAGCAAAAGTGATTGGCTCTACTGTCGTTCCTCAGAAAATTCCCGCACTTGTGGGAAAAAAAATAATGTTGGTTGAACCCATAACGACAGAGGGGACCGCCGTATCTGGTCTCCAAAAGGTTGTCGTCGATGCAGTGGGCGCTGGTGTAACAGATACTGTCATTGTCTCTCAGGGCACCGCGGCACGAATCTATTTTAACGAACCCAATAATGGCATCGATGAAGCGATTGTCGGCATTGTCGACAGCATAAATTGCGATTGATAACGGTGAAGTATGAGTGCTTGCTTAAACATAATTAATTAGGTTCACAGAGAGTTGAAGATGGACCAATTGTAATGAATACAAGGAAATTGAGTAGGATATGAATAATCAAGAGATCGACCTGTTAGTAAAAGACATATTAGCGCAAAGTGCGCAAACATCGAACCAAACGTCATCAGATCCTATCTGCGGTGCCCGCTTTGAACATGTTAATGCTGCTGTAGCGGCTGCAAAGCAGGCATTTAGTCAGTTAAATACAGGGCCAATGTCAGTGCGCCAACAAATTGTGAGTACCCTTCGTAAGGTGCTAGCTGATGACATTCCCGAGCTTGCTGAACGTGCATGGCGCGAGACGGGGATGGGCAACGTTGCCGACAAAATTCAGAAAAACACCATCGCACTTTTCAATACTCCTGGTACAGAGGACTTAGCGACAACTGCCATGACGGGGGATGGAGGCATGACCCTGTTTGAGTATTCACCTTATGGTGTTATAGGTGCGATTGCACCGAGTACTAACCCAACAGAAACCATTATTAATAACGCGATTGGAATGATTGCCGCGGGCAATGCTGTCGTCTTTAGTGCTCACCCTGGCGCCAAAGAGGTATCTACTTGGCTGATCAATAAGGTGGAGCAAGCGATTTATGATTGTTGTGGTATCCGCAACTTGGTGGTGAGCGTCGCAAAACCGAGCTTTGATGCGACAAAAGCAATGATGACTCATGCTGATGTACCGTTGTTGGTGGTAACAGGTGGTCCAGGTATCGTCAATATGGCAATGAAAACAGGCAAGAAGGTGATCGGAGCTGGAGCGGGTAACCCTCCAGTGATTGTTGATGAAACTGCTGATATCAATAAAGCGTCACAAGATATTATTTGCGGTGCATCGTTTGATTTCAACTTGCCATGCATTGCTGAAAAAGCGGTTGTGGTTGTTGAATCAGTCGCGAGTCAGTTGTTAAACGCCTTTGCAAGTCATGGGGCATGTTGGGTGAAAGACAAAGCGGATATTGACCGCCTGCGACTGGTCGCGATTGGAGAGAGTGGTGAAGCCAATAAAGCGTTAGTTGGCCAGAGTCCGTCAACCATTTTAGAGGCCGCCGGAGTGCAGTTTAACGGTGCGCCCAAACTTGTTGTTGTCTCTGTAGAAGCGAATGATCCACTAATGACTGTTGAGCAGCTAATGCCACTTCTTCCAGTCGCAACAGCGGAAGATTTCGAACAAGCACTACAAATCGCCCTTGAAGTTGAAGGGGGGAATTTACATACCGCGGTTATGCACTCTAAGAATATCGACCATCTAAACCGAGCTGCTCGTGCAATGCGTACCAGTATTTTTGTCAAAAATGCCCCGTCTTACGCGGGAATCGGTGCAGGGGATGAAGGCTTTACCACCTTTACTATCGCTACACCAACCGGAGAAGGCACGACTTCTGCCCGTTCATTTGCTCGACTTCGCCGCTGTGTGCTTAGCGAAGCATTTAATATTCGATAAGAGGCAGATATGCGTAAATTTTCGATACCAACCACGATATACAGTGGTAATGCGAGCATAGATGAACTGAGCAGTATTGTGCAAAGCCGTATACTCATTATTTGCGACCAATTTCTTGCAGGTAGCGAAGCATTAAAGCGCATAGTCGATCAATTATGTTTAGAAAATCAGGTTGATTTGTATTGTGATGTGACCCCAGATCCAAGTACTGATGATGTTGCTAAAGGGGTGGAAGCATTAGCCGCTTTTTCTCCAGATGTACTGATTGCTTACGGTGGCGGATCGGCCATTGACTTGAGTAAAGCAGTGCGCTTTTGCGCTCGCGAACATGGTATTGAAGTGGCACGCTTCATTGCTGTACCGACCACCAGTGGCACGGGTTCTGAAGTGACACAAATCAGTGTGATATCAGTGAGTGAGTATGGAGTCAAAGTCCCTTTGGTTGATGATGCTTTACTGCCTGATGTGGCAATTTTAGACCCGATGCAGACGGTTACTGTTCCACCCGCAGTGACGGCCAATACTGGAATAGATGTGTTGACGCATGCCATTGAAGCTATGGTTTCAGTCGACAGTGACGACTTTAGTAATGCCTTGGCGGAAAAAGCCATTACGTTAGTGTTCAAGTATTTAAAGCCAGCCTATGAAGATGGCAATAACCTCAAAGCACGGCAAAAATTGCTCAACGCCTCATGCCTTGCAGGCTTAGCGTTTAATCATGCTGGATTGGGCTTGACTCATGCGATTGCACACCAATTAGGCGCGTCTTTGCATATTCCTCATGGACTTGCGAACGCGTTATTACTGACAGAAGTGATGGAATACAACTGTCGCTGTAAGCGAAGTGAAGAGACTTATGCTGTCATCGCACGCTGCTTGGGGTTTGTCCCACGTCATACAGATTGCCGTACTGGAGCCAAAGCGTTAATCAAAGAAACGGCGGCATTAATCGCATCAGTAGGAATTTCAGCAACGAGTGCGAGGCTTCAACTTAACCATAAACATGATCACAACTTAATTGAAACAATGGCTCAGCAAGCACTGGGAGATATCACGATAAAAACAAGTCCTGTAAAGCCAAGTATCGACGAGGTTTCACAGATATTACAGGCAATATAGCGCAATCGCTCAGGAGGTAAAAATGTTAGATAACCGCTTACAAAATCCACTGCCGGCTACCTCGCAAGAGCGTATTGTCCAAGAGCATGTACCGGGAAAAGAAGTGACATTGATCCACATTATCGCGAATCCAGGGTCAGAGGTTGTGAGTCGTCTTAATTATAGTTCTGAAGGGAATGCGATTGGCTTAATGACCATTTCACCTGGCGAAGCAGCCATCATTGCTGCGGACCTCGCTACGAAATCAGGTTCGGTATCTCTTCAACAGGTCGATACGGGCAATGGTTCGGTTGTGCTTAAGGGAGATGTTTCGTCGGTAGAGTATGCCTTGGGGTATGTGAGAGAAGTCCTGACGGATGTAATGAAATTTGCTGTCTGCCCAATAACCAGAACTTAACGCGTTTAAACAAAAAGTCATGCACAGGTAAGTGCAGTGAACCAAAACAGTAAGTAATACAAGGGAGTATCATGAACAAGTTTGTTCTATCTATAAATGCAGGAAGCTCATCGCTTAAGTTTCAACTCATTTTGATGCCTGATGAGTGTTGTATTATGTCTGGTCTTTTTGAAGGTAAACGAACCGCATTAACAAAATTCAAAGTGAACACAAGGCAAAATCATAAATTTGAAGTGAATGGTGGTTGGGATTTTTCTGCTGCGGTCGACTTTCTCATGCAGTATTTGAAAGAGGAAAAAATCATTCAAAGTGTGGATGAAATTTACTGTGTGGGTCATCGAGTGGCACACGGGGGTGAAGAGTATTCCCAACCAGTGATGATCACTGAACAGGTAAAAAACTCGATTCTGTCCTTATCCAAGCTCGCCCCGATTCATAACCCAATCAATCTACTGTGTATTGAAGCCTTTGAAGATCGATTGCCTGGCGTACCCCAAGTTGCGGTCTTTGATACAGCCTTTCACCAAACACTACCGCAGGAACAATACCTTTATCCATTGCCGTACACACTCTATGAGGAGTACGGGATACGTAAGTTTGGCTTTCACGGCACGAGCCATCAATATGTGAATAGTGTCGTCGCAAAGCAATGCTCTCCAATTGAAAGCAAACGAATAATCTCTTGTCATTTGGGATCTGGCGCCAGCATTTGCGCGATTGAAGATGGAAAATCTGTTGCAACAACGATGGGTTACACCCCTTTGGCAGGCTTAATGATGGGGACACGGTGTGGTGACATTGACCCGTCACTGCCACTTTATCTGGCTCAGAATACACCTATGAGCATTAATGATGTGTCCAATATGATGAACAACGCTTCAGGTCTTTTGGGGGTATCTGAACTTTCAGATGATTGTCGTGTTCTTCAAAGAGCGAGTGAGCAGGGAGATGAGCGTGCAGCACTTGCATTGCGGATGTTTGCGAACAAGGTGAAAGAAACCATAGGGCGTTATTGCTCAGTATTAGATGGATTGGACACACTGGTGTTCACGGGAGGAATCGGTGAGAACTCAGCCTATATTCGTCAACAAGTTTTGGACTCTCTTAGTTATCTCGGAATTAGATATTGTGAAGCAAGTAATGAACAGAATCATAGCGTGTTAAGTCAACCAGATTCTCAAATAAAAGTACTCATTGTGAATACAGATGAGGAGTTAATGATTGCGAGAGAAACCGTTAGGGTGCTCACCCATCAAAGCGAACCAAATAATTCTAATTAATCGTCATTGTATGAATTTTAAAATCTAAACGAAAACAAATGGAGGCTGTCATGGCTTTTACCTTAGCGTTCCCCAAAATTAATATTTCCGGTGAAAATGCAATTACTGAGCTAGTGGCAAGAATTGCTGCTGATGATACATCCGGACATGGGTTGATTGTTGCTGATGCAGCCCTAGAGAAACTTGGATTGTTGGCACCCTTGTGTGAAGCACTGGATCAAAGCGAGCTGGCGTATACCTGTTTCACAGACACTATTCCAAACCCTACGGTTGCTGTCGTCGATAAAGCCTATGATCTATACGTGAAGTCAGGTGCAAATTACTTGATTGGTTTTGGTGGGGGTAGTGCCATAGATACAGCGAAAGCGGTGAAGATTTTGTCTGCAAATCCTCAACCGATCACTGCGTATACCGGTATTGGAATGGTGAAAAAAACAGGCGTGCCGTTATACGCCATTAACACGACTGCCGGAACCGCAGCAGAAGTCACTAGCAATGCGGTAATCACCGATGAAGAGAATAAAGTGAAATGTGTGATTATCGATGCCAATATCATCCCTGAGATTTCGGTGAATGATCCTAGCATAATGCTTGGTTTACCTGCAGATGTGACGGCTGCAACGGGTATGGATGCTTTAACTCATGCGGTAGAAGCTTACGTATCCGTTGGGGCACATACCCTCACTAACCATTCGGCGTATGAATCTGTGCGACTGATTTCGAGCTATCTACCTATGGCCGTAGAGGATGGTTCAAATGTAGAGGCCCGTGAAATGATGGCACTTGGGCAGTTCTTAGCGGGTATGGCTTTTAATAGTGCTGGGTTGGGTATGGTGCACGCGATGGCACACCCTGGTGGCGCGTATAAAGATCTTCCTCATGGTGTATGTAATGCCATATTGCTCCCTATTGTTTGTGAGTTTAACCGTCCTCATCGAGTTAAAGAGTTTGCTAAGTTAGCGGTTGCCTTAGGGTGTGATATCAGCAGCATGGATGATGAGCAAGCCAGTAAAGCCGCTGTACAAGCGATTCGCGACTTGAGCAAAAGAGTAGGTATCCCTGAAGGTTTTGGTCAATTCGGCGTGACTGAGCAGGATGTTAAACAGTGGGTACCAAGTGCTATGGCAGATCCTTGTGCAGGCGGTAACCCTGTTGCCATGACAGAAGATGACGTAATGGCTCTGTATTTAGAGTCACTGTAGTCTCTGAAACTAGGAGAACAGGAAGCCGGTTTTATCGGCTTTCTGTCTATAAGCCAACGAAACGGGAGTGAACCAATGACCCCTTTTTTGCAACAGTTACAAGACGCAGGTGTTGTCGGAGCTGGTGGTGCTGGATTTCCGGTCTACATGAAGCTCAATTGTAGCGTCGATATTTTGATCGCGAATGGTGCAGAATGTGAGCCGTTGCTAAATAAAGACCAAATGCTGATGCAGCATGAAAGTGACGCCCTAATCAAAGGTATGGAAATAGCAATGGACTGCATTGGCGCAACCCAGGGTATCATTGCTATTAAGAAAAAAAACAGTTTGACCATACAGACGTTAAAACCGCTTTTACCAAAATCTATCTCGATATTAGAGATGGAAGATACGTATCCTGCGGGAGATGAAGCAGAACTCATCTATCGTGCCACTGGTATGCGGATACCGGCAGGTGGGCTGCCAAAAGATATTGGTGTCGTGGTGAACAATGTTGAGTCAATTATCAATGTTTATTGGGCCAGTATTGATAAACCCGTGATAGGGACGATGGTGACGGTTCATGGTGAAGTTACCCAGCCTTATACCGCTAAGCTACCGATAGGAATGAGCTATGCAGATGCACTAGCAATAGCGGGTGGAGTAATTTGTGATGACTTTGTGATTGTTGAAGGCGGACCGATGATGGGGAGTGTCACGACTGACATCAATAAACCGCTAACGAAGGTGTCCAGCGGCTTATTGGTATTAAAAGCCGACAGTAGAGTCGCTAAGATCAAGCAACGTAGCGACGCGCAAGTAATCAAAATGGCCCGTTCTGCTTGCGATCAATGTGGACAATGCAGTGCACTTTGCCCGAGGGCTTTGCTGGGCTATCCCGTAGATCCACGTAAAACCATGAGAGTGGTTTTAGTCGCAGACTCTGAGCATGCACTTGCTGGGCAAGCGTGCTGCGGATGTAATCTTTGCACCATGTGGTCTTGTCCGGAAGGTGTTGATCCACAGCGAGTTTGCAGTCTTGCCAAACGCGGGCTTGCAGAGCAAAAGTTGTCCCGTACTGCAGAGCAATTACAGGCTCAAACCAAAGAGGTTCATCCTCTCAAACCCTATCGTGGAGTATCTACTTCTCGCCTGATGCGCCGACTTGAGGTGCTAGATTACTACGATAGAACGGTCGAATATAAAGCCGATATCGCCATGCCTAAACACGTGGCGATTCCGCTACAGCAACATATAGGTCGGGCCGCGCAGGCCGTCGTCTCCGTTGGGCAAAATGTTAACAAGGGGGATGTTGTCGCGCAGGCTTGTTCAGATAGTTTGAGTGTGGCGATGCATGCGAGTGTCAGTGGCAAAGTGGTAAAGGTTGACCATCAGGTTGTGATTGAGAGCCTTTGTTAAGGATAGAATCAAAAGGGAGTGTTTATGGATAACGCAATCGGCTGTGTAGAGCTGAGTTCGATCGCAAGAGGGTACGAGGTTGCGGATGCGATGGTCAAATCTGCAAATGTAAAAATACTTTTTCACCGCACCACTTGTCCGGGAAAGTTTGTAATCGTTGTTAATGGTGACATCGGTGCTGTCAGTGCATCAGTGGAGCATGGTCTTGTCGCAGGGCGAGGTGAAGTGATTGACCATGTGGTTATCTCAAATATTCATTCCGATGTATTTTCGGCCATATCTGGAACAACAGATGTTACAAAACATGGCGCCTTTGGGGTGATAGAGACCTATTCGATGGCTGCTGTCATCGAAGCGGCCGATGCTGCAGTCAAGGCAAGTGATGTGGTGTTGATGGATATTCAATTAGCGATGGCAATTGGTGGCAAAGGAGTCGTTACGCTGAGCGGTGACGTGTCAGCAGTGCAATCTGCAATAGAAATCGCGTGTGAGCGAGTAAAAGAAAAGGGCGTTTTAGTGAATCAGTGTGTAATTGCAAACCCAAGCAGTGAAATAGTCGAAACAGCGATATGAGTATCTCTATACAAAGCCAAGTTTTTAGCTCAAGTGCTATTAAAACTGGCTTAGAGCTAAACCACACTTTTTAGCATTGAGATTTACCCATACTTTCAATTGAAATATCATTTTGTATTACTTTTTGTCGTATCAAACTCTTTATGAAAGAAAGATTTTTTGCTCTAGATGGACTTCGGGGTGTATGTGCATTAGCTGTGGTAGTTTTTCACATGGACTGGCTAGATTCAGTGACCAGCCTTGATTTCTTCCGAGGTAGCTTCCTGTTTGTCGAATTTTTCTTTGTGTTGAGTGGCTTTGTGCTAGCACATCGTTTTGCGGTTAAAGGTACCTCTCGTTTCGCTAGCTTTATGAAAGGGCGATTTTTTAGGTTGTATCCACTCCACTTTGCCATGTTCATGTTGGTTGTGTTTTACCAGTTCTGTCATATGCTTGCCGTCAATAATTGGGGAATTAGTTTTGGTATTGAGCCATTCACCGCGAAATATGCAGTTAGTGAAATAGCTCCTCATCTTTTACTCATACAATCCTGGTCTTCGAACTTCAATAGTGTCAGCTTCAATGGTTCATCTTGGAGCATTAGTATCGAGTTCTACATGTATGCATTGCTGTTTTTCTCAATCTTTGCTTTCCGAATGAATCGAGTTTTTGTTTGGATCGCTGTATCTCTGTTGTCATTCTATCTTTTGTACACAAAATCAGTAGCAGTACCAGGTGAGGTGTTAAGGGGATTGTCTTGTTTCTTTGGCGGTGCGTTTTTTTACAGCGTATATCAAAAAATGAGCCGAATCAGATTGTCATACAAAGTGGCTACAATACTTGAGTTGGCTTTGTTGAGCGCGATAGTCATTGTGATTCAATCAAAATATGAGTATCGCTCAATAGGTGTGTCAGTTTTGTTTATGCTGGCCGTACTATTATTAGCGTTTGAGAGTGGTTTTTTCTCATCCCTGTTAATGAAAAGTTCGATGCAAACCTTAGGTGTTCTGTCGTACTCTGTTTATCTCACTCATGGGGTTTTACTGCTATATTTTCGAGCATTTATTACAGTGATGGATGAGTTTACTTTGATAGAACTTATGCCGGTGGTAGACAATGTGAAGTATATGAATTTTGGCTCTACTTTAACGAATAACATGGGAGTTTTGCTCATTCTCGCAATGAGTGTATTGATATCTAAGTATACGTATGAATACATTGAGAAAGTAGGGCAAGATCTGGGAGTTAAATTGAGGTTAGTTAATACATACTGAAAGACAGTGACGTATATACCAAAATAAACGTGGCCTGATAAGAGAGTCGGCCACGCATTATCGATAGTGGATCGTTAGGCTACGTAAGTTACGGCGTCACGCACTAGTTTCCCCAGTTCATCCCATTTGCCTTCGTCCATTAGGTTGGTCGGAACCATCCAAGTACCACCACATGCCAGTACTGAAGGTATAGACAAGTAATCCTCAACATTTTTAAGGCTTACACCACCTGTAGGCATAAAGTTTACTGGATATACTGCAGTAAGTGCTTTAAGCATAGGCACGCCGCCTGAAGGTTCTGCTGGGAAGAACTTAAGAGTACGAAGGCCCATTTCCATCGCTTGCTCAACTAGGCTTGGGTTGTTTACGCCAGGAACGATCGCAACGCCTTTGTCTAGGCAGTACTGAACTGTCCGTGGGTTAAAGCCTGGACTTACGATGAAGTCAACACCAGCATCAATTGAAGCGTCAACTTGTTCATTTGTTAGAACGGTACCTGACCCAATCAGCATCTCTGGGAACTCTTTACGCATTACGCGGATTGCTTCGATTGCACACTCAGTACGCAACGTGATTTCAGCGCAAGGCATGCCGTTTTCTACTAGAGCACGACCCAATGGAATAGCCTGTTCTACTTTGCTAATCGCTATAACAGGAATGACTTTAAGGTTTGCAAGTTGTTCGTTTAGTGTTGCCATTGAAATTTTCTCTCTAAGTTATGGGATTATAGTTCAGGCATGACATCACGTGGGATAATCGCACCTTTGTGCTGGATAACGGTACCAGCAACAAGATGACCAGTGGATGCGGCCTCTTGGGCTGAGCCACCAGTGAAACGTTTTGCCATGAAACCAGCGCTGAATGAATCACCAGCTGCTGTTGTATCGATGACATTAGTGATTTTATTGGCGGCAACGTAATTTTGTTGGCTGCCTTCAACAACTAAACATGCATCGCTGCCACGTTTAATTATGATTTCTTTTACACCTAAGGTTGAAGTTCGCTCGACACATTGTTCAAGTTGAGTATCACCAAATAGAAGTTGGTCATCATCATAAGTGAGCAAAGCAATATCAGTGTATTTGAGAACTTTTAGATACCAAGATTGAGCTTCATCAACGTTGCTCCAAAGCTTAGGACGGTAGTTATTATCAAAAATCACCTTGCCTCCTTGTGCCTTGTATGCATCGAGGAAAGACAAGAGGTTTTGACGACCATTCTCAGTCAGAATAGCTAGTGTAATGCCACTCATGTAGATAGCGTCGTAGGCATAAAGCTTGTTGATTAGCGCTTCGGATTCTGGTTGGTCAAAAACAAATTTTGCCGCTGAATCGCTGCGCCAATAATGGAAGCTGCGTTCACCAGTGTCATCAGTCTCGATGTAATAGATGCCAGGAGTCTTGTCAGTAATCTGGAGCACAGTCTTGGTATCAATACCTTCTTCCTGCCATGCTTGAAGCATCTCTACACTGAATGGGTCACGACCAAGCGCAGTGACATAACTAACACTGATGTCGTGTGCTTTGGTGAGTCGAGAAAGGTAAAGTGCTGAATTGAGGGTATCACCACCAAAAGTTTGCTTGAGCTCACCATCGCGCTTTTGTAGCTCAACCATGCATTCGCCTAACACGGCAATTTTGTACTGAATCATTGTATTTACTCTTGTTTGCACTCTCTAAATTGCTCATTGCATATGCAATATTCTGATTTTTTGTCTAATGCTGTTGAGTTACCTCAATGGTGCAAATGAAAGAATAACCAAAGGGGGAAGCCTACTCCTCCATTTACCGCATTAACCAAGATTAGTCATTTTGAGTAGAACCTTGTTGCTTGTATTGCAATGCTATATAAAAATGAATGCGTCAATAAAATTAATAAACCATCGTTTCATTTTAGTTTGTGTTTGATGGGATGTCCATAGCGTTTTGAAGATAAAGTCGTTGTCTATCCAGCACATTGGGTGATGAGACAAAAAAGCTAAGAGCGTAAATCGCGTCTTAGCTTTTGATTATCAGAAGTATGTTTACCAGCTGTAAGTGATACCGATACGGCTCCTCAGTTGGCGGTCACTACTTTTGCTCGATACTGAAACATTGGCAAATTCAACATAAGGTCTCCAGCTCCAATCTTGACCTTTGTAGCCTAGTTTAAACACGGCATCCCAGTTTGAATCACCGTTGTCAAAGAATACCTGGTCGTCGAGCCCCTTCTCATAGTTACCCTCTAAGCCAAATTGGAAGTAGTTGTAGTTATAGTCGAGGTTTGCCGTTACTTTGCTCTTTTGTTCACTAGAACGGTCATCCGAAAAATCCCTAAACTCATGACGGTAGCGTAGTTTAGCGGTTAGACCTGAATCGAACTTATATTGCACACGCACTTGGGGTTTGTATGTGACATGACCCTTGAGGAAAGTAATTGGCATGCCTGGAATAATTGACCAATGGTCATCAATTTTATGTCTGTAACCAAAATCAAATTCATTGCCTTTAGACTCCCACTCTGAAAACGGCTTGCCTTCTTGCATAGCTTCAACACCGAAGTAATAGTTACCAACACCACCACCAATTTTCACCCTACTCGCATAGGTTTCACTGTCATGTTTGTATTCTTGTCTGAAGTCGAGAGAAGCCGCAGAAACAGAAGCACTCGCACACATAACCACTGCAGCAGTTAAAAGGTTTTTGTTTAGTTTTTTCATCTTAATTACCATTATTTAAAGAGTAGGTTTTCTACTTTGTTTTTGTTGGATTCATCATTTTGCAATGTCGCCAGTGCTTGCTTGATTTGAGCGTCATCGTAGGCACGGTTGGCATAAAGAATATTGGAGTAGGCTTTTGAACCATCGAAGCCTTTGAGGTCGTTGTATTGCCATTGATCTGGGCTGTTTACGTATTTAGCAACGAAGCGATACCCGTTAGATAGTGCATGCTTGTCGACTTCATAATTCCAAACATCCACATCTACTTTTTCGCCAAAATGGCCCAGTAGGCTGTAGGCTTCCAAATTAAAGTTTGAGTAGTGCCACGGTCGCGTTCGCTCCAGTTCGCCATGCTGTGCACCTTCGATATTGAACTGACTACCAATTCGGCGCATCTGAGTGATCTGAAGACGTTTTTGGGCAATCTCTGGTTTATCAACAAACAGTGAAAACGCGACAACTTGTGCGTCGTACCACGTACCATGATTGTTATGCCAATTGTCTTCTTCAAAGCCATTTTGGCTGGTTAGCATCCAGTGATTAAACTCATCGACCCAACCAACGACAGCGTCATATTGCTCGCTCGTCATTTTTTCTTTGAGAATATTGACGCTGTCCAACACAGGAATGAGTAGGCGGCTTTCTATGATGCCAATGCCACGTCCATCAACAGCTCCAGGGATTGCTTGAGCATGGTTAAGGTTTGGGTTCATGCGAGTTTTCGGATTAACAAACCAGGCATCAAGCTGAGCGATAGCTTTATCTGCGTAGTCTTGGTTGTCGCTAAAGTAGTAGGCAAGACCGAGATGTTTTACGTCATTGGCGAAGCGAATGAAACGTTGCTTGTCCGTTGCCTTTGTTTTTGTTGCCATATTGTACTCACCATCACGGCGCACATATGGAAGACCATCATCAGTATCAGGGTTTGGCCACCAGTAGGGGCCAAAGCTAAAATAGTCTTGAATGTCACCACTGGCAGGTAACAGTGTTTTGTTTGTCACTGGATCAATTTCAGCTTTAAGCGCTTTATCTGCTTTTTTAATTAAAGCGTCATATGCCCCTTGCTTACTGCTGAGCTCCGACTTATTGAAAGAGAGTGCTTCTTTGTCGTATGAGATAAAATCTATCGATGCATGAGCACCTGTAGAAATCAGCAAGGCTAAAGAAATAGCAGTACAAACCTTTGTTATTTTCATTGTATTTCCTTCAGTAAATTAACAGCGAATTTAAAGTATTTAGCTTGTTTGTGTTTCTTAAGGCCGAGCAAAACCAGCACTATCAGCATGTGCGAATAGCGTTGGAGAACTGGCTTTGCTCTAGTGAATTTGAATTAACTCAACATTTTTGGTGTTTAAGAATCACAACATCATCCAGCAGACATGGTGGTATTGAAGGTCTCGTTCTCTCTGGCACTCTTAAGCAACAGGCCACCGACAGTAACAATAACGGCTCCACAGAAGACAAAGGCTAAACGGCCAAGCATTGGGTTTGGTATAAGTGCCATTAGAGTGACGAGCACACCAAATACCAGAATTAGCTTTCCAAGCATTAAGCGTTGTTGGCGGTCATATTCATCTTGCCCAGGCTCTTCAACTACTGGTGTATCGACATCTGTCCAAAATGCTTGTAACTCTTCACTTCGAGCTTTAGCTGGCTCTTTGTAGAACTTGGTTGTTAGGCAGAAGAAGCCACCAGTAATAAAGAGATGACCAATGATACCGAGTAGCACTTTAAGATCACTCGCTTCACGTCCAGTGAATGGCGTGTCTAGGTTTAGCCAGTTTGCGATTACATCTGCCGTAATTACAAAGCTCACCATGTAAGAGACAAATACACCAACAAGCAGTGTTGCCCAAGCAGCCCAATCCGGTGTTTTCTTGATGAAGACACCAAAGAATAGAGGTACGAGAATAGGCATTTGAAGCAGCGTACTGACATACATCATCGCATCAAAAAGACTCAAGCCTCTGAGCGAATTAATGAATAGAGCGACTAAGATAATCAAAATACCAAAACATCCGGTCACGATTTGGCTTACACGCAAAAGTTTTTTGTCATCTGCCTTTTTATCAATGATAGGAGCGTAGAAGTTGCGGACAAAAATGCCGGAGTTTCTATTCAGCCCGGAGTCCATGGAAGACATCGTCGCCGCAAAGACTGCAGACATGAGTAACCCAACCATACCAACCGGCATCGCTTTCTCAACAAAAACAAGGTAAACGGCGTCGGCTGCTTTTTTGCCAAGCTCAGCACTGTGCACGGTTGCGGCTTCTGGGTACATGACGGCTGTAACCCATGGTGGTAGGAACCAGATTGCAGGGCCAATCAGCATGAGTACGAAAGCGAGTAGTGCGGCCTTTCGCGCATTTGTCGAATCTTTTGCTGTTAGGAAACGGTAAGAGTCCTGCATGTTGTTAATATTTTGCAGCTGCTTAACAAACATGAAGATGAACCATGCGACGAACAGCAGAGGGTAGTTCATATTAGAACCCATGATTGATTCGGCAGGGAATTGTTCAATTAGGTTGCTAGGTCCGCCAATTTTAAATAATGCCACGACTGCACACACGACGGTCACAGCCATGATCACTACCATCTGAACGAAGTCCGATGCTACCACTCCCCAAGCACCCCCAATAATGGAAATAAACAGAACAATTAGCCCAGTGACAACAATCGTTGTTTCGATGTCTACTTTGAATACGGCACTCACAAATAGCGCAAGGCCATTCAACCAAATCCCGGTGTAGACAATACTTGTTGGCATAGTCGCCCATGTAAACACCTGTTCGTTTGTGGTGCCGAACCGGCGTTTGACACCCTCAATTGGAGTGACGACACGCATTTGACGGAAGCGGTACGAAAAAAATACCCATGATAGTAGGAAGCCAAAAGCATTGGCCATAAAGACAACCATGATAGGGAAGCCATCGGTGAAGGCTTTACCTGCAGCGCCTGTAAAGGTCCATGCACTGAACTGGGTCATGAAGGCTGTTGCACCTACCATCCACCACAACATCTTGCCTCCACCTCGGAAATAGTCACTGGTACTGCTACCAGCAAATCGTTTGAAGATCACACCAATTGCGATCATAAAGATAAAGTAAACGCCCACCACGAGCATATCGATATTCATCCTGAACTCCTTTGATACTTTGACAGCATTTCGTAATTTGAATTTATTGAGTTGAATGACAGCATCCTTCTCGCTGAACATTACAACTTCTTGTGAACTTATAACTCTGTGGGCAACCAATATTGATGATGGCTGATATTTGTCGGTAAATAGACTTCCCAATAAATATTGCCAGCTGAGCAACGTTCTCTAATGGATACTTTTTGCTCACATTTGCTTGATGAGTAATTTAGACGGAACAAAGACAAAAATATAAGATCGAAATCACATTTACAGTTTTTTGAAAGGGTGTTTTATATTTTTATGACTGGGGTCGGCTTTTGTGGTGTGGCTCAAAAGAAAATGTTTCGGTGAGAGGGTCGAATACTGTTTATATAATACATTTCAACTTAAATTTATCTGGGTTATTGAATTTAAGATGCTGTTTTAAGTTGTTTTTTTCTTTTAATTTTGAGGTTATTGTATTACTTAATGGTGTTGTGAGTGGGTGATATATAGATTGCTCAAACGCCTGTTAGATTCTACATCGATATAACGTTACTGGTAACTTTGATATTGACTTCTCATTTCTGTGAATCTGGACCGTTTACAAATCATATGAGAGTGATGGCAGGAAGTGTTGATATGAAAGTATAGAAAAGCCATGCAATGTGAGTTGCATGGCTCAAAGTTAGATTTATATACCCGTTCAACTTGAAGATGCAGGTTTCAAAATCTGAAAATTGTCCGTAATTCTGGATGCTAGTGATCCTGCAACTTCTGGTAGCGTTACATCGAAAAACTCTTTGATGGCTGAAGTAAATTCTAGCTTGGAGGAGAAGTAAATATTGTTCCTCACATGGGCTTTGTTGCTTAAATCGATGGAACTAAATCAAGAAGCTACGATCTGATCGGCTACACCCATTAATCGTCGTAGCCTCATGCCTAAACCTCGTTACAAAACAACTAACTGGACGCAGTACAACAAAGCTTTAATAAACCGTGGTTCTCTGACCTTTTGGATTGATGAGGAAGCGATAGCTGAGTGGAAGCAAAACAAACAAGGCAAGCGCGGCAGACCTCGCCAATTCAGCGACTTAGCCATTACCACGGCACTGATGGTGAAACGCATATTCTCTATGCCGTTGAGAGCACTGCAAGGATTTCTAGACTCGGTATTTAAGCTGGCTAACACCCCGCTAGTTTGTCCGCACTACACCTGTATAAGCCGTCGAGCTAAGGAAGTTGAGGTTTCATTTAAAACTAAAACCAGAGGTGCGATACAACACCTAGCCATTGATGCAACAGGTCTCAAGGTTTATGGCGAAGGTGAATGGAAGGTCAAGAAGCATGGTACTGACGGGAAGCGTAGGGTTTGGCGTAAGCTGCATATCGCAGTAGATACTAGCACCCACGAAATAGTCGCAGCAGAGCTGAGCTTATCTAACGTAACCGATGCCGAAATACTTCCCAACTTGCTTAAGCAGACACGTCGTAAAATCATTGAGATATCAGGCGATGGTGCTTATGACACAAGGAATTGCCATGATGCCATACGGATCAAGCGAGCTGTTGCGCTCATCCCGCCAAGAGAGGGAGCAGCCTTCTGGGAACAAGGGCATCCTCGTAACTTAGCGGTAGGTTGCCAAAAGCTCTACGGCTCCAACAAGAAGTGGAAAAAGCGGTATGGCTATCATAAGCGCTCGCTATCAGAGACAGCAATGTACCGAGTAAAACAGCTACTAGGTGGGAAATTAAGCTTAAGAAGTTACAATGCTCAGGTTGGCGAGACTTACGCGATGATTAAAGCGCTGAACAAGCTTACAGGGCTTGGTGTGCCTGAAACTCAGTATGTTGTATAGGAATTACTCAATTTCAGGCGGTTTGGTTTCCTGTCCGAATTACGCAACAAAGCCTCGTGTCATACGTGTCTGTCACCGTTGCGCCAATATTTTGAAGCGGTAACGCACCGATAATATTAAGACGAGTTCGACTGCCTGTTGTCTCAATCACTTTGTCTTGGCCCTTGCGTATCCAGCCATAACTCAGTTTTGTTGACTGTGTAGGATGAACGGCATCCATGAACAACACAGGGTCTTCGCTCTTTCTTAGCGTCTCGTTGTAATATACGATAAAGGCTTGCTGCATCTCTGGATTAAACTTGTGCGGTACACCTTTCGGCTTCTTATATGAGAAGCCGTGGTGATGCAGCCACTTGTTCATGCCAGCAACGGTATAACGGATACCAAACTCAGCTTGTACATAACCAACAATTTGGTGGGTATGGAAGTACGTTTTCTCTGCCAGATGTTCGATAAGCTGCATAGTTTGCTTAGCAGAAAGTCGGCTCTGGCTACCACCATTTTCAGGCTTAAGTTTTTCAGAGAGAACATAATCACTGAGGTGACGAGCGACCGTCGATTCGTGAATACGAAGAGCTTGAGAAATCATCGTCTGACTCCACCCTTCAGACGCGAGTAAAACCGCTTTTATGCGGTCACGCACTCGACCATCACGAGTTGAATCGTGCATCTCTTCGAGTTGTTGTTTCTGTTGAGGAGTCAGTATTATTTTCATGGTGCGTAGCATGATCCTGCTTTAAGGAAAAATCAAGCATCTTCAATGATCACGGGTATAGTTAGCCGATGATGACGTCAGAAATTTTGCTCTCAAACTTCAGTTTTAACTTACTTAGTTGCACGAGAAATAATTCGGCACAAGCGAAAGCATCGCTTGCCGCTGAGTGAGCGTAGTAGTCAGGTAAATTATAGTGACGACGAAGGTCGTTGAGTTGATAGCTTTGATGACTCTTGGACAAGCCAGCATAGCTGTATTTTTTTTCCAGCTGTAGAGTGTCAACAAAATGGCAAGGTAGACACTCTAATCCATAGGCCGCTTTTACTTGCGCATTGAGAAAGCTACGCTCAATACATGCACTGTGGGCGACAACGATTTTACCTTTTAAATGCGTTAGCAGTTCGTCAAGTGCCGCAGTGGGCTCAGTAGCATTGACTAATTGTTGTGGAACAATTTCATTTATCTCGGCACTTTCTTTTTTAACATAGTCTCCGTGGTCGAGATAAATTTCATGGCTACTGCATAGATTGATTTCATTGCAATTTAAGTGGACGAGCCCGATAGAGAGTATTTTGTCACGCTCAGCTTCAAGCCCGGTCATTTCAAAGTCTAGTGCGACAAATTGTTGGCTAATTAGGTCCTCAGAAAGGGAGGGCTGTGGGTGGCGTAGATAGTTATCTAACGCAAAACTGTATGACGAGTTGGGTGCGATAGATTGTCTTAATGCCTCTTGACACTGTGTAGAGGACTTTCCGAACCAACGATTGAACATGATTAACTGCCTTTTACAAAACGAAGTTTGGCTACGTCCTGTAGCTCGCTAATGATTTTAAATGCTTCCTTGAGGTGTTTGCGCTCAAAACTGCTGAACTGGTCAGGTGCAATGTGATTATCTGGTGTTTTGCCATTCAAAATGGCATTGAGCTGGTGGCGAAAACGAACGTGAGTGATAAAGCGAAATGCGCCAATGATGTTTTCGCATGTGTCTAATGACATTGTGCCATGCTTGGCAGCATAACGAAAACGCTCTTCCGTTCCAGTTAAAGAGCCACCTGCGGCTAAGCTGAAAATACGCGCAAGATCAATGATTAGGTTGAGCGCATACTTTTTTATATTGAGAGTGTTGCTGTTCTTCCCCCCTTTTTCTAGGACAAGACTATTAAAGATACCAAGTGGCGGTTGAGTCTCTATAGCATCTCGAGTGAGTGCTGGAATGAAACGAGGGTTCTTTTGAATGCAATCATGCATATGTGATTGAACAGTATCAATAAATTCAGCATTACCATGGATAGCTCGAACTTCCAAGAATACGCTGACGCTTAGCAACTTGTTGTACTCAGGGCTCAGTACCCATTTGTGATAGTACTCCTTCCAGCGAGAAACAGGTTGGCACCACTTTTTGTTTGCCGCCATATATTTTCCGTCACAAAGGGGGTAACCGCACGCTGCAAGTCCATTACAGACCTTCATTGCGAGGTAGTTAAAGTAATGATAGTTATGCTCTTTCACGTCATCAGATATGACGATTGCACTGTCTTGATCTGATAGCATATGGACTTCATTACGAGCATGGGAGCCAGCGACTAGCCATGCGTACTCGCAAGGAGGATCACCTAGTGACTTTTCTGTAAGCTGAATGATTCGGCGTGTAAAAGCATCCATAATCATGGACATGACTTGCCCTTGGATCTCAGCGCTAATGCCACTTTCAACCAGCGCTTGGAATATCGTCTGTTTTTCTTCTCTTAGAGCTGATAGGGCGTCTATGGAGTCGGCATACTTGATTTTTTCTATCAGAAATAGCGACTGTGTTTTATGGTTATGTACAAGATGGGTGGTGGTAAGAAGTCCTGACACTTTACCCTTTTTGACAACCGGTAAACAACGAACGTTATATTGAAGCATCAGCGAGATAGCTTGTATCACCTTATCTTCGCTATTGACCAAAATGGGCTTGGCGTTCATAACACTGGATATAGGTAAATCGGTCGATATTTCTTGTGCTACAACACTTCTTGTCATGTCGCGATCTGTGACCATTCCAACAATATCCTCGTCGTGCATGACAACAGCACAAGAACTTCTTTGATCTCCACACATTATTTTGGCGACTGACTTTATTGAATTGGTGTGATCTACAATTGCAATGTTCTTACTCGCTACCTCACTGATTTGGCGAAAGAATAGTCCTTTATCTTCTTTTCGTACCGCATGCTTCACAGCCGAAGATAGGCGAGTAGTTGCTTGAGAAGCAAAATAGTCGGCAAACTCTGGATGTTGTTGACAGATTCTTGTTAGTTCATGGTGAGGTAGTAGATAGAGAAGAGAATCTTCAATGGCTTGTGCTTCGTATCCATCTTCGGCATTTTCTAACGGATCAAGAAAGGTAAAACCAAACTGGTCGTCAATGCCTAAGCGCGCCCGAAGTGAACCATCGCGACTCCTCTGTTCTATCGCACCCGTTCTAACAATATACAGATAACGTTTTTTACATAGGGCACTGAATGTGATCACTTCATCCTTTGCTAGGTATTTTACCACCACGGAGTTTGACAGGGATTCGACTAATGACAAGGGAAGTTTATCAAATGGATCTAGTCTTGTGAGAAAGTCGCGAACATTGGGGGTGATAGAAGAGCCCATACATACTCCAAAATAAAACACTGTTTCACTAATAGGTTTGGTTTCAAAAAAAGCAGCAAAGAATGCTGCTCTTACAAATAGTTCATCTTATTGAACAGGATAGTTTTTGTATCCTAATTGCTCAGAGATGTTGCGGCCTGCTTTATGAAGAAGATCGATGTAATAAGACATACGCTTTTCATCGAAACGAATTGTAGGAAATGAAATGGAAACTCCCGCTATAACCGTACCAAAACGGTCATAGACAGGTGCAGCCAGACATCTTAATCCAGGCTCTTGCTCTTCGTTGTCTTCACCGAAGTGCTGCTCTTTAACCAATTTCAGCTCGGCGATTAGCTGCTCCGCATTTTCATGAGTGCGATCAGTACTCTTTACAAACTCAATACGAGATAAAGTATTTCTTACAAAAGAGTCTTCTCGTTCTGCAAGTAGTACTTTACCAATAGCCGTAGTATAAAGAGGGTTACGACGACCCACTCGTGAATGCATACGAAGGCTATAGTTTGAATCTATTTTGTGGATATAAATGATAGAGTCTTCATCAAGTGAACCTAGGTGAACGGTCTCATTTGTTAGCTCCGAAATGACTTTCATTTCTTTATCTGCCAGTTCAATCAGATCGACATACTCTAAAGATTTAGCGCCGAGCTCAAATAGTTTCAGGGTGAGAGAGTATTTGTCTGCTTCGCCTTCCTGTGTGACATAACCTAACGTTTTCATTGTTTGCAGAAAACGGTAGGTCGTTGCTTTAGACATCATCAGGCGCTGAGACAGTTCAGATACACCAATTTCCTTTTGCTCACCAAGGGCTTGCAGAATGTTGAATACCTTAAGAACCGATGAAACGGCTTCTGGCTGCGTAGACTTTTCCATTAAATTACCATTATTCAAATTCGCGATGTTGGCATTATACCCATCAGCTAACACGCTTCCACGTATTTTAAAAAAGGTTTTCAAAAATTTGAAACCCATCCCGCTCTTGTCGGACAAAAGAGAGATCTTGATCAACAAAATGAAAAGGTGTTTTATAAATAATTGAAATGCAGTTTTAAAAAATATATAGTTCGTTTCATGGGATGGGTTGCCATCATAAGCAAACACGAAATATTAGCTTTTAAAGGAACGAACATGATTCTTGATTCATTTAATCTAGAAGGTAAAGTTGCGATTGTTACTGGTTGTGACACTGGTCTTGGTCAAGGCATGGCGCTAGGTCTAGCCAATGCAGGTTGTGACATTGTTGGCGTGAACATTGTAGAGCCAACTGAAACCATTGAAAAAATGAAAGAAACAGGTCGCAAGTTTATCGATATCCGTGCAAACCTAATGAAGCTTGATGACATTCCATCAATTGTTGACCAGGCGGTGACTGAACTGGGCCGTATCGATGTTCTTGTTAACAATGCCGGTATCATTCGTCGTAACGATGCAATTGATTTCTCTGAGCAAGACTGGGATGACGTAATGAACATCAATGTTAAGTCTGTGTTCTTCATGTCTCAAGCAGTTGCGAAGCAAATGATTGCTCAGGGTGAAGGTGGCAAGATCATCAATATCGCATCTATGCTTTCATTCCAAGGTGGTATTCGCGTACCTTCTTACACAGCTTCTAAGAGTGGTGTAATGGGTGTAACTCGCCTAATGGCGAACGAGTGGGCAAGCCATGGTATTAACGTCAATGCGATCGCACCAGGTTACATGGCAACTAATAACACAGCTGCATTGCGCGCAGATGAGCAACGTAATAAAGAGATTGTAGACCGTATTCCTGCGGCACGTTGGGGAACACCAGAAGATCTAGCGGGCCCATGTGTATTCCTAGCATCAAGTGCATCAAACTACATCAATGGTTACACGGTAGCGGTTGATGGCGGTTGGTTGTCACGTTAATCCTTCTTAAGAAGTTTGTAAGAGGTGGTTATGGAGAGTGTGGTCATCGCTCAAATATTGGGTTTTGTTAGCCTAGCGTTGGGTGTGGCGACTTTTTGTCAAAAGGATGATCGTAAACTGAAGATCCTGATGATGGTATTCCACATTAACCACCTTATTCACTATTTCCTATTAGGCTCATTAGTATCTGTTGCCAGCTCCGCTTTATCAGTTTTGAGAACAGCGACAGCGATTTATGTATCGTCACTAGTTGTAGCCTTTGGATTTATCGCTTTGAGCGCGGTTGGTGGATTTTACCTAATCGAGTCCTACCACGACATTTGGCCGTTATTGGGTACCGCGATAGGCACGTATAGTGTGTTCTGTCTCAACGGTATTAAGATGAGAATAGGCTTTTTAGTTGGCGCATGCTGCTGGTTGATCAATAACATTATTGTAGGATCTATTGGCGGTACTCTACTTGAAATGATGCTGATTAGCGTTAATTTGAGTACCACATTCCGATTGATTATTGATCAGAAAAAAGCGCAAGCGACAGCTCAGCAATTAGAGAATATTGAACCATGTTTGTATACAACAAAAACATCAAACTAGAAGACTTGGGTGAGGGTATTTCACGCAAAGTATTAGCTCATAACGACAACATGATGGCTGTAGAAGTGCATTTTGAATCAGGCGCAATTGGCGCTATGCACAGCCACCCGCATGAGCAATTGACTTATGTATTGTCGGGTAAGTTTGAATTCACTATTGGTGATGAAACAAAAGTCGTTGAAGCCGGCGATACAATGTACAAAGAACCAAACATTGAACATGGTTGCGTTTGCCTAGAAGCGGGTATTCTGATCGACAACTTTACGCCAATGCGTAAAGACTTTGTTTAAAATTTTACACTTTAAGAATTAACTAATTGCAGGAAACTGCAGGAGTATCAAATGAAAATTGCACTAACTATGGAAAACAGCCAAGCAGCTAAGAATGCTATGGTTGCAGCTGAGCTAAATACAGTTGCTGGTGGTTTAGGCCATGAAGTATTTAACGTTGGTATGACTGATGAGAACGATCATCATCTAACGTACATCCACCTTGGTATCCAGGCTAGTCTTCTACTTAACTCTAAAGCTGTTGACTTTATCGTAACAGGTTGTGGTACTGGTCAAGGTGCATTAATGGCAAGCAACCTTCACCCTGGTGTTGTTTGTGGTTACTGCCTAGAGGCATCTGATGCATTCCTATTCAACCAAATCAATAACGGTAACGCACTTTCTCTAGCTTTCGCTAAAGGCTTTGGTTGGGCTGGTGAACTAAACGTTCGTTACATCTTCGAAAAAGCATTTACTGGCAATCGTGGAGAAGGGTACCCAGTTGAGCGTGTTGTTCCTCAGCAAGCTAACGCCAAGATCCTAAATGAAGTAAAAGCTGGTGTATGTAAAGATGTTGTTGCTTCTCTACAAGCAATCGATCAAGAGCTAGTTAAGCAAGCGGTTGGTAGTGCACAATTCCAAGAATGTTTCTTCGCTAACTGTCAAGTAGCAGAAATTGCAGAGTATGTTAAGTCACTAATCGACTAATTTACAACACCTTGTAGCAGTGTAAATGGCTTTATTGCTACGAGGTTTGGCTCTACAGTTTATTGGGAAACTGATTTGCACCTTCCTTTTAGGTTGGTGCTTTTTTTGCGCCTAAACTCCACTAGATGCTTGGTAAGTGCATCAGTCATGTAAGCTAAAAATTCAAACAGAAATATGTAAAGCATCGTTTCATTGGTCACATTTTATGTGTCAGTGGATGGTATTTTTGTACTGTAAAATTATTATTGAACCATTGGTTTGTAAAAACCTAACTATTATTTTAAATACGCCTGAGGTAAAACAATGAACATAGATATACTCGTAGTTGGAGTCTACTTTGTTTTCATGATCGCGGTTGGATTGATATTCAAACGTTTTGCTGGAAACTCTACTAGCGACTACTTCCGTGGTGGCGGTAAGATGCTTTGGTGGATGGTGGGTGCAACAGCATTCATGACGCAGTTCAGTGCATGGACGTTTACTGGTGCCGCGGGTAAAGCTTTCACGGACGGCTTTCCAATAATGACCATCTTTGTAGCGAATGCGTTTGGCTTCCTACTTTCTTGGTTGTTTTTCTCATACCGCTTCCGCCAAATGCGTGTAGTCACTCCAGTTGAAGGTGTGCGTCGCCGATTTGGTGCGACAAATGAACAGGTGTTTACCTGGGCAACGATGCCAACCAGTATCGTGTACACAGGTATTTGGTTAAACGGTCTAGCACTATTTGTGAGCGCAGTATTTAAGATTGATATCGAACTGACCATCGTGGTGACTGGTCTTATTGTTCTATTCATCTCTGTTATTGGTGGTTCGTGGGGCGTTGTTGCTTCAGACTTCGTTCAGATGGTTGTGATTATGGCAGTTACGGTAGTGTGTGCAGTTGCTGCTATCGTAAAAATTGGTGGTCCAAGCAACCTTATTGAGCAGTTCCCAGCCGATTCGATCATGGGACCAGAGATGAATTATCCGTTGCTGTTTGTTGCATGGTTCATCTTCATGTTTGTTAAGCAGCTTCAAAATATCAATAACATGCAGGATTCTTACCGATTCCTAACTGCTAAAGATTCTGTTAATGCGCGTAAGGCGGCACTATTAGCATTTGCTCTTATGTTAATTGGTCCTGCTATTTGGTTTGCGCCACCTTGGGTATCAGCAATCATTTACCCAGACGCAATCTCTGCGCACGCAGACGCTTTGGGTGGTAAAGCAGCTGATGCGGTATATCTCGTGTTTGTAGAGCGTGCGATGCCAGTAGGTATGGTAGGTCTACTTATGTCTGCTGTTTTTGCAGCTACGATGTCATCGATGGACTCTGGCCTGAACCGTAACGCCGGTGTTTTTGTTCGCAACTTCTATAGCCCGATCATCAACAAAAACGCATCAGAGAAAAAATTGATGCGTGTGAGTCAACTGGTTACTTCAGTATTTGGTGTACTTATCATTATGGTAGCGTTGTTCATCAACTCACTACGTGATTTGAGCCTGTTCGATGCAATGATGTTCGTAAGTACTCTCCTACAGATGCCTATCCTTGTTCCACTATTCTTTGGCATGTTTATTAAGAAAACACCGGATTGGGCTGCTTGGGCAACGTTAGTTGTTGGTATCGGTGTTTCTTACTTAGTGAGTTTCGTTATAACTCCAGATGCTATTGCAAATATGATTGGCCTGGAAGGTGGATTTACTTCTCGTGAGGCATCAGATCTTCTTGTAATGAACGGCATTATTGGCCACTTGTTTATTACTGGTGGTTTCTTCTGTCTAACAACGAAGTTCTACAAAGAGCCACAAGGAGAGCGTGCTGAAGAGATTACTGAGTTTTGGACAGATGTTGCGACTCCAGTTATTGAAGAAGAAGGTCAAGATGAGTTCGACCGTCAACAACGCAGTATGCTGGGCCGTTTGATTCTTGTCTTCGGTGCTCTGGTTATGGCTATGGTTCTTATTCCTAATCCATTCTGGGGACGTATGGCCTTTGTTTTCTGTGGCGGTGTTGTTCTAACCGTTGGAGCTCTGCTTCTTAAGAGTGCTAATGTGACCTCTAAGCTTAAAACACAAGCTCAAAGCTAACCACTATTAAATATGAATTGGCCACTCAGTTTTGGGTGGCCTTAGTATCAAATAGAGTGATTAGTCAGGCGAGATCAACGCCTGCCTAAGTACTCTCGAGAAACGCATAATGGAACAAAAAAGTTATATTCACGACAACTTCTTACTGACCTCTGACTTAGCACAGAAGCTGTTTCATACATACGCTGCAGATCTGCCAATTATTGACTATCACAATCATTTGGATGCAAAAGATATTTGGCAAGATACTCAGCATGCAAATCTCTCAGAAGCTTGGTTACACAGTGACCACTATGTTTGGCGAGCAATGCGTAGCAATGGCATCAATGAGCACTTTATTACTGGTAATGCCCCGGACAATGATAAATTTGCTCAGTGGTGTGAGTCGATGCCTTACTTATTGGGTAACCCGCTTTATCAATGGTCGCATTTAGAGTTGAAGCGGTTCTTTAACTGTGATTTGTTGTTAAACCCAGATAATTGCAAAGAAATTTGGCAGCAATGTAATGCACAGCTTGAGCAAGGGCGAAATAGCACTCGTGAAGTATTAAAAAGCTTAAAGGTTAAGACTCTATGCACAACAGATTCACCATTGAGTCATTTGCAGTACCATGCTGCTTTGGCTGAATCAGATTTTGATGTTCAAGTGTTGCCGACATTTCGTGCTGATGAGTTGTTTGTTTTCAACAACTCACGAGCACTCAATGAGTTGATCGATAGATTGCATACCTTAACGACAATACCTGCAACAACATTTAAAAACTTTGTTACAGCTATTGAAGCACGTATAGAAAACTTCCACCGCTTAGGTTGTCGCTTGTCTGATTTAGGTCTAACCACCGTAGACTTTGCCGCGTGTAATGAACAAGAAGCAGAACGACTTTTTTTCAAAGCGTTACAAGATGAGTCTCTGACTGAGCACGAAGTTACCCAACTTAAAACCCGCTTATTTATCGAGTTAGGTCGTTGTTATCACAAATATGATTGGAGCATGCAAGTCCACATCGGTGTGCTAGTTAATGTTAATGAACGTCGTAAGCAAGCCTTAGGTGGCGGTACGGGTTTCAGTGTTATCAATGATCGCCTGATTGCAGAGAATTTAGCTCAGTTATTGAGTGCCCTGGATGAGCAAGAGGCACTACCTAATACGGTTCTTTACAACTTAAATCCGAATCATAATGCCATCTTAAGCTGTATGGCAGGTGCGTTCCAAGATAGCGATGGCTCTGCGGGTAAAATCCAATTTGGCGCAGCTTGGTGGTTTAACGATCACAAGGATGGCATGGAAGCCCAATTGACTACGCTGAAAAACTTGGGTGCGTTGGGCCGTTTCGTCGGCATGCTGACAGATTCACGCAATGTCTTCTCATTCAGTCGCCATGAGTATTTCCGTCGAGTGCTGTGCAATTTGTTGGCCAAATGGGTGGAAGAGGGTGAGATCCCGCACGATGAGACCCTACTCAAGCAAACCATTGAGAACATCTGCTACAAAAATGCAGAGCGCTATTTCAACTTCAATCAAATCGCCTAATTAGGGAGTTAATCAAGATGTTACAGTTTACAGCCCAAGAAATGGCGGCGATTAAACAAAAAGCAAGCCGCTCAACCATTGAAGCACTCATAAAAAATAATGAAGTTGTCCTAAACAACGACGTGCTGGTTCCTGTTGATGGGCGAGCGACGTGGAACCTTTATTACTTCTGCCCTGAGCACGGCGTGCGTTTGACTTGGGATAGAGACAAACCAGAATCTCATTGCTGCCCGGTGGATGGTAAAGAGTTCACTGGAGAGCCGTATGACGGCGCTTGGTGGCGCTGGTTGAATGGTCTTAACGCAAAAGCGTGTTATGACCTTGGTCTGCTTTGGCACTTGACCGATGAACCTGTTTATCTCGAAAGAGTTCGTGAGATCCTGTTAGCTTACGCCACTTACTACCCTGATTATGAAGTGCATGGCGGCATTCCTTACAATGGCCCGGGTAAAGCCAATGCTCAGACGCTGTGTGAGGCTAATTGCCATATCGATCTCGCTCGTGGGTACGATTTCATCAAATCAGCACTCACAGCAGAAGAGCAAGAAAAAATCGAGGTATGTCTGTTGCGTGAAGGTGCAGATTTCCTTATTGAACACCGTACCGACCAGCTGCATAACCATGAAATGAAGATCAATGCGACCATTGGTGTGATCGGTTTGATTTTGGATGAGCAACAGTATTTAGATTTTGCCCTAAACACAGATTACGGAATTCACTACCAACTTAACCATGGCGCTATTGGCGATGGCATGTGGTTTGAGGGCTCTATTCACTACCACTACTACGCACTGCAAGCGTTACAAAACTTCGAAAAAATGGCGTGTAACACGCCATACTCAGTGGCATCGAATCCTAATTATCTGAAGATGATGAAGTACCCGCTACAGCTGGTACTTAACACAGGGGATTTCCCACGCTTGAATGACTGCATCGCAGGACAAGAGAAGCTGACTCATGCACATTTGTTCGAATTCGCCTACAAGCAGCATCCTTGTGATGAGTTTGCAAGTGCGCTAGCAAGCATTTATCAAAATATCAGTCGAGACAATATCGATGCGCTGCTTTATGGTGTCGATGAGTTGCCTCATGCGCAGCCACTTAAATGCCAGTCAACCCATTGCCCAGAAGTGGGTATCACGATTGAGATCGACAAAGCTCGCAATAATGCCATGCTGCTTAAACACGCCCCATATGGTGGTGAGCACGATCATTACGATCGCCTAGGGCTTATTTTAACTCGTGATGGTCAAGAGATCCTGCCTGACTTGGGTACGACAGGTTACGGTGCTGAGCTGCATTACGGCTACTACAAGAATACCGCGACACACAATACGTTGGTTGTGAACCAGCAAAACCAACCACCGATCGATCCAACGTTGTTGAGCTATCAACAAGGAGATGATTTTACCTTGGTGGATACACTCGCTGATTGGTCGCAACCTGAAGCATCGGTCGATAGCCATACCATTGTTCAGTGGGATTCTGCAGCATACAAAGAGGTTGCGTTCCGTCGCACTATGCTGTGGTTTGGCGATTTAGCACTTGAGCTCAATGTGATAGATAACCCTCACCGGCAGAAGTTGGATTTGACTTATCATGTCCGTGGCAAGCATAAAGATAATGAACAGCGTGTTGCCATTGATAACCCTCTTGACGGTGCATTAGCCCGCATGATGGAGACACACTTAGTTGAAGCTCAACGCAGCTTTACACAAGGCTATAAGATTGAAGGGCAAGCGGACTATCTTCAGCATGTGATCACTGATGGTGATGTAGATGTGTTGACTGGGTATGCGCCAGATAATCCAGCAACCTCGGACCTTGCATATTCTCTGATCCGTTCGAATAGCACAAAGCTAAGAGCAGTCGTCTTACATGACTTGAGCTCGAAGCAGATGACCTTACTTAAGAGTGCTAATTGGGTAGGGGATACTATCAAAGTTTGTATTTTAAGGAATGAAAGAGAACAACGTTTCGAATATACATTGTCTGATTGTCACTTGGTGGCGAGAACTTAGAGTTTATTACCGAAGACTAGGTGAAACTCTGCAGACAAGTTTTTCCTGAAGTTCGTTAGTGCTTTCATGTTTGTCAATTTTGGTGGTCCTGAATCTATAACTTATTAGTGGAAGCACTTACTGTAGTTGCACTTCTGACGTTAGGTATGCGTTTAGGCTGATTTAGTATTAAGTTACTTCTCAGCCTGAAGGAGTTGAGCCATCGACACACAGTCTCTCAAACTATAGCGGGCGCGTTACCTTACTTTTCAATGTTACATTGAGCTTCTCAGTGGCAAACTACCTTTGTTTGGAAGGCTTTCAATCAAGCGTCTTGACTATCTAGAAAAGATGCAGAAAAAACAAAGACAAAATGTCTGAAACGCAAAGCGCTCGGTAAAGAATACCGAGCGCTTTTATATTCTCTGCCGCAGAGCGGCTTCGTTCAACAAGGTTATGTCCAAAAATGTTTCAGAGATTGTTCAATCCTTAGTGTTTAATTTGTAGACATATCCCCACTATTTGGATTCATCATCATAATGCCCATCATATGGAATAAATGCAGCAAAAGTGGGGATGATTGCTTAGTTTTTGGCTTGTTGTTCATTCGTGAACTAGGGTGTATTAATTCCAATCTAACCGCCCCCTGTGCTTTTTTACTACGACCTGATGGTTTCCTCTCCTTGTACGTTTTAATACCTTTGAGGGCATCGACCCACTCCGTTTTTTTTACGCTGCTATCGAGGTACTGCGTTGCTGCGCGCCAGTGAGCCTTGGGGATAAATAAGTGGGTGGTCTCCAGAAACTTGTTCAATTCAATGGGCGAATTGAAATGGATACCTGAGCGAGAAACACTGGCGTGCTTAAGGGCATACGTAATGGTATCGACGATAGCTTCCTGATGTTGCTGGTAGTGCTCTTTTAAATCTTTTATGTATTGATTTTGCGTTTTCATCTCAATGGAAGTTTTGAGTGCTGAGGGCAGAAGTTTCGTCGAGCGGGCATTAGAAAAATGACGTGAGTATTGCTGACCAGCCGACTCAGTGGAAAATGTTTTGATGTGCTTGGCATTGCTGACCCACTTGTCTAGAGTTGCCTCGGTGATTCTTAGCCTCGAACAAATGTCGTCATGACTAAAACCTTGCTGATATAGCTCTAAAGCACTCTGGCAAATCGGAAAGGAACGGATTTCTTTATCATCTTTAATATGGAGCGTGGGCACAATGCCATTGTCTATGTTGGTTGATAGCTCTTGAATAGCGAGCTTTTTCATCAAATAGGGTAGGACATATCGTTTGAGTCTTTTCTCCACAGGAACCTTTTGAGGCAATAAGCCCACTTGGCTCATCGTGCCTTGAGGAAGCGCAAAGTCGATATTTTTCAGTTTTTGAGCAACGATCCAGTCAGAAAAATGGAAATAATGCTCAAATGTCATCCGTGGCGACTCATGACCCGCCATAGAGGCAATGACATCGTAGCCGTTCATAGCCGATTTTCCAAACACGATGCTTTTGATTTGCTTGAGCTGGTTTCTATCGTATGGAGATAACTGTTGGGGTAGTGAGCTTAAGTCATCTATTTCCAAGATAAGTTGCAGTCTGCTTAAGCAGCTATGGCGAAGGTGGTGAAACACAAAATAGTTCAACTGGGAAAGGGTCTTGAGTAGTTCCCCAACGAGCATAGAAACTCGAAAGTTATCGACCGGAAGCTTTGCGTCGGCGCCAAGCGAAAAGAACGGGTGCTTTTGTCCAAGTGGTTGTTCCTGCTTGATATGGTAATAGTCGTTGATGATTTGGGTTTCATACTTAAGCAACATTGGGTAGAGAGGTACTTTCCGTAAACTCGCCGCGGTTTTGTTTTGGCCAAGGTGATTATCTCGAACGGATAGCCAGCCAGTTTTGGAATGCTCAATGTCCTTGATTCGTAACTTGGCCAACTCATTGAGCCTTAGACCGCATCGATAGGAGAGGATACACATTGATTTAAGGCACAGCTCATCGGCTTCATTTAGCCCCTCAATAGAAGAGATGCCGTTAAGTAGGCCTGTGAATAGGGCTTCATCGACAAATGCGGCGCGAGTATGGGCTTGAGTCGGGTCTGTGTGTAAATAATCACTCGAAATAGGCGTAAGTACATTGGCTTCCACAGCAAAAGCGTGTAAGTCTTTGAGCCGACCTGCAAAGTACTTCTTCGACTTGTCTGACGTGTGGCTGTCGATGGTTTGCTTATAGATTTGCTCTAATGCTTCACCGTTGAGTGCATTCAGTGGATACCTTTCGCACAGGTAAAGCCACTTTCGTGTCAGACTGGAATGGTACGCTTTTAATGTACCAACACTGCAGGTGTCTAGCTTATGGCGATACCATTGGATGAGTAAGCGTTGGTTTATTGCTTCTTCACTCGATATTCCTCCTATCAACGATTCTAGGCTTTGCTTGAGTGTTGCTTTGCTCACTGGTTTGAGGGTTCCCTTTGGGCGAAAACAACCTTTTAGTTTGTCAAAGAGTCCAAGGTGTTGTGATTTTGGCTTCGCTTTCTTTGCACTGACCTTTGAGTCTGAGGAAGCCGAACCGGAGGTAAAGTTGATATCCGTCAATGGATAGACCATTGGGTGAATCAAGCGGGCAAGGTTGCTCGTCGGAAGCCCGTAAGATTTTGTTTTACTCACCTGGTATTCAATGAGCGCCTGGCTGATTGCTAAGTCAGATTGGTTTTCTGCCACGTACACAGAGGTTTGGCAAAGCTGGCTGAAAGTCAGGGCGCATTGGTTGTTTGTTAATATTGCGCTCAGTTCACCTCTATCTTTAGGCGCTTGCCAGCTATGACGCTGCCACCGTTTCCACATACGCAACAAGCCAAGTGTAATTGGATGAAGATAGCATTGAAATTGAGTGAATTTATTTCCCGCGATATCAACATTGGTATTAAACCGCTTTGAGTCGATGGTCACGCTAATAAAAGGCGAGTGATTCCAATGATTCACTTTGACGCTTGAGTTAACAATCAATTGTTGGAAGGCGTCTACAACATCAGGGTTCGCTTGACCGCTATGATAGATGAGCGAAAGGATGAGATTCCGAAAAGCTTGCTCTTTGGATGGAGCGGGCGACTTCAGTAGCTCACCGAAGTACCAATGCTGATAGAACTCATAGCCTTTCCAAGCATTCTGCATCCAATCGAGCGTGCGCAGTGGTTTAGGTGACTTTTTGGTGACAATGTAACTTGGAGGGCTGACCTTCCAGTTATAGAGTTTTTGATAACTGAGGACGTTTTTTACACCGACGTTAAAGGCACGTCGGTAATCGCCAATTCGCCCAAATATGTGGGTGATGTCATCGATGAACTTCGCCCAGTCTTTATAAAAACGTTCAGGCTTCGGCACTATGACTGGGTTCGGGAAATATTTCTCGAATACTTGCTGTGCTTTTTGATTGACTCGCTCTATCTGGTTCAGTCGATTTTTACGGCGAGCTTCGACACCAATCTCAGTCATAGGTGGCCTCTACGCCAATATCTAACAGGTGTTCGTTAAGGATGTTTGAGATCGTCACCATATGTTGGCGGGTGAGCGTACTAAACTCGTGAAAACTGCGCTTCGATTGATTCATATGCCCCATCCAAGCGTTAATGACTGAGGTGTCAACGCCCTTTGCAGTTAATAGGGAGCGTGTGTGATGTCGTGCCCAGTTGGCTTGGAGAGGGAAGACTGCGTCAATGAAAAATGTGTAGTTTGATGGTGTACACGGTTCATACCGACTTTCTCTTAAGTAGAAAAAGAGATGTGTCTCCCCTGCGAGTAAGCGTTGATATTCGAGTGATAACTCCGGTTGAGTGTTGTCGAGCTGTAGTACACGTCGCTTGCAGTAGCTCAAATAGTTGTTGAGGATTTTAATCGCGATTTCTGGAAGCTTGATGACGCGGCTATTATCACCAAAACCGGACTCTTTGTCCGAAATCCAATAGTCTCTTGTTTGCAGTGATAAGTGCGTGATTTTTCCAAACCAACCGGTGACGGGGCGATAGCCTGATGCAATCGCAAGAACAAGCTGAGTGTAAATTGTGATGTTGTTATGGAAGCATTCATCTTTTGGCTGCTTTGAGTTCAGCTTTGACTGAAGGTGGGAAAACAAGGAAGACAATACATCCGTTTCAATATACAGGGGTGAACCAAGCGATGAAGGGTTGGGAATTTCATCGAACAGAGTGAACGCGGAGGGTTCTAGAGTTAAGTGTGATAGGAAGTCCAAGTAACGGTTGTATGTTTGAAGTAAGTATCCATGACAAAGCTGGAGGTAAAACACAGCAGGTATGGTGTTTATTACCTCACCTGTAAGCAAAGCAATAATGGTCGAGTCAACATTTTCATGCGACAGCTTCTGTCTGAGATAGGATGTTACTTTTCTCAGTGTTAGATGTGTATCATGCCGTTTGTTAATGTAACTGAGCAATCCTTTCAGCTCCGCTTCTTCCACATCTCTGAAAGTAAGGCTACTCAAGCTCTGACAGACAATCTGCGGTAAAGGCAACCAAAACTCTTCCGTGGTTTTTGTCAGAAGAGGCAGGAGCTCAGTACGCTGCTTTTGAGAAGGCAGCCTGTGCTTTCGGCAAAAGCCTACGAGCTTTCGGCGCGAGGAGCGTTTACTTTTCAGTTTTTTTGCTTGGGTGTAGGTACTGCCGCTAAATAGCATAACAAGCAATAACTTGGCTGCCATCAAAGTGTTTGAATTGGTGCCGATTTGTTCCATGCAATAGCGAACCAAGGCTCCTATTTCATAAATAGTCGCACTGTCTATATCGCAAGCCAAGCTCATGTCTCGCTTTTCAATACGAGCTTGAATGGCGCGAGCATGCAATGCCCCAGCTGCATAGCTCGGTTGATTATCGGTATAGCTGCTGACTATACTTGTCGTTCGACTGCTCTCACCGTGGTGGTCTTCTTTTTGCCAGCTATGACTCGTTGATTTGGGGCCTTCGTTGAACTGTGTTAGCTCAAATAACCCTTCTTCACCATCGTCATCGAGTGTTTTGAGTTCACCTTGCTCAAGGCGACCACTTTTTTTGAATTCATTACTAGTAACATTACGAGTGTAGCCGTCCGAGTAGTTTAAAGTGGACTCATAGGGTCGGCGATAGTGATTAAGTTTGTCGACCACTTGGTTTGGGGGACGATCATCATTCTCTTCATCAACAAGAGTTTGAAACGCTTCTACAAGCTGGTGAAAATTGAGTTGCTCAATGTCTGGTAAGTAAGCGGCCATTGTTTCTCGTTTACCATTGGCAAATAACCTCACGTCATTACAGATGTCTTTGATTTTTGATTGATGCGTGCCAATAAATGAAAGGCGCGCCACGGATAAAAAAGTCAGCGCTTTATATTGGTCGAATTTGTTTCGGTCATAGGAGGTCAGTAAAAGGTTGGATGACAAGAAAGCAGGTAGATAGTGGACACCAAGATTTTTACTATTCGAAATTGAGATGACTATATCGTGCAAATTTGCCGAAGCTGGCGGGCGTTGTACTCTATGGGCTTCTGAAACAAGAAAGGGGATTTCAGGGAATTCGTTTCTATATTCTTCTCTGATGACGGCACATAGCCGAATGACTTCAGTTGCGATAAGAGCATTGTGACTCTCGTCGAATGGGAAGAGCTGCGTTAGAAAACGCTCGATATTCTTATGTTTAAACCGCTCTTGTACGCCCTCAAACATCTCGTTTTTTCTCCTGTAACAGTCGCTCAAAAATGGAAGGTTCTTCATTGGACGGCGTTTCTTGGAGTTGTGCTTTGGCGTTTTGCTGAGCGAGAGAGCTTCTAGAAGAATGTGTTATGGCGGAGAGCTGTTTTTGGCTCAATTTATTCTTATCAAAAAGAGACTTAATGATGGTGTTTGGCGCCTGTTGGTTAAGTGCTCGACGAAAGTCCTCTGCTGATTTGTTGTCGATTGAGGAAAGCATGGTGCGTAACACGGCCAACCATGCTCTTTTCTCGACTTCAACATCATTCATCTCATCGTGAATAAGCACTTCGCAGTCGATGAGCTTCAGTGATGTTAATGAAAAACTGAAGGATTCAAATCCGGATATAATGGCGATTTTGTTGTTTGATATGCGCACGGCCTGAAGTGTGAGACCGACATTAATCTCATCTAAAGACGACTGCTGCATAACCGCTTTATCCACCCAAAACTGCCGAGTATGAAAGAACGAAAAGGCGGGGAGGGCAGCTCGATGAATCGAAAATTCTAATCGATTTTTTGAACGATTTGATAAAATATGAGACATTTCAAACGCTCGTTTAAGTCACAAAATGTACAATAAGTGTACATTGTTTGCGACTCAAAGTTAAAAAAATCGATCAAAAATGGTGAAAAATGGGATTGAAATTTGATAGGGGGTAGTTTGATAAGCTATTGAAATTTAATTTTATTAGTGTTTTCATCCAATAAAAAATTGAGTGGGTGTAATGCTTCCAAGCTGATGATGCGGGTTCGATTCCCGCTGCACGCTCCAACTCCTATCTGTTGTAAATCCAATCTAAATATTAAAAAAAACAAACGCTTTATTGCGTTTTTTTACGTTCAAAATTCAAGCTCAAGACATTACTTTTCATGTTGGTGGTGAAACTGGCCGATAAAGGGCTTTGAAACTCTCAACAGCCGTCGACGTTGGGTTGAAGCCTACGTGCGCTGGTACAACCAACAACACACAGTAAGCTAAACTAGGTCACGCCTTCACAGCGTCACAATGGGCAAGATAAAGAGATCGTGAAGCGTCATGCTGAGGTATTACTCGCTACAAAATAGCTAAACCCTGAACGATGGTTAAGTGATATAAGGAACTGTGAGCCAGTGGGTGAAGCTCATCTGAATCCAGAAAGATAAGCTGCTTGATAAGTAAGCAAATGATGACCGCTACCCTGAAAATTTTGGTGTTGGTTAATATTACCATGCTATCTCCTAGTCGAGCAGGGTGGAAAATGATATCTTGGTGTTGTTATTGGATTGTTAATTCAGTCGTTTGCAAGGATGCATATGAAAGCGAAAATTTACCTACTGCCTATGTTTCTTGTGTTGTTTCTCTCACTTTCGTCAATGAACGAAGTGCAGGCTACTGAGACAATTAAAATCGTCGTTCCTGAAGGAAGTGTTGCCCCTTATACTTACGTCAAGGACGGTGAACCGACGGGATACTTTAGTGAGTACTATAAGCTTGTCGCTGATGAAGCGAATGTACAGCTTGAGTGGGAGATTTTTCCGAATCGTAAAAAGGTTGTTGAGCATGCTGTAACCAGCCTTGAAGGCTATATAACGGAAGGGGCGAAAGTAGATCGTTTCAATGATGACTTTGTTTTTGGCGATGTTCTTCTTCAGAGGTATGTTGGTACGTTTTGGCGAGATGGAAGAAAAGACAACCTCGAGCAATTGACATCAGAATCGTTACGTGAATTAACCATAGCCAGCCCGGTTGGTTTTAGCATTACCGAAAGTTTCAAGGCCAGTTTTCCAGATGTGAACATCGTGGAAACGAAAAACCTAAAAGAAGCGTTACAGATGGTTGCTTCTGGAGATGCCGACGTTACCTTCATAGACATATCGATAGGCTTACATATACAGCGAGCGGAACTGATACCTAATTTACGTGTTTCCCCAGCACCGAAGTTTATTCAGCCTTTCTTTCAGCCAATACATGTAATGTATAGCAAGGCCGTTCCTGAAGAATTGATAAACAAATTTGAGCAAGCTCGCCTGCGCCTTGACCCTTCTGTCTTAGATTCGTTAAGACAAAAGTGGTTCATCGATTTTCAAACCAATTCTGTCGACCTTGGCCTCACTAAGAATGAACGTTCATGGTTGTTGAAGGCGCCAAAGATTCGCGTCTCTACATATGATGATTTTGCTCCTTTTGTGTATGAGAAAAATGGGCGATTAAAAGGGTACTCAATAGACTACCTAAACTTAATAGCTAATCGCCTAGGTATCGAGTTTTCCTATGGTTCGAGTAAGGACTGGGCCCAACAGCTTGATATGGCGAAAGATAAAAATCTGGATGTTTTGCAATTTGTTCGGTACCGAGAAGATATTGATCAGTATATGGACTTTACATCTTCTTATTTTGAAGGCTCTGAAACGGCATTTTTTGGTCGGGAAGGCACGGCACCAATTAAATCTATCTACGAAGTTAACGAGCAAGTGATTGCCGTAACTAGGGGCTATTTAGAGCAACGTTATCTAAGTGAAAACCATTCAGAACTCAATGTTAAAGCCTATAGTACCCCAGGAGAAGGGATCAATGCTGTACTGCGTGGTGAGGTTGACTATTACTTATGTGAAGTAATAACCTGTAATACTCACTTGTATAAAAACTTTATTTCTAATGTTGAAATTAAAGGATATTTAAGGTCTGAATCAGGCAATTTGGCAAATAAAGCGAGATTAGCCGTTCGGGGGGATTGGCCTCTACTTACTTCTTCTATAAATAAGGCCATCGACTCCATTACCCGAGAAGAGTTGCGAGAGTTACGTGATAAGTGGATGACAATTACTCGCGAACGAAATGACTTGATAGATACATTGAGCCCTGAAGAAAAGAAGTGGTTAGAGCGTCACCCTCGTCTCGCGTTTAGCTCGGCCCTACGTGCAGCCCCTTTCGGGTACATTGATACGAATGGTGAACTTGGGGGAGCAGCTGTTGATATTATCGAACGGTTTGAAGCGCACTATGATTTACAGTCTCACCTAGAAAAGTATCGAAGCTGGACGGATACATATAACGCATTGTTGGCCGGAGATTTAGATTTCGTAATGACGATGAACATTACTCCAGAGCGTAAGAAGCAATTACTCTTTACTCATCCAACTCATAGACTTAGTTATTCGATACATACTCAGCTAGATAAGCAATTACTTGCCAACATTTCTGATCTGAAAGGCAAGAAGATCGGTGGTGCAAAAGGTAGTGGTATCGTCGAAAAAATAAAAGCGGGATACCCGGAGATTAACGTTGAAGAGTATAGCAACCTCCAAGATAGCCTAAGAGCACTATCCAATGGGGAAGTTGATGCCGTTGTAGAGAGCCCGTTGGTTGTTAGGTACCTTTCTCAAACAATGGGGATCAACAATATCAAGGAATCAGGGCAGACAGAGTATTCACTGGAGATTGCTATTGGTGTTCATCCATCTAAACCCGAGTTAGTTAGTTTGTTTAACAAAGTGATTGCATCCATTGGTTCCGAGCAGATGGCATTACTGACAGAAAAATGGAGTAACGTTACTGTCGTAGAGAAAAATCGTTGGCAACCATATTTGTTATGGGCCTTAGGGCTTGGTTTATTGTTTATCTCTGTCACTGTCACGGCGGCTTATTACAACCGGAGAAAAACACTGGCGGTGTTGCAAAAGACAAGTACGCAACTTGGTAATGCCCAACGAGTCGCTAAATTGGGCAGTCTAGATTTTGACAGCGAGAATCATTTGCATAGCTTATCTCACGAGGCCGCTCATATTATTGGCGTGGCAAAGGGGCGTTCGTTATCTCGCCTTGATTTTGTGCAATTGATTTACCCTGAAGACCGAGAGGTTTATCTCTCTGCGTGGGCAAAGGCGCTCACAACAGGTTTGGTCAATATTGAGTATCGGCTCGAACAATCTGAAGGGTTTAAGTGGGTAAATGAAATTGCAGAATGTAAGTTTAGTGAGAATGGAAAGTTGGCTGGTGGCTCAGCAATTATTCAAGACATCAGCTTATTTAAGAGAAACCAGCAATCCTTGATTGAACAGCAACATGAATTGAGAGAATTGGCTTCAAAACTTCTTAGCGTACAAGAGGAAGAGCGTAAGCGCGTTGCGAGAGAGTTGCACGATGATTTAAGTCAGCGCCTTGCCGTTCTATCGATTCAGGCTGGAACCCTTGAAAGGGATATTGAGGATGTAGCAACCAAGAACACGCTGAAAGAGATAAAAAAGGGTTTAGTCGGTATTGCAGAAGATACTCACGGATTATCCCGTCGTTTGCATCCCTCAATTTTAGATGATCTGGGTCTCATTGAGGCCCTCCGTTCAGAAATAGATAACTTTAGACGTAGAGAAGAGATAGAGGTAGCATTCTTTTGTTCGGCCAAGAAAATCGAACTGCCGAATGATTCAGAGTTGGTTGTATTTAGGATCGTTCAGGAGGCGTTGAGAAATGTGTCAAAATACTCTGAAGCATCGAAGGTTGAGATCAGTATCGCCATAGTTCGTAATAACGTGGTACTGCAAATAACGGATGATGGTATGGGGTTTGACGTTAAATCCGCTCGTGTTTCCCCTGGGCTTGGTCTCAAAAGTATGATGGAACGCTCTCGTCTGATTGGAGGGCAACTAGATATCTCATCAGAAGAAAATAAAGGCACTACCATTGAGCTTGTACTGGAGAAGTATAAGCCGGTGAGCTGACACTATCGGGTGTAATCGATGCGAAAGTACTCCCCAACTTACTTAGCCAAACACGCCGAACCATCAAGGAAATCTCGGCAAATAGTGCATACGAGACAAGAGAATGTCACAGGGTGATTAGGGCAAAGAAAGCGAGACCTCTAGTCTCTCGGCGTGAGGGGCAGCATTCTGGGAAAGGGGCATCCACGTAATCTGGCAGTTGGCTGCTAAAAGCTCATGGCTCAAACAGTAAGCGTAAACAGAAGTATCGTTACCATAAGCGGTCATTGTCGGAGACCGCTATGTATCGTGTAAAACAACGACTAGGTGCTTCACGCTCAATTCAAAATTACAACCCATAAGTCGCTGAGACTGACGCCATGACTAAAGCACTCAACAAACTAACTGGGATAGGTATGCCCAAAACTCACGATATTGCTTAAAATGTGAACGATTTGGCTAGCGTTCACTCTTAAGTTAAATTAGGCCGCAGAGCCTAAGTAAACGACAAACTAATTACAACTCCCTTTTTCTTCACGCATTAGCAATACCCAATCACACCCAGCAAAGACGAACTTCATACCGAGAACACTCGTTAACACATATTCTCCATTCACTTGCCATCCTGTAATAAACATCAATAGAGCTGCGATAGTCAGGGTAAAGTCGAGCGAATGTTGGGCAAATTTCGCTTTTTCATCACGGAGTACTGCTTTTAATATCGCAGCACTTTCTCTAACTAAGAAAAAGAGTACGCTTGCCCCTGTTAGGTAAGTGAGCGTGGTCTGTGTATGTTGACTGATGAGTAGGGATGCCGTGAGCAATGAGATAACAGATAGAGCAACGGTTCTAATGCCTTTTGCTTGGATAAGTGAAGTAACGCTATGCGGTTGTTTTGTTGTCAAAAAAGTCAGGGCTAACGCACAACAAGCAAACAAAATCGAGAGTGAAACTGCAAACCCGATTTCAGTCAGTAAGGGTTTTGCGATAGCTAGCATTCCAAGTAAGCACAGACTGCAACCCGTTGTCACTCTGATTCCCATATCGTGTATTAAGTCTAAATTACGTGTGGAAAAAGTGAAATGGTTCTTGGGGAACACTGAACTGGTGATGTTCATATTCATAGCGTAGTCCTTTATAGAATGAGTTTAATTTACGCTCTTATTTTATTACTGATGTGGATAAATATTCACTCGTAGAATTACCAGTGATAGGGTGAGGAATTACTAATAGCCTTTCAAATAAAAAAGAGCAGGCTAGGCCTGCTCTTTATAGATGTTTAATTAATATTTATAAATATCAAATTAATTAGAATCGGTAATCGACTGACACAACTACTTGCTGCGTGTTATCAATTTCCACACCTTTCTCTTCAAAGTCCAGAGCTAAATAGCGGTACGACAATTCAGTTGTCCAGTTGTCATTAAACTCATACATTGCGCCGACTTGTCCACCCCAAACAAACTCAGTGGAACTCTCGTTAGCCACTTCGCTGTCAGCAGCACCGATAGAGACACCTGCAAACAGGTTAATGTTGTCATAAACAGAGTAGAGATAGTCATAAGAAGCGATAAATTTAGTTTGCTCTAACTTGTCCATATAACCAACAGTGCCCATTACACGGTGGTTTTCGTTGAGGATGGCACCACCACGAAGCTCGTACGAGGCATCTTCACCGTTTGTTGCATTGCTACCACTCACGTCATCATTTTGGTAGCCGACACCCGCACCCACGAACCAATCGACATCCATATCAGCTGCAATTGTTGGTGCCGCGATAAGTGCTGTTGCTAGAAGTGGTGCAATTGTAGTTAGCTTTTTCATAGTCTGTTTCCTAATAGTCAATGTGATTTTTTAAAATGTTTTTCAAAGTATTTAAACCAAATCAGAAGCAATGTTGCTTGGCTTAGGTACATAATGGCTAATTTATTAAATTGGTCATACTGTGAAATTTACTAGTCGAGAAGCAAAAAAACACTTACGGTTTATTTTGGTTTGAATTTGGTAAGTTAAACGTTGACTTATATAAAGTCAGTTAGTGAGGGTGGGTAATTGTAGGTAGTATTGGTAAAATTACGAGTTGTTAGATTTGCGGTGTCTAATTATTGTTCATATTAAGTCTTCGAATATGAGTACGGGATAAATTCTCGTGTCGTAACAATAAAGAGGGAAGGAATAAAGATGAACAAATTACATCAATGCCTACTGCATACACTGGTATTACTACCGACGAGCACAGCGGTGTTAGCCCATGAAAGTCATGAGCATGACGTAGAGCCAGAAAAAAAAGAGTTATCGATGGCAGAGCGGAGAATACAGCAAGAGAAAGATACTCAAGATAACCCATTTGTTTTGACGCCCCACAAGATGAACTACATATTGCCTTACACCAAAACTGACTCGATTAACCGTGCCGCTTACGATAGTCGTCCGGATTGGCAAGAGAACTTTGATGATCAAGAAGCGAAAATCCAACTGAGTATCAAAGTCCCCCTTAACTATGGTGATCTATTCGCCCCAGATGATGCCCTCTATTTTGGGTTTACGGCTCAGTCTTGGTGGCAAATTTATTCAGACGACATCTCCGCACCTTTTAGAGAAACCAATTATCAACCGGAGTTGTTTTACGTGGCACCGACAGAGTGGCAGCATTTTGGGCATAACTTTGGTTGGGGCGTCGGTATTGAGCATCAATCGAACGGGCGCAGTGAGCCTCTTTCAAGAAGTTGGAACCGCGCGTATTTACTTGGCTTTTGGGAAAAAGAAAATACGGCGTTTGCTATTCGTCCTTGGGTTCGTATCAGCGAAGATGATGCAGATGACGATAATCCAGACATTGAAGACTACATGGGTAACTTCGAGGCGACAGCGGCTTATCAATATGAAAGTGTGAAGTTTTTCGGCACTGTCAGGAACAACTTCTCAACCCACAAAGGCTTTGTTGAATTGGGTGTCACCTTTCCCATCTGGAAGCGCCTAAGAGGCTATATCCAATACACCGATGGCTATGGTGAATCACTGATTGATTACAATCATTCACAGCGTCGATTCGGTATCGGTATTGCGCTGACAGATCCCATCTAAATCAAGCGTTTCTCTAAGTCTTCTCTCATTTATTTTTGCACGATGGAAAGCGGCTTTCGAGCCGCTTTCCATCGTGTCTAGCTACTCCCACTGTCGCTCGACTAGTAAGGTTTTTGCTTCCCGACTAGTAAAATTTACAGTGCCTACTAGTAACTCTGACAGTATTTAAAACGTCCCCCTTACCGCAAACTTACATCATCAATTACGGAATGATGTTTGAGCCAACCCATCGGCTCCAAAGCCAAGTTCTCTTACATACATTCCATGTATTTAACGGCACCTCAAGATACAAGCTTCACGGTGCAAAGAACTACGAAGGGAAGACTATGAAAAGCCAATCAAAGAACACCCTAGTTGCTATCGCTGTCGCAGGCATCCTTGTTGGATGTAGTGATGAAGCGGTGACTGCAGCTGACAAAACGCCGCGTCCAGTAAACGTTATTGAACTAGGCCACCACGACAACTCATATCAACAGTATTTTGCGGGCCGACTAGAGTCGGTTGATGAAGCCAATGTCGCTTTCCGTGTACCAGGCACAGTAGAAGAAATCTATGTTGCAACAGGCGATGTTGTTAGCAAAGGTGACAAGCTCGCACAGCTAGACTCTCATGACTATCAGGTCGCATTGATGGAGCTGCAAGCGCGCTTGTCGGAGGCTGAATCAGCATTTCGTCTAGCCAATTCAGAGCTGCGCCGTGTTAAGCAAGCTATTTCAGAAAACGCCATTGCTAAAGTGAACTTAGACCGCGCTCGCAGCGGTTATGAGCGTAGCAAAGCCGCTGTAGACGTGGTTAAGCAAAACATTAAGAAAGCGGAAGATGCAATACGTTATACCACGCTTGTTTCGCCGTTTGATGGTGTTGTTGGTCAACAGAATACTGAACAGTTTGAACAGGTTCTTCCGGGTGTTCCTGTTTTTCAAATTCACAAACCTTCTAAGCTACAAGCGGTTGTTGATGTACCAGAAAGCTTGATTAATCGTTTTGGTTATGGCCAAAACGCACAAATCTCATGGCATGGTGCAGAAGACAAAATTTCGGCAAAAACATCGGAAATTAGTACGGTTCCTCATCCAATCAAACAGACTTATTCCGTGGTGTTTGAATTAGCTAGCAACGATGCTTCGGTTCTTCCGGGTAAAGCGGTCATTGTTGAAGCCGAGTTCGCGAACCCATCTGGTGTTTATTGCTTGCCTTACTCGTCTATGACTAAACGAAATGATTTTCAGAATGTTTTTGTCGTGGATAACGGCAAAGCAGTTTTAAAAACCGTCGAAGTACAACATCTATTAGGTGATGACATTTGTGTTACTGGCGCACTAGATGCTGGTGACCAAGTGATTATATCGGGTGTTGGAACGATGAAATCAGGCCAAGCGGTAGGTGAGATTATCACCGCTCAAGCGAAGTAGGAGGCAATTATGAACCTTGCTGAATTTGCCATTAGACAACGAACTTTTGTCGCCTTTTTTACCGTGCTATGCATTATTGCTGGTATCGCCTCTTACTTTGAATTAGGAAAACTTGAAGACCCAACCTTTACCGTTAAAAGTGCAGTAGTTGTAACCATTTACCCTGGAGCTTCAGCCAAAGAGGTGGAAGATCACGTAACCGATAAAGTGGAAACAAAACTGCAAGAGATGGCAACCTTGAAAGAGCTGCGTTCGCTATCCAAGCCTGGCATGTCGATGATCTTTGTTGATTTGCGTGAAGACCTGACAACCGCAGACCTACCACAAGAATGGGACTTACTGCGTCGTAAAGTTAGCGATGTGAAGCTGCAACTTCCTGCAACCGCTCAAATTAGCGTGGTGCAAGATGAATTCTCAGAAGTCTACGGCATGATGTTCGCGATGACCAGTGATGGCATTCCAATGGCAGAGCTGAAAGACAACGCTCAAGAGTTGCAACGTCGCTTAAAAGCCATCAAAGGTATCAAAAAGATTGAACTTCACGGTGTTCAACAACAAGTTGTAAACATTGAATTACCTGAAGAGCGTCTAGCACAATACCAAATGTCTGCCGCACAGGTTATTTCACAGTTACAAAGCCAAAATGCAATTTATGATGCAGGTCGATTTAAAGCGGGTACCGAGCGTATTCGTATCGAAGAGAATAGTGAGTTTCAATCGGTTGAAGATATTGAAAACTTTGTCATAAAAGGCGGTGTAGGTGAACTTGGTACTGGCCTTATCCGTCTGGGCGATATTGCTAACATTACTCTAGAGTACTTAGAGCCAGCAATGAGCATCAGTCGCTATAACGGTACTAATGCCATTACTCTTGCGGTGAGCCCTGTTGATGGTGTGAATGTTGTGTCGCTGGGTGATGAGCTTCGCTCAACAATTGCAGAATATAAACAAACACTGCCTATGGGTGTTGAGATTGAAGATATTGCTTTTCAGCCTTATGAAGTAACCAAATCAATCAACAACTTTGTGAGTAACCTGCTAGAGAGTGTCTTGATTGTTGTCGTCGTACTTTGGGTCTTCATGGGTGTTAAGAGTGCTCTGATTGTTGGCTCAAGCTTAGTTATCACTATCCTATGTACGCTGATTTTCATGAACGCAATGGACATTTCGTTGCAACGTGTTTCTCTGGGTTCGTTCATCTTGGCTCTTGGTATGCTGGTAGATAACGCCATCGTGATTGTTGATTTGTTTATCGTAAAACTCAACAAAGGTATTGAACGCACCAAAGCTGGTATCGAAGCAGTAAAAGAGACGTCTATTCCGCTACTTGGCGCAACAGTGATTGCATCGATGGGGACACTGCCTGTCTTTATGTCGACGACAGATGCAGGTGAGTTCGCATTGTCAGTACCACAAATCATGATGTCTTCACTACTGTTCTCATGGCTAGTGGCAGTAACGGTTACGGTTCTAATGTGCTGGTTCTGGATTAAGCCACAAGCTACATCAGAAGAGCAAAAAGAGTCAGCATTCATGAAAGGCTATCGTACAGGGGTAAGCTGGATGGTTGATAACCCTAAGAAAGGTCTTTCAACCCTAATTCCGGTAATTGCTCTGACGGTAGTATTGATTCCACAACTATCAGTTGTGTTCATGCCGACATCTGACCGTGCGCTTGTGTTCTTGGATTACTGGCTACCGAACGGTTCGCAAATTGAGCAGACATCAGAAGAGATGCGCGACATTGAACAGTGGCTACTAGCGCAACCAGAGGTGAAAGACTTTACAACATTTGTAGGTGCCAGTGCTCCTCGCTTCTCAGTGACAGTAGAACCAGAGCCGTTTGACCCAGCATACGGTCAGATTCTGATTAATACCGTTGACTTTGAATCGATTGAGTCACTCATTGAACGCGGAGATGCTTGGTTAAAAGCGGAATTTCCACAAGCTGAACCACGTTTTAGAAAACTAAAACTCGCAACAAAAGACAAGTTCAGCCTCGAAGCACGCTTCAGTGGCCCTGACACAGAAGTTTTGAAAGAGTTATCACTGCAAGCCCAGGCGATTTTTGAGGAGAACCCATACACCAAATACATCCGTGATGACTGGCGTCAACAAAGTAAAGTGCTGAAGCCGATTATCAACGAAGAGCAAGCTCGTCGAGCAGGGATTAACCGTACAGACATCGCGCTCGCACTAAAACGTGCTTCTGAAGGTCTACCAATTAGCCAACTTAAAATCAAAGATGAGCTAATACCGATTCAAGTACGCAGCGTGGATGTGACACTAGGTGATTTAGATTCAATCCCAGTGCAGTCGCTACTCGGTGTTCACACCGTACCTTTAGGTCAAGTTGTAGATGGGTTTGAGTTTGAATTTGAAGATTCAATGATTTGGCGACGTGACCGAGTGCCAACCATTACGGCTCAAGCGGGTGTTCAGGGTGCAACTGTTGCTATAGCGCGAGAATATAGCCGAGAAGCTATTGAATCAATTGAACTTCCAGATGGCTATACCATGAAGTGGGGCGGTGAGTATTTCGACGAGCAAAAAACGATTTGGGACACCTTGTCTAACTTACCAACAGCACTACTGGTCATGATTATTATCATGGTGGCAATGTTTAACGGCTTTAAGCAACCAATCATCATCTTCGGCACATTGCCTCTCGCAATGACAGGAGTGGTAGGCATGCTACTTCTATCAGGCAAACCATTCGGTTTCATGGCATTGGTGGGTGTGATTTGTCTGTCGGGCATGATTATCAAGAACGGCATCGTTCTGATGGACCAAATAGAACTGGAACGTGCAAATGGCGCAACACTGTCAGATGCAATCAAAGAAGCAACACTCAACCGAACAATGGCAATTTCTATGGGCGCACTTACAACAATGTTGGGCATGATCCCACTGATGACAGACCTGCTGTTTGACTTAATGGCTGCAAGTATTATCGGAGGCCTGGCAGTAGCAACACTACTATCACTGTTTGTTATGCCGGCACTCTACAAGCTTTTTTACCAAGGTGAAGAGCAACAGGAACAGCAAGACCGAGTATCAACTAGCTCAGAAGAGCAAAGTGAAACCATTAACTCAGTGACTGAACAAGCATAACCGAGGACAAGATGATGAAACTACGTAAACTCAGCCCAGTACTGCTCTCTCTTATCCTAGCTGGTTGTGCGGTAGGCCCTGACTATGAAGCGCCACAAGACGTGGTGGGTAACGACTTCTTGTACAGCAACGTACAAGGTGTCGAGCATAGCGACCAAGTTGTGCAGTCTCAATGGTGGTTGGCGTTTGGTGACGAGACACTAAACCAACTGGTTGAAGAGGCGCAGAAACAGAATATCTCTTTAATGATTGCAGGCGAGCGTATCAAATCAGCGCAAGCTTACCAGAAGGCGATTGAGTCATTTAAAGTGCCAACAATCAGTCTTTCTGCTGGCGCAACAAGCTATCAAATCAGTGAAAACGATCCACTGGCCGGCCCACTAGTCACACCTGGTGGCCTGGGCCCTCAGATTGGTCAAATTACGGATGGTGAAGCGTTGATGGACAACCAGTATGAGTTCGGTACGGTAAGCGCAAATATCACATGGGAGGCGGATGTGTTTAACCGCCTTGGTTATCAAGCTGAATCTGCACAGATTCGTGCAGAGCAAGCTCAGATTGTAAAAGAAGGTATGACAACTCTGATTACAGCCGATGTGATCCACAACTATTTACAGTATCGCGGTGCTGAAAAACGCCGCGCGATTGCGCAAGAGACGATTGAGTCTCAAGAGCAAACTCTAAAGCTAGTGCAAAGTGTAGTTCGCAGTGGTTACGGTTCAGAGTTGGACTTGGCACAGGCGAAAGCGGCTCTCTCAGCAACTCGTTCAGTATTGCCACAGCTAGATATAGCAAAAAGTGTTCATAAACAACGCCTTGCTATTCTACTGGGTCGCACATCCGCAGAGATGAATGACGAGTTAAAAGAGACGGCAGTTCTTCCTGACTTTAGTGGCGTTGTGCCGGTTGGGATGCCTTCGGATGTGTTGAAAAACCGCCCAGACATTCAGCTTGCTGAACGTGAAATGGCAGCGATTAACGCGGATGTTGGAGCGGCAATTGCGAACAAATACCCTAAGTTTTACCTAACAGGCTCACCAGGCCTCCTCGCGGGAGACTTTAGTGACTTGTTCAGCAGTGATTCAGCGGCATGGGTGGCGAGTGTCGGTGTGAACTGGACGATTTTTGATGGTGGCCGCTCTGATGCCATGATCGAGATTCAAGAAAGCCGCTTCCAAACTGCTGCACTTTCTTATGAGCAATCAGTGAATACCGCGATTACTGAAGTTGAAACGTTACTCTATGCGTATGGCAGTAGCCAAGAGCTGCAGACTTTGACAGCAGATACCCGCGTTCAGGCTGATAACACATTTGCTAAAGCTAACTCGCTGTATAAAGCAGGGCTGGTGGACTACATGACGGTTTTGGATGCGCAGCGTCAACAGAACTTGATTAAAGACCGTCAGGTCTCGGCAAGCCTTCAGACGTCACAAGTGATTGTCGGCTTGCACAAAGCACTCGGTGGTAACTGGGAAGTACAACCTGAGATTTTAGAAGTGCCTGTTTCATTAGAGTCTAACCAACAGTAATTAACGAGGTCAGGTTGTTTCGCCAGCCTGACCGTCTAGCGCCCAAAATAGGGCTAAAGAGTTTATCGTGGAATTTGAAAACAACATTTTACATTTAGGATCATTCTTTGCTGTAACGATGGGAATCGTGGTTCTGTTTGTTGGTCGCAGATTGAATCAAGTGATTGGCTTTTTGAAAGAGTTTAGTATTCCAGAGCCTGTTTCAGGCGGCATTCTGGTTTCAACACTATTGGCCATTTTGTATGCAACAACATCGATTGAAGTCGAGTTTGATTTAATGGCTCGAGATGTCCTACTGGTCTATTTCTTCACAACGATTGGTATAAACGCAAGCCTAAAAGATCTGATGAAGGGTGGTAAGCCATTAATTGTGTTATTGGCAATAACGATCTTCTTTATGGTGATGCAAAATGTGGTTGGGGTGTCTGTTGCCTCGATGTTTGGCTTAGAGCCCGTCTTTGGTTTGTTAAGTGGCAGTATCTCTTTGATTGGTGGTCATGGAACTGCAATCGCTTGGGCACCGAGAGTTGCAGAGCAGTTTGGCCTAGAAAGCGCGATGGAAATAGGGATAGCGAGTGCGACCTTTGGCTTGATACTGGCGAGTTTAATGGGAGGGCCGATTGCGAAATACCTGATCAAAAAGCACAATTTAGCTCCAGCGACCACGAATAAGCAAGCTGAAGTGGCGGAAAATAAAAAATCGGTAGAGTCGATGACCGCGTTTCAATTTCTCGACGCAGTGCTTGCGATTCATATTTGTGTGATAGTCGGTGTCTTGCTTGATGCGGCAATCAGTCAAACAGGACTTCAGTTACCGCTGTTCGTCTCTTGTCTGTTTGCAGGTATTGTAATTACTAACCTCATTCCTGACTCATACCCACGTATCTCAGGGACAAAGTGGCCAACACGTACACTCGCTGTTGACCTTATCGCTGACATCTCTCTAGGTACATTTTTGGCAATGTCACTAATGAGTATGCAATTGTGGACGTTAATTGACCTTGCTGGTCCTATCTTCGCGATACTAGGTATGCAGTTACTACTCGCTGTTGTGATAAATATTTTTGTGGTATTCCCGGCTATGGGTAAAACTTATGATGCAGCTGTTGTATGTGCAGGCTTTGGTGGTATCTCACTAGGCTCGACGCCTACCGCGATGGCGAACATGTCGGCGGTCAGCCAGAAGTACGGCTACTCAGCGCAAGCATTTATTATTGTTCCATTGGTGTGTGCGTTCTTTATTGATTTAGCGAACGCATTAATTATTCCATATTTTATGAGTCTAATGTAAGCAACGAGAAAGGAAATTGTGATGGTTAATCGTTTGAGCATGCTGTTGATTTTGATTGGCGTCTTATCGGGATGTTCTACGATTAACCGTCCCCTCAATACGCCCCAGGAGGAGATAAGCACCAAGATTTCACGCGTTGAAGCGAATCAAGATAACAACCAGGTCACGGTGATTCTTGCCTTCTCAGGTGGCGGTACGCGGGCTGCAGCCTTGTCTTATGGGGTACTCGAACAACTTAAAGAGACAAACATAGTGATCAACGGTGAACAGAAGCGATTACTCGATGAAGTGGATGTCATTAGTTCTGTATCAGGCGGTAGCTTCACTTCGGCATATTACGGCCTTTATCAAGACAAAATTTTCACTGATTATCGAGATGATTTTCTTTACCGAGATGTTAAAGATGACTTGGTCTCGACGATATTAAGCCCAATACATTGGTTTTCTACCTGGGGTAGAACAGGTGTTGCTACCAAATATTATCAAGACAATATCTTTGGAGATGCAACGTTTGGTGACTTCGATAACGATGGACCATCCATTATTATCAACGCTTCAGATATTACGACAGGGTTAAGGTTTTCCTTCGTTCAGCCTTATTTTGATCTGCTTTGTTCTGATATCAGTGATTACCCAATTTCAAATGCCGTCGCTGCCTCGGCTGCTGTTCCTGTTTTATTTGAGCCTGTAGTGTTGGAGAACCATGATGACTGTGCGTCTACAGAAATGATTCAAACGGCGGTATCAGGACAACGAGACCTCTCTTTTCAGTCCAAGCAAACCGTGCGCGATATTCAAGAGTACAGTGACAAAGAGAAGAACCAATATATTCATTTAGTCGATGGTGGTATCACTGATAACTTGGGGTTACTGGCGATCTATGATCTGCTTGAGCTTGGTGATTATCACGGCTCACATTATTTCAATAAACAAGCGATAAACCATCATGTCATTGTGATTTCGGTTGATGCATCAACAGAGCCAGAGCTGGGAATAGGTAAGAGCGCAGGCGTGCCATCGGTATCACAAACCCTCAACTCGATTACCGATATCCAGTTGCACCGTTACAATGATGCTACCAAGTCACTATTTATGAAGTCATTGACTCAATGGGCGCAAGAAGCATCGACAGGGAGCACAACCGTGCACCCACATTTTGTTCAGGTTGCTTTTGTTCATACACCTGATTTAGAGAAGCGACTGCTTTTTAATCAAGTGCCGACCGACTTAACGCTTGATCATGATGTTGTCGATTCATTGATCCAGGAAGGGCGGGACCAGTTGCGAAACAATCGAGAGCTTAATGCTGCATTAGAAAGTATCGAGTTAAATGATTTGCAAGCCATGTAGCTTTCGAAATACGAGATGGTTACCTGCAGTTCGATGGTTGTGCCTTTATTTTTTTGTAGATGGAGTTGCAATTTTCCATTGATGAGGTCGGCTCGCTCTGCGTCAAATCCCATACCGTCAACTCCAGTTATAGAGCCATTGGGAACTGCTGTCGTGCGCAAGGGAGGTGAAGGGTTGATCTGCCTTGCCCCCCCGAGTCGGTTACAATGAGGCGCAGCAAGTGCTGTAACGGCGAATTTTCAGTTGAAAAGCTCGTTCACAATATAGATAAACTTCTCTAAATGGCAAAGCGCAAGGTGAGAACCGAGTGTGTCATAGCTGTTACGTCTAGTCCGTTATTGTCAGAAGAACCTCGTTGATGACATTAAGCAGTTTTGACTCAAGCTCACTGTAGGCGATATACCGGTATTGATGATTAGCCTCAAAAGCTTGCTTTGTTAAGCTGTCTGTATAGGCGCCGATGACAATCACATAGTTGCTGCTTTTGCTACATGGGGTTTGAAGAAAGTCTTTGAACCATCGGCTATCAACCATTGTGACCGCCACTTTCTCCTCACCACAACAACATTGCTGCTGAAAACTTAATTCGATATTAAGGTTGTTGTGCTTGAATAGCGAATGAATGGCATGGTATACACGTTCATCGCCTAAAAAATGCACCTTCATGGTCGACTATCCTAAAATTATCATGAGGAAAGTGTCGCACTGACACTATAAATTGATAACTCGCAAATTTACTAGTTCGAACGTATGAATCATAACCACCATAAAATTGGTGCTTGTTATTGGATCTGTTTTGTTTACAACTTGTTATTTTTTCGGAATAAAGCTAGTTTTACAACGTAAGTCAAACACAAGGAAGGATTGGTGCTTTCAAAGCAATCAATCATGTTATAGGAAGTAAAAATGAAACAAAAAACAGTGCTGTTGGCTGATGATCATGTCATGGTCGCTGAAGGGTTAAAAAATTTGCTCAAAGAGGAGTATGACATTGTCGGTATCGTTGAAGATGGCAATGTGCTAGTGCAAAAGGCGAGAGAGCTTAAGCCCGATGTGATTGTTTCTGATATCTCAATGCCCATCATGAACGGAATTAATGCAGCTGAAAAGATTCTAGCCGTCAACAAAGAGGTAAAGATCATTTTGCTCACCATGCACCCTGAGCTTAAGTACGCAATGAAAGCACTTGATATTGGTGTTCAGGGATACTTGCTAAAGCATGCTGCGCCCGAGGAGCTTTTGATTGCGATAAAAACCGTGCTGTCCTCTAAAACGTATATCACGCCTACATTAGCTGCAGACATTATGGATGCTTATAAAAATAAGCAGGGGCAACCAGAAGATCCTCTCGACATTCTCACCGCACGACAAAGACAGGTACTGCAACTTTTAGCGGAAAGCCACTCCGCCAAAGAGATTGCGAATATTCTCAACGTATCCAGCCGCACCGTTGAATTCCATAAGTACAAAATGGTTGAAGTATTGAAACTCAAAAGTGCGAACGAGTTGGTTCCTTTTGCGATCAAGAATGGCCTAGTATGATTGACTCAGACACTTTGTCTAAGTAGTACCCTTTAAGCGCATTAATGAACTTGGTTTCATGCTCAGATAAAACCTTACCGTTGTTATAAGCAATATACGCGTGCTCTCTGCTGGAGTTATTTTGACGAAATAGCGAAATTGCTTGGCCTGTTCTTATTGCGCTTTGCATCAACACATCATAGTTCCAAGAAACACCCAAACGATTTAATACCGCATCTCGTGCTTTTAATGCATCGTCTACAACCAATAAAGGCTTAACAGTCAACTCTCTCAGTTTATCGTCACGCCAGTATTGCCAGCGAACGGACGCATTTTCAGCTTGGTGAATGGAGATGCAAGGAAGGTGATGACGCTGTATATCCTCCGGAGATCTTAACTGATCTTGTTGGTCGCTTGTTATTAGGGCTGGATGAACGTAAAAACTTCTAGATGCACTCATATAGTGAATAAACGTGCGTGTTGAGTGATCGAAGGTGTTGGTTTGTAGTCGAAGGTGATCGCCCAACCTTTGCCCTTGCTGCCTATTATGGATTGTACGAACGTCCACTACGATGTCCGGAAAGTGTGTTCGAAAATACGGTAAAAAATCACAGATAAGTAGATGTGACAATGATTGCAAGGCCTCTACAACAACGGTTTTATTCCAACGACTATGCCCGGCGGCTAAGGCTTTTAAGTTATCGAGTTCCTGTTGCAGCGTATCACTCCCTTGCAGGAATCGTTCGCCAAACTCAGAAAGGGTAATGCCTCTCCTTGAACGGATAAACAACTTTTGATTGAGCTTCGCTTCTAAGTCCAAAATCTTACGGCTAATTGTGGGCTGGGGAATGTTTAGGCTAAAGGCCGCGTCACTGAAACTCTGGAATGAAGCAATTTTGGCGAAAAAGAGAACCTCTTGACTATTAATTTGCATAGATGACCTACTTATTAATCTGATGTTTGAATGATGATTAATTTGAAGAGATTGTTATCTAGTTATGCACTAATTAATACTCGTTAAATTACTAGCTATGGTGAAATTTAAATGACTAGTATTAGTTAAACGGATAGCTAGTAAATTTTCGAGCTATAAATTTATCCTAAAACCTTATGATTAATATGTCAGTGTTAATCAAGGTTGTAGCAACCTATGTCTATCAACCAATAAGTGAGTTAAGGAGACAAACAATGAGTTTAGTCAGTGTACCATTTGTAGAAACAGCAACTGATACCGGGCTTCATGTGGTTGCTGCGATTGTATTAATTGTGTCTATTTGCGCGGTTGCGTTTGCGTTTTGGAAGCTGCATGAACTGCCTATACACAAAGCACATGCTAGTGAACATCGTCAAATAGGCTTGATAACCATGCTAACTTGGATCGGGTTTGTATGGCACTGGGTATGGGTGCTTGCGATAATCGTTGCATTCTTAGATGTTGAACAGGCAATTATCCGAGTACGCGATATTTGGCGTCATGGTATAGCAGATAGTCAGCATTCATCAGAAGAAACAACAGTGAATAAAGGAGATGAGTTATGTTAGAAGGTCTCGCTATTTGGGCACTATTTATTTATATATTACGCCTACTCGGAATTCCTTGGAATAAGCCATTTAAAATGTTCGCCTATCTTGGTGGTGGATTATGGCTTGGTTTTGTTTGGATTGGTTTAATTAATTATACGCCAATGGATTTGTCTGGAGGGTCAGTAGTTCAGGCTCCGCATGTTCAATTAAGACCAGGAAATACGCAGATAAAAGGTAAAGTTCACAAAATTCATATCGAACCAAACTCAAAAGTGAAACAAGGGCAGTTGATATTTGAATTGGACAATGAAATCTATCACATTCAAGCTGACCAAGCGCTCACTAAGAAGAGAGCGGCAGAAGTCGCTTATCAGGTTGCCATTGAAGAAGTAGAGTTGACCCAAACTAACTTAGAAACCACCTTGATTAATTTAGAGATCTTGAAGAGTAACCTGCATTCCGCTCAAGATGACTTGAAATTACAAGGGAATACATTGAAGCGCTACAATGCGCAGAACGCCAAGGTAAAATACACAATCACAGAACGTTTACTGGATGAGCAACGCACAAAAGTGTCTCTGGCGAGCAATAAAGTGGAATCGCTTTTGAATGAAATAAAGCGAAATGAAGTTACAGTGACTGAAGCACAAGTGCAGATTGAAAAATCTAGACTTAACGTTCTGAATGCAAAAGTCGAAATGAACTCAGCGCGTGAAGTTCATGCTGAAGCCATGTGGAAACTCAAAGAGACCAAGGTACATGCACCTTCTGATGGGTTTGTTACGAACTTCATTCTTCGTGAAGGGCAATATGTCGGAATTTTGTCACGCATGCAAATGTACACTGATGAGAAATATGTTCTGATGCGCGTCAATCATCAAGCAATCCGTAATGTAAAAGCAGGGCAGTTGGCAGAGTTTGCTTCACCGGTTTATCCTGGAAAGATCTTCTCAGCAGAGGTACAGGGTATTGTTGAAGCGACGGGAGAGTCGGAAGCTGGAAGCATGGGACGAGAGCTATCTGTTTCTCAAACCACGCTAAAAAATGTCAAAAACAAGTACCATTTTGTTCGACTCAAACTCAACGAACCAGAAGGCTATGACATCCCGGTCGGAGCGGTTGGGCTTGCATGGATTAGCGGTGAAAAACCAAGCCATCTTCTGTCTTTTCTTGATGCAATTCGTGGGATCATTATCCGAATGAAGGCTCAGATTTACTACATCTATTCTGTATAGCACCACATTGATATAAGTATAAAAACCACAGGCTAACGGCTTGTGGTTTTGTCGTTTCAAGTTAAGAGTATTCAACTGTCATCGTTCCAATAGTGGTGAACAGTGTTGTTTAGAAGTTTTTCCAACCGCGACTAGTAGATTTGCTAGTCCCTATATTCACGTTCATTGCGTACAGTAAACTCAAGAGTTCAAACACTAGGTGGCAAGTATGAGCGCGTTATTGAGACTGACTGGTATTACCGAGGGACTGGATAGTCAAGAGGTGAATGCTATCTATATTAAGTGCATGACCATTTATGAAACCATCAACGACTTTTTTGAGGCTGGTGCAGAGTATCGCTATCAGATCGCTATCTATGATGAATTTGGTCATATCATCTCACGCAAAAACCTCTCTGCAAACAGTCAAGTTTCGCTAGCAATGTGCGCATGAACCAAAACCAGTTATCTATTGTGGCTGGCCCAAACTAGCGACAATCAACGCAATGAGGGCTTGCTGTTAAAAGTCAGCTTAGCGATTATGCAAGATACTATCTTGCTACAGATTCAAGATGGTGGAATGGAGTTCGATGCAAAAAAACACTTCAAGCACCAGGGTGAACTCTCGCGGTTGCTATTGTCGGTTGGGGGGGCACTATCAGTAGTTGTCACTCGCCGATGAAGGTTTGTTTTCATTCGATTCTAGCTCTGATTTGATGACACAAAGTGTTAAAGCCGGATCCGTTGTTCTTTCCCTATTGGATAAATTGTACGCTCCTTCAATAACCTAGCAGTTAGTTTGACATGTCTCATAATTTAGACGCTAACTCGGCGGTCTCTTATCGTAGAACATCATGTCATCTAGCAAGGTGTCATGATCGTTTTTGAGTCGAGCCAACCTTTTCTAAAACCCCTTTGCTCGGCTCCTTTTTAGTATTCACGAGGAGAGAACTCATGAAAAAACGTATTTGGATTGCAGTCGCTGGCACGGTCTTTTTCGCAGGGCATGCTAATGCGGGCTATTCTGGAAATATTGGCTCTATGGAGAACGTTACTGGGTATTGCTCAACGGCAAGTGGGCAGTTAGGTAAAGTGGTTGATGCGAAGCAATATGGCTACGTCTGTTCAGAGCAGGGTGTGGGCGCTATGCATGGTTATCAGCAGTGTGTCACCTCGTCTGGTGAAGCAGGGCAGTTGGTCGATGGTAAAGAATATGGTCACATTTGTGTTAGCTACCGTAGTGACATTACCCAGTCACGCTACGCTTGCACAAATGAGATGGGCAAACCAGGTTATCTTGTTGATGCCAAAGAGTACGGGTATATCTGTAAAGGCTAGATTGCCCTAGCTATGTGAATAGAATAACCATAAAGTTCAGGCGATTGTTCCCTGTCGCCTGGGCCTTTCCAGGTTAAAACGTGATATAGGTACGGATTCTCCTCACTGTCATATTTTTAAACGATTTTGTTCCCAAGTTAATTTGAATTTTTCCAAATCCTTTCCCAACCTTAAAGAAGTACAAGCACACTTAACTCATTGAAAAATAGCTTTGTGGCATCAAAAACGCCGACAAATCGAATAACGAAAGGATGCGTTAATGAAACATATAGGTTGGATTTGTACCTTGCTACCCAGTTTGGCGTTTGCTTCTCAGGAATGCCAGTCGATAAAAGACGATATGGCGCGTCTCAGTTGCTATGACGGTGAAGACAGAGCCGCTGACGTTCAAGTCGTGGAAAAAGATCTTGATACTATGAGTTTCGGGCAGATTGTTGATTATGGCAATTCACGCGAGATCTTTAAGCTCACGCCTCACCGAGCGAACTACATATTGCCTTTCTCATATAACCAAAAACCGAACAATGTTTACTGGCAAGAAACCAACCCAGACTCTGAACTTGACCGCATCGAAGTGAAGTTTCAAATCAGTGGCAAACTGAAATTGTGGAAAGATCTCTATAAAGATTGGGATTTGTGGTTTGGCTATACTCAAACCTCATGGTGGCAGCTTTATAACGGTACTCATTCCGCACCATTTAGAGAAACCAATTACAGCCCAGAGTTAATGCTGAGCACGTATCCGAATATCTCAATTTTTGGTTTTGATTTGGTGCAAACCGATTATGCCTTTATTCATCACTCGAATGGAGAAGACAAAGAGTTATCTCGTAGTTGGAATCGTGTGTACGCGAATCTAGTGTTCAGTAAAGATGATTACTTGATCTCTCTAAAACCTTGGTATCGAATCCCAGACCCAGACAACAAAGATGATAACCCGAATATCCAGGACTATATGGGCTACGGAGAACTCACCTTAGGTTATCGACATGATGGGGCTTTCTATGGTGTGCTGCTGCGTAACAACCTAACCAGCAATAACAAAGGGGCAGTTGAAGTCAATATGGCTTATCCCATATTTAAGGCGGTCAAACTGTATGCTCAGTACTATTATGGTTATGGGGAGAGCCTGATTGACTTTGATCATAAGGTCAATCGATTCAGTTTAGGGGTTCTGTTGTACGATGTGTTATAGCATCGAGGATTCATTGTTCATTGAATACATAAGTTAAAATCCATGCTTTCTCCACAATTGAAACACATTGTAACGTCAGAGTAAGGCTGTTCTCCAAAAAGATAGAAGGATACAGTGATGAAAAAGTTATTGCCTGTGATGATCGTTGTTTTTGCTGGTGTTGGATTAAGCTCAATGGCCTTTGCTAACCAACCGCCACGACAGCCGCCGACATTTGAGGAGTTAGATGCCAATGGTGATGGACTGCTGAGTGAAGACGAAGTCAAAGGACCATTGAAAGACGATTTTGCCAAGTTCGATGTGGATGGAGATGGCTTTTTGTCTCAAGAAGAGATGCCAGAGCCTAGGCAGAAAAAGAGGTCTTAATTAGACATTAAATTTCTTTGTTACAGACAGAATGAGGGGAGCCATGCTCCCCATTTTATTGTCATCGCTAATGTGGTGTCGGCATCGTAATTAGATGCGGCGAAATAATGAGATCCGCTTCTGTCGCCATTTGCACCTCTTCAATGGAAAACTCTGGTGCGAGCTCAGTTAGCTCCATTCCCTGTTGCGTGATGTTGAATACACCTATTTCAGTGATGATCAGGTCAACTTGGCCAGTAGCTGTTAACGGTAAAGTACACTTTTGGAGAAGCTTAGGTTTCCCTTTTACAGTATGCTCCATTGCGACAATAACCCTTTTAGCTCCGACGACTAAATCCATCGCACCGCCCATGCCAGGCACCATCTTGCCCGGGATAATCCAGTTCGCGAGATTGCCATACTTATCCACTTGGAGCGCCCCAAGTACCGTCGCATCCACATGGCCACCACGAATGATCGCAAACGAATCAGCGCTGTTAAAATAACAAGCACCTTCGATAGCTGTAATGTGTTGCCCCCCAGCATTCACAAGGTCTAAGTCAATTTGTTGCTCCAAAGCTAAACTATCAATCCCAAGCAATCCATTTTCTGCTTGCAGCAATAATTCGACATCTTTATCCACTTCATTAGCGACTAAAGTAGGCAGACCTATACCCAGATTCACGATGTCACCATCGTTCATCTCTTGGGCGACACGCCATGCGATTCGGCGACGTATAGTATTTTTATCTAATTGAGTACTCGCGACTTGAGTCGCTTCTAATTGCGCAGTCATAGTTATGCCTCCATCAAGATGTAGTCTACGTAAAGGCTTGGTGTATGCACTGCTTCAGGCTGAATGTCACCAAGTTCGACGATTTGTTCTGCTTCAACCACCACCTTATCCGCAGCGGTAGCCATAAGTGGGTTAAAATTCTGCGTGGTTTTGTTGTAAAACACGTTGCCACGCTTATCGACTTTAGAACCGCGAATAAAGGCAAGGTCTGCTTTTAGTGGTTTTTCGAGTAAGAAGGATTGGCCATCAATCTCTATGACCTGTTTTCCTTCTGCCAAAATGGTTCCTAAACCTGTTGGTGTGAGCACACCACCTAAGCCAGCGCCAGCGCTGCGAATTCGCTCAGCTAGGGTACCCTGTGGTACGAGCTCTACTTCTAATGTCCCTTCATTCATCTGCTTACCCGTTTCTGGGTTAGTACCGATATGAGAGGCATAGAGCTTTTTGACGCGCTTTTGGGCAATCAGGCGACTCGCCCCTTTGCCTGGAGAGCCAGTGTCTGTGCTGATTAAGGTGATATCTTTAATGTCTTTCTCAATCAAAAGGTCGATCAGTTTTTCGGGCGCACCTGTTGCCATAAAGCCGCCAATCATAATGGTCATCCCATCATGAAGTAGTGTTTCAAGTTGTTGTGAAGTTGCTGCTTTTTTCATGATGATTCTCCATTAACAACGTTTAATAATCAGCGCCGTTCCCATGCCCCCACCAATACACAGTGAAGCGAGGCCGTATTCTTGGCGCGTACGTTGTAGCTGGTGGACGAGGGTAGTGACGATGCGGTTTCCAGATGCGCCAATAGGGTGACCCAATGCAATAGCGCCGCCGGTGGTATTGCAGCGTGCAAGTAGCCATGCTTCGTCAATATTGTGCTGCTCTGTCAGTGAACGAACGACGCCTAGTGCTTGAGCTGCGAAGGCTTCATTTAGCTCAAAGAGATCAATTTCATCAATCGACATATCGGCTTTAGTCAGCGTGTTAGCAATTGCAGAGACCGGGCCCAACCCCATAACTTCAGGCGCGAGGGCGCCTTGTCCATACTCGATAAGCTCTGCTACTGGCTTTAGGTTATGTCTTTTGACCGCACTTTCAGAGGCAAGTAGGAGTGCAGAAGCGCCATCGTTTATCCCTGACGCGTTGCCTGCGGTTACCGTGCCTTCTTTTTCAAATGCTGGTCGTAGGGCTTGTAGTGCGTCAAATGTACAGTCTAGCTTCGGGTATTCGTCTGTAGTGACTTCAACTTGGCGCTTACGCAGCCTGACAGAGACCGGCGTAATCTCTTCACTAAAATAGCCCGCTTCAATAGCGGATGCGGCTTTACGTTGGCTCTGTAGGGCAAACGCATCCTGTTCTTCACGGCTCAATGAAAACTGTTTCGCGATGTTTTCTGCCGTGATTCCCATGTGGTAGTGATGAAAAGCATCCGTTAGGCCGTCCTTGATGATGCTGTCATCCATGGTTTGATGCCCCATGCGATAGCCTCGGCGTATCTGTCCCGGAGAGACATAGGCGGCATTTGACATACTTTCCATTCCTACGGCTAATACGATTTCTGCATCGCCAGCACGAATATGACTAGCACCATCCATAATCGCTTTCATGCCACTGCCACAGATCATGTTCAGGGTATACGCGGGAACAGACTCGGGAATGCCAGCCTTGATGGCAGCTTGGCGCCCAGGGCCCATGCCTGTGCCTCCGGTGAGAACATTGCCAACAATCACTTCATCTATTTGGTCAGCAGGAAGGTCAGCAGACTCAAGCACCGCTTTTATCGCACATACACCAAGGTCAACGGCAGATAATGAGGAAAACGCGCCATTGAAGTTCCCAATTGGGGTTCGTTTAGCTGCGACAATAAAGATTCTTTCCATGTGGGTTACTCCGGTGAAATAGTCATTGAAGCTAGTGTATGAACCTGAGAAAAAGTTCGATATAGGCAGAATTTCAAAGCCGCTTTGCAGAAATGCAAACACCATACGAGGGACAAATCACACATTTTCTCACTAAGAAAATTTAAGGTTTCGATAAATCAACTTAGGAGATGAAATTATGCTGAATCGAGTAGCGTGCGCCCCTTGCTGCTGGGGTATTGAACAAGCGTCTGAAGCGGTGAACCCAAGCTGGGGTAAAGTGTTGATGGAGGCAAGTGAAGCGGGGTATAGAGGGATTGAGTTAGGCCCAGATGGATTTTTTCCTCTCCAAACCGGTTTGCTACAGAGTGCGTGTCGCATAAGAGGCCTACAGATTTGCGCAGGCAAGATAGAGCTTCCTTTTGCCGATGTAACTCAAAGTGAACGTATTCTAAAGGAGACACACCGCGTGTGTAAAAACCTTGCCGAATTAGGCGTTGATAAACTGCTAATCATGGAGGGAATACACAGCGAAAGATATCGTCATATTGGACAAAGCGTTACCGCACCGCGATTGTCATTAGACAAAAAACATCAAATGGTGTCACAATTGAATTGCATCATAGAGATTGCCAGCCAGTATGGTCTGCGTTGTTTATTGCATCCGGGGATCGGTGGCTACATCTCCTATAAAGATGAGATAGAGTTTGTGATGCATCAGATCCCGGCGAGTCGATTGGGGTTATGTTTGGATGTCGGCCATGTATTTCTCGATGGGATGGATCCTGTATCAATGATTCTACAGTATGGAAAGCGAATCCAACATGTTCACCTAAAAGACGTTAATACTGAAAAGCTGCGAGTGGCGATTCGTAACAAGTTGGAGTGGGTCGATGCCTATAGCGAAGGTTTGATTACTCCGCTTGGTGATGGTGACATGAAGCTCAAGAAAGTGATAGAAGCGCTAAAGTCAGTCGATTATGAAGGCTGGCTGGTGGTGGAGCATGAGCATAGTAACGCCCAACTAAGCGCTGTAACTAACGATCTCAAGCGTAGTCGTCATTTTCTGACACAAGCCATAGCTTAAGTGAGGTACAAGTGATGCTGAGCGATCCTTGGTTTTATATCTTAGCGATCCCTTCCGTGCTCATATATGCCATAGGCAAGGGTGGTCTAGGAGGCGCGCTTGGCATTCTTTCAGTGCCGCTGATGGCGATGGTAGTTCCTCCGACTCAAGCGGCCGCGATACTTCTGCCGATCCTTTTGGTTATGGATGGGTTCGCCATTCGTCATCACTATAAAAACGCCAATTACACAGTTATCAAACAGATGTTGCCTGGCGCGATGTTAGGGGTTCTATTAGCGGGTTTGTTTTTGAGTGTCACACCCGAAGCGGGTTTGAAAATTACTGTGGGGCTATTATCGCTGTTTTTTTGCCTGCAATACTGGTTTAGCAACCAACAGTTAGACGGGACACCCAGTCGCTTCTCAGCATGGGTTTGGAGTACGTTAAGCGGTTTTTCTAGCACAGCGATTCACGCAGGCGGTGGGCCAGCGAGTATTTATCTATTGCCGTTAAAGCTGCCTAAAGTGACGTTGATCGCCACGATGGCCGTTTTGTTCGGTATTATTAACGTAGCAAAACTGATCCCCTATATCGCACTCGGAGAGTTTGATTCAACGAACTTAATGACAGCTTTAGTATTAATGCCGCTCGCGCCTATTGGGGTAAAGCTAGGGGTATATTTGCTTCATCGAGTGAGCCAAGAGCGCATCTACCAGCTTTGCTACCTATTCCTGTTTCTTTCAGGAGCAAAGCTGAGTATTGATGGGTTTTCTTCGTTATTGGCAGGCTAAGAAGACCGTTGAAGATTTCACTCAATTTAGCGAAAGTATATTACTGTTGCTCGGAATGTGAATCGGCGTGCTGTTTTAACATGAACAAGATAGCGTCATCATTCAAACATGACTTACTGACATATTGGCGCTGTTTTCCTAGGTGAAGGATAAGCCCTAAATCAGTTTGCTCAATTTGGTCTATTTCAGCCCAAGTAATGTTTCGATCAATTTTACCACTTTTGTAATTCACACTCTGAGCGTTAATTTGGAGTGTGACTTTGCTGGATTTTGAACTGAACGTTTGTCGCCAGAGCCACCAAGTTCTCTTAAAGTAAACACTCATTACTTCAACAACACTCAGCACAACAAAGAACCAGCCCACATAGCCGTTCGGCAGCAATTCAAACTCCAACAAGGCGACGCCAAAAACGAGAAAGAGAAAGCCTTTTACGTAGTCTTTCGGAAACTGAGTCGGTTGGCTAGTTTGATCATAACACTCAGCAAGAAAAGGCTTGTTGAGGGTGTATTCAGTAGTGAAATTGAAATTTTTAGACATATAAGGCTACTTAATGGTTTCTGTGAGTGGTTACCAGTGCTGCGATTTCGCGGCGCCGACATTGTATCGCCTTTTGCGTTCTATATTGAGTTATTTTGAATAGCCAGCTTACGCCCTTAGCTGTCGAACCGCAGGATTGGCTTGCGTCACATCACTGAGCAAAAAGTCCTTAAAGCGCGTCGCGACTGCAGAGGCATTCTTTTGTGAGTGATAATAGAGGTTCAAGCTCCAAATACTGGTTTCATAGTCTTCAAGCAGAAGCTCTAGTTGACGTGCATTTAAGGCTTGCTGCACCACAAACTCGGGTAGGTAAGCAACACCTGCGCCTCTTATCGTGCCATTGAGCAACAGATCACTGTCATTCACCTCTATGGTTTTCGGTACCTTTAGCATCATGTTTTCGAGACCTTTACGAAAGATCCAGTCATTGCTTCCAGTCAGTGTGGTGGCCATCAGGCAAGAGTGTTCACTCAACTGCTGAGGTTCGGAAGGACGTGAGCGTAGCTCAAGGTAATTTGGAGAAGCGACCACAACGAAAGGGCATTGCATGAGTTCGCGCTTAACGAGTAGCAGGTCTTTTTCGCGATAGCCTTGAAAATGAGCATTAGCGCTGATCATTAAGTCACACGTACTGGCGTGATCCAGTGCCCAAGGTGTCACGTTGATATTGAATGTGACTAAAGGATTGAGCTTGGAATACTCAGCGATTTTATCCATCAAGAAGTGGTTTGCATAGACAGGGGTGCAGGCAATGGTGATGTGGCCTTTTTCATGGTCTTGGAACCCTTCAAGTTTGCGGCTAATGCGCTCTGCTGAGTCGACTAAGGGAGAAAATTCCTCATATAGGGTTTGACCCGCTTGAGTGGCTTCAAGTAAGCGGTTTGAACGGCGACAGAGTGTGGTATCAAAGTGTTGCTCTAAGTCTTGTAGCCAACGGCTACCGGCAGAAACAGAAATATTCGATAGGCGTGCAGCAGATGAGATTGAGCCAGAGCGGATCACATGAACGAAAAATGCCATTTTATCGAGCATACTACTTTCCTCGTATAAGTCTTACTAAAAGCAAAAAAGGAACAGAGGTAGGGAGCTCTGTTCCTTTTTTAGTTAAAAATGGAGATTAAGCGTGAGCTTCAGAATGTTTTTCTGGTGCTTTTTTGCCTAATTTTTCCGCCATTGCTTCTTCCATTTTCTCAAGTGCAACGCCCTTCGTTTCAGGCACGTATTTCACAACGATAAACATACAAATCAGAGATAGGATAGCGAAGAGCCAGAAAGCAAATGCGCCGTTAAAGTTCTCTTGTAAGTACGCGTTATCATTAATCATTGGGAACGATTGAGTGACTAGGAAGCCTGTGAACCATTGTGCGCCGACTGCAATGGCCATCGCTCTTGAGCGAATGCTGTTCGGGAATATTTCAGAGATCATCGTCCAGCATGCACAGCCCCACGATGTCGCGTAAGACACAACGTATAGACACAATGCAAATAGTGCCGCGTAGCCTTCCGTTTGATTGTAGAGTACGTGACCCACAACAAACATACCAAGTGCACAGCCAAGTGTACCGTATTTCATCAGTGGAAGACGGCCGACTTTATCGATGAGGTACATACCAAGAGCGTTACCACCAATAAACACTAAGCCGACAAACGTTGTTTGGAACAGTGCATTTTCAGTAGAACCGGTAATAGGTCTTAGGATTTCTGGTGTGTAGTACATGATAACGTTGATACCCGTTAATTGCTGAGCCGCCGCAACGAACGTACCGATAACCAGAATGGCAAACAACAGCGGCGAGCGAAGGCTAACTTTTTTGCCTTTTGAGCCAGCGGCTTCTTTGAGTGAATCTTGGATTTCAGAGATTAGGCGATCAGCGTGTTTAGGGTTAGAGATGCGTGATAGGGTTGCTTTTGCTTCAGCTACGCGACCTTTTAGTACCAACCAGCGAGGAGATTCAGGAATAATAAACAAAAGGGCTGCAAAAATGGCTGCAGGTATTACTTCTGAACCCAACATCCAACGCCAACCTAGGTCAACCAGCCATGCTTCAGACATGCCTTTTGCAATAAGGTAGTTCACATAGAAAACCCCGGTTTGACCAATAACCGCGGACTGTTGGAACATACTAACTGCTCGCCCGCGGAAGTCTTTTGGTGCGACTTCAGACATATACATTGGCGAAACCACACAAGCAAGGCCGACAGCAACACCACCGACGATGCGCAGCATGACATAAAACGTAAACGTTGGAGCAAAGGCAGAGCCAATGGCTGAAATGATAAAGAGCATTGCTGCGATGAAGAGGGTGTTGCGACGACCGTATTTTAATGCGGCCCAACCAGCGCTGACAGCGCCAATGATACTACCTAAAACGACACTGGATACTGCCCAACCGGTTTGAGCGGCAGAAAGTCCAAAGTACTCCCGGATTGGTCCGATAGCTCCCGAAATTACCGCTGTGTCATAACCTAGGAGTATCCCACCGAGGGCTGCGATACAACAGATTCTGACGATATAGGCGATATTGTGTTTTCGTACTTCGGCATTGGAGGTTGCTTCCATTATATTTTCCTTTATTAGATTCCCCGAACTTTTGCTTAACCATCGAATCAGCGCCAGTTGGGTAATGGCCAATACCGCGTTTGTAGGGTACGTGTATTGGATATCTATATAGCCACGCATTTATAGATTTATCAGTGTGGAAATTATTTTTCATTGCGTTGGCGATAATCATCATAGGTGTAGATGGTGTGTAAGACTAGAGGTGTAATGGATCTAATACTGAAAAGTGTTATCTCTATCAAAGTATGGAAAACATTTTTCAAATCATACAATTTGCATAACCTATTGATTTTAATGTATTTAAAAATATGAGATCTGTGTCAAACTGACTCTTTAAGCCCCGTTATATAAGGGGTTTTTTACTTTCTAACATAAAATTCACAAATGAAATTAAGAATGAAAAATATTTTTCAATTCGGTTTTTTTTGGTTAATGTAATTTCCAGTGAAACACAATTTGTGAAAAGAAAGTGCTCCACAATAACTAACACTTTTATTTCACCTCCCTAAATAAAACACCTTCGTTGGAGAATAAAAATGAGCAACGTGCAATACGGAATTAGCCCACTGACTTGGACAAACGACGACATGCCAGAACTTGGCGGTGATATCCCATTGGAAACGTGTCTAAGTGAAATGGCAGAAGCTGGCTTTACAGGTACTGAACTTGGCACTAAATACCCTCGCGAGCCTGAAGTACTGATCCCGTTATTAGAAAAACACGGTTTGGTTCTAGCATCAGGTTGGTACAGCGGCAATCTTATGACGCTATCTGCAGAAGAAGAGATTGCATCGATGCAAGAGCACATCAAGCTACTAAAAGCAGCCGGCTGTAAAGCGATGGTATATGGTGAGGTGAGTAACACGGTTCACGGTGATATCAACACTCCACTTTCTCAGCGTGTGATTCTTACTATGGATCAGTGGAAAACATACGGTGAAAAGCTAACAACCGTCGCTGAGTACTTACTTAACGAGCATGACATCAAGCTCTCTTTCCACCATCACGTGGGCACAATTTGTGAAACAGAAGATGACATCAACTTGCTGATGGAGTTCTCTGGCGACGCGGTTCACCTAACACTTGATACAGGCCACATCACTTACGGTGGCGGTAATCCAGTAACGATGATTGAGCGTTGGGGTCATCGTATCGGCCACATGCATTTTAAAGACTTACGTCTAGACGTTATGAAAACAGCACGTGACGCAGATAAATCGTTCCTTAACGCTGTGTTAGACGGTGTGTTCACCGTACCGGGCACTGGCGATGTTGACTACGATGATGTCTTCGCTGCACTGAAAGCACGCAACTACTCAGGTTGGTTGCTAGTGGAAGCAGAGCAAGATCCAGCGAAAGCACACCCTCTGACTTACGCGAAAACCGCTTACGAGAACATTACAGGTTACGCGAAAAAGTACGGCCTATAAGACACAACTGGGGGGCCTGTCCCCCCAACTTCTCAAGCTACTGACACCCTTATTACCTGTAGCTGATGAGTAATAAATAATAATGATACCGGGGAAGACAATGAATACTGTACGCTTAACTGTTGCCGAAGCATTAGCACAATACCTCGCAGCGCAAATGATTGAAGTAGATGGTAAAAAAGAGCAGCTTTTCGGTGCTGCATTCGCCATCTTTGGTCACGGCAATGTGACTTGTTTTGGACAGCAACTGAAAAACATTGAAGACAAAATTCCAACTTGGCGTGGGCAGAATGAGCAGTCGATGGCGACTGCGGCTATTGCTTACGCTAAAGCTAATAGACGCCAGCGTATTGGTATAGCAACAAGCTCAATCGGCCCAGGTGCAACCAACATGGTGACTGCAGCCGGTATTGCTCATACTAACCGTCTTCCGGTGTTACTTATTGCTGGTGATGCGTATGTCAGCCGTTTGCCTGACCCGGTGCTTCAACAGCCAGAGAACTTTTACGATCCATCGATTACATGTAATGACACATTTAAGCCATTGACTCGTTACTGGGACCGCATCATTTCACCTACACAGTTGATGCATTCACTGCCTCAAGCAATTGATACCATGCTAGACCCAGAAACATGTGGCCCAGCATTTATCGGCTTACCACAAGATATCCAAGGCGTGGCTTACGACTTCCCTGAAGTCTTCTTTGCAGAAAAAGTACACCGTATTCGCCGCCCAGAGCCTGAGCAGGCAGATTTAGAAGACGCAAAAGCAGCGCTACTTAGCGCAGAGAAGCCACTCGTTATTTCTGGTGGTGGTGTGCATTACTCATTGGCAACTGATGAGCTAGCAGCATTCGCTAAAAAGCACAATATTCCAGTCGTTGAGACGATTGCGGGTCGCGCTACTATGCTGCAAGACAACCCGCTAAACGCAGGACCAATTGGTGTGACAGGTTCAGATTCAGCCAACTACATGGCAGCACACGCTGATGTTGTTCTTGCTATCGGCACTCGCTTGCAAGATTTCACAACAGGCTCTTGGAGTGTATTTAAGAACCCTAATATGAAGCTGGTCACCATCAATACTGCGCGTTTTGATGCGATTAAGCACCGCGCAATCCCAGTTAAAGCGGATGCAAAACGTGGCTTGGTTGAGCTTTCTAACCTACTTGGTGATTTCCGCAGTGGCGATGACTGGGCAGCAACAGCGAAAGCGCAAGCTGATGAGTGGAAGGCGTTGGTACACCGTCGCACTAATCCGCAAGAAGGTGAGTTACTCCCGGGTCTGACTTCTTATGCCGAAGTGATTGGCAAGTTAAACAAGGCAATGGAGCCAGGAGATACCGTACTGACCGCTGCGGGTGGTTTACCTGCCGAGTTGGCAATGAACTGGCAGAACTACCAAATCGGTAAATTTGACGTTGAGTTTGGTTTCTCATGCATGGGCTACGAGATTGCGGGCGGTTGGGGCGCTAAAGTGGCGAATCCAGATAATGATGTCGTGGTACTTGTAGGTGATGGCTCTTACCTGATTCAAAACTCAGACATCTACTCTTCGGTATTAACCGGCCACAAGATGATTGTTGTGGTATGTGATAACGGCGGTTTTGCGGTGATCAACAAGCTTCAGAACAACACGGGTAATGAATCATTTAACAACCTACTAGAAGATTGTCGCCGCCCAGATGGTGAAGTTGCACGAGTCGACTTCGCAAAACACGCAGAAGCTCAAGGGGCGATCAGTGAAAAACTCACTTCTGTTGATGAACTGGATGCCGCATTCCTACGCGCTAAAGAAGCTGACCGTACCTACGTGATTGTATTGGACATTGACCCAGTATCACCTGCTGCATGGTCTAAGTGTGATTGTTGGTGGGAAGTGGGTCTACCTGAAGTGACTCGCAATGACACCACCGCGCAGAAAGTCGCGGATTGGGAAGAAGGCCGCTCGACTCAACGTGCTGGCGTCTAAAACCGATTTTTCTTAAAGATTTAAACCAAATACGAATAGGGCTCGCAAGAGCCCACCAAGGAGTCTGACATGTTTAATGAAGAGCGTCATTTTGAACAACCTATTCGCTGGGCTATGGTCGGTGGTGGCCGTGGCAGCCAAATCGGTTACTCACACCGCAACGCAGCGACGCGTGATGGCTTGTTCAAGCTTGTTGCGGGTGCGTTTGATTTAGACCCACAGCGTTGCCGCGATTTCGGTGAAAACTTAGGTGTTGATGGCGACCGCTGCTACGCAAGCTACAAAGAGATGTTTGAGCAAGAAGCGCAGCGTGAAGATGGTATTCAAGCGGTTTCGATTGCGACACCAAACTCAACACACTATGAGATTTGCAAAGCAGCGCTTGAAGCGAATTTGCATGTTGTGTGTGAAAAGCCAATTACGTTCACTACAGAAGAAGCGGAAGAGCTAAAAGTGATTGCAGCAGAGCGCAATCGAGTGATTGGCGTGATGTATGGCTACACAGGTTTCCCAATGGTGCAGCAGGCACGTGAAATGGTGAAACGTGGTGATCTCGGTGAGATTCGCGTTGTGAACATGCAGTTCGCGCACGGTTTCCACAATGAAGAGTACGAAAAAAATGATCCAGGCTTGAAGTGGCGTGTAAGCCCAGAAGTTTCGGGTCCTACTTATGTACTTGGTGATATCGGTACACACGCCTTCTACCTAAGTGAAGTGATGACAGGCCTAGAAATCGACCGTCTAGCGTGTATGCGTCAGAGCTTTATTGCATCACGTGCACCGCTAGAAGATAACGCGCACATCATGCTGCAATTTAAAGGTGGCGCGGTAGGCACACTTTGGGCATCTGCGGTGAACGCAGGTTCTATGCACCAACAAAAAATCCGCATCGTAGGCTCAAAAGCGTCAATCGAATGGTGGGATGAGTATCCAAACCAACTTCGTTTTGAAGTACAAGGTGAAGCGCCTCGCGTATTAGAGCGCGGCATGGGTTACCTGTATCAAGACGCGGAAGGCGTTGCATCAAACCGCGTTGGTGGTGGTCACGCTGAAGGTTACTTCGAGTCTTGGGCAAACTTATACCACCGCTTTGCGATGGCGTTTGATGCGGCGAACCGAGATGACCAAGCAGCACTAGCGGACATTTGGTTCCCAGGCATTGATGCAGGTATTGAAGGCGTGCGTCTATGTGAGAAATGTGTTGAGTCAGCCGATCAAGGTGCGGCTTGGGTTGAATACAAGTAATAGGAAAGACGATGACTATAATTGCACTTCAACAAAATAGACCGTTGGATGCCATCGTTTTAGGACGTGCGGGCGTAGATCTCTACGCTCGTGAGTCAAAAACGGACATGGCAGACATCTCTGGCTTTAACAAGTTTGTCGGTGGATCTGCTGCTAACATCGCAGTCGCGGTAAGCAAGCTAGGTGGTAACGTTGGTTTCATCGGTTGTGTCGCTGAAGACTCGTTTGGTGACTACGTTAAGCAGTATATGTCAGGGCAGGGTATTAACCTTGATGGCATGAAATCGGATGGTTCTGGCTCTCGCACATCGGTTGCGTTTACAGAGATGAAGCCAAAAGACTGCACGGTGATCATCTACCGCAACAATGCGTCTGATTTAACCATCCAACCAGAAGAGATTGACCCTGAGTACATCGCGAAATCAAAAGTGCTGGTAGTCACCGGTACCGCGCTTTCGGAAAGCCCAAGTCGTGAAGCAACCTTGATTGCGATGCAACACGCTCGTCGCAGCAATACATTGGTTGTATTGGATGTTGACTACCGCCCTTACTCATGGCGTACGGATACCGATGCCTCTATCTACTACGGCATTGCAGCAGGCTTATCCGACATCGTGATTGGTAACCGCGAAGAGTTCGACATGATGGAAACAGTACTGGCTCCGGGCAATACCGATGATGATCAAACAGCAGAGCGCTTCCTGTGTGAGAACACGCAGATTGTCGTCATCAAAGCGGGCGAGTTTGGCTCAAAAGTTTACTGCCGTGATGGTCACAGGTTTGAGCAAGGTATCTTCCGCGTAGAAGCGAATAAGCCATTTGGGTCAGGTGATTCATTTGCTGGAGGGCTTGTTTGGACGTTAACAACAGGTGGTTCGCTTGAAGAGGGTGTACGTAACGGCACAGCCGCAGCCGCAATCAATGTGAGTGGTGACAGCTGTACTGAAGCGATGCCAACCAAAGAGCAGTTATTCGACTTTATTGAGACGAGAAGTTAAGAGGTCAGTCAGTGTGTCCGGCACTGACGCCTCAATCTTATGTCTCCCGGGCCGGTATATCGTTTGAGGGGAACTGATAATGATTTACACACCATCGTGGCCCGGTTTTTTATACCAAGCAGGTTAGTGAAGGATTTGCAGCCTTAGTTTAAGGCTCTAGTGAGGAAAACAAAAATGGGTAAACATATTCCACCTTTTGACAACAAGAATGAAGCTATCGTTGGCGCAAATGACGAAGTCACGCCATTGTGCTATTTCAACCAAGTCTTCTTAAAACAAAACGAAAAATTTGACCACAGTGTTGAAGGATACGAAACCGTGATCGTTCTTGCAGGTGGAACCTGTTGTATCACTGTCTCAAAAGATGGCACAAGCGAAACATTCGACAACATCGGTAAGCGTAAGTCAGTATGGGATGGTAATCCTGAAGCAGTTTACGTTCCACTCGGATACACAGCGGAGATTTCTTGTGTCAGTGATAACGCTGACATCATGATTGCCGGCGGTAAGTTCGAAGCTTCGTTAGAACCTTTCTGTGTGCGCGAAGACACCGTTGATATTGTGCAGTATGGCTCTGATGACACCAAAACGCACCGTAAGATCAAGCATGTTCTTGGTCAGTCAAACTCTGAGAAGCGCGGTCGTTTATTGGTGAGTGAGCTGTTTACTGTTGGTGCTGGCGGTTGGTCTGGCTTCCCGCCACATAAGCACGATGAAAACCGCATCAAAGAAGATGGCAGCAAAGAAACCTTATATGAAGAGGTGTATCAGTTCCGCTTCAATCCTGAGTTTGGCTTCGGTGCGCAGTTCTTGTATGAACATGAAGATGATTTAGGTCCGGTTTACCATGTCAAAACAGGTTCAGTGATTGCCATTGATAAAGGTTATCACCCAAGCGTTGCGGCACCAGGCTACGAGATGTACTACTTCACTATTATTGTCGGCAAAACAGAGAAATCTTTGATTCAGCATTTCGACCCGCACCATGAATACCAAGTCGAAACGATCCCTGGCATCAAAGACATGATTGCTAAGTTTAAATAGGGGATTGCTATGCTAGTTTCATTAAAAGAGTTGCTGCCTCAAGCCGCTAGGTCAAATTACGCTGTACCGTGTTTCAATGTGTTTGGTTACGAAGATGCCCGAGCAGTCGTAGAAGCTGCAGAGGAAGTAAACAAACCGGTTATCCTCGCTTGCAACAAGGATGTTGCAGATTTTTATGGTGTGGAAACCGCGGCTGCGATGTTCTTAAACCTAGCGAATAACGCGTCTGTACCTGTTTGCTTACACCTCGACCATACCTATGAAGAGGAAGTCGTCTATCGCGCGCTAAAAGCAGGTTTTAGCTCAGTGATGTTCGATGGCTCACAGCTTACCCTTGACGAGAATATTGCTCGTACACGTAAAGTGGTTGAAGTTGCGCACGCGTTAGGGGCATCAGTCGAAGGTGAGATCGGATCAGTGCCGTATGAAGAAGGGCGTGACCATATCAAGTCCATATTTACTGAGCCAGAAGATGCCGCTCGCTTTGCACAAGAAACGGGTGTTGATGGTGTCGCAATCTCAGTCGGGAACGTACATCGATTAACAGAGCCTACAAGTACAATTGATTTTGGTCGTCTTGATCGTATTGCCAATGAAGTGTCTACGCCTTTGGTGATTCACGGCACAAGTGGTATCAAGGATGAAGATATTGCTAAGTTGAAGTTAAGCCGCGTATCTAAGTTCAATATTGGTACCTGTTTGCGTCAGGCATTAGGTCATAACTTACGCGATTATATGAATGAAGAGACGGACAAGTTTGATCGTATCTACTTCATGCGCAAGGCCATGCCACATGTAAAACAAGAAGCAATTCGTAATTTCGAACTGCTATTTTAAAATAAAGTCCCCAACGCTTTGATTGGGGACAGTTTATTTATTCGCTGCATTCGGTAATATAAAGGAGAGCAGTTTAAATGATGGATTTAGAAGTGGGTGCACCGCAAGACTTAGACACTCTAAAAGAGTTAATTTCTAAGCGCTACGATGGATTAAGTAGTCGTCTACAACAAGTCGCCAATTTCGTTACTGAGCAACCTATGTTGGTGGCGGTAGAAACGATGGCGACCATTGCAAATCAAGCGAATGTGCCGCTGTCCACATTAAGCCGTTTCTCCAACGCTATGGGCTTTGATGGATTCTCTTCCATGCAGGCCCTGTTCCGTGAGCAGTATCTTAATAGGCCAAGAGATTACAAAGAGCGAGTTCGCAAGGCTCGTGAGATGGAAGATGTGCCTCAAGATGCACCACAGGCGATCTTCCAAGACTTTGGCCACGCCAATATTGAAGCTTTAGAGCAACTTCAGCTGTCAGTTTCTCCGCAGAAACTAGAGCGTGCAGTGAGCATCATGGATAAAGCAAAGACCATCTATATCCAAGGCACACGTCGTGCTTACCCAGTCGCTTTTTATCTGTGGTACGCATTGATGAAATCAGATAAAGATGTGGTTCTTCTCGATGATCATGGTGGTATGTTATCGCCTTTGACGAGACGTATGAATGAAGATGATGTGCTATTTGCCATTACCTATGCACCCTACGCTCAAGAGACGAGTGAGCTGATTGATGATGCCTGCAAAAAGAATGTCCCTATTGTTTGTATCACCGATAATCAGATGACTCCACACGGCAGTAAGATGGAAGTGTGCTTTGAGGTTGAAGAGGGTGAGTTAATGGGCTTCCGCTCTTTAAGTGCTTCAATGTATCTGGCGCAAACTCTAGCCGTTAGTCTTATTTGCCAAGAAGTAAAGTAAACCGTATCTGAACGAAACCAGTAGGGTTAGACATCGAGTTGTTAGCAATAGTGTTGCCAATGACTTTCCCAATTAATCAGTTAGCCAGGGCTATTTGAAAATAGTACTGCGGATTCGTTCGGCTTTAATTTGTACAATTAAGCCCGACAATACATTTAAATAATTAATTCACCTTATTAATGTTTGAATGTAGAGAGGGTAAACAAAGAGGTTATCCCCATGCGTTTCGCACTCCACGGAATGTGCTCACTGCACAGCAATATTCTTTCTGATGTACGTCTAGCAAAAGAGACTGGTTATCAAGGTCTTGAAATTCACACTGAAAAACTGTGGCGTTATATTAACGCTGGTCTTACCGCATCTCAGCTGAAATTGAGAATGGATGAGTTTGGTATTGAACCGACAGCTATTGATATTATTGGGGCGATAGAGGTGACGGATAAAGAGCGTAAAGCCAAGCTGTTCTCAGATACGGAAATATTGTGTCGCTTTGCCAAAGAGATCGGTGCCCCGACGATACAGTTGAACGCATTTGAGGGGCTCAATGGCTTAACTAAGCAACAGAATATTGAGCTCACGGCACAGAACATTCGTCAAATTGCCGATATCGGTAAAAATTACGGCATTCGCTTCCAGTATGAAGGAGCGGCTTGGACGCCTATTGCCAAACTGGAAGATTACTATCGTTTACACGATGCGGTTGGGCGCGACAACTTCGGTTTCGTTCTTGATACTTGGCATTTGTGGGCATGTCGAGGCGCAACGTTAGAGCAAATGGCCGCGATTGATCCGTCACTTATCTACAACGTCCACATTTCCGATGGTGGGCGACCTGCTGAATTGGAAGCGTGGCCTGATGAAAGAGAGTTACGCGGTCACATCATCGGCCAGGGTGATATTCCGTTAAAAGAGTGGGTAGATGCAATCCGTCAGACTGGCTATGAAGGCTTCTATTCAGGCGAGTACCTCAATGACCAGTTATGGGAAGGGGATTATCACGATATCGCCAGCGATATGCTTGCTGGTATGAAGCGTCTCTTTTAGACACTGATTACTGATCTCTCACCTCCCCTTAGGGCGTTATCACTGCTGACAAACTGTAGTGAGTAACGCCTTAAGTACTCTCTTTAAGGAGTCTCCCATGTTTAATATTGCACTGTTTGGTGCTGGCCGTATTGGTCAAGTGCATGCGACTAACATTGCTAGTCACCCCAATACTTGTTTGTATTCACTTGTCGAGTCTTACGATGTGTTTGCAGAGCAGTTTTGTGAGCAATACCCCGGTGTTATTCGCCAAACTGTCGAAGAGGCGTTTAATGATTCTAAAGTGGATGCAGTCGCCATTTGCTCTGCGACAGACACTCATGCCGATTACATTGAAATGGCAGCACGGGCAGGAAAAGCCATCTTTTGTGAGAAGCCGATCGATCTTGATTTAAGCCGTGTGCGTGACTGCCTTGGCGTAGTAGAGCAGCATAAGGTCCCGTTTCTGTTAGGCTTTAATCGCCGTTTTGATCCACAATTTAACGCGCTTAAGAAGGCGTTAACTGAGGGGGCGATAGGGACAACGGCAAGTGTGATTATTACCTCGCGTGATCCGTCGCCACCACCGGCTAAGTACTCAAAAACTTCCGGTGGCATGTTCAGAGACATGACAATTCATGATTTAGATATGGCTCGATTTATACTCGGTGAAGAGCCGGTGTCTGTCACAGCACATGGCAGTTGCATGGTTGACCCAGAGATTGGAAAAGCAGGCGACATTGATACCAGTGTCGTGGTGTTGCATTTCCCTTCAGGCGCAATGGCAACCATTCATAACAGTCGTCGCTCTGGCTATGGTTATGATCAGCGAATTGAAGTACATGGTGAAAAAGGTATGCTCCAAGTGGCTAATGCTACGGAAAACTTGGTCAGCATCAGTGCTCAAGCCGGACAAACTCAGGCAACACCGCAATACTTCTTCCTTGAGCGTTATCAGCAGGCGTATGTGGCTGAGTGGCAACATTTTGTTGATGTATTGAATGGCGAGAAGCCTTGTTGTACTGGTATTGATGGAGAGATTGCATTGACACTTGCTGACGCGGCACTCGCTGCTATGTCAAATAATCAAACGATGAAGCTATAACTACGCTTTATAAGAAGTGACGTGTTGTGAATGAATAGAGGAGTGCTCAGTGAGCACTCCTTTTTTGATCAATATGCTGACGTCACCTTCGAGGGCGCAATCCCCGTAATACGCTTAAATGCGCGTGAAAATTGTGAAATGCTGGCATAGCCGAGGTTCATGGCCACATGCGATACACTGCTTCCATTTTGTAACTGCTCTAGCGCAATATCTGCAATGAGATTGTCGCGCAAACTTCTGAAAGTCAGACCATGTTGATTAAGACGACGCTGCAGTGTTCGTTTCTTAATGTTCGCAATGTCTGCGGCTCTATCTAAGCTAAAATCCAGTTCTAACACGTAAGGTCGCAATGCGCTGAAAATTTGGCTGATACTGCCACCACTGATTTCATTCTCCAGCTTATTTGCTTGCCATTGCTGATCGGCGTTTGAGCGGCTAGGTTGGTCTAAAAGCTCTAATGGAAACCATAACCCTGAGCTGGGCTGACTGTGATAAAACTGGATACTCGTGTCAAAACAGTGATAGATGTGAGTATCATTATTTGACTGAATTCGTGCAACGCTGGGGTGCCAGTGGCGATTGCCAAGCGTTTCTCGCATTAACTCGATCATCACCCTCTCTGGTGGTAAGTGTGTTGAAAATCAGTTGCTTTAACCACTGATGGGGGGCACTTTCCATTGTCCTTTTATGCTCGATTAAATAAATATCAAAGCGGAGACGTTTGTCATTGTTGAGGGCTAAAACAGGTACTAATTTCTGGTTTAACTCTTCGACCGTTGCCAATTTATGCGATGAAACTAGGATAGTATCAGAGCTTTGCATCACATCTACCAGCGTGAGTAGATGACCACTTTTAAATACCACATTACGCTCAAGTCCCTCTTCGTTAAGGTAGTTATCAATCGGGTTTTCAAGCACGGTGTGGGATTGAATGTTGAGTGAAAAATCAACAAAAGGGTAGGTGAGGCAATTATTTAGACTGACTTTTTTCTTGCTGGCTAGCGGGTGATTTGGCGCGACATAAAACAAAGGGTAGGTTGAGGTAATTTTTTCGCATAAGAAGTCACTAGATACGCTTGGTTTTTCGATGTGAATTGTAAAGTCGACATCACGATCAGCGAGCTGTTTCATCGGGTCTCGTTGGGCCGGGAACTCGACTAAACTGCCGTTTGGCGCCTCAGAAACAAAGGCTTTGGCAAGTGGCGCTAACATGAACTGGCTCATTAGTGGAGGTAATGAGATTGCGAAGGCGTGCTCTGTCGTCGCTGGGTCAAAGGAGGTGCTAGTAATGAGATGCTGCATAGCTCGAAGCAGCTCCTCTAACGGTGCTTGCAGTTCTAATGCCTTTTGCGTTGGTACAAGGCCACTAGACTCGCGATAAAACAGTGGGTCATCAAACAGCGCACGCAGTCGCCCCAGTGTGCGACTCATCGCGGGTTGCGATAGGTAAAGGACCTGCGCAGCGCGCGTAACGTTTTTTTCTTTGATCAAAACACTCAGTGACACCAGAAGGTTCAAATCAAGGCGAGAAAGTTGCTGTTCGATTGTCTTCATGAGTTATGCATCCTGCAAATATCATCGAGCTATTGATAGCACTAACACTGATAATATAGTGAGTTAAGCACAAAAGAAAAGAATATCACCGTCAAATAGTTGATGGTTTTGTCGGGCGTGTGAAGCCTGAGTCTAAAATTGACTTGCTGTGATGCTATTAATATTTCTGTAGTTATGCATTGTTATGCTACCTTAGTTGTACTTTGTGTGTTTAGTTGCTTATTGAGTTGATTGAAGGCATACAAAGGTGAGATGGCAATGGCCTGAGTATCGGCCAAGTAAAGGAAGGATTAATCTATGCCATTAGTGAAAATTGAAGTAACCAAGCAGAGAATTCGACTAGAGAGTGACGGCAAGGTTTATGAGTGTCTACCGAGCATCACACTTGACAGTCAAGAGCAGAACATTCTTGCATTTGGTTCAGATAAAGCCGTAATTGGCGGGCATTTGTACTGGCCTTTGAAGATGAATGTCTCTTCGGAAAAAGAGTCGCAGATGTTTACCAAGATTATGCAGTATTGTCTAAAGAACTTGCTAAGTATGCGTACCGGTTGGAGACACTATATTTGCTCTACACCCAAACTTGAAGTGAACCTGTCAGCAGACTTGCTTTCATTGAAGTCGTGGTATCAGAACAACCACGAAAGTATCGGTGCCAGGTCGGTTTCTTTTGTCGATGGGATCGAGAGCTCGCAAGTGAACAATCCACAAACATTAGCCCATTGAATCAGTGCACTAGATAGGTAAGGATACTGATATGGAACACTTTTTCTCAATTATACTTTTTGCCATATCAGCAAGCATTACGCCGGGGCCCAACAATATAATGGTGATGACATCAGGGGCCAACTTTGGCGCCAAGCGTACACTACCGCTCCTAACTGGGATCTGTATTGGTTTCACTCTGATGCTATTGCTCGTCGGCTTAGGCTTTTCAACGCTGTTTGAACAGTTTCCAAGTTTACATTTGATCATCAAGTGCGTTGGCGTTGCGTATCTATTGTATCTAGCTTGGTTAATTGCCCATTCTCAGCAAGGTGTTGAGCAGGATGAAAAGGGCAAACCTTTATCATTTATCAAGGGCGCGCTATTTCAATGGGTGAACGCGAAAGCGTGGATCGTCGCAACAGGGGCAATTGCGGCCTTTACTAGTGGTTCAGAGAACTTCCTATCACAGGTTATGACGATAGCAGGGACATTTTTTGTCGTGTCATTCCCTTGTGTCGCCGTTTGGTTGTTGTTTGGCTCGATGCTCCAAAGTGCGCTCACCACTACTGAAAGTCGAAAGCGCTTTAATGTTGCAATGTCATTGTTGTTAGTTGTCTCAGTTTTCCCTGTTGCTAAAGAAGCGATAGAAATACTTTTATAGCGATATTTTTGGGGAGGGGGTTTTAAGAGACACATATACCTTTCAGCGTTGCACTCTTACACAGCGCGTCAATATGACTTTTCAAAGTGTCGATACTTTCTTTCAGCCCTTGCGAGGCTTCTTGAATTAGTTGTTCTGATATACGTTGGCGAACCGAAGTCGTTTCTTCACTGTTTGAGTTCACTAACCCAATACTGATCATTCGATCTCTATCGATATCGCTAGCAGAGAACGTCACACTGCTTTGTGGAAAACGATAGTTTAAGAATCGCTCGATTGTGCGCAGATATTTGGCTTCAGCATCAAGAAGGTCCTTTAAGCTTAGGCGTCCTTTGTCTTGATTAGAAACGTTAGCTAAAAGTTCTTCAATCGGTTTATGTAACTGGTTCATGATAAAATCTCGCTATAACGAACTGTAATAGACCGAGCTTATGCTCAATAGTTCCAAAAGGCTTATCTTTTTACGCCAGTTTGTTTTAATTGTCTCTAGTGGTAAACTGAAAACTAAGATTTCAACTGGCCATTCATCTCCTCAATATCTCCACATTTGACACATATTGTCGTCGGTTTATTTCAGTACTTTTTGTCGAGGTTCAAAAAGAATGGATTAACCAATGAATGACGCTTTTTCTCGCACATGCCTGATGGTGATGTGCTTTCCCTTTGCAGCTCAAAGTGCTCTTTATCGAGTGATTGAAGTAGAAGCGACCTTAGACACGGACACGTTAGATTATTATGCGACGGCGATATCAAATGACGACACGATAGAGTCATGTTTTACAACTTCATGCTTATCAGACGACTTCACTTTAGCAGGCTATGGTCAGCAAGGCTCGCAGGGCGTTCCGTTTAACCATGAGGTCGCGTTTGGGGTGGATAACTATTTCTACTATAACAACTATGATGATCTAGAAACCTACTGCTATAACGAATTGGGTTATGCGACGTGTGATTCTTGGGCCAGTACTCGTTGGTACGGAGACTATGAAACTAGCACAGGTGGGCTAGAGCAAGAGCGTGAGGCGTATTATTACGCCTCGTATTCGCCGATCTATTTGGGTTTTTTGGAAGCTTTTGGTCAGCTTACTTACAGTGACAATAGAGCAGAGAAATACAGTACAGATTCGTCATTGGTGGAAGGGAGCCAAGATAGTGTTGTTGAGGCGATTGCGAATGAGGGATGGGCAGTAGGCAATGCCACTAGCGGTTACTTTGATTACTACGGCAATTATATTCAGCAATATCGTCGTCGAGGTTTCTATTTTGATGGTAGTAATTACGTCACTTTGTTACCTCAAGCTGATACAACTCTGACCTATGCTGATGAAGAGGGCGAAGCCAATATCATTGAAGATATGGGTACTACGCTCGCGTTCGATAGCTTTGAGTATCCTTCTGGTTCAGGCAATCAATACATTGTAGGCAGCGCTGCCGTTTCGACATTCGACTACACCGATGACGATAAGGATTATGACTCACGTGATGTTTCTGACTGTGTCGATAGTGACACGCCAGCAAACCTAGCGCAGTGTCAAAACTTCGGGTTTGCCACCAAAGCGTTTGTTTGGTCTGTATCGGACGAAGGCAGCACCCGTTTTTCCGTCTCAGATTGGGACAGTGATTATGATAATTATGATGAGGCCAGTGCCCAAGCAAGTGTAAGAGGCGCAGCTGTAATCAATCGTACAGACAGCGAATATGATGGCCTACCAGTTCTGGTTGGTTATAACACAGAGCTGAATGATGATGACTACATGTTAATGCAAGCCGCAATTTTCAGACCGAGCGCGAGCGACACGTTCAGTGTTGAGAGTGAAGCCTGGGAGACGGTGTTCATTTCCGGAGCAAAACTGGAAAGCGATGATACCTACTATTACACCAACTCAGTTGCCAAAGACATCAATGAAAACTTGATAGTGATTGGGGAAGCGAAGCGAGACGGTGACATTCCAGAAAACAACGCGGCAGCAAATCGGATGTTTGTCTCTGATGCGTCAGTCGCATCACCATCCGCCACCTATTTCTCTTCATTAGGGCAGGCTATTTTCTTTAGCGGTGCTGGTGGTGAACTGGGCGCTATCAACAAATATAACGAGATAGTGGGTGAAGTCGATGCTGAAGAGTTGGCGGAGATGGATGGCACCTCACGTCGTCGTCGAGGGTTTATTTACCCGCATGATACCGAAGGGAGTGACTCAGAGCGTGTAGCGCGCTTTAACAGTCAAGCTTGGTGGCTAGATGATCTGACACATGGTGGCGTTTATAGCGATGACAACAACCACTACCGCATCATCTCGGCTAGTGACATTAATGACGCGGGCGTTATCTCTGCCACAGCGATTAAATGTGAAAGTAGCTACGATGATAGTTCACATTTCGCCACCTGCGGAGAAGGGTCGGAAACAGAATATGTTGTCGCGGTGAAGTTGATGCCAATCTTTGGTGCCACGGTTGAATATATTGAAGCTCGCGAGACTGATACAACGACCGTGGAGCGTCAAGGGGCTGCAATAAACAGTCGTTATTTGTGTTGGCTTTTATTGGTCGTGTTGCTGTGTAGGTCTAATTTTCTGGCGTTCAATCAGCCGAATGAGAATCATAGTTTTAGCTTAAAAAAAGGTTAACTTAAGCGATCACTAATTGAGAGTTCTAACTGAACGCACGATGAAATCTACAAAAAGCACCATTTGTAACAAAATGGTGCTTTTTTTCTATCCAATCGTCTATTCTTATCCTCATACTATAGACACTGATGATGTTGCGTACACTCGATGATTAAAGAGAAACATATGATTCAATTGAATGTGACTCTTGTTGTTATCATCAACGATTCGTCCAAACATCTGACCTAGGTCACGAAAAACTATTAAAAATACAATTTTATGACGAAAGTCATTTAATTGTATTACAATAAGACGTATATTGTATCCCATACCCTTTCACTCAATTTGAAATAAGAGAGTTAGCATGAGCAACCAAAAATCTCTTGATGCGATCAGGAAGATGAAGCTGGAGAACGATACTTCAGCAGGTAACCTTGTAGACCTACTCCCAATCGAAGTACAAAAGCGTGACTTTGACCTTTCTTTCCTAGACAACCTGAGCGAAGCGCGCCCGCGTCTTCTTGTTCAGTCTGCTGATCTGGAAACGTTCAAAGCGGCTGTACGCGCAGATGAATCTCACTGCATGTTCGATGACTTCTACAACAACTCAACGGTTAAGTTCCTTGAGACAGCTCCATTTGAAGAGCCTCAACCTTACCCAGAAGAGACTGTAGGTAAAGCTTCTCTATGGCGTCCTTACTGGCGTCAAATGTACGTTGATTGCCAAATGGCTCTTAACGCTACACGTAACCTAGCAATCGCTGGTATCGTGAAAGAAGACGAAGAGCTAATCGCGAAAGCAAAAGCTTGGACTCTAAAACTGTCTACTTACGACGCTGAAGGTGTTACTTCACGTGGTTACAATGACGAAGCAGCTTTCCGTGTAATCGCAGCAATGGCTTGGGGTTACGACTGGCTACACGCTTACTTCACTGATGAAGAGCGTCAGCAAGTTCAAGACGCACTTATCGAGCGTCTAGACGAAATCATGCACCACCTACGCGTGACGGTTGATCTACTGAACAACCCTCTAAACAGCCACGGTGTACGTTCAATCTCTTCTGCTATCATCCCAACGTGTATCGCGCTTTACCACGATCACCCGAAAGCAGGCGAGTACATCGCATACGCTCTAGAATACTACGCAGTACACTACCCACCATGGGGCGGTGAAGACGGCGGTTGGGCTGAAGGTCCTGACTACTGGAACACGCAAACTGCATTCCTAGGCGAAGCATTCGACCTATTGAAAGCATACTGTGGCGTAGACATGTTCAACAAGACATTCTACGAAAACACAGGTGACTTCCCACTATACTGTATGCCTGTTCACTCTAAGCGTGCGAGCTTCTGTGACCAGTCATCAATCGGTGACTTCCCAGGTCTAAAACTGGCTTACAACATCAAGCACTACGCAGGTGTTAACCAGAAGCCTGAGTACGTTTGGTACTACAACCAGCTTAAAGGCCGTGATACTGAAGCGCACACGAAATTCTACAACTTCGGTTGGTGGGACTTCGGCTACGACGACCTACGCTTCAACATCCTTTGGGATGCACCAGAAGAGCAAGCGCCTTCAAACGATCCACTGTTGAAAGTATTCCCAATCACAGGTTGGGCTGCCTTCCACAACAAGATGACTGAGCGTGATAACCACATCCACATGGTATTCAAGTGTTCACCATTTGGTTCTATCTCTCACTCACACGGTGACCAAAACGCGTTCACTCTACACGCATTCGGTGAAACGCTAGCAGCGATCACTGGCTACTACGGTGGTTTCGGTGTAGACATGCACACTAAATGGCGTCGTCAAACGTTCTCTAAAAACCTTCCTCTATTCGGCGGTAAAGGTCAGTACGGTGAGAACAAGAACACGGGCTACGAAGGTCACCAAGATCGTTTCTGTATTGAAGCGGGCGGTAACATCACTGACTTCGATACTGAATCAGAAGTTAAAATGGTTGAAGGTGATGCAACAGCATCTTACAAATACTTCGTTCCAGAAATCGAATCTTACAAGCGTAAGATCTGGTTTGTGAAGGGTAAAGTATTCGTAATGCAAGACAAGGCTGCTCTATCTGAAGAGAAAGACATGACTTGGCTAATGCACACTACATTCGCTAACGAAGTGGCTGACAAGTCATTCACTATCCGTGGCGAAGTAGCGCACCTAGACGTGAACTTCATCAACGAGTCTGCAGACAACATTGAATCTGTTAAGAACGTTGAAGGCTTCGGCGAAGTTGACCCATACGAGTACAAAGATCTTGAAATTCACCGTCACGTTGAAGTTGAATTCAAGCCATCGAAAGAGCACAACATCCTTACTCTTCTAGTTCCAAACAAGAACGAAGGCGAGCAAGTAGAAGTGTCTCACAAACTTGTAGGCAACACGCTAGAGCTAACTGTTGACGGCGAAACGGTTACTATTGAACTGTAATTTGCTGAAAGCGGTTTAGACCCTCTCGAATTCAAAGCCCCGAACGTTATGTGCGGGGCTTTTTTATGCTTCAAGCAAAGATAATTGCGTTAGACAATGAACGCGCAGAGATCACACAGTGTTATTATTCAGTCTGACAAGGTTGTTTGTAAATCGTTTATATAGTTAACAATCTATATGCACTAAGGTGGTGCGTATTGCTTGTGAACAATGCGTACGCTGCCCGCCAAATTAGTATCGTAAACGTTGAATAACCATTCATACAGGTTTCATACGTAATCATAATGCTGGCATATTCATTGCAACTAATTTATTGATTTATATGACAATAAAGGAACTTGTAATGATAAGAAAGTCAATATTGGCCTTGTTGGTTGGGTCGTTCTCAGTAAGTGCAGCGGTGATGGATGGCGTTGAGGTGCTTCAGCCGCTGTATGATGAACCTACTTATATTGAATCAGGGAAATATGCAGACAGTTTATATATTCCTTCTACAGTAGATACCATTTTATGGGGATATCTACCGAATAAACTTACGCCACCCGTAGCCGCAATAGATTCTGGTGATGTTGTGGTGTTTGATACGGTTTCACACGAGGGTATTTTAGAAGACCAAGGTCGTGATCCATTGAAGTACTTTGGCAACTATGGTTATTCTGAAGAATTTGTCCTTCAAGATGCGGTAGATATAACGGCCTCTGATCTTGAACATGACTTCTTCAAAGATGGCCCACACATTGTTACTGGGCCAGTTAAGATCAATGGCGCTAAGAAAGGCGATGTACTCAAAGTCGATATTGTAAAATTGGAGCCACGCGTACCTTACGGCGTGATTTCAAACCGTCATGGCAAAGGTGCATTAGTCGGAGAATATCCACGAAGAAAGCAGCAGCCAAATCCAAGTGCTGAGTTCCCTGAGCGTTATGGCAACGTATCTATTCTTTCTCCAATTTTTAAAGAAGGTGATAAGTACTTCGGAAAGTTAGCTTCTGGCGATAAGAATATCGTCTTCCCGTTGAACCCATTCATGGGCATCATGGGTGTTGCCCCAGATAAAGAGTTTCCTATTCACTCAGTGCCACCACAATATTTTGGCGGTAACCTTGATGTAAAAGATCTGGTTGAAGGATCAACTGCTTACTATCGCGTTAACGTTGATGGCGGCATGTTCTTTACTGGCGATAGTCACTTTACACAAGGTGATGGCGAAGTAGCCTTGACCGCTCTTGAAGCCTCTGTTCGTGCAACCTTCAGATTAACAGTTCTTAAAGAAGGTGCCGACTCTATTCCTGGTGCCTTCATTGATACCCCCCTCGGTGAAACGGCGGAATTTTGGATTCCTGTTGGTCTTGATGAAGATTTAAACATTGCGATGCAAAACGCAACTCGTGAATCAATCCGTTTCTTAGTTAACCACTACGGTATCAGTGAAGAGATTGCGTTGGCGTATCTAAGCGCAAACACCGACTTCGCTGTATCTCAGGTCGTGGACAAAACTAAAGGGATTCACGCAAAAATTCGTAAGTCTGATTTTGCAGAATTTGACGCTGACTAACAAACAAGACTAAAGCTAATACAAAAAGGGGTCAGAGCCAATTGTTCTAATTTGGCTCTGACCCCTTTTGTTATGTGATCTTGAGGCAATTTCAAGGGCATTAACGTCAGCAAACTTGCCCGCTATGTATAATCGTGCCGTTTTTAATTACTAGTCGTAAATAGGGATAAAGACGGACAGCGAAATCAATGATTATTGTATTTGAACATAATGATATGCAGGTGTGTTTGGCTACAGGCTATTTGACGTATGGCAGCCAGTCAGATTATATCGCTCCAAAAGTCATGGACTGTATAAAAGTGTTGTCACAAGCGTCACTACAAGAACAGCATGTGACTCCCACACAGTTGAAAGAGAGTCTTTGGCCAAATAAAGAAGTGTCAAAAGAGTGTGTTGCTCAGATAGTCAGTCGTACGCGGAAACTCATAGGCGATAGCAAAAAGCGGGTTTTGATATATGAGCCCTGTAAAGGCTATAGGATGAACGGTGTCGACCTGTTAGCTCTAGATGAAGGAGACCAACAGGTTTTAGAGGATAACGATGCACATTCAGTATTTAAAAAGGCAAAGCTAGCGTTAGTCTTGATACTAATCGTGGTGCTAATGACTTTTGGCCTTGTTGAATGGTATCTAACTTCAAAGGTTCTTCGAGAACATATAAATCCAACGTTGAGCATCAATGTGATAGACGGCCAAGCGATAGAGCTCGAAGACCGTGGAGATTCTTACCGTTGTCAATTGAATAAAGAGAAAATGATAACGATATGTAGACAGACTGCATTTTCAAAGAGTGAGGTAAAGTGAGGTGAAGTTAAGAATCATGTACCTAGTTTCCGCGCTCATCGTTGTTTTGACTACTGTATTTGCACTGCCTTTAACAGGGAGCAAAGGAACACTAAATGGTTTTTACTATGGGGCAATGATGTATGACGGGTATGGCAATGCGACGATATCGATAAAAATCGATGGAAATAGTGCACGTTATTCAGCGGTTCATCACATTGAAGGGAGAGAACAACGCAGTATAGATGATTGTCTGATCGAGTTTGAGCATATTGACGATAACATATATCAAGCCAAAACGGTCGGTGGCTCCTGTGGGCAGTATTCAACAATACCATTGAGCATAGAAGTTCGAAGCGACTATATCGTCGCGAGTAAACTCTATGTTCATACAGCGGATGTTTTTGATCGGCCGATTGTGTTGTATCGGGTGTAGCGTGTGAAAAGAGCGATAGATTGAGCAATTACATTTGTGGTCGAAAAATCTCCTGCTCAGTACGGAAAAGAATCGATTTATAAAGATAACGTGATGTTAGTCCAATTGTCATCGCTGTCATTGTTCAAGTTTTCAGTAAGTAATTTGGAGAAAAAATATCTAAATTGTTCCAATCAACAACCAAAGTATAAAAGTAGAACTTTATGGGCTTGAGTTAGTTTGACTTTGTTTTATTAGTTTAATTTCAGTGTCTTAAGTATGTTTCTCATCGAGGGGATTTCAACAATCGAAGTCCACAGTACATAAACATTAGACTTGGGATCAAAAATGAGTGTTAAAACAAAGTTAATTCTATCTACATTAGCCAGCAGCTTGGCATTTGCATCTTCAGCTATCGCGTTAGAAGACTCTACATCGCTACTAGAGGTTTTTGTGACGCCTTACGGGATTACGTTAGATGAAGGACAAACTCACCAGATGAATGCTCGTGGGTTTTATGGAGATCGTTATGAAGTAGTGACCGAAAAGGTGGAGTGGCATAGTTCAAATCCTGAGACAGTGCCAGTTACTCGTGACGGTGTGGTTTTTGGATCATCAGTAGGTCTTGGACAAATTTATGCGACGTTGGATGGGCATGAGTCGACCAACCCAGCAACTGTCACCGTCGGTGAAGCCACCATCGATGAACTGGAGCTTGAACTAGCAAACCGTAACTTAACGGTTGGAGATGTTGTTCAAGCAAGAGTATTTGCTACCTTATCTGACGGTCAAAAGATTGAGGTGACAGAGTCGGTAGATTGGAGTTACGCAGCTGAAAATAACGCATTTGAGATTAGTAATAGTGGAGAGATTACCGCACTAAATGAGGGGTGGGGCATGGTCTCAACTCGAACGGAGAGCGTATCTTCAAATCAAATTCGCATCGATGTTTCTGATGCGTCTGGTCCAATTTATGATCTAGTAATTGCAACCCCAAGCTCAACAACCCTTGCGGTTGGTAATGCGTTTAAACCTAGTGTTCAGGGATACATTATTGGTCAAGGCTTTGTCAGCATTGACAAAATTGATGGATATTATATTGAAGGCACAGATGTCGTAAGGGCACAAGCAGGCACAGAGAATGTGATTGCTATTTCAACTGGAACCGCGAATGTCTACCCAATTGCTGGTGGTATGCAAGCAGAGTCACCAGTTGTTATTACAGTTGAATAGAAGCTAAGAGGCAACTAAATGTGCTTTATATATTAAGGCACAGCGTGTTTTCGTAAAGTATGAACCCAAGGGTTGTGATGCAGCTTCTTTATCACAACCCTTTTTTGCTCGCACTTTGAAAAAAATAGAGCAATTAATGTTCGTTAAATCCACAAAATGGCCTAAAACTAAATATAGAGGTGTGATTTCAGGGCTTTACATGGAAAAGAACCAGAGAAACAAACAGAGCATTAAGGCGATCATTTCACGGGGCTCATTGGCGATCGTGCTGTTTCTGTGTTTCTACCTCTATGCGAGCCATCTTCTTAAAAATAAAGAAAGAGAGATGGTGGATCTTCAACTGAGTCTCTCACAAGCCTATGGTGTGATGCTTTCGCTTAGAAGGCAGGAGCAGCAGTTTATTTCTACTAGAGAAGAAACGCTGCAGGAATCACTTGATCTCAAACGTACCGAACTGATTCATCAGTTGACAGAAATTGATGAAAAGGTGGTGCAAAGTGGTCTTGACGTTTCTTTCGACTACGCGAAAGTCATTGAATGTCTGGATGAATACCATACCGCTTTTTCATTACTCGCGCTGGAGCTAGTAAGCATACATGGGCGAGGGGATCAGACTGGTCTCATTGAGAAACTTAAAAATGCAACGGTGACGCTCGAACGTATTGTTAATGAAGTGAATAATGAGAGGCTTGAAGAGTTGACGATTGAGTCGCATGACTTGATGTATCAGTTTTTTACTGGCTTTGAACAGCAGACGCTGGATCAAATCGTTGAGTCGTTATTTAATATTCAACATGAAATAGACGAGAATGCACGCACAATTACAGCAAAGGCGTCGTTCAATAACTTCAAACGTCATTTTTGGCGCCTGCAACGCGCATTAAAAAGCGTAGGATATACCTCTGATACTGGCCTTAAGGGTGAGCTGACAAGTAGTATCTATCTTGTCGAAGATGAGCTAAACCTACTCTTTACTGAAACCCCGAAACAGATTGCTATGAACTTACAGCAGGTAGAACTGTATCGACATATCTCTACGGGTGCATTAGGTGGGATCACACTACTGGTACTGTTCTACATCGTGTGGCGAGCTAGCCGTCTTGAATCTGAATTACTGGTTTCACAAGAGAAAGAGCGACAAGCAAACCGCGCAAAGAGTGCGTTTCTTGCCAATATGTCTCATGAGATACGCACGCCTCTGAATGGCGTGATAGGTATGTCAGAAATATTGGCAGAGACCAAATTGTCACCTGAGCAGAAAGATTGCCTTGGAACGATCAGTGCTTCATCACAAACGCTGCTTATGTTGATTAACGATGTTCTCGACTTGTCTAAGATTGAATCAGGTAAGCTAGAAATTAATCCTCACACGACTGATTTAAGGGAGCTACTGTTCGATAGCGCGACTCTGATTTCGTCCAAAGCTTATCAAAAGCAAATCAAGCTTGCTGTAGAGGTTGATGACGAGCTCCCGGAGTGTATTTATGTCGATGAGAATAAGATACGCCAAGTTTTGATGAACTTTGCGTCAAATGCGGTCAAGTTTACTCACCAGGGCTCAATCGTATTTGCTGCAAAGCGGTGTTCTCCACTTGATAAAGAGTGCGTTGTGGAGTTCTCTGTTCGTGACACTGGCATCGGCATCGCTGAAGATCAGTATGAGCACATTTTCAAAGAGTTTTGCCAAGAGGAAGCGAACACTTTTTCGAACACTGTCGGCACTGGTTTAGGGCTCAGCATTTCGTCACGCATGGTAGAGATCATGGGTGGGACAATAGGTGTCGAATCAGAGAAAGGTGTTGGCAGTTGCTTCAGTTTCCAATTGACTGTGGTGCAATCTGAGCATGCTGAGAGTCAAAAAAGAACAGCAAGCGTTGTGTACTATTCGAGCTCGCCATCAAAACTGTTGCTCGATGATTTATTCAGATTTGGTTACTCACCACGCCTAGAGTCTTCGCAAGTACAATTCACAGAACAAGTACTTCCTGATATCGCCTTTATGGAGGATATTGAGCAAGCGAAAGCACTACATCACCAAGCGCCTGAGACCAAAATAATTATGGTCAAAGATAACCTTAGCGACCCAGTGAAAGAGTGCGACTTTGTCTCTGGGTATGTCACCCTTCCTATGCTTGGGTCTCGCCTAAGCAGTGTACTGAATTCACTATTTGAAAGAGTCCAAAACTCCAAACCGGAAGGTGCAAACGGCAACCTACACAAGAAAGTATTGGTTGTTGAAGATAACCGCGTTAATCAGAAGGTGGTGTGTGTCAATTTGGACAAGCTTGGGGTTGAATATTGGATTGCGAATGACGGGCAAGAGGCCATTGATTTATACCGAGAGCATCATCAAGAGATAGGTCTCGTGCTGATGGACTGCATGATGCCCAATGTCGATGGTTTTGAAGCAACTGAGAAAATTAGACGGCATGAAGAAGATCTGCAGCTAACAGCAACACACATTATTGCTTTGACAGCCTCTGTGCTAGATGACGATGTTAAACGTTGCTTTGAATGTGGGATGGACGACTATCTTCCAAAGCCGTTCAAACGCGACATGTTACTGCAGAAAATCGATGCACAGCAGTTTATCCAAGACCCACAGCCGGCCGGCGAAAACGAACTTTGAGCCTTGCCTGCTTGAAGAGGATTAGAGTATCAGTACAGACAAGAGCGAACACAACGGACTTATGCAGCGTTTGAATTGATACTGATACTCTAAATTATTTTACTTAATTACTACCTTCTCAACCTACGTTAAACGTAGGTTTTTGTTCGCAATACATCCTAACCGTTTTAACTAGACAGCTAGAGTGACTGACTGTCATGCCTAAGATGCTATTTGAATTTCAAAGAAGGCTCTCTGTAATACCTGTTACATCATGTTACATATTCTTGTATTACAAGAAAGGTGAGTTGTATAGAAACGAGATCGAGCGCATACTTTTTGTCGCTGTTTATACAATTACAGTTACCTAAATCACTTAAAGATAGTTGATAATTGCTCCGATGGTTATTAAATAACCCCTCATTATGTTTTATTTCTCTCCACTGTCTTTATCTTATTTATTAAATGAAAATAGCTTCATATTATTATTTATAATAAGGGATCTTGTTCTGAGGAGAAGACTGCGGCTACCTATGCATTTGTTACTTAAATAGCTGATTATTAGCAAGTTAAATGGCTATTGAGGCATCTTGGTTTCGAGCAATTTTCTGTAAAGCAACAATTACCTTCGTATTAGAATAAACAACGTTTTCTAATTTGCACTTAGTTGTATATGAACCAGTAATAATCCATAGCAGCTGCGCGGTTAACACTTACTTACGCTTAGTAATACTTTGTGATCTAGCTATCAATTATCCCCTTAAAATGTAACTGAATGTGAGAGAGATCATTATCTCCTAGGTTTGACGTTGCTCGCAAAAGTCCTTTTGTCTAACAATATGACATAACAAAAACGCGAAACAGAAACATAATGATAAGGACATTCCCATGTTAAAAATTACAAAGGTTGCTGCAGCGGTCGCTCTTACTACAGGTCTCCTCGCTGGATGTAATACTGATTTACGAGATTATGAAGAAACGGTGACTCCGGATCCTACACCAGAGTCTGAACTAAGCGGTGGATACTGGGAAATGACGGAATCTAGCGCCTATGCAAGTGGCGATGAGCTAGATTTACCTAACGTGTATGTGTTTGATGGTACGACACAAAAGTACTACAACGATGATGATAATTTCGGTACTTACACCATTTACACTTCAACTTTTACTGAAGACATTGATAACCAAACCATTACTTTTACGTACTATGATACGTCAGATGTCGAGAGCACTACTGAACTGACAGGTTCATACAGTGTTGAAGATGGAGCTCTAACTATTAGTGGTACTGAAATTGGTGCTCTCTCTGCCGACGATCAGTCAGAAGATGAATCTGTCAAAGAGGCAGTAACAGAAGCAAACCAGGAAGCTGGCGTAAACGGGTACGTTCAAATCCTTGATACTAACGTTGGTGGAACGCTTGAAGACACCGGAGAACTGCGTATTAAACTAGCAGATTCAACGTCAGTGTCAGAGATTGCTTCAGGTAAGCTAACCGTAGATGTTATCTACCAAAATCACGAAGCAACGGAACAAGAAGCCGATGGTTCTGGTGATAATGCATACATCTCCTTCTACGCAGCAAAAACTTCTAACTCAAACCTTCACGGTGAAGTCGCTTTTGAAAATGGCAAGATTAAATACCGTGATGCTTCAGGCTCACTTACTGAAACTGACGGTACGTTTGAACTAGGTGACGATCTAAGTGTAGAAGTGACCTGGGCGGCGGATACGTTCTCATTCTCTGTTAACGGAATAGAGTACGGTTCTGGTTTAGCTGTTGCTGATGGTACAGCGGTTACTTATATATCATTACGTCTAGGCGACAACGGCAATACCACGAACTTTGAATTCCTTGGTGATAATCTAAAAGTTTACTCAAATGATTCTGGCGAAGAGACACTAGTTCTAGAAGAAAACTTCGATAGCTATTCGGATGGTTATAACCTTGCTTCTACCTACAATAGCAGTACCAATGAAGCGACAGTGATTGTTGAAGGTGGTGGTGATAATCCGGAAGAGCCATCAGATGTAACTGATAACTTTGATAGCTATTCTGCTGGCACACAGATTGATCAAGCAAATTCAGCTTATGTTGCCGATGGTGTTGACGGTACGACAACTATTGCACAAGTCAGTGATGCTCAAGCTAAATCGGGTGACAACTCACTCTACGTCAAAGATGACAGCACAGAAGGTAAGGGCGTGGTTTCTCGAGCCTTTGCTGATGGTGCAGCTGAAAGTGGCTCAGTGACTACATCAGTTTATATTCCTGCTGACGGTTACGTAAAATCAACCTACTTATATTTAGGAACATCTGAGAGCGGTTCATCTAGCAAACGCTTTACCGAAGTAGCGTTTGGTTCCTCTGAAATTAAATTCCGCAACGAAAGTGGCAGTCAAAAAGTACTCGCAAAATATGCGCAAGATACTTGGGTTGATGTCACTCTTGCTTGGGCACCTTCTTCAAGTGATGACACATACGATGTAACCGTCTCTATCGATGGCACTGAGTATACAAGCTATGACGATGAAGGCACGGCGGTTCCACTGAAAGCCGAGAATGACACCGGTGCACCAACACTATTCGCAGTATACAACGGTGATACTAGCTCAACCGGCACATATACCTACTTTGATGACTTAGATTCAGAATTATTTTAACTCTGATTGCAAGGGTGTGATGGGTGAGGGCCCATCACATCACTATCTTGCCAGTCATCCTTTTTATTGAAACTAAGCGCAATAACCCCATTGCGTGGAATTAATTTTAACTTTCATGGGTGCATGGAGCACTCTTAAAACAGCGAGAAACAACATGAAAGCAGTGACTACCATCGCGGCAATTGTAAGTGCAACTCTACTAGCAGGTGCAGCTTCTGCAGCGACATTAGACTACCGTGCAGAATACAAACACGATGATGAAAAATATGCACACCGAATCAAGATCAGTGGCGGTAAAAAACTTAGCGATACAGTAAAACTCAACTTTGGTGTAGAGCAGAAGTTCCAAAGTTTAGATCAAACTAATTTCTGGGATCAGGTGTCGGCAGGGGACTCAGAGTTTTCTTGGGACGTACGTTATGCTCTCAACGACCAGTGGTACCTACAACCAGGTATGCCAATTACGTTTGCTGACAACAGCGAAAAAACCACTTATAAACCTCAGCTTCGCGTTGGCTACAAGTCTTCATTTGGCTTAACGACAGCTCTACGTTACCGTCATGAGTTCCAAGTGTATACAGATGATGCTGGCAATAAAACGCTGACAGATGGTACTAGTGTTAGTGTCGCAGGTAAGACAGTAGAACAAGGAAAATGGACACTAACAGGTTCATACAAGTTCAAAGACAAAGAGTGGCAAAAACTGAAACTGGGCTACGAAATCAACTATAACAAAAACTACGACGAAGTTCGTCTAGATAACAACAAAGATTATGACTGGGATGCAGGTGTGATTGTTGGTTATCAAATGGGTGACTTCCGTCCGTATGTTGAGCTTTGGTCAGTAAAAGCAGGCGGTTCAACGGATGATGAGCGTCAGCTAAGAACGCGTCTAGGTCTAAAATACAGCTTCTAATATTTAAACTACGTCACCTCTGACATTGTGTTTAGGGAATAGGCTCCTTCGGTTATTGAAGGAGCCTTTTTTTGACGTAGGCATAGTTCAAAGTTATTGAACCAAGAGTCCCAACAATAGGGGGCCAGAGTCATGAGCCATTCACAAAGGCACTCACCTTTGTTGACTCTGACCCCACTGTTTATTCAGCGGCTATTTGGCAAAAGACTTCGCAATTTTACGAGCATAGGTCTCTTCTTGGTTTTGGCCGTCACCTGAGGAGAAGAAGGCTACCACCAGGTCTTTGCTAGGGGAGATATACAACCCCTGTCCACCCACGCCAGATTTAAACAAGTCACCATCTTCAAAAATTGCATCAAACTGATAAGCATTTTTTAGCACTTTATCGTCGTAAAATGAGTGGATAAATTTCTGACCAGCAAAGCCTTTGCTGTAGGCTTCCGGGTTACCTGAATGTTGGATCAACTCAATGACTTTGTTATCGATCTTTTTACCCGCAGGCAATTGACTAGCAGATGGCGTTAGCATCATTCCGTATTTCGCCATATCTTCAAGAGTTGAGTTCATTGAGAAGAAATGAAGAGGGTAGCCCCCTGTAGGTGAGACAGCAACAAAAGCATCGTTGTTGGCACCCATACGTTGCCACATATTTTGCGCGACGGTTTCATTCATCGGCATATGAGTAGCAGACTCAACAATACGGCTGACAATAAACGTATTGATAGAGTTATATTCGAATCGCTCTCCACCAGGGAAGCGACGATGCATCTCTGAGATGGTTTGAAGTGGTGTTTGCTCAGATTGACCTTCAAACAAACCAATTGATACTGCCCATTTAAACCAAGGCTGCTCTGGATTGGTGCGAGAATCGTGGTTGGGTTCATCGTGCTCGGTAGCGTTAAGGCCAGTTGCCATGTTTGCGGTCTCAAGCACCGAGACTGTATCCCACACTGTGTCCTTCAACTGAGGTAAATAATCGGAAACGGGCTTGTGAGGGTCAACCTTTCCTTCTGCCACTAAACGCGCTAATTCTAATCCAGACGTGATTTTACCATTAGAAAACCAATTGTGTTTGTCGGTCTTGCGCATGGTGTTATAGCGTTCGAAAATGATGTTGCCATCCTTAATAACCAGAAAGCCATCAACAGGGTAGCTATCTAGGTGCTCATCGAGTGTTTTAGTTTCGCCATGAACAGTTGCGGTTAACTGACCAATATTCTCATCCAGAGCGTAAGGCAGAACGTGCACTTGACCATCACGGGTAATTTGCGCGGTCGGAAAAAAACGGCTCATGTTTTGCCACGCGTAGATCGACTCTACATCAGGAAACTGTATTTTGACTCGATTCCCCTCGTGCTGAAAGAAATCGTGTACTCGATAGATTTCTGCCGGAGTAAAAGACTCGTTAACGATAGGATTCGCCACACCTGCCATAGGGAGGGCTGCTAAAAGTGCCGCAGTGCATTTATGAGTAGTTTTCACGTTATAACCTCACTGATGAAGAGGCACTAACATAAGAACTTACTCAAATAATTACGACTCTCTTTTGCAGGGTGAGATCCATCAAGTGGCTCTCAAACCTTGGGGTCAGAGCCAAAACAGCACAATTGACTCTAACCCCACAGTTACGCACACTAAACACAGTCAAGTGAAGCGAAACTAACGATGAGTAAATCAATAAAGCCAGTCCGACTTATTTTGGGTGAACCATGTCGAGCGATAGAGCCTCCTTTGGTTCAAGAAGAGCCGTTTTTAGATCCACACCGACATGAGTACTGGGAAGTGGTTTGGTGTCTGGATGACAGTGGTCACCAAAGTATCGATTTTGTCGATTACGATAACAAGAAAGGTCGCTTCTTTACTATCTCCCCTGGGCAAGTACACAAGTCAGATGCCGTGGGGAGCAATGTTCGCTTGTTGGTCTTCGCCCATGGCTTTGTCGAGACAAATACACGCAGCACACAACTTGTTGATCGCGTCTTCTCTACGCACAAACAGCAGTTACCATACTTGGATATCGGCGAAGAGAGCGAGCACTATTTAGTGTCTATTTTCAATATGATAAAAGATGAATGCGCGCGAAAAGAAATGTGCGACTGGCCGCTGGTGGAGTCACTGATTAATAGCTTTTTACGTTATATGCTTAAGTTTGCCATTCAAACGGATGAGAAGGGAGAAGAGCGAGATCCGCGAGTCGCTTTAGTAATAGATTTGATTGAAAAGCACTACACCAAAGAGAAGAAGTGCCAGTTCTATGCAGACTCTCTTGCGTTAACCAATAAGCGTATCAACGAGATAGTGAAAGCGGATTTAGGCAAGACAGTCTCCCAGCTTATTCATGATCGGATTATGCTCGAAGCGAACAGAGACTTGGTCTTTTCTACTAAGACCATCAAAACCATAGCGTTTGAATTAGGCTTTGAGGATCCCGCTTACTTTAGCCGCTTTTATCGAAGTAAGATGAACGAGTCACCTGCCGAGTTTCGATTGCGATGTGTAGATAGTACAACACTATAAGCAGATAATCCCTTTCTAGGCCCTGAGGTTGTGATGATAATACCCGCCACTTGTTTCACTTTATAGGGCCTTTGCATTTCTCATGGCGATAAACTTAAAAACAGATCCTATCTCTAAGTCATTTTACCAATATCTATGGCCAGCCTTGACTGGTATGGTGATTAAATCACTATTTATTATTGGTGATGCCTTCTTTATTGGCCAAGGTGTAGGACCTGATGGTCTGGGTGCTATTTCACTGATTATCCCTTCATTTTCAATCTTTACTGCGATAGCCATGATGATTGGTATCGGTGGTGCGGCGAAAATGTCGATTGAGGTTGGGAATGGGAACCTAAAAACTAGCCAAATGTGGTTTAGTCAGTCCATGCTATTGACGGCGATTCTGTCCACGACAGCGGTTAGCCTAGCGTTAATTTGGCTTGAGGAGTTGATTGCGCTAATGGGGGCGACTGGATATATGGCGCAGCTGGCGCATGATTATCTGTCAGTTTTATTGCCATTTTTTGTTATTTATTCACTGGCTTGGGTACTTTCGTGCTTTGTTCGCAATGATACCAATCCAAAGCTTGCGACTTGGGCAATGTCTACTGGCGCAATAACCAACCTAGTCTTGGACTACATCTTCATTATTCAGATGGATATGGGGATGAAAGGCGCTGGTTGGGCGACGGCCATCAGCCAAATCGTCATTGTTGGTATTCTATTGAGCCACTTTGTGCAGAAAAAAGGTGAGCTAAAACTCAGCTTTACAGGCTTAGGTTTAAATAAAGCACCTGAAATTTTGAAGATGGGAACACCAATCTTCTTTATCGAGCTTACATCGGCAATGACCATCATCTTGTTCAACTACGTGTTGTTAACCCAATTTGGTGAGAGCTATATCATCGCCTATGGCCTAACCACCAATGTAGGTGTGTTAGCTCTGTTCGTGATGGTCGGGATTTCCCAAGCGTGTCAGCCAATCATCAGCTTCAATTACGGAGCCAATAAACACGATCGTATTGATGAAATATTGAGCTTAGGCCTTAAGGCTGCAATAGGCAGTGGTGTTGTGTTTTTGACCGCAGTGTGGCTATTTTCAAACACCATCGCAGGTGCATATTTAGGTGATGCCCAAGAGTTGATTGAACTGGCTTCAATTGCACTGAGCTTCTTTTTCCTTGGTGTACCCCTAATGGGCTTTAACATGGTCGTTGCAAACCTGTTCCAAGCGATTGCCCGACCAAAGCAAGCAACAGTGATCTCACTGGGGAGAGGGTTTGTGTTTGTCGCACTAGGCGTATTGATTCTACCTATCCCATTTCCTACTTACGGTATTTGGGGCAGCATATTATTTGCAGAAGCGGCGACAGCCATTATCAGCTTCAGCATGTTACGTTCATTTATGAAGTCAGAGCTGAGTAAGTAATACTTGAAGCATAGAAAAAGGCTCATAGAACCCAAGGGTCTATGAGCCTTTACCAACGATTTTAATGAGATCTTGAACGCTCGCTTAACGCTCGTTTAGTGCTTTCAAGTGTGCACCCACACCGAGCGAGAATTCGCGGTCGTAGTATTCATCCCAGTTGATAGACCAGTACATGACACCACCAAAGTTTTCATATTTTGATGATGGAACAACCGTGTCACAGCTTGTACCTAAAATCAGACAATTAAGAGCACTATTGGTGTCAGCAACCGTTGCTTGACCACTACCTGCGGCTTTCGCTCCTGATGGTAGACCAATAGAGACTTGACTATCCGGAAGCGGAGCGAAGTATTGACCTGTGGTGCCATAAGCAATATCAAAGCCTTCGACCAACATTTTTTGTGCAGCAACCATCATATCGATGGAGCCTGCAGGAGCTGTACCGCCGTATGGGTGTTCAAGACCGCCATTGTTGTAGAGCTGAACATGAAGCAGGTCTAGCATATCGCGTGTTTCATCGATGATTGGTAGGTAAGCGCCCCAAACGGTTCCTTCAGCGTTACTCACGTAGCCACCCTGAACATATGGATGCTCAGGAGCCATAGTCAGATAAAGATCACGACCAAGATTGTCTTGAATTTCACGTAACGCAACAGGAAGACGTTTTTGGATTTCTGAGCCGTTAACTAGGTTTGAACCACTTTCGTAATCCACGTCTAGACCATCAAAACCCCATTCAACAATAATGTCGGTTAAGCTAGAGACAAACGCTTGTTGAGAGGCATCATCATTCAGCGTAATCGTACCCAGTGCACCACCTAACGACAGCACAATCTTACGACCCTGCGCTTGCAGATCTTGGATGTCTTGTTTGAAGCGGTTAGGGTCGATAGCGGGACAGCCTGCATCACCCGAAAACAGGTTGAAGTAGTTAGTGCCTGGAGATGCTGGGTTGGTATCAGCAAAAGCGATATCAATGACATCCCATTCAGTTGGAATATCGCTTAGATTCATTGGACAAGTAGAGCCGTTAACAAAGTTATGCCAGTAGCCTACGAGTTTATGAGGATTGTCATCAGTTAGCGTTACACTGATCGATACTGAGTTAGTCACTTGCTCCTCGTTATTGGCATCGATCGCTTTTGCTTGTACTTGGTATGTACCTGCCGCTTCTGATGTCCAGTTCGCTTGGAAAGGTTCTTGGTTATCACTAGCCACAACCACGCCATTTACCATGAAATCGACACGGCTTATCTCGGTGTTAAATGAGTCGGCATTAGCTTCCATTGCCACTGCTTTCCCAAGCACATGGTTTGAACCAGCAACGGGCTTAATGAGTTCTACAACTAATGACTGGTCAGTCACAGAGACCGACTGCGCAGCCGTTGCAGTTGTGCCTTCGCTGTCTGTCGCGATAGCAGAGAGTGTGATTGCACCTAAATCAAATGGTGTCCAATCCACATGATATTGCTCATCAACTAAAGTCCCATCGCCGATGAGTTGTTCGTTGGCATAGAACTTCACAGATTCGATAGCAAAATCACCCGCGATTGCGTCGATGATCACTTGCGTTCCAACGCCGCTAAGTAAGGTTTCACCCGCGCCAGGAGAGATGAAGCGTATTTCTGGGGCCGTCCCACAGTCACCTGCGTCTTCCCAAGCTTCTTGCCAATGTAGACCTTCTCCAGGCTCATACGCCCACGCAGCATCTGATGAGCACCAACCAGCGATGTTACAGCGGTATTGATGATCGTTATTAACGACAATATCACCCTGTGCGTAGTGACCACCTACCTGATATTGAGGCAGGGTTTTACAGCTCCCCCCCGGTTGTTGTCCTTCAACAAGGAAATTCACCGTTGCGGATTTGGCTGTCAGTTCATTGAAATCGACCGCTTGAGCGTAAACTTGTTGAGCGCCCTGAACAGCTGTCCATTGGTATTCGAAAGGCTCGTTACTATCACTACCAACAAGAGTATCGTTGATATAAAACTCAACCCGCTCAATACCATTCTCTTGGCTACTGGCATCAGCGGTTAAGGTAACTCTATCACCTTCGTTAAACTGATCTCCATTCGATGGTGACGTCAGTGTTACTTCAGGTGGTAAATCAACATCAGAGTCAATAACCGAAATTGAGACGCTTGATTGCTCTGTCATGCCATCAGCGTTAGTTGCTTTTATGGTAACGATTTTGTTGCCTATCGATTGTGGTGTCCACTCGACAGAAAATGGGGCTTGACTGGTTTGGCCAACGGTTTGTTTATCAACGATGAACTCGACTAAAGTGATTGTAGAGTGTTTACTTTCAACGTTAGCAGCAAGCAAGATTGGATGAGAAACAGTGAACTGGCCGCCTTGTTGTGGCGATGTAATTTCAATTACAGGAGGCTGTGGCTGACCATCACCACATTCACCGACGACCGACCATTCTTGCCACTGACCGGAGTGCAGATCGGGCGCTTGATTCTGGGTCCACCAGTTTGCTTGATACACGATACTCTCATGTTGAACCGCATCACCGCCAAGGTAAATGCTATCTGGTTGCCAAAGTGACAGATCTGAACATTCGTAACTTTGCGCCATAACAGGCAAAGAACATACACTAGTTAAAACCAGTGCAATAGGTGTTTTTTTCACAGCGATTTTCCTTATGTATGATGACCTAAAAATGAGTCAGTCATCAGGGCAGGGACGCCCTTTGTTATTCTTCTTTTATTAGATAGTAAAAATTGGCAGTTAAGAAAGTAGTGAAGTGTGATGTCGGTTCAATCTACTTTCTGGGTGCTGTGAACTGTGCCGCAAATTAAGTTTATTATCTAAAAGTCAGTATTTTAGTTGGTGCTATGTAATGTGCTTTCAGAGCCAAAGTAGCCGGTTTGGCTTTGACCCCAATGGTGTTTAGATGCTCAGATTTTGTTTTGTCTTGAGGGTAAAAATGTTTGATTAGATTAAGTTGAGAGGGTTGGATAATCTAAGCTCTATGCTATTCCAAGCATGTTGCTTGATATTCCGACTTGATGTCATTTGCATTGTATGACTACATTTTTCCTAGTTGTTTTACAGCCAGCGTAACTGCTGGCTTTTTTTTATAATCAAATCGCAATATCGAGGTGGGAGTGTGTGAGGTTTGACACCATTTAACCTAGTTAGCAGGCTGTATTTCTCTGTATCGTCCATTATTATCGATGGAACAGATACGAAGGTTTATGCAATGTTTCGATATATCCAGCGCCGAAGAATAAAAAAGGTCATCAAGTCACTATCTCCCGTATTAATCAAAAGCTATGGAAGTCGTGATTACTTTACCATTGGACAAGTTCAAGTAAGTGCAGAGTCACTCTGTAAGCGTCAAAAGCTGATTGCCTTTGCATTGTATGCAGATCCAAATGATCTTGATTTAGAAAATAACACAGGACTGAAGTTGTTGCGTGACGATGTATCCTTCGATTTTTTCTTAGCGAAAGAGTACAACGCCCGTGATGTTTTGAATCTATTGGGTAACGGAGGGTGGAAAGGCGGAAGGATGCATGACGACTTTTCTCACCGGATGGGGATGCACAGCCGTTATTAAACGTTACACCTAGCTTGAATAATGGTTGAGAGGCTAATCATAATGGTTAGCCTCTTAGGTAAGTCTAATTACAACGTTTTTAGTCGTAATTAATTGATGATTGTCAGCTCAACACGGCGGTTACAAGCACGACCTTCAGGCGTTGCGTTGTCACACATTGGTTTGTGAGGGCCAAAGCCTTGCGTACGAGTACGGTTGTATTCTAGGCCAGAAGACGTTAGCGCTGTTTGCACGCTATTAGCACGTGCTTTTGCAAGCAGTTCGTTCAGCTCAAGAGAGCCCGTAGAATCTGTGTGACCCTCAATTAGTAGATTAGAATCAGGGTAGCGATTCATGACTTTCGCAATGCTATCAAGAGTTGGTTTGATAGAAGGTTGTAGATCGTAGCCGCCTGAGTTAAAGCTGATATCACTTGCGATAATCAACTCAATTCTTTCACCATTACGCTCAATTTGAACGCCAGAGTTCAGAAGCTCTTGGCGAAGCTCAGCTTCTTGCTTGTCCATATTGGAACCGACGAGGGCGCCTGTTGCTCCGCCAGCAGCACAGCCAATCGCAGCGCCTTTACCTTTATTAATGATTGCACCAGCAATCGCACCACCTGCGCAGCCAAGAAGTGCACCTGAAGTTGTACGGTTAGTTTCTTGCTCACCGGTCGCCGCGTTTTGACGAGTTGTCTGACAGCCTGAAAGTAAAAGTGGAAGCGAAAGGGCGGTGACTAGAATGAATTTGTTGCTCTTGTTCATGTGATACTGCTTTTCCATGTCTGCAAGTTAATTGGGGTCAGAGTAAAAACCAAAGATTCAGCTCTGACTCTAGTTATATTTTGTACAGTGTATTTTATTCAGATTTAGCTCAAAAATGAAAGCCTCTTTACCAAAACTGACAGAAATATGTCGCAGTTCACACAAATGGGGTCAGAGTCAATTCAGCTGATTTGGCTCCGACCCCATTAACTTGCTTCGGTTAAACCCTTGCAATAAAGTGGTTATTAAAACACCACAAGGGAAGTGATGTAATGTCTGAAGTAAAGCCAGTGAACAAACCAATACAGCGCCTGAATATAATGACTAAACCTATCGGGTCTAAATGTAATATTGACTGCACTTATTGTTATTACTTGAGTAAGCAAGACTTGCTGGGGCACTCAAAACTGCACGATAATCGATTCTCAGAAGAGATGCTTGAGCACTATATCCAGTCGTATATCGAGCAGCACAACTTCCCAGAAATCATCTTTCACTGGCAGGGCGGAGAACCCACATTACTCGGCGTAAAATTCTTTCGTGATGTGGTGCGATTACAAAAGAAATACTGCCCTAAAGGCGTCACGATAGAAAATAACCTTCAAACCAACGGTATTCTTTTAAATGATGAATGGGGCAAGTTTCTACATAAGAACAACTTCTTAGTTGGGATTAGTATCGATGGCCCAGAGCTTATTCACAATGCGCACCGAACGAATCGAACCGGTCGTGGGACGTTCAAGCAGACAATGAAAGGCATAAAGGTTCTTCATAAGCATAAGGTGAATTTCGCGACGCTTACCTGCGTCAATAATGTATCAGGTGCGAGCCCATTGGAGGTCTATCGCTTTTTGCGTGATGAAGTACGCTCTCCACAAATGCAGTTTATTCCAATCGTCGAACCGAAAAGCTTTAGAGAGATAGCCCCACAGCGCTGGCTGGAAAGAGAGCAACTCTTTCAAGGTATGCCAGAAACAGAACCTAATCATCCTAGCTCTATTGTTGAACCTTGGTGCGTTTCTGCCAATCAGTGGGGAGATTTTTTAATTGAAGTCTTTGATGAGTGGTTTAACAACGACGTCGGTCAAGTACATGTCCCATACTTTGAAGCTTGGATCGAGTCTTGGATGGGGCGAGTGAACCCGTTATGTACGCATAGCCCGATGTGTGGGAAAGGACTAGCGATTGAACACAATGGTGATGTGTTCGCCTGTGACCATTATGTCTATCCTGAATATAAGCTAGGCAATATTAACGACAAAACACTAGAAGAGATGCAATTTTCACCGCAACAAGAACACTTTGGTAAAGCCAAAGAGGGTAGCCTGCCAACCCAGTGCCGCCAGTGTGAATATCAGTTTGCTTGCTTTGGTGAATGCCCGAAAAATCGATTCCTAAAAACATTACAAGGCGAGCCTGGCCTTAACTACCTTTGCGCTGGTTGGAAAAAGTTCTACCAACACGCAGACCCATACATTTCCATGCTGGTGGCTTCGATGGGCTACCCCGTACACAAGTCAATTAATCCTGAAGCAATGAAAATACGCTTCAGTTAATCAACGGGGTCAGAGCCAAATCTGCTGATTTGGCTCTGACCCCAAACGATTTACCCAAAATAATGGAAAAAGTTTCTATACAACTCCTAGACTAATAAGAGCTAAGTAACTGAACCGGCGCACTTAACTGCTATTTGGGGGCACGATGGAAGAAAAGCTAACCGTACTCGTTGTGGATGACACGCCGGAAAACATTGAAGTTCTCGCCGGTGCCCTGGGAAAAGAGTATCGGATTAAAGCGGCAAACAATGGGCATGTCGCGATTAAAATTGCTCAGATGCAACCCGCTCCCGATCTTATTTTGCTCGATATAATGATGCCGGATATGGATGGCTATGAGGTGTGTGAGATACTTAAGAGTCAACCTAATACTGCGCATATACCCATTATTTTTGTTACCGCTAAAATTTCCCCTGAAGATGAAATTCGAGGATTGCAGCTTGGCGCTGTCGATTATATTACCAAGCCAATCACACCGATTGTTGCCTTGCAAAGGGTTAAAACACATCTGGCGCTGGCAAATCGAAAGCGTGAACTCTATATCCAAGTTGAAGAACAAACCCAGGAAATCCGTCAAAGTAAGCTCGAGATGATAGAGCGACTCGGCCGCGCTGCAGAATATAAAGACAATGAAACAGGTATGCACGTTAAACGCATGGCGCACTACTGTTACTTGCTTGCTATTGCTAGCGGTATGAATGAAGAGCAGGCAACCAGACTCAAAAATGCTGCACCCATGCATGATATTGGTAAAATTGGTATCCCAGATGGCATTTTGCTTAAAGAAGGCAAGCTCACGAGTGAAGAGTGGGCGGTGATGAAAACCCATGTCGAGATTGGGGGAGACATTCTTCGCAATCATAGTCATTCAGAATTGCTCAAAATGGCGTATACCATAGCCATGTCGCACCATGAGAAATTTAATGGGCAGGGGTATCCAAAGGGCTTAGCGGGAGAGGATATCCCGCTAGTGGGACGGATTGCTGCAATTGCCGATGTGTTTGATGCATTAACTTCAGAGCGTCCATACAAGCAAGCTTGGTCTGACGACAGAGCATTTGGATTAATTGAAGAAGAAGCGGGAGAACACTTTGACCCAAATCTAGCAGCACTGTTTCTGTCGTTGCGAGAGCAAATCTTAGAGATAAAAGAACGTTTTAAAGACTGAGAATGTAAACCCACGTCTAGGTCTGTTAGTTCTCTGCAAGTCGCGTTGATCTAAAACAGTAAAAAGTAAAATCTTGGTTTGAATTCATAATAACTTCGGGTATTATCTGCGATTAATAATGAGAACCTTTATCATTTGCTATTAAGCCCGAATGTTGACTATGAAACTGATTAAATCTTCACTTGCACTGCTAGTCCTTAGCATTGCGAGTCAGGCGGGGGCCTCGGGCCTAGAAGACGCCACTGCCATTACTGCTAATGCCAATGAGAAATCTGCCGCATCTCAAAAGCGTATCGATAAAAGCTCTGAAGCAACACTAGCGCTTCAATTTGAAGTGGAACAGCTACAGCAAGAGATCCGTAATCTTGAAATCTATCGCGAGCACTTGCGTTCAGTGGTTGCGAACCAAGAAGAAGAGTCGCTAAGCCTAGAAGCGCAAATCGATGAAATTCAAGATACACGTCAAGGCGTGGTGCCATTGATGTATCAAATGATCGCCGCTCTTAAAGAGCATGTCGCGACCGACTTACCTATCCGTCATGAAGCACGCCAAGATCGCGTTGAGAGATTGGAAAGTATGATGTCTCGTGCGGATGTCAGTGATGCTGAAAAATATCGTCGCATTTTAGAGGCCTACTTAATTGAACTCGATTACGGCATTAAGCTGGGTACATACCAAGGTCAAATCGAATTTGAAGGCCAAGCTCTTGAAGTAGATATGCTGTATTTAGGTCGCGTGTCACTGATTGCAAAGAGTGCTAACGGTGCACGTTACTGGTCATGGAATCAGGCGAACCAAGAGTGGTTGCTTGCTGAAAGCAAAATGCATAATGATCTAGAGCAAGCCTTCCGCCTTGCAGATCAACAAATTGCCCCAACACTTTTAACCTTACCTGTGTCGCTGACGAAAGTGGAGACGAAGTAACATGAAATGGACTCCAGTAGTATCAATGTTGGCCCTGTCGTTAACAGCATTTACAGCCAGTGCAAACACTGAGCTTGTTGGCACAGCAAAAACACATGCGATTGAGCAAGCGCAGCATGATCGTAGCCGTGAGTCAGTGTTCAAGCTGACCGAAAAAGAGCTAACGGAATTAAGAGCGAAGCTCAATGCTGAAAAAAGCTCGATTGAGAAAGAGAATAACCAGCTGACCCAAACGTTTAGTGAAAACGAAGATAAGCTTGCTCGTCTAGAAGAGCAGCTACGACTGGAAACAGGTAGCCTAGGTGAAGTGTTTGGTGTTGTGCGTCAAACCGCGAAAGAGCTTGAAGCTGAACTAGACAGTTCAGTCACCGGTGTTGATGCACAAACTGAAAAATCCGTTGTTGCAGAGATCACCGCAGCAACGCGTCTTCCTTCCATGGCGCAGCTTAATGGCCTGTGGAAAGCGCTAGAAGAGCAGATCCAAGCTAGCGGTCAAGTTACACAATCGACAGCACGTTATATTGATGGTGACGGTCAAGTTGTAGAGAAGCCTGTTGCACGTATCGGTGCGATGGGTCTGGTTGATGAGAGTGGTTACGTAAAGTGGGACGGAGCCCGTTCTGAAACGCGTAGTTATGTCAAACAGCCGAGCCAAGTGCCAACGCTAGCAGCCGCACAGCAACTTTCGTCAGGCGAATCGGTTACGATGATTGTCGACCCTTCTCGTGGCGTGTTGCTTGACCAGTTAGCTCTGACTCCTGAGTTGTCGGACCGACTGGCAGCGGGTGGCGTGGTAGGTAAGATTATTCTTGGTCTACTAGCGATTGGTTTGATTATCGCATTAGTACGCGGTGCAAGCTTGCTCATAACACGTCAGAAGATCCAAGCTCAGCTGAAGAATCCGCAGCAACCTCAAGATAATCCACTTGGTCGCGTACTAGCGGTTTATCAACAAGGCAAAGAGCACACAGTGGAAGCGCTTGAACTTCGTTTACTTGAAACAATCGTTGATGAACAAACCAGCCTAGAGCGTGGCCTGTCGATGCTGAAACTGCTTGCTGCTTTAGCGCCAATGTTGGGTCTACTGGGTACAGTAACCGGTATGATTGAGACGTTCCAAGTGATCACCCAGTTTGGTAATGGCGATCCTAAAGTGATGGCAGGTGGTATTTCGATGGCACTTGTGACAACCGTTCTAGGTCTTATTGCAGCGATGCCATTGCTATTGGCTCACAATGTTCTGAGCTCTCAAGCTGAAACTATTCGCAATATACTTGAGAAGCAAGGTATTGGCCTTGTAGCGGCACAAGCTGAAAATGACTGTGTTGTGAAACCAGTGGTGGAGCGCGCGGCATAATGGAATGGCTTCTAACTCTGTTGCCACAAGCATTGTTAAACAGCGATATGACTGTATCGCTGCTTAGCTTCATGCAACAGGGCGGGCAAATACTTTGGTGGTTGGCGGCCATTGTCGCCATCAACGTACTACTGGTGACTGAACGTGTCCTGTATCTTGTCGCGAGCTTTCCCAAGCAACGAGCACACTGGATAGAAGAGTGGCATAAGCGTAGTGACCAGCACTCTTGGTATGCACGCTCAATAAGAGATGGTTGGCTCGCCGAAGCGCACAGCAAAATTTATCAAAACTTGAACTTCATCAAAGTGTTGGTGGCGATCTGCCCAATGTTGGGTTTGCTTGGAACCGTGACCGGTATGATCTCAGTGTTTGATGTGATGGCGACTCAGGGCAGCAGCGATCCTAAATTGATGGCATCCGGTATCTCTTTGGCCACATTGCCAACCATGGCTGGAATGGTAGCGGCATTAACCGGAATGTTCCTTCACGCACGTTTATTCAAAGCCTGCCAAAAACGCGAAATTAAACTAGAAAAATCATTAAGGAGTCGTCAATGAGACTTGGAAGACGACAAACAAGGCAAGACGAGGCACAAGTTGATTTGACCTCGATGCTGGATATTGTATTTATCATGTTGATCTTCTTCATCGTGACAAGCTCGTTTGTACGAGAGTCAGGTGTCGAGGTCAACAGACCACAAGCGTCAAATGTCGTGAGTCAAAAAGATGCGGGTATCTTCGTCGCGATTACCTCTTCAAACGATATCTATATCGATAAACGCATGGTAGATGTTGAGCGTGTTGAAGCGACGTTAGAGCACTTGCTACTTGATAAGCCAGATGCATCGCTCGTGATTCAGGCCGATGAGCACGCCTATAACGGCACTGTGGTTAAGGTCATGGATGCAGCAAAAGGTGCTGGCGTAGCAAATATTGCACTGGCTGCGGAGAATCCGTAATGGGACGTCTGATATTGGCTGGCCCTCCGGCTCTGCTAATAACATTAAGCATTTTCATGTTTATGTCATGGATGGTGGATACCAGCCATCGTAAAAGCCCAGAGGCCTCTGAGGGGGTGAGCTTTAACATGGTGATGGTAGAAAACGACCAAGATGTGCAGCGCCGTAAACGTTCAGCGCCGGAAAAACCAGAAACACCAGAGATGCCTGAAGAGACACCAATGGCACAAGCCGATGATTTGGTCTCAAATCTAAACGCAATGGAGCAGCCATCACTTAACCTAGACACGAGTGTGTCAGGCCTAGCGATCAGCGCACCATCGTTTGGTGATTTTTCAGTCAACCAACAGGTGATGCCTCTGTATCGTGTTGAACCCCGTTATCCAGCTCAAGCTTTGCGTCGTAAAATGGAAGGTTACGTTGTCATGAAGTTTACGATTGATCCAACGGGTAAACCGACAGACATCGAAGTAGTTGAAGCAGAGCCAAGACGAGTATTTGAGCGTGAAGCTATACGAGCCTTGAATAATTGGAAGTATCAACCAAAAGTTGAGAATGGCACCGCAGTCTCACAACCAGGGCAGACGGTTAAATTGGAGTTTCAGTTAGAGCAATGATCAAACGAATCCTAATCGTTGGTTTGCTAGCAGCAACGCAAGCGATCACTCAAGTTTCGGTGGCTCAAGAGTTATCTCAATACTCAGCGACACGTGTTATGCGTGCCAATGAGCTGTCTCAAGATGAGAAGTTGAATGAGGCGATAACGCTTCTCGAGAGTATTGATAGCTCGAGAGATTACGACAAAGCCTTTATCGCTCGAATGCTCGGTGTATTCTATTGGCAAGATGGCCAATCAGATAATGCCATCAAGCAAATTAGCTATGCAGTAGACTCAGGTTTGCTCAAAGATGACCAAGCGTGGAGCACTGAAAAGATGCTCGCAGACTTGCTTCTGAGCAACGAAGACTACAAGCAAGCATTAAAGCATTACTACACATTGAGTGAGAGCGCGCCGGACAGTGCCGCGAAGCAAGATATTTATCTACGTATTGCACAGTCACACTATCAAGATCAAGACTGGAAGCCGACACTCACAGCACTGACTGAGTTGCATAAGCTGCAGAAACCCGATGTCAGCACCTTATCACTGAGACTTGGCGCTGAGCTTCAACTTGAGCGCTGGAAATCAGCGATTCCAACTCTAGAGCATCTGATTGATCTAGAGCCGAAAGAAGTGAAGTGGTGGCGTCAGTTAGCAGGACTTCAGCTGAGAGTTAAAGATGAAAAGGGTGCACTAGCGACGCTTGCTCTGGCCAAGCATCAACGACTGGATTTGACTCAAAAAGAGTTACACTTATTAGCTCAACTCTATGCCAAACGTGGTGTGCCAGAAAAGGCTGCGCGCCTGATCGCTCAGCTTGAAGGGGCAAACACCGATGTGAAACTGCTTCGTGAGCAAGCCAGTTATTGGCAACAGGCAAAAGAGTGGGATAAATCAGTACACATCTGGTTAGCCGCAGCGAAATATGAACCAGATTACCACTGGAATGCTGCTCAGATCTTACTTCAACAGCAAAGATATCAGCAGACACTTCGAACGCTAGACAAAGTTCCAGGTCGAGCAGAGCAGGTGGCACTCGCCAAGACGCGTGCCTATTACAAGCTAAACAACCTTGAAGAAGCCATCATTCAGGCCAAGAAAGCCGATAGCATCAAAGTGACTAATCAGTCTCAGAGCTGGATTAAATACCTAGAGCAACTTAGGCGTGCTCACAGCTAATTAATCTGTTTTATAAAAAGGGGTCAGAGCCAATTCGCCCGAATTGGCTCTGACCCCTTTTTTGTTTGGTTACATTTTGTTACGTTCGTTTCTTTGGCGCACCATCTTTGGTTCAATTGCACCATTTAGACTCACCTTTGGTGCGGTTTAATCTCGCCAGTCATTCAAATTTTACCTTAAGGTGTTGATATAAAACGATTATAAATTTCCTGAATAGTTGGCGCGTTCGTTGCAGCACTAGATTCAGTTGTTTCAAACGTTTCATTATTTATAGGGAGATATACTATGAAATTATTCTCAGCAGTATCCGCCGTTATTCTTTCACTGGGCTTGTCATTGGGTGCATCGAATGCAGAAGCAAACCAGCTTGAATCTGTGCAAAAAAATGGTGTTCTTAAAGTTGCTGTACCTCAAGATTTTCCACCGTTTGGCTCTGTAGGCCGCGATCTTAAGCCGCAAGGCTATGACATCGACATGGCGGAACATTTAGCGAAAGAGCTAAACGTTAAGCTAGAGCTTGTACCTGTAACCAGTGCTAACCGAATCCCTTATCTGCAAACAGGTAAAGTCGATTTAGTTATCTCAAGCATGGGTAAGAACCCCGAGCGTGAGCGTGCTATTGACTTCACACAAGCGTATGCACCGTTTTATCTTGGTGTCTTCGGCGCGGAAGGTGAAGTGGTTAGCTCAGCGGAAGACCTAAGCGGTAAAACGATTGGTGTTACACGCGGCTCAGTAGAGGACTTGAACCTAACGGATATCGCACCAAAAGATACCACTATTCGTCGCTTCGAAGACAACAATGCCACACTTTCTTCTTACCTTTCTGGTCAAGTTAGTCTTATTGCAACGGGTAACCTTGTTGTGACAGAAATTGCGACACGTTATCCAAGCAAGGCGCCTGAGACTAAGTTCTTACTGAAAAACTCGCCGTGTTTTGTTGGCGTGAAGAAAGGAGAAGAAGCGCTAGTTGAAGAGATCAACCGTCTAATCACTGAAGCAAAACAGGCGGGTGTGCTAGAAGAAATGTCACAAAAATGGCTGAAAGCGCCATTCCCAGCTGACCTTGAAGATGCTTAAGTAGGAGCATTGAATGAACTATCAGTTATCATTCTCTGAGCTGATGCCATACCTGCCACAGTTTGTGGCAGGTTTATGGGTAACCGTTGAGCTCACGTTGATCACGACCTTCCTTGGTCTATTCCTTGGCACTGTATGCGCTGGTGCGAAAACTAGCCAAGTGCGTTGGCTGCGTATTATATGTCGCTGCTATGTGGAAGTGATTCGAAACACCCCGTTTATTGTTCAGTTGTTCTTCATCTTCTTTGGTCTACCGGCGTTGGGTATCAAGCTATCAGCATGGCAAGCCGGTGCGATTGCTATGGTAATCAACCTCGGTGCTTACTCTGCAGAAATTATCCGTGCAGGCATCGAAGCGACTCCAAAAGGGCAGTGGGAAGCAGGGAAAACACTGGGTCTGACCCGCATGCAGATATTCACGCGCATTGTGTTACCACCTGCTTATCAGCGTGTTTATCCTGCGCTTGTCAGTCAAAGCATTATCGTGATGTTGGGCTCCGCCGTTGTATCGCAAATTTCAGTTGAAGATCTAACATTTGCCGCCAACTTTGTTCAATCTCGCAGCTTCTTAAGCTTTGAATCCTACATTCTGACCGCCGTTATCTACTTGGTGCTAGCGATGGTGATGCGTCAAATGTTTGAACTGTTGCGCCGCGTAGCGTTTAAGAACCCAGCTTTATAGGAGTGACCAAATTATGATGATTGAATTTTCAAACTGGGACATTTTCAGTAACTTGGTATTAGCGGCACGCTGGACGGTACTGCTCTCGATTATTGCCTTTATCGGTGGTGGTTTAGTCGGGCTGCTACTCACATTGCTGCGCAGCACTAAGAATGTCGCCTTTATTCAACTGATTAAGATCTATGTTGAGATCTTCCAAGGAACCCCTCTTTTAATGCAGCTCTTTCTGGCGTTCTTTGGTTTATCACTGTTCGGTATTGATGTTAGTCCTTGGACGGCGGCTATATTGTCACTCACTCTGTACAGCTCTGCTTACTTTCATGATATTTGGCGTGGCTGTATTGAATCACTGCCAAAAGGGCAGTGGGAAGCCTGTCGCACTCTTGGTCTCACTTACCTGCAAACCATGCGTTACATCATTGCTCCACAAGCTGCACGCTTGTCGATCGCTCCAACCGTGGGCTTTTCAGTGCAAATCGTGAAGGGCACAGCGTTAGCATCCATCATCGGCTTTGTTGAAATCACCAAAGCGGGCACGATGCTTAACAACGCGACCTTCCAGCCATTCAAAGTGTTTGCACTTGTCGCTCTACTTTACTTTGTTATCTGTTTTCCACTTTCTTCTTTAGCTCGTCACTTGGAGGCTCGCCATAATGTCACTCGTTAGTGTAGAAAAAGTCCATAAATTCTATGGCGAAAACCACGTCCTTAAGGGTGTTGATCTTAAGATCAAACCTGGCGAAGTTGTGTCAATTATTGGCCGTAGTGGCTCAGGTAAAAGCACGCTACTTCGCTGCATGAATGGATTAGAAGACTATCAAGAAGGAGTGATTATCGTTGATAGTCAATCGGTTGAAAAGGATGACTATAAACTTCGCTTGTTAAGTCGCAGTGTCGGAATGGTGTTCCAAAGTTTTAACCTGTTCCCCCACATGACGGTCGGTGAAAACGTCATGCTAGCACCTAAGCTGGTCTTAAAGAAAACACCAGAAGAGTGCCGAGCAATGACGGAAGAGTTGCTAGAAAAGGTCGGTTTGGCAGATAAGTTTGATGCTTACCCAACGAATCTTTCTGGTGGTCAGCAGCAACGTGTTGCGATTGCTCGCTCTCTGGCAATGAATCCTAAAGTCTTGTTGTGTGATGAAATCACTTCTGCACTTGACCCAGAATTGGTTGGTGAAGTGCTAAAAGTGCTCGAGCAACTAAAAGCCGAAGGTATGACGCTTATCTTGGTTACCCATGAAATGAACTTTGCACGAGATGTTGGTGATCGAGTGGTCTTCATGAACCAAGGGAAAGTATGGGAAACTGGACCAAGTGAAGAAGTGTTTGCCGCGCCGCAAACGGAAGAGTTGCAAAGCTTCTTATCAGCGGTTCGATAGAGGCGAGTTAATATGACGTTAATGCCCCACCATTCACTTAGTTCGCGTATCACTGAGCAGTATGCCCAGTTAACGCAAACCAGTCGTCGTGTTGCGGACTTTCTGCAGCTCAACCCTGAAAAAGTGTTGATTCTGTCGACTGCTGAAATCGCCGATGCTTGTTCTGTATCCAAAACCAGCGTCAGTCGTTTCATTCGACAGCTTGGCTATGATGATCATCTCGCATTAAGAAATGAACTCATGGAAGAACGTGACAGCGGGCTTCCAGTAATGACAAGCGATATCAGCGACAGTGATATTCAAAGTGACATGCAGGCGCTAGAGCAGCTTTGGGCTCAGCTTGCGAGCATGGATACGCAAAAGATGGTGGAGTCGTTGATCAACGCCAAGCGCATTAAGGTGATTGGTTATCGAAACGGCTATCCCTTGGCGATGCATTTTCGTCAACAGTTGATGCAGTGTCGCACGGGGGTTGATTTGTTGCCTTTACCTGGGCAAACCATAGGTGAAGATCTGGTCTCGATTGAAGAAGATGATTTTGTTGTCCTGTTTGGCATACGCCGAAGAGTGGCGCAATTCGAGCACATTGTAGAGCACCTAAAAGGCAAGCGCTGCTTGTTGATCACTGATCAATCAGGGCAAAAATACGCAGATAAAATGGATCAGGTCATCATTTGTCATATGAACAATGAGTCCCCGCTAGACAGCTACGCGGTGCCAATGAGCTTGATTTCATTTCTGGTTAACAAAGTGTATCGGGTACTTGGTCAGCAAGCGACGACATCGAGTCAGGCAATTGCCGCGAGTTACAGCCAATTAAATGAGTTGGAATAAAAGGATTTTTGATGCAAAAAGATAAACGCATCTATTGTGAGCAAGGCCCTGAATTGCTGGCTCCTATTACAGAAGGAAAGCTATCCGGATTGAGCTTTGTCTTTAAAGATCTCTTTGACGTAAAAGGCTATAAAACGGGGGCGGGGAACCCACGTTGGCTTGCTTCCCACTCGAAAGCAGAGCGGACGTCACCACTGATTAAAAAGCTGCTTAGTGCTGGGGTTATGTGTGTGGGTAGAGTTCAAACCGACGAGCTTGCATACAGCCTCAATGGGCAGAACAAACATTATGGAACGCCAATCAATCCTATCGCCAATGATTGCATCCCAGGTGGATCTTCAAGCGGCAGCGCGGTAGCGGTGGCAATGGGAGATTGTGATTTCTCAATCGGTACCGATACCGGCGGCTCTGTCCGTGTACCAGCGAGCTATTGTGGTTTATATGGCTTAAGGCCAACGCTTGGAAGTCTTAGTTTAGATCACTGTTTTGAGCTGTCGAAGAGCTTTGATACCGCGGGTATTTTTACTCGTGATCTAACGGTGATGCAGCAGGTATGGGAGACGCTATCAAAGACTGAAGCTTCTAGTTTATCAAAAGCGGTTGTCTACCTTGATAGTCTCCTGTGCCAACAAATGAGCGAGGAGCGCTATACAGCGCTTAATGCCATGCTAAGCAACGCAGATGTTGAGGTGATTGAAGGTCATCACCTGCAAGATAACGGATGGACACTGACAGGGTTGAGTGAGTTATTTCGAACTATTCAGGGCTACGAGATCATTCAAAAGCATGGCCAATGGCTTGATAACAATATCGACAGCTTAGATGAAAGCATTACATTGCGCGTCGATTGGGCAAGAACGATTACGGAGTCTGAGTATACTCGGGCACTAGAGCAGCAAGACACGTTTCAGCAACAGCTCCAGCAGCAGATGGCAAAACATAACGGCTATTGGATGATTCCAACCACGCCATCAGGGCCACCAAAACTCGATAGTGAAGAAGAGTATCTCGCGCAGTATCGCTCAGTCTTAATGGGACTGACCAGTATCGCTGGTCTCAGTGGGTTACCGCAGCTGCATATTCCTATCGCCTGTTTGAGCGAAGGGCCGTGTGGCTTCTCATTGATGGGGCAAGCTCATAAAGAGCATCAAGTGATTCAAACCGCGCAAAAATTTGTCGCTTGAATCCCACGTTAAAAATGAACGAATAAACAAGATTTGACGTTGTGGTGCACAGTCACCACAACGCAGTGATGAAATGGAGTGACACATGACAAACCCAATGGACACCTTTGAAACCCTAAACCCACCACAAAGAATGCTGATGGGGCCGGGACCAATTAACGCTTACCCACGCGTGCACCAAGCTTTGTCGCAGTCGTTGATTGGTCAGTACGATCCTGTGATGACAGGTTACATGAACCAAGTTCAATCACTCTATCGTGGTGTGTTTCATACTCAAAACCAACAAACCATGCTCGTTGATGGTACTGCACGCTCAGGCATTGAAGCAGTGTTGGTTTCTGTACTAGAGCCAGGCGACAAAGTGCTTATTCCAGTGATTGGGCGTTTTGGTCATCTGCTGTGTGAAATTGCCAATCGCGTTGGTGCACAAGTAAAAACTATTGATATCGAATGGGGTGAGGTGTGTATGCCTGACCAAGTCGAGGCTGCGATCAAGTCATTCCAACCGAAACTGGTGGCGACCGTTCAAGGTGATACTTCCACAACCATGAATCAGCCGCTGGCCGAAATCGGTGAAGTGTGTAAAAAATACGGTGTGTTGTACTACTGTGACGCGACGGCTTCAATTGCAGGCAATAAGCTTAAGGTTGATGAATGGCATTTAGATGCGGTATCGGCTGGTCTACAAAAATGTTTAGGCGGGCCATCTGGTTCAGCACCAATCACGCTTAGTGACCAGTGTGCAGCGGTGATAAACCAACGCAAACACATCGAGGCGGGTATTCGCGCCGACCACCATATCAACGGTCAAGGTAAAATGATCCAATCGAACTATTTCGATCTTGCTATGATCATGGATTACTGGGGCCCTGAACGTCTCAATCACCATACCGAAGCCACAAGTATGCTTTATGCAGCGCGTGAATGTGCACGACTGTTCCTAGAGGAAGGCCCAGACACAGTGATTGCGCGTCATAAACAAGCGGGCGATGCATTAGCAGCAGGCCTTGTCGCCATGAATCTAGAACTGTTTGGAAACCAAACCTACAAGATGAATAACGTTGTAGGCGTGTACATTCCAGCCAATGTTGATGGCGATGCGGTTAGAGGTGAGTTGCTATCCCGATTCGGTATAGAGATTGGCACATCATTTGGCCCGTTACACGGAAAGATCTGGCGTATCGGCACCATGGGATACAACGCTCGCCAAGAGTGTGTTTTGACCACGCTAGCGGCACTAGAGGCTGTCCTCATTAAGCACCGCGCGAACATTAACCCAGGCCAAGCGGTTGCAGCGGCCATTGAGTATTACGCCTAGGAGCCAGTATGTTGAAGACAACGAAATGTCACGCACAGAGTATTATGGACAAAGCCGATACACTCGCGCACTTTTCTAGCGATGAAGGCGCTCTGACTCGCGGATATTTAACGAAAGAGCACAAAGCCGCTCACCAGCAGTTAGCAATTTGGATGGAAGAAGCTGGGCTAACGACCTGGGAAGACAGTGTCGGTAATCAGTGGGGTAGAAAAGCGGCTTCAAATTCGGATGCGCCAACGGTCATTATTGGCTCTCATAGTGACACGGTAACTAACGCGGGTAAATACGACGGAAATCTGGGGATTTTACTTGGTATTGAGACGTTGAAACAGCTATCTCACCATGAGTTTCCCTTTAATATTGATGTCGTTGCGTTTGCTGATGAAGAGGGCTTGAGATTTGACACCACCCTCATTGGCTCAAGCGCTGTTGCTGGCCAATTCAACGCACAGTGGTTTGATATAAAAGACTCTAAAGGCATCACAATGGCGCAAGCCATGCAGGACTTTGGCCTATTACCAAGTAAAGCAGGACTCGACTGTCGTGACCCAAAAGAGACGTTAGCGTATTTAGAAGTCCACATCGAGCAAGGCCCAGTGCTAGAGGCGCAAGATCTTGCTGTTGGTGTCGTCACTGGAATTGCTGGCGCGAAGCGCTTTAAACTCTATGTTTCTGGTGTGGCAGGACATGCTGGTACAGTGCCGCTACCGCTGCGTCACGATGCTTTGTGTGCTGTCGCCGAGATGATCAGCACAATCGAGACGTATGCCAAAGAGAACGATATTGTTGCCACAGTCGGTAAGTGTGATGTAAAAGGCGGCGCAGTTAATGTGATTCCTGGTGACGTTAGCTTTACTATCGACATTCGCAGCCTAGAGCAAACGAAACTGGAATCGGCTTGCGAGCATTTGCTAGAGCAACTGGAATCCATCGCCAAATATCGCAATGTCGATTTGGGGTGTGAGCAAATTTATCAGGCCGACGCGGTGAAATGCGCTCAGTCATTGCAAAGCTTATGGGGTAATGCGGTCGAAGTTGTTACTCAATCTTCACCATATTTCCTACCAAGTGGTGCAGGGCATGATGCGCTTGCAATGCAGCACTTAACGGACGTAGGGATGCTGTTTATGCGCTGTGAAAAGGGCATTAGCCATAACCCGAAAGAGGCCGTTATGACAGAAGATGTTCAGGTTGCACTTCAGTGCGTAATCGAAATGTTACTGCAACTCGAATCAAACTCCCTGCAATAATCAAACCAGGGTCAGAGCCAATTCCATCGATCCGGCTCTGACCCTATGACATTACTTGTCGGCGATTTTCACGCGAATCTTACTTTTTGCGACTGACGTCATGTTCAGCGCTTCAAGTGCCGCTTTCGCTTCTTCGTCATTTGGCATTTCAACAAAGGCAAAACCCTTTGAAAGACCAGTTTCTTGGTCAAGTACTAAGTTGCAAACCGTTACTGAACCATGTTCAGAGAAAAGAACACGAAGCTCTTGCTCCGTAGTAGTACGAGCAAGGTTACGAACAAGAAGTTTCATAATGAACCATTTGGGTTGGAGTATTCGCGCGGAGTATCTCAACCATTGGGGTCAGAGTCAATTTCGTTGATTTTGCTCTGAGCCCATTCGCTTCTTTTGACGTACAAAAGGGCAAAAGGAGATAAAACCATGAAGACACTTATCGCATTTATATTTTTGCTGTCGACTTCAGTGTCCGTCTATGCTGGCTATGGTGGCGGCCGAGGCGGCGTTCCATCTGTACCGTGCTATATTAATGGGGAGTATGAAGGCACTATCGCGATTACCGAATGCAAACGCCGCGGCGGTAAAGTCCCAGGTGAAGAGAACTGGAAGGGCAAAACAATCTAAACTGAACCAAGAGGTGTGACTTACTACTTCTTATTGGCAACTAACCATTGCCCCGCATTCTTGTCGCACCTCTTTTTATTCTCGAGCTATAAGCTCTCTAATCTCAGGCGGATTTGGTCTAAATCCCTTTCGTTACCCACAATCCTGACTCGCGCATATTGTTCATCCACCTGTTGGCACGTAATTGAAAAGTGTTCACCACTACATGTTCTTATGTTGAGCTCTTCCAAGCGTTTCGCCACATCAATCATCGGCATATGCAGCAGCATAATTGGTGTGTGATCTGAGCTTGGCACAACGTCAAACCCACACTGCTTGCAAAGCTTAACCATTTGCTTCTTAAACCGTTCAGTGTTCACAAGGTTCTCTGCAACAAAAGCTTGAGCCTTCGGTAATATATGACAAGCAATTTTCAGTGCAGGTAAAGAAGGCGCAAATACGGTCACGGCAGATTGAACAAACGGCGTAAGCTTAGGAGATGAAAGAATATAACCCAGTCGAACACCAGCCAACCCAAGCCCTTTAGAAAAACTCCTCAGAACAAGCAGATTTGAATACCACAAAGTTTCGCTGCTCATGGATTGTTCAGGCTGTAGAAACTCACCATAAGCTTCATCAACGATCAAAACGCTTCCGGCTTTCTCACACACTTGGCATAAGCTTATTAAGTGTGACTTATCATAAATACGCCCAGTTGGATTATTTGGGTTATCTATGTACACCAACGAAGGTTTCTCTTTTTGAACCTTAGCTTCAAGCGCGGCGAACAGTGAGTGTTCACAAGGGTAGCGAAACATATCTATCGCCTGATAATGGCCACCAATTTGAATAAATTCTGAAACCCCTTCGACAAACTGAGGGCCAATACCAATCATACTGCGACTTTTCGAATCGATCAGTTTATTGAAGATCAACTCCAATGCGCCTAGCGAACCATTAGTGAAGGTAAGGTGACGACTATCAACACCGAGATAGCAAGAGGTGAGATAGGCAATCTCAGCGTAGTGGTGGAAACTGTAATATTGATCGATACCCTCGATAAAGCTATGCGTGGCTTCGGGGCTGATATCAGGGCAGCCAAATGGGTTAGAGCCTAGTGAGCAATCAATAAGATAAGAGTGATTGACGTAAGAGGCCTGTTCTTGTTCCAACTGACGGTTTAACTTCATTGTTTTGCCTATTTACAGGGAGGAGAAATAGCAGATTGAAACGAAATGCATAAAGTTAATAGGTCATTTAGTGCCGAAAACTAAATTGGGGTCAGAGCCAAAATGGACGATTTGGCTCTAACCCCAATGGGGAGATCAGTTGAGTAAGCGCATCGCTTGGTCAAGAAGCTGTTTTACTTGCTCGGTATCAGAAACCGATGCATCGACGCGACTTGAGCTTTCACGATCGATTAAAGAAACGTCCAAGATAAGCTCTAGAACGTCCGAGCCTTCTTTCATATCAAGCAGTTGGTCTACCGCAATGTGACCATGTTCAGTAAAGTTCTGTTTAATCGTAGTGAGCGGTGGATGGAAAAATTCACTGTCTTCAGTGCCATCGAAACCGACTACCGAGACATCTTTAGGGACGTTGATTCCCTGTTCGTGTAGTGCTCGCATAACACCGAGCGCCATCTGATCGTTAGCGACCAACACCGCGTCAAAATCACGAGTTTGGGTTAACACACTCGTCATGGCAAGGTAGCCACTCGGCGTAAGCCAATCACCTTTTTTTTGAGCACTTATCTTGGCGTTAGCCGCTTTAATTTCCTCTTTCCACGCATCTAAGCGAACTAATGAGGAGGAGGATTCCTCTGGCCCGGTAATAAGCACAAACCGAGAACGACCAAGTTCAAGCAGGTGTTTAGCTCCAAGTCGTGCGCCTTGGTCATTAGCGCTACATACATGATGAACGGGCGAGTGGGGTGGGACATCGATAAATAACAGTTGAAACTTGGCGTACTTCTCCGTTAGTCGTATAGCAAACTCAGTACTCACTGGGGTGATAACAATAATCGACTCAACTTTTTGTCCAAGCAATTCGCGAATAGCATCTTCGATTTGGTTTTCGCAAACATTATCAACCGCAGAAATGGCAGTTGCGTAGCCAAGCTCGTGTGCTCTTAATCGAATGCCATTGGCAATCATCGCAGCGCCGTGAAACGCCATACTAAGCGAGACAACACCGATAATCTTGGTATTTGCTTTAAGAGCTTGAGCCGCTTTATTCGGTACATAGCCCAGTTGATCAATCGCTTTCAACACCCTGTTACGCGTGGTTGCAGAGACACTTTCTGCTCCGTTGGTCACACGCGATACGGTTTGAGTAGAAACCCCTGCGAGTTCAGCGACTTCCTTAAATGTTACTGCCATCGACATCCCCTTATTCTCAATGCATGTAATGTTAGCACGACAAGGGAAATGTTTTCGGTATACATTGATGTTATCGAAAACATAAAGTGATCGAGGGCTCACTTTTTAGCCCTGTGCTGCGCTATTGATCACGTTTTGGCCGCTGTTGAGTTTGTAATCCATACTTTATTGGTTAGTTTGACTTCGAAATGTTATCGAAAACAACGGAAAACAAGATGGCAGAATTACTTCACCTACAAAGCAAAAATTTAAGCCTAGTATTTAAAATCGGTCGTATTCCCGAAATTATTCATTGGGGTAACAAAGTGGCAACCATCGACGAGGGACTTTTTCTCGCCACCGAGCGCCCAATCAGCCAAGCGCGTCTCGATGTAGATGTACCATTGAGTGTCTGCCCTGAACTTGGTGCAGGTCACTTTAACTCCCCAGGCCTAGAAGGTCATCGTCAAGGTGCAGATTTTGCGCCCGTGTTTCAACTTGAATCAGTGATCGAAGGGCAGGGGAATGTCACCTTTGGTTTAGTGGATTCAGTCGCAGGGCTACAGCTTGACGTCGACTTTATATTAGATTTTGAAAGTGATGTTCTGCAGCAAAAATTGTCGATCAAAAACATTGGCTCACAGTCTTATCAACTCGATAAGCTTACCAATACTATGCCATTGCCATATCACGCTAAAGAGTTGATGACATTTCACGGCCGGTGGTGCCAAGAGTTTCAAACCCAGCGTATCGGTTTTGAGCATGGTGGATTCGTTCAAGAGAACCGCCGTGGTCGCACATCTCATGAAAATTTCCCTGGCCTGTTTGTTGGCTCGCAAGGGTTCAGTGAGCAAAGTGGGCAAGTATGGGGCTTCCATTTAGGCTGGAGTGGCAACCACCGTCTGCGCGCTGATGTACGCAGTGATGGCCGTCGCTTTGTCCAAGCGGGCGAATTGCTCCTTTCTGGTGAAGCGAGTTTACAGCCTCAAGAAAGCTACTCATCACCAACACTTTACTCGACGTTCAGTGCTGACGGCTTAAACGGGATCTCTGCGCGATTTCATCAATTTGTCCGCGAACATATTATCCGTTTCCCCAAGTTGGCTCAGCGCCCTGTCCACCTAAATACGTGGGAAGGGATCTACTTCGACCACAACCCAGACTACATCATGCAGATGGCCACCGAAGCAGCAAAAATGGGAGTAGAGCGCTTTATTATTGATGACGGCTGGTTTATTGGCCGAGACGGCGAGCGTACTGCACTTGGTGACTGGTATCTAGATGAGAAAAAATACCCTAATGGTCTTGAGCCAGTGATTGAGCATGTTAACCAGCAAGGTATGGAGTTTGGTTTGTGGGTTGAGCCGGAAATGGTCAGCCAAGAGTCGATTCTTTATCGCGAACATCCAGAATGGGTATTAGGCGTTAACGGCTATGAGCAGCCGTCAGGCCGCTGGCAATATGTTCTCGACTTACAAAATCCAGATTGTTTTGCTTACCTGTTCGGCCGACTCAATGATCTATTAAGCCAATACAAAATTGGCTATCTGAAATGGGACATGAACCGAGAGCTTGTTCAGCCGGCACACTTAGACAAAGCCGCAGTCAACGGCCAAACCCAAGCGTTATATCGTTTGCTTGATGCTCTACGTGAACAGCATCCAGACGTGGAGATAGAGTCGTGCTCATCAGGCGGCGGCCGTATCGACTTTGAAATCTTAAAGCGTACACATCGCTTTTGGGCATCAGATTGTAATGATGCGCTAGAGCGTCAAACTATCCAACGTGGCATGAGCTACTTCTTCCCTCCAGAAGTGATGGGCGCACACATCGGCCCTGCGGAATGTCACTCAACCAAGCGTAAACACGGCATCAATATGCGAGGTGTGACTGCGCTGCAAGGACACATGGGGGTAGAGCTAGACCCAGTAAAAGAATCCTCCGAAGAGAAACAAGCCTTCGCTAAATACATTGAACTGCACAAAACGCATCGTGATTTGATTCACTCAGGGCGCAATTTCCGCCTAGATGCTGCAGACGAAAGACAGTTCATCTATGGCGTTGAAAATGATCAAGAGATGCTCGTGACAGTATGCCAATTGGCGATGCCATCACATGCACTTCCTGCGCCTGTGCGAATTAGTTGTGTCGACCCGAAAGCGTCGTACTCTGTTCGTATCGTAGAGATGCCTAATACATCATTTCAGTTGATGAAACATCGGCCAGAATGGATAGGCAAAACGATCCGCTTGAGTGGCGATAATCTGAGAGAAATCGGTTTAACACTGCCGATCCTCGACCCAGAGAGTGCTCTGGTCCTACACATTACAAAAAATTTATAACACTCAACCAATAACGGACACGGTGACACTAAACCCCGACGAACACTAGATGCTTACAGGTAAAAATAGCCTGTAACCCTTAAGTGACAGTCAGACACTCATAGCGGTGGGGGTTCGTGCACCTTAAACAAAAGGTATTAAGAAATGGCCACTACCATCATTTCATTCTTGCTGTTCACTGGATTTGTCGTCTGGTTTACATATAGCAAAGTAAAACACTCAAAAAATGACTCCCACGACGGCTTCTTTTTAGGAGGGCGTTCATTAACCGGCGGTCTTATCGCATCTTCACTCATTCTTACTAACCTAAGTGCCACCAGCTTTGTTGGCATGTCTGCACAGTCGTACACCCACAATATGTCGGTCATGGGGTGGGAAGTTGCTAGTGGTATCACGCTAGTGTTGATTGCGCTGTATCTTGTACCGCGCTATCTCAAGCAAGGCATCACAACGGTGCCAGACTTCTTAGAGAGCCGTTATGATCTGGGCGTGAAGAAGTTTGTGACGCTGTTATTCTTGTGCCAATACGTGATTAACATTCTACCGACAACACTTTATGCTGGCGCTGTGGTACTGACAGGCATCTTCGACATAGAAGGCTTATTGGGCATTAGTGAGTTTCAAGCGATTGCGCTTATTAGTGCAACCATCGGTTTACTGGGCTTCTTCTACGCCATCTATGGTGGCTTAAAAGCAGTGGTTATAGCTGATACCATCAACGGTGTCGGTTTGATCATCGGTGGATTGATGATCCCAGTATTTGGCCTATTCGCACTAGGTGGGGGCAGCTTCGGTGGTGGTTTAGATATTCTATTGCACGCAGCGCCAGAGAAACTGCAATCTGTCGGTACGTCAAGCGATCCACTTCCGTTCTCAACCTTATTTACCGGCCTACTGTTAGTAAACCTCTACTACTGGGGGACAGACCAGTCGATTATCCAACGTGCGCTGGGTGCTAAGAACTTACGTGAAGGCCAAAAAGGCGTTATTTGGGCGGGTGCCATCAAGGTTATCTCACCGCTATTTCTTATCATCCCAGGTATTATCGCGTTCCACATGTTTGGCGCAGACGCTGGTAACCCAGACACCATGTACACTCGCTTGGTGAACGAAGTCTTGCCTAAACCGCTGGTGGGTTTCTTTGTCGCGGTAATGTTTGGTGCCATCCTATCGACATTTAACGGCGTGCTAAACAGCTCAACAACCCTGTTTGCTCTGAATGTCTACAAACCTATTTTTGCTAAACAAGGACTATCTGATCAAGAGCTAGTTGCCAAAGGGCGCGTGTTCGGTGTCATTATCGCTATCGTAGCAATCTGCATTGCACCATTCATCATGTACGCACCAGAAGGTTTGTTCCAATACCTACAAATGGTGGCAGGCTTCTTTAGTGTGCCAATCTTCACCATCGTGTTTGTTGGCTACATCTCTAAACGTGTACCAGCAATCGCGGCAAAAGTTGCACTGGTCGTCTTCGTCGCCTCTTATGCTTCAATGCAGTTGATCTTCAAAACACCAATCCACTTCTTACACCAGTTAGCGATTTTGTTTGTTGTGTGTACAGCACTGATGTTTGTTATTGGCCACTTCGCACCACGTGCAGAAGCGTATGAAATGCCAGTGAACGAATCAATGGACATAACCCCTTGGGAGTTCCGCTTTGAAGCCTCAGCCATAATTTTATACATGGTATTGGGCGCTTACATCATGTTCAGCAGCGTAGGTTTTGTTTCTGATGACTCAACCTTCATGCAGGTCTACGGCCTATGTGGAGTGGTGATGCTGGTGGGAATTATTGCTCGCTACTCGAAAAAGAAGAAAGCGTCGAATGTGTGCGTTACGGCGACACAACAATAAGATTCTCAGCCCCGCTAATTGCTAGCGTTTGGTGCTTCCAAATTCTTGGAAGCACCTTTTTTATTGAAGTGGAGACTAAGCAGAATACTCTTCTGAGTCAGGGCGGTTAGAGAATTGCACCCCATTGAGAAAATCACACAGTAGCTGATCGTCACAAGCTTTGTAGTTCTTGTTGTTTGGCTTACGGAAGTATGCACCAATTTCGTATTTGCTTAGGCTAATCCCCATAACTTCAAGCACGTCCAACACATCTTCTGCTTTCATGTTCAACGCAATGCGCAGTTTCATGAAAATCATGTTATTGGTTAACTCAACTTCAGGTTTAGGCTGTTCACCCTCTTTTTTGCCGCGTTTAAGGTTAATGAAACCATTAAGGAACACAGCCAAGTCTTTGTCTTTCATCTTTGAGAAAGACTTTTCGCCTTCGTCTTTGAGCCAGTTATTCACTTGGTCGTGAGCAACAGTGACATCCGCCTGTTCATAAGCTTTGATGATTTGAGCATTTTTGAGGTTAAGAGCGTGTTGAATACGACGCAAAATTTCGTTGTTAGTCACAGGGGATCCTATTAAGTCACTTCGACTGTTAAATATGGGCTGCGACTGTACCAAAAAATAGGGGTCAGAGCCAATTAAGCCCAATTGGCTCTGACCCCAACTTTTCACCAACTTAATCACCATGTAATATGGGTTGCATAACATACTGGAAAACAACCTAATATCATGGATGATATGAGAAAACCCTTTAAGCATGATTTCGCGTTTGATCCAACATACGGATACAACCTAAATCAGCTCATGCAAGTTGGCGCAGCAGAAGAGCCGCAAGACTTTGTCACCTTCTGGCGTAGGAAATATCGCCGAGCAACACATGTTCAAACACACCTGAGTTTGCAAGATACTGGCCGAGTGGAAAACGGTTGGCGAGTCTTTGACTGTTATTATGATTCGACAAAAGGCATGCGGATTGGTGGTTGGCTTCTGCTACCAGAAAAGCAGCCCGTGTATGGGGCGATGGTGTATGCACACGGATACGGTGGTTTAACCGCACCAGATACGAGCTGGAAGTTAGATAACACTGCGATACTCATGCCTTGCGTGCGTGGGATAGGCCGCAGCCCACAACACTCTGTTTCATCAGATCCATATTGGCATGTCTTGCACCATGTCCAAGATAAGCAGCAGTACATCATCGCCGGCTGCGTTCAAGACTTGTGGTGCGGCGTTTCAGCATTGCTGACACTTTTCCCGCAGACAAAAAACCATATTGGTTTTGTTGGAGAAAGCCTAGGTGGCGGCTTAGGTGTACTAGCCAGTGCCTTCGATTCACGCCTCTCATTGAGTCACTTTCATGTTCCAACATTTGGCAACACTGAGCTAAGGCTAAACATGCCGTGTGTAGGCAGCACTCAAGCATTGATCGAGTTTAAGGACCAAGCTGCCTTAAAAGCCACACTGCCGTATTTTGATACCTCAATTGCAGCCAAATATCTCTCATACCCCACACTTTGGGGGTTAGCGAGATTTGATCCTTTTGTTGCACCACCTGGCCAGTTCAGCGCCTACAATGCCTGCCCAAAAGACAAAGAGCTCTATGTCTTAGATGCTGGCCATTTTGATTACCCAGATGAGAACAAACAGAAAAAAATGATGAGAAAGGAAGTAGAAATGTTCTTGCAGCCGTTGGGAGCAAGTCATGCATCGTGAATATCATCGCTGGTGGAGCCCAAACTTAAACCGAGACATGGAGCTACTCATTTTTGGCCATTCTGGCGCTAAAGTACTCGTATTCCCAACCCGAGGCGGCCGTTTTTACGAGTACGAAAACCTCGGCCTAGTCAATTCCATCGCAGACAAAATCAACGCAGGGCAGTTACAGCTCTATTGTCTCGACAGCATTGATGCTGAAAGCATGTATTGCTATTGGGCACACCCACACGGACGAATCCAACGCCATAAGCAATACGAAGAGTATGTTCTTCAAGAAGTGATGCCGCTGATGTCCAATAAAAACTGGCATCCATGCACCATAGCCCATGGTTGCTCGCTTGGTGCGTATCACGCAGCGAATATCTTCTTTCGTCATCCGCATCTGTTTCAAAAGCTAGCAGCATTTTCCGGGCGATATGATTTAACGTGGGGTGTAGAGTCATTTAATGATCTATTTGATGGATACTACGACCAAGATATCTACTTCAACACGCCCACGCACTTTCTACAGAATTTATCGAACCCAGATCAGATAGAGCACATTCGCCACAGCGATATTGTCTTCACCATAGGCAAAGAAGATCCATTCTTACAAAACAACCACATCATCAGCGAACTACTCAATCAAAAAGGAGTGGGGCATCAAATGCATGAGTGGGATGGGCGCGCTCATAGAGGGCGTTATTGGCGACAGATGGTGCCGTTGTATTTGTGAGTGTTATTCATCAGGGCACAACTTAGAGGCTCTATTCTGCCCTAATGAATATTTTTTATATGTCTAAGGTAGGGAGCATACTTTAACTAAGAAAGGGTTTCTTCATCGATACCCATTAGTTCGGTCACGGTGAGTCCAAATAGCAAGCGAATTACTTCTAATGCGTTATCGTCTGGAAGCTTGTCACTGATTATTTGACCTAGACCTAGGATACCTTTGCGTCCACTTCCTTCAGCGCCTTTTTTGTAGGCATGCATAACAAACATGCGCATTACCATTCTGAACTGAGTATCTTGCATAGCTGTCTTCCAAGATTCAATCAGTACGTCTTTTGAGTCAAATTTTAAGTGTGAGGCAATAATAGGGAAAATTTTACCTTTGATGGCGACTTCGAAGTCATTGTTTGAAGGGTAGTAACCTTGAAGCGTACTTTTCCTCAGGCCCGTTTCCTTACTTAACCTATCGTAAGTAACATGATCCCAACCTTCGTTTAAAAAAATCTTTAAAATAATTGCATTGTAATTAGCGAAGTTCTCTTCCCACTTCGCTTTTGTAATTCGAGCCATACTTACCTCCCTTAAATCAATCAGTTGAGACTAGCACGAACAAAAATCAAATTATAGGTACGAAGTATTAAAAGTTAGGGTGGTTTACATAAATCGAACGTTGTCTGATTGAATCAAATTGACACTTGGTTGGAATGTGATGAGCTTGGTATGGGTGTGTTGCTTATTTATGGCTAATAAAGTCATTGGGTTCATAGCCAAATTGGTCGATTTGGCTATGAACCCAACGAAGGGGTTACAACACTTTTGACAAGAATTTCTGCAAGCGTTCGTTAGTTGGGTTTTCAAAGAAGGCTTCAGGTGTGTCTGAAACCAACAATTCACCGTCTTCCATGAAGATCACGCGGTCTGCGACTTCTTTAGCAAAGCCCATTTCGTGGGTTACGACTACCATGGTCATACCATCGGCTGCAAGGCTTTTCATTACATCCAGTACTTCACCGACCATTTCAGGGTCGAGTGCTGACGTTGGTTCATCAAACAACATGATGTTTGGTTGCATCGCAAGTGCTCTGGCAATAGCCACACGTTGTTGCTGACCACCAGATAGGTGGTTAGGGTAGTTTTCCATGCGATCTGCAAGGCCAACTTTTTTCAGCAGCTCCTTAGCCTCGGCTTCCACTTCGTCTTTATCCCGCTTAGCGACTTTCAGGGGCGCCAGCATCACGTTGCCAAGTGCCGTTTTGTGCGGGAAGAGGTTAAAGCTTTGGAACACCATGCCAACTTCTTCACGCAGGGTGTTGATGTTGGTCTGCTTGTCGTACATGTTCGTGCCGTCAACAACGATGGAGCCGCTGCTGATGGTTTCTAACTGATTAAGCGCACGCAAGAATGTCGACTTGCCTGAGCCCGAAGGACCAACCACGACCACAACTTCTCCGCGCTTAACGGTAGCGGAGACATCTTTCAGTGCGTGGCAGCCATTTGGGTAAATCTTGTTGATGTTTTCAGCGATGATCATCTCTTCGCCTTGATAATCTCTAGTCACTGGCAGATAACCTCTTTTCTAGTGTTTGAATCGCCCAAGACAGGCTACTGGTCAGGATTAGGTAGAGCGCGGCAACGGTAAACCACACCTCAAATGGGGCAAAGCTTCCGCTCACCACTTCACGGCCAGCTTTGGTTAGGTCGGTAATTGAAATAACCGATACCAGCGATGAGTCTTTGATTAAGTTAATAAACTGGCCAGCTAGGGGAGGCAGGGTACGTTTAAATGCCTGAGGCAAGATCACGTATACCATCGCTTGAACGTAGTTCATACCTAAAGAGCGAGCCGCTTCCATCTGACCTTTCGGAATCGCTTGGATACCGGCACGGATGATCTCAGCAACATACGCTGCGGTGAATACAGAAAGTGCGATAACACCAGACGTAAAGCGGTCTAGGTCGAGTACGGTGCCGATAAAGAAGTAGACGATGAAGATCTGGACTAGCAGTGGTGTACCACGAATTAACTCAACATAGGTGATCGCGAGCTTTTTCAACGCGATATTGGATGAGATTCGCATCAGACCAATGATGAGGCCAATAACGATAGCGAAAAGCAGTGACCACAAGGAGATCTTGATGGTGACAATTAAGCCCTCAGTCAGTGGACCAATACGCCACTCGGTGGCTTCTGCCAGTTGATCGCCTTCAAATATTAAATCACCTTCATAGACGGTGAGGCTCTCATACTCTGCGAGTGACAGAAGTTTTTCTCCGGAGATAGACTCCAAGATGAGATTACCGTCAGCATCACTGACAATGTTGCCGTCTTCAGGGGCGGTAATAGCCGATGCAGAATTGTCGACGATATAAGGAACGACACGTTCCCAGTTCCAGTTATAGTCGATGCGCTTGCCTGATAGGTATATCAGACCACAAAGCAAGGAAATGATTAGTAAGAAAACACCATTCCATAAAATGGGTCTTTCGCGTTTTTGCATGTTTAACTCTCAATACAGCTAGGAGATAGGCTACGACCAAAAGGCAACTTGGTAGCAGTAAGCAGCTTGCGAGTGCAAGCTGCCTTGGGGTTTTTAGGAGCGCGCGTTAATTATTGCACTTGGCTTAGCCAAGCATCGCTCTTGAACCACTTGTCGTAGATACGGTCATAAGTACCATCGCCTTTAATTTGGCGTAGGTAACCGTTTAGGAAGTTAAGGAAATCAGGATCGCCTTGACGAATTGCCCAACCTAGAGGCTCAAACGTGAATGGTTGGTCTAGGTGAACCAGTTGGCCTTTGTTTTCAGCACTGTAGATTGCGTTGTATGGCAGGTCGTAGATGAAGGCATCTGCTTTACCATTGATTACTTCTAGTACTGCTTCTGATTGCGTTTCGTAAAGGTTTACTTTCGCTTTTGGTAGGTAACGTTTGATTGCGCCTTCGCCAGTCGTACCAAGCTTAGTTACAACCGTGTACTGCTCGTCGTTTAGGTCACGGTAGCTTGTTACTTTACCTTCTAGTTTAGGACTAACTAGAATTGATTGACCGATAACAACGTATGGGTCAGCGAAGTTCACCTGCATGTTACGTTGTGGTGTGATAGTCATGCCACCCATGATCATGTGACACTTACCAGTAAGAAGAGTTGGAATGATGCCATCCCAAGCTGTGTTTACTGGCGTGTATTTTACACCCATTGCACGCGCCATTTGGCGTCCTAAATCAATATCAAAACCAATGTATTGACCATTCTTCGCTGTCATCTCAAATGGCATGTAGCCCGCGTCAAAACAGACACGAAGCTCGCCATCTTTAGCGATTTCTTGAAGAAGGGTAGTGTTAGCAGAAGCTGTGCCGATGGCAGCAGTCGAAGCAAGCACGATTGCCGCAACGTTGCGGAATAGTTTTTTCATCATGAATCCTTTCATTGGTTCTCATTTTTTTATACTAGCTATTGAAATTTTCTGGAAATAGTCTAGCTGCGTGTAATGCTTTTTAGTTATATCAGAGAAATGTCATGACATGCAACAGGTTAACGCAATCGTTTGCCGTGCTACAGGCTGATGGGGTCAGAGCCAAAACGGAGTGACTGGCTCCGATCTAAATGGGTTTTGTTCAATTCATTCATTTTCAATATGTATGTGATAGTCTTGTCAATTAGTGTGCAGACATTAAAAAATTAACATTTTAGGATAGAAATGATATCACTAGAGCAAGTTCAGACTTTTACTCACGTGTATGAGCAAGGGTCGTATAGTGCCGCAGCTCGTGCAGCAAACAAAGAGCGGAGTACGATTCGTGAGCATATTTTGGCACTTGAAGACACATTGGGTGTAAAGTTGTTTGCCATAGAGGGCCGCAAAGCGATTCCGACGAAAAACGCTGAAAAGCTTATTGTACGTTCAAAAAACCTTTCTAAACACGCTGAAGATTTTAGTCATGCGGCAATGACTCTTTATCAAGAGCCTCTTTCTAAAATCATAATTTGGCACGACAACTTAATTCCAAGTCGTTGGCTAAGCGATATTATCAGTTCAATTCAAGTGGCTTTGCCTCATATTGAAATTGAGTGTGCTATATCAGATAGGGATAGTGCGTATCGAGCGATTGAGGAGCAAAGATGTCACGTGGCATTGATGTCAGCAGAGACAAAACGAACTGTCACTGGAAAGCTCAAGTCATATAACCTGGGTAGTCTGACAATGAATGGCTATTGTCATCCAGACTCTGATCTTGCAAAGAAAGGAACAGTCATTCTTTCTGATTTAGAGCTTTCACCTCAGTATTTGTTAGCAAATTCGAAAGAAGCAGATTTAGGCTACTATGAAATTGGCAATCAACGTCATGCGGTTACCAGTGTTCGACTAGCTATTGAGTTAATCAAGAATGATGGGTGGATTATTCTCTCTGATCAGGAAGCTGAGCCTTGGTTATCAAACGGTGAATTGGTTTCGGTAAATTATCGCCATCTCACTCAAACACATATGCAAGCCGTGAGTGTGTATTTTGGTTTAATATCAGAAGAGCAGCGTGAAATTTCAAAGGCGATAAAAATAATAGAAAAAACGGCTTGTCACTATCTGTTATAAGGTAGTGCACAGAAGCAAATCTCCCTCTAGATGTCACTATGTATGCAGCTTGTAAGTGTTTCCCTTACAAGTTGTATTTTCAGATATGCGTTCTAGAACCGATAATCCGTTTACAGTTTAGGCAACCTGAGTAACTCACTGCTATATCGTTATTTATAACCTAACTCTTCCTTTTCTGTAGAGGTTATTTGACAGAGCAGTAAGCAGGTTGCCACTTTTCAGTTAATGGATTAATCATGCGTATCTATATCGGGATTTTTGCGGTTTACACTATTCTTTTACTCTGGTCTTTTTATCACGGTTTTATCGTCTAATTATTTGTATGCTTTATTCAATGCGGTTAAACGTAAATTGGGGTAGAGCAGTATGTACAAGCAATTGACAGAAGCACAAAGAATTCGAATCTGGGCCCTAAAAAAAGAAGGCAAATCTCAATCTGATATAGCCCATCTATTGAATGTCCATCGTTCGACTATATCGAGAGAGCTGACTCGCAATTCTGGGCCCTATGGCTATGAGCCGCACATGGCTCAACAATTGGCTCAATATCGAAAGCAGTTTCACACTCAAATTATTGAGCGGCAGTATGAAGAGCTGGTTAAGCAGCTAAAAAATATTGGTTGGAATACCGCGCAGTGTGAAAAGTTCTTAGTTCAATTTTATCCCGAGCTAGAAATTCAAGAAGTACAGCAATTACTAGAAGAAAATAGTTAAAATTGGGCTTTGTGTCACCTGTTGCACTTGCTTTCTGGTTTTGAATAGTAGGCAAATCTCGCCTGTTGCACTTGCCACTAATCTTACCTTTAAACATGGCAAAGTAAGTCATCAGTTTGTTGCACTTGCTTGTTGGAATAAAGTGACTATCTCTGTTGCACTTGCTGTTTGGTTGTTCTGATGCTTGAATTAAATTTAATACAATCAACATCTTAACTGTTGTTTGGGTGGGTGATCTATTTCGCATTTATTCGGTGAATCAGTCGCTATAGTGAATATGGAAGTTGGATATACGGATAAACAAAAGGCAGATGTGATGAAAAAATTTAATCATGTCGGGATTCCGACAACACAAAAACACACCAATGAAACCCTCAACCCTGATATCGGTGTCTACACGACGGATTTTCAGCAAAGCGAAAATAAGATCGAGTGGCTTCGCTTTTTGGAAGATAGCCCAATGCCTGAAGAACTGAAAAATACGGCCCATGTGGCATATGAGGTCGATGACCTAGAAGCTGAAATGAAAGGCAAAAAAGTACTAATTGAACCTTTCTATGCCAATGACAAACTGAAAATTGCGTTTGTTATGGAAGATGAAGCGCCTGTGGAATTGATGCAGTACGTTACTGAGTAGACAAACTTGATACTTAAACAGAAGGATATTGGTCATGAAAAAATTTATTAATAATCCAGAAAACCTCACTGTTGAGTTGTTGCAAGGTCTTGCAATGACATTTTCGAATAAAGTCAAAATTGTCAGTGAAAAAATTGTCGCTCGTGTGACTCCCAAAGATCCAAATAAGGTGGCCATAGTGACGCTTGGTGGCGCGGGCCATGAGCCGGCATTGAGTGGCTATGTAGGCGAAGGCATGTTGGACTACTCCGTGGTCGGTGATATTTTTGCTGCGCCGGGTGCGCCAAAAGTATTTGAAGCGTTAAAACTCGCTGATAGACCTGCAGGCGTACTATTAGTCGTGCTCAATCATGAAGGTGATGTCATGGCGGCGAATATGGCGATGGAAATGGCCAAGCGCGAAGGCATCAATGTAAAAATGCTGCTCACACACGAAGACATCAGTGCAGGTTTGGATGCGGATGTAAAAGACAGACGTGGACTGGCTGGCTGTGTACCGGTGTATAAACTGGCTGGTGCGGCTGCCGAAATGGGTATGTCTTTAGATGAAGTCTATAAAGTCGCTGATAGATTTAACCAACAGATGGCGACACTAGCCGTCGCAATGAGCAATGCGACCCATCCACAGTCCGGGATGAAAATCGGTGATTTGGCCGATGACGAGATGGAAATCGGTATGGGCCAACATGGTGAAGGCGGTGGTGGTCGTATGAAGCTGCAAACTGCCGACGACACGGCAAACATCATGTTGAACCAACTATGCAAGGCAATCGATGTTCAGTCTGGCGATCATTTGATGTTGATGATCAATGGCTCGGGTGCCACTACCTTGATGGAGATGTTGGTTGTCGCAAGAGCTTGTCACTTAGCTCTGGATGATAAAGACGTGACAGTCGCACGCTCAAAAGTGGAAGAGGTGCTTACCGTTCAAGAAATGGCAGGCTTCCAGATGTGCATTGCTAAATTCGACAGCGGTACGCTATCACTATGGGATAAACCTTGTAGCACGCCTTACTGGACTCAGCAGTAAGGCACTATCAGGCTCACTGGCACCATCGGTGAGCAATAATTTCTGCACTTAACACTATGGCCGTATCAATACGCTGTAACCACTAGGATGAGTGTGACTCTTTGCGGCTTAAGGTTGCGTTAAGGAGAGCGAATATGATTATGTTTAATCAAGAAACGATGAATCACATGTTGCTCTATGCGGCTGGAAGAATCATTAATAAAGTCAGTTACTTTAATGATTTAGATAGTCACACAGGTGATGGCGATCATGGTACAACGTTGCTGAGAGTGTGTCATTGCATTGAAGCAACATTAGCAAAACCTGAAGAGAACTGGGCCAAACAGTATGACGACCTCGGTTGGCTGATTATGAGTCAAGATGGTGGCTCAGCAGGAATGCTAATCGGCAACTTCTATATTGGCCTTTCTCAAGGTTTGACCCAGCCGATTTTAACCCCCAATGAAACGGCTAAAGCCTTCCGCTTAGGTTTACAACGGGTACAGCATTTTAGTGGTGCTAAGCGCGGTGATAAAACCATGCTTGATGCTTTGATTCCAGCTGTTGAAGCAATGGAGTGTGCTGCTTTAGATGGAGGGACTGCTTCAGATATGTGCTTTAAAGCGGCAGAAGCGGCACAACTTGGTGCTGAAGAGACAATAGGCATGAAAGCATCTCGCGGCAGAGCGAAAAACATGGGTGAGAACAGTAGAGGTTATATTGACCCAGGTGCAGCCAGTATGGCGATGCTATTTGAATCGTTTGGCTTGTACTTTATTAAAGAGCGAGCCGAAGAAGAGGAGTTGTGTGATGGCTGATAAAGATGGCAATGCTCTGGCGAAAGACTATGGTCTCGACACCCCCAAACAAAGTCAAAGTTTTCATGTGAAAGGGATGGATCATGTGGATTGGGGAATGAAAGATCGCTTAAGCCGTATCTTTCGCCCATCCAGTGGTAATACGGTGATGTTGGCATTCGACCACGGTTATATTATGGGCGCGACTGCGGGTTTGGAGCGTTTAGATCTGAGTATCGAGCCTTTGGCACCGTACGCTGATGCGTTAATGGCGACTCGAGGTGCTATGCGAACCTGCATCAGCCCTCACCACAACAAGCCGGTGATCTTGCGTGCAAGTGCGGGTAGCACAGTACTCAAAGACGATATGAGTCATGAAGTGATTGGCGTCGATATCGAAGATGCGATTCGTATCAATGCGTCATGTCTTGCGATCCAAGTCTTCGTCGGTGCAAACGGTGAGTGTTCAAGCTTGAATAATCTGGTTCGTACCATTGATGCCGGAGAGCGTGTCGGTATTCCAACCCTAGGTGTCACTGCTGTGGGTAAGGAGATGGAAAGAACAACTCGATACTTTATGCTGGCAACCCGTGTTGTTGCTGAGCTTGGCGCACATATTGTCAAAACGTATTACTGCGATGATTTTGAAAAAGTGGTGGCCGCTTGTCCTGTTCCCATTGTGGTTGCAGGTGGCAAGAAAGTCGGAGAGCTTGAAGCACTAACGATGGCGTATCGAGCTATTGATTCAGGTGCGGCAGGTGTCGATATGGGGCGCAATGTATTCCAGTCAGACTGCCCGATTGGAATGCTCAAAGCGATTAATGGTGTGGTACATGAAAAGCTCACCCCTGAACAAGGTTACGATCTCTATCTTACGGAACAAAGCCAAATGGCTTAAAGGTGGTTTATATGAAATTTCAACAGTTTATAGTTATACCTATCATAGTGGCGTTTCTAGCGTTCACTATTCAAATTGTCGATCAGATTATCTCACCGATGCTGCCGATTGAGAATGTTGGCTTTGGTTGGATAGGGTTTATCGCTTGGGCTATGTACTTTATGGCGGGCTGTACGTTAGACGGTGGTAAAAAAGTGATCTTCGGTTATATTGCCGGGATCATCGCATCAGTCGCCATTATGGAGTTTGGTGGTGTGCTATCGTCGCTTGGATTCTTTGCTGTGCCTGTCGCTATTTTCTTTGTCGTTGTACCATGTATTTGCTTAGAGCGTCTTCCGCCCTTTGACTTTGTTCCAGCGTTATTTGTCGGCGCAGGTACGTTCTTTGGGTTTATGTCGTATGTCTCTGGTGCAACCTATGCTCACGCAGGGTTTATTGAATTACTCTATTGCGGCATCGGTCTTACTTACGGCTGGATCACTGTGACATTAAGAGTGAAGTATGAAGCTTGGGTAGAGCAGCAGGGTAGCGCGAGTGTGACTCATATCCATTAAGATGTATTGACTAAGGCTATTTCTATATCGAACTTGAACCTCAATGGTTTTAGTATTGATAATCAGAAATAGCCTTTCTTCATAGTTTCTGCACTTTTGTCAGCGAAGATGAATGATATTTGTATAATTAACTCATTCGCTTAGCTTATTAGAAGCAGGGACATTCCTAATCTATGCGCCACACCGTTCGACATTTATCTCTTTTCCAAAAGCTGTTTCTGTCACTCCTGATCACCAGCGTTTTACTCCTATCCGGAATGGCGATTGTGATTAACTTCTCTTTCAAGAAGGGGCTTCAGGACTATATCAATCAGGATGAAGTTGCAAAAGTGGAGCTGATTGCCAATCAACTCTCGAGTTACTATTCAGAGGCTTATGGTTGGCAGAGAATGAAAGAGTCTCCGCATATATGGAGCTCACTTTTGCGTCAATATGGTGAAGCGCCACCGCCGAGACAGCCTCGTCGTCCACCTCCTGGGCAGTCTCACCATACACAAGCCGAGTTAGAAAGACATACGTCATTTATTCCTCTCTCAGCTCGACTTCAGCTTCGGGATGTCAGTGATAGGCGAGTATTAGGTGACCCGAAATTGGATTCGGTTGATCTTAGTGACACGACATCGGTGCCGGTCATGTATCGCGATCAGTTAGTGGGAAATATTGTCATTTTACAGAGTAAGCAGACACCCAATGCGCTGGCAGAGGCTTTTTTAGATGCGCAGCTTAAAAATGTGGTGATGATCGTTGTTGCAGCATTGATTGTCACTCTGCTGGTGGCTTCAATATTTGTCGGGTACTTACTCAAGCCACTGCAGGCACTAAATATTGGTGCAAAGAAGGTGTCACAAGGCGATTTGACCTACAGAATCCCACAGCATAGTGAAGATGAACTGGGCCAACTGATTGACACATTTAACCGCTTATCGGAAACCTTAGGCCAACAAAAGCAAATACGTGAGCAGTGGATTTCTGACATCTCTCATGAGTTGCGAACACCTTTAGCCGTGTTGCGAGGGGAGATTGAAGCGATTGAAGATGGCATTCGGCAACCTAATCAAGACAACATTCGTTCTTTGCACGGACAGGTAATGACCTTAGCGAAACTGGTTGAAGACTTACATCAACTTGCACTGTCTGACGTGAACACCTTGGCTGAGCAAGAGTTTATAGAGTTTCAACTTGATGATTTGCTAAATGAGGTCGCACACCGCTTTGCCAACCGCTTTGACACCAAACAGCTGAGCTTGCAGGTTGAAATGCCGGCACCAATATCGTTTTTGGGAGACCAAGATGCCATTTCTAGGTTGATCACCAATTTATTAGAAAATAGCTACCGCTATACTAATGAGCAAGGAATGGTGAAGGTGATTGGTGTGGAATCGAAAGACGGTGTACAAATCATTGTGGAAGATAGTGCGCCTAGTGTCCCTAATGAAGCATTGGCAAAGTTATTTGAGAGATTGTATCGTGTCGATAAGTCGCGTTCTCGAGCGAGTGGGGGGGCAGGGCTTGGTCTCTCGATTTGCGAAAATATTGTCAAAGCTCATAACGGGACCATAACTGCGACACATTCAGAGTTAGGTGGTTTAACAGTCACGGTGACTCTATCCAATAACAAGGACATAGCATGATCTTGATCGTGGAAGATGAGCCTCATTTGGCTCAATTATTGGCGGATTATCTGCAGCATCATCATTTTGATACCCATATCATCGAGGATGGTGACCTTGTCATTGATTGGGTAAAAGCGCATACACCGACACTTATCATTCTTGATCTCATGCTACCGAATCGCGATGGATTAGATATCTATCGGGAATTGCGCACCTTTAGCGATGTGCCTGTGATGATGGCAACCGCCAAGGTAGATGAAATCGATAGATTAGTTGGCCTAGAGCTTGGGGCAGACGATTATGTGTGTAAGCCCTATTCGCCAAGAGAAGTGGTTGCCCGAGTAAAGAATGTCTTACGTCGCTATAAAGTGACGCACAGCGTCGAGCCTGAGAAGATGCCACTGCGCATTGAAAGCTCACAAATGCGCGTGTGGGTAGATGGACAAGAAGTGTCACTGACACCGGCTGAATTTCAGCTGCTAGAGCATTTTTACCAGCACAAGGGTATCGTGTTCAATCGTAATCAATTGATGGATAAGATCTACAACGACGGTCGAGTCGTCACAGACAGAACAATCGACAGCCACATCAAGAACCTACGCAAAAAGCTTCAAGAGGTGAGTCAAGAAGCCGATTGGATTCATTCGATTTATGGTGTCGGTTACCGTTTTGATTTGTAACGCTTGCTTCACTTGAATAGCATTTGACTCTGAACCTAATGGGTTTATAGCTTTTCGTTGCGTCGATAATAGTGAGTAGGACACCTGATAATAAGAGCAAAGTGCGTCTCCATAATTGCTGCAAGTTTGTTTTGTAGATTTATGAACTAAGTTAGATATTAGAGACGTTGATTACACGGCTTTCACTGTTATTGTCTGCGTCATTGCTTGGAGTTTTCATATTATGTTGCGCGTAGTATCCCCGACAGGTGTTTCCCGAATGTTCTCTGTAACCATCGTAAGTGTGGTTAGTCATTTGTTTTTTGCTCACACGGCTCAGGCACGAGAATTTACTTACCCAATTGTCGATACGTTTCAAACCCAGTGTTCAAACAGTCAAACCCTTGTCGATGAGTGCCCGGAGAAAGGTAGTGCTTATTATGGACAAGATGCCCAATACATCGGGCGCATGCCGAATTATACCGTCAATGATAACGGCACGGTAAGAGACAACCATACGGGTCTTTTGTGGGCACAAGCCATCGATACTAACGGTGATGGGCGTATTACCGTAGCGGATAAAATGACGTATGACCAAGCAATGGTTTATGCGGCCAACTTACGTTTAGGCGGTTATGTGGATTGGCGTGTTCCTTCAATCAAAGAGCTCTATTCATTGATGATGTTTGATGGTGAAGACCCTAGCGGCTTGCGAGGCAAAAGTAGTGCTACGGTTCGTCCGTTTATCGACCAAACAGTATTTGGTTTTGAATCGGGTGACTTGAGTGCTGGAGAGCGTTTGATTGACTCTCAATATGTGAGTAGCACCAAATATGTTGCGATGACCATGAGAGGTGATGAGACCGTGTTTGGTGTCAATTTTATTGATGGCAGAATTAAAGGGTATGGAACTCGCGCTCGCAGGGGCGGAGAAAAGACATTCTACGTTTTAGCTGTGAGGGGAAATAGCGACTATGGCATTAATAACTATTCGATTTCTGGTAATGGCACTATACACGACAGGGCAACGGGATTAACTTGGCAAAAGTCAGACAGTGAAAAGGGGATGAATTGGGGAGAAGCGCTTGAGTATTGTGAAACGCTAAAGCTTGCGGGTCGAACCGATTGGCGACTTCCCAATATCAAAGAGCTACATTCTATTGTGAGTTACGTGCGTTCGCCGGTGACCACAAAGAGTGCCGCTATAGACCCAAGTTTTTATTCGACCGCAATTACTAACGAGGCCGGAAAACGAGACTTTCCTAACTATTGGAGTAGTACAACCCACGTAAACCTGCAGAATGCCAAGCAAGCCGCGTATATCGCCTTTGGCCGCTCTATGGGCAAAATGCACAATGAATGGCTTGATGTACATGGTGCTGGCGCGCAGCGCAGTGACCCGAAAGTGTATTCAGGGCGTGATTATCCTGATGGCAAAGGCCCACAAGGTGATGCCGTCAGGTTTGAAAACTTTGCTCGATGTGTTGCTGGTGGTGAGGTTACAGAAGTCGAAGCTCCTAGCCATATTGAGCGAGAAAGGAAGACCTATGACTTAACGCTAGAAAAGTCACCAATGCGGTCTCCAAGGCGCGATTAATATTGACTTAATATGGGAGGCGACAGGGTTAGTCGCCTTTTCAAACTATGTGTTACCACTCAATAAAAATTGGCGTGCCCACTTCAACTAGGGCGAGAAATTCGTCCATCTCTTCATTTGATATCGCGATGCAGCCGTTAGTCCAATCAAAGCTTTGGATAAACTGAGGGTCGCGAACATCATCGTTTTTAATACCATGAATTTTGATGTCGCCACCAGGGTCTATACCGAGACGATCGGCGTGTGCCTGGTCTTTATAGTTTGGATAAGTAATGTGCATTGAGCGATGGAATGCCGACTCTTCCATGATGAAAGAGAGGCGGTAGTGACCTTCAGGCGTTTTTTGGTCACCCTGTTCAACTTTATGTCCTCGAGGGCTGCTGCCCAGTGCGATGCGGTACTCGGTAATAACATCATCACCGAACATTAAAAACATGCGTCTTTGAGACTTCTTAACGTGAACCCAGTCAGCTTTAGTCAGCGTGGTTGTTTGTTCTGGTGGTTCATAGGTTGGGTAAGTTGATTTGGGTGCGATTATCGAGTTATCAGCGTCAGACGTCATGGGAGTCGGGTTCTCTGGGCTTTGCTGCGCTTGAGCAGATAAAGCGATTGAAGCGAAAAGAATGAGAACGAGTTTGTACATGAATTTGGTCGTTAGCTAATTAAAAGAGACAAACGATAGTTTAAGGCATGACCGACGAGTTGCCTACATCAAGAGATGAAATTCCACGAATTTTAAGCTGGGAGCGTGATTTTGAGCGAATATGAGACTGCTACCCGGGATAGGTAGTTTAGCACCTGCCTGTTAGTTAAGAGGCTGATGACATTAATCTATCGAAAAAATATCACACGGAAGGTAACCGTGTAGCTTAAATTGTTCAATCGCTTCTTCACGTGAACTCGCTTCGATAGTAATCGTTGCCATTGATTTGCCATCGAAGTAACGAATGACAAATTGAGTATCTTCACAAAGTTTAAGTAGAGCCGCCATAGTAATAATCACTTTCCAATAGTGTTTTACTCATACAACTTTCACTGAGTGTGTCAGTGCATATTAAAGTTGTTGAAGTATAACCCGATGAGTTGGTCCTACTAATCCAAACTCACAGAGTGCCTAGTCAAAAAACGCAAGATTCAATCAAGTTAATATTACAATGACAATAACCTGAACGAATCTCGCGTTAAATTATAAGTACACTTTACAAGTTTGGCAAATTATAGTGAGAAGAATTTTGATACGACGACTTTTTCGACTTAATTATTAAATCTATTAAAGTAGTGTTATCCCAATTAGACGTATTATTAGAATATTGATAGCGATTCATCATCGTCAATTGTTCATTAATTGATTGGCGTAATACGTTGTCTAAGTGTGGGTTCTCGGCTAACCACTTGTTGACGTGGTAGTTGATGAGACTGTTGTCGTCGCATCGGATGATCTCAACCAAGTCTTGATCATCATGGCTAGAATGATCTTTATTTTCGATCGTTTTCTTCGGTCGATCATTATTCTTTGTCCAAATAATAAACGACAATAATAGAACAATGATAAATAGACAGATGAAAGTGGCATATTGCCAGTAGATAGAGACACCGGAAATTTGCTGAGTTGAGTTATTATTAATCAGCGCACTGGTATCAATGCTGTATAAAGTTTGCTCTCCTTGTTTGATGTCGAACTGAGTATTTATACTATCAGTTTGTTCCGCGATATTGTCACGGCTGTTCCACCAATCTAGCGAGGGTAAATCAATACTCACTTGATCTTCTCTTTGTGCGATCAATACCTGTTTGACGATCATTCTTGTAATGCCATTGCTGAGGCTTTGGAATGTTGGTTTTTCGCTATAGACACGAAATACATCCGGTACAGGTAGGTCAAGAGTAGGGAAGCGGTCTGAGTCAAGCCCGTGAATATCAAGAATAATTTGACGAGTTAATGACTGGCCAACGTTGAGCTCAATCATTGATTGACCAGCAACGGGCTCGCCACTTTCTGATAAATACACTTGCTCAATCGAGAGCTGTTGAGTCGGAAGCCAGTTTCCTTGGTAATCTTGTGGTGGCGATTTGACTGTGATGGAGACTTGCTCTGGCTCGATGTTAGTCGCGATAAGACGTGTGCTTCCACGCAAGCTGTCGCCATATATAACGGTACCTTCAAACCCAACACCGGTCAGGGTAAAATCACCAGCATTGTCAGCTGTCAGTTTGTAACGCTGCTCGACCACAGTAACTTCAACGCCGTCTAATACACTTTGGTATTGCTTAGCATCCCCGAGTGCATTTATCGTCATTCCTTGAATTTTAGGCTGTGAGATATTAGGGTTTTGCAGGCGTCTTGGATCTGTCTTTATGATCACACGGCTAAGTAACTCTGTGCTCTCTTGAGGGTAGAGCACCTCTTTCTGCAGTTGATTGGTGATCTCAACAAAATCGCTCGGCTTGGGCTCTAGCTCATCTTTCGTGACATTGATTTGGATTGGTTCGGTTTTGGCGCCATTGAGTTCAAAGGAGGGAATCGTTACGCGTCCAATACGTTGTGGCGCTAGGGAAACATTCCACTCACTGCGGCTTGATCGTTGGCTATTAACGATATTCACTGACGTGCCAAAGTTTGGCCTGCCCATGAAAAAGTCCTCTTCTAAGAAAGAGAGATCGATATCGTCACTAGAGGCGCGCGTATCCGCAATGATTCGCAGTTGAAAGACTTCGTTGGTGACTAAATCTCGCTTGCTCACAGTGGCTTGTAGCGATGCTGCACTAACAGAACTCGCAAACATGCCAAGTATCAGCAAAAAAGTAAGGCGCAGTGGCTGGTTGAAAAGTTGACTGTTCATCTACCAGTTTTTCTCCGTAACTTGTGGCTTCGGTTTTTGTTGAGCCTGAAGTTGTAATTGGGCACGTATAAGGCGGCTTGGATCTCTTGCCGCTTCGACTCTATCAAGGGTTTGAAGGTCGCGTTGTTTTTGTTGCTCTTGCTCGCTCAACTCTTGAGCAGACATTGGAGATTCACTAGTAGGTGACTCCTGGCCTTGCTGTTGTGATTCAAGTGCTGATTGTTCGGAGCTTTGTTCTTGGCTTTGCTCAGAAGGCTTTGGTTCTACGGCATCCTGCGCAGAATCTTGTTGCTCGCTGGATAGCTCTGAGGGTGATTGACCGTCTTCTTGTGGCTGCGTCTCTTGACTCTCCTCAGCATCGCTTTGTGAAGAAGAGTCCGACGGTTGTGAATCGCTCTCGTGTGGTTCTGATTGAGAAGAGCTATCGCTGCTTTCCTGTTCTTGATCAGATGAGCCTTTTTGCCCAGAATCTTGCTGCTGCGAGTCTTGTTCAGATTGCTGTGATTCAGAAGAATCCTCGCCTTGTGACTGCTGTTGCTGCTGATCACGAAGTTGCTCCACCAGCGAAAGGTTGTCTTGAGCATCTTGATGGCTTGGCTCTTGAGCGAGTACACGCTGATATTGCTCTATCGCTTTCTCCAAGTCACCTGACTGAGCATAGGCATTACCAAGATTATATTCGGCACGGGTTGATTCAATGCCACTTAGCGCCTCAATAGCCATTTGATAGTCCCCATTTTCATAGGCGCTGATGCCTTGCCACTCTTTATCATTAAAGGTATTTTGCGCGGCTTGAAAGTCACCACTTTGAAATGACTGATACGCTTTTTGATCGTGATTGAACCAAGGGTTTGCTTGGACTTTTGGTGTGGTGGTCAGCGTCAGGCCTAACATCAGAGAAAATAAAACACCGCGTCGAAACATCAACAATGCAAAGGCTAGTAGTGGTAGAGTCAGCCAATAGCCTTTATTTTGCCATGTCTCGATCTCTCGTTTGCTATCCGTGTCTTGTGAGGTGTTTGCCAACAGTTCAGACATCGATGTGATGGTGTCGACATCACTGTTGTTGTGCTGGATAGGAATGAACAACCCACTGACATTGCGTGCCAGTGAATTCATATTACCAAACTGGCTGGTGGCGACCACGGTTGTGCCGTTGCTTGTTTGTAGCATTCCGCCCTCAGGAAGGGGAATAGGAGCGCCATTTTCTGTTGCAACAGCAAGTATTGCCAACTGCCAGCGGTTATCAATAAGAGCCTCAATCGCTTGCTTCTCTTTTGCAGAGAGATCGTCAATCACTAAAATGATCTGTCCGGATTGAAAACCCGCGTTAGTAAGCATGTCGATAGCTTGTTCAACGCCTTTTTCGGCACGCGCGCCAGGGTAGGGCATGATCGCGGGGCTTAGCAGAGGCAGATGATTAAGCAGTGACTGGCTATCGCGCGTGAGAGGCGCTACAGAGTAGGCATCACCGGCATAGACCACAAGACCCGTTTGTCCGTCTTGCCATTGGTTGAGCATATCCGTCACTTTATATCGAGCTTGCTCAAGGCGACTTGGTGACACATCCCTGGCGTACATCGACAGTGACATGTCCATAACCACCACTCGTGCATCGTTGGCTTGAACTGAAGGGCGTGTCACATCATTGATGCTAGGGCCAGATAGGCTAAAGATAGCGATGAGCCAAGCCGCAGTAAATAACTTGATAGCTATACTGTTTTTGCTGGCTTCTAACCCCATCGCTTTGGCGATATGCGGCGCAATCAGCGTTTGTTGTTTACAGCGTTTAGTGAGGTATAGGGTAATCAATACGCATGGGATTACCGCCCAAAACCATTGTGGGTATAGGAAGGTCATTAAAGTTGCTCCCTTCTATAAAATACGAGGCCAATAGAAAGCAGAAAAGCAGCGCCTAGTGGCAGGGGATACCACTCGGTTTGTGGTCTCCACGCTTCGGTCGCAAGTGAAATTGGCTCAAGCTCGTTAATTGTGCTGTAGATATTCTCTAGATCTTTGTTATCACGTGCGCGGAAATATTGGCCGCCAGTTAGGTCAGCAATATCCTGCAATAACGTTTCATCAAGATCATGAGCGGTATTGACGGTACGAGACATGAAGAAGTCTTGAACCACCATTTCTCCGGCGCCGACGCCAACGGTATAGATGGTCGTATTATTTTGCTTGGCGATTTGAGCGGCTTCCATTGGATCAAGTACACCCGAGTTGTTAGAACCATCACTGAGTAAGATCATCACACGTTGCGGGGCATCGCTTTCGATGAAGGTTTTGGTCGCAATCCCAATTCCATCACCAATCGCTGTCTGTGTACCAATTAACTTCAACACCATTTGGTTCACTTGCTCAATGATAGAGTGAGTATCCAATGTAAGCGGTGATTGCAAATAAGCGTGGTCTGCATAGACAACAAGACCTAAGCGATCGCCTTGGCGTTGCTTAGTGAAATCTGTCAGCACATTCTTCACCGCTGTCAATCGGTCGATGTAGTCACTGCCATCGTGCATGTCTTCTTGGTTCATGGAATAGGAGAGATCCACCACTAGCATCAAGTCTCGGTGCTCTGTTGGCAATACGACGGGGTCGCCATAGTGAATTGGGCGTGCAGTTGCAATCACAAGCAGTCCCCAAATTAGCCAAGATAGGATTTGTGCGACTTTGTATTTCGGTTGTGCGTTTTGTATATGGTTTGGCACATTCGGAATATAAACGGCAGCCTGCGTTTTTATAGCAGGCAACAGTTTGCGAACAATCCAAGGTAAAGGTAGTAGGAGTAGTATCCATACCCACCCGAACTCAAAATCAGTCACTCACTTGCCCTCGTTTCTTCGGTGGTAGTGCATGACGAATCCAATATTCACAATCTGCGATAAAATCTATCTCTTTTGGAAGAGGCTTACCGGTATACAGCGCAGATTGCCATGACTCTGAGTTTGGCTCAAAGCGCGTGTTACCCAACTCTTTATCGAGAAATTGATACCAAGCCTCTCCGGTCAGGGACGCGAGTTGTTTTCGGTCGTAATAACTAAAGGCAACTTGGCGCACAACCTCCATCGCTTGGGATGGTGTGGTTTGTTTTACGATAAGTTTTAATGCTGCATTTTTCGCAACACGATGTGCACGATGGCGTTTGACTAACCAAATAGTGAAAGCCGTCACCATAGCAAGTGCAGCAAAAGAGGCCCACCAAGCGGGTGACAATGGAAACCATGAAGGGGCTTCAGGAAGATGTAAGCCTTTTAGAGGCAACGTTTCCGACGGTTGTTGCATGTTATGATCTCGTCAGTTGAGAAAGCAGGGGACGATCGTTTGAAAGCGATAAAAACGTCATCCCATGTTGTTGCGCAAAATGTTCAAGCTCGTCAGTGCTGCGTTTGAAGTGTGCTTTCATTGCGTCACGCGCACGTGATGATGAAAAGTCTAACCATAAGCTGCGAGTTTGACTGGTAACTTGTTCAACACCACGATATTGCGTCATTCCTTGCTCTAGTGGATCGTGAACATGGATGAGTCGCACCGAGTTATGCACTCTTAGGTGTGCCAAGCGATCTTTGTCTTGTTCAGTCAGTCGTGAAAAGTCGCTGATCATCAAGATTTCACTGCCTTTTGGGCATAGGCGTCGCAGCGTTTCAAGTGTAGGCTTAAAGTTTTGTTGCGTTGTCACGTTTCTACGGTAGTCGTGGTGTTGTGTGATCAGATTCAGCAGGTGTAATACACCACGCGATGATGCCGTTGCTTTACATTCAAAGAGTGCCTCTCCGGTATCAACTATGGCCCCGACACGGTCTTTACCTTTGGCGGCTAACCACGCCACAAGGGCGGTAAAATGCGCTGCCAGCACCGATTTAAGCATTAGGGTTGAGCCGAAGTTCATACTTGAAGAGAGATCCAAGTAGATATAAACCGGACGCTCTTTTTCTTCAGTGAAGAGCTTGGTGTGGACTTTGCCTGTTCTCGCCGTCACTCGCCAGTCAATAGAGCGAACATCATCACCCGCTTGATATTGGCGTACTTCTGAGAAGTCCATCCCACGACCAAGTTGGCGACTTTGATGCTGACCGAGTTGCTGCGACCATAAGCTTTTTGCAGGCGGAAGCCAGTGAACGGTGTGCTGCTTATAATAAAGCAGCTCATCCAGATTCAAGTTAACCCCATCTGCAAATGGAGGAAGCGAAACAGACATGATTATGCACTACCTACCATAGACAGCAGTGCATCAATGATGGTGTCAGGCTTAATGCCTTGTGCTTGTGCGCTATACGACAACAGCAAGCGATGACGCAAAACAGGGTAAGCCATTGTCTGCACATCTTCTGGCGTGACATAGTCACGTCCGGCGAGCCAAGCATGTGCACGGGCACAGCGATCAAGGGCGATAGTGGCACGTGGGCTCACGCCCATTTCCAATTGTCCTGTGAGTTCACTACTGTATTTTTCTGGATTACGGGTCGCTAGCACCAAGCGAACGATGTAGCGCTCTACGCCTTCTGCCATATGAATATCGAGTGCTGCTTTACGCGCATCGAAAATAGTCTGTTGAGTCAGTGTCGGTTTGTCGACGGCTTCAAGGCCCTGTGCCTCCCCACGGTTTAGACGAAGAATATCCAGCTCGGCATCTTCATTCGGGTAGTCAACATTGAGGTGCAGCAAGAAACGGTCTAGCTGCGCTTCTGGCAGTGGGTAGGTGCCTTCCTGCTCAATCGGGTTTTGTGTTGCCATCACCAAAAATAGCTCTGGCAGCGCGTACGTGGTTTTGCCGACAGAGATCTGCTTTTCTGCCATGGCTTCGAGCATCGCTGCCTGCACTTTAGCAGGCGCGCGGTTGATTTCATCTGCCAGAACCAGTGAATTAAAAATAGGGCCAGCTTGGAAGGCAAAGTCGCCGGTTTCTGGGCGGAAGATGTCTGTACCTGTCAGATCGGCTGGCAATAAGTCTGGTGTAAACTGAACACGATGGAACTCGCCTTCTATGCAGTCTGCTAAACATTTCACTGCGCGGGTTTTAGCCAGCCCAGGAGGACCTTCTACTAATATGTGTCCGTCGGCTAATAAAGCGACAAGGAGTTGCTTAACTAGCTCCTGTTGGCCGATGACTTGAGATTCGAGATAGTTTTGAAGTGTATGGAATTGCTGCGCAATCATCCTGAATGCCTTGTTATTTTGTTTCTGAACGTCGAGCGAAAATATGCGATAGGTTGACTCGGGTTTCAAGGGGTTAAATTGAAAATTTAATGTCAAAATTTACAGAGTGCCAGAATAGGAAAAAGTTCAATTTAAATATTGATTTAGTGACTATTGGTGACGTGTGTGTGCACAAGCGCAGATAAGCTGATAAACTACGGCGCAGAATTTATGTATTAATAGAGTTACCGTTATGAGTGATTTTGAAAAAGAACTAGAAATGATGTCTCAAGAGATGGGCGAAGAGCCTGAGCAAAAATTGCCATCACTTGAAGAGCAAAAAGCCATTGCTGCAGAGTTAAAGCAACTTGAAGCAGAAGGCAAACTGACACCAGAAGTACTAGAGCAGTATTTTGGTAAGTTCTACGCTAAGACGGCAACACCTGTTCATTAATCTTTGTTACTAGAACAATCAGAACGCATTAAAAAGGGGCTATCGCGATGATAGCCCCTTTTATATTGGTGTTTGGATTCACCGATTAGGCGATAACGTTTGATTGCAAACCGATGTTAATCGTCAAGTTTGATACGTAACACGTGATATGGTTTTTTAGATCCTTCAACACCACGGTTAAATGCTGGGTGTAAATGAAGTGAGTTTTGCGTGACGTACAAGTACCCACCTTGAATGGAAAAACCATCTGCCCAAGACAGTAGTTTGTCGTCTTGTGCGAAGATTTTGTAGCCCTGTTCATTGGCAACGCCAACTGCGTTTTTCTCAATATCACCCACATAAATGTCACCCTTGCCTGAGATGATCATGCCGTCACTTGGGCGTTTCTCACTGAAAAACTCTATCTTTTCAGCAATGGTTTTCTCATCTAGCTTGGTGTCCGCCAGTGCTTTTGCCGGGATGCGGTAGATTGCGCTGCCGTTAACCGAGCCAAAGTATACCCATTCATTATTCGCATCGATGGTAATTGGGTTCAGCCCAAGATACAGCGCATCAACACTGCCATCTTCACGCTTGGTTGCCATTGGCGCTTGGTCAATCATCACTTCATGCCCAGGTGAAAGTAGTGACTTATGTGACTCTAACAAACGACGCGACTCGCCTGTTTCGAGGTCGACAACAACAAAAGCGGGAGCCGGGTCGCCATAGAGATTACCTAGACTTGTATCAGCAATATACATTTGATTACGCTCTGTATCGATTGCAAAATCTTGTAGGAAAGAGTTACCAACTTGAACGTCTTTCCTGATTTCAATTTGCTTAAACAGCTTATCGTTGATGGTGTCCCACGCGATAATTTGGGTTGGGGTATCGGCGCTGCCCATATCCAATAGCCAAACAACGCCACCTGGTGTGCTATCGATGCCAATCACTGAAGTTAGTCCCACTTCACCTGACTCAGGGCCGTCTGCCCAATCTTGTGTTGGGAAAGGTTTAACTGAACCATCGTTCATGAGTTCAACTACGCGCAGAGTAGGAGCATCGAGAGGTTGCATAGAAAGGAAGGTGCGACCTTGCTCTGTCACGGTGATATTGCCAGGGCGGGTACCGTCAAGCTCTGCGACAATCTCAATGTCTGCAGCGTATGCGGTGTTTAGCATTAGGGCTGTGCTCATAGCAATTAATGACTTTACGTTTTTCATAGTATTCATCCTGTGTGTTGAGGCGGAAAGAGAAGGTTGTTCTCAAATCAGTGCGACTACATAAAAACGATAGGCCATAAAGTACCGTTGATTATTGATGAATTTTTGAGTCACTCTCAAATGTCATTTAACAATACTCAAATCAATCGTGTCTGCGTAATCGATGAGCAAATGATAGTGACTGAATTGACAAAGGTAAACGCGGTATTATTTGAGTTTTTGTCAATAATTATTTGAGAATTGAGTAATAAGTTCTCGCCATTGAGCCCCAAGCTGAGGAAATAAATTTGACCAAAGCACGTAAATGTCTGACATTCAGAGTAAGTTTGGAATATACAGCGCTCAGTGAGTGACATGAAAGATATGGACATCCACCTAGTTTCGCGAGAGAGTGTCATACTCTTCGCTTCAATGTTGAAAGAAGTCGACAGTGACATCTACGGGTTGCTTCGCCAAGCTACAATTCCCAATGATATCGATACAGAGACAGACTACCGCTTTCTCCCCGAGTCAAGTTTAAAGAATACTCTGGATTTATTAGCAGGTAAGCTATCAAACCAAACATTAGGCTGGCTTTTTTTACGCGCTTGCAAAGAGAAGTATATCCCACGCTTTGTTAACAAGTTGAGTGGGTGCTCGACAGTAAAACACGCGATAGAGCGCTTTTGTCAGCAACTTAACCACGAATCCACTGGTGCGAAAACCTCTTTGCAATATGCCGGTGAGACTTGGTGGTTTGTTCGAGAAAAAAACGGTGTTGATGAGGCATGGTTTAAGTATGCTGAGATGTTTTCAGTCATCTTCATGTGCGAGCTTATTCGAGGGTTAACCAATGATAAGTGGCGTCCAGAACGGGTGGGCATTCAAAGCCCGTGCATAGATGAGTTTACAAAACTACCTTCAATGGAGTTAGCGCAATTCTTTCTCGAACGGCCAATGACAGCTGTGGAAATTAACCGAGCAACCCTCGCTTTACCAGTCAGTGTTTCAAGGCCAATGGGTGCATTGGATAACGCAAGGCAAGAGCAACCGGTAGATTCGTTAAGTTTTACACAACAATTTACTTTGGCGATCACTCCTTATTTGTCCATGGGGAAACTGCCGATAAAAATTGCGGCTGAGATATTACGTATGAACGTGCGCACGCTGCAGCGTAAGTTGGCCGCTGAAAATATAATTTATAAACAGTTTATCGAGGACCTCGTATTCAAAGAGGTTTCAAAGAGTATCATTGAGACAGATGATGCGATCACCCAGATCGCCATCCGATATGGTTATTCTGACGGAGCGCACTTTACCCGCTCGTTTAAGCGAATTTATGGTGTTTCGCCATTGCAGTATCGAAAGCAGAATCTAGATAAGTAAGTGGACGAAAAGTGTTTTTGAAACGATGCTCTTCTATTGCGTTGTAAGGTGTGCTCAATCAACGGATATTTTAGGTATCAGAGCGTAAAGTTAGGTCATTTAGTGACAAATTTGCATGGTTTGTTCAAAGGCGCTAAAAGCAATTGTTGTAATGTTATAACATTACAATTATGACCAGTTGGTCATGCCTTCCTATTTATCTGTATAAGTACAAACCTAATTAATATGAAATTAAATAAAATCACGCCCGCAATTTTGGGTCTAATGACTTTTGGCGCTTACGCTAACACTTCAGACACTCAAAATTATGATGAAACCCTTGTCGTGACGGCGAGCGGTCACAGTGAAAGTGCTGATCTCGCACCTGCAACGATTGAGGTGTTGGAAGCAAAAGATCTTGAATTAACCGCATACCGAGACCTAACCAGTGTGTTGGATGGCCTTGCTGGTGTATACATCACAGACCTAGGTATTGGAAACAAAGGGGTGAGCATTCGCGGTCTAGATAGTTCGCAAACCCTTATTTTGGTCGATGGTAAGAGAGCGAGTAGTTCTGATAATTTGATTAACCACGGCAACTATTCACTCCAAGGTATACCTGTCGGTAATATCGAACGTATAGAAGTGATAAAAGGCCCGCTGTCCGCTTTGTATGGCTCTAATGCATTAGGTGGTGTGGTGAATGTTATTACTAAGCAGCCAACCAACGAATGGCAAACGCAAGTGAACCTCGGAGCGGGCAGTTTAACTCGTTCTGGTGGTGACAACTACAATGGGCAAGTAAGTACCTCTGGCGCAATTGTTGAAGATGTCCTTTATCTAGATTTGAGCGTGTCACACCAAAAATTTGATGAGGTTGAATCTCGCCGTGAAGGTGGACGTTCAGACCAAGCAGCAACTGAAGCAAATAATGTCCGGGCGAACCTGCGTTACGATGTAAATGAGCAACACTCTTTGCAAGTGGGCTTTGAAGGTAAAAAATTAGAAACGGGTCAGTTGGTATTCCGAACTATTAATGGCGAAAGTGTTCCCATGTGGATGGAAAACCATGTAGAAGATTACCGTGTTAGTCTAGGTCACAAAGGAGAGTTTTTATGGGGCTCCACGGAAATCAAAGCGTACCACAATAACTTTAGTCAACAGAACGTAAGAGATGTTGGGACCCCAGGTAACCCGCATGACCTTGAAGAGACCATTGTTGATGCTTTCGTTCGCACGGGTATGGGTATGCACGAGTTGGTGATCGGTGGTTCATTTATGCATCAGAAGCTGACAACACCTGGCTTTGGTTCAAACAGTTCTGAAGATGCTTCTCAAGGGGCAGTGTTTGCTCAGGATGAAATAGCACTTAACCAGCATTGGGACTTGTTACTTGGTGGCCGAATTGACCATCACGAGACTTTTGGTACACATTTTACTCCTCGTGCATATCTGGTGTTTCAACCAAATAACAATTGGGTATTTAAAGGTGGCTACGGAGAGGGCTTTAGTGCACCAAACCTCACTCAAATGTCAGATAACTTTGTTAATGATGATCCTGGCCATCCTCAGGTCGTCCGAGGAAACAGCGATCTAAAACCAGAAGAGAACGCAGCATTCGAAATCTCGGGTCAATATATCGCAGACACCTGGAGCGTCGGTGTGACAGCATTCCACAATGATGTGACTAACTTGATTGAACTGTCATGTATTGAAAACTGTAGTGGAGAGAATAGGGCGGTACATCAATATCAAAACATTGATGAGGCGCGCATGCAAGGCATTGAAGCCAATGTGAACTGGCAAATCATGCCGACATTATCAATCAGCGGTAATACAACTTTCCTCGATGCCAAAGACAAAACTCAGGATACTCGTTTAGAGGAGCGGCCTCGCTGGACCACCAACGCCACAGTGCGTTGGGAGGCGACAGAGAAATGGGAGTTAGTTCCAAGCTGGCGTTATATCGGAGAACAAGAGCGTACTGCTCGTGGCCAGACTTCTGCACAATCTTTACCTGGTTACTCTGTGGTTGATTTAACCAGTAATCATCAAATTAATTCACAGTGGCGAATCAATGTTGGGATCAGCAACATGTTTGATGTCTACTTACCGGATGAATCTGACAACTACATTGACTATTTTGTCGAACCTGGAAGACGGATATTCATTAACTCAACATGGGATTTTTAATCTAAGTTGAACAAAAGCAAGGGCTCATTAATGAGCCCTTTTTTGATTGTATAATTTAATTTCATAGAAAAGGACTTCAAATAATAGACGTATGGTTTTTAAGCGGTGATATCACTTTGTTAATACGTCTGTTTGTTTTATAACCTAGGTGGATTCAATTAATCGAAAATTTACGTGGCACAGCTCACATATGCTTGCAACATTGTGGAACGCATATCACGAACAAGGGGTTTAACTCCTTAAGAAATAACTATTAAATCTAGCCTCTTTGAAGTGACCAGCTAACAACTAGCATGGTCAATACTCTTTGTAGGACATAATAAAAATGAAGAAAACTCATCTTTCAGCATTCATCACAGCAGTTTGGATGATCGCTCCAAATGTAGCCCATGCTCACGGCTATGCGTATTACCCTGAAGCACGTCAAAGTATCTGTAATAACGGTACTTTTTGGGGGGGGAACCACGAAAGTGAAGCGTGTGAAGAGGTATACAATATTTCTGGTGGGTACCCAATGACGCAATATCATGAGGTTGCGATCAATATTCCTGCCCCTTTGTATAACGACTTTGAAGTGGTAAAAGAGTCGATTCCTGATGGAACACTTTGTTCGGCTAACGACAACCAGAAACGTGGCTTAGACATCGGGCATACTGAATGGACACGTACCGAACTGAATCCAGGTAGTTTTGAATATGTGTTCAAAGCAACGGCTAAGCACAATCCATCATTTTGGGAGATTTACCTTACCAAAGAGGGTGTGGATGTCAGTCAGCCTTTGAAATGGAGTGACTTAGAGCTGATCGCTGAAGCGGGCAATATTTTGGCTGATGATCAAGATTTCTATCGTATGAATGTAACGATTCCATCGGACCGTTCAGGTGATGCTATTTTGTATACACGATGGCAGAGAGATGACCCAGCTGGTGAAGGGTTCTATAATTGTAGTGATATTACAATCACTGGTGATGGTGGTACACCTCCACCAGTAGACCCAGATGAGCCTTATTTGGTAAAAGGTGCGCGATTCGTACCTTTAGATGTAGAGTTAACGACTCCAGAGATTGGCGACACGGTAAAATACGATGTGTTTAGCTCTGAAGGCCATCTTCATAACACCTTTTCAGTAACGGTATCTGAAGATAATGCAGATGCATGGCATAGATTACTTGCTGGTGATATTAATGGTTACTATGAAGCGGTTCATGATAATGATGTATATATCGGTGACTGGCATGAAGAGATGTCTCACTATATGTTCTTCCGAGATGAACTTCACTCGAACTACTTTAACTCTCGCGACGGTGTAGGTTATGGTGAGTTTTCTATCATCAAAGATGAAGCACCTAACGATTTAGAGCCGGTTGTCTCTGCCATGACGCTCGCTAATTTAGTTGAAGCTAAGATTGAACATGGTGAACTGATTGTTCTTCACCCTAATAACTCAAAGGGCGACTTCAATTCTGTTGAATGGGTTCAATTGAGCGGTGAGCATGTTGAGTACTCGGTGGGTAACTACAACGAATTGTTCATTGATACTGAGCAATTGAGTGCTCAACAAGACCATGAACTGACGTTCCGCTTAAGCGTATTCAACAGTGAAGGTAGCGCATCAACGGTTTACACCTTTACAGTAGAAGGTGAAGGCAGCGTGACACCACCACCAGCAGAAGGTGACTGGAATCCATCAGCGACTTACATCCAAGGTGATAAAGTGAACTACAATGGCCAAAGCTGGACAGCGCAGTGGTGGACTCAAGGTGAGGAGCCTGGCACGACTGGCGAATGGGGTGTTTGGCGTTAACGAGGCCGATATTCCGATATAGAGTGAATTGAATAGATTCCCGTAAGAGTGACCTTTTTAGGTCACTCTTTTTTTGTTAAGCGCTTTTATTTATTGAATAAATCGCATAAAAAAAGGCTAAGAAATTCTTAGCCTTTTGACTCTATTAATTGTAAACGTTATAGCGATTACTTAACCGTCCACTGAATCTCTTCACCTGCACGGATTGGAACGACAACATCATTACCAAAAGGCATAGACTCAGCTACTGGCCAAGCTTGCTTAGTAAGTGTTACCGTGTCACTGTTTCGCTCAATGCCGTAGAAGTCAGGGCCGTTGTGGCTCGCGAAGGCTTCTAGGTTTTCAATTTTACCTTCTTGCTCGAACACTTCAGCGTAAAGCTCTAGTGCTGCGTGCGCAGTGTATGAACCTGCACAACCACAAGCGGCTTCTTTCATACCTTTAGCGTGTGGTGCAGAATCCGTTCCTAAGAAGAACTTCTTGCTTCCACTCGTTGCTGCCGCAACAAGCGCTTGCTGGTGGGTGTTACGCTTAAGGATAGGTAGGCAGTAGAAGTGAGGCTTGATGCCGCCAACCAGCATGTGGTTGCGGTTATACATCAAGTGGTGCGCAGTAATCGTTGCCGCGACATTCTCATTCGCATTGTTTACAAACTCAGCAGCGTCTGCTGTTGTAATGTGCTCAAGTACGATCTTCAGGTTAGGGAAGTCGTTAACGATTGGCGCTAGAACCGTATCAAGGAACTGCTTTTCACGGTCAAAGATATCAACATCGTGTGTCGTTACTTCACCGTGTACAAGTAGAAGCATACCCACTTCTTGCATTGCTTGAAGAACAGGGTAGATTTTTTGCGCTGACGTAACGCCTGAATCAGAGTTAGTCGTCGCACCTGCAGGATAAAGTTTAGCTGCAACCACTTTGCCTGTTGCTTTCGCTTTGCGAATTTCATCAGGTGTCGTGTTGTCAGTTAGGTAAAGCGCCATAAGTGGCTCGAACTGTTCACTTGGTTGCTCTGCCATGATGCGCTCACGGTAAGCAAGTGCCATTTCAGTGTCAGTTACTGGTGGGATAGTGTTTGGCATAATCAGTGCGCGGCCATTGTAGCGGCTGATATCGCGAACCGTATCTTTTAATACTTCACCGTCACGTAGGTGAACATGCCAGTCATCTGGACGTGTAATCGTAATCGTAGTCATAAAGCGCTCCCACCGCATATAAGTTGGTTTAGCGCCCAAACGCAAACGGTTACGTTTAGGCGACAGGATGATAGAGGAAAAGCGCTAAAGAGACAAACAATTCATGTCTAAATGCTTATTTTCAAACCAAACCCAACGATTTAGAACTAACGGTTATTTTAGAACCAGCCAAAGTGCATGCACCATACCCGGAACGAAGAACAGCAAGGTTAAGATGAGATTAATAATAAACTGACTGCCTAAACCAAACTTGATAAACACGCCAAGTGGCGGCAGCAAGACACAGATGATGATCATGAGTAACTTATTGTTTTCCATTCCAAAGCTCCATAAAAGTAATCTTCTATAAAGGCTTAGCAACAGTCTGACTATAGTTCAAGCAATTGGCATAGATATTATTGACTTGTATTGAGATAGTCATAGGTTGGTGTTAGCGTTTGTAAAACACTGTAATCAATGGAACTACTATGACCACTCAACAGCAAACCACAGCGACGCTTTCTGGCATTCATGTTTATCCGATCAAGTCTATCCGAGGCATTGAGTTATCAAGTGCTTGGGTAGAAAAGCAAGGCTTAGCTTTTGATCGACGTTTGATGCTCGCGTCTTCTGATGGGGTGATGGTGACTGCGAGAAAGTTTCCTCAATTGGTGCTGGTTAAGGCGGCGTTAACGGCAAAAGGGTTAGTGTTGAGCTACCCGGGTAAACCAAGTTTTCACCTAGACTATAGCCAATTCAAAATGACGCCGACAGAAGCAGTAGTATGGAGTGACTCGTTTACTGCCTATACGGTAGACGAGGGGGCAGATGAGTGGTTTAGTGAACTGTTAGATATGGATGTTGAGCTTCTATTTACGGGTGAAGATTCTAATCGAATGCGAGAAAAGTTAGGTCATAGCGTTAGCTTTGCTGATGGCTATCCGCTACTGATTATTTCACAGGCGTCACTTGACGAGCTGAATGGCAGAAGTACCGAGCGACACAAAATGGCACAGTTTAGGCCAAACATTGTTGTATCAGGCACAGAGCCGTTTGCAGAAGACAGTTGGAAGCGCTTTAAAATTGGTGAGGTCGAATTTGAGATCATGAAACCGTGTGAGCGCTGTATCCTGACAACGGTTGAAACCACCACGGGCAAGAAGCGTGAAAATCGTGAGCCATTGAATACGCTGGCGAAATTTAGAGCTAATGAGTTTGGGCAAGTGTTTTTTGGTCAAAATGTTCGTGCACTGAATGAAGGCGTGATTGAAGCGGGGAGTGTGATTGAGGTATTAGAGCATCAAGAGCCACACTTCTATGTAGACCAAGAGAAACAGACCGTTGAAAGTAAGTCAGTCACTCTTATCGTTGACGGTGTTGAGATTCAGGGGAACAACCAAGAGCCTTTACTGAATCAAGCAGAAGCTCAAGGTGTGAAGATGCGCAGTAGTTGTCGCTCGGGTTTATGTGGTGCGTGTAAGGTGAAAGTGACTTCTGGAGAAGTAAAACAACCCAATGCACCTGCCATTACTGAACATGAGAAAGAGCAAGGGTATGCTCTGGCATGCTGCTGCGTGCCAGAGACGGACATTGAGATTATGAGCTAGACGAGAGCTAAATGATTCGCTGGCTGCGCTGACGATAAGCGGTGAGCCAGCGATTGGGTTTAACTTGTGCTAGCAATACACCACCAATCACAAGCGTGCCCCCCATTATATGGAAGTGATGGATCTTTTCTCCCAAAAATGTCGCCGCTAAGATCATGGCAAAAACAGGCAATAAGTTCATAAACATAGCGGTTGAATCCGCCCCAATACGATTGATCGATTTGACCCACATCCACGGCGTAAAAATAGAGGCCAGAATACCTGCGTAGGCGATCAGAGGCAGTGATGCTTTGGTGGGCAGCAGTTGTTCACTTGAAAGCCAGAGTGGCGTTAGCATGAATACCGCTAATACACCTTGTGTGTAGATCATGGTCCAGTTACTGAATGGCATCTGCCAGCGTTTAAGCAATACGCAGTATGTGCCATAAACCACCGCAGCTAATACCATCAAAGCATCACCTTGTGTGACTGCTTGTGTAGTAAAAAACAACACGTCACCCTCACCGAGCATAAACGCCAACCCAAATAGTGATAGAACCCCACCAATGACACTCAGTGGCGAAACAGGCTTGCCCAATAAGGGTAAGCTCAGGAAAACACTAATCAGCGGCACAAGAGAGGTGATTAACGCCATGTTTGAAGCGGTGGTGGTTAATCCCGCGTAGTACCCTAATGACTGATTTAATACCATGCCCAAAAAGGCGAGTGTAGCGAGCTTAGGTAAATTTGTGCGAATAACAGACCACTGTTTGATGACCTGCGGTAGGCAAAATGGCGTTAGGATCAGCATCGCTACAAACCAGCGATAAAAGCTCATGGCGCTCGGCTCAATAGCAGAGGCTGCAAGTTTGTTGACGATAGAATTACCGCCCCAAATTAAAACTGTGATGAGAGGGAGAAAGTAAATCATTAAGGCACCACCACGAAAGACGTTGTTGACTGAATTATGGCGCTAGTCTGTCAGGTCTTAATAAATACAGGTATCTCCAATCAGACGTGGTGCGTTTTAGTCAGACAATTTACCGTTTGGTGTGTTGGAACTGGTTGAAAGCATAAGAAATTGCGCTTTGTAAGCCTTACTCACCATAAATCACAGCTAGTTACAAATTAACAAACGTGCTACTCACGGTTTTTCTCTATGATAACCACACATCATTCTGTCGTGATATGGCAGCCTCGTGTAGACATTAGGTATTCAACTTGCCCCTAAGTTACACGTTTATTCTGGGAGATACACAGTGTTAGATATGTTAACGGCCATCTTAGTCCAAGACTTCGATACACTTTTGGAATTCGATTCGTTGCATGCAATATTGTTGTTGTTAGCGCTTATCTTGTTTTTAGAATCTAGCTTTGTATTCTTGCCTTTGCCTGGTGATGGTCTAGTACTATTTGTTGGTGGACTTGTCGGTATCGGTGCGATTGACTTCAATATGGCGCTGGTGGTGCTGTCCGTAGCTGCGGGCTCTGGCAGTGTGATAGCCTATTTCCAAGGTCGCTGGCTGAGCGGTACGCGCTTTATGTCAAAAGTAGAATCAACCCTACCGGATGATACTCTACCAAGAGCAACCGAGCTGCTTGAACGTTACGGATTCCTATCTTTGTTTGTTTCGCGTTTCATTCCGTTTGTTCGTATTGTGACACCAATGCTAATGGGGGTTTCAAAGCTCAGTATGATGCGTACGGCGATCATCAGCCTGACGAGCGCGTTTACGTGGATTCTTACCCTGTTGTGTGTGGGTAGTTGGGTTATGCAGCGCCCGATGGTGGCTGAATATCAAGAAGTGATTACGAAGTACTTTCTGATGTCGAGTATGGCACTGATGTTTGCCGCGTTTATCGGTATTGCAATTCGCGTCAATCGTAATAAAAAGCGCGCAACACAGGCGGTGACAGAGTAAGCAAACAATAGAGAGTGTATGGTTTTTTCTTATCAAAGACGATAAGAAGCGTTATCTTGCGTACTGGATTAGCGATAATGCCTTACGCCAAGGACTGAAATGAAAAAGAATGCACGAAACCTTCATCCCTCTTTAGGAATTGATGAGGCACCCTCCGATGTCTTTATGAACTTCGAAGCGTTTCTGTCTAATACGGAAACGCGCGTGCATTCCCACGCTTGGGGGCAAATCCAGCTCATTAGTGGTGGTATCCTCGAAATGGATGCTGAGGACACGCGTTTTCTCGCTCCGCCCCATCTTGCTATTTGGGTACCGGCTGGTGTTCGTCATTGCAGTTATAATCGTAAGCCTCTTGAATATTGCTCTCTTAATATATCGCCAATGCTCGCAGAGGTTTTGCCTGAGCAAACCAGCCTATTGAAAGTGACTCCAATTGTGTCGGCGATAATTGAAGACTTTCGTCAACGTGGTATCAACATAGCTGAATCAGAACAAGATCAACGCTTGGTTCAAGTGCTATTAGATCAACTCGCATCGAGCGATGTTGAGCATCACTTCCTTCCAAGCACTGACCATAAGTATTTGGCGAAAATTTTAGCGCACGTCGAAGAGAATCCAACCGATGACACGTCACTCGCTCAATGGGCTGACAAAGTGCATACCACAGAGCGTACCTTAGCAAGACACTGCCAAACCGAACTCGGAATGAGTTTTACTGAGTGGCGCTTACGTGTGCGTTATCTGTATTCGATGGAATTATTACGAAAAGGGCACTCGGTCAAAGAGGTGGCTCTCACTCTGGGCTATAACCAGGCAAGCCCGTTTATAAGTATGTTTAAAAAGTATTCCGGACAAACGCCAGAGCAGTATAAGAATCGTTTGTTGTAATGTTGAAGTAAAACGACGCAGTGCTTTGTGCCTGCCTTGGTCTTTTTTAATACTGGCTGTCGTATTCTTAATTTAAAACCATCCCTTCGGGGTTGTTCTTCTTTTGGCTAGGGCTTTGTTGCCGAAAAGGTGGCTGATTTATTAACCTCATTGGCCACTTAGCCTCCCAATAAGGTGTAAACAATGTACGTATTATTATTTATATCTATATGCTCGCTAGTCTCTGCCGTTGCTATCCTAGCCCAACATTACCCAGAGGTAAAACGATGCCGTGAAATTGATAATCTGGTAACGCGGGCGTTCAACGACAAATCAGGACTGAAAAAATAAAAGTACTAGCAACACACGTTGTTGCCTATAGTGGGTATGGGAATTTGGCCAGAAACATGTGGATTGGCAGTATGGTTGCAATACTAGAAGTAATTCGAAAAGCCAGAATTATCTCTAGATTGTAACTCACAATTATCCAGAACTTTCACAGTTGGCACTGCCTAACGTTAGCAGAGCTGCGTTATCAGGCATTTTTTACTTTAAGCGCCCCCCTTAGGTACAGCTCTCATTGTACCGTTGCAAAATTTCAAACTTTCGCGCAAGAGTCCCTCTCAACGAGCGAGCACGGTACGATCACTCGCTGCAATTCAGAATGTTTACCATTAATCGCTTCCAAGGCGAGTTGTGCAGTTGATGAGCCAATTTGATAGGCATCTTGCCTTATTGTCGTTACTGGCACTTTGAACAATTCAACCATAGGGATTTCATCGAAGCCTAACACGGAAACTTCATTGGGAATTTGCACCTTTTCTGTGTTAAAGGCCAACAGTAGTTCAGTTGTAATGGCTAAGTGCTGGGTGAATATTGCCGTGGGTGCATTATCACTACGAATAAGGTCAACAGGTGATTGCTGGAAACCGTTCTCTCTGTCCCAGAGTTGGATGAGATGGTCGTCGAGTTTGATACCATGCTGTGTGAGTGCATCAGCATAGCCCTGATAGCGGGCTTTGCGCGAATTGCTTGAGCCAAAATCTTGTGTGAAGAAGGCGATTTTTCGGTGGCCAAGCTTGATCAAGTACTCTGTAGCCTCATAAGAGGCTTGGTGATAGTCAGACAATACCAGATGGCTTTGGCAGTCGGGGTACTCCAACTGGAATTGAACCACAGGCAATTTTTCTTGTACTAACTGATTGATCAATTCACCGTTGAGCCCTGATGAGGTGATGATGATGCCATCAACACACATCTGCTTTAAAGAGAGAAGGGCACGTTTTTCGGCTTCGGCATCAAAATCACTATTGTGGATCAATACGTTGTAGTTGTGTTTTTTACAGTAATCATCGATTCCACGCAGAACGCGACTGGTGTTATATCCGGCCACATCACGAACCACAACGCCAATTGTTTTGGTTTTTTCTACTTTTAAGCTTCGAGCGATAGGGTTAGGCACATAGTTAAGTGTCTCGATCGCTGATTTGATTTTTTGTTTTGTATCAGCAGACATATGGCCAAAACGTCCGTTTAGGTATTGAGAAACGGTACTTTTTGAAACTCCCGCGAGTGTCGCCACATCGACAATTCTTACTTTCTTCATTCAGGCTTCTTAAAAATGTTAACAGGATCAAATTTGGATCGTTGACATTGTATCGGTAGAGCTAGAATATAGCAAGTAAACCGATTTACCAAATCGATTTACTAAAGCCGTTTTAGTATTCGATTTGGTGACAAACTAATTTGAGAGAAAAACCATGAAAATTGAAGACATCAAAATCTTTGTAACCAACCCAGGCCGAAACTTTGTGACGGTAAAAGTCATCACAGATCAAGGTGTGTATGGGTTAGGGGATGCCACAGTCAATGGCAGAGAGCTGGCGGTTGCGACGTATTTAGAGGAGCATGTAAAACCTTGTTTGATAGGACGTGATGCTCACGGTATCGAAGACATTTGGCAATACCTCTACATGGGCGTGTATTGGCGTCGTGGACCGATTACGATGGCAGCGATTGCCGCTATTGATATGGCACTCTGGGATATCAAGGGCAAAGTCGCAGGGCTTCCGGTGTATCAACTTCTTGGCGGAAAATGTCGTGACGGGGTTGGTTTGTATGCGCACGCCAATGGTGAAACGATTGAAGATACATTAGACAAGGCTGAGCAGTGTATTGAGCAGGGGTTTAAGGCGGTGCGTCTTCAATCTGCTATCCCTGGGCTATCAGAAACTTATGGTGTGCTTGGTGATAAAAAGGATTACTTCGAGTTACAGGGTAATCGACCACTACCGCCAGAGCAGCAATGGTCAACCAGCAAGTACTTTAAGTTGGTTCCAGAGCTATTTGCACAAGCGAAAGCACGTTTTGGTGACAGAGCTGAGTTTTTACACGACACCCATAGCCGACTGACTCCGATCGAGTCTGCAAAACTAGGAAAGATGCTTGAACCTTACAATCTACTGTTCCTAGAGGATGCTTCAATCGCAGAAAATCAAGAAAACTACAAACTGATTCGCCATCATACGACGACGCCGCTCGCGTTAGGTGAAACTTATAACACGATTTGGGATTGTAAAGATCTTATTCAAAATCAGTGGATTGACTATGTACGTACCGCTGCAACGCACGCGGGTGGTATTACCGGCATGAAGAAAATCGCTGATTTTGCTGCGGTCTATAACGTCCGTACTGCACCTCATGGGGCTCCTGATTTGTCACCAATCTGCTTTGCTGCTCACATGCACCTCAATATCTCAACACACAATTTTGGTATTCAAGAATTTGTTGGGTTTGGTAATGAGGCGTGCCAGTCAATCTTCAAACATGACATGAAACTCGAAAATGGCATGATTCTCGTCAGCGATGCGCCAGGGCTTGGTGTCGAGTTTGATGAAAAAGCAGCGGAACAATATACCTACAAACGCTCATACCTTCCGGTAAGTCGTTTAGAAGATGGCACGCTTTGGCATTGGTAATAGTGTGAATATAAACATCTATATCAGTTAAAAACTGAAGAACCATAACGTATTGAAAAAATTAGATTTGGAACTCGACATGAAGAAAACAGTATTAGTATTTGGCACCGGCTTCGCAGGCCAAGGTCATGCAAAGGCATTTAGAGATGCTGGCGCGGAAGTCGTTGGGATTGTTGGTCGAACCGAGCATGTAGTTAAAGAAGTCGCTGACAAGATGGCAATACCCTACAGTGGGACCGATTGGGAGCTTGCGCTGGAGTTGTGCAAACCTGATATTGTCTCTATTGCCACGCCTGGTGGTGCTCACGTAGAGGCGATCAAGCAGGCTATTCAATTTGGTTGTCATGTTTTTTGTGATAAACCATTGACCGAAAGTGGGGAAACGGCACAAGAGATCTACCAACTTGCGAAAGAGAGAGGAATCAAAACTGCCTTTGCTTCGAGTTTCCGCTACATGCCAGAGATAATGCATGCGAAGAAGTTGGTTGCTGAAGGCGTGATAGGTGAACCTACAGAGGTTGAGTGCATTTCTCACTTTAACCTCGACCGCAATATCCCGTTTGGGTGGTCTCATCGTTCAGAAGCGGGCGGTGGCCGACTGAACAATAACTTTACTCACCTGTTGTCTATTGTTACTTCAGTGGTTGGCGATAACATTCTTTCGATCAATGGTGAAGTCCGTAACGATATGCCAAAAGCGCCGGTTGTTGAGGGCATTCATAATTTTACCGAGCGCCGAAACTTCATTCCAAAGGATATTGATGACCCTTCACTGGAGTGGCGTGATTGCGATGTTGAATGGTCTTATACTGTACTCGCGCAAATAGAAAGTAGAACACCTGCAGCTCAACCTGTCTCAGTTCTATTCAAGCATGGTGGTCTAACTCCCCGTTTCTCTGATGACCATATTGTTTTTCATGGGACTCAAGGTTCAATTTATATTAAAGGCCACTATGGCAGTGGGCCTTTGTCAGTATGGAAAGGTGGTGAGTGGACAGAGGTCGCTTTGCCCAAAGAGATAGATGATCAACTGCCCAATATTGAGTGTGAAACACAACGAAGCTGGACACACTTAGCAACTCAATTGGTTAACGATCTTAATGGTGTCGAGGTTGAACCCTACCAAACCTTTGAGGATGGATGTCGCTATCAATTAATTATTGATATTATTCGTAAAAATGACCGTTGGGTAGATGTAAGAGATTTGGTGGCAATCTGATTTTTAGGTTGTGAATGTATCGAAGCAACAAGCTCATAGTCTCGGTTTAAGATCGATACATGGTACTACCGTACGCGTTTACCTGCCCAAGACCAGTGAGGGAACATCACTGGTCTTGGTAGATCTATCGCGGTGTAATATAGCATGTTGGCTAGCTTAAACGAAAACCTAAGTCATGTTGTCATTGATGACTTTATTGCCACACTTTTCGCAAACCGCATGTCGAGAAAAGTCGTCCATTGACGCGTGAAAGCCGCCAACAGCGCTGCTGCGAACAAAACCGATAAAGAAGTCTAGTAGCTTATGCTTTAGTTTTGGTTCATCACGAACTAACACCACGATATGTTTTGTTTGATCATTGCATTTTGTGCAGTATTGAATTTCTTCATTTGTAATCAAAGTCATGCCTTCATTATTGATACTCACCGAGGCGCATAATGTTAACGTATTGGTTGAGTGACGTGGCGGAAGTTGTGTGTGATTACCATATTTAAGACATTGAATTTTCGTTGAATCATCACATATCCCCTCTGAGTGTAAATGAAGCTCACATCAAATCTTAGTATATTGACTCAAAGCAGTGTTCTTTACTCACTCGTGACGTGAGTTGTATGGTCAGTTCATATGGTATCGCTTGAGCAGATTTAGCAACGTGCTCGATAGGGAGGTTGTTGCCCCATAACTCGACGATATCACCGCACTGATCTTTGGACTTAGGGCCTAAATCAACAACAATCATATCCATTGAAACTCGGCCAACGACTGGCGCTAATCTTCCGTTAATGTATACATAAGCGTTATTTGAACCAGACCTAGGATAACCATCACCATACCCTACAGCGATAACACCGAGCGTTGTATCTTGTGATGCCACCCATGTTTCACCATAGCCCACGGCTTGACCCTTTTGATGGTCACGTTTAGAGATCAATGAGGTTTCAAAGGTCATCGCAGGTATTAAGCCAAAATCTTTACCTGTACGCGTTATTTGGGGAGAGATGCCGAAAAGGGCGATTCCGGCACGAGCCACATCGAACTGAGAATTTGGCCAAAGTAAAATACCAGCCGAATTAGCCAGGCTTTTTAGGCCATTAACGTTTTCTAATGCTGAACTAAATACGGATATCTGGGATGCTGTTTTGTCACTTGACGGGTTGTCAGCACAGCTCAAATGACTAAGAAAATGGATATCTTCAGCCACGTAATCAAAAGCTTCTAAACGTCGCATATAGTGTTCAACATCTTGAGGTTGAACACCGAGTCGATGCATACCGGTATCTACCTTTAGCCATACCTTGATTGGACTAGGTAAAGGAAAACGCTCTATATCTTCTAATTGATTATGGCTGTGAACAACCGTGTCTAGATTAAATTGAGAAGCTTTGAGTAGTTCTTTATGACAGAAGCATCCCTCTAATAGCAGAATTGGTTGCTCTATTCCCGAACGTCTCAAATTAATGGCTTCTTCTATTCGTGCCACGGCGAAAGCATCTGCATTGGGAAGGGCATGTGCAACTTCATTTGCGTCATGTCCATAGGCATTACCTTTAATAACAGCAATGAGTTTTTGATTGCCACTGAGTTCCTTGAGTACTGAATAATTATGCTTGATTGCATTTAGATTGATCCGTGCCGTTGGGGTTTGCATGATAGCGTCCTGTTATCAATATCATCGTATAGGAACCAGCTAGCAAAAAGTATGCTAAGTAAGTTATCTAGTTAAAAGCTCTATTAATCAACTGCATATGTTGATTGATGTACTATTTAGGCAACTTAACAGTAATCGTTGGTAGATTTTGGGGCATATTGCACCAGCATGTTGCGCTTAAATGGTCAAATATTCGTTATAAACTTCACTTATGTGGTTGTAGTGTCCAATAAGTAAGTGTCATCTAGTTAAATATCCCATGAAGTTATTTGTGATTTGTTTCAATATGTAACGAGATAATGTGTTTAATTTTTATTCATTCCTATGCGTTGTGAGTTAGATAAACTGTGATTTGTTTTTTCTATGGTAATAAGTTCGTCAATTTTCAATATTTCATAGATGACAGATGAGGTGATACGCGCCTAAGTGACATAAAAAACCACGTAGAAATATAAAGTTGTCACTATTCTTGCTAACCATGTAAGGAACAAATTGGACTAAAGGACTAACTTATGAAAATGGAACAACCTTATTTGCTTTTTCTTGGCGATGCTGCAGATCCACTAGCGGCAAAAGTTGCGCAAGGAATTAAAACTTGGCGTCCTGAGTTCTGTTTAGGGCAGTTTAGATTAGAAAACTGTAACGCTGACACAGGACTGAAAGATCTATCCATCAAGCAGGCTGTGGAGCTTGGTGCAAAGACTTTGGTAATTGGTGTAGCAAACCGCGGGGGAATTATCTCTGAGGCGTGGATTGATGTTCTATTGGAAGCTTTAGACGCTGGGATGGATATCGCCTCCGGTCTGCACAATAAACTCGTTGACGTGCCAGCACTTGTTGCGGCTGCTGAAAAGAATGACTGTTCACTATTTGATGTGCGCTACCCAACACAACAATACCCTGTTGCGAGTGGTGTTAAGCGTTTAGGAAAACGTCTACTCACTGTTGGTACTGACTGTTCGGTCGGAAAAATGTATACCTCACTTGCAATAGAAAAAGAGATGCAAAGCCAAGGAATTGATGCAGACTTCAGAGCAACAGGGCAAACTGGCATCTTGATAACAGGTGATGGAGTTAGTGTTGATTGTGTTGTCGCTGACTTTATAGCAGGTGCAATCGAAGAAATCTCACCTGATAACAGTCCGGAACATTGGGACGTGATTGAAGGGCAGGGCTCTCTATTTCATGCTTCTTTTGCTGGTGTAACGATGGGACTTATTCATGGGTCACAACCGGATGCACTGGTATTGTGTCACGAGCCTACAAGAGAGCACATGCGTGGCCTGCCGACTTATTCACTTCCTGATATTCAGACATGTATTGACGCAAATTTAACTGCCGCTCGCTTAACAAACCCTGATGTCTGCTGTATTGGTATCTCTGTCAACACTAGCGCGATGGATGAGCAAGAAGCGATGTCATACATGGATATGCTGGAAACTGAAGTTAACTTGCCGGTTGTCGATCCATTCCGTCAAGGCGTTTCACGATTGGTTGAGCAATTGAAGGGTGAATAATGAAAGCACAGGTCTATAGGAATTCTTGGCCTATTCGAGGGAGTTTTACTATCTCACGTGGCAGTAAAACTCAGGCGGATACCGTGGTTGTTGAACTGGAATCAGAAGGGTTTGTTGGGCGAGGTGAGTGTGTACCCTATGCTCGTTATGGTGAATCAGTAGAAAGTGTAGAAGCGGAACTGACTGAGCTAATACCGAAGCTTGAGTCTGGAATGAGTCGCGATGAATTACAGAAAGTTCTGCCTTCCGCTGCTGCCAGAAATGCTATAGATTGTGCGATGTGGGACTTAGAGTGCAAGCTAAAAGGTTGTTCAGTTTGGCAACTACTCGATATCACACCAAAACCGGTAGAAACTGCGTTTACTATCTCAATTGATTCTCCTAAGGCGATGGAAAAAGCCGCATCACAAAATGCATTCCGTCCATTACTCAAGGTTAAACTAGGTGGTGAGGATGATATCGAAAGGCTAAAAGCCGTTCGCAAGGGAGCGCCTGACTCGAAAATCATCATTGATGCTAACGAAGCTTGGACACCTGAACTGTATCAGCGGATATTACCTGAATTGATTGAGCTCGATATCGCGATGATAGAACAACCTTTCCCAGCGAATGACGATGAGGCGTTGTCAATTTTACCGAGGCCGATACCAATCTGTGCAGATGAGTCATGCCACGACAGAGAGACACTTTCAAAGATTGCCGGCCGGTATGACATGATTAACATAAAAATTGATAAAACAGGCGGATTAACAGAAGGCCTGTTATTGAAAGAGCAAGCGGAGCAAAGCGGGCTTAAAGTAATGGTGGGTTGTATGCTCTCCTCATCTTTAAGCATGGCTCCGGCGTTTGTCGTGGCGCAAGGGGTCGACATTGTTGATCTTGATGGCCCGTTGCTTCTTAGTGAAGACATTGAAGATGGATTTGTATTTACTGACAACGAAATGTTGCCTTTCACTAGTAACCTTTGGGGATAAAAAATGGAAAGAACTGTTTATATTAACGGAGAGTATGTCTCTGAGAGTGAGGCAAAAATTTCAGTCTTTGACCGAGGCTTTTTGTTCGCTGATGCTGTCTATGAAGTGACTGCGGTATTGGAAGGATTATTGATTGATAACCATGGTCACTTAGAGCGTTTAGAGCGTTCATGTCGTGAGCTTGGGATTAAGCTACCTGTTACGTCAGAAGAGTTAACCGAGATTCAAAAGACTCTGATTGAGAAAAACAGCCTTATCGAAGGTGGTGTGTATCTACAGTTGACGCGAGGGTGTGAAGGCGACCGTGATTTTTCATACAGTGACGATATTGAACCAACACTAGTACTTTTCACACAAGAACGCGCTTTAATCAACAGTAGCTATGCTCAGAAAGGAATTAAGATCCTTTCAATGGATGACTTACGTTGGAAGCGCAGAGATATAAAGACCACCAGTTTGTTACCTGCATGTTTGGCGAAACAAATCGCCAAGCAATCTGGCTGTGATGATGTGTGGCTGCTAGAAAATGGATTGGTTACCGAAGGCGGATCAAGTAATGCTTACATTGTAACTGCTGATGATAAGGTCGTTACCCGTCCGCTGAGCAATGATATTCTCCATGGGATTACCCGCGCATCGTTACTTCAACTCGCGAAGGATTTTGATATTGAAATTGAAGAGCGCGAGTTTACTATCGAAGAAGCCTACGAAGCGAAAGAGGCGTTCGTGAGCTCAGCAACTACCTTCATTTGGCCGGTGGTGAGTATCGATGGCAAAACGATTGGCTCGGGCAAACCTGGCACGCTAGCCACTAAGCTGCGTGATATTTATATTAAAATGGCGATTGATACTGCAAGGTAATCAGATAACAGACTAAGTAGTCGCTATAAAAACGACAAATTGTATTGTTATAAAACGATTGCAAAACGAACAAGCAATAGCCAAAGTAGGATAGCGTAGAGACTAGCTATAAACCACTTCATAATTACGTCCTTAGCAATTTAGTTTCGAGTTCTCTATTTCTATAAATAGAGAACTCGAGAGGGCACTCTTATCTATCTGAAAAAGATACTAAGTTGTGTGTAACACCTTATCTAGTGTCAAATAAATTAGCCCATTGTAAGCTCTGTCTTTTGCACATAGGTAGCAGTAGGCGTTGTGTAGTGGTCAACTAAAATTGGCCACCGCTTTATAAGTTTCCCAGCACTGCCTCTCCGATTCATTCGGTGTTAGGCCACCATTGTACTGGTGCGGTCTGATTTGGCTGTAATATCTAATGATGTAGCCAACAATGCTCTTCCAAGCTTCGGATAAACTACTGTAGCCACAAGCTGGCACCCACTCAGTTTTTAGGCTTCTAAAGAAGCGCTCCATTGGACTGTTATCCCAGCAATTTCCTCGTCGAGATAGACTCTGTTTTATCTGATATCGCCAGAGCGTTTGGCGGTACTTACGACTCGTATAGTGACTGCCTTGATCGCTGTGAAATAACACATTAGAGGGCTTACCGCGTGACTCATAGGCCATCTTAAGTGCTTTTCCTGTCAGTTGGCTATCGGGTGAAAATGACATCGCCCAACCGATTGGCTTACGTGCAAAGAGGTCGATTACAACGGCAAGATAACTCCAACGATTTCCAGCCCACACATAGGTCACGTCACCAACCCAGACCTGATTAGGCGCAGTCACAGCGAACTGTCTATCTAAATGATTTGGGATTTCAATGTGCTCCTGAGCTGCTTTGCTGTAGCGGTGTTTGGGAAGTTGTCGGCTAACTAGCCCAAGCTTTTTCATCAGTTTAGTGGCTCTGTAGCGAGAGAACTTGATGCCCGAGTTCGTTATGATACTCGCAATAGTTCTAGCACCGGCTGAGCCGTTACTAACGCTGTGAGCTTCTTGAACTAGGGCTCGTAGACGAACATCTTCTTCAGATTGAGTCTTGGGCTTCTTACACCAATACTTAAAACTGCTTCGATGGATACCGAACACTTTACACAGCTTGGCTACGCTGTAGCTCTGTTTGAGTTTCTCGATTATCGAGAATTGTTCAGTGAGTCCGACATCAACAGAGCAGTAGCCTTTTTTATGATTTCATTGTGCTCTTCCAGCTCAGCAATCCGCTTTTTAAGCTCACGGATCTCGATCTGTTCGGGGGTGAGCGGTGAAGCTTTTGGCGTGACACCTTGCCTCTCTTGCTTGAGTTGTCTCACCCACTTGTCCATAGCTGACTTGCTTACGTTCATCGCATTCGCTGCTTCAACAACGGTATAGCCCTGGTCAGTGACTAACTGAGCGGCCTCTAGCTTAAATTCGGGACTAAAAGTTCTTCTTGTACGTTTTGTCATAGTTTCACCTGTTGTGTACGAGGTGCATTCTAACACCTCTAATCAGGTGGCCAAATTAACTATGCCACTACAAAGGTTTAATTCGAAAGAGGGAGCTCGTTGAGTATTAGCTTGTTAGTTTTTGTGGTGTTATCAACGAAAATGGGCACCCTTGGGGTGCCCTGTGTGCATAAACAGTAAAGAACTCGCTTAGCGAAAGAGAAGCTTATTTTCCAGCAGCGACTTTAGCGGCTTCACGGATATAGCCCATCATTTTGTCCTCACCGTAAGGCGCAACATAAGGATTGCTTGAGAAGTAAACGCCAACGAAATCACGTTTAGGGTCAATGTATATACCTTGGCCAAGATTTCCATGTTTATACAAAGCGCCATCTCCAAATACCGCGTCAAATTGGAAGGTATTGCTTAAAGGACTGTCAACAAAGTCGGCTTTAAAACCTTCTGCTTTTGAGCCTTTCTGGAAAACCTCTACCGGATTCGCGTTTTGATACATAATTTCAAGCTGTGTTGGAGTGACTACCTGTTCATCAGCGACTTTGTTCCAACTCGGTGTAAATAGGGTGCCAAACTTGGCCATGTCTTCTAGAGTAGATGACACAAGGCCATGAGCAACGGCAGTACCCTCTGGAGTTAAGTGAAATTGGATACCATGACTCGCACCAAGGTGACTCCACACTCTATCTTCAAATACGTCTGTCCATGGCTTATTCTCGATTTTTTCAACCATGTAGTTCAAAACTGTAGTAGTTGCTGAGCTATAACGGTTAACCTCACCCGGTTTTTCACCTTCGATTTTTTCAGCATCTTTCACAACATCTAGCCAACCTTCAACATCAGTTCCGCCTGGTACGGGTTGGCCGAACTCAGCAGAGAAAAAGCGAACGATGATAGACTGTGGGTCTAGTATTGAATCGAGTGTTTCTTCGAGTTTCAGGCCTGTTGCCATGTTGAGGGCATTTTTAACGCTGACTTGATCCCAGTTAGTGCCTTTCAGTTCGGGAACATACTCGACGATTGAAGTATCTAGATTAACTTTCCCTTCATCTACTAGCTGAGCAATCACCAGGCCGACGGTAGATTTTGCCGCTGACATCCAAACATGGTTATCGTTAGGGTTCATACCTGGGTATGCCTGATATACGATCTTACCATGGTGTATCATCATTACGCCTTGCACGCGATGATGTTCATGCTGTACGTAATCATCAAGTTTGAGTACGCCACTATTTATAGTGTTAAAGGTGACATCACCAATATCGCTATTGATGTCGACTTCAAGATTCTTGGTATTAGAAGATGGTTCAGCGATAGCAGTGCCCAAAAACTCGCTCAGTCTTGCGTTGTAATAGAGCGCGTGATCGCCCCCCATTTGATAATGAAAGTTATTAAATTTTTTGTGAGCATCGAACGCAAAATCATGACTGAAGCCATCTTTGGTAGCAGAAACTGGCATCGTTACCGTAGCTCCTGGTACCGAGAGGTATTGTTTTAACATATCTTGTGGGTTTGTATTTTCGGCAAAAGCATGCGTAGCAAGTCCGGCAGTGATAGATACTACAGCGGTTGTGATAGTTGATACTTTCATTTTTTTTAGCCTTGTTTGTTGAGTTGGTATAAATAATAAACAAAACAAAACAAGGTAAGACATCGGCTAGGTATGCGTTACCCATACATACATTTAGTCGAGGTTGAGGGAGATTGTCTAAAATTCAATAATTTATGATTTATTATCATCTGCTCAACTGTGTCTAAATGTACTAAATCCCATACTGTCGAAATCTTTTGTTACATTTGTTGGGTTAACTGTCGGTTATACTACTGATTAAAATCACCCAGTAAACTCTGGCCACAGGACTAGCATTTTTTACTCGTTATAGGACCGACAATGAAGATTACGATAGAACAGCTCCAAACTTTTATTTCAGTGTGTCATCACAATTCGTTTAGTGCCGCGAGTAAAGAATTAGGTAAACATAGGACCTCAGTAGCGCAAATAATCGCATTTTTGGAGGAGACACTCGGTCTGTTGCTGTTTGAGCGAGCAAACAGACAACTCATTCAAACAGAGCAGGCAAAGCAGCTTTATTTTTATGCAAAACAAACGGTAGAGCAGGCGAAGTCTTTTGAACATGTCGCACGTTCTTTAACGTTTAATGAGTTAAATCGCATTACTATTGCATACAGTGGGTTATTGCCTAAAGTCGTCTTAAGTAAACTGCGCGTTCAAATAGAAAGCTACGATCCTCAGTTGTTGGTTAACTTTGAGCGTGTTGATACTCAACAAGTGAGCAAGATGCTTGAGCAAGACATTGTACAATTTGCAATTGTAGATGTTGACGAAAGAGAGGCTGTAGGCAGGCTCGAGCGTGTTTTTTTGACTCATTTGAACTTTCATATTATGGCTTCAAGACACCATACGTTGTTCAAAATTGAGCCGAAACAACGCTTTGAAGCATTGCGCAATATGCGTCAGTTTATCTACAAGGAGCACCTAGATGGTGTGAATAAAAGCAAGTTGCTCTATTCATCAAACTACGAAGTTATAAATGACATGGAGCTAATGATTCAATTAATCAATGATGGTTTAGGATGGGGGATATTGCCGAAAACGGTCAACTATTTGTATAAAGATGCAACCAACATTCAACTAGTCGAAGTATCAAATCTTAAAGATGATTTCCGTATTCCTTTTGCGCTATGGAGCAAGTTTGACCATCGCTTAACCTACGTTAAAGAGCTCATTTTAGATAGCATTATTGAAACAAGGGAAGAGATCTATCAGTTGAAATTTGAGTGAAATAAGCCATTTTCCAACTAACTTGAAAACAACATTACGCTCTCGTTTACAGTGAACTGTACGATGATTCGACGTTCGGAGGAACTGACGAGCTATTGTTGCTTAGTTTACGGCTGTTGTGATGAACAGATAATGGATAGATGATTAAACTAACGGCTTAGCAAAGGAGGCTAAGCCGTTCAATTATGAGTTCACGTACATATTATCGAGAACCCTACAATAGGAAATACTATAGGTTCAGTAGATAATCCAAACCACCAACAATCGCAGCAACCTGTGCACGATTGCACTCGTCGTCAGTCACTTTTGCGCTGTCAGGGTAGACTTCCGTTGTTGTACCGTATTGGCAGTTTGTAACACCACCACACAGACCTAGCTCGACCATTGGGTAAAGAATCACACCATCTTGTACAACGTCTGCACCAATGATTTGACCATTATCGTCTGCAGGTGCGATGTGAGTTACCTTACGTACCGAATCGATGATTGCTTTTTGGAATTCAGGTTGCGGGTTAAGAGTATCCCCCACAGTGTAGAAACCATCTGGAATCATGCCTTCGATGTAAGCTTTACCGTCACGTGCCGCAAGTGCAGGACGAAACTCAGTTTCATCTGAGTCTGTCGTTTCGTGCAGGTCAAAGTGTGCTAACACATCGAGATCTTTTACCAAGGATCTTAGCGCTGCAGATTCTTCGGCAGGAGAGTCTTGGTAGAAAGAACGGTTAGGGTCAATCGCATTAGGATTCCAGCGATTGATTACTTCATAGCCCCAAGGGCTCACACATGGCGCAATGATGAAATTAAACTTATCTTCATAGACTGCAGCGTGTTGCTCAGCAAAGAGGAGCGCGCCATGTACACCACTAGTCTCGTATCCATGCACGCCGCCAGTGACAACCACGATTGGCTTAGCTTCATCCCAGTTTTTACTCTTTAAGCAAAACAGAGGAAAGCGATCTGCGTCATAGCTCAGAGCACCATATTGGTTGATTTCGAATTGGTCGGCCAACGCTTGAATCTTTGGTACGACTTCTTCTTGGTATAAACGTTGAACAGCGCGGCTATCTAGCCACGCTTTTTTCTCTTCATCACCCCAAGGCTGTCCAGAGACACCAATCGGGTATTGAAATTCAGTTTTCATTATTAACGATCCCAGTAAGCTTCTTCTAAGCTGTCCTCTCGCTCTGGAAGGTTGCGAGTTAAGCGTGGAGAGTGCTGTGTTAACACCTCGTAGCTTACACGGTTTGCGTATTTACAAATCTGTGACAGCGAAGAGTAGGTCAAAAACGGTGCTTCATGTTTTGAAGAGTTTGGCACATTGTTAAGGTGGTAAGAGTTTGCAGCCATATCATGCAAAAGAGCAGATAAAGCAGCATCACCCGCGCCATTGGTATTCTTAATCTCTAATGGGCCGCCCAAATAAGGGCCAATATGCGAATAAGCTTTCATTGGCTTCTTACAATCAGATTTACGCATAGCACGACTGAACTCGAACTTGTTGAATTCAGCAATTTTACCCGGAAGCAGTGGGTGATCGGTTTCGCGCTTATGTACTTCATCAGTGTAACCTGCCATATACAAGCCTACTGGGCCAGCAGTGCAGAGTACAAGGTCAACCCACTCAAGTGCTTTATCAGCAGCAAGAAGAGGATCTTTCTCACCAGTGAGCGCTTCACCTTCTTCTTCATTCATAGCAAGAATAGTGACATTGTCACGAATGTAGTTTTGCCAGAACTCTTCATTACCTTCAATAACATACTTAGTACCGAGGGTAAGAACAACAGGAACGTTGTAAGATTTTGCTAGTTCTACTGCACGTGCCACAGCTTTTGGCATTGGGTCTTCTGGTTTACCGCGCATTAGGTAAGAAGACACAACAAGTGCTGATGCTTTTTCAAACACAGATTCAGGAACGCTTGATGGCTCAAGTTGGTTCATATGGCCTTCACTGATAGCAAACGTACGTTCACCACAAGAAGTGATCAGTGTGTAGCATCGGCCGATCGGGCCATCAACGGTTTGCAGGTGGTTGAGGTTCATACGCGAAGAGGTGCGACATAAATAACGGTATGCGTATGAGCCTACTTCAATGTTTTTAGACATGACACCGAGCAGAACGGACTTGCTATCGGCTAGTACAGAGTAGTTGTGCAGTGTGTTACCGATAGTGTCACCAGGGAATTGGTGTGTAATCAGTTCGCGATCTACTAGCTCTTTATAAAGAGCGTCTGCAACTTCCTGTTTTACGACCAGCGAGTGGCCTTTACTCAAGTTGTATTTGTCGAGGAAAGAGTCATCCACTTGCGCTTCAATATCTACGATGGTTTGCCCAACACCGACAATGGTAGGGCGGTGTAGCTTCGCTTTGTCATCATGCATTTGACTCATGAGTGGATCGCGAGCTTGAGTAGGGAAGTAGTGCTTTGATTTGCGTTGGCCTGGGAATTTCATAATACAGGAGGTAGTAGAAAACGGGTTGTGAATAATATCACAAAATATTTGAGCGCGTTGCAAAATTTGCAAGGTAACACTCGGAATAGAGTAAAGTTTAGACTATTCCGAGCGAAAAGATTACTTCGTTTCTTCGTTTACTGCACCGTAGGCTTGCGTGCCCCATAAAGGGACAGTTGACAAGCTGTGCTTGAAACTGCCTTCTGTTTCTTTTGTTGTGTATGAAAGGTAGAGCAGCGTTTGATTCTTCGGATCGTAGATGCGTCGAACTTTCATGGTTTTAAAGAAGATACTTTTTGACTTTTTAAACACTACTTCGCCTGAGGAGGTTTTATCAATCTTAGCAATCATCTCAGGTGTGATATCACCAGTTTGACGACAAGATATGGAGCTATCACTTGGATCTGACAAGCTAAGATTTGCTTCAATTGAAGCAATATGACAGGTCACGCCGGTCACAACTTCATCCTGAAGTGAACTAATTTTTATGTCTTTAAGTGTAAAGATGCCTAGCGATACATCACCTACGTTGTCACCACCACACCCCGCGAGTAGTGCGGCGAATCCTATGGCCAAAAGTCGTTTTTTCATTGTTGTTCCTTCTTCTTGGTAAAGCGCTCAACCGAAGTTAAATTCCAATATAACGGTTAAAATAACTACTAAATTTTTCATTAAGTTACGTTCCGTTACCTGTTTTTCTTCAGTGTAGCCTATGTTTTGTAACGTTTACACCAAATTGCCTTGAGGCACGGCGGTTTGATGAGTATCCTTTATGGCAACTAGAACAATACAAGGACCATCAATAGAATGGACACCGTCCCAGCGATTGTCGTGACAAAGAATGACTGGTTACATAACCAAGTCGAGGTGGATTACCCTACCAAAGAGAGTCTTAAAGGCTGCGAACTGTACTTCAGTCGTTATAATAACGCTGTGGTTTATGCACTCGATGAAATAGAGGGTGCCGTAACGATGAGTGCAGATGACATCTTTGTTGTCGATTTTCATCGTTTGACCGTCATGTTTTCACTATTACAGGCGAAACGTTGGCCTTCTCAAGACGACCAAGATCTTATCTTAGAATTTCTATCTCAAATCATCTATTCATCACCTTGTGAACTCTATCTTGCTTTTGCAGATGGGGCACCAGTCGCGGCAGCGTTAGTAACAAAAACTGAGGATGGCTGTTTAATTTCTGATGTTTCTTGTGATTCTCAAGTCAATATCAATGATTTTGTTATGAGCTTATCTGCAAAGTTACAGGCTCAAGGCATTCAAGTGACGGATGTGGAGTTGTAAAGATGAGTAGTGAGTATGGCATGGTGCTCACCACCGTTGCTCCGGGTGATGAGCAGGTTATCATCGATAATTTACTCACCCAGCAACTTGCAGGATGTATTCAAGTGCTGGCCATTGATAGCCATTATGTTTGGCAAGACGAGATTTGTAATGATAAAGAGTCCTTGTTGATCATTAAAACGCGCCTAGCACTCTACGACAAAGTAGAGGCGGCGATCCTCCAGCAGCACAACTACGATGTACCTCAGATCGTGATGGTATCTTTTGTAGACGGCCTTAACCCCTATTTAGTCTGGCTTGACGCACAAACTCAGGGCGCTGAATAGCCATCACACCGAGTGAGAACAGGGCACCTAGTGTGTCCATGAGCATGTCTTTTTGCGCATCCCATATATCACCTTGTGATCCGAGAAAAGCGATACCTTCATCACCGCCTGCCAATTCGGCATACCACCATTCAATGATTTCATACAATCCAGCCACACTGATCATGGCGAGTAGACCAAATAGTCCTGCCCAAAATGGCGCGCAAACTCGCTTGCGGATCAGGAGCTCTGCAATAGGATAGGCGAAGAAGCCAATCGAGAAGTGAGCGACACGGTCAAAATGATTTCGTTCTGATCCAATGAGGTTATTAAACCAATCGAATGGGACCTCTGCGAATGTGTATTTGGATCCGATGGTATGCATGAACATCCAAATGAACAGGAAGACATAAGCAGTCTTACTCAAGGGTGTGTTTTTTGATATCAACCATACGATAGCAAGCACGGCAACCACTGGGATGATTTCAGCTACCCATACCGCACGCGAAGCAGGCTCCCAAGCACTGAAGATAAAGACGAATGAGTATAGGAAGGTTAACAATTTGAGTGTTGTCGGAAATTTACTTTGCATTCTCAACTCCATGAATGTGATGTCTTTCTGAGCAGAATTGTATTTTGTACACTGTTCAAAATCAAATGTTTCTTTCTAAATTCTATGTAAATCCATATTTTGTATGAGGTAGATAAAGATTGAAGACACACATAATGAGTGACCAACATATTATTTTTCCTATACTTATAGTCAAAGAACCGAATTGTTTGCTAGCTTTTTGTCAAAGACTAAATTGAGATGGATACTAAGTAGAGATAACGAGTACGTAAATATAACTAGTAAGAGAGATGGATTTTGACGAATGACGCTTTACTGCAGAACAGCCCTGACATCGAGAACCCGCTGATTTGGCCTATCTTCGAGATCCTTAAGAACAAACCACAGGATTGGAAGGTGCATACGCTGGCGGGAGAGTTACAGCAACAGGCACTCATGCCTGTGCTTGATGAGTGTAGTGAGAAAGATCTTTTTAAGCGTAATTTTCTCATGATGAACGCACTCTACCAGTTGCAGGCAATTTTGTATCCTGAGAAATGGCTTCAAGTTCAAGCGATGGATATTCAACTAACAATTGTCACTAGTGAGTGTGTCATCGATACAGCGGATCCCTTGCGTGAATATTATACCGATTGGTCACATTACGAAGCGGAAGAAGGGGAAGTTAAGCGTTTATTGAATGAGTTTTGGCGTCGATATAGTCGATATATTGGCAATGAAAAAGTGGCGTCAGTAGAGAATAGGCAGCACGCGTTAAGATTGTTCGACTTAGATGATCAAGCGACGCCACATATGATCAGAAAACGTTGGCGATCGTTAGCGTTGAAGTGGCACCCCGACAGGGAAAGGGGCGATGCTGATACCTTCCGAACGCTGTGTGAGGCTTGGAACATTCTTAGGGCTTAGGGTGGCGTAAATAATGGCATAAATAAAGCGGCATTGAGCCGCTTTATTTCTAATGGAGTTTTGGACACGCTAGGTGCAGAGTTACGCTTTAAATTGTGCCTTGCGCAGACGGTTTAACGTCGCCATTGCATCAACGATACGTGGTTTTGCAATATCGCCTTGAATCGGCATGGCTTTATACCAATCGCCTTGCAGGGCATCAGCCATCTCTTTTGCTGGTAGGTTTGACCAACCAGGAAGTTGAGCGAGTTGCATCATCAACCAACCAATCGCGTTTACTTCATTGCCAGACTCAAGTTGCTCTAGTGCAGTAATATCGATAAACTCTTTGCCAAAGCGCAAGCTGTCAGTGCCTTTTGCAGTAATACGATATTTTCCATCCGCAAGCGTTTTTTGCAGTGCCAGACGACTACAGCTACGTGGTTTGAAGGTCGCAAGTTCAGACTCGCTTTCGTTGACACGTTGACTTGGGTGTTGAGCAATGACTTGCTGTGCTTTTTCTGTTAAGTCTTGTGCTTGATAGTCATGCATCTGAATAACAGTATCGGCAACATCGAGGTAATCACCCGAGCCCCCCATAACAATAATTGATGAAATGCCGAGCGACTCACTAAGTTGACCGATACGGTCTACCAATGGGGTAATCGGCTCATCGCCTTTGCTTACCAACGCTTGCATACGTTCGTCACGGATCAAGAAGTTAGTCGCTGAGGTGTCTTCATCAATCAACATTGCAGATGCTCCCGCCTCAATAGACTCTTGAAGCCATGCGGCTTGCGATGTTGAGCCTGATGCATCTTGAGTGGAAAAGTCTGCAGTATCTTTGCCCATTGGCAAATGGTTAATGTAGTTGGATAGGTTCAAGTTATGAACGCAGCGACCATCTTCTGCTTTGATCTTAACTGCGTCACGATCAGTCACGACATATTCACGGCCATCACCCAAGATATGGTTGTAGATAGAGCGCTCTACCGCATTGAGTAGAGTAGATTTACCGTGGAAACCACCACCGACAATCAGTGTGATCCCCTTTGGAATGCCTAAACCGACAATATCACCTTTGTGTGGTGAGTTGAGTGTAACTTCTAATGATGCTGGCGCTTTAAATTCGACAGCATCACGCATAGGCAGGTCGCTGTTACCCGCAAAGCGAGGAAGCACACTACCATTTGCAACAAAGGCAATTAAGCCTTTCTCTTTCAGTTGCGCACGAATCGCTTCTTGGTCTTCAATCACCTGACAGTGCTGGTGAAGCTTATCCATTTCAAGTTCACGCTCTAGCGTGGCTTTACGAATGAACTTAGGCAGGTGGAATGTCAGCATGTTGATTGCACGTTTACCGAGAATCGTGCGGCCTTCAGCAGGTAAGTTGACACGAAAGCGCAGTTCTATACCTTCATCGGTAAACAGAACAGCAGTAGAGTCGAGAACGGTTTGACCCGTTAGGGCGATATCGATGTCGTTCTCTTGCTTTGCATAGTAAGCAAATTGACGCGCTATGAAGTCGCGAGCCGCAATCTGATAGCTCTGTGGCTTGTCACGCAAATCCTCAAGGCCAGTTACCGACCAAGGACGAATGGCACGCACTCGAGACGCTGACGCGTGAGAATCACCTTGTACATGGTCAATGTGCAGCGTGAAGTCTTTAAAGTCGTAGTCGCCTTTAATTTGCTGATACGCTCGGTAATTCTGACGCTCAATTTTCTTTAGTGTTGCCGTTAACTGGTCCATAACTGAATATTCGCTTGAAAAATAGAGGCGCGATTATAGGAACCACCGCGCGTTGAGTAAAGGGTCAGAGCTCGATTTGTCGGGGATTGTTAGGAGTAGGGCTCTGATTCGTCAAATAAAACTCAAATTCATCACACGGCATTGGCTTTCCATAAAAATAACCTTGGCCAATATCACCGCCCTCAGTCGTCACAAACTCTTCGTGCGCCAGTGTTTCAACGCCTTCCACGGTGACGGTGAGTTCGAGTTTTTTGGCTACATGAATAATAGAGCGCACAATCTCTTTGTCTTGTTGGTTCTCGTCAATTTGATGAAGGAATACTTTGTCGACTTTGATGCCATCAAACGGGTATTTCTTCAGATAACTAAAGGATGCGTAGCCTGTCCCGAAATCATCAAGTGACAATGTCACGCCAATCTGTTTGAGTTTGTATAACGTTTCTTGTGCAAGCACTTCGTCTGATATGAGTCCGCCTTCGGTGATTTCTAGTTCTATACATTGCGGGGGAACGTTATAACACTCAATCAGATCTTCAACCTGCTGGGAAAAATTGGGGTTTTTAAGTTGCACCGATGACACGTTAATTGCAATAGAAAAGTCGTCAACTAGGCTTGCCCAATGTGCCGCTTTTTCGATGGCGGTTCGCAAGACAAAATTACCTACTTCAAATATCAGTCCATTTTGTTCTGCTAGCTTAATTAACCCTTCGTTCGAAATATCACCAAGCACAGGGTGCTTCCATCTTAACAGTGCTTCAGCGCCAGTCCAGCGCCTTGTTTCAGGATCAACCTTGGGTTGAAAGTAGAGCAGTAGGTCGTCATTTCTGACGGCCTGTAATAGATAACTCTCTTGCTTGTTGAGATATAAGGCAGGCTCAGAATGTGAGCTTTGGTAGAAACTGAATTTATGCCCAGAATCGCGACTTGAAAGCGCCGCTTCAGAGGCAAAGGTGAGAAGTTCTGAAGCAGTGAGTGTTTCTCGTGATGTCGCAACACCGATGTGCGCATGCAGGTGGACTGACTCTTCACCGATGATGGCTTTTTGCATACTTATATCAGCAATATGCTGACTTAACCTCTGCAACTCACTTTCGTTATGGACATCTTTAATGATGATCACTAGTTCACTCGAAGTGGGGCGCCCAGTAACGGTGACATGTGATGAAAGCTCATTCAAGCGTTGCCTGAATTCGATAAGCGCATCATCCCACGGAGCATATCCATATTTAGTTTGTAAACGTCGTCCATTACCAAAGGCGATATGCACCACAGCAAGCATCGACTCGCGGTTCTCTTCTTGAGTCGATAGCGCGTTGTTTAGTCGCTGTTCCAATGCTTTTCTATTAAGAAAGCCGGTCCCAATGTCATGCAGTTTTTGGTATTCAACTTGACGCTCGGCTTGTTGTCTTTTGCTAATCTCAATACTGAGAGAATAGTTTAAATCGGCAATGTTCTGGGCTCGATTCGAGACCCGGGTTTGAAGTGCTTGATGCGTGGATTTCAACGCCTGATGCTGAAAGAGTGTGGCTAGCTGAGATTCAACGCAGTCTTTAAAAGCGCTCAGTAGACGTTGATAGACATCTGTAAGCGGATTCTCTTTGGTGTCTAGTACACACAAGGTGCCGAAGGGGTCACCGTTAGGCCAGTTGATCGGCAGCCCGAAATAGGCAACCATGCCTAAAGCAATATCCGGATTGTTGCTCCAAAAGGCATCTTTGAAACAGTTCGGTACCAGTAAAGGCTGCTGAGTATCGATGACATTCTCACAATATAGCCCTTGGCCAAGTGATTCTGAGTCGCCTTTGCTGTACGAGTGAACCTTGTTGTCGTTGGCAGAAAATACTTCAATATTGTCAGGGTGAATCCGCATGATTAATGCAGATGGTACTCCCATCATCTCAGCGGCTAGATTGACGATATTTTGCCAATTAGACTGAATATTGAGTGGAATAACCAACTCTGATGTATTGACCTTTGACATGAACTCATCCTTGGGTTGAAGGGGTGTATGTCCTTAACACGACCGCTAATATATTGTTGTTATTGTAGTTTGTTTGCTCGGTACGCTCTGTGATATTTGCGCACTTCTTACGATTTATAAAATTAATACCATAAATGAGACACAGGTTTAGACGAAGATTTGGGCCACAAACTTAAATACTTAATGAACTGAAAATCGTGCAGATACAAAAATGGCGCTTCGAGAGAGCGCCATTGGGTAGGTTTATAATTGCGTATCACACTTACGCAACTTCTGACTCTGTTGAAAATTGAGCAAAATCGACGTCTTGGCTGTAATCCACATGTGGGAAGCCAAATCCGTTGAGTTGAAGAAACTCCTGTTTGTAGCCAGAGTAATCACCCAGCTGCTGGAAGTTATCAGCATTCATTTGTTCTATCAGTGCTGCCACTTCTTTTTGCACTTGAGGATCAAGCTCTCGATCATCGATTCGAACTAAGCGTTCACCGTCAACATGGGTGCCTGTCGGAGAGAACAGTTGCTCAGTAAATAATCGGTGCATCTGCTCAATACAACCTTCATGCATGTCTTTTTCTTTCATCACTTTATAGAGAGCGAGGATGTATGGCGTGAAGGCAGGAATAAAGACACTGGCTTTTGTCACGAGTGCCTTACACACTGTCGCATAGGCATGACCATCAAAGTTTGCGAGTTTTAGGTTCAAAGCGTGGCTAGTTTGATGAAGGTCGATCTTAGCTTGGCCAAGTGTACCATCGAGATAAATAGGGTGCGTGAGTTCCGAACCAACGTAAGAGAACGCTATCGTTTGACAACCTTGAGCGATAGATTCTGCGTTGATCAGCGTATCAATCCAGCTTTCCCAATCTTCACCGCCCATTACTTTAATGGTGTCTGCCGCTTCTTGATCGCTTGCAGGCTCAAGAGTTTGAGGTTGCCATTCATCAGTTTCAAGAGAAACGATCGCTCCCTCTACCGATTGGCCGATAGGTTTAATAACGCTGCGCCACTGGCTCGGCTCATCACTTGAGTAATCTGGACGGACACCAGTTGCGAGGCTGTAGATGATCAAATCGACTTCGCCCTCAAAGTAGGTTTCTATCGCTTCAATTACCTGTAAACGTACATCAGGGGAGAAAGCGTCACCAGTAATGTTGATGGCGATTCTACCTTCATTTTCGGCGTGCTGCTTGAAGTAGTGGTTGTTATACCATCCAGCACTGCCTGTGCCTTTCTCTGAAGGGCCACGTTCAAAAGACACGCCAATGGTATCTGCCTGTGGACCTCCAAAAGCCAACGCGATGCGAGCGGCAAGACCAAAGCCAGAAGACGCTCCTAAAATCAGAACGCGTTTAGCATCTGTTTTGATCGGAGAGGCTTTCTTTACGTACTCAATCTGCTGTAGAACAGACTGTTCGCAGCCGTAAGGGTGAGCTGAACGTGCGACAACCCCTTGAATCGTTGGTTCAATAATCATTTAGAGCACTTCCTTTGTTGTGCGAAGTAAACTCCTCCACTGTAACGCAGTCAAAACCGCTTTTTTTTGAGCTAGGGCATTAAAGTGGAAAAAAGGGCTCTAGTTGCGTGGCAACAAACTCGGCTATCCACGGTTGTGCGACAGGCTTTGGATGCAGTCCATCAGACATCATCCAGTCTTGGTTGAGGATCACTTGCTCAAGGAAAAATGGAATCAGGGGTGTACCTGTCTCCTTAGTGATTTGTGGATAGACATCTTCAAACAGGGTTTGGTAGCGCTTGCCATAATTCGGTGGTACGCGGATTTGCATCACGATAGCTTTCGCGCCAGACGCTTCAATCTGAGCAATCATTTGGCTCAGATTAGTTTTGAGAACGTTAGGTGGAAAGCCTCTTAGGCCGTCATTGGCACCCAACTCGATAAGCACACTGGTTGGTTGGTGCTCTTGTAAGAGAGCCGGGAGCTTGGCTAAGCCGTTTCCGGAGGTATCGCCTGAAACGCTGGCATTGATAACCGTAACGGTTTGTTCGCGCTTAGCAAATTCGTCTGGAATAAGAGAAGGCCAAGCTTCTTCAGCAGACATTTGGTATCCTGCACTGAGGCTATCTCCCAATACTAATAAAGTCTGAGCCGAAACCGAGAAAGAAAGCAGTAGTGAAAACAACAAGGAAAACCGTTTAATCATGTCATTGTCCGTAATTAAAGCCAATTCACTCAACCATATCGTTTCAACTAAACAAGAGCAATTAACAATTCTTGATGATGTCTCATTGACGATCAACAAGGGGGAGTCGGTTGCCATCATTGGATCCAGTGGCGCAGGGAAATCGACCTTGATGAGCTTGCTTGCTGGCCTTGATACGCCAACGTCGGGCTCGATAGAGTTACTAGGAAAAACGCTAGAGGATTTAGATGAAGAGCAGCGAGCAGCTTTACGCAGCCACTCTGTTGGCTTCGTTTTTCAGAGCTTTCTTCTTATTCCAAGTATGACTGCATTAGAGAACGTTACTCTACCTTGCTTGCTTAAAGGTATGGATGTGGACGAACAACGTGCAAGAACGCTGCTAGAGCAAGTAGGATTAGCAAATCGTACCCACCATACGCCGAATGAACTCTCAGGTGGAGAGCAACAGCGCGTTGCGTTGGCAAGAGCCTTTATGATTGAGCCAGAAGTATTGTTTGCTGATGAACCGACAGGCAACCTAGACCAAGTCACGGCAGAGCGTGTCGTTGAACTCCTTTTTGAGCTTAACAGTAAACACGGTACGACCTTGGTGATGGTGACGCATGATCCATCACTGGCTGCTCGTTGTGATCGAACCATTCAGCTTGCGGCAGGAAAAGTGGTAGGAGAAAACCATGCCTAACACCGGACACAGATCTGTGCAGCCGAGAGCGGCTCAGCAACGTATTGCCCAATGGTGTTGGCGTGAAGTGAGAAGTGGACAGCTGTGGATCATCGCTCTGGCACTGACGCTAATTTTCGCGAGTGTTTTTGCGCTTACCGCCCTAAGTTCGCGACTCGAACAAGTGATCATTAAACAAGGTAAAGATGCACTGACCGCTGATCTTGTATTTGAATCATCCAACCCTTTACCGGAGGATGTAACGAAGTCTCTGCAAGCACAATCAAACGTAACTACTGCGAAATTGACACGCTTTGCAACAATGGCGTTCAGTGATTCTCAAATGCAGCTTGTTTCAGTTAACGCTGTTGGCGATGGCTATCCACTGCAGGGTAGTTTGACACTAACTTCTCAGCAGGGCGTGACAAATCAAGTCAAGCCAGGTGAGCTGTGGTTGGATGAACGTCTTTTTGCTTTGCTAGACATCAAAGAGGGCGATTTACTGGCGATAGGCGACAGTGAGCTTTCCGTCTCTGGACGAATTACAGAGTTTCCTGGGCTTAGTTTCAATCCTTTCCAGCAAATGCCAGCGGCGTTAATGCATGCAGATGGCATTGAAGAAACTGGAGCCATTCAACCGGGAAGTCGTGTCCGTTACAAACTGTTTATTGATGCGCCAACAACCGTTTTGGATGAGTTGCAGGCATCGGTTGAACTGACACCTAGTGAGCGTTGGCGTACTGTTGACTCTGGTAGTCGCACCAATGATGTCTTCGCCAATACTGAGCAGTTTCTGTCACTCACTGTTGTTGTGGTGATATTAATGGCAGCAACCACATTGGTTCTTACCTGTCAGCATTACGTGAGCACCCGACAACAGCTTGTGTCGATGCTCAAAAGTATGGGGGCGACCAAGCAGTGGTTACGTCGTTGGCTGGGGATTCAAATAGCCATTCTTGCGCTGCTCTCACTTTTGTTTGGTACAGGGCTTGGGATGCTATTAGAGTACGGGCTACGATTCTCCTTAGCAGAGTTACTACCGTCGCCATTACCAAGTTATGGCCTTAGACCATTTATCACCGCCTTTTTAACTTGTACGCTTATCGCTATTCCTGCGATGGGTATACCGCTACTTCGTTTACTTGATACCAAAGCTAGCCAAGTGATCGCTCAGACTGCTGAATCAGATAAAGCGAGTCGTTGGCTGTTAGTGTTTGTTCCAATCGTTCCGTTTTTGATGGCATATTCTGGTAATAAACTCGTGTGGTTTATCCTGTTAGGCTTGGTAGGGCTCGTGGTACTGCTCGGGCTTGTGAGTGTCGGTCTGGTGGCTATTGCACAGGGCTTATCTGCAAAACCAGCGTATAAGTTGGCACTCAGTCGCATTAACCGCAATAAGATAGCTACCGGCTTGCAGTTTGGGTGTTTGGCTTTTTCGGTGATGTTGCTCGCGATACTATGGTTGGTTCGCACAGACCTTTTGTCTGATTGGCAGAGAACGCTACCGGCAGATGCGCCCAATGCGTTCGCATTAAATATTGCGGAGTATGAAAAGGCGACTTATCTAGGCACGTTGGATGCAGCTGGAATTGACCGCTCTGAAGCGTTTCCAATCATTCGTGGTCGTCTCTCTTTAGTCAATGACGTGGATGCCAAGGAAGTTCAAAAACAGGGCAGCGATACGGATGCCGTTCGTCGTGAGCTCAACTTCACTTGGGCTGAGGCGCTGCCGGATTATAACGATGTATTGGAAGGCGAGTGGACAGAGTCAAAGGGTGTTTCTGTAGAAGAACAAGTCGCCGAGGCATTGTCGATTCAAATAGGTGATGAACTGACTTTTGTGATTAACTCGCACACCTTTACGGCAACCGTTAACTCGATTCGTCATGTCGAGTGGCGTGATATGAAACCGAACTTCTATTTTATCTTTACACCTGACGTCATGGCGTCCATTCCCTCAACATACCTAGTCAGTTTCCGTTTGAGTGATCAAGATGATGATCTGTTTACAGAGTTGTCGCGTAACCATCCTACAGTGAGCTTGATGGACATACGAGTGATGGGAGAAAAGATCCAATCTCTTGTTGGTCAGATAGTGTGGGCCATTACTTTATTAGCGGGGCTAGCGGGAGTGGCAGGGTTGTTGCTCATTTATACACTACTCAACCTAAGTTTGGTGGAACGACAGTCAGAAATGAAGCTATATCGTACACTGGGCGCAAGTGGTAAGCGTTTAAAAAACACGCTCTGGATTGAGTATGGCGTGATGGCATTGGTAGCGAGCTTAGTCGCGACAATAGGGGCAGAATCGGTGGTAGCGGGCGTAATGAATTTTGGTTTCAACCTGTCTCCGCAAATTCACTATTGGGTGTGGTTGACACTGCCGCTGTTGACCATGCTGACTTTAGCTATTGTGGTGCAGGGCGGCATGCGACGAATTCTTGTCCCGTTGCGCAAAGGGTAGTTATCCACAAAAACGGTGGATAAAGTTTTGGATAACTCAGCCTGTGAATAACTTAAAATGTAACCGAGCGGTTTTATCATCGGACACACAGCGTTTTAAGATACTCACAACATGAAAAAATCATAAAACCGCAATTAAGTAGTCAAGCATTATTTGTTGTTTTTTTTGATAGGAAAGTGACGGTATAATCTCGTCACTTCAGTACCTTAGGTGCACGATTGCGGTGCACCAATAGAATAAACATAGGGCATTAAATGACTGGTAAATCAGTAGCCATAATCGGTGGTGGTGTCGCGGGCTCAACTGCTGCATTGCATTTAGCAGAAATCGGCGTAAATGTGACCTTGATCGAAAAAGGGCCGAGCTTGGTCAGTGGGCCTCCAATCTGTCATTTACACGCTGGTGGAAATTTGTACAGAGAAATATCAACAGAGCAGTGCATAGAGCTTCTTAAGCAATCTATCGACACCGTTCGACTATTTCCACACACCTTAAACCATCGACCGACTGTTATCGCGATTCCTCACAGCGATCCGGGTACACCTGACGATCTTATCCCTCGCCTAGAGCAAATTCAGTCTGCCTATCAGTCATTAGTGGATCTCGATGATAAAAACCAAGTGCTTGGTGAGCCGCGTGACTATTACAAGTTGTATGAAAAAGCCGATTTACTCAAGTTGGTTGGAAAAACGCAGTCAACAAATCTCAACTCTTTTGATGAGTGGCTTATTCCGTTTGCTAACTCAGTCAACCTAGATGATGTTAAGTATCCTATTGTTGCAGTGCAAGAACACGGTTGGAGTGTGTTTCGTTTAGGGGCTACGGCGATGTTAGCGCTAGAAAAGTTAGACCACTGTAAGATGGATTTGAACAGCGAAGTTGTTGATTTATACAAAGCAGATTGCGGCTGGGTAGTTCAGTACAATAAAGACGGCGCTTTACATGAAGTGAAAGCAGAATATTTGATAAATGCATCGGGTTATAAGACTGGCGACATCGACGATATGGTGCAAGCACCGAGAGAGCGTTTAGTTGAGTTTAAAGCCGCTTACGTGACACGCTGGGAAAGTAACCAATACACTTGGCCTGAAGTTATTTTTCATGGTGAACGTGGCACACCAAACGGTATGGCACAGCTAACCCCTTATGCAGACAATGTTTTTCAATTGCATGGAATGACGAAGTCGATCACGTTGTTTGAGGGCGGTTTAGTGTCTTCCACTTCTGATTCGTCACAGCCACAGTTACCGCAACAGCTTGCGAATAAATTAGACAAAGGCTGGGAAAAAGACGTGATGGAAACCAGAACATCGAGTGCGATAGAGTATGTCGCAAAAATGGTTCCTACCTTTTCTCAGGCAACGTGCGAGGGGACTCCATTATTCGGTGCGCAGCAGATCCCGGGTAACGATGACACACTGAGGGCAGCAGATGTGAGTTTTGCTGGTGATAATTATGCTCGCATGGAGATCGTGAAAGGGTCATCTGCGTTAGAAGGTGTGGTTGCACTTGTCTCTGAATGGAGTTTAGTGGCTGATGTAGATACCTATCAGAGCAAAACGATTGAAGAACTTCATCCAGTTACTTTATCTTTGCAAGCCAAAGACATCGAAGCAAAAGCAATGCAGGTAGCATCTGAACGAAATTACCCACAAGCTCTTGCGCAGTATTTCGGTCAATCCTTGTAAATTTTCTTAGCATGCTTTAGTTCGTGCTAGTAGCCAAAAAATAGCGCCCAACGACACCACGCGTCCTGCAACTCTTGTAAATTACCCGGTTGAAAGTAGACCTTTTGACCGGGTTTCGCCTGTGCAAGCCTTGGTAAATCCACCTGCGATACACAACCGATTTTGGGATACCCACCAATGGTTTGGTGATCTGCCATCATCACGATAGGAAGCCCTTTAGGCGTAATCTGAATCGATCCAATCGCGAGCCCTTCACTTAATATACCTTGGCTCGGGGAAGCGATCTCTGCACCTTCAAAACGATATCCCATTCGATTGCTGTCTTTACTTACCGTGTATTCATTATTATAGAATTCACTCATAGCCGATTTTTCAAACTGGTTAGATTGATAACCTTGGATAACCCTTAGGAAGATAGGACGCTCATAGTCGGGTATAAAACGAAAAGAGACAAACTGACGCTGCGAGCTTTGTTGACTATTCGGGTAAGCGAAGTTGAGCGTATCTCCACTTTTCAAATGTTGACCGTCTCCGTTTAGCCCTCCCAATCTATCTCGGCTTACCGTTGAGCAACTCGATAGTGTCTGTGGTACTTCAAATCCACCCGTTACACCCAAGTACGCTCTGAGCCCGTTCTTAGGTCGATTAAATCTTAGGGTTTGTCCGCGACGAGCATAAAAGCTCGACCAGTTTTCGATATGGTGCCCATCTAGCTGCGCATCGAGATTGCCCCCACCAATCGCAAACCAAGCGGAATGTTGAACAAAGATCTCTGTTTGACCGAGCGTGATTTCTATTACTGAACTGTTTGCGCGATTGTTTAACAGTCGATTGACCCAGCTGTAAGCATACGCATCGACCGGTCCTCCAGTCGTGATCCCCCAGTGCGTTAGCCCGAAACGCCCGAAATCTTGTAGCAGAACGCCTTGGTGGGCTTTTTTGACCAATAGACTCATTGAAATGTCCTTCTAACACTGCGAATTTGAATGGGGAGTATCGGAAGAGAGTGCTCCTCCTAGATCCAAGAATTGCTTTCTTGAAATCGATGTAAATCGAACTTGGCCACCAATACTAAATGGAGTGATAGGTTGTGCTTGAGGTTGAAACATTGCCAACGGACAGCGGCCAATCAGATTCCAGCCACCAGGGCTGTCATCTGGGTACACGGCGCTATATTGATCAGCGATAGCAATAGCGCCTTTTGGCACGTGAACGCGCGGTGTTGCGAGTCTTGGTAATGTTAGCTCTTTAGGTAAACCAGCAAGAAAAGCAAAGCCAGGAGCGAACCCAAGCGCAGAAACGTAATAAGAAGCTTGAGTATGACTTTCGATCAACTGAGTAAGCGATAGCCCTTTGTCTTCATATTGATGAATGTCTAACCCCACTTCTGGGTGGTAGTAGGCAGGAAGAACCACTTCATGGGTTTTGTAAGTTTGAGTGCTTGATGTATGGCGAATCGCAGAGTCGATAGACAAGATCAGAACCTTAGGGGAAATTCGATAGGGCAGATAGTCAATGAGTAACGTATTATGCGATGGCGTCACATTCATGATGCTGTCGTTATGTTGAGAAAGCAGAACTTGTGCGATGGTACCAATGGTTTGTGACAGCGTTCTTGATAAAGGCGCATCAAAGTGAATATGTAGCGATGTCTCTGATACAAGTTGCCAATCAAACTCAATAGTTTTAGTCATGATCTTGGCCTATTTAGCAAGAAGTGAATGAAGTTGCTGCGCGATTTCGACAGCGATAGGGTTGTCTCCATGGATACACAGAGTGTCAGCCTCGATGGGCAGTGTTTCGCCATCTAACGTGGTGACTTTTTGGTAGCGAATGATTTGCTTTGCTTGATGAATGACATCTTCACTGTTTTTTAGAACAGCCCCTTTGACACTTCGCGCGGCTAGTGAGCCATTTGCGAGATAGCTTCGGTCGATGAAAGCTTCAAAGAGCAGTGGCACGTCGTATTCATCGGCAATATCAAGAAGCCTATCTCTGTCAGGAACGGCTAAAACCATCAAGGGGACGTGAAACTGAGAAACCGCTTCGCACAGCCCTTCGAAAATAGACATATCACGCATCATATCGTTATAAAGTGCGCCATGTGGCTTCACATAATGTATTTTCGTGCCTTGGGATTGGGCAAGAGCCTGCAATGCGCCTATTTGATAGATGGTCAGGTTAATAATCTCATCGATAGACATCGGAATTGAACGGCGGCCAAAACCCTGTAAATCGGGATAACTTGGGTGTGCTCCAATCTTAACCTCATACTGCAGCGCTAACTGAATGGTGCTTACCATGACTTGAGGATCAGAGGCGTGGAAGCCGCAGGCGATGTTAGTAAGATCAATGTAAGGCATCACTTGTGCGTCTTGCCCCATTGTCCATAACCCGAAACTCTCACCCATATCGCAATTTAAGAGTAACTTGTTGCTTTCCATCGCTGCTCATCCTTTTCATTATTACTGCGTGAATGCAGTCGAACGTAGACTCAATTTATACCATGTAACTATCGCATAAGTGTGATCTATGCAAAGATCTTTGGAAAGGATCTTGAAAGTTAAAAAACAGTGATCTACTTCACCAGATAGGTGAGTGATTGTGTTTTCATAGTAAATACGCCGTAAAATCCAGAACCATATACTATAAAAACATGAACTGTGTTCCAAAATGTACCGATATGTATGATTTATTTGTCTCATAAATGAGATGTGCGTTGCGTTTTTGGAATGGAACTTCAGTTCAAAGTCACGACAAGGAAGTGGTATGAAGTCCTTTTGGTTAGGGGTCTTTAGTTTGTCAGCTCTCTCAGGAGAGGTTATAGCCAAAGCGAGCAGTCTTGAGCACCTCATGCAGCTCTCTTTGGAAGAGCTGTCATTGGTTCAGGTTGAGGTCGAAACTGCATCCAAGTTCGCTCAACAATTGAATGATGTGCCCGCAAGTATCTACGTAATCGATAATGAGAGAATTATTCGCAGTGGTGTTAGAACCATTGCGGAGGCGCTTGCATTGGCGCCAGGCATCAATGTGACCAAATTTAGCGAGTCAGAGATCATCGTTTCGGCTAGGGGTTTCCATCATGGCTTGCACAATAAAATGCTGGTTATGATGGATGGGCGTAGCTTATTTAGTCCAACCTACGGCGGTGTTTATTGGCCTGATATCGATTATGTATTAGAAGACATCGAGCGCATCGAAGTCCTGCGTGGCCCCGGCGGTGCTATTTGGGGTGGCAATGCGGTCAATGCCGTTGTCAACATCATCACCAAAGACAGTGAAGAAACCCAAGGAACCTTGCTATCAGGAACTTACGCTCGAGGTGATGACTATAATATCGCGGTTAGACAAGGTTTAAGGCTCAATGATGACGTTACTGGTCGCGCGTTCTATAAAAATCGCCGAACCAGTCCTTTAGTTGGTAATACCGACCATCAAGTCGATCAGTATACCGCGGGAATTAAACTTCAAGGCACAACCGCGAGCTCAGATACTTGGCAGTTCCACTTTGGCGGCACACAGCGCAGTTTCGATCAGTCATTTACGACTTTTCATCTCACACCTGATGGATTCCCAGATAGTGTATCCCAAACCCCCATCGAGATTGACGCGTACACGGCCTATGTACAGTTCGATTATGCGACTCAAATTAACCAGCAATTAGAAGCCAAATATAAAGTCTGGGGGCAAACAAACAGTGACGAGGCGCTTGATGCCCCTGGTGATTACCAGAGTTTGGATTTGGATGCCGCTTTCAGCTATCAAATGAATGAACAGCACAACATTATGTTTGGTGGTGGTTATCGAGCGGTACAAGTGGAGTTTGACTACTTGCTCTCCGAACTTGATCCCACCGCATTGCCTGAGTATTTACGTGTATCAACGGTAAAGTCTGACAGAGACAGTATCTTCAACGCTTATGTTCAATCTCAATTTCACTGGACTCCTTCGCTTACCAGCGTAGTGGGTGTGAAAGCCGAGTATTTTCAACACACCGATAGCTTCGAGCTTTCGCCACAAGCTCGTGGGATTTATACCATTGATAGTCAACAGTCGGTATGGGCGGGTGTCGGAAGAGCGGTTGTTTCGCCATCGTATATGGATACCTATACCGCATATATCAACAGTTATGAGTATCAAGGCGACTATGTCGCCGATATCTCGCTTCCAAATGGCGACTTAGATACAGAAAGTGTTTGGACTGGTGAAGTCGGCTATCGATATGTAAACCAAGCCGTTGAATTTGATGGGACGGTATTTTTCAGCCGTTATGACAATGCTCGCGGTTATGCGTGTTTAAGTCAAACCTGCTACGACCAAATTGCCTACTATCAAATTAATGATAATTACACGGCAGACACGCATGGTGTGGAATTGGGTGCTCGCTATGCAATATTTGATAACCTATCAATTTATGGCGCTTATACTTACCTCTCTGTGTCGGCTGAGAACGAGCAAGGTGAGTCAGATATCTATAGCCAGTTAGATGCGCAGCATCATGGGAATATCCAACTATTATGGAACATAAACTCACAATGGCAGTTAGATTCGATAGTCAAAGCCCAAAGCATCACTTATGTCGATAACGCCGAATCTCTCTATGGCGATTATCATTGGGAGATACCAGACTTCGCGGCAGTTGATGTTCGTTTAGCGTGGCAAAAACATGCTCACGCGCCAACCATCGAATTCGTCGCTCAAAATATAGGAAAGGACCAAGGGTACAAATCGAGTGAGTTCCAATACTATGAACATGTCAATGAAGAGCTGCTGTATGTGAGGGTGTCACATGAGTTCTAAGCTACAACGTATGTACAGACTTTCATTGTTAGCCTGCATGTTAATCGGTGGGTTAGTCTTGAGTGAGTCGGCAGAAGCTGCGGTCAGTAGTGATGAACTAAAAGCGGTTTACCTGTATAGAATTGCCAATTTTATCTACTGGAATGAGCCGCCACTAGAACCTAATTTGCTGTTTTGTGTCATTGATAATAGCAATATTTACCAAGCGTTAGAGCAAGTTGCTACGACTGTCACTAGCATTCGATTAGGTAGCGAAACCAGTGAGCAGTGCGATATAGCCTATTTTGACAATGAAGCAGATTTCTCTAACCTTACTGATAGAACCGTTACTATTGGCAGTCATGGTGTGTTTCTGCAGCAGGGTGGTGCAATTGCATTGCCGCTAAAGAATGGTGCGATTCGTCCAAAGGTCAATCTAGACAACCTGGGAGACTACACTATCTCATCGCAGCTGTTACGAATCTCAGATATTGAAGGAGGTCGAAAATGAAGCTATATCGATCTCTACAAGGTAAATTATTGCTGCCCGTCATCCTTTTTTTGGGCGTACTATTTTCTATCGCACGTTTGTACGATCTATACCTAAACTACAATAGCTACGAACAAAATCTTATTGAGCGCGTTACGGTCTTCTCCAAGGGCGTTGCCTTTAACTTGTCAGCGGCAATGGCGTTTGATGATCGTATTTCTGCCGATGAAACGCTAAGTGCCTTTAATGCTGACTCTGATGTTGACATTGCTCAGTTAAGCGATGTGAATGGGCTTGTCTTTGCTCAGTATGAAAAAGAGGAACGCCACCTTAACGCCGCTATGATCCATGAACATAGTCTTCAACAACAAGCAGGGACGATTGCAGATTCTCATCACATTCATGTTTTTGTTCCCGTGACGTCTGGCGATGAGGTACTGGGACGACTGCATGTCATTGCAGCGAAAAGTTATATCGGCGAGCTCAATAGGAAAGCACTTAACAAGGGCCTTTTTGAACTGGTTATGCTCGTGATATGTGGGTTTATTTTCTATAAGTTCATCGAACGACGAATCGTGACGCCGATTACGGCATTAAACCAGTCGATTCAAGATCATATCGAGGAGCGCATGACAGTTGCGCGGCTAAAAGTGCCTTCAAATGATGAGCTTGGTCAGTTGGTTTCTGCGTTTAATACCATGATCTATCGGTTAGGCCGACGTGATGAGCAAGTCGCGCATACTTTAGACCGACTTGAGCATGAGAAGTACTTTGCTAATGAGGTGATCCAAACGGTGCAGCATGCACTCATCGTGGTGAGCCAAGAAGGTAAAGTGATTTTGCACAATCAAGAGTGTGTCAGTGTATTCAAAGTCGAACAATCATCAGTCGTCGGTCAGTCTCTGTTCTCCGTGATTCGTATTTGGCAAGAGTCAACGCTGATGGAGCTTATTGAAAATGGGACACAAATCGATGATCGCCACTTTCAAGCGACCAATGCTCAAGGCGAACCTATCTTAGTCCAAGTATCGAGTCGCCGCCTCACTAAGCCAGGTCAGGTGCTTCTTGCAATTGAGGATGTTACCGAGTTTGAATCTGCAATGAAGCAACTCAAGTTGGCGGCTGGTGTCTTTGAAAACATCAAAGATGCGATCTTAGTACTGGATGAAGACTTCAATATCAAGACCGCTAACCCTGCGATTGAGAAGACTCTTGGTTACACTGTCACTGAGCTAATCGGAATTCCCCTTAACAATTTGGTGAGTAAAAACACCTATTATGACTTAGCTAAGACGATTCGTGTTGCAGTGGAGCGTCAAGGACACTGGCATGGTGAAGTGATTGAGGCGCACAAAGATGGGCGTGACATGCCCTTATTGGTTAAAGTTGCCAAAATCTACAGTGAGCAATCGAATCAAGAATCGGAATGGTTGGTGATGATTACGGATTTGTCGGAGACCAAAGAGATGGAGCGTTTAAGCTATCTTGCGCACCATGATGTTCTGACGGGTCTTGCCAATCGCGCAAGCTTATACACAGCGCTTGAACAGTTGCAGGGTGAGAGTGAGTTTAAACCCTATGCACTTTTGTACGCTGACCTAGATGGGTTTAAAGAGGTGAATGACCAATTTGGTCATGATGCTGGTGATGAAGTGTTGAAAGTCGTAGCTAAGCGGCTTCAGAGCCAAGTTCGCAGTGAAGATCTTGTGGTACGTTTAGCGGGTGATGAGTTTATTATTGTGTTGCGCTCTTGTCTTCGTGAACAACTCGTTAAACGAGCAGAAAAACTGATAGATCATCTCTCTGAGCCAGTGAGTTATAAAGGCAGTACTTTGCAGGTTGGGGTGAGTATTGGCGGGTATTGGTCTAATACACCTCAAGTCACTTCTAACGAGGTAATGAAGCTTGCCGATACGGCAATGTATCAGGCGAAAAGTGCAGGCAAAGGCTGCTTTACAATTATAGACCCCCCGGCTAAAGACATTGATTAGACAATGGTTTAAACTTTTGCCCTAACAATGAAAAACATCTAGAGGCTAGGATAAATGAATGTTTTAGTAACGGGTGGTATGGGCTATATCGGTAGCCACACCTGTATTCAAATGATTGAAGCCGGCATGACGCCAGTGATTGTTGATAATCTATACAACAGTAAGTCTTCTGTTCTCGAACGCATCGAAAAAGTGGCAGGTGTAAAGCCAACGTTTGTTCACGGTGATATCCGTGATAAAGCGCTGCTTGTTGAGACAATAAAAGCGCATGATGTTGAAGCCGTGATTCATTTTGCTGGCCTTAAAGCGGTTGGAGAGTCGGTAGCAAAACCTCTAGAGTATTACGACAACAACGTAAATGGTACATTGGTGCTAGTGGACGCGATGCGTGAAGCGGGCGTAAAGAGCATTGTATTTAGTTCTTCAGCGACGGTTTATGGCGATCCTGCCTCTGTGCCAATTACTGAAGACTTCCCAACCAGTGCAACCAACCCATATGGCCGCAGCAAGCTGATGGTGGAAGAGTGTTTAACGGACTTCCAAGCAGCGAATCCTGATTGGAGTATCACATTGCTGCGTTACTTCAACCCTGTCGGCTCACACCCAACAGGTGAGTTAGGTGAAGATCCGCAGGGTATCCCAAATAACTTGATGCCGTTTGTGTCACAAGTGGCGGTTGGTCGTCGTGAGTTCCTTTCAGTATTTGGTAGTGATTACCCAACGAAAGATGGTACGGGTGTTCGTGATTATATCCACGTGATGGATTTATCTGATGGCCATATTGCTGCCCTTCAGAAAGTAGGTCGCAAGCAAGGTCTACACGTTTACAACCTAGGTACAGGTAATGGTTCAAGTGTTCTAGAAATGGTTAAAGCGTTCGAAGCAGCAAGTCAGAAAGCGATCCCTTACAAGTTGGTAGAGCGTCGCCCTGGTGATATTGCCGAGTGTTGGGCCGATCCAGCCAAAGCGATGCTTGAACTAGAGTGGAAAGCAGAACGTACACTCGAAGAGATGACAGCAGACACTTGGCGCTGGCAGTCTAATAACCCGAATGGTTATCCAGACGCTTAACACGCCTTAATTGTACATAACGATAAAATGCCCGAATCGACTATAGATTCGGGCATTTTTCATTTCGTTCGCTTACTTCTATATAGACTAGCTCTATACAGACCAGTTCTATTCAAACTAAGTTAGGTATAGCCAGATACCGACACCCATCATTAAACTACCCGCAATTCGGTTAAGCAGTTTGACGTTTTCCCTTTTTCCTAATAATCGTTTCAGCCCTTTACCGCCTGTCGCATATAGCGTCATACAGGCAAACTCACAAACCAAGATGATTGAGACCAATACAATAAGTTGTGGCGTCAAAGGAGAAGACTGATCAACAAACGGAGGGAGTAGGGAGATCATGAATGCCCAACCTTTTGGGTTTGCAATTGCGGTGACAAAGCCTTGAACAACCAAGTCCCAATCATTTCCTGCTTCGATTTCTTTTGCATCGGCAGAGAGTGCTAACTTGCCTTTGGAGCGCCACATTTGCACACCAAGATAGGCCAGATACGTCCCACCAATAAATTTAAAGCCAACGAATAGCCACGGATAGTTGAGCATAATCGCGGCTATACCTAGCACGGCTGCGATAGAAACCAAGGCAACGCCAATGAGCTCTCCAACCATCATCCATAGAGTACGACGATAGCCAATACTCATTCCGAGCGTTAGTGCGAGTGTCATACACATACCCGGCGTTACAGAAACAAAAAAGAAGGTGGGAATGAACACACTTAAAACCGCAAAATTCATCGAAATAACAACTTATTAAGTAAGGAAATGTAAATAGCTAGAATATAGATATCGTGAAAGATACACAATGATAGATTGAGGCTCTTTGCTGAGGGAAATGGGGTTTAGCATTTTACCGCAAAAAGCCTTGACCTTAACCTACGCTTGGCAGCAATCCAAGAGTGATGCTGAGTTGCACACCGACGATCATTAGGCCAGATAAAGTAACGGCCACCAAACCCGTATTACCACCACTAACTTGATAGAAACCAGGCTCTGTCGAAGTCTTGCGTGCCTTAATGACGAGAAGAACTGGTATAAACAACGCCAGTGCAGCTAGGGCAAGCGCCGCATAGCCCAACGCCATGATAAAGCCTTGCGGATAGAACACAGCAAATAGCAGGGGCGGCACAAAAGTCATTGCTCCAATGATTGCGCGATGTTGCTCGCTTTGATTACGACGGGTTGCATCACCGACAAATTCAAACAACCCCAAGCTGACACCCAAAAATGAAGTCGCGAGTGCAAGATCGGCAAATACACCGACAATCTGCGCTAAAGCAGGGCTTTGTACTAGCAGAGAAAGGGATTGCAGCAACGCACCAAGTGAAGGGTTTGCAACCATCACTTCTTGTTCAAGATTTCCTAGCGTCACGAGTTGCCAGAAGACATAAATGAGTAACGGAATTGATGAGCCAACGATAATGGCATGTTTCAGTGTTTTTGTATCACCATTTAGATAGCGAACTAATGCTGGAATAGAGCCGTGAAAGCCGAATGAGGTGAAAACGACTGGCATCGCAGCAAGCAGTAATCCAGTTTCTAATGGCTGGCTTGCGAGAAAGGTTCGGCTCACGCTTGGCGAGAGAAGAAATAGTACCGCAATCAGTGCAATGATCTTGGCGGTGAATAGCACACGGTTTACCTTGTCGACCGCAATCGTACCGAGATAAACAATACTGCTGATGATAAGTGTAAAGATTAGGCTGGTTGCACCATTAGAGAGTGTAAGGCCAAACCATTGCTGAATGCGCTCATTGAGTTGGCTCCCGCCTCCTGCGACATAGGCGGAACACAGTGCATAAAACAGAAAACACATAAAAAAGCCAACCAACCATTTCGCATTTTTGCCCAGTAACTTGGTTGCTAGTGTATGTAGGGTCGCATCATGATCGGCGTATTGGTGAGCCTCAACGAGCAATAAAGCGCTATAGGTCATCAGTGCCCAAAAGAAGATCATAAGCAATAGTGAGTATTGAAAACCAATTGCAGCGGAAGCTAGGGGGAGAGCGAGCATACCAGCACCAATCGTTGTGCCAGCAATGATTAGGCTACTGCCTAAAAGTCGAGAATGAGTCATTGTAAAAAATACGATACAGCGTGTATTAAAATTAGGGCGCAATTTTGGCACAAACCAGGTAAAGGTCAAGCACAGTTTACAATATGCTGTAATTATATATTTACACTCGAGCAGTGTCGAAACAAAAAGCAGATTAAATAGCCTATAAAGCTACGAAAAATTGCTCATATAGTTAAAGCGTAATATCGTCATGATAGGTTGACTTGATTTCATGAAAGTAAGTGATAAAGACACACAATGATTAGTATTTATAAAGAACTCGAAAAGTACCAAGGTCTGATTTTTGATATGGACGGTACTTTATTAGATACCATGCCTGCCCATCTAGAAGCATGGGGGTTGACTGCAAAAACATTCAACTTTGAATTCGATCAAGCTTGGTTCCACTCGTTAGGCGGTATGCCTAGCCCTAAGATCGTAGTAGAAATCAACAAAACACAAAACTTGAAACTTGACCCTACAGAAGTATCTGGCTTCAAGATGGACAGTTTCCGTGCGATAGAAGATAAGGGCACGCCAATTAAAGTGACCTTGGATATCGTTAATGCTCTACATGGCAAACGTCCATTGGCGATAGGCACTGGTAGTCAACGCATTAATGCGGATGCTTTAGTTAGCGCAGCAGGCCTAGAACATTTGTTTGAAACTGTCGTCACTGCAAATGATGTAGAGCGTCACAAGCCGAACCCCGATACCTTTATTCTTGCAGCACAAAATCTAAATTGTGAGCCAACGCGTTGTGTGGTGTTTGAAGATACTGAGTTGGGTAAACAGGCTGCGCATGCCGCAGGTATGGATTGCTATATGGTGGAAGGGGAGCGAGTGAGTTTTCATCCCGCCCCATGATTTGATTTCGAGTTTAGTGATTAAAGAATATCAATAAGCTCAACATCGAAAATTAGTACTGACGCAGCAGGGATAGGACCTGTCCCTCTGTTTCCGTAACCCAGTTGAGCAGGAATATAAAAGCGGTATTTATCGCCTTTATCCATTAGCTGCAGACCTTCTTGCCAGCCCTTGATGACTTGTGTTACACCGAAATCGATCGGTGTGCCTCGATCTATTGAACTATCAAATACAGTACCATCAATCAATGTACCGTGGTAATGCACTTTCACACGCTTGTCGGGTGTTGGCTTTTCACCAGATTCACTCTTATGAACAATTTCGTATTGTAAGCCGGACTCTGTAGTTAAGACTCCGTCTTTCTGTTTGTTTGTCTCAAGGAACGCTTGTCCTTTGGCTTGATTCAAATCAGCCGCTTTTGAGTTCTGCATGTTGCGGTATAAAAGAAAAAGGCTAATACCGAGGATAATGACCGCAATAATCGTTTTCGACATTGTGAGATTACTCCTTATTTAATAGATAGTTAATAGTGTTTGCGATGCTTTGAATGTCTTCATGCGCAGAAACGTTCACTTGGTACTGACCGTTAACGATAAAAGTAGGAACGCTGTTGATACGGCCTTTAATGCTAATGTCGTCTGCTTCTTGGAAAAGTTCTAGCATTTCGCTTTGCTGCTGATCGTCGATTTGGTACGGGCTAGACCAGCTGTTGTCTGTAAAAACAGCTTCTATGGCCGCTTTTTGCTCTTCTTGAGAGACTTGTCCCATCATTTGCACTGCAGCGAACAGTGAATCCATTGTCTCATGTGAGAGTGGTTCATCACTTTGCATAACAGCGGTGTAGTAAATCATTGCTGCAATTTGGGCACTTTCGTTAAAAGTTACGTGAACTTTACCAATGCTTTGTTCTGTCGCTTGCTCAAGCTCTGGAATAAACTGTTCAATTGAACGACAGTGGCCGCAAGTAAGTGAAAAGATCTCGGTGACAGGCGCTAGACCTTCTAATGGCTCTGCGAGTTCTTGGTATTCTTTTCCAGCGGTTGGGGTGGAAACTTCTTCGCTGCAACCTGTAAGGACAAGCACAGATGAAAGTAGGGTGATCAGACTTAACTTAATCGTTTTTAGGGTCATAGTTTTGCTCTAATAGTTTGATTTTGAAGCGTTCATATCATACACCGTACCACAGCAAAGGTGCACGGGAATTAAATAGCAATTTCTACTTAAGTATAAACGGTTTTGGTCGATACTATTTAGGATAACGGTAAATGGTATGGTTAGACATTGGATAACGTTGAGCTGGTGGCTGAATGAAAAAGATCGCGATATTGTGCGCATTCGCATTAACTGGATGTGGTAGCTTCACTTCTGACCCTATGTATATAGGGGGCAACATGCTGGATACAGCACCACAAAATGATCTCGAGGTTAAGCATCCGGAGTGGGGTGATCCACCGAGAAGACTCGTTGCGACTTATTCTAATGTGCCTGCTCAACCACAAGCGTCGATGCCACATGCTTTAGAGTTAGAGACATTTCTCCGCCAAATGGGCATCCAATACCGTGTTATTCCGGGTGATTACTCTTTGATTCAACTTGAGCCAGTGATCCAGTTTGATACAGATTCTTCGCGCATTGATGCGGAGTCGCGTCGCTGGCTTGATAGCCTAGGCCGTTACCTTGCAGGCAGCCCAGAGATTGAAGTGGTGATTGATGGCCACACAGATAACCAAGGTGTCAGTGGTTATAACGATCAACTTGCACAGCGCCGAGCAGAATCAGTAGAGAAGGCGCTGTTGGGGCAGAAAGTTGAACAACAGGCGATATATACCCGAGCATTCGGTGAGAGCATGCCTCGTTGTAGTAACGCGTCATCTGCGGGTAAGCAGTGCAACCGTCGTGTTGAGATTAAGTTTATTTATCCGAATGGTTAGTGTTTTCTCATGAGCTTAGTTATTGGTTCATTGATTGAATGGAAAACAAGTTGAATCGCTAAAAAATGGCCTCGTTTGAGGCCATTTTTGTGTTTGTCTAAATATTAACAAGCGTGCGATTTAAGTTTAGCGGCTTGGTCAGTGTATTGATTAAGAATAATGTCAGCAGTGACGGGTTTTGAATAGAGGTAGCCCTGGCCAAAATGACAGCGTGTCGCTTTCAAATAGTCGAGCTGATATTGCGTCTCGATACCTTCCGCAACAATATAGATATCAAAGGTATTAGTCAGTTGCACCAACGCATCCACCACCAGCGTCTTACTGGTTTCACCTTCTCCTATAGCACTGACAAATGAGCGGTCAATCTTCAAACCATCAATCTCAACCTCACCAAGAATCGATAGGGAAGAGTAGCCAGTACCAAAATCGTCTAACCAGACTTTAAACTGATTGTTTCTCAGCATATCAATCTGAGTTTTTGCTCGCTCTAAATCTGTAACCAATGCAGTTTCAGTGATCTCAATATTAAACAGGTCTCTAGGAATATCGGCTGAATTAAGTTGCTCAATAAGGAAATCAACGATATCGGTTTTAAGTAACTCGACAGTTGAGAGGTTCCATGAAACCGGCAGAGCCCAGCCAAATTGACGCCACTGCTTCATGTCTTGCATGATTAATCTAACGGTGACCTTACCGAGTTTCTCAATTAGGCCTTTACGCTCTGCAATAGGTATGAACTCAGCAGGAGAAATGAAGCCTTGTTGTGGGTGTACCCAACGAACCAAAGATTCCACGCCCACCAGTTTATCAGAACGTAAATGATATTGAGGCTGATAGACCATGTGAAATTGAGGTGTGCCTTCTTCCTCTAGCGCTTTAATTAAGAGTTGCTCTACGGTTTTTTCACGAGCAAGTGCGCTGCTCATCTCTTCATTAAAGAACTCAAAACGACCTTTTCCTTTTGCCTTCGCGCTATACATAGCGATATCGGCTTTCTTTAATAGTTCATCAACGGAGTTACCGTCCATTGGGAAGAGTGATAGACCCATAGATGATGTTACATTGTAACTCAATAGCTTATTTCTAAATAAACTGGTCACCTGTTGTGCAATTTGAAAACCGAGGGAGTAGGCACCAATGCCCATGTCATCAATCTGAATAAGTAGAACAAACTCGTCGCCGCCGAGACGGGAGAGTGTCATACACTCTTTAAAGCACTTCGCCAGCGTCGGGTCATCATATTCCTTGATCCGAAGCATAGCAAGGTGGCCAGCGACTTCTTGTATTAGCAAATCCCCTTCGTCATGCCCAAAGGTGTCGTTGATCTCTTTAAAATTATCCAGATCCATGTAAAGACAGATCACCTGACAGTCGGTATCAGTAATTAGACTCTCAAAGTGACTGATTAGAAAGTTACGATTGTATAAGTTGGTAAGAGGATCAAACTGAGCAAGACGAACAATTTCATTTTCGCGTTTGCTTACTTTATCACGCATCATCTTAAAGCTGTGTGCTAGGTCGCCAATCTCATCATTGGGGTAATCTTCAAAAGGAGCCGAGTTGTCGGTCTTTTCTCCAAAATTATTAATGTCTTGACGCAGGCGGCGAATAGGGTCAAGAAGTCGAGTCAGCAATGCGCCAGCGCAAAAGAGAAATAATACGGTAGATAGTAGGATTACAACGGCAAACTGATAAAGGTGTTTATCGCGTTGCATTGATGATAGCGACTGAATAATCTCAAGTGAAGTGCCAATTTCACTCGCATAGTATTCTTGATTTGAAACGATGATGACTGACCCTACAGGTTCGTCATAAATGAAAAAGCGTTGAGCTAAAGCGATTTTCTTATCAATTTGGATATATGCGTCGTTATGAATCGCGAGTAGCTCATCGGCTTCTTCAAAAATGCGCAATTCATTTTTATCTTCGTACTTACTCATCTTTGCGAGCAGGTCACCATTGGCGTCTCTGACATAAATCGCGTCAGTCGAGGAGTCGCTGATAAACTTTGTTACTTCACCTAATATTCTGTCAGCGTCAGAGAAATACATATAATTGATGATCTCACCTTGCAGGTATTCCATGTTTTTTTCTGCATGAGTGAGAAGAAAGTCTGTCGAGTTTTCCGTTAGTACAAATTCCACTTCATCATACACTCGATTGATAAAGTCATTGTTTAACGAATGTGCGACAAAAATAAACATGCCAACAACCATTGATATCGACAGGAATAATATCGACAGGAGTTTTGTGAAGATATTAATTCTCATGCTCATCCTCCTGCGTCTCTGGCAGTGCTTCATATTGATGCTGGATGTGTTCAATCATTTGACGTTCTTGAGTAGATAGCAGAGAAAACTGAGACGTCTTTTTGAAGGCTCTCAATGCCTCAAAACTTGCTGGATCATCTTTAGCTTCCATCAATATTTGGGTTAATCGCTGTTTAACATCCGAATCGAGATCTGAACGAAGTAGGGTGAGGGCGCGTGGAATCGGCTCAAACTCATAGATAATGTGCAGATCATCTCGAATATGCTTAGGAAACTTTTTGTTGTTGACCCAATCTTTATTGGCAATGGCTGCGACTCCAACAAGTTGTCTAGAAGACCAGATTGCCAAATTTTGCTCTGAAGTCGAGTAAGCCTCAGTGGCAAATAGGTAGTTTATGTGGCCTGGCAAATTACCTTGATGAATATTTTCCTTCTCCACCATATCAAAGCCATGCTCTGTAAAGTACAGCATGGGAATCAGATAAGCACTGGTGGATTTAGGATCTTCAAACGCAATACTTTCACCGACAAGATCGTGAATGCTTTCAATCCCAGAGTCTTTGTGACTAATCAGTAGCGGACGATACTCTCGCATGCCACTTTTCCAACGCAGGAGTGACATATCGACATTATCTAGCTTAATTGCGCTTAAAATCGATTCACTTATGACATCAACTTGTCCATTGTTTAGATAGGTTTGCATCGTGGGTAAATCAGGAGCGAGTAAAATAGAGACCTGTTCGATGCCACTGCCATCGAGTTTACTTTCTAAGTATTGGCTCAGTGGATGAAGCCTATCAAAATATTTCTTGGGGTTATTTGTGATAGCGCCTAGTGTGAGGGTATTGCCATTTAGCTCAGTATTTGCTGAAGCGACTTCCTCGGCAGAGGCTTGCGCAGGTTGCACGCTATAAAAGCAGCTGATAAAACCGATAGTCAATATTGTGAGTATTTGATTTTTCAAAATAAATGAGCTCTGACGTCAATAAACTTATGGAGGAATGTCCCAAACTTAGGTATTTGGGATTGAATAATGTTAAATTCCCTTTTGTCAGATACTACTAAAAAGTACGCTATTGTCGACAAATAGATAATAAAGAAGGTAACAGACCGTTAAAAACGAGAGTTTAAGCGCCGAAAGTCAAATAACAAACATATGCCAAAATAATGACCCGTACATGAGCCGTTTATGTTATCTGTAGCTAAAGGAGTTATGGGTTTTTGGGACAACGCTTACAAGTAATTCGTACAAAAGGAATAGTAACTATTCCATATGGAATAATTAGATAATGCATAATCCGACTCAAATTAATGTGAATAACGATTCGGTTGCTTTAGACACACAGGGAAAGGTATCAAGGTAACGTTCGTCAAACAGGTCGATATATGCGAAATCAAAATTCTAAAAGTGCAGCTCATCCATCTTTCTCTCCTTCTAAACTTTGCACTCTCTCAACTCTGGCTTTAGCGATTGCTATGGCTGCGCCTGTGCAGGCTAGTGGTATTCTTCTACAAGAAGCGGTTGTCGCGAATGCGGGTACAACCGGTGCAGGTGATGGCGTACATACTCGTTCTGCTGCTGCGATGTGGACTAACCCAGCGACTATGTCGTTCATGGGAGAAAGCAAAACCACGATCAATGCGCTAGGTTTTGACTTGAAATTGGCCTATGAAGATCTTGAAGGTTCAGATAATGGCTCAACACAATCATATCAACCATCACTAGCAGCTTTTCATACTCGTCAGTTAAATGAAGATGTGTTTTTTGGTGTTGGCTTTGGCGCGGCTGGCGGCTCTAGTCTCGATTATGGACCGAGCTGGGCGGCATCAGGTTTACTAGAGAGCACAACGCTGATGATGCTTCAGATTAACCCTGCGCTTTCTTTCAAGGTTAACGACCAGTGGTCTTGGGGTATGGGTGCTCAGATTAACTACGTAACGTTTGAGCAAGAAACTTCAGCGTTGTCTATCGATCAAGAGTCTGACTGGGCACTTGGTTTTAATATGGGTGTGATGTACCGCCATAGTGAAGACCTGGACTTTGGTTTTAGTTTCCGTTCGAAAGTAGAGCACGATTTGAATGCCGATGCTAGTTCAAAGATTAGTGATGTTTCACGCATAACGGGTGTCAATACAGAAGTTGCAATGCCAGCAATTATTGATTTGAGCGCGCGTTGGGGAGTTCAAAATGATCTTGATTTGTTAGCGAGCTTCCAATGGCACCGTTGGAGTGAGTGGGACAAATTACCACTTGATATCAAGGTTGATAACTGCCCTAGAGTGGATTGTAATGCCGAACTAAACCAAAGTATTCAGCGTGATTGGAGTGATGTGTGGAAACTGGCCTTTGGTGCTGATTATCGGCTTAACTCTGACTGGCGCCTAAAAGCGGGGGTTTCCTATGAGAGCTCACCACAAAACGATGCATCTCTGCAATGGGTTGATGTACCAGTAGGAGAGCAGTGGCGATATTCTGTGGGTGCAGCGACACATTGGAACGGCTACGATTTTGATATGTTCTATGAATATGCAGACTTAGGTACGACTGATATAGATCGGCAAGTGGCGGGTATTGTGTCTGTTAAAGGCCAATTCGACGGCCGCATCCACTTCATCGGTCTAAACGTGACGTTCTAATTCGTCACCATCGATTGAGCAAACGCCCGCATTTAGCGGGCGTTTTCATGTAAATTCAAAGAGATGACTAAGAAAGATACCCACACAACTGCGCTTTACTAATACACGCTATGGTTTTGGCATCCGACAGTTCGTTAGCGACTATCGCAGTTTGAATCTCTTGGAGCGATTTGACTGTAACACTTATAACCTCATCATCATCTAAATCGGCATCACTTTTCTTCTCAACATCGATCGCGACAAACAGATGTTGAATCTCATCACAAAAGCCAGCCAATGGCGTGACTTGCCCGAGTTCGACTAACTTCTTAGCGACATACCCCGTCTCTTCTTTCAGCTCGCGTTCGGCACATTCAAGTGGACACTCTCCAATCTCGAGTGTGCCTGCAGGCAATTCCAGTAACCATTTTTTTAATGAAGGTCGGTATTGATCGACCAAAACGATCTCACCAGAAGGGGTGATAGGCAAAATGACTGCCGCACCAGGATGCTGAATAGTCGTGTGAGTGATCGTCTTACCGTTGGGAAGAGTAACTTTCTCTTCTTCTAATCGAATCGATTTCCACTGATGAATGAGTTGACTCATGTCCGTATGAACTCTTACTGCTATGATGACGTGTTCAATCTATCCTCTAATGACAATGGAGAAAAGCGCAAAAGTGAGAAACCTACCTTTCATCAATCATTTGAATATCAAATGACGATTAATTCAACAATTACGTTCAATATCAGCAATATCAACCTTTCATTTTCTCAATCAAAGTTTTACTAGCACACAAACGGCAGCACAATGCTATAACACAGACAGGTATTGCCTTTGTACGCCAAGTATTACCGTGCTTTGAGACGTCAGTTTTGTTCGTGCCTCACGGATCTATTCTTACTCCTCTTCACACTTGTCTGAAGCTAACACTAAAGTTGTAATTACTTGGTTGCAAATGTATATATAATGTTAACTATAATTAAAGTGAAAACAGAACCTTAAAAAGGAACCTAGATGTTGAAGTCAGTATCTACATCTCATGCAAACAAGGCATTGCTGTCAGAGCGAATCAATAAGCTTGCTAAAGCACTTTCGGACGGTGTTTATGAGCGCGAGCGCACGATCAAAATGTGTTTGCTCGCTGCATTATCAGGCGAGAGCGTGTTCCTTTTAGGCCCCCCAGGCATCGCAAAAAGTCTTATTGCTAAACGACTAATTCAAGCATTCGAAGATTCAAGCTACTTTGAATATCTCATGACGCGTTTCTCTACACCCGAAGAGGTGTTTGGTCCTCTAAGCATCCAAGAGTTAAAAGACAACGGTAAATACGTCCGGTTGACTCAAGGCTACCTTCCGACGTCCCAAGTAGTATTCCTTGATGAAATTTGGAAAGCGGGCCCTGCCATTCTTAATACACTATTGACGGTAGTGAATGAAAAGACTTTCAAGAATGGCAGTGAAGTTGAACGCGTACCAATGCGCCTGCTAATTTCTGCTTCAAACGAACTCCCAGACGAAGACAGCGGACTCGATGCTCTCTACGACCGTATGTTAGTGCGCATCTTTGTAGACCGAATTCAGAACAAACACAATTTTCGTTCAATGCTAACGGTAGGAACGCCTCAAGAAGTTAAGTTACCAGAGGGCCTGGCGATTACCGATGAAGAGTACCACTCATGGTTATCGGCACTTGAAGACATTCCACTTGATGAACGTACCTTTGACAAGCTATACGCGCTTAAAACAATGATTGAAGAGTCACCTGAGGCACAAAAACTGGGTGATGAAGAGATGTATGTCTCTGATCGTCGTTGGAAAAAAGCGGTAAAACTGCTTAAAGCCAGTGCTTTCTTTAACGGGCGTGACTCTATTAACCCGCTTGATCTGCTGTTACTCGAAGACTGTTTGTGGAACAGTCCCGGCTCTCGTGATGTTGTTCGTCAGATCATTCGAGATTTTGCGTTAAACAACACGTTTGATCAGCGCGAAGTTGAGCTACAGATTACAAGTTGTCGTGAAGATCTTGATGAAATTCAAACGGCAGTGAATGAACAACTTAGCATGACGTTAAATCACGAAGCGGCTTCGGGTTTGCTTAAAAAAGCGGGTATGTCGTACAACCTGCGTGACGCAAAACTGTATAAAGTTGGTGTCATTGGCAACTTAGTGAAACTGGTTCTGCTACAAAGCAATATGTCAGTGTCAGATGTAGACAAGGGCGATACCAAGTGGGTATATGTGCCGAAAAATGATCTAGAGAAACTGGTTAAAGAGGGCTCTGGGGACATATTTGGTTATGTAAATCAGAAGTCGCAGGTGACGAAATTGCGATTTGATCTTGATGCAGACGAACGTTTGGTGATCAAAGATTTGGCGAACCGCTCAGTACTTGTTGGTCTAGCGACCGATTCTGCATTGAAACAAGAGAGTTATGAAAACTGGGTGGAACGTAGTGCTGAAATCAGTCAGCAGGTCAAAGACATGGAACATCACTTACGTCGAGTAAGCTCTGATTTCCATGGCGCGTTACCTCATAACTTCTTAGACCAAGATATCTTACTGGGTATGGAGTCCGGTCTTCAGACGATAACCGAGCAAGCAGAAGCCTTTAGTCATGAGTGTGAGAACACAGTGGCTCGAGTCAATGCACTTAAAGAATACTTCAGTTAAGGTGGCAGTATGCTAGGAGCAGACAGTGTAAACCTCGCAATAGCTGTCGCGGAATCGGGAATAATCGACACCGCGATCAACGATTTAATGGCACGCTCCCAAGTCATGATGATGGCGGAAAACCGTGGGGTTTCCACCTCAGTCAAAAATCATCTTTTGAAGTGGCGCGGTACGGTTAAAAAACGCATCACCCGTGTGTGCGAGACCGACCGATTCAAGCAAGAGTTGGCTTTGTATCAAGAAGTCATTCATTGGGACGAAGCCTACTTCTTTGAACACATTGAAGATATTGTTAAGAAACTTGAGTGGCACTCGGCATTTTACGTTAAAGCACGCAAAATGCTGAATGACAACAAAAGCCAGCATAACCCGATGTTTCCCCATTTCTTCTGTGATCAATGGTATCAACATTTAAAAACTTCGATAAAGCAGGCTCAAGTTACCGAGCTTGAAACGAACAAAGAAAAAGTACTGAATGACCTCTATCATCGTATCGAGACGATTCAAGAAATGGACGGCATTACTCAAGAGGGCGATGAGGAAAGTATGGGCCGTTTATGGGATATGGCCTCGGCTCGCTTGAAGCGTAGTGATGTTACTCACCTAAAGAGTTATGCGGAGTTTCTTAAGAAGCATCCAAAGATCCAAGAGATTGCCACACAGCTCGGCCGAATGGCGGGTGAAGTGGATGATCCAAGCTTAACTAAGGTGCCAGATGAACAGCTTCAGGTGGTGGAAGAGAACAGTGACGAAGTTGCAGATGACATTGTAGGTATCCACCAGAGTAATGATCTTAACCGCATGTTGCCAAACGAAACGATGTTTTTAGCACATCCTGAGTTGGAAGTCGTGTTCTACAAGCACTTAGTCGACAAGCGTTTAATGAATTATCGAGTTAAAGGTAAATCACGCACGATCCGTAAAGTGGTTGCACAGAAGCCAGAGCACAAGTCTGGTGAGATTGAGAAAGGGCCATTCATTTTATGTGTCGATGCATCGGGTTCTATGAAAGGCTTTCCCGAGAAGAGCGTAAAAGCGATGGCTTATGCACTGATGCAGATTGCGCTTGCTGAAGGTCGCGATTGTTTTGTCATGCTTTACTCGACTGAACAGATTACTTACGAACTTACCAAGCAAGATGGTTTGCAAGAAGTCGCTGACTTTCTCAGTTATACCTTTTTCGGAGGCACAGACTTAGAGCAGGCGTTAATCAGTTCTATGGAAATGCTTCAGACAGAGCGTTACCGCAATGCCGATGTTCTCGTACTCTCTGACTTTATTTCGCCAACGCAATCGAAAGAGTTGCAAAAGCAAGTGGATGAATTGAAGGGTCGTCAATATCGATTCCATGCCGTTTGTGTGTCGAAGTATGGAAACCCAGAGCTGACCGAAATGTTTGACCACTGTTGGCACTATTCACCATCCATGTTAGAGCGCTTCACCAAGCGTCATTAACGTAACGAAGAGAAAATTTGGTGTGATACGAATCAATATTGGTGGATTTTGTCGCACATTGTTTCGTATTTAGGCATCTAAACAAAATCGACAAAAAAACCATTGACTGAAAACTTCAGCAAGGTAAAGTGTGCGCCATCGCAAGAGGCAATGAACATTTAGTTCAATGCGGAGAGCGATGGCAAATCAAATGAGGCGTGTTGGCAGAGTGGCTATGCAGCGGATTGCAAATCCGTGGACCTCGGTTCGACTCCGGGACGCGCCTCCATTCTTTTGGAATTTCTTTCCAGCTCTTATCTACATTCATTGTAAACGTGTTTTTAAAACGTAAGCTCTACCTTTCATCAAAAAAATCTTTGTTTCTTATGTATTTACTCATTAAGTGATACGAAAAAGGACGAATGATCCAACTCATTAATGAACGCCAAAATCGTATGACACCCGGTGTGTTTTCATATATTTTGCCGTTGTAAAGCCAAAGCATTTTACCTGTATGCCAATATACCAAGGGCAGTGGGGGCATGAAGGTGACAATGTCTAAGTCGCAACAAATACGATAAGTCTTGTGCCCGAGCCTATAGCGATGTTTGAATTGCCAGTTACCAATCGCAGGTTGGCCAAAAGTCACGATGCGTTTTATCGATTTTGGGTATCTTTGTTCGAAATAGTCAGCAAACACACAGCCAATAGCGCCGCCTGAAGAGTGTCCAGTGATTGCTATCCGTTTACCTTGTTCTATGAGTGGCACAAGGCAGGTTTCTAATCGCTCAAATACGGTAGCACCCAATTTATCTTCATTTCTTGAGGGCGCGCTTTCTTGAAAGAGTAGATGATAGAATCCGGCATGAATACGATAGTTCAAACCTATGTTGTGACAACTTCTTGTCCAGAGCGCGAAATTCAATAGCCAATCAGTAATGCTATGCGAACCTTTAATTACGACAACCACCTCATTACTCTGTTTACTCCACAACACACGAACCATAGTCTTACCAAATTGGTTTTTAATGATCCGTTGGCCATTTGGGTCAAAGCCATAACGTGTTTGCTTAAAAACTCGTGGATAAGCAAGATTGCAGAGCACGGCGTAGCGTTCATACTGATAGCGCTTGAGTGGTTTCATTGACTTATTGAGATGATTAATTGTTAGATCCAGTCTATGAATTCTAGATGACAGATAAATTTCATTAAGACTTACTACATGAATAAGCGTTAAAAAGCACCAAAGTGCGGGGATAACGATCAGATTGATGTGCTTTCAATCACTTGATTCTATTATTTAAAATTTATTGTTGACGTGTAAACTCAATCCGTTAAAGTACGCCTCGTTCTCACGGCAAAGGTCGTCGAGACAGGTGGTGTTACCATCGCATTATTGCGTTGCCCTGGTGGTGGAATTGGTAGACACAAGGGATTTAAAATCCCTCGACGTTCGCGTTGTGCCGGTTCAAGTCCGGCCCGGGGCACCATCAACAATTTGATTAGCTCAAGTTAATCACGAAGGCGTGTTGGCAGAGTGGCTATGCAGCGGATTGCAAATCCGTGGACCTCGGTTCGACTCCGGGACGCGCCTCCATTTTCAACTGAGATTCAGTTGATATAGTGAAACCTTATTCAGGTTCAGGAGACACCTTCTTTTGTATATCAAGAGAATCAAAAGTGTCGCCACAAGTTTTATGATAGTGACTCATTAAAGGTCGGTATCAAAGATGGTGTTAACCATCGCAAACAAGTTTTGCGTTGCCCTGGTGGTGGAATTGGTAGACACAAGGGATTTAAAATCCCTCGACGTTCGCGTTGTGCCGGTTCAAGTCCGGCCCGGGGCACCATCAACAATTCGTATTAACTCATGTTAATCACAAAGGCGTGTTGGCAGAGTGGCTATGCAGCGGATTGCAAATCCGTGGACCTCGGTTCGACTCCGGGACGCGCCTCCATTCTATTTGAAGCCTCAGCATTCTTGCTGGGGCTTTTTCGTGTTTGAAAGCCGGTGTCTTTAGGAAACCTAGAACGTAAAAAGCAGCCTTTCGACTGCTTATCATCACGATTTTTGCCTGCGTGACATCACTCGCTCTATGCCGATTATGACTGAGCAAGCCATTGTTCAAACTGAACCTTTGGCAATGCACCATTGATCATATTCACTCTTTCCCCATTTCTAAATACCATAATGGTTGGGATGCTGCGTATTCCGTACTGCGCTGCGAGAGCTTTTTGGGCTTCGGTATCGACTTTAATGAAGCGAGCTTGAGAGCCCTGTTCATTAGCAACTTTTTCGAAGACTGGAGCGAAGTTAACACATGGACCGCACCAAGGTGCCCAGAAGTCGACTACGACGGTTTGTTCACTTTTTAACAGTGCATCAAAGTTATCGCTTGTCCCTTCGATAGGGCGACCGTCAAGCAGAGGTTGTTGGCAGCGGCCGCACTTTGCTTGCGCGTTGAGTTTTTCTTCAGGTACGCGGTTAACGCCATTACAGTGAGGGCATCGAGTGTTGAACGTTGACATAGCTTTCTCTCTTATTGTGCAGTAAACGTCTCTGCTCGTTTAAAACAGAGGATACGTCATGCAATTTATTCTTTGTTGTGTATATACTTATCTTTAACGGAGAACGACTTGAGTACGTTCATACCAGTTAGCTTATAGCCTAGAGATTTTAAGCAAATAATCAATGAGCTAACGATTGAAATAATCGATTAGAACAATAAGCAGGAACTATTGGATTATGCAGTATGCAGAGATCACTGGGTGGGGTAAATGTCTGCCACCCGCCGCTTTATCAAATGACGATTTAAGCACCTTTATGGAAACTTCCGATGAGTGGATCCGCAGCCGAACTGGCATTGAGTCTCGTCGAATCAGTCACGTAAACACATCAGACCTTGCGACAGTCGCAGCGCAGCAAGCCCTTGCGTGCGCAGGTATTAGCGCACAAGATGTCGACTTAATCATTGTGGCCACTTGCTCTCCTGACTCACTGATTCCAAATACCGCGTCGAGAGTGGCACAAAACCTATCAATTCCGACTGCTGCAGCGTTTGACCTTAATGCTGCCTGCACAGGCTTTCTGTATGGCTTAGAAACCGCTACTCGAATGATTCAAGCAGGTAACTATAACCATGCCGTTATCATTGGTGCTGAACGTCTATCCTTCTTTATCGATTGGACCAAGCGCGATACCGCTGTTTTATTTGGTGATGGCGCCGGTGCAGTCGTGGTTTCCAAAACGGATAATTGCGTCGGTTTACAGAAGGCCAAGATTGGTTGTGATGCCAAAGGGCGTGACATTTTGGCGGTACCTAAATTTGGTACGTCAATGGATCGCTTTTCCGCGGATAACGGCCATTGGAGTTTTGAGTTTGTCGGTAAAGAAATTTTCAAACGAGCGGTAAAAGGAATGGGCGCTGCAGCTACAGAAGTTCTTGGCACTTCTGGGATGACCAAAGATGATATCGACGTTGTCATACCGCACCAAGCCAACGTTCGTATTATTCAAACCTTATGTGATTTGTCAGGAATTCCGCAGGAAAAAGCATTCGTAAACATTCACCGTTATGGCAACACTTCTGCAGCTACGATTCCTATCGCACTGTGTGAAGCAGTAGAGCAGGGTAAAGTGCAACCGAACAATACGCTACTTTTAGCGGCGTTTGGAGCCGGTTTAACCTGGGGAGCAGGAGTCGTGAAGTGGGGGGAGCGCGTTATACCACTTGCTACCACTGATGCGCAGTTGCCTAAGTGCGATCAAACCGCTCTTGAGTTGTTAGACAAAGCGATCAAGCAGTGTAAGGTGTATGCTGAACAAGAATCTTGATACATCACACACGTGATTAGGGAAAACCAGTGCTTAAAATGCACAGGTTTTTTTGTTTATAGGTTAACTAAACTAACGCAATAGCACAAAAGTGCCATAAAAATCACGGTTGCTAACTTGTTAAAGTGGCTGTGCTAAACCCGTAAACTAGATTCTTTATTCGTAATAATTAGGTCTATTTGCATAAATAACACCCTTCAATGCTTAGTGTGCACAATGCTAGTTAACAATATAAAAACATTAGTTAAACTAATCTGAAAGTCGAATTTTTGTCATTTTAATCAGTGCAATTAATCACCTATTATTCGTGTTAACAAAGTTACCGAATTTAAATATAGAGAGATTAGTTATGGCACAGGCAATGCACATCGACACTATCGTAGTACCAACCTCTATGGACAAAAAAACCTACTCGGTTAGCTTCAAAGGATTGATTGCACACTTACTTGATATTTTGTTTGTAGACAATACGCCTCGTACTTACTACTCGAGCGACATGTCTAGCCACATGCAAAAAGATATCGGTTTATACCGTTAATCGCATCATACGAATTGCTGAAAGCCAGCCTTAGTTATTCTAAGGCTGGCTTTTTAGTTTTTAGCGGTCTTGGATTATTATCTGTCTGCGGGTTCAAAACAAAAGCCCCGATATATCAATAGACATATCGGGGCTTTTTACAAGAGCGCTTACCCCTGTAGAGGGCGTTACAAACTTGCGGTTGTGTTATTCAGCGTTAACAGGTGTGTTTACTTCTTACGACAGTACTCAGCGATAACATACATAGATTGACCGCCGTTAGCTTTGCCTGAAACCAGTTTAGGGTCGCTGCCGATGCTAATGCCACGGATAACTGTACCTTGTTTGATAACTTGGTTTGTACCTTTTACTGGAAGATCTTTGATTACTGTTACGTCGTCACCTTTCTTAAGTTCAACGCCGTTACAGTCGAACGGTTTGTCATCTGCAGACATGCCTTTCATTGCCCAAGTCTGGGTGTCTTCTTCCATGTACATCATGTCTAGAGCATCTTGAGCCCAAGATTCAGCGTTCAGGCGAGTCAGTTGACGCCATGCAAGCACTTGTACTTGAGGCACTTGGCTCCACATGCTGTCTGTTAGACAACGCCAGTGATTGATATCTTTTGGATCTTCAATCTCAGCCAAGCACTTATCACATAGCATTGCTGCATAGTCTACTGTCACCAATGACTCAGGTGGCACAGCGTATGCCGTTAGAGAGGTTTCTGCTGCGCAAAGTTCACATTTAGAATCGCAGCGTTCTAGTAGAGTTGCTTCAATAGACATATTCAATTTACCTAACATTCAATTTAGGCAGGGATTATAGCTGACATTAAGGGGTTTTGCCGAGGAAAGTTGTCGTTTCCTTGCTGGAAAATGGGCTGTTAGTGACGCTGTCACTGTGATTTAACCTGTTCCATTACAGCGCCTTAACTTAGATGTAACGAAAAGTGTCTTAACTAGGTGCTTTACAATTTGGTCTCGCTGCCTTCGCTTTCGGAACTCGTGGGATCTGCTCCTCAAGATCGTTAATGCGTGTATCGTGAGAAGGGTGAGTCGAGAGTAACTCAGGAGGCTGAGCACCATTCGAAGCCGCGGCCATATTCATCCAGAGTGCGACACTGGCATTGGGATTGAACCCCGCTTGGGCCATTAGATCTAAACCGAGAATGTCAGCTTCAGATTCTTGGGTTCGACCATAAGGCAAGATCACCCCATATTGTACACCGAGACCTAGTGCTGCCATCGCAGCCGAGCGATATTGAGCGGCACCCGACGAAGCTAACGCAATGTCTGTCACTTGCATCCCCACATTAGCAAGCTGTGCCTGAGACAAACGTTCATTACTGTGATCGGCCAAAACGTGGGCTATTTCATGCCCGATGACGGTTGCCAGTTGGTCTTGGTCGATGGCGACATTAAGCAAACCAGTATAAACACCAATTTTACCACCAGGTAGCGCAAAGGCGTTCACCTGATCACTATCAAATACCACCACTTCCCATTCATCGAAATCAGGCTGAGGTGGAACTTGAGCAGTAACAGCGTCAGATACACATTGGACATAAGCATTGACGGCTTTGTCCGTACTCACTTTTTGCTCTTGTTTCATTTGCTCGAAAGACTGAGCACCAAGCGAGCTCATGTCAGAATCAGAAAAAAGAATGAGTTGGTTACGGCCTGTAGGTGACGAGCTACAAGCGGCGAGAATTAAGCCAGACGCAACAACAGAAAGGCGACCCCAGTTCGACATTATCAATCTCCGTATTGATATATGGTAATAACTTCTCTTAACATTATGGCTAATGGTAGATAAATGGACAAGTTCTATGCCAATCAAACACCTAGCGAGTGATGACTCGCCAGCAACAATTTGGAAAAGGCCGATTAGCCTAGATACACTTAATCAATCCTCTAAAAACACTTTGATTGAGCATCTTCAAATTGTTTACACCGAGGTAACGGAGAACTCGATCAGCGCGACAATGCCCGTGTGCGCCTTTACCCACCAGCCATTAGGTATGTTACATGGCGGCGCATCAGTCGTGCTTGCCGAAACCTTAGGTTCATTAGCTGCTAATTTTTGTGTTGAAGAGCCAAGTTATTGTGTAGGCTTAGATATCAATGCCAATCATGTTCGCGCGAAACGTCAAGGTGTCGTCACTGGCACGGCAAGTCCAATTCACTTGGGGCGTACTACACAGGTTTGGGACATCAAAATAGTTGACGAACAGCAGCGCTTGATCTGCACGAGTCGATTAACCATCGCGGTTAAACACCGAAATTAGACCATCAGAAGAAGAACAGACAAATAAGATGAGTAGCCCCCGTTTAAGAGTGCAATTTGAAACCCTATTTGAGCATTTTGATGGTCAAGACACTCAGGTACGTATCGAAGATATCACTGAGATCTTATTTTGTACTCGGCGCAACGCGCGCATCGTGCTAAATCGTATGGACGAAGAAGGCTGGATTGAGTGGCAGCCGGCGCCGGGGCGAGGAAAGCTATCTCAACTTAACTTTAAGCGTAGTCGCAGCGACGTCAGTCAAAACATGGCCTTGAGGTATCTTGAAGAAGGTAAGTTTGAACATGCCCTTGGGGCGATGAACAATGATTCAGCAAAACTTGCGCAGGTAATTGAGGGTTATCTTGGTGTTCAGCATCGAGAGGGTGAACAGGTCATTCGTTTACCGTACTATCGTCCCTTGTCTATGCTTAACCCACGAATGCCAATGCGTCGCTCTGAGCAGCACATCGCTCATCAGATTTTTAGTGGCCTTACTAAGTTAGATGATAAAGATCAGCTCAGCCCAGACTTATCTCACACATGGGAGATGATTGATGAGCGAGTGTGGCGTTTTTACCTTCGGCCAAATGTCCGTTTTCACAATGGCACCGTCTTATCCGCGCAGCATGTCATAGATAGCCTCGAAAACTTAAAGCAACGTCCGCTATTCGACACTATTGAGCGAATTGAATCGCCATCACCACTGGTCGTCGATATTATTCTCAACTTTGCTGACCGACGCCTGCCTTTACTACTAGCAGAGACTTGCGCGAAGATCCTTCCGACCAAATCTGAACGCGAAGAACAATTCGATCTTGTCCCGGTTGGAACAGGACCATACAAAGTGGTTAGAAATGATGACCAAAAGCTAGTTCTACATGCCTTTGATGGTTATTTTGGGTACCGAGCGCTTGTAGATGTGGTTGAAGTTTGGGTGATTGATGAAGCGCACTCAAGCTTGATTTACCCAAGTGTTTCTAACCCAATGCAACCCCAGACAGGTCAAATGGAGCAGGGCGTTGAACTTGACCCTGGCTGTATATATCTGTTGTTGAACCAACGCTCGGGTTTAGCAAAAGACCCGCAGTGGGCAAATTATTTTTCCAATAAATTTAATGCGTTGAGTTTGTTTCGAGAACTTCCAAGTGACATTGTCACAAAGCTAGGTATTCTTCCAGCTCATGGCTTAAAGCCAGGTTGGCTTCACCATACCAATTGCGATGACTCAATAACGCAACCCAACTATCAAACCGTCACAATTGCTTATCACAATAGGCACCCAACGTATCCTGACTTAGTCAAAGCGCTTGAGAGTCGACTAAAACAGGATGGGTTAAGGGTCGAGTTTATTGCTTATGATATTGAGCCTGACAATATAGAAAGTATCGATATCTGGATTAAACCCATGGGCATAGCAAACCATCGAGATGATGCGCTGGCAGGTTGGTTGTTAGATTCTGGTGATATACAGCGATTGAGTAGCGATGAACGTTTTTCTGAATGGAAAGCACTTGTATCAACCTGGCGTCTTGATAGTAAATCTGCTTTCCCTGCGCATCAACTTGGCAAAGCGTTGATTGAACAAAATCAAATCGTCCCTCTCTTTCACTGTTGGCTCGGTGTGAATCAAGAGCAGTGTGGCTCATTGCAAAATGCGCAGTGTAATGCGTTAGGTTGGTTCGATTTTTCAAATGTTTGGGTACGCCCAGAGTTAGATAGCAAGTAGTGTGTTTCTCGCTTAAGCAAAAAAGGAATTCAGATTGAGTAGCCCAATTACATTAGAAGCACTGAGTATTTTAGATGCGATTGATCGTCGTGGCAGCTTTGCCGCGGCAGCCAATGAGCTTGATCGTGCGCCATCATCATTGAGTTATCAGATCCAAAAGCTGGAACAAGATCTTGATATCACGATATTCGATCGTTCGGGCCATAAAGCGGCGTTTACTCAGGCGGGTAAACTGATCCTAAACCGTGGTCGCCTTATGTTGGAGCTCGCTGGCAGCATGGTTGAAGAAGCGAATATTATCGCCAATGGCTGGGAATTAGATTTAACCATCGCATTTGATGGCATCATTCCCGTATCTACCTTCTTTCCATTGGTTGAAGCCCTTGAGAAAGAGAGTCAAACGAGAATTAAGCTGCAGGAAGAGATCTTGGCTGGGTGTTGGGAATCTTTAAATGCGGATCGTTGTGACATCCTAATATGCCCTCAAGTAGACACAACTTCTCATGATTTAAAAGTCGAGAAAATTGGTCAAATGTCTATGATTTGGGTTGCCGCTCCAAATCATTCAATCCATAAACGCACGACCGAATTTAACGAAGAAACACGCCTAAAACATAGAGTGATCGCGATCTCTGACACGGCGCGGGATCAGCCAACAATGAGTATCAACGTGCTGGACAAGCAATCACGCTTAACAGTGACCAACTTCGCCGGTAAGGTGGAAGCACTGAACGCGGGTTTAGGGATAGGTACGCTACCTGAGCACATTGCTCGAGATTTAGTGGCGCAAGGGAAGTTAAAAATGATTGATGGAGCAGCCTCGCAACCGCTCGATATCGTGATGGCTTGGCGTAGAAATCAGCTTGGTAAAGCGAAATCTTGGGTAATCAAATATATGAGCAAGAACTGGAATATGAAGTAGCTTATTCCAGTATTAATACCATATCAGCCGTGCCATCTTCAAAATCAATGGAGATGGCAAAACCAAGTCGCTTTGCTAAATTGAGCATACCTTGATTGGTTGGCATCGTCATACCACTGATTTGTTTTGTGTTTCTTTGGCGACAATAGTTAATGATGTTGGTCATGAGCACTTTACCCAGGCCCAAACCTTTTTGGTCTGATCGGATAAGCACCGCAAACTCTGCGTCACTGTTATCCGGCGTGATCATTGCTCTTGCAACCCCCAGAATATCGCCGTTTGGCTCTTCAACGACAAACGCCATCTCTCGGTCGTAATCTATTTGAGTAAATGCAGCCAGAGATTCATGGTTAAACTCACCGACATCGGTGAAAAAGCGCTTATAAAGATCTTCTTTTGAAACTTTATGGATAAACGCTGCGTGTTTAGGTTCATCTTCTGGTTTGATAGGACGCATTAGGACTTTTCGCCCATCTTTTAAGGTGATCATTTTTTCGAGCTGTGTCGGGTAAGGTGTGATAGCGAGTCTTTGTGAAGCTAACTCGCTATTTTGTTTCAGTACTATATCGGCATCAACTATTGTGATAGTGCTTCCTTTTACCATTACTGGATGAATATCCAGTGCATGTAGCTCTGGGTTGTCTACCACCATTTGTGAGAGTGTCGCTAGAAAGTTTGCGAACGCCATAATATCAAACGGTTCAGGTCGTTTTTGTAGCCGAACAACCCCTGCCTTGATAGCTCGAATGATGAAGTAGCGTGCGAGAGCACTATTTAGAGGAGGTAACGCACATACTGAGTCTGTGGTCGGATCCCATTCTGAACCGCCTTGGCCCATGAGTAATACGGGGCCAAATACTTTATCAGTATGTACTTTTACTCTTATCTCTTCAACGCCAGCCGAGTTGGCCATTGCTTGGACGAGTACGCCATCAACTCGCGCTGAAGGGAAGGAGAGTTGAACCCGATCGAGTATTGCATTTGTGGCGCTATATACCTCTTCGGCAGTTCTCAAAGACAGCATCACACCTTGTACATCAGATTTATGTGGAATATCGGGCGAATGAAGTTTGACTGCTACCGGGTAGCCAATTTTCTCGGCAATATGTGTGGCTTCACTCGGATCCGAGGCTATCCAGGTATCCAGCATCGAGAGGTTGTAATAGCCAAATAGCGAACCTAAATGGTAACTATCAAGTGCGATTTGCTGTTTGTCGCCAATCTTTTGAGTGAACCACTCACGCGCTTGTTGCAAAGAGACATTGCTGCGCATCTCAATTGATGTGGGCGTTTCCATCAACTGCTTTTGATTACGCCGATACTCCACCAAGTGCATGAAAGCAGTCACTGCGCTCTCAGGCGTTCGGTAGGTCGGTATTTTTGCTTGACTGAATAGAGCTCTCGCCGGCTTTGCAGTTAACTCGCCTGTCCAGTTAGTGAAAATGTTGAGCCGTTGGATTTTCTGTTTATTGCTTTGTAGTAAGTCAATGATGGCTTTTGCGGTTTCTTGACTGTCTGATACAGCAGAAGGGCTGTGCATGATCAGTAGTGCATCAATTTCTTTGCTATCAATCAGAACTTCGATAACGCCTTTATAGCGGTTGATTGTTGCATCACCATGGATATCAATAGGATTTGAACCTTCCCAGCCGGGAACAATTGCTTTTATACGATTAACGATCTCATTGTCAGTGATCGCTGCAAGTTTTCCACCTAGCTGTATTAACTTGTCAGTGGCCATAATTGATGGGCCGCCACCATTAGTGACGATCATCAAGCGTTCGCCGCGCAGTGGTGTAGGATGAGTGAGAGTTTCTACCGCAGCAAAGAGTTCGTGAGTACTATTCACTCTTAACATGCCAGAACGCTTTATTGCCGAATCGTAGATGATATCTAAAGATATATGCCCCTGATTGTGGGCTTTCGCTATTTCAAGACCTTGCGGTGTTTTGCCACCTTTTAACACTAGAATTCTACGGTTTCTTGATGCAGCTCGTGCCGCAGAGATAAACCGACGGGCATCAGAGATAGAGTCGATATAGAGAATAATGGCTTGTGTTTTACTATCAATGGATAACGCATCGAGGAGTTCATCAAAGCCAATATCAGACCCATTACCTAATGAAATAAAGGCAGAAAACCCAATAGACTGTGCATTTGCCCAGTCCAAAATCGTGGTACAAATACCAGCTGACTGTGAAATAAACGCGATAGACCCGCGCTGAGCTGGAATAGGCGAAAACGAGGCATTCACTCCCAGCCAAGGCATGATGATACCGAGGCTATTTGGGCCAAGTACGCGAATACCATGTTGCTGCGTCTGTGCTTTAAGTGAGGCAGTGAGTTCAGAATCGTTATCATCAAAACTAGTTGCTAAGATCACCATGCACTTAGTACCTTTGGTTGCGAGGCTTGGCACAAGTTGGAGATTAGTTTTGTTATTGGTGCACATAATGGCAAGGTCAGGCTCAAACGGAAGGTCATCCACAGAGCGGTAAGCAAGCACACCTTGAACAGATTTGTGCTTATTGGAAACAGGCAATATCACCCCTTTAAATCCAGAGGACAACAGGTTACTCATCACGATATAACCCGCGCGTCCCGGAGTATTTGAAGCTCCAATTACCGCAATCGTTTGTGGTCGCAATAAACAGTCGATCGAACGCATAATAACCTCAGTCAGAACCTGTAGCTTGTATGAAGAATAAGCGTTAACGAGTAAGGCTGCTATGCTTGCAGCTGGCAATGTGTCTTAGTTCACAATCTATTGTTATTTAATAAGATAGTTTCCTTGATTCTCTCTCTTTACAGGGGCATGATTAGGACACTTTAAAGGATATAAACTCGAGTTCTCCCATGAAAAAAATTCTTCTTATTTGTTTGACCTCTTTATTGGCGGCGTGTGCATCAGACAGTTACGTGACCGATGTGAAGTCTGAGTCATTCAAAGAGGATTACACAGTATCAAAAGAAGCCACGATTGCTGAGGTTGAAGCGACAGTACAAGAAGAACGCGTCGTGAAAATGTCTCCTGCACAACAAGAGCAGAAAAAAGTCGTTAAAATGCAGCCGGAACAACAAAAGAAACCGGTTGTCATCGCACCACCTAGTGAAAAACAAAAAGCGATGAACCCACGATATGGCTTTACTATTCAAGTTGCAGCTGTCGGCACACAAGCCAAGGTAGATGAGTTCGCACGTCAACTACCAACCTCTGGTCAGCCAGTTTGGGAGAACTATAAAGTTGTCAATGGTACAAAATGGTACACAGTGTTGTATGGTGATTACGCATCGCGAAAAGAGGCCGCTCAAGCAGTGAGCCAGTTACCAAGCAATATTCGTTCTCTAAAACCATTTGTTAAGAGCATCGATGAGATAAAGAACTCTGCTTATCCGACACTGAACAAATTAAACTAGTCGTCGAAGACTTTTTACAAAGGGCCTAAGGGCCCTTTGTTGTTTCAACGGTGGACTAGAAAAGTAGGTGAGGGTGGTGAACATCTGACCGCTTAACGCAGTTCATTGTAGATTTAACTTAGTCTGACATACCGTTTGGATACAAATCCTATTATTATGAATTCACAATAGCATCGAACCTATAAAACTATGACTGAACAGAAAACAATTTTACTCCTGTGTGGTGGAGATTCATCAGAGCACGAGGTATCGCTAGTATCAGCAGGTTACTTGAAATCTCAACTTGCTCAAGCGGGTCGTTACAAGATCTGCACGGTTGAAATCAAGGATGGCGTTTGGCTAAACGAAGCAGGCGATGTAGTCTATCTTGATACCGCGAACAAGACGCTTGTTGGCGAGAATCAATGCTGGGATGTTGATTATGTCGTTCCATGTATCCATGGATACCCTGGAGAAACCGGAGACATTCAATCACTACTTTCTATGGCCAACATTCCTTTCTTAGGATGTGGCGCTGAGGCGAGTACAAACAGCTTTAATAAAATCACGTCTAAGTTATGGTATGACGCGCTGGGTGTACCTAACACGCCTTACGTATTTCTTACTGAAAACAATGCTCTGTCTGTTCAACGTGCTGAAGAAGCTTTCGATAAATGGGGCAAGGTATTTGTTAAAGCAGCATGCCAAGGGTCATCAATCGGCTGTTATAAAGTCACGACCAAAGGTGACGTAACAAAAGCAGTAACGGATGCCTTCGGCTATTCTAACCAGGTATTAGTTGAAAAGGCGGTAACACCTCGTGAGCTTGAAGTTGCTGCTTACCAATATAAAGGTGAGCTTGTGATCACAACACCGGGTGAAGTTATCGCGCCAAGTGACGTCTTCTATACTTACGAAGAGAAATATGGCTCTGATAGCCACTCAACCACAGAAGTAGAAGCAAAAGATCTAACGCAAGAGCAAATTGACGCTATCAAAGCTTATTCTGCGACAGTGTTTACTCATATGGGCCTTCGCCATTTATCTCGAATCGATTTCTTCCTAACAGAAGACAACGAGATCTACCTTAACGAAGTGAACACATTCCCGGGAATGACGCCTATATCGATGTTCCCTAAAATGGTGGAACATTCAGGTGTCGCATTCTCAGACTTTTTAACAAGCTGTATTGAGTCTGACTTAGCACCGAATATATAAACGATTGATTCTTAATAACCTGTCATTATTAATTATTGTTTTAGTCTCATCAGCGTAACATCTACCTCATATTTATGTTGCTTGGGGCTTCACATTAGCCATTGAGATTGGTATAAGGCTTCTGAGAAGTTAATTAAAACTCGAAACTGGCAATAATTGTCGTGCATTTCGAGTGACCCATAATAATAAAGCGGTACAGTATGGCGTTGAACAATTATAGAGGCTTTAACCTTAAGCTTGTAAGTCGTGAAAAAGACCAGTGGCAGGTTCAAATTAAGAATCGAGTTTTAAATGGTAGCTTAACGGGTATAAGAAAGAGTGTTGATTGGTTTTGCGAAACGGCTTCAATCATTGAACCTTCAGAGTTTGCTTCGTTTGAATCCAAGCGTCAAGCAGGCAAAGGCATGATTGAAAACTTTCACGGGTTCAAAATTCAAAACGACACGGGTGAACCTAACGCGTGGTATTGCATGTTTAACGGCCGCTTATTAAAAGGTGGCAAATCTGCAATCCAAAAACATATTGAAACGACAATGCTGGCGCTGAAGAAACAGCAAGCTGCACTGCAAACAAAGAAATAGATATGACTCTAGTGTATTCAACGGAAACTGGCCGTATTAAACCAGAAGAAAAAAAAGTAGAGCGTCCTAAAGGTGATGGCGTTGTAAGAATTCAACGAGAAACAAAAGGCCGTAAAGGCAAAGGCGTGTGCATCGTAACAGGCTTAGACCTTGATGATGCGCCACTCAAGCTTCTAGCTGCAGAGCTTAAAAAAGTGTGTGGCTGTGGTGGCGCAATTAAAGATGGCAACATTGAAATCCAGGGCGACAACCGCGACAAGATTAAAGCTCACCTTGAAAAGAAAGGCATGAAAGTTAAATTAGCCGGCGGTTAATCAGTAACAGCTTAAAAAATGCAGCGTACTGAAGTTCAGACGCTGCATTTTTGTTTGTAGCAGAGCTAATGTTGGCTTAATTAATCTACTGATAATTAAGTAAATATTAGCTATTTTATGGTAAATAGCCATTATGTTTAATGGTGTGTGTTTCGAGTAGATTTAATAGTGTGATAGTGGAGACGAGTAGTACATCAGTATCAACCTATGTATCAGAAATAAGTCATTTAACATAACACATATAATACGCACTAAGGTTGCATACTGTTTGGGGATTTAGCAGCTGTGTTTAGTCGGCTTTGCGCTTTGTAATCCTTACCCATATGTTTATTTTGTTGCATTTTGCGAGAGAATTCGCAATGTGAGTATAATTTTCAGAAGAAAATGCGCCTTGTTTATGTGCAACTGAGGTTGTAGCGGCATTTCTAAGCACAATGAGGAATTAAGTGTTTGATAAAAAAGGAATAGACAGTTCTGGCACACTACGTGCAGTCACATAACTGACCCTTAATAAGCCGAGGGTCACCTAGCCAACTGACGTTGTTTGTGAATATCATTGTTCACACTTATAAGTCCCAGCCACAAACCTTTCGTGGCTGGTTTTTTCTTTTCTGTACGATGTGAATCAGCACGGCCCTGTGCTTTCTTGGGACTTCAGCCACTAGTTTGCGTGAACAATATAGCCATTGGTGTCACGAACGACATAGTTTTCAGTTTGAGATGGCAACTCGATACGAGCTTCATTGCTTTCATCATCACTTAACATGATGGTGAGGGCTGACCCCATTAGGATCACATAGATAGCAAAAATTGCTCGCGCATAACGCATCCAGATGTCCATAAAGAGCCTTATCAAATTAGTTAAATTATTAAAATCAAGTTTAATAATAATACAATACCACCTTTAGCCACTCAAACTCATATCAAATAAGTGTGATCTCAAACATATCTCGTCATATCTACTGACTTGTACGTGACGTGGTAACTACCGATAACAAGTTAAGTTATTTCTGCACATGTCTGTGAAGGCTATGTTGGTGACAACGTTGCATAACAGAGCATTGTGCTAGATCATGCCAACCGAACGTGACAAGGTGATTTACGTGATGTAATTAAATTACAAGCGTTCACAACACCTAATGTTGATAGAATATAAATCTTAACTAAGTTGTTGTTTTTATTGGTTGTTTCTTGAAATTACTATAACAAAAAACATGATGTAAGATATTTTTCGCAAGCAATTAAGTTGGTTTGGGACACAAAAAAAACCAGCTTAATAGCTGGTTTCTAGTGAGTGCTTACTAGATGCACGCTACCTTGTGTTTACTCGCCTTTGCTATTTTCAAACTCTTGACGAATTTCATCAGCAACGATTTTAATCGCCTGTGCAGTACTAATCCCCTGCTCCATGAGCTTTTGGATTTTCTCGACTGCTTTCTGTTGGTCTTCGTGACTTAATGGAGGTAATTGATCAAACATAAAAAATGCCCCGTATCTGAATACGAGGCATTATAGCGATAATTACAGTAAAATAAATGGCTGATATTAGTGTGACATTGTCACGCTAGTACGAGCTCAAAAAGTTTAGGTAAACACCCATTGCATTTTCGTTTGTATAACTCACACCGATGTCCATTTGTGTGATGTTTAAAGGCGAAATACCAAGACCCGCAGTCAAAGTGCCCTCATCTTCACTGGAAGCTAAGTTTTTGTAATAACCACCACGAAACTTAAATTGACGCATAAGATCGACTTCCGCACCCAAACGAACCATTTGCGTGTTGTCGTTTACCGCATCAAATTTTTCCGCTTCATTGAGATCATAGTCTACGCTTACTTGCCAAAAATCAGCGATCAATCCTGTTCCAAGCGTGTATTGTGGGCGCATTTTATAAGTAAATGCACCATCGCTAGTGGTGTAGTCGTTTGAAATCATATTCTTTCCAGTCACACCTACACGCAGTGGTCCATAAAACCAAAGTGCGCCTAAGTCAAAGTTGAACTGGTTTTCTGCAGAGCCATCGTCTCTTATATCGGAGAAACTAAAGTCTTCCACTGAAGCGCTATAGCTGTACGTATAGATTCGCTGCAGCTTTGGTGTTGCGCCAAATGACCAGTGATGTCCAAGAATGGTCATGTATTTTGCAATTGACAAACCACCTTCAGCAACGCCAAGAGCCGCACCTTTGATTTCGGTGTCCCTTAGTTGCACCAAACTATTTGCGCGATCAGGAACAAAGGCTTCAGCAAAGCTTTCTGTGTATAGTTTTGCGTAGGCATTCATTGAAACGTAACGATTTGGGATCGCAAACGCGGCAGCCGCGCCAATCGTGACACTCGCGTTATCGTCTTTTAGATCTTGCGCTACGATTCCTGCTTCCGTCAGGTCGTTGTTTTTAAGTGCGGAAGCGGCTCGATCTATATCGTCAAGCATGTTGTGTTGGTCGTTGTAGGTAATGCCAACACTAGGAAGCAACATGCCCACGTTATCATTTCGTCGATAGATGGCGGTTAAAGCAGGGTTATAAAATGGTGCCGTTAGAAAATCACCCGAAACAACACCCACGCCGCCCATGGCGTCGCCTCTCGCATCAATAGCGAAGTTCCCCGCAGAGGTTGTTGCAGACGCAATCAATAATGAGATGGGAAGTAGGCGCAGTGTTGACGTTTTCATAGGTCATTTCCGTTGAATATATTAATACACGGAATGTATCGGCTTGAAGAAACAGACCTTTAGAAAAATATCGCTTTAGTCACCTACTCTTCTTCAATTTGCTCCTCATCGCCAGAAACGTCATAGGTTTTGGTGATAATCTGAGATTGTTCAATCATTATCGGACCTTGCCAGCGCTGGCTATCTAACGCTACTGAGAGTACGTAGCGATCAGGTGGGATACTCATTTTATCCAGTTTGGTTGGATAATTTGCTTGGTAAGTTCGCCCCCAAATCTCTTTATATTGTTCTTCTTGATAGTTGTAGACACGCACTGAAAGCTTTGGCAATGGGCAAAATTTATTAAGTAGTTCGTTCTTTTCAATACTCCATTGATCTTTGGCTGACCAACGTACGATCTGTTTCGCTTTGTATTCTTCGATGATGACCCATGTTGAATAGCTTTGATTGTCTTTGGTCAGCACATTTAGGTGGTAGAGCCCCATTGGTAAGCGGCTGTTTAGGTTGTATGTTTTTCGATAATCAACGGTTTGTGAGCTGCGCTGTTTTTTGTCATTAATCTCATTGAACACGGTATCGGCCGCAATGTTTGAGTTAATCCATCGTTCGAGTGAAATATCTTTCAACGGTTGAGTGGATGCTACATCCACAAACAAGCGATAAGACTCTCGGCCCGGGCTTTGAATACTGGTACGTTTTATAGAAACGTTACGTAACCAGTTAGGTAATGGGTCGTTTTGCAGTGATTGGCCACAGTCTGTATCAAACGATTGAACTAAGAGGTCATTAATATGCTCTTTAGTGGCCGGGCTCTGGTTACGCTGTAACACCTCAACCATGACGGCGTACATCTCTGGAAGCGAGCCTTTGAGTAGGTGTTGGTGTGCCTGACTTAGCGGAGTCGTTTCTTCAAACCAGTTATTTGCTTGTGAAATGGGCGCGGTTGCTAGCGCCCCTATCAAAATCAGCGGTCGGATCATGCTTTTAGCTTGTACCCTACGCCGCGAAGCGTCTCTATTTCCAAGCCAGGTAGCTTTTGTCGAAGCTGCAGGACGTGGGTATCAACGGTTCGTGTTGTTGGGAAATGGTTATAACCCCAAACATGGTCAAGAAGTTCATCACGAGTGAACACTCGGCCGATATTGCTTGCCAAGAACAACAGAAGATCAAATTCGGTACGAGTTAAGGTAATCAGTTCGTTTTTGTACGTCACTTCACGGGTGTTTTTATCGATGCTCAAGCATTCAGTGGTGACGATGCTGTCGTCTTGACCCGAAGAGTCTGGAGCACGCAGCTGAGCGCGAATACGAGCAAATAACTCGGCTTCGGCAAAAGGTTTCGTCAGATAGTCATCAGCACCAGCATCAAGGCCCGTTACTTTATCTTTCACTGTCACTAGTGCCGTAAGGGCAATGACAGGAACATTCTTTATCTGCTTCCACTCCGGAAGCATCGAGATAGAATCACCATCAGGTAATTGACGGTCAAGGATAACCAGATCGGCTTGCTCCCACAAAGGGGCAACGTCTGCGATCGTTTCAGAGTGAAGGCAATCATACCCCGCCTGCTCTAGGCTAACTAAAAGACCGTCAGCTAGGTTTTTATCATCTTCAACGAGAAGCAGTGTCTGTTTCACAAGGTATCTCCAGTATAAATGTCGTCGGTGGACCGATTAGCTTCATAGAACCGCCCATTCTAGCCACCATGGACTCAACAATTGTCAGCCCCAAGCCAAGACCTGCCTGGCTAACAAACGGTTTTCTGACATGGCTCCAGTCTTTGCTAGAGAGTTGACCTTGGTCAATCACTCGGATGGTGAGCCCCAAATCGGTCGACTCTACATCTAGCCTAACAGGCGCCACACCATACTTCAGTGCGTTGCGTATCAAATTATCAATACAGCTTCCAAGCCAATATACGTTCAGTTTAGCAGCTACGTCTTGGTTGAGCGTAAGTTCAATAGGTTGTGAGAACTCCTCTTCGAGCTTGTACGTCAACCACTCTTCGACAGAAGGCACCCACTCTGTCGCCAGCGGTTGATAGTCTGATTGCAGATAATCTTTACTCGCCTCGGCAAGTTGGCGTAAGCGTCGAGAGTCTTGGCATAAGCGGCGAAACTCATCATAGACCGACTCAGGTAAGTTCTCAAATTCACGTCTAAAGCCCTCTACTGTCAGTGAAAGGCTTGCGATTGGTGTTCTTAGTTCATGTGTTAGGATTTGCAAAATAAGCATGCGACTGCGCATCTCTTTCCGCTTACTGTCCCAACGGTAATATAACCACCCTAGTACCAGGAGGATGTTAGCGATACCAAGGCCAATCATGACTCCACGTAAGATATCGCTATGGTCTTTTTGCTCCCAACAGATGTTACCGCGCTGAACTAAGCACTCGCCGCGACCATCAGTCACTTTATGGGTTAGTCCCACCTTTTCAGCATTTGCCTTCCAGAGTGCTGGCTCAAAGACATAATAAATGTCCCCTTTTTTTAGCCAAAGTTCATCTTCTTCCACCATCATAGAGGCACCACGAATTAACGCGTGAACCACTGTATGATTCATGGCTTGGATGCGACCAAGGAGCGTATCTGGATGCGCGAGTGGACGCTCTTTGATATGCATATAACGTTCTAGCTGTAAGTAATACTCTGGGTACTCTTTAGAGTAACGAAATGCGTAGCTGCCACCACCAGGGTGAATCAAGCTAGAGCGTGCAAACCAGCGTTCACTCAGCTGATTGCCTTTACACAATGCACGAACAAAGACTAACGGTTCTGTAACGAGCGGGCTTAATGGTAAAGGCCCGCGGCAAGACTCAGAGAGTCGGTAAAGCTTTTGAATGTCTTTTAACGGATATGAGGATGTTTGGGGCAACATATAATCCGGATCAATCAAACGATTAGGAAATTCACTTTGAATGATTCGAATGTCATAAGAAGCAGCAGTTTGGCTGAGGTCGAACATCGCAGTAAACTCTTCTAATCGCTCTGGTAGCGAGTTAGAGAACGCGTTGAAGCTAACAACGCTAGCGATAATTAAGGTAATAGTTCGTAACAGCACGGCATAATAAATTGAGTTTAAGTGACGTAACTATATCGGCTTTCAGCAGATTAATACACTTTTGCGTGTGAAATGTATGTCAATTTAAAAGAGAATCCACTCTTCTCCTAGGTTAAGAGTGTAAAGCATTTTTGTGTATTGCACTCACCGTGTTGCGTTCAATTAACTCCCTGATAGCAAATGGCATTTTGCAAAACTTAAATGTTTATATACCTTTATTTTGTGTTTTTAATCTTGAGCCCATTTTCTTACAGGTCTTTTGCTTTGTGCAAATAGTTGGTTTTGAATCACAGAAAGATTGTGATTAACCGAATGTACAAAGGTTCAAAATGACTATGCGTAAATTGAAGATTGCCGTTGATGATGGTTCGACCAATGTCAAAGTGGCATGGCTTCAGGATGGTGAAATAAAAACCATTGTGTCACCAAACTCATTTCGTAAAAACTGGAAAAGCGCTGCACTGCGTAAAGACAAAAAGATCTTTAACTACAGTATTGGTGAAACAAAATACACTTACGATGCGACATCAGATAAGGCGCTTGAAACCACGCATGTTGATTACCAGTATGACGATCTCAACTTATTAGCCGTGCATCATGCGCTTCTACAAACAGACATTAAACCGCAGGCAGTCACATTAGTCGTCACGTTGCCGATTACCGAATACTACAACCCGGAGGACTGTCAAAAGAACGAAATCAACATCGAACGTAAGCGTCAGCACTTAATGCGTGATATTACCCTGAACAAGGGTGAGACGTTCGAGATTGTTGATGTAGAAGTCATGCCAGAGAGCTTGCCGGCAGTGTTGTCCACACTTGTAAACTCAAACTGCAATGAGTTTACTCGTTCTTTGGTCATCGATATTGGTGGCACAACCCTTGATATGGGAGTTGTTGTCGGCGAGTTTGATGATGTTTCTGCTATTTATGGAAACAATGAAATTGGCGTATCCATGGTCACTGACTCAGCGCGTAAAGCTTTATCCTTTGCAGACAGTGACTCAAGTTATCTTGTAGCAAATGAGCTGATTAAACGTCGTAACGATGATCAGTTTATCTGTGATGTCGTCAATGACGAAAGCAAAATTGGCACCGTAAAAGAGAAAATCGAGGCTAAAATTGAAGAGCTCGGTGCACAAGTTGCCAACGAAGCTAAGAAGTTTGCCAAAAACCCTAACCGTGTTTACGTTGTCGGTGGCGGTGCGCCGTTGATCTACCCTGCACTGAAAAGTGCTTACGAAACACTAGGTGAACGCGTTGTATTAGTAGAGCAAGCGCAAGCTGCTTTGGCTGAAGAGCTTTGCCTATACTTTGCTGATGAAGACCAGCCATTGGACGCGGCAGATGTAGTCAATGGATAGTACGTTAAAGAAAGTCAGTTATTCTGTCTTTCTAGACCCAACGCAGAACGAGTCTGATTATTTTGCTTATAAAATCATGCAGAAATGGGCTAAGCAGCAAAAGCAATTTGCTCAAGACCCAAGCGCTGCTGTTCAACTGCATAATCAGATCCATATCCATAAAGATATTTATCTTAGTGGCCTTTATCTGCACCAATTGAAACCTGAACTCGCAAAGGCGCTCGCGTCTGGTTTGAGCAAAGATACTATCAACAACAAAACGCTTAACTCTATACTTGAAGCGCATCAGGTCATTAAGCGCCCTTGTCCGTCAAGCGCCTCTGTTGATACTGGGGATAGTGACCGTTTGGCTATGGCGATAGAGAAGTTAGATAGCTTTTGTACAGCTAACTCAAACGTTAGTAGTCAACCACAGTTTGATGGCCAAGGATTTATTCAGACTGTTGCAGACTCTATCGCACCCCAACAAGTCGCGATGGAAGCAGAGCTCAGTGCTCTACGAAGCTTAGTGGAACAACAGACTCAGCTTATTGAAACGTTGATTGCTGAATCAAAAATTACTGTTACCAACGAGCAAACGGCGTCAGTGACAGAAATTAAACCGTCACCTGGCGTGAGTGAGAGAATGAGTAATGTAAAAAAAGTGAAGAAGAAAGGTATTTTCTAACTCAATCTGTAAATAATATAACAGCCCGCTGAATATAGCGGGCTGTTTGTTTAACGCGCATCTAATTTGGATTAAATCGCTTTAGAAATAGCGTCTACACTGTCTTTCGCATCACCAAATAGCATTGATGTGTTCTCTTTAAAGAACAGTGGGTTTTGCACCCCTGCGTAGCCCGTGTTCATAGAACGCTTGAATACGATAACGTTTTTCGCATTCCAAACTTCAAGTACCGGCATGCCAGCGATTGGGCTGTTTGGATCTTCCAACGCTGCTGGGTTTACGGTGTCATTTGCACCGATAACCAAAACAGTATCCGTTTCAGGGAAGTCATCGTTTAGCTCATCCATTTCCAACACGATATCGTATGGCACTTTTGCCTCAGCAAGCAGCACGTTCATATGACCTGGCAGACGCCCCGCTACTGGGTGAATACCGAAGCGAACATCAACCCCTTTTGCACGCAGCTTTTCAGTGATTTCATGTACTGGGTATTGCGCTTGTGCAACCGCCATACCATACCCTGGAGTGATGATAACCGACTTCGAGTCTTTCAACATTTCAGCAACTTCTTCTGCTGTAATCTCAGTGTGCTCACCATACTCAACGTCTGAAGACACTTGGACTTCTTGACCAAAGCCACCCGCGATAACACTGACAAAAGAACGGTTCATGGCTTTACACATGATGTAAGACAGAATCGCACCTGATGAACCAACCAGCGCACCGGTTACGATCAGTAGGTCGTTAGCAAGCATAAAGCCTGCTGCGGCAGCCGCCCAACCTGAATACGAGTTCAGCATAGACACTACGACTGGCATATCAGCACCGCCAATAGACGCAACCAAGTGGTAGCCGAATACCAGTGCAATCGCGGTCATTACCAATAGCGCAAACATGCTACCATCTGCTTTAACGAAGTAGATCATTAGAAGCGTTGAAACAACGATCGCAGCAAGGTTCATTTTGTGTTTATGTGGCAGGTTTAATGGTGATGAAGAGATCACACCACGTAACTTACCAAACGCAACGACTGAACCTGTGAATGTGACTGCACCAATGAATACGCCAAGGAAAACCTCAACTAAGTGGATCACGTGCTCAGCGTGTTGTTCCGCTAAATCAAGTGAAATTGGCGCTGGTGGCTCGATGTAGCTGTTGTAACCCACCAAAACCGCGGCCATACCAACAAAGCTGTGAAGAATCGCGACCAACTCTGGCATTTCAGTCATTTCAACTTTACGCGCATAGAAGATACCGATCGCACCACCGATCACCATTGCGACGATGATCCACCCAAAGCCTTGTGCATCAGGGCTAAAGATCGTTGCGATCAATGCGATCGCCATACCTGCAATGCCGAAGTAGTTACCTTGGCGTGCTGATTCCTGGTTTGAAAGTCCCTTCAAACTCCAAATGAAACATATCGCGGCAACTAAATATGCCGCTTGTACTAGTCCTGCAGACATTTTTTGCTCCCCACTTATTGATCTTTACGGAACATCTCAAGCATACGCTTGGTCACGGTGAAGCCACCGAAGATGTTGATACTGGCGATAAGAACCGCGATAAAGGCTAAGAAAGACACGACACCATTCCCCTGCCCGATTTGTAGCAGCGCACCAACAATGATGATGCCTGATATGGCGTTGGTTACTGACATCAGTGGAGTATGTAGTGCGTGAGTCACATTCCAAACCACGTAGTAACCGATGATGCACGCAAGAACAAAGACCGTGAAATGGGTAAGGAAAGCAGCTGGTGCTACGGAAGCAATCCAACCGAATGCCGCTAAACCTGCACCAATAGCGACCAGTTTTTTGACTGGGGATGTTGGTTCTTCAGTTTTCGCTTCGGCTTTTGGCTGTACAGGTTCTGCTTTTACTTCTGGTTGCGCTGATACTTGAATTGGTGGCGCTGGCCAGGTGATTTCACCTTCTTTAACCACTGTCACGCCACGTTGTACAACGTCTTCAAAGTCGATATTGATGTTGCCATCTTTCTCTTTGCACAATAGTTTAAGTAGGTTAACCAAGTTCGTTGCATAGAGCTGTGAAGATTGAGTTGGTAGTCGTCCAACCATATCGGTGTAACCGATGATTTTGACGCCGTTTTCAGTGGTTATCACCTGGTCAGCAACGGTGTACTCACAGTTACCGCCGTTTGCAGCAGCGAGATCGACAATAACACTACCCGCTTTCATACTATCGACCATCTCTTTGGTGACAAGCTTTGGAGCTGGTTTACCCGGTATCAGTGCAGTAGTAATGATGATGTCGACATCTTTCGCTTGTTCAGCGTAAAGCTCAGCTGCTTTCTTATTGAACTCGTCAGACATCTCTTTAGCGTAGCCGTCACCAGAACCTGAATTTTCTTGGTAGTCTAGCGTAAGAAACTCAGCGCCCATCGACTCCACTTGCTCGGCCACTTCTGGGCGAACATCAAAAGCTCGAACGATAGCACCGAGGCTACCAGCGGCACCAATGGCGGCGAGGCCTGCGACACCCGCACCAGCAACGAACACTTTTGCGGGTGGTACTTTACCAGCAGCGGTTATTTGACCAGTGAAGAAGCGACCAAACTCGTGCGCGGCTTCAACAACAGCGCGATAACCTGCTATGTTAGCCATTGAAGAGAGCGCGTCGAGCGCTTGAGCACGGGAGATACGAGGCACTGAATCCATTGCCAATACGTTAATGTTCTTGCTCGCAAGTTGTTCCATTAACTCTGGGTTTTGTGCCGGCCAAATAAAACTGATGAGGGTCGCTCCCTCATTAAGTTGAGAAAATTCATCAATATCTCGCTCAGCATCAACGATTGGAGCGTTGACTTTGAGAATGATCTCCGAGTTCCAGACATTCTCTTTAGAAGAGATGCTAGCGCCTGACGCTTCAAATGCCGAATCTTCAAAGCTGGCTAACACACCTGCTCCAGACTCTACCACGACATCAAAGCCTAGTTTGATCAACTGTTCCACCGACTTAGGTGAAGCAGCGACTCGCGACTCGCCCGCGAGTGTTTCTCTAGGTACACCTATCTGCATTTAGCTATTCCTTAACTTATTGCATTATTGTTGTGAACTCTACCAACGACTCAACAGCGAAAAGTCGGATAGATGATCTGCTCTTACAAATCCTTGGTGGAGCTCTATTCAATCTATCTACTACACGATTTTTAACATCATAAGCATCATAATCGATAGTGATGAAACCTTTATAACCAAAAGTGTTAAAGTTAGAGGTCTAACCACAGAATTAAAATACCTTGTGCTGACAATGGTTTACTCATGCAGAAAGAAAAAGAGCTATCAGCATAACGGCTGATAGCTCTTTTTTAAATTGATAATAATCAAAGGTTATCGAGTCTAGCTAAAAATGTTATCGCCCATTTGATCGATGAACATTTTTGCTTTGTTCAGCATCAACTCATTAGCGTCATCTTTGCTTGCGACAACGTCTGAACGGATGAAACGATGCTCTTTGATTTCGCCGTCAAAATCTTTGGTAATACGACCTGCGATACGGTATTGACCACTTTCTTTCACTGGCTCTTGATAAATGTTGAATCCCTTATATTCAAAGGCTTCTACAGCAACAGGCTCTTCAGACGAAGACTTGCCGCCAAACAAACGAGAAAAAAATCCCACAATACTGCTCCTACGCTTTTACTTTGGCTTGAGACCATATCGGTTTTTCAAACCATTCGAGTTCTTGTTCGTCATCAGCATAACGCGAAACGTATTGCACAGGTAGATCTGAAGCGTCTCTTTCTAGACGGCGATCATTGATAATGAACTCGATTGCGTTATTAATCGCCACTTGTGTACTCGTAGTTAAAGCAAGCAAGCGCTCTTCTGCTAGTGCAGACAAAAAATCGATATCATGGCGAATGTAGAGTGGCTTGAGCTGACCTAATGCGATACAAGCGATGTCAGCCAGCTGGTCGTCATTAAATCGTTGGTCTAACTCCATTTGAACAAACGCTTTCCCAACCAAGGTTTCCATATAGTTATGTACATCAACACTGATTTTCATGAGATATCCTTATTACGCCGTACGATATAATTTAGTGAGGTTGAGCCGTGATATAAAAGCTAAAATTATGATTATTTTGATTAATGTAACTTAAATTGCAGTCGTTAAGTATAGAGAGCTTCAATAATTGATTACCTAAGTACCATAAATTAATGAAATCACTTGGCATATTAGTAAATATCCGTATCCTATCCCGTTCGAATTATGTCGTTAAGTTGTTGGCAAAGTAGTACATTTATGTCGTCCTCTTTTATTTCGTCGAGCTGGTTTAAGATTGGGTTGCCAATCTTTTTCTTGACGCTTGTTTCATTTTCTATGAGCAGCATCATTCAAGCAACCAGCGCAAACCTTGACGTCGCTATCAACTTACCCTACGTCTTGTTCATTTCTGCTATTGCTATTGCGCACGCTTTCAAACAGAGTCGAAGTGCGATGATCGCTACCGCGATGCTAGTGGCTTATTACGTGATACAAGTTCGGCTGCAATCACCATTAACGTCAGGAACTACGCTTTTGGAACTCTCTTTATTGAGTTTCTTGTTACCTGTTGCATGCTTAATGATTTACGTATTCTCAGATTCACGCGTAACCAGTGTTTCATTCATGGTTTACGCTGGCCTTGTAAGTATGTTTGTATTCTGGTGTTATTTAATCTTAACCCACTTCTATGAGGGTGGCTTTGAAGACATCAGCGAAGAGTTTCTTTTTTCTGTCGACCAACTTTCTCGATTACCGTTCTTGTTGTTAATGTACCAATTGGCGTTGATCGGCTCGACAGCCATGCTAGTTATACATAATAACCGTAATGTTGATGCGATTGTTTACAGCTCTATTTTAATGACAAGTGCAGCGTTTATTTTTTTCCACGTGCCTTATATCTCTAGCACATTGTTTTCAATTGCTGGTATCTTCCTTCTGTTTTACATTGCTTCTTCGAGTTATCAACTGGCCTTTAATGATGGTCTAACTGGCATCCCGGGGCGTCATGCGCTCGAGATGGACATGAAGCAGCTCGGTCGCCGCTACTCCATTGCGATGCTCGATATCGATCATTTTAAATCCTTTAATGATACTTATGGCCACGACACAGGTGATGATGTACTTAAACTGGTAGCGAGTCGTATGACGCGTGTGAAAGGTAACGCCAAGGTGTATCGCTATGGCGGTGAGGAGTTTACCGTACTCTACAATCGCAAGTATGCCAATCAAACCTATGAGTATCTAGATGATCTGCGCGAAGACATTGCTAACTATGAAATGAAACTTCGCGATGCAGACAGTCGCCCGACGGATGATAAGGTAGGCTCTAAACAGAGAAAGTCGAAAAAGGCCAAGTCTGATATGGTAAAAGTTACCATTAGTATTGGTGTTGCAGACTCTACGTGTGCGAGAAAACCCGTTGACGTGATCAAAGCTGCAGATGAGGCGCTATATAAGGCTAAGAAAAAGGGTCGTAACCGCGTCGAAATCGCCAAGCCTCCTGTTTCGTGACCTACTTATACCGAGGTGCCTATTTCACTTCTACGAGTTGATTTTCTAAAGTCTCAATAACGTAGCGAGCACGGCCCGTTTTTTTAGCTTGATACAGTAACTTATCGGCACGTTCGTAGAGTGAGTCAATCGTCTCATCACCACTTGGAGCGAATGAGAACGCACCCTGTGACACTGTCACTCTATCACTGACTAAACTGCCATTATTTGCGATATCTAAACCAGAAATGGCCTGGTGTATTCTCTCACACGCCCTGGCAAGCTTCGGTACATCAGTATTCGCTAATAGCACCACAAATTCTTCGCCACCATATCGGCCCACGTATTCCTCGGTACGAGTGAATAGGTTGTTAATCGCATCAGAGATACGAATAAGACACTTATCGCCCTCAATGTGGCCATAGTTATCGTTGAAAGGTTTAAAATGGTCAACATCAAACAATATCAACGCAAATGGAATATCATGACGGCCATGAAAATTGACCACTTTTTGCAGCTGTTCGTCCATAAATCGACGGTTAAATAGCTTGGTTAATCCATCTTCATTGACCTGTTTTAACAGCCGGTAATTCACTCTTTCAAGCTCAGAGGAAGTTGATTGAAGCTCACGACGCATCATGGCTATTCTTTGCATCGCGGTGAGTTTGGCATTAAGAACGACCCGATCTACAGGTTTGATCAGGTAGTCATCCCCTCCTGCATCGATGGCTTTTGCAATAAAGTGAGGCTCTTCGTGGCTGCTCAAGAAAATGATAGGTCGCCAATCATTGTCCTGCTCTCGAATACGTCTAGCCACTTCAAACCCATCCATCTCGGGCATGGTGATATCTAGAAGTATCAATTCAGGGTCGAAATCACAAAAGACCTGCAGCGCTTCTCGTCCACTAGATACCGCTTCAACGTTGTGACCTTGTTGCTTAAGGCGAATGGCGAGTTGCATTCGGTCAAGCTGAACGTCATCAACTAATAAGATCCGCATTGAAGCGTTGTTTTCCATCATACAAACTACTCACTATTGACTGGTCGGTGGATACATTAAGCAAATGAACGATTTAGCAATAAATTACTCCACTTTGTAACGAGTATATGAAAGATATTTTCAATATCCAACTTAATGCGGCTATTTGTTGACTTTTTCCCTTGAACACATAGGATGAGCGATGATTTAAACCGATATAGAAGTATGAATATGTCTGATACTCAAACTAACGAGCAAGAAGTACCTAAAGTTGATCTTTCCACTGTTTCAGCGGAACTTCGTCAAGTTATCGAATTCGATGAAGTGCCAGAAGGCATGCACAACATGGTGGTGTCTATTCACGAAGTGTCTGAAGAAGCAGTACGTGAATCATGGAATGAGTTACCAGCAAGTGCGCAAAATATTGTCGATAATTTCGAGCAGTTTCACGCATTGGTATCGGTAAGCCAAGCATTCGCGGGTGTTAACCTGATGGAAGAGTTCCCAACACTCGACCTTCCTAAAGATATGACTGAAGAGCAGCAAGAAGCTTACCGTGCTGAACTGCTAAACGATGTACTAATGAAGTGTGTTAAAGATATGTGCAAGCAGATGAAGAAAGCGCGCCGTGACCCACTTCTAAAGAAAGACTTTAAAGAAGTTTTTGCACGCTAATTAAACCAAAAAGAGAATAACCCTCTTTGGTTTAACCAGTGCCAATAACTGTTGTTATTGTATTCTATTGGGGTAAGTGTGAGTGCGAGATATCTCGCTGACTGATACTTACCCCTTTTATTTGCGCGAACACTTCCATCCCCTGCTTTAGCTCTAGCTCATCTAATGCCCAACGCGTAATGCTGGCACTTAATGTCTGATTAGGCCCTATTCCCAACTCTACAATCACACTCTGACGGTCAGGCGCTTGTTGACAGTGTTCAATGGATACAACAAACGTTTTGAGAATATTACGTATTGAAGAGTCGGTCGGCTGCGAGAGCGTTAGAGATACGTCGCTAGCACGAATCTGTACTCTCAATTTAGAACCTGGCTTAGCGTCGTAGTGTTGCGTCCACAGCGTGTAGTTGTCGCCGAGCAATACTTGAGTTAAGCCATAACGCGGGTTATGTTCAACGACTTGCGCTTCAAACAAAGAACTTTGCTCAGTAAAGGACTGCCATGGACGCATCGCATGAGACTGCCACACTTGGGTCAACTCACCACTTTCGATAACACTGCCATTATCGAGCATCACAATATGCTGCGCTAAACGAACGATTTCTGACAGACTATGAGTCACATATAGTATTGGGATATCGACTTTATCGGCTAGTTGCTCAAGATAAGGCATGACCTCACGTTTTCTTGGTAGGTCAAGAGAAGCGAGCGGTTCATCCATGAGTAGTAAATCCGGCTGTGAAAGCAACGCTCTACCGATCGCAACGCGTTGTTTTTCGCCTCCAGATAACTCTCTCGGATAACGCTTCAGTAAGTGCTTGATATCAAGTAGCTGACAAACCTCTTCGAGTTCAGCCGCTGAAATAGCTTGAGCGCCATATTTTAAATTACCTTGCACTGTATAGTGCGGGAATAACCTAGAGTCTTGAAATACATACCCTACTCTTCGTTTGTGAATCGGTAGGTGAGTTTGGGTTTGATGATCAAACAGCACCTTGTCATTAATCGCAATATGACCTTGTTCCGGTTTGACGAGGCCTGCAATCATATTGATCAAGGTAGTTTTACCCGCACCTGAGCGTCCAAATATGGCAGTGATACCGCGATTAGGCAGCGCCAAATCGATATCGAAATAGGTGTCACCTAGGGACTTTTGAGCGCTAATGATGAAGTTACTCATACTCTAAACCCCGAGCCTTTTTGACGAATAGCGTTGCATGAACTCAGAAATCAACAAAGAGAGCAATGCGATAGCAATGGAAATGGCACACAGACGTGCAGCTTCTACTTCTGCACCGGGGGTTTCAATAAAGCTATACATGGCTAAAGGCAGTGTTTGTGTTTCTCCAGGAATGTTAGAGACAAAACTGATGGTGGCACCAAACTCACCGAGGCTGCGGGCAAAAGCCAACATCGAACCGGTAATAATACCCGGAAGCATTAACGGCATTGTGATAGTAAAAAAGACCTTAAACGGCGATGCGCCGAGTGTTGCCGCTGCAAACTCAATTTTTCTATCGATATTGTCGAGGCTGAGGCGGATAGAGCGAACCATCAACGGCAACGCAACCACGATACACGCCAATACCGCACCTTTCCAATCAAAACTGAACACAATATTGAAATGCTTGAGTAGCCATCCCCCGACTGCGCCTTGCCGTCCCATAGTAATTAGCAGTAAATATCCAATCACAACGGGTGGCAGAACTAACGGTAAATGGATAATGCTATCAACAATCGCTTTGCCGAAAAACTGCTTGCGGCTCAACATCCATGCAAGACTAATCCCAATAGGAATTAACCAAACTAATGCGTAACTTGCGACTTTGAGGCTAAGGATTAGCGCCTGAACTTCATATTCTGTCAGCAACACTGTTCTCCTTGTCTGTGGTGCTTGTTTTCGCACTCAGGTGAGGCCAGATGATTGATAAGTCGAGGTGCGCTTCAATCGCGTCGGCTATTTGATTAATGGCATGCTCTTGCACTGATTGATGGTCAACTGAGGTGATTGACTCCCCCGTTGCCCACTTGATTAGGGTTTCGGTAACTTTAGGCTGATCAAATAGACCGTGTAAGTAGGTTCCGAAAACTTGGTTATCTTGACTAATCGCACCATCTCGTCTGCCGTCGTCGAGCACAATTGGTGCAGAGTTTAATTCTGATGTATCTCCGACATGGATTTCATACCCCGACACAGTGACACTGTCACCGTTAAGCTCTAATTGACCTTTCACATTGGTAAGTGTCTTTTCTTGCTTGAGTTCGGTTGATTGTTCAAGCAAACCAAGCGCTTGACTCTCGCCAGCTTCACCTTCAATGCCAAACGGATCGTCAATCGATTGCCCTAGCATTTGATAGCCACCGCAAATTCCAATGACCTTACCACCATAACGTAGATGGCGTTTGATGTCGGACTCCCAACCTTGTTGTTTTAGATAGCTGAGGTCAGAACGAACAGATTTTGTACCGGGCAAGATGATCAAGTCAGCCCCTTGGAGCGATTCACCCTTACCGACATATTGAAAATCGATATCAGGGTGCAGTCTTAATGGGTCGAAGTCGGTGTGGTTGCTTATACGGGGAAAAACCGGCACGACAACTTTGATTCGTTGTTTCTGTTTTGTGTCAGGCTGAGTGACGATCGCATCTTCCGCTTCTAAATTAAAACCGTGAATATAAGGAAGCACACCCAATATTGGCTTGCCGGTCTTTTCCTCTAACCAGTCTAACCCTGGTTCAAGCAAACCGATATCACCTCTAAACCGATTGATCACGAAACCTTTAACGCGTGCTTGTTCTGATTCAGACAATAACGCAAGCGTACCGTATAAATGGGCAAACACCCCACCCTTATCAATGTCAGCGATGATAATGACCGGCACATCAGCTTCTTCTGCAAAACCCATATTCGCAATGTCATTTTCACGCAGATTCACTTCTGCAGGGCTACCAGCGCCCTCCACGACCACACAATCATAGCTTTGCTTTAAACGGTTAAACGACTCTAGCACTTTAGGCAAGGTGAATGCTTTGTAATCTTTAAAACCAATCGCTTGCATACTGCCTACCGCTTTGCCTTGGACAATCACCTGAGCTCCGGTATCAGTGCAAGGTTTTAGCAGTATCGGGTTCATATCAACATGTGGTTCTAATTGTGCCGCTTTGGCTTGAACCGCTTGTGCACGACCTATTTCGCCGCCTTCGGGAGTCACTGCGCTGTTGAGTGCCATATTTTGTGGCTTAAACGGCGCAACATTTATTTCTTGACGTTTAAGCACTCGGCAAAGTCCTGCCACAAGAACACTTTTTCCAGCATCAGATGTGGTTCCCTGTACCATTAGACAGGAATAGTGGCTTGAATCAGCAGTTTGGTTGGTCATGTTTAGTCCGTTAAAGGTGAATATGTACGTTTTATCAATAGTCTATCACCATTGTTAGGCTTGATAACCTAGCGATGACAATTAATTGGTTTTCATTATGGTTTACTGGCGTATAATTTGCATTCTTTTGATTTATCAAGTTCGTCAAAATATTGTCCATAGGAGTGACTTTAAACCATGTTCAACTTTAAGCCAAAAGCCGTAATCGTGGCTGCGAGTCTCATTGCTGCATCTTCTGCTGCTGTCGCGCAAAACAATTTTAGCTACAACTATATCGAAGCGCGCAGCGGATTAAGCCCTTTGACGATGGGTTTAGAGGGTTCAACACAGATCATGGATAATCTACACCTTGTTGGGCGTATTGATTCAAAACTCGAAAGTGATTGGGATCTCGCAGGCGGTATCGGCTTTAATGGTCCAATTAATCAGTTCACTGACATTTTCGGCCAAATGTTGGTACACAACATCAGCGAGAAAGATAAAAGCGGAACAGATTTCAAACCTGAGCTCAATGTTGGCCTGCGTGTGTGGCTAACCAATCAATTGGAAGGTACCGGCCGCATTGGTGTATTAAAAGATAAAACCGTTTTTCATGCCGGTATCAAGTTCCACTCAACGGAAACCTTGGTGCTGTCTGCGGATATTCGTAATAACGGCGTTTATGGCGTTCAGCCAACACTCGGTGTACGTTTCCAGTTCTAATGCTCGCTTAACCGACGAACTTGTTGGCTCTCAGTTTTTGATGAGAGCCAATCCGTTGGGTTATCATTCAGCGATTAACTCTCCTATTTCCCCTCTCCCATTTCACGCTACATTCTCTTATAAAACTGAAACTTCGGCTTGTTATACGAGCTTGCTTTAACAACACCTTTGCGATTGTTCTCAAATAACATTTAATTTGTTCTTTCTGCTAGCCATTGTTAATTTTGGTCATTTCAATGTTAGAATATACACAATATTTGACATGGTGGTTAACTTAATGAAATTAGAGGATATTAAGATATTCTCCAAAGTGGTTGAGCTTGGTAGCTTTACTGCAGCGGCAAAAGCGTTTGATATTCCTCGTGGAAAAGTAAGTCGAAAAGTGAATGAGCTTGAACAGCACCTTAATACGAAGCTGTTTCATCGCACAACACGTTCACTTTCGCTGACTAACCATGGTGAAACGTATTATAAGCAAATTATTCAGGCTATCGATATTATTGATAGCGCAGGGGCACAAGTCAGTCGAGACAACCCAGCGTTAACAGGGCGTGTTAAGCTTGGTCTTTTACCGTCAACCTACACACACGTTCAACCCACCTTATTTAAATTTCAAGATGCTTATCCAGAAGTACAACTTGATATTCGTACAATAACCAATGGTCTTGAGGACTTGATAAATCAAGGGCTCGATATCGCATTTCACAGTGGATCATTAGGTGATACTAACCTGGTTGCGAAACACCTGTTGGCGATTGAGCGCTGTTTAGTCGCTTCTCCCGAATATCTTGCTCGCTATGGTTCACCACAAGATAGCTCAGAACTAGTTGAGCATGATGCTGTGTGTTTTAGACATCCATCAGGGCATGTAGAAGAAGAGTGGCCAATGAACGGTATCGTTGTTCCTGTTTCGCCTCGTTTGGTTTGTGACAGTGTTGGCTTCATTATGAGTGCCACAATGGAAGGTCGCGGCATTAGCTATTTACCTCGAGTCATGATTTTGGAAGAGCTCGCTAATGGGTCTCTTGTAGACTTTCTGCCAAGTGAGGATGTGTATCGTGAAGATGGTTGGTTATTATACCCACCAAGACAAACACTGAATCAGGCAAGTCGGACATTAATTGATTGGATCGTCAATGACTCTATTCGGCTCGCTGGAGAAGAATAAAAGAGAGCGGAAAAACCGCTCTCTTTTATTCTCTATTGACCATTTAGTTGATTGTGCTCGCTAACTGATGGGTTAATTTTTTTAGCCACTTCACCATCGGTTTATTGGCATTTTTTCTGGCGTAAGTGCAGACCACTTGTGCTACCGGTATTTCTATATTTTTCGTTTTGCAATTAACCACTTTCAAATTCGATAAGTTGTTTTTTGCGTACTCACGTGAGCAAGGTAGCAGCAGCCCCTTTTTCTGCGTTACTTCCAGCGCTAGGATAATACTGTCTGTCTGTATTTTAACATTTGGCTTCAAGCCAAATTTTCGCATCGCATCTTCTAAATAGCGGTTTTTTTCATCCAGGCTTGGGATAGATAAGCTTGCAAAGGGATAAGTCGCGAGATGTTCGATTTCGATATTATCGATAGCGTGGATTGGGTGGTCTGCATTTGCCAGAATAACAATTTCATCTTCCCACACTGGCTCTTGCACAATAGAGTTTGCTAGATCTTCACTGTAATAGTTGATGCCCCATACTGCATTATCATTCAGCAGTGCATGTGAGGAGTTGGACTCCCAACCTTTTAAATACCAAGTGGCGTTGGGCGCTTCGGCCTCGAGTTGATTGTATAGCGCCGAACCAAACATATGCAGAATCTTACTGTTTAGGAAGACTTGATATGTGCCAGTGAGATCTTGCGGGTTGAACTCTCTGTTCATAGCAACTATGCCTTCTAGGCTATCGATCAAGTTCGGCAGCTTTTCTTGCAGCACTTCCATAAAAGCCGTAGGGCTTAATTGATTGCCATTACGGATAAATAGAGGGTCATTAAAGGATGTGCGACATTTAGCAAGCATCCTTGCTACTGCTGATTGAGAAAGATCGAGCTGCTCTGCTGTTTGATAAGTATTACACGTGTGGCTGAGGTTCAATAATACACGTATCGCCTTTAAGTCTAAGTTGTCCATAAACTGTCCTCATTAAAAGTTGAGCGACACAGATCCATCTGTGTCGCAAATTTGTATAATGGATTTCTAGAAGCGCCAATCAAAGCCAATCGACACCTTGGCTTCTTCTCCACGCAAGTAGTCTTTTGAGCCGATAGGATTGTTCAACTCGCTGATTTTGATATTGGTGTACTTACCTTCTAGATATATATTGAACACTGCGTCACCGATTTTAGTACGTGTCCCTTGCAGTAATACCAGATCAACCATTTCCATTTCCACTCCGCCATAAGTAGAGCCACCGAACGCTTGGAAAACGGTATAGAAGGTTTCATTCCAAGGCTGCAGACCATACAGGTTCACAGAAAACATATGTGCGTCATCACCACCTAGGACTTGTTTGACTGCCCCAGAGTTAATCCCTATCACTGCACTTAGGCTTGAAGCCATGCCTGTTCCTGATGAATAGTCGCTTGCAGCATTAGGAACGATAGTTCCACGAATATTTTGTGCTATTTGGTCTGTATCAAAGTCGACATAAGAGTAGTTAACAGACGGGAATAGCAATGTTTTTCCATTCGTTGCAGTCAGCGGTAGCATATATCCACCTGTGTACATGTTTGTTGTGTCGGTTAAGTAAAAATCCGCATATACGCCGCCAAAACGTTCATCAAAATTCGCTAGACGAAAGCGAAAATCTTCCGATTGACTAAAGTACTCACCAATCATGATGGTTTGTGTTTTGTATTCACCACCGCCGTATAGGTTATTGAAACCGCCACCAGCAACGAGCTTGATTTCGCCATTGTCATCAGTCGCAATACCGCCGCGCCATGCTGTGTTACGTGGATCTGCATCATGCACTTCCCCTTCACCCGCCAAAACGTTTGTTGAGAGTAGTGTGGTGAGTGCAAGACCTGCTGCGGTTAGTGATTGTAAGTTTTTCATGAATCTACCTTTTTCAATGTTTTTATAAGTCGGAAGCTGTTCCGTTGCGGCAGATTATTGAATTAGTATTCGACTTATGAAATAGCACAAGCCGGCTTAAATCAAGTCATTAATTGACTTGGCATGATATTTTGCTTCTTAGATTTCGTTGTATGTCATTGATATTTAGCTAATTATTTAATCATCGACAGATCCAGCCTTAGTAAAATTCCATTTGGAATAGTGATTATTCCATATGAAATTCGACTTAAAGCACTTTAAGCCATTGTTTTACTGTAATTTTCACTGCCATTAAATTTATTGTCTCGAATATCGATACAGTGATTATCAGAAATCGATAATTATTTGAACAGCGTTCAATTGTAAACTCAGCGTGAGATTTTTATATATGGATTAGAGATATGAGAGACACAATTCAACATTCACTACTACTGGGCTGCTGTATAGCATTGGCAGGATGCCAACAAGCCAGTGAATCGGCAGAAACAAATACTGATTTTAAAAAACCGGTTCATGTTGTTGCGGTTGAACAAGCAGTATTAAGCAACCAAAAAACCTTTCACGGTACCGTTCAATCACAAGAAAAAGCGGGACTGGCTTTCCGTATCCCCGGTACGCTTGAAGAAGTCTTGGTAAAAAAAGGCCAAATGGTAAAGAAAGGTGATGTGATTGCGCGTTTAGACCAACACGACTACACCGTTGCGCTTGAAGAATTAGAAGCGCGCAAGCTCGAAGCGGTATCTGCCCACAAATTAGCCAAGGCCGAGTTAGCCCGAGTTGAACAAGCGCTAGAAGACAACGCGATTGCCAGTGTCAATCGAGATCGTGCGATCAGTGGTTATGAGCGCAGCTTATCTGCCATTAAGGTGGTTGATAAAAACATTCAGCGCGCAAAAGACACGCTAAGCTACACAGAAATCAAAGCACCATTTGATAGTGTTGTCGCACAAGTTAACTTTGATGCTTATGAACAAGTTCTTCCAGGCATTGCCGTGGTGACTCTGCAAAATAATCAATTACTCGAAGTGGATATTGACGTGCCAGATACGTTAATCGGTCAGTTTGAGCTCGGTCAACAAGGGAAGGTGAGTTGGTATCAGTCGAATGAAAAACTTGCAGCGACACTCAATGAGATCAGCACACAACCCGACCCTATCCGACAGACTTATTCGCTGACTTTTGCCATCGATGCACCTCAATTAGCGTTACTTCCGGGACGTGCCGTCACTTTAAGTACGGACATCTCTCATGATGATGCAGGTTATTGTCTACCCTACTCCTCTTTGGTGGGAGAAAATGACGACATGTACGTCAACCTTGTACGCGATAATCAAGTTATTAATCAGCGTGTAGAGGTGATTAACTTAAACTCACGCTATGCGTGTTTAAACTCCGATTTCGAGTCAAATGACTATGTCGTAGTTAGCGGTAGTCACTATTTGCAACAAGGTGATCACGTCGCCAACTTGATTGTTAAGTCAATCGAGGAGTAATTGGAATGAATCTAGCTGAATTTGCCATCAGGCAGAGAACATTTTTGCTGTTTTTTACTGTGCTAAGTGTTATAGCCGGTATCTACTCCTATTTTGATTTAGGTAAATTGGAAGACCCGAGCTTCACGGTTAAAACCGCGGTTGTTGTGACGCTTTATCCTGGCGCGTCTGCCGAAGAAGTTGAATTTCAAGTAACAGATACCATTGAAACCAAGCTGCAAGAAATGGGCGAGCTAAATCGACTGCGCTCCCTGTCTAAGCCCGGTCTATCGATGGTGTTTGTTGATCTTAAAGAGAGTTTAAGTTCTAAAGAGCTACCACAGCAGTGGGACTTACTGCGCAGAAAAGTTAACGATGTTGCCCTGCAACTTCCAGCGACAGCACAGTTGAATATCATCCAAGATGAGTTCTCTGAAGTCTACGGTATGCTTTTTTCTATTCATAGTACCGATGCAACCCCGGAGGAGCTTCGCCGCTATGCGGAAGAGTTACAACGACGCATTAAAACCGTTGATGGGATTAAGAAAATCGAGCTACACGGTGTTCAACCCCGCGTGGTGAATATTGAGGTACCTGACGAAAGACTGACTCAATATGGTTTGTCTATTTCGCAAGTATGGAACCAATTACGCACCCAAAGCATGACGTTTGAGGCGGGCAAGTTTGATGTGGGTGAACAACGTATCCGCATAGCGCAAAGTAGCGAGTTCAAGAACCTTGAAGACATCAATAACCTTGTGATCAAAAGCGGTATCAGCGAACTTGGTACTGGCCTAGTGCGCCTTGGAGACATTGCGCACGTCACGATGGATTACCAAAAGCCAGCGCTTACAGAGAACCGTTTTAACGGTGAGCCTGCGGTCACGCTTGCTGTCAGTCCGGTTAGTGGTATCAACGTTGTTTCTTTAGGTGACACAATTCGTCATATCATCGACCAGTATGAGCAAGAGCTGCCGATGGGTGTCGAGGTTTCTACGGTTGCTTACCAACCGGAAGAAGTGGTGAAATCAATTGATGATTTCGTCATGAACTTGCTAGAGAGTGTCGCGATTGTATTTGTCGTGCTACTTATCTTCATGGGTTTCAAGAGCGCTACGATTGTCGGCAGCAGTTTATTGCTTACCATCTTATTGACTCTTATCTATATGAATATCAATGAGATTGACTTACACCGTGTTTCACTAGGTACGTTTATTCTGGCACTGGGCATGCTGGTAGATAACGCTATCGTGATTACGGATATGATGATCTCGAAGATGAACAAAGGTATTGAGCGCACTCAAGCAGCGATAGATTCAGTTAAGGAAACCGCAGTGCCCCTTCTTGGCGCAACGGTGATTGCGATTATGGGTTCTAGTCCAGTCGTATTCTCGCAAACTGATGCAGCTGAATTTGCTAACTCTGTGTTCTATATTGTCGCGGCTTCGCTACTATTGTCATGGTTTGTGGCAATGACTTTCACTGCCCTAATGTGTTGGCTGTTTATCAAACCAACAAAAGTGGATGCTGACGCGAAACCGAATCTATTCCATCGCTTCATTCATTGGACAGTCGACAATCCGAAAAAAGCTCTGAGCGGTGTGTTACCACTGATCGTGGCAACTGTCTTTGCTGTCCCTTATGTTGCGGTGAACTTTATTCCGCAATCTGACCGCCCAATTGTGTTCTTAGATTATTGGTTGCCAAATGGTGCCAAGATTGAACAAACGTCAGCTGACATGCGCAGAATCGAAGAGTGGTTACTGGCGCAGCCAGAAGTAGAAAGCATCTCTACCGCTGTCGGCGCAAGTGTCCCACGATTTTCTGTGACGGTTGAGCCAGAGCCATTAGACCCTGCGTATGGTCAGATATTGGTAAACACAACGGATTTTTACGCTATCTCATCGCTCATCAACCGTGGAGATCAATGGCTCGCCAGCGAGTTCCCAAATGCAGAGCCCCGCTTCAGAGCACTAAAATTGGCGACATCTGACAAGTTCTCTGTTGAAGCGCGTTTCTCTGGCCCAGATCCAGTCGTGCTACATAAGCTAGCTGATCAAGCAAAAGCGATCATGGCATCTCACCCAGATGCTAAGTATGTAAGAGATGACTGGCGTCAACAGAGTAATACACTAGTACCAATCATTAACCAAGAGAAAGCACGTCAAGCAGGCATTAACCGTGCGGATATTGCATTTGCGATGAAACGTTCATCTGATGGCATGCCACTTGGACAAATGAACCTCAATGATGAGCTTATCCCGATCAAACTGACGAGCCCGGGTAATGCAATGGACTCGTTAGAGACGTTGCCAGTGAACTCTCTACTTGGTATGCACACGGTGCCGTTAGGTCAAGTGGTTGATGGTTTTGAGCTCGTAGCCGAAGAAAGCATGATTTGGCGCCGCGATCGTGTGCGCACTATCACCGCTCAAGCGGGCATTCAACGCTCAACAACGCCAGCAAACGTGCGTAATGCGATTAAAGCAGATATTGAGGCTATCGCACTACCAACTGGTTACTCAGTGGAATGGGGTGGTGAATATTACGACGAACACAAGGCGGTAACCGATATTCTAAAGCAACTACCGAAAGCAATGATCATTATGGTGGTGATTCTGGTGGCGATGTTTAATGGCTTTATTCAGCCGGTACTTATTCTTAGCACACTGCCGCTAGCTTCGATTGGCGCAACGTTTGCTCTGATTGCTTTTGATAAGCCCTTTGGATTTATGGCCTTGATTGGCGCTGTCACCTTGATTGGTATGATCATCAAAAACGGTATCGTCTTGATGGATCAAATCGAGCTTGAGCGTAAAAACGGACGTGAGTTCTCGGATGCTATCAAAGAAGCGACCATCAACAGAACCATGGCGATTTCAATGGGGGCACTCACTACCGCACTCGGTATGATCCCATTGTTAAGTGACCTACTGTTTGACCAAATGGCAGCAACCATCATCGGTGGTCTGGCTGCAGCGACAGTACTTTCACTCGTGGTGATGCCTGCACTGTACAAACTGTTTGTGAAAGATAAACCACAAACAGAAATTGAGACACAAGCAGCATTAACAGAGCAACAGGCATAGGTAGGCACGTATGAAATCATTTATTAAAACAACGTTAACTCCGATTGCATTCGCGCTCGTGTTGACTGGTTGTGCGGTAGGACCAGATTATCAAGAGCCAACGGTTGAGTTAAGTCAGGCGTACTTACACTCCAATAATCAGGCGATCGACAACAATCCAATTTGGTGGGAATCACTCGGTGACCCTACCCTAACCAAACTGGTTGAAGATGTTCAAGCGCAGAACATACCGATAAAAGTCGCAGCTGAACGAATTAAGATGGCGAACTCCTACAAACAGATGGTGGACTCGCTAAAAGTACCCACCATTAGTGTAGGTGGTGGCTATTTTAACTATCAATTGAGTGAGAACGACTCTTTGCTTGGTCCTGTGTTCGGAGCCCAAGACGCGCTTGGAGTGTCGTTACTAGATAGCCAGCACGATGGCGCGTTTCTCGGCGCTTCGATTGCTTGGGAAGCCGACATATTTGGTCGTCTCGATCGTCAATCCAATGCCGCTATGATTCGAGTTGAACAGGCCGAGATTTATCAAAATGGTCTCTACACTCTGATCACTGCCGACGTGATTAGCAATTATTTGCAACTTCGTGGGGCTCAAGAACGTCGTGAGCTTGCACAAGACAATATTGCTGATCAACGAAAAACGCTGGATCTGGTTGAGAAAGTCGTTCGCAGTGGTTACGGCTCAGAGCTGGACTTAGCACAAGCACAAGCAGCGCTTGCTGCCACTCAATCAGTAATTCCTCAGTTAGAGATTGCAGAACAAGTGCATAAACATCGTCTTGCTGTCTTATTAGGAGAGCCCCTAGAAACACTGGATGCTCGACTTGATGGTTCGCAAGCGCTACCACAAATCTCTGGTGTTATTCCAGTAGGAATGCCTTCAGAACTTCTTAAGCGCCGTGCAGATATCCGACTGGCAGAGCGTGAAATGGCAGCCATCAACGAAGAAGTCGCCATGAGTATAGCCAATAAGTATCCAAAGTTTTTCTTAACAGGTGCACCTGGCGTGACAGCAAGCGACTTTGACGATCTGTTTAGTAGTGACTCGTTTGGATGGGCCGGTGCGGTTGGTGTGCACTGGAATGTGTTTGATGGTGGACGCTCGGATGCGTTAGTCGACATGAACGAAGCGCGTTTTGATGCTGCTGCATTGAACTATCAGCATGTTGTTGATTCAGCGATTAAAGAGGTCGATACCACCCTCTTTGCTTATGGTCGTAGCCAAGAAAATCAAGTTCAGCTCGATAACGCGGTTGATGCGGCTAGAAACGCGGTTTCGAAAGCAGAGTCACTATATAAAGCCGGCTTGATTGACTATTTGTCGGTGCTTGATGCTCAGCGACAAAAACGCATGCTGCAAGACCGACAAGTTGCAGCAAGGCTTCAATCTGTGCAAGCAACCGTGGCAGTCCATAAAGCCATTGGGGGTAACTGGGTAGTATCTGACGTCAACGCTGGAGAGAGCGTTGAACTAGCCGCCATCAATTAACCTCACCAACATCAGCTAATAAAGCGTAACAAGAGTGGAGCTCCATCTCTCTCATATCTCAGGAGCTTCACTCTTTTTTGTTTGTCGTGTCTACACCGGCGAATTTTATAAGGAGTGTCCATAGTGCATAAGCCAAATGTGTTGCGTCAAATTATGGCCATATCGTTGGCCACAAACTTAATTGGATGTGGCTCTATTCCACACGTCACCAATTCAACCGATACAATTACCAACGATACAGTGAGCAACAAGTCGCTTGAAGCGCCCTACTCGATTACTCTCAAAACGGATGATGCTCAAGACAGTGATGTTTTGATATTGGTGAGCTTTTCGGGGGGCGGTACACGTGCAGCCGCCCTATCCTATGGTGTGATGAAAGGGATGCGAGAGTTAGAGTATTACTCAGCCGGTCAGCAATACTCTTTGATTGAGCAGCTTGATGTGATCAGTTCAGTCTCAGGCGGTAGCTTTACGTCTGCGTATTACGGTCTGTATCAAGACAAGCTGTTTGATACTTATGAAGAGGAGTTTCTATACAAAGACATCTCTCGAGATCTATTAAGCATACTCACCAGCCCTGAATATGTGTTATCGAGCAATAGTCGGTCTGCAGCGGCAGCGAACTTTTACAATGAAAACCTCTTTAGCCGTGCAACATTCTCAGAGATTAAAGAAGATGGGCCGATAGTACTCATTAACGCCACTGATCTCGGTGGCGGAGTGCGCTTTAGTTTTGTTCAAGAGTATTTCGATTTGTTGTGTTCAGACGTTAACGACTATTCTATTGCTGATGCGGTGGCTGCGTCTTCGGCTGTTCCGTTTATCTTTACGCCTGTTCTGCTTGAAAACCACAGCGACTGCGATGTTCTTTTTGATAGTAGCCAGTGGTCTGATAGCAATACATTGTCACGCTCAACCATCAGTGGATTAGAGAGTTATGCCGACAAAGAGCGGCGTCCATACGTTCATCTTATTGATGGTGGTATCACTGACAACCTCGGCTTGATGGCGCTCTATGACATTTTTGAAAGTAATAACGCCACCCTACAACAAAAGCTCGACCACATTAATAAAGTGGTGATCATTTCAGTCGATGCGTCAACCAAACCTAATTGGGGCATCGATCAGTCTCCCAAAACACCTTCAGCAAGAAATATGCTCGGTGCAGTGACGGATGTTCAGCTTCATCGATACAATGATATGAGCAAGCTGTTGATTGAAGAGAGGCTCAAGAAGTGGAAAAGTGCAGCGGATCATCGAGAAACCTATTTTATTGATGTGAATTTGGCAAACGCCAGTAACACATCGTTTCTTTACCAGATTCCGACCGACTTTAATTTAGAGTCTGACCAAGTTGATGCCTTGATTGAACATGGCTATCAACAAATATTGACTAGCCCTCGGCTTCACACTGCATTTGAATTTGCCCCTACGTATTAGCTGCTGTAGCACTCCAAAGGCGGGCAATACGCACTATGATGGTGAGGCGCTACAAGTGCGCACCATCATGGTGCAATGATAATAGTCGTGCATTGTACAAATCGATAACAAGTTCACGTTAACTCAATCAATTTCAAAACATTTGGCTTCTATATCCTAACTTATATAAATGGCATGCATTGTGGCGTAGTTCTTGATTACCAGTTTATGTTGACTTTGTTAGTCAAGACTTTGCCACTTCAATAAGCGTCAGATTAGTAAAGACCTTGGCAAGTATAGAAATAGAAAATGTGATAGTAAGCGCGAACAGAATGCAACTCCCCCGCATCGGTGATGGCGTTTCTTCTTACCTAAGCAAAAAGGATAAATAGTTATGGATGATACAATTGCCATCGTGTTGGCCGGTGGTATGGGTTCGAGATTAAGTCCCCTCACAGACGATCGCTCGAAGCCAGCGGTTCCCTTTGGTGGTAAATATCGAATTATCGACTTCACCCTCACCAACTGCCTGCATTCTGGTATCCGCAAAATTTTAGTTCTTACCCAATATAAATCTCACTCTCTACACAAACATCTGAGAGATGGCTGGTCAATTTTTAACCCAGAGCTTGGCGAGTTTATTACCGTTGTTCCCCCACAGATGCGTAAAGGTGAAAACTGGTACGAAGGCACTGCTGATGCGATTTACCACAATTTGTGGCTATTGGAGCGAAGTACATCCAAGTATGTCGTTGTGCTCTCGGGAGACCATATTTATCGTATGGACTATGCCGCTATGCTTGAAGAGCACATCGAAAAGCAAGCTGAGTTGTCTATTGCTTGTATTCCCGTCCCAACACCGGAAGCCAGTGCGTTTGGTGTTATGACTGTGGATGGTGACAACAAGATTACGCAATTTGATGAAAAGCCAGACTCGCCATCCTCAATGCCTGATGATCCGGAAAATAGCCTAGCTTCAATGGGTATCTACATTTTCAATATTGATACCCTCATCAATATCCTTTCTGAAGATGCAAATAACCCAAGTTCATCCCATGACTTTGGCCACGATATCATTCCTAAGCTTATCGACCGCGAGTCTGTGTTTGCGTATAACTTTTGTAACGATAAGGGCCGAGTGGCGAAAGATTGCTATTGGCGAGATGTGGGTACTATAGACTCTTTGTATCAGGCGAATATGGACCTTTTAGAGCCAGTTCCCCCAATGAATGTGTATCAACCCAACTGGGCGGTGCGAACCTATGAACGACAGCTCCCTCCAGCACGTACTGTCTCCTCTGCCACCGGCAACGAAGGGATCTTTATCAACTCAATTGTGTCTTCAGGTGTGATCAATTCAGGTGGCTCTGTTCATCACTCTGTCATCTCTTCAAATGTAAAAATTCACGATGGCGCAGTTATAACCGATAGCATTATTTTTGACCATGTTGAAGTCGGTGAAGGTTGTGAGTTAAAAAACTGCATTATTGATAAGAAAGTGAAAATACCACCCCATACCCGTATCGGTATTAACGCAGTTGAGGATGGAAAAAGGTTCAAGATTTCCGAAAAAGGGATTGTGGTTGTCCCTGAAGAGTATGTGTTCGAGCCTGAATAACACTCAACTTAGACAAAGAAATGGGCGCTCAAATAAGAGCGCCCATTGATTATGCAAGCAAAGGTGTCACTAATCTTTTGTTGTGCAGAACCAATTTTTTAATTGGCTAAATAGCACAAACTTGGCTCCAACTGCCATCGCTTCCCGGTGTACTTGCTGTCCACCAGTTAGCTTGATATACCGCCCCGTTATGCACCACTTTATCTCCTTGATTGGCATGACTTGGATCCCCTTTCCAATCGGTTTGTGGGAAATTAGGATAAACAGCTAAGCCGGTCGTATCACATGTTCCTGGTTGGCCACCATTATCTCCACCTGGGTTATTACCAGTAGAGATATCGCCTAATGGAAGGTCGGGTTGCTCAAAGGCAAACGCATAATCAACCCCACCGATCGACACGCTGTAATTGGCGGGACCTGAAATAGGTAAGTAATACACCATATCGAGTTCATAAACTTCACCTGTCGCTAGCGCTTGCCAACTCGGCAACGTAAACGCCACGCGATGCATTGTTCCGTCAAGTCCGCCAATATTATCAGCGCGAGTATGTCCTGACGATATGACCGCTAAACCACCACCTGACTGATCCTTAGCGTTATCTGGCGCAGAGACGGGAATATCGAATTGGAACTCCGTACCACCTGGAATATCTTGCCCAGTGTTGTTAGTGAATGTAATTTTCGGATTGATTGGATAATTTTGATCGCCTACCTTCAATCCACCAATAGAGACATCAATATCGAGTGCTTCAGATGGAATAGCGCCGGTTGCAACACGATGACCATACGGGCTTGCAGACTTAAACTTGTCGTAAATCGCCTTGGTCATGGTATTACCCATGTGGTACTCACCATTTCCGGTCAAACAAGCTTGTTCACTCAAATCGACGCTGGTTCGCTGACCTTGCGCATCAAGTTGGTAACAGTTGTAATCCCCCGCTAGCTCCCAAAACATGATGCCACCAATCTCTTGGTCTATCACATAGTCTGCTTTCACGCTGACGGACGCTTTATCTTCAGTCGAGATAAAGACACGCTTCTCTGCGTTCCATAACCAGGGGGCAACAGCGACATCATCGTAGTGGCGAACATAGTGACCGCGTAACACATCGTCGGTATCATTTATCGGGTCAAGACCATAAGTATCCGCATAAGAACCCCAAGTACCTTGCTCTAAATTTTTCGCATGCCACATAGGGTTAGAACCGGCGCCCATTTCATTACCTTGTTCGTCGAGATCATGCCACATGTTATCGATGCCAATCGCACCATAGCCACAATTGTTCTTCTCGCCTTCGCCCGTGCCGGGAGCACATTGGGTTTGATCTGGCAGCGCGGCACGTCCCCAAAGTCCGTTATCACCTCCAGTCACACCTTGCCATCCGCGCGTATAATAAGGGACACCAATATTGATACGCCCTGCTGGCATTGAACCTCTAAAGTAATGGTATGCCCAGTCAGTGTTGAGATAACCAATACCGCCATACGCTGCAGTGCCATACACATTCCACTGTGCCAACTCAGAGTCTTTCCCGGTATCAAACAGTGCTGCGTTGTGGCCAACATGGTCATTCCAAGCGCCATGTAAATCGTACGTCATGATATTGACGTAATCTAAATACTTAGTGACATCAAACGTCTCCATACCACGAAGTAAGTATCCTGATGACGGTGCTGCGATGGTTAGCATGTAGTGAATTCCATCTTGTGCGGATGCTATGTCTAATTTTTCGCGCAATACCTTCATCAGTTCTTGATATGAAGCCCACAGATAGGCCCTTCTTGGCTCCATGAAGTCTTTATCATACGGATTCCCAGCGCCCGCCATCGAAGTTGGATACTCATAGTCGATATCAAGACCATCAAACTGATATTGGCGCATCATTTCCACAGCAGATGTCGCAAAGGTTTCAATTCCTGCATGGTTAATGCTGCCATCAGAATTGGTGGTCATTGTGTAGAACCCACCATCGGCAACACGCTCACCCGTCGTAGCAAAGTGTCCACCTGTTTCAGCCCAGCCACCGATAGAGATTAACGTTTTGACATCATGTTGCTTCTTGTATGTCGCTAACGCGCCAAAATGTCCTTTGAAGCCCAGTGATGGGTCGACATCGACTCCCGGCCACTCTTTACCCGTCGCCGGGTTATTTGGGTCGGTCACATCACCTACATTGACCTTACCATCTGAACCAATACTGACGAATGCGTAGTTAATATGGGTTAACTGTTCCCAAGGAATATCGTTCACCAAGTACGCGGCTTGGGGATCATCGCCACTGCGCCAACTGGTAAAGTAGCCAATAACACGACGTGGGTGATCGGCGCCCATATCTTCACGCCCATCTTGGTCGTAAATTGTGCAATAAGGTACATTGACTCCTGGCGTTTGATACAAACCATCTGGGCGACAGTTAGCTGTAGTGGTGGGTGGCTCCGTTGTAGGGGGTTGTGTTACAGGCGGCTCAGTAACCGGAGGTTCAACGATCGGAGGCTCTGTCGCTGGTGGCTCGACTTCGGGTGGCTCAGGAGTAAAAGGCGGCTCAACGGGTTCAATGGTTTCACAAGCGCCTAAGTGTTGCCATTGTCCCCAATCGCCAGAAAACTCCGCTGGGTTATTATTTTGAGTCCAATAACGAGCTTTGTAAGCATTCCCGGCATTTTGAACCTGATCGCCACCGTTATAGACTGTGCTGCTGTCCCACTCTGTGAGTGATGAACAGTCAACTGCCGCATAGCTATTAAAGGCCAGTAAACAGGATGCACTCAACGTGGTTAGGGTAAATGCGCGATGCCCTAATCGTTCTACTGATTTCATTTGTTCGTCCTTTGTTTATGAAATAACACCTAACAGTCAGTTCGATGACTTGTTGTTCGATGAAAATAAACAGTAGAAAAAACTATCAGTGAGTACCATTTTGATTGCTCAAAGTGAACAGTGACTCGCAGCAGTTTGTCGTTTAGATGTAACAAGCACACGCTTATTTTGCATCGATAATTTATTTTCTGTAGTGAAATTAGTTAAACGCTTCACAGCCAGTGAAAAAGATCGATATTTTGTCCTGATATGGATTGATCTTTACCGATAGCGTTCACATATTGAATAGGTCACTGGAAAAACGTGCACGAACAGCGTCTTTGTTCCGCTGCATGTAAGCAGAACACAAAGTGTTCAAAAGGAAATAACAATGAAATTTAGCTATGCAAACCCTACACAAATTCACTTCGGGCAAGGTCAGATTTCCGCGATAGCACAATCCATCCCACAAGACCGTCATGTTTTAGTGATCTACGGGGGTGGTTCAATCAAGCGCAATGGCGTTTACGATCAAATCGAAACCGCACTGGCTGATCACCGTTGGACAGAGTTTTCAGGTGTCGAGCCAAACCCGACTAAAGAAACGCTAGACAAAGCCGTAGCGAAAATAAAACAAGAAGGTATCGACTACATCCTTGCTGTTGGTGGTGGTTCGGTTATCGATGGTTCTAAGTATGTTGCGGCTGCTGCACTTTATGACGGAGACGGTTGGGATATTTTGATTGGCAAGTATGTGGTGGATAAGGCGTTGCCGCTCGGCGCTATTCTAACACTGCCTGCTACGGGGTCTGAATCGAACTCTGGAGCTGTCATTACTAAAGCAGAAACACAAGACAAACTCCCGTTCTTGAGTCCTTTTGTTCAACCAAAATTCGCCGTGCTTGACCCAGATACAATGAAGACGCTTCCTGAACGTCAATTGATCAACGGTGTTGTTGACGCTTGGGTTCATGTTTGTGAGCAGTACTTAACGACGTCTACAGATGCTTGGGTGCAAGAAGGTTATGCCGAAGCCCTACTTCGCAATCTAAAACGTTTGGGTGAAGGCTATGCCGATCGTGACAGCGATGAATGGCGTGCCAACCTAATGTGGACAGCAAACCAAGCGTTGAATGGTCTAATTGGTAGTGGTGTTCCACAAGATTGGGCAACTCACATGATTGGTCATGAGTTTACCGCATTATGGGGTGTAGACCATGCTCGCTCGTTAGCGATCGTACAACCGTCGCTGCTACGAAACCAGATAGAAACAAAACGTAGCAAGCTAGAGCAAATGGGTAAAAATGTATTTGGCCTTACTGACTCTGCAGACTTGGCGGAACGCACAATCGATTCGATTGAACTGTTCTACCACCACCTAGAAGTTGCGACTGTCTTTAAAGAGCATGGCGCAACAAAAGTCGCTGCCGTCGATAAAGTCTTGTCTCAACTTGAGCATCACGGCATGGTGGCTCTCGGTGAAAACCAAGCAATCTCACTAGAAACCAGTAAAGAAATCCTCGAGCAAGCGATTGCTTAGTTTTTCTTATTGATTAATGATTCAACAGCGCACCCTTATGGGTGCGTTTTTGTTTACAAATAACCAACAATGATTTGCTTTACATCACGAAAAATCCTCGTATTATGCTCACGCAAACGTTTTCCTTGGTCAAAATCGCTAGTAAAAGAGATATTATGCTGCCAGATATTGAGATTTGTCGTCAGACAGAACTGTTGTCAATTAACCAAGTTGCTAAAGAGTTTGGATTGCTCGAAGATGAGTTCCAATCACTTGGTAAACACAAAGCTAAAGTGTCACTCGCAAGCCTTAAACGGACTCAAGGCAATAAAACAGGGAAACTGATCTTCGTCACCGCTATCACACCAACTCCACTGGGTGAAGGTAAAACAGTGACAACCATTGGTTTGTCTCAAGGTCTAAAAAAGATAGGCCTGAACGCAGCAGCTTGTATCCGCCAGCCTTCAATGGGGCCAGTATTTGGCGTCAAAGGCGGTGCTGCCGGTGGTGGTTTCTCTCAGGTAGCACCAATGGAAGAGTTAAACCTGCACCTGACAGGTGATATTCACTCGGTAACAGCGGCACACAACCTCGCTTCTGCAGCGATTGATGCACGTATCTACCATGAGCAACGTCAAGGTTACGATGCCTTTGAGCAACGTACTGGCTTGAAAGCACTGAAAATCGACCCTAAGAACGTCGTTTGGAAGCGTGTGATTGACCACAATGACCGAGCTCTACGCATGATCACTGTCGGTAAAAACGAACACAACAAAACCATTAACGGCTTCGAGCGCGAAGATGGGTTTGATATTTCTGCTGCTTCTGAATTGATGGCGATTCTTGCACTTGCCGAAGACTTACAAGATCTGCGCAAGCGTATCGGCCGCATCGTTGTCGCGTACAACCTTGAAGGTGAACCTGTAACGGCTGAAGAGCTTGATGTGGCTGGCGCCATGACGGTTAGCATGAAAGATGCGATTGAACCAACGTTAATGCAAACACTAGAAGGCGTGCCTACCTTAATTCATGCGGGTCCATTTGCAAACATCGCTCACGGTAACTCTTCTATTATTGCCGATCGAGTTGCAACACACCTAGCAGATTACACGGTGACAGAAGGTGGTTTTGGTTCAGATATGGGCTTTGAAAAAGCTTGTAACATCAAAGCGCAAGCCTCTAAGCAAGCACCTGACTGTGCCGTTATCGTTGCAACTCTGCGTGGTTTGAAAGCGAACTCGGGACTATACGATCTAAAACCAGGTCAGCCGATCCCAGAATCTATGTTCGATGCAGACCAAAAAGCATTAGAAGCGGGCTTTGAGAACCTGAAATGGCACATCAATAACGTGAGCAAGTATGGCGTCCCTGCTGTTGTTGCCATCAACCGCTTCCCGCAAGACTCACAACAAGAACTAGATACGCTAAAAACAATGATTGAAGCATTGTCAATGGATGTTGAAGTTGCTATCAGTGAAGCCTTCGGTAAAGGTGGTGACGGTGCCGTTGAACTAGCAAACAAGGTCGTTGCTCAGTGTGATAAAGAGTCGAGCTTTACCCCACTGTACTCGGTTGAAGATTCGTTAGAGTCTAAACTATCGACTATTGCAGAAGTGGGTTATGGCGGCAGTATTGTGATGAGCTACAAAGCACAACAACAACTCACTGCATTGAAGAAGCATGGTTTTGACAATATGGCTGTCTGTTTCGCTAAAACACCAATGTCAATCACAACTGATGGCTCAGTGAAAGGCGCTCCTAAAGGTTTTGATGTGCCAATTCGAGAACTGAAGCTGTGCGCGGGCGCTGGTTTTATCTACGCACTTAGTGGCAGCGTGATGACAATGCCTGGTTTACCTGATAAGCCTGCGTTTATGAATTTAGACATCGATGAAGATGGCAATATTGTTGGCTTAAGCTAATCAAACTCCCCTGTTTTACTAGGCTCGGTTAATACCCGGGCCTTTTTTGTATCTTAAATCGGAGCGATTCGTATCAAAATTGGTGAAAGTTATTCTTAACTCACTCGTTCTTATGAGTAGAGCCACTGTGAAGGAGTGACACAATGAAGCGAATAATTGCCCTACTGACCTTTTGTAGCGTTGCGCTAGGCGGCGTTTTCTTTAACGTCAGTGCCGATGATGATATGAAGGCAAACAAAACCAAAAATGCACAAATCGCCACACTTGCGGGGGGATGCTTTTGGTGTACTGAATCGGATTTGGAGCGACTTCCAGGTGTGATTGATGTGATATCGGGCTATGCAGGTGGCACTCTTGAAAACCCAACCTATAAGCAGGTGTCGTCAGGAAAAACAGAGCACATTGAAGTGATTCAGGTTACGTTCGATCCCAACAAAGTGACCTATGAGCAACTGCTTGACCAGTTCTTTCGTCATATCGACCCAACTGATGATCAGGGCTCGTTTGTTGACCGAGGCCGCCACTACCGACCGGCTGTCTTCTATCACAATGATGAACAGAAGCAGATTGCACAAAGCTTTATGGCTGAGGTTGATGCGCTTGGCGTTTTTCCAAAACCGCTCAAAACCGAACTGATACCCTTCACTGAGTTTTATGTCGCGGAAGATTATCACCAGGACTATTACAAGCGAAATAAGCTTCGCTATAAGTACTACCGCAACGCTTCCGGGCGAGATCGCTATCTTGATGAGGTATTTGGTGATGACCGAGAAGATAACCCTATAACCCTTCGCCAGATGATTGATGAAAGCAAAGGCATTACTCGAATTCGTTATGCTAAACCAAGCGAAAGCATCATCAAAGAGCAGCTAACAGAACTGCAATATTACGTTACTCAGGAAGAAGGCACTGAGCGCCCATTCAATAATGAGTACTGGGATAACAAGCAAGAAGGAATTTATGTGGATATCGTGTCGGGTGAGCCCCTATTCTCGTCTACCGATAAATATAAATCAGGCACAGGTTGGCCGAGCTTTACCAAGCCTATCGATGAGCATTACGTTGTCACAAAAACCGATTACAAATTGATTTACCCAAGAACTGAAGTACGCAGTCGTTATGGTGATTCCCACTTAGGCCATGTATTTAAAGACGGGCCCGCTCCAACAGGTTTGCGTTACTGCATGAATTCAGCAGCCATGAAGTTTGTGGCTAAAGAAGACATGGAGAAAAATGGTTACGCTAACTACCTGTTCTTGTTTAATGGGTAGCTAGAACGAAACTCTCATGTTGCTATTCGCCCGAGTTATAATTAACTCGGGCTTTTTATGTTTATCGGCTCAAGGGTGAGCGAGCGATAAAGGACCAACTAGGCTCAGTACGCTCGCAAAGCGGGTAAGCTTAAGTATATAATGCGACTCGTTTTGCACCCTCAACGACATAATCGTTACGACAAGAGACTTATGATTTCAAAAAACCAACTTAAAATGTTACGCGCTCTTGGCCAAAAAAAGCAGCGTAAAGCTCATGGCCTATTCTTAGTTGAAGGTGAAAAGAACGTACTTGAATTACTCGATACGCCGTTGGTTGTAAAACAGGTTTTCGCCACCGCGGAATTCTTACAACAGCATCAAGCTCAATTAGCTCCTTATGAATGTATCGAAGCATCGCTAGATGAATTGACTAAAGCTAGCAGCTTAGTGAGTAACAATGCGGCCGTGGCGATTGTTGAGATTCCTCAAACGGCAACACCAAAAGCTGAAGGGCTGATGATCGCACTTGATGGTGTGTCTGACCCAGGCAACCTTGGCACCATTATTCGTATCGCTGACTGGTATGGCATTAAGCATATTGTCGCAAGTCGCGACTGCGCCGATCCATACAACCCAAAAACGATTCGCGCAACAATGGGCAGCTTTGGCCGTGTCACTGTGTTTTTGACTGACCTACCTGACTATCTACAGCGTGCTGATATTCCCGTTTACGGCGCATTTCTTGAAGGGCAAAGTGTCCACAGCACTGAATTTTCATCGCAAGGTATCTTGTTAATGGGCAGTGAGTCTCACGGTGTACGAGCAGAAGCTGAGCAGTATGTGACGGATAAAATTACTATTCCTGCTTTCGGTGGTGCGGAGTCTTTGAATGTTGCTATGGCGACTGGGATTATTATCGATAATATTCGACGTCAGCACAGTTAAGCACTGTTTTGTTCATTAAGCTTCAATAAAAAAGCGCAGCCTGTAAACAAGCTGCGCTTTTTTATGAATATAGATGTAGATTAGCGCTCTAACATATCAAGCTTGTTCGGCACACCATTCCATTTTTCCGCTTCGTCCATCGCTGGCTTAACTTCTGTTAGAACGGGCCACTCTTCTGATAGTTCAGCATTGAGCTCAATAAACACTTGTTGATCATCTGTCAACTCATCTTCCTGGAAGATCGCTTGTGCATCACACTCTGGTTCACACAAGCCACAGTCAATACACTCTATTGGGTTGATCACCATAAAGTTTGGACCTTCATGAAAGGCATCGGCTGGGCAAACCGCCACACAGTCGGTGTACTTACACTGTATACAATTATCTGTTACGACAAACGCCATGATCATCAACTCTTAGTTAGCCAAAATTGTGGAGGGGCGATAATACTGATTCAGCAACAAATTTCAATATGCGCCAAACCTTTATCTCCCCTAACCCTTCAATTAAGTATGACAGACAAATCAAGTTAACGTAAAATGCGCGCCATTGTGAGCTGTCATTTTCTGAATCTACTGACTTATAGGTCGGTAATTACATAAATTGCTGGCTAAGACACCAATTGAAAACACGAGACATCCCTATGATACGTTTAACCGAAATTAAGCTCCCTCTTGATCATGAAGAAGGCGCTATCCTTGATGCTATTGCCAATAAACTTGGTTTAGCGAAAGAAGAAATCCTTTCATTCAACATGTTTAAACGTGGCTACGATGCTCGTAAAAAAAGTAAGATTTTGCTTATCTACACACTAGATGTTGTTGTCGACAATGAGGCACAACTCCTAGAAAAATTTGCTGACGACCCACATGTTCGCGAAACGCCGGACATGGAGTACAAGTTTGTTGCTCAAGCGCCAGAAAACTTAACTGAACGCCCTGTCGTGATCGGCTTTGGCCCTTGTGGTCTATTTGCGGCTCTTGTACTGGCTCAAATGGGCTTTAAGCCAATCGTTCTTGAGCGTGGCAAAGAAGTGCGCGAGCGTACAAAAGACACGTTTGGCTTTTGGCGTAAACGTGCGCTTAACCCTGAATCTAACGTACAGTTTGGTGAAGGCGGTGCAGGTACATTCTCTGATGGCAAACTTTACAGCCAAGTAAAAGACCCGAAACATTATGGCCGCAAAGTCATCGAAGAGTTCGTAGCTTCTGGTGCTCCTGAAGAGATTCGCTATGTAAGTAAGCCACACATTGGTACATTTAAACTTGTCACCATGATCGAGAAGATGCGTGCGAAGATCATCGAACTCGGCGGTGAGATCCGCTTTAGCACACGTGTTGATGACATCCATATGGAAGACGGTCAAATTACCGGTCTAACACTATCAAATGGTGAAGAGCTTAAATCTCGTCATGTTGTGCTAGCTGTTGGTCACAGTGCTCGTGATACGTTTGAAATGCTGCATGAGCGTGGTGTTTACATGGAAGCGAAACCATTTTCAGTTGGTTTCCGTGTTGAACACAAACAGTCAGTGATCGACGAAGCGCGTTTCGGTAAAAATGCCGGCAACCCTATTCTTGGCGCTGCAGATTACAAGCTAGTTCATCACTGTAAGAATGGCCGTACTGTTTACAGCTTCTGTATGTGCCCAGGTGGTACCGTGGTAGCGGCGACTTCTGAAGAAGGTCAAGTTGTAACTAACGGCATGAGCCAATACTCTCGTGCAGAGCGTAACGCAAACAGCGCTATTGTCGTTGGTATTTCACCTGAAACCGATTACCCAGGTGATGTTCTTGCGGGTATTCGTCTTCAACGTCAGTTAGAGAAAGGCGCATACGTGCTTGGTGGTGAGAACTACGATGCACCAGCACAGAAAATCGGTGATTTCCTAAAAGGTAGCGATCCAAGTGCTATTGGTGATGTTGAGCCTTCATTCACTCCTGGTATCAAACTGACCGATCTTTCAAAAGCGCTACCTGACTTTGCGATCGAAGCAATTCGTGAAGCGATTCCTGCATTCGATAAGAAGATCAAAGGCTTTGCTGATTCGAATGGCCTATTAACTGGTGTTGAAACACGTACTTCGTCACCTATCTCTATCAAGCGTGGTAAAGATTACCAAAGCGTTAACTTGAAAGGCTTCTTCCCTGCTGGTGAAGGCGCGGGTTACGCTGGTGGTATTTTGTCTGCGGGTATTGACGGAATTAAAGTCGCGGAAGCATTGGCGCTGTCGATGGTTGAGCAAGCAAACAACGCTTAATTTACCGAGAAACATATATTGAAAAGGGGCGATAGTGATTAACACTGTCGCCCCTTTTGTTATTTTAGCGCCCACTCTCACGGTGCGAAAAATAGCTATCTAAGCTTAAACACCAGATTTCATAACTCGCGCTTTAAACTGACGCCCTTTCATCTTGCCATTTTGCAGCTGTTTGAGGGCTGGTTTTACAACGTCATGTTCAACAGCAACGTAAGAGACCATTGCTAGGATATTAATCTTGCCGATACGTTTACCCTCAATACCCGCTTGTTTAGTCAAAGCGCCTAAGATGTCACCCGCGCGAACTTTTTGCTTCTTACCGCCGAGGATCTGAATCGTCTGCATTTTTGGATAGAATGGACGTTCAACTGGCTTTTCTGGCAATTGTGAAGGAGTGATCGCGATATCCATGTATTCGTCAATACGAGCAACGCGATACTCCTCTTTTTCACTGTAGAAGCTGTAGGCACAGCCTTTTGAGCCAGCGCGGCCTGTGCGACCGATTCGGTGAACGTGTACTTCAGGGTCACGCGACAGTTCAAAGTTGAACACGGCATCTAGATTATCAACGTCAAGACCACGCGCAGCAACATCGGTCGCCACCAGCACAGAGATACTCTTGTTAGCAAACATGGTCAAAGCGCGCTCACGCTCACGCTGTTCCATATCACCGTGAAGTTCAATCACACTGAAGCCACGGTGCATCAACTCATCCGTCACATTTTGTACTTCTTTTTTGGTATTACAGAATACAACGGATGATTCAGGCTTGTGAGTCAACAATAGCGCTTCAAGCGCGTCATCACGCTCTTGAGTCGTATCTAAACGATAGAAACGCTGTTCAATGGTTGAGCCTTGGTGTGTTGATTCAACTTTCACCATTTCAGGATCTTTTAACACCTTACCGGAAAGTGTCTCGATATTCTCTGGGAACGTAGCGCTAAATAGCAGTGTTTGTCGCTCACTAGGCGCTTGTTCAATGATGGCATCGATCGCGTCTTCAAAGCCCATATCAAGCATTCGGTCGGCTTCATCAAGCACCAAAGTGTTGAGTTCTGATAAGTTGATACGCCCTTTTGACAAGTGGTCAAGAATACGCCCCGGTGTTCCCACAAGAATGTGCGCACCATGCTCCAATGAGCCAATCTGTGGTCCCATTGGCATACCGCCACATAGAGTTAATACTTTGATGTTGTGGATACCACGAGCAAGGGTTCGGATTTCAGTGGCCACTTGATCCGCCAACTCACGAGTTGGGCAAAGTACCAATGTTTGCACGCGAAAACGTTTTACGTTGAGGTTTGTTAGCAACCCTAGTGAAAACGTCGCGGTTTTACCAGAGCCTGTTTTACCTTGGCCAATCACGTCTTTGCCTTCCAAAACTTTCGGTAATGCTTGTTGTTGGATTGGGGTCATATCGGTATAGCCTAGAGTGTCTAGCGTCTCTAACAGCTCGGGGCGTAGATTTAGCGTTTTGAATGAAGTACTCAAAAGTGTGTTCCTTTAAGGAAAGCTAAGTAATTGCTTTTTAACTTAGCATAGAAAACAAAAACCGCTTCAATTGAAGCGGCTTAAAATCGAACGGTTGGCGAAATCGGGTTAACGCAAACCGTGTAAAAATTCGTGTCTAGTCGCTGGGTTGGATTTAAAAATGCCCCCAAGCGCTGTCGTCGTCGTTACGCTTGTTGCATCCATAACGCCGCGTGATTTCACACAGTAGTGTGTCGCATCCATGGTGACGGCAACATCATCTGATTCAAGTAGCGTTTGCAGCGCCACTAAGATCTGTTGGGTCATGCGCTCTTGAACTTGAGGGCGTTGTGCAAAGAAGCGAACGATACGATTGATTTTTGAAAGGCCTATGATTTTACCACGCGGAATGTACGCAACAGCCGCTTTGCCATCGATGGTCACAAGGTGATGCTCACACGTGCTGGTCAGCGTAATGTCTTTCACACGCACCATCTCACTCACATTCATCTTGTTTTCAATCACAGTGATCTTAGGAAAGTTTTGGTAATCAAGACCAGAGAAGATCTCATCAACGTACATTTTCGCAATTCGTTGAGGCGTTTCTTCCAAAGAGTCATCGGTTAAATCAAGTTCTAGCAGAGACAAAATCTCGCGCATGTGATGTTGAATTTTCTCTTTCTTCTCATCACGGCTATAAGAATTGGCACTCATGGGTGTTTCTAGCCCTCTCTCTTCGAGCGCTGCTTTTACGAGTTTTGCCGACTCACTAAGACCTGTCATTCCACTACCTCTTGATATTACCCCTTTCGGATGGCTGACAAGAATACTCGGATTTTTGAATAATTACACCCACAAATTACCCATGGTGATGCTTTCTTTGTGCTAAATGAAGCCGAGTGGTAAAGTTGTCGCCAATATAACTAGAAAATAGGATTTCCAATGGGATGCTGTGATGCCCCTGGCCTTATGCCAATCGAAGATGCTCTATTCAAAATGCTTGAGCCTGTGAGTCCAATTGCAACAACCTTGAGCTTGCCGCTTCCAGAAGCGTTAGGTTATGTATTAGCAGAAGAAATCACCTCTCCTATCTTTGTCCCTCCTTTTGATAACTCCGCGATGGATGGCTACGCTATTCGTTTACAAGATTTATCCAGCACAGATACGCTGCCAATGGCGGGTAAATCCTTTGCAGGCCAACCTTTTGAGGGTGATTGGCCACAAGGAACCTGTATTCGTATTATGACTGGGGCAAAAATTCCGCTTGGTTGTGATGCCGTCATTATGCAAGAGCAAACGAAAGTGCTTGAGAGCGGCGTCCAGTTCCTTGTTGATAACGTAAAACCGAACCAGAATATTCGCCCAACGGGTGATGATATTCAGCAAGGGGCGCAAGTTCTGCCGAAAGGGGCTCGTTTAACTCCACGCGATATTCCTATGATAGCTTCGCTGGGCATTGCAAAAGTGACAGTGTATCGCAAGCCTACCGTTGCGTTTTTCTCTACGGGTGATGAGCTTAGACCGCTCGGCGAGCCTTTGAAGTCGGGTGATATCTACGATAGCAATCGTTATGGCATTGCGGCGCTCATTGAAAACTTTGGCTGCGAGGCTATAGACTTAGGCATTATTCCTGACTGCCCTGAGACGCTAAAAGCAACATTTGAGAAAGCACAAGCTGTGGCGGACGTTGTGGTTACGTCTGGCGGAGTGAGTGTTGGTGAAGCGGACTACACCAAAGATATTCTTGAAGAGCTTGGGCAAATTGGCTTTTGGAAATTAGCTATCAAACCGGGTAAACCCTTTGCTTTCGGTCAGCTAGAGTCTGCTCTATTCTGCGGCCTGCCAGGCAATCCTGTTTCAGCTATGCTTACCATGTATGTTTTGGTTCAACCACTATTAGCAAAACTTGGTGGCTGCTCTGAATGGAAACCAGAGCCAATGATTCCAGCAATAACCAAACAGGGCTTTAATAAATCACCAGGTCGCACAGACTATCAGCGCGGGATCTACAGTATTGAAAACGGTCAGTTCGTTGTGGAGTCGACTGGCAACCAGAGCTCTGGTGCGTTTCGTTCAATGAGTCTAGCCAACTGCTTTGTGGTTTTAGAACGAGAGCGCGGTCGTGTTGAAGCGGGCGAAACTGTTCAAATTCAACTGTTCAATAATACCCTCTATTAAGGCCTGCTGGTGGATATTCTTTCTAATCAAGAGATGATGCGTTATAACCGTCAGATCGTGTTACGAGACTTTGATTTTGATGGTCAAGAGGCGCTAAAACAGAGTTCGATATTAGTTTTAGGTGCGGGAGGCCTTGGTTGTGCATCGACACAGTATCTCGCCACTGCTGGTGTTGGAAAACTAACATTGATTGATGATGACGTTGTGGAGTTATCAAATCTGCAACGTCAGGTTCTCCATCATGATGATGATATTGGCCGAGCCAAAGTTGATTCAGCTGCGCAATCTTTGAGACAACTCAACCCGCACATTACAGTCGGTACCATTAATGGTCGTCTAAATGATGATGAGCTTAACGCGCTAGTTGAATCTCATGATCTCGTGCTCGATGCTTCGGATAATGTTGAGACACGCAATCAACTCAATCGATTGTGCTTTCAACACAAAACACCTTTGATTTCCGGGGCGGCAATCCGCATGGAAGGCCAGGTCAGCGTATTTACTTATCAAGATGAATCTCAACCATGTTACCAATGTTTGAGTGCACTGTTTGGTGATACCGCTCTAAGCTGTGTTGAAGCGGGCGTTATGGCTCCCGTTGTCGGCATCATTGGTGCCGTTCAGGCGATGGAAGCGATTAAAGTGCTTGCCGACTACGGTCAGCCGAAACAAGGAAAAATCTTAATGCTTGATGCATTAAGTCTCTCATGGCGTGAGATGAATTTGATGAAAATGCCAAACTGCCCAACATGCAGTTAGACCACATGGGCTCTTGTCACTGATTAGAGCTCAATAATAACAACGACCGCAAAAACGATGGCTAGGTAAATGGATAAACCGAAAGTATTTATTATTGCATTGGCTTTGATGGCACTGGCGTTGATCGTACTAATTATGGTCAGCCAGCGCTCTGAGGAGACAGTGACGTTTCCCATTGTTGGACAAACATCGACACAATCACTCGACGGACAAAGGCGGTATTTGACACTGTTTGATGACAAGGGTGAGCCTTTTGTCGTGACGATTCCGCTCGCCGTTGATTGCGGTCATGCAAGTCACGCAAAGGTGATAAAGGGAAAAGACTTCCCTACTCGACCTCACTATCAATTTGTCTCCTGCAAATAATTCTTAACGCTCAAGGAAGGTGCTATGACATTCCCACTCGTTTGTACAAAATGGCTTTATGACAATCTAGATAATCCTGATGTGGTCGTTCTTGATAGCAGTATCGATTTTCAGATTCCAGCGGAAACTGAAAAAGACAAAACCAATGTGATTCCCGGCAGCTTAAGGTTCGACTACGACACAGTGTTTTGTGATGTTGAGTCTTCATTACCGCATATGATGCCATCTGAGCAGAGATTCAATGAGCAAGCACAGGCACTAGGCTTAGACAATGACTCGATTATTGTGGTTTACGACAACTCCGGTACCTTTGCTTCTCCTCGCGCGTATTGGATGTTTAAAGCAATGGGACATGAGAAGGTCTTTATATTGGATGGTGGCCTAACCGAATGGAAACGTGCGGGTTATCCTGTTGTTCAGTATTATCGTAATATGGCGAAATCGGACAACTTTACGGGTCGCTTAATTCCACACTACTTTGTTGATGCGGATACCGTTGAAAACGAGATTAACAATAGCTCAAGCCAGACAGTCGATGCACGCGGCCTTGCTAGATTTATGGCGCAGACTCCTGAACCTCGAGAAGGTGTGCGCAGCGGACATATTCCGAATTCACTCTGTTTGCCGTTTGCAACGCTCATGGATAGTCACAAACTCAAGCCACAAAATGAGCTTCAGGCAATTCTTGAAACGGCTCTTGAGTGCGACAAAGCGCGCTATCTATTCTCGTGTGGTTCTGGCGTCACCGCATGCATTGTTGCGGTTGCTGCCGAGATTTGCGGTTATAAAAACCTGTCTGTTTATGATGGTTCATGGACGGAATGGGGGCAAGAACATCACAGGCCGATTGCCACTCCAACAAAATAGAAAAGTAGACAGAGCCACACATAGGTGGCTCCTGTTCCTAATTTGAGCGAAAATTAGGATATGCAGTTGGTGGCAGTCAAATGTCTACTTGCTTACCGCCAGGGTGATATTTATCTACAGAAGTGGCATACAGCGCCTTCTACTGTAAAGGAATAACTACCCGCGTCGATCAAATTCATTATGTATCAGCACAATACATTGAGAAGCGAATAGCATTTGCGGTCCAAGGCTGACCTTTTGAGCACCTAAACGCTTCAGGCTATTCCAGCTTTTCTTTGGCATCGGTATGTGGTCAGTTAAAATGAAGCAAGGGTCACCTTCAAATGGTTCATCACGAATGTCGGTCCCTTTTTTATCGAGTAAGTAAAGCGTGTAATCTTCTGCTAGGCGCTGCACCAGTTTTTCAAAGCTGATGGTTTCGACACTTAAGCCTTCCATCACATTACGTGACTCTTCTTTTTTCATGCCGATAGAAGCTTTCAGTGCTTCAACAATCATCGATATCAAAGCTGACTCATGAAAGCCGCCAATATTACGCAGTTGAGAGGAGTGAAAACACAATGTTCTTGAGAAGTCTGACGTGCTTTCTAAAACCAGATACACTGTGACATCATCGCGATGAGATTGAGCGGTAAATACTGAATTCATCAATACATGAGCGAGAATCTCGGAGTGGGCATCTGCGCCTACACCCTCTAGGAAAGTTTGATGGTCAGTCGAAGCCGCTCGAGCACGGATAACAAAGGCTTTGTTCATAGGTAAACCCTAAATTGGTAATTAGCGTCCTTTATAATGATGTAGAGCTGCCTGTCCACTGAAATATGTATCTTTTCGTTTGCAGTGCAATATATGCACACCATGACTAAGTAGCTCATTAGCAACAATTAAAGCATGTACACGACTGTGAACACGTTCGTGAACACGTTCGTGAACACGTTCGTGAACACGTTTACTTCATCTGCTCATCAAGATTTAATACCGTCAGTGCGTTACTCACACTTGTGGCTATCACATCAATAGCGCCAGTTCTTAATGCACCAAGCATTGCGAGAGGTTTGCTATTTTCAGCTGCGATCGCAATGACCTCGGAAATTGGTGTGTATTCTTCGATTCCAAGCCCTATCACGCGATCATTCATCACTGTGTCGGCTATTTGACCGTCGATAGTGAAAAAGTCATAACCTGCAAAATCCCCAACTACCCCCTGATGTAAACGCGATTGCACCACTTCTTCTGGCGTAAACCAACCGAGGTCTACCATGTAGCTATTCTCACTCATATCACCAACACCGACTAACGCTACGTCTGCTTTGCGTGCAATATCTAACGTTTGCTTAATGGTGGAGTTCTGCAAAAATGCGTTCTTCTGCTCTTTGTTCTCTGCATAAGCCGGCGCGTAAAGCGTCTCTGAACTGCCGCCATATTTCTTGGCGAACTGTCGGCAGATATGGTCTGCATTGAACATCCCCCCTTTTGGGTGGATTCCGCCAATGCCACAAACGAACTTGCAATCTTTTTGTGTATTCACACCAATATGATGTGCAATAGAAGAAACGTTACGCCCTTGTCCAACGGTAACCACCATGCCATTCTTCAACGTTGCATCTAGATAACTCGACACAAGACCTGCAACTAAATCTCGTTGCTTGTCCTCTGAGGGTTGATCCAACGCGATCAGTGCTCGCTTAATGCCAAACCTTTCGATCAGCCTTTGCTCAATCTTGGCACTAAACACCGGGTGGTATTTCACCGTTATCTCGACAATCCCCTCGTCCCTCGCCATCTTTAGCATCCGTCCGACTTTGGCACGCGATACGGCAAATTTTTTCGAGATCTCTTCCTGAGTCGCTCCGTCTTGGTAGTAAGCGACGGCTACCTCGGTAAGAAGATCGGTATTACTCTGTTCAGGTATCGACATCGACATTCCTATTAAACTGAAACCTTGCTAATTAAAACCTTGAAGTTCAACAATAAAGCGACTTGTATGACAAACGCTCATTGACTAAGCATGTGTAACAAAACGCCCTTACCGTGATATTTGCGCACTATTATTACAAATGTTCACGCATTTTTGCATTCACTTTTTACCCTGTCTGGTTACTAAATATCATAGAAATTACTATATATTGGCTACCTGAGTTATTTTTTTTCGTTTAATGGTCAAAAACGCTCGGTTTTGCTAATCAAGCGTTGACAATAATTTTGGTTAATATAAATATGGATTTATCAATTACTCAAGGCGAGAGCAAATGTTCAATGGCAGTGAGTAAACGGACAAAACAGACATTTTCGCTGTTGGGCAAAAGTCGAACAGCAACAATTAATTAAGCCCGCGACCGCTTCGTTGCAGAGAGATAGGATGACTACAATGAGTAATAAGCTAGAGCAACTTCGTAAACTGACCACAGTTGTAGCTGATACTGGTGAAATTGATGCAATCAAAAAATACCAACCAGAAGATGCGACGACTAACCCTTCACTAATATTGAAAGCGGCTCAAATTGAAGAGTATGCTCCACTGATTGATGCGGCTATTGATTACGCTAAAACACAAAGCAGTGACAAAGCACAGCAAGTTCAAGACACCTGTGACATGCTGGCGGTGAACATTGGTAAAGAGATTCTTAAAACCATTCCTGGTCGTATTTCAACTGAGGTCGACGCACGTCTTTCTTACGACACTGAAGGCAGTGTAGCTAAAGCTCGTCAACTTGTGAAAATGTACAATGATGCGGGTATCACTAATGACCGCATCCTAATTAAGTTGGCTTCTACATGGGAAGGTATCCGCGCTGCAGAGATCCTCGAAAAAGAAGGCATCAACTGTAACTTAACGCTACTGTTCTCATTTGCTCAAGCTCGTGCTTGTGCTGAAGCGGGTGTATTCCTTATCTCTCCTTTCGTTGGCCGAATCATGGATTGGTACAAAGCTAAAGAAGGTCGCGACTTTGAAGCGCAAGAAGACCCAGGCGTTCTGTCTGTAACTTCAATCTACAACTACTACAAAGAGTTCGGCTACAACACCGTAGTGATGGGTGCTAGCTTCCGTAATATCGGCGAGATCCTTGAGCTTGCAGGTTGTGACCGCCTAACTATTGCTCCTGCTCTACTTGCAGAACTTGAAGCCGCTGAGGGTGAAGTTGTTGAGAAGCTTGTTGACTCTAAAGGCACTAAAGCTCGCCCTGCTGCTATGTCTCATGCAGAGTTCCTATGGGAGCATAACCAAGACGCAATGGCGGTTGAGAAACTTGCAGAAGGTATTCGCAACTTCGCCGTTGACCAAGGCAAACTAGAAAGCATGATCGAAGCGAAACTATAATCGCTCAATATTTTAGGGGAACGTTTGCGTTCCCTTTTTTCTATCTACTAAATCACTTTATTCATATTCGGTAACTACTATGAATCGTTCTTCTCTATCTAGAAAAACACTCGCTAATGCAATTCGTGCTCTAAGCATGGACGGTGTACAACAAGCAAACTCTGGTCACCCTGGTGCACCAATGGGCATGGCGGATATCGCTGAAGTACTTTGGCGCTCACACCTAAATCACAACCCGTCAAATCCAGAATGGGCTGATCGTGACCGCTTCGTACTATCCAATGGCCATGGTTCAATGCTGATCTATTCTCTGCTTCACCTTGCGGGGTATGAACTGTCAATTGGCGACCTAAAGAACTTCCGTCAGCTTCACTCTAAAACACCGGGCCACCCAGAATATGGTTACGCGCCTGGTATTGAAACCACAACAGGCCCTCTAGGCCAGGGGATCACTAACGCAGTGGGTATGGCTTTAGCTGAAAAAGCGATGGCGGCTCAGTTCAATAAAGAAGGTCACGATATTGTTGACCACTTTACTTATGCGTTTATGGGTGACGGCTGTCTGATGGAAGGCATCTCACACGAAGCGTGTTCACTTGCGGGTACACTTGGTCTTGGTAAGCTAATCGCGTTTTGGGATGACAACGGCATCTCAATCGATGGTGAAGTAGAAGGTTGGTTCTCTGACGATACACCTAAACGCTTCGAAGCTTACGGATGGCATGTTATTCCAGCAGTCGATGGTCACGATTCTGAAGCGATCAATGCGGCTATCATTGCGGCAAAAGCAGACCCTCGCCCTACGCTTATCTGTACCAAAACCATCATTGGTTTCGGTTCACCGAATAAGTCTGGTTCACACGACTGTCACGGTGCGCCACTGGGTGCTGAAGAAATTGCAGCAACACGTAAACAATTAGGTTGGGAGCACGGTCCTTTTGAAATTCCGTCAGAAGTCTACGCAGAGTGGGACGCGAAAGAGGCAGGCGCAGCTAAGGAAGCAGCGTGGAACGAGAAACTTGCAGCTTATGAAGCAGCGTACCCTGAGTTGGCAGCTGAATTTAAGCGCCGCGTAAACGGTGAACTACCTGCTGAGTGGGAAGCAAAAGCGAACCAAATCATTGCAGATCTACAAGCAAACCCAGCAAACATTGCGTCACGTAAAGCGTCACAAAATGCATTAGAAGCATTTGGTCAAATGCTACCTGAGTTTATGGGTGGCTCTGCTGACCTAGCGCCTTCAAACCTAACTATCTGGTCTGGCTCTAAATCTCTAGAAGCGCATGACTTTGCTGGTAACTACATTCACTACGGTGTACGTGAGTTCGGCATGACAGCGATCATGAACGGTATTGCCCTGCATGGTGGTTTCGTGCCTTACGGTGCAACCTTCCTCATGTTCATGGAATACGCTCGTAACGCAATGCGTATGGCCGCTTTGATGAAAGTTCAGAACATTCAAGTCTACACGCATGATTCAATTGGCTTGGGCGAAGATGGTCCGACTCACCAACCTGTAGAACAAATTGCTTCACTGCGCCTAACGCCGAATATGAGCACGTGGCGTCCGTGTGACCAAGTTGAATCTGCGGTGGCTTGGAAACTGGCGATTGAACGTAAAGATGGCCCGACTTCGTTGATCTTCTCTCGTCAAAACCTTGCTCAGCAAGAACGTGATGCAGAGCAATTGGCCAATATCGCTAAAGGTGCTTACATTCTCAAAGATTGCGAAGGCCAGCCTGAGCTTATCCTTATCGCAACGGGTTCTGAAGTTGAGCTCACTGTTGAGGCAGCAGCTCAACTAACAGCGCAAGGTAAGAAAGTTCGCGTAGTATCTATGCCATCAACAGATGCATTTGATAAGCAAGATGCTGCTTACCGCGAGTCTGTTCTTCCATCTGACGTGACAGCACGTATCGCCGTAGAAGCTGGCATTGCAGACTTCTGGTACAAGTACGTTGGTTTTGACGGTCGCATCATCGGTATGACAACATTTGGTGAATCAGCGCCGGCGGGTGAACTGTTTAAGATGTTTGGTTTCACCGTAGAAAACGTGGTTGAAACAGCGCAAGAGCTTTTGGCTTAATCACTTTTAGATTAGAAAATAGTTAGCCAATAATCGAAGGGTCGCTTAAGCGGCCCTTTTTTATCACCTACTCACTCTTCCGGTCTATGTCGGCTTCCCGTTTTCTATCCGCTAGCTGTGGCAACGCGCGAGGTAATTGATACCAACACCAAGGTTTGCGTAACACCTTCCAAGCTCGGCGATAGTATTTAGCTTCAGCCCTATCCGTTTGAATTGCTTGGTTAATGTCCGCATCCAGTTTGTCACTAATCGTGTTATCACCCGATCGTGATTTTTCTCGTCGATATAGTAATAATCGAGCTTGCTTGAACTCCCCTTTAAACAACCGTTTTTCAAGCTCCCACCGTTGACTCTCTATTCCCTTAATCCAACGTCGTTTTACCGACGTGTAGAGACCAAACAACACGATAATCACGATAATCAATTGCGTTAATTCAGTCCGGTAAGCCTTCAAAAATGACAATGACGTGTGAGTAACGGTGAGGGTTCGCCCTTCTATTTTGATCGTTTCGAGACTATTCGTTTGTGTGTTCCAGAACTGAAATTCGATATCAGGAAAAGTAACCTCCCCGCCAGTCTGTAAAATGGCAGTCTGTTTCTGGGAATAGTTCGAAGTATATTCGCCCCGTTCATACTTATCTGAGCGAGTTGCAGGGCTGTTATAGAGTCTGACACCATCAATCTGCTCTGATAGCAAGTTGGGGATCAGTATCGACAACGTGTTATTTGCACTGATTTTAACCTCACGCGTGACGCTGTCACCGACTTTAAATTGCTCGCGACTAATGTCTAGTAAATTTTGACTATAGGCTAGCTGTTCACCGACAAACCAAGCTTGATTGGGTAATGGTTTCGGCATTTCTGCAACAAAAGAGGTGGGTTGCGTCAGGACTTGATCTGTCACAGATTGACGAGAGGCAACTGACACCGACACTTGTACAGGTATTGACGGAACCATGTAATCCCCCTCAACTTGCGGATAGATCTGCATCTCCCATAACTGTATCGACCAAGTCTCGCCATTTATCTGCTCAGTATAGTTTGTTGCGGTTGAGGAACGTTGCTTAACGATAGCGTTTGCTATATCAAGATGACCGAGACGAGTGCCGGCAGTAAACCAGCGTGTTGTGCCTACCTCGATATACAGCGTTGCCTGTTGATTAACCATAAATGTATCTGTTGGTGTCGATGCATCCTTACCTAACCATGCTTTAATACGCAGATTATCTGTCTGAAGCAGTTGTTCGGCTGTCTCTGCCGCCACACCACCAACAGAAAAATAGAAGATACAGCTCAATACAATGAGTATAAGGCGTTGAGCATTTACATGAGCATTAGCCATCATTGCGCCTCCTTTTCATTGTATTGAATTTGAAACTTAGCTCTTAAGAAGCGCTTAGGATCTGCTTCAACTCCCTTTAGCCATTTATCCGCAACCGCTATATCGCCGAGAATATCGTCAGCATTTAGCGTTTGCTCAGTAACAAAATCACTCGTCGTCTGTTCGTCTACACCATCGCCTGTTTGTGGTTGATCGTCCGCTAATTCTGTTGATTGCTCTGGTCCGTCAGGTGTACCAATTTGGCTTTCACTCATTCGGTTCACCTCCTCAACAATCGCATTGATCACTGCTAAATTGTGTTCGGCTTGCTGGCGTGTCGCGTCAGGTAAATTTTGCAGTTTCAACAGTGTCGTCAAACGCTCTCTTGCTTTGACATATTCTCGCTGCCTAGCCAGAGCGTTAGCTGCATAGATGACACCTAACGGTGTATCTAACTGCACAAACTCAGAGTAAGCACGTGCGTAATCATTCCCATAGTAAAATGCGATGCCTTTGCGCAGTGGATCGTCAAAAGCCGCGGCCGCATCGAGATACGCTTTTTGATTGAACAGCCACTGCCCTTGTTGATCTGCAGTAAGCCATATGTCTAGCCACCACTGCTTTGCTTTATCCCAATACGAACGTTGCTCAATCACCACAGCTTGCGCGGAGATTGATTCGACCGCTTGCGAAAAGCTTGGAGGGCTGACCGTCGCCAATGGCACTACCACAACAATCCACAACCACTGCACTAGCCAACCGCGACGAAACCACAGCAACAGTAACAATGCCAATGGATAAAGCGCGTAATAGCCCATGTCTTTCCATGGCATAGCGGAATCGCCATTTAACGCCATGTTTCGTTCAATGTAACGACTGAGTGTCGTTACATCTGATTCATCGACACTAAGCGCTACAAAACGCCCCCCTACCGAGCGAGCAAGTGACTTAACCGAATCGAGATCAGCCGGGTTAATCGACGCAACATCAGAGTTACCCACACCCAATACCAACAATTGTGGTTCGCGACTTTTCCACTCCGCTTGTAATGCATCACTCACAGAAGAAGACACTTGGTCGGTTATTAATAACACACTACCACCCTGTTCACTTTCTAGTAGCGCATCCACTAACGGTAACGCACTTATGGCGTTTTTACCCTGCTCAGGCATAACGGTCGGGTCTACAGCTTCAAGAAACGGAATAAGAACTGAGTTGTCTTGCGTCAATGGCATCATAAGGTGAGCAGACCCGGCGAAAACGACCAACGCATTTCTACCACCTCCTCTTAGTTCAAGTAAGTCACGAATTTTATGCTTTGCTCTTTCCAAGCGCGAAGGTGAAACGTCCGCTTCTAGCATTGATTGACTCACATCCAACACCATCACAAGTGCGGCTTTATCTTCTCCAAAAGGCGACGCCTCACGTTGCCATGTTGGCCCTGCAGCAATGATGGTAGCGAGAACCATAGAGACAGCGAGCACTTTAAGCGGGAGCATTTTTTTCCAACCTTGCTCGCCAATGGTTAACGCCTTCCTAAGGTGTTTTGGTAAAATCGTAATCCAATCCGGTCGATTCTCTTGACGAAATCGCAACATGACAAGAATGGCTATCGGAATAAGTGCTAACAACCACCATGGACGAATGAACTGAAACTGCGACAGTAAGGCAAGGTCAATCATGTGGCACCTCACCGTGTGAAGGTTTTCTCAAGTGACGAGAAAGAATCACAAATGAAAATGCACAGAGGTACATTGCCAGAATCGTATTGATCAAATAATGATGTATTGAGATTTTCGGGTAATACACCGTGCTCTCGTAGAGCTCTGGTTCTAAATCATCTATCACTTGATAAGCTTGCGTAAGCTGATTGCGGTCAAGCGCTTGAAAAGCTTCTCCCCCTGACTCCAGCGCAATTCGCTTGATCACCTGCATATCAATCGCTGTTTCACCCACCGTTTGTGGATCGCCGACAGCAATAATGTGGATACGTACGTTTTTCGCATTGGCCACTTTTGCGGCTTCTATCGGCTCAACGAAGCTCCCGGTGTCATTGCCATCGGTTAGAACTATCACCACTTGTTGTTTATCATCGGTTTGTGCACTGTCGTTTTGATCATTAAACACTTTAATGGCGAGCCCAATCGCATCACCAAGGTGGGTGCTTTGTCCAGCCATACCCACTTCACTTTGATTCAGCAGTTCAAGCCAAACACGTTTATCTGCGGTAAACGGCGCTTGTAAAAACGCAGCATCACCAAACAAAATAAGGCCAAGTCTGTCGCCCTCTCTTTCCTCTACAAACGTTTTCAGCACTTGTTTGGTTGCCTCTAATCGGGTGATTTTACTGCCTTGGCTATCGGTAAAATCTCGCTCGTCCATCGAACCGGATAGGTCAACGGCAAACATTAAGTCTCGACCAATGCTCTCTTTCAGTTGTGGTTCTCCCAAAATAATCGGCTTAGTGAGGGCCAACACAACCAGAACCCACGAAACCGTCAAGATAATACGTTGCCACCACTGCGGCTTGAGTTCACTTGCTCCCTCACTCGGTTTATCGCCAGTGGCGGCAATCAACTGCTGAAAAAACGGCACTTTGATCGCGACTTGTTTGGTTCTATACACAGGTGCCAACCAAAACATCAACGCTGGCAGTGGTAAAGCCAATAGCCAGTATGGATAAGTCAGTTCTATGGAGCTCCACCACTGAACTAACATGATTCTTGCCCTATCGTGATAGGTTGATGATCGCGCAACCACAGGATAAGAAACCGCTTCAGCTCTTCGCGTTGTTGTTCATTTAGTATGGCTTTGGAGGTATTCAGACTCGCAAGCCACTGGCTGGCGATATCATCATCTAAATCTAAATTTGGCGCGGTTTGTTTAAGCACAGAGATAAACTCTCCCCCATGCAAACGACGATAGCCTGGCTCTATATGTGCAAGTACCTGTTTGGCGATATAAAAAAGCTCATACTCATACCCAGTCGTTTCCGCTTTTATTGCAAGGATATACTCGGTTGCCTCTTGCCTGTAGCGGTTAATCCACCAATAACGAATTTGTAGAATCAAGCGATAAAAACCATACACAATGAAAAGAGACAATAGCACTTTCCATCCTATCGTTTGCGGAATCCATGCCACACTTTCTGTAGGTACGACATCTTGCAAATCGCGAAGAATGTAGGAAGTGGGTACAGTATGCTCTTGGCTGCCTAGCGACATCTACACTCCTCCTACAGCCCGTTTATAGGCAGAAATGTGCGTTCCGTCTGTAGACAATACAATATTTGGCAGTTGCTTTATCGCCATTAAGCGCGTGAGATGTTGTAACTGTTTGCGCTTTTGATCAAATAGATATTGACTCGCTTTGCTCACCTTCTGGCGACTGTCTAGAGACAGTTGATGCGTACCATCCCCAACGACCCAACCTTGATAAGCGACCTCTTCTGGTAGCTGAGCTTCAAATGGATCCAGTACCATGACAGAAAGAATGTCATTGTGTTGCTGAAGTTGTTTCAAATGGCGAATGTCTTGTTCACTGCAACCGCTCCAATCAGAAATGATCAGAATCGTGGTCTGCTTAAGAGCGCGACTTGATAGTTCACGTAACCAGTGTGAGAACGAGACTTGTGACTCATCAACACTTGCAACAGAAAGGCGTTGATTATAGGTTTCAAGCTGCTTTAGTTGAGTAAGTAGTTTGGCTTGCGAACGGGAGGCACTTTGCCATTGAAGTTGTCGTGTTCCAGCGATACATAAACCGACACGATCGCCATCTTTCAAAATGCGCCACGCACTGAGCGCTGCGATCTCGGCTGCGACCACCGACTTCATAGTATGTTGAGATGAGAAGAACATACCACTACGTTGATCGACTAAGATCAAAAAATGTCTGTCTTTCTCTTCACTATAGACACGCACATGGGGTTTGCCGGTACGCATGGTGACTTTCCAGTCTAAGCTGCGAATATCATCACCCAGTTGATAATGCCTAAGCTCTTCAAAATTTAACCCTCTACCACGAAATAGAGACAAATGACGTCCAGACATCGAATTTGCTGCATGTAAGTGCGGCAGTAATGTAAATGACATCGCCTGATTTTGTAGCCTCACTAAATCAGCGTATGAGCTGTAAACACGCTTATCTAGTGTTTTTACGTTCGGTATGGAGCGTGTGCTTTGATTTTGCATGTGACCGCCCTAGCCGATTTCAACAACATTGAGCAGCGTATCAATCACTTGTTGATGATCAACACCGTCTGCTAGTGCGTCGTAGCTCAGACTGAAACGATGACCTAACACATAAGGAACAACTTCGCGCACGTCATCAATCTCAACATATTCTCGACCTGCAAGCCAAGCATTTGCTCGTGCACATTTATCTAGTGCAATCGAAGCTCTAGGGCTTGCACCAATATTTATCCATTGGGACAACGGTACATCGCTATAGCGATCAGGCTGGCGTGTCGCCATCACCAGTTTTACGATGTAGTTTTCCACCATCGAAGATACTTCAACTGCGGGGAGTTCTCTCCTTGCCTGAAGGATCCGTTCAGTGGCAATGTGTTCGTTTGCCATTTGCGTTTCATCGACACTAGCCCCAAGCTCTTCCATTCTTACCAAGCGAATGATCTCTTTTTCCGCTTCGTCTTCGGGATAGTCAACTGTCACCTTCATGATAAATCGGTCCATCTGCGCCTCAGGAAGTGGGTATGTGCCCTCTTGTTCGATCGGGTTTTGTGTCGCGAGAACCATAAAAATATCTGGCAAGACATGGGTTTGTTTGCCCACTGTAATTGTTCCTTCAGCCATTGCTTCTAGCAATGCAGCCTGAACTTTAGCCGGCGCACGATTGACCTCATCAGCCAATACAATACTGTTGAAGATAGGGCCTGGTTGAAAATGGAGTTGCGGCTTGCCGTCAATTTCTTGGTAAACATCGGTTCCCGTCACATCAGAAGGCAATAAGTCGGGTGTGAACTGAATTCGACCAAAGGGCGCATTGAGCAACATGGCGAGAGACTTTACCGACCGCGTTTTGGCCGTACCGGGCAGCCCCTCTAAAAGAACATGGCCATTGGTCAGCAAACCGATGACCAATGCTTTGATCACATGACTTTGACCAATAACTGTCTCTTCCGTTTGTTTAATGAGTTGATTTAACGCAGTTTGGTTCTCATTCATCTTTGTGTCCTTTCGCGACGCGACAACAACAATTATTATTTGGCTGCCGTTAGTCTTACGCTTTCAAGTTGCTCAATGACTTCTATTGGCGCTATTTTTCGCATCTCAGATAGGCAATCTTGATAGTAATTTGCCAGTTCATCAGAATAGTTTCGTGCTAATACTTCACACCGTGCATACAGCGTCTCTGGGTTTTGGTTTAACTCATAGCTCGTCTGCAGTGCAGATTGCGATGCTTGTATGTCCTCCGCTTCCATTAATAAGCCGTAAATGTACCAATATTGTGGGTTGGTCCTCGCCATATAAGCCGCAAGCCCAATCTGCTGCGCCGCTTTTGCAGAATCACGCTGTCTTAAATAACTCAAACCAAGGCTATATCGTATTGCATGAGAGTTTGGTTGAGCGTCAATACCTTGTGTCAGTGTTTCAACCACTAGGGTCTCTTTATTCATTTGCCGGTATAAATCTGCGAGGTTGACATAAGCATTTTCGAAATAGGGCTCTACTAGCATTGAGCCTTGATACAACTCTATCGCTTGCTCGTATTGCCCCATCGCCGCATAGACATTACCCAAATTCGTGCGGCCAAAACCTCGGTCGGCATTAAACTCTTGGATCATAATGTAATCATCTAACGCCGGTTTGAGCTGTTCTTTTTGTGACGCTGACAGTTGAGTCCAATAAGTAACCAATGCGGCTGCAGCTTCCGAGCGAACCGCTAAAACAGGATCATTGAGAAGTGGCTCAAGCATTTTCCAACGATCCTGCCACTGGTATCCTGAACTCCCAGCGACTGCGCCTAAGCGCAACATCTCTTGATTACTTTTTATCGCTCTTGCAAGCGCGAGTGTGGTGTTAGTACCTGTGTTGCCGGCCATTCTTTCAAGGCTCGATGCTCGAATAATTGGCGCTATGGTATGGTTTTGCGACGTCAATGAGAGCGCATCTTCAGCGCCTCTATGCCCAATAGCATCAGCGTAAAACGCGACAGAAAAATGTTGCTGATTAAGGTATGACGATTGCGGGAAATGTCTATTCAACTGTTCTATTGCCCATAGGTTGTCTTTACCTTCGCTTGCATGACAATCCATACACACATTCGGAGTATCAATATGCTGACTCAGATCCGGTCTTGGGATATGCCAGCCATGATCACGCCTTGGGTCAACTTGCATATAGGTTGTCTCAGGCATATGGCAGGTCGTACATTGCGACGCCTCTGTATTGAGCTCGTGCAGCGTATGCTTAGGCGTTTGATACTCGGTCGCCACATGACACTGTAAACAGACGGCTTCCTGAGGAATTTTGAGTTTGGCGGTGTGTGGGTCGTGACAGTTAGTACATGTCACCCCTTTCGTCGCCATTGCCGATTGTAAAAAGGAGCCATAGACATAGTTCTCGTCATATATTTGGCCATCGTAGTGGTAAAGCTCATCAGAAACTAAGCTCAATCGGTAACGGTCAAAAATACTGCCCTTCACATGATCATACTCCTCACTAAGTTGAGTACGACGGCTATGGCACTGCGCACACGTATTCACTTGATCGGTAGGGACAATCTCTTGTGGTTGTAGCGTTGAGTGACCTTCCTTGTAGACCCATTCTTTAACCGCTTGTGATAAGTCACGATCAAAGCCAAAATGTTGTAAAGTCGATTGTTGTTTCTGCCCTGCCCACTCTAGATGCTGGGCTGCTGGGCCATGGCACGCCTCGCAAGAAACATTAATCTCACTCCACGTCGTGTTATAAGTGTTACTGGCCAGGTCATAGTTCTTTTTTAGATTAGTGGAATGGCAATCGGCGCACATAAAGTTCCAGTTTTGTCCACTGTTGGTCCAATAGAACTCATCGTAAATATCTTGCTCAGGATAAAGGTGAAACCAGCGCTGGCCACCTTCTTGTTGACTGCGACTATCCCATGCGAACGGTATTAATTGAATACGCCCATCAGGAAAATAGACCATATACTGCTGTAGCGGCTCAAAACCAAAGGTGTAACTGATCTGATAGTCTGTGTACTCACCATCAGGCCCCTGGATATTTACCCAGTACTCGTTATTTTTCTGAAAAAAGCGGTTAGATCCACCGTTATGTTGTACTTTGACGTTGTTGAAATCACCTAACACTGATTCACTATCAGCATGTCGCATTGCCATATCATGATGAGATTCCTGCCATGCTTCTACTTCTGCTTGATGGCAATCAATACACGTCTCCGACCCAACAAATTGTTGAGCAGCTGTGTCTGTAGAGGCTAAAACCGCGAACATAAATACCGCGTTCAATCCTATGAACGATAGTGCCCTAAGCATACTTATCCTTGTACAACTAATCTGGGTCAATCTCTATTAACTAACTGTAGTAAAAGCCGTTTTTTTCACCACTATTTAGCTGGATTTATAGTGTGTTACATCACAATCTGATTGATTGAGCAGCAAAAAGGGGCTCAATGAGCCCCTTGAAATACAATGCTTAACCTTGTCGTTTATTAGGATTACTTATTCTGCGGTTCTTGCAGTTTGATCATTACGTCGTCCAAACTGAAACTCGCGGCTTTTTGGCGCGGTGGGTAGTCTTTAAATGTTTCTAAGAACTGCCCTACATACGCCTGTGCAGGAACTAGCATGTAAGCTCGATCTATCATCCAATCGTAATAAGTATTGGAAGTCACGTCTGCGACCTCATACGGATCCATACGCAAGTTAAAGATTTTTGGAACACGAAGCGGTGTGAAGGGTTCTGCCCATATACGCAGTGTTCCTTGTGCACGCTGCTCCATAAACACAATCTTCCACTTATTGTAGCGTAATGCGGTTAAGTCACCATCGTCAGAGAAATAGAAGATCTCTTCACGAGGTGCTTCCTCAGCTTCACCAGTTAAATACGGCAAGAAGTTGTAGCCGTCTAGGTGGTTTTTATAAGAACGGTCTCCGGCAGTATGTCCATCAAGCAGTTTCTGCTTGATATCTGCCTCGCCAGCTGCGGCTACGAAAGTCGGTAACCAATCCATGTGGTGCATGATTTCATTGGAAATCGAACCGGCTTCAATTTTTCCTGGCCAACGAACCATCGCCGGAACGCGGTAGGCACCTTCCCAGTTGGTGTTTTTCTCTCCACGGAATGGGGTTAAGCCAGCGTCAGGCCATGTGTTCATGTGTGGCCCATTATCCGTTGAATAGAAAACAATGGTGTTGTCTTTGATACCGAGATCATCAACTTTTTTCAGTAACTCCCCGACATGGCTGTCGTGTTCCACCATCGCATCGGCATAGTAGCTGATCCCCGTTTTACCGAGGTTTTCATCTTTGACGTGAGTTCGGAAGTGCATACGAGTCGCATTCCACCAAACGAAGAATGGTTTTTCGGCTTTGACTGCACGGTCCATAAAGTCTAAAGCAGCATCGAGGGTTTCCTCATCAACCGTTTCCATGCGTTTACGAGTTAGAGGGCCTGTATCTTCAATCTTACCGTCAGAGAAGGAGCGGATGACACCGCGTGGGCCAAACTTTTTGCGGAATTCAGGATCTTTCGGATAGTCAACGTTTTCAGGCTCTTCTTCAGCATTCAAGTGATATAAGTTGCCAAAAAATTCGTCAAAACCATGGTTTGTAGGTAGGTGTTCGTCTTTATCACCCAAGTGGTTTTTGCCGAACTGACCTGTCATGTAACCCATCGGTTTTAGCAAACTAGCAATGGTGGCATCTTCGACTTGTAAACCAAGCTCTGCCCCAGGTAGCCCTACTTTACTCAACCCTGTACGAAGTACACTTTGACCTGTGATGAAAGTTGAGCGGCCGGCAGTACATGATTGCTCGCCGTAATAATCGGTAAACATCATACCTTCTTTAGCGATACTATCGATATTTGGAGTCTGGTAACCCATTAAGCCAAAAGTGTAAGCACTTAAGTTGGATTGCCCGATATCGTCACCCCAAATGACGAGAATGTTGGGTTTATCAGCAGCATGAGCAGCAGCGGACGCGCCAATCATTACTGCGGTGAGAACAGCCAACCGGCGTTTAACGCCATATTTCGTTATCATACGCACCTCTATGTCCTTTGTTAGAGCATTATGCCTTTACACATATAGGATACGGATGCATATAGTGCGAATTTTAACCGCCTATTTTCACTGTTATTTTTTAATTTTAATCAAAGCTCAAAGTTTCTATTATCAAAGTGATCCTTTTTCCTTTTTATTTGCACGATAATGTTTCGGTGACACACCGTGATACTTTTTGAATCGATGAGAAAAGTTGTTTGGGTCTTGATAACCCAAACGTGAACTGATCATTTTAATTGACCAATCGGTATGGTCTAGCAATGCTGCAGCCCTCGTCATACGTAACTTGACTAGATACGAGCGTGGATTCGCCCCATAAAGTGACAATGTCACCCTATTCAATTGTTCTTCACTTAAAAAGCAGCGGCGTGCTACTTGAGAAACCCGCCAATCAAGGTGCAATTGTGACTCAATAACGTTATATACAGCCATCACCCGTGTTGGCGTATCATAATCACTTGGCTCAACTCGGGTTAATACCCGTGTCAGCTCCGACAAAAGAAAGCGTCGAAATGTTTTTCGACCACCAATTTCAGCATGAAGTAGTTGCACCGTTGACCATGTTCGTTCTGCTTCTTCAAAGTTCGTCACTCTTTTAGCTCGCTCATGCCAACCCTGCCACGAATCAATGTCTTTACATAAAATCCAGATCATTTTCCAAGTCGAAGCCAGTGGCGCGAGCTCAAATCTAAACGGCCTATTTGCAGGGAGAACCGTCATACTGTGAGGCACAATGCTTTCAATACCCTGCTCTGTCGCGAGCTGCCCCTGTCCTTCAATCGTGATCAAAACAGTATGAGTTTCCGGCGTCGTGCGCTCTACCCAGTACTCCTCTTTCAGTTCCGCCATACCCGCCATATGGAAACCAAACTCCCGCATTTCGGGAATATCACTATCGACCAAAAAACGTTCGTGACATGCCGGACTTAAAAATACACCATCTTGCCACTGTCGATCGACTTCATTTTGACCAATGACAGATTCGCACAGGTTTAATCCTTGTTTAAACATTTTAGTTCCTTGGCAATGGCTATAGAGTAGCGACCAATCCATTAGACAGGAGGTGGTCCATGATGAAAAGTCTTTCTATAACTTCACAGTCTCGTTCTTTAATCAGCCGCACACTTAAGCTCGGTATACCCGTTGCTGTTCAAAGTGCACTGGTAGCCATACTGTCTCTCGCTGATGTCTTAATGGTAAGCAGCTTTGGTGAAGCAGCCACCGCCTCGGTGGGAATCGCATCAAAATGGCACTTTGTCGCGATCATGGTGATGGCAGGATTAGGGATGGCTAACGGTATTCTTATCGCTCAATATTGGGGAAAATCCGATATTAGTCGATGCCGGAAAATAACACGTTTTGCCATTAAAGCCGGTATTGTTTTGTTGATACCGATTTCAATTGCTATCGTTGTGTTTGCTGAATGGATAATGCGTCTACAAACACCTGATATGAATGTTATCGCTCTGGGTAAAGACTACCTGCTGTACGCCGCTCCTGTGTTACTGCTCACTCATGTCATTATCATGTTTGAGTCAAGCATGCGTTCGACTGGCAATGCAGTGACGCCACTCAACGTCGCAGCGGTTACGATTGCTGTTAACATCGCGCTTAACTACTGCTTGATTCAGGGGAACTTTGGCTTTCCCGCAATGGGCGTTGCGGGGGCTGCATTGGCCACTACGATCGCACGCGTGTTTCAAATTGCAGTGTTTGTGATCTACCTAAGCAAACGTAATCACTGGCTCAAAAAGCTTAACACTGAACAGCGTGACGAAGCGGTTGAGCGTTCATTTATTAAGTTAGCAATTCCAGGCGTCAGCAACGCCGTCTTATGGGGGGCTGGCACGCTTGTGTACCAGATAATATTTGGTCATATGGGCACGACTGAACTTGCGGTATTCAGTATGTTTGGGCCTTTTGAGTCTCTGTGTTATTCAGTGTTCTTCGGTTTATCTGTCGCTTGTTCAGTTATAATTGGGCAGTCTCTCGGGCAGCGAGATTTTGAAGGTGCAAAGCAGATTGCCAAGACATTTTTGAAGTTCAACATAGTGACTGGGCTCTTTATTAGCACGCTAATGTTTGTATTCAGAGGTGACATACTCCGTTGGCTCAGCCTTGATAGTGAGCAATACCTTCCCCTTTCTGCTCCGGCAATTGTGGTGGTGTGTTGGGGGCTATGGCTAAGAATGAGTAACTTGATGATCATTAACGGCATCTTACGCGCTGGTGGCGAAAACAGCTTTTGTTTAAGAATGGATTTCATCGCCATGTGGGTAGTAGGTTTACCGTTTACTGCCATTGCCGCGTTTTTGATCGGATTGCCTTTTCATTGGGTCTATATTGCAATGCTGTGCGAAGAGGTTGTGAAACTCTCTCTGTGCTATTACCGCTATCGCCAATTTATCTGGGTTAAAGATCTCACCATTGGCTCTGATCCCGTGAAAGCCTAAAGTTACTGAACTCCCTTACGCAGAAGGCATAAATAGAATGCTAAGGGAGTTTTTTGTATCGTTATGATTCAAATGAATAATCGCTGATACATCCCTGCGATTAATAATGGTATCCTAAGACAATTGCTCATTAAAAGTCACGATCATGCCCGGCCAAATTCATACTCGCGTATTAGCTCTTGCAGTTCTCATTATCAGTATCGGTCAACTCTCTATGGGACTTGTTTTCCCATCATTGCCTTGGATAGCCAAAGATTTTTCGGTATCACTCGATCAAGCTCAACTGCTAGTAAGTGTCTATTTGCTCGGATTTGGCCCCTCTCAGTTTATCTATGGTCCAGTCTCCGATGCACTTGGACGCAAAAAAGTGCTGCTTTTTGGACTAACCGTCGCGCTTGCCGGATTATTAAGTATTATTTTGTTCCATCATTCGTTTGAAGCGTTAGTGCTTGGCCGTTTACTGCAGGGGATTGGTACGGGTTGCTGTGCCGTTCTAGCCCGTGCGACGATTCGTGATAGCCACAGTGGCGATCAACTCGCAAAAGCTCTGGGCTATATCGCAATGGCAGCGTCAATTACTCCACTGTTTGCGCCCGTTATTGGTGGTTTTATTAACCACCATTTTGGCTGGATGATGGTGTTTGTTTCTTTATTTGGTTACGTCTTTATTGCTTGGCTATTACTGTTAGGCTTTTTCGACGAAACACGCACGCAACGCTCCAAAGTTCCCTCTCCTAAGGCAATGCTACTTCAGTATCAAACTCTGCTGAAATCAAAATACTTTGTCAGCTTTGCAATGATCACGTGGCTAAACTTCAGCCTAATGATTACCACGATTTCTGTGATGCCGTTTATTATGCAAAATCAGATTGGCATGGACTCTGATGAATACGCACTCTGGGCATTGATTCCCGCTATTGGCATGTTATTAGGTACAAGCTTATGCAATCGACTTCGCCCTCAGATTGGCACGCAAAAAATGCTTTATTGGTCGCCAGTATTGCACTTATGTGCCGCTATCTGGTTAATCTTCTGCCCACTTGAGCCACTGTATGTGATGATAGGCCAACTGTTTATGATACTGGGTAACGGTATCGCCCTTCCATGTGCTCAAACGATGCTATTGCAGCCGTATAAAAAGCAAGCGGGTGCCGCAGCAGCTATGGCGGGTGGTGGTCAAATGGTTGCTTCTGCGGTCGTCAGTATGGGTTTGACGCAATTAGGTCTGCAGTTTACATGGCAATTAGCGATCGTCATTATTGTGTTTGCGTGCATCACATTAACCAACATTACCCGAGGCTTTAAAGCCCAGCCCTAACACCTTACTCAGAATACACAAACGCCCTTGTGCCGAGCGGCAACAAGGGCGTTTATCTTTGTTTACTGTTTAAAGTAATCTACTTTTATCACTCACCGTTACAACCAGAACATCATGACGATAACTGTCAGTGCGGCAATACACATCAGGTTCAAAATGATACCGACACGCATCATGTCACCTTGTTTGATATAGCCTGAACCAAATACTATCGCATTTGGTGGAGTGGCTACTGGCAACATAAAGGCACAAGATGCCGCAACGGCAATCAATACTGAGAGGATTACGGGAGAGATACCAAAAGCTTCAGCAACGGTCGCGAAGACTGGAATAAGCAATGCCGCACTTGCTGTGTTACTCGCAAACTCGGTTAAGAACACAACAAACACAGCGATAACCGCAACAATAAAGAACACACCAAAATGCGCAATAAGTTCACTTAACTCATTCGCGAGAAATACACTTGTACCTGTTGCTTTCAATACGTTACTTAAACAAATACCGCCACCGAATAGGATTAAAACGCCCCAATCGGCGGTTTTTTCAATGTCTTTCCAGTGCACTACTCGCGCAAAGTTGACGGCGATGATAGCGGCGAGAGCGACGATAGTATCGAACTTAGAAATACCGCCTAACATAGAATTGATCGGTTTACTGAAAATCCAGAAAAAGACTGTTAAAGCAAAGATAGCAAGAGTCACTACTTTACCTTTGTCCCACTCAACGGGCTCATAGTTAAGTTCGAAGTTACCTTGCAACTTCGGTCGCATTGTAAAATAGAGAACAAGTAACGAGATAGGCAATAAAATAAGTGCAGTAGGTAGGCCAAATGCCATCCAATCACTGAATGTTAAACCTACCTCTGCGGCGGCAATGGCGTTCGGTGGGCTACCCACCAGCGTCGCAATACCACCAATACTCGCGCTATATGCAACGCCTAAAAGTACAAATACATACGTTTTTCGTTCTTTGTCAGCATCAACTTTACTCAAGATACCCAAAACCAGTGGGAGCATCATCGCTGCTGTCGCTGTATTGCTGATCCACATTGAAAGTCCGGCCGTGACTCCAAAAAGCATGAATACTGCCACACTCATCTTGCCCTTAGCCATAATGAGAACTTTATCGGCGATGACTTTATCCAGCCCTTGTCGGTGCATGGCGGCTGCGAGGGCAAACCCGCCTAAGAACAGAAATATGATCGAATTTGAGAAGTTGTTGAGGGCCGTCTGAGTATCAAATACCCCCATAACGACAGCGAGTACAGGCACTAAGATAGCGGTGACCGTAACGTGAAGTGCTTCGGTTAGCCAAAGGATAGCTATAAATGCCAGAATACTAAGTCCGAGTACGACATTTTGCTCAAATGGCAAGGTGTAATAGAGGGTTAAAAATAGGGCTATATCAGCAAGTACAATTAAGCTATTACGATGTAAGAACCACTCTCTTGTGCTGGTAGGGAGCGGGAAGAGATCATTCCTATGCATGCGACTTTCCTTCTTATGATTATTACCCTCCTATAATCCCATACGCTCAATGCGGGTATACTAGACCTTGGTCGCAATTTAACCAACTTTTAACCAATGTGTGACATCTATCAATCAACTCAATTGGAAAGAAACAAGCCGCTCAAAAAAGAGCGGCTTGTTAACATTTATTGTTGCTATTACTTAGCGTAGACAGGGTAATCCGTTAGCCCCGCTTCACCACCACCAAACAGAGTGTTTGGATCGTGCGGCGCTAGTGGGTAACCATTTTCAATACGTGCCGGTAAGTCAGGGTTTGCAACAAATGGACGGCCAAAACCGACCATGTCTGCAAGACCATCATTAATTGCTTGTTCAGCTTTGTCTGCGTCGTATTTACCTGCCCAAATGAGCACATTTTTAAATGATTCGCGCATATCACGCTTAAATGATACTGGTGTTTCTGGCGCATCATCCCAATCAACTTCCGCAATGTGCATGTAAGCAATGTTGTGTTTATCTAACACTTTTGCTGCTGCTGGATAAGTTTCAAATGGATTCGCGTCAACGGTACCGTTTAGTGTTGTCAGTGGCGCTAGACGCACACCCACTTTGTCTGCACCAATGGCATCAACCAGTGCCGCCACAACTTCATCAAGGAAACGTAGACGGTTTTCTAAGCTAGCACCGTATTCATCAGTACGATTGTTTGATTCTGAATCGATAAACTGGTTAATTAAATATCCATTGGCTGCGTGCAATTCGATGCCGTCAAAACCTGCCGCTACCGCATTCAATGCTGCCTGATGATACTCTTGAATCACAGATTTGATGTCTTCCTTCGTCATCTCACGCGGTTCTACGACATCAACAAAACCTGGTTCATCCGATCCATTGTCGATAAATACTTTCACATTTTCAGCTTTAAGGGCTGATGACGAAATTGGCTGTTCACCACCAATGTTATCTGGATGCGTCACACGGCCGACATGCCATAGCTGAGCGAAAATAACGCCATTTTCAGCGTGTACTGCATCTGTCACTTTCTTCCAGCCAGCGATTTGCTCTGGTGAATAGATACCCGGAGTCCAAGCATAGCCCTGACCCATTGGTGAGATTTGCGTACCTTCTGCCACGATCAAACCCGCACTTGCACGCTGTGCGTAGTACGTAGCCATCATTTCATTGGCCACATTACCCGGCTGAGAAGCACGCGAACGCGTCATCGGAGGCATGACAATACGGTTGTTTAGCGTTAATTGACCAAGTTTGACTGACTGGAATAGAGATTGAGACATGCGTATCACCTATATGTTGTGAAAAACACTAACAGTTGTAAAAACACCATTTTGATAAACACTAACAGTCGTGAAAACCCGATTGTTATCGGTAAATCAAACGTGTTTTATTCTTTGATGGGAACAAGATACGCCTTTCAGTACCAATAATATAATTATTGATAATTATTTTGTTGATAACATGAAATTATAAAGAGCCATAACGCATAGACTCGAAAGAGAAGAATACACTATGGCTCTTTGTATCAGAAGACTATGGTCTATCAGTTATTTATACCCCCCTTCTACAATAGGGGTTTGAAGCTTCAGTTCAACACGATTACGCACAATAGCTGTCGCCGGCAAGCTCATAAAACCACTCCCTTGAAACAAATCGCTATCTTGCTCCTGCGTCACCAATTCAACGAATGGAAGCACTGGTTTGTCATTGTCGATTTGTGCTGATTTTGGCGTTAAATACAGGTAATAGACGTTGGACAATGGGTATCGTCCAGACAAGATCGTCTCTTTATCGATGGAGTAGCTCTCTCCTTCATCTGTGATAATTTCGAGTGCATGTTCCGCTCGGTCAGGATCAACTTGAACAGTATAGGCGAGAGCGTTAGGTTCATCATCCAATTTATCGTCAAGCGCTTCACGATCTGCAAGGTAATGGGTTGTCGAGTATGTACCCGGCTGGCACTCTACCAACTTGGTGAAGTTTTTATGACTTGCCAATTCACCTTCTACAGTAAAAGGTTGCACGTAGTCTCCGACCTCCGTTCTACCCTGCCACCGAATAAATTGCTCATTTTCATGACAGCCAAAGATGGTTCTAAGGTCTGACATTGCAACAGCCTTGACTGGGTTATCAGGATTAACCAATATCGCCGCAACGTCGGCAGTAAAATAGAGCATCACAGGGTTTTGGGCATACTTTTCGTAGAATCTACCGACTTCCTCATCTGTCCATTTTCGTGAACTGATGGCTATCCGCGCTTGTCCTGCAAGCATCGCCTGCTGAACATCATTTTCTGGCTCAATCACAACATCATACTGATACTGTTCTATCGCTTTAGTAAGCAAAGGCACCAGCTCTGGCTCAACAATGACAGTCTCCGAACTATTGGCTTGAACACTAAAACATACAGCAAGCAGGGACGATATAAGAATATTGCGGTTATTAATCTTAATCATTTCGCGCCCCCTCTATAATACGTTCGCTTGTGAAGATATCCCACGCTATTTGATGCTCCGTTGTTGGGTGCTCAATAACCGCAATCGTTCTACGATTGCGCTCATCCATTTGTTCGGTAATCGTGGTGATTTGATAATACTCTTGCTCTGAAATTCGTGCGTCATCAATACCTCGTGCCTCAAGCTGCTGGCGAATGGCATTCGAGCGCTTTTGCGCAAGTTGGTGGTTATACTCTTCTGTTCCTTCTGGACTTGTGTCCCCGACTAAAACGACATTGGCATTATCATGTTCAAATAGGTACTCATAGATAGCGTCAAGTGCAGCGATTTGATCGTCACGAATATCATGGCGCGCCATATCAAAGTTAACGGTAATCACCTTACGCTCATTGACGGTTTGCCACTGAGTACATCCCTTATTATCGACAATAGTGCCACTTGGCGTATTTGAACAAAGGTCGCGTTGATTAATCACGCCATCTCCGTCATCGTCACGCAGATCATCAATTTGGTGACGTGTCATGGTGATATCTGGCTCTTGAGCGCAACCCACTAACATCACACCTGCAAGTAAAGCTAAAACAATCAGTCTCATTATTTCGCCTCCTCTTGCCACTCTTGAGGATGCTCGACACGAAGTGCGTAAGTCAGTATCCCCATCGCATTTAGTAATCGATACGCAGCAAAGGAGTGATCATAGAGCGTGTTCACATAGTTTTGCCGTGCGAGAAACACCTCGACTTTAGAATCTAAAACATCAAGAAGACTTCTGCGTCCTACATTGAATTGCTGCAAATAACCGACTTCAGCAATTTTCGCTGCATCGACATTTTGTTTTAACAGATCGAGTTGTTGGTCGAGCATACTATAGGCATTCCAAGCGAGTTCAGTGCCTTCACGTACTTCTCTATCGGCTCTTAGACGTATAGCTCTTGCTTCTTCAGCTCGCCATGCAGAAGCTTCGACGTTGGCATTAGTAGAAAACCCATTAAATAAGTCATAGTCAACGACAAGCATGATACGAGCATCTTCGTCTAAACCATTAAGCTCACCCCCGACATTGTCATTACGGTTGGCATATCCTTCAAGACGAACCTCAGGGTAATAGCCCCCCTTTTCTCGTTTCATCTCTTTGCGAGCCGCATCCATATCAACAATAGCAGCTCGAATTTCTGGATGGTTCTCTACAGCCTGCTTTTGTGCTACTGCAAGAGAGCTTGGAATTAGACCTTGGTCAAATTTGGGAGAGGTCAGCCCACTGACGTTGCGACCGACAAGTGTACGATATTGCGCTTGTAAATCAGATAGATTGTTCAAAGCAGATATATAGGACGTCTTACTCGTTGCAACACGTGCCGCCACTTGAGCTAAATCAGATTGGCTACTTAAACCTTTGGCCACTTTGTCTTCAATATCCGCATAAATTTCTTCGTGCTCGCGTACATTTCTGTCAGTGAGTTCCAGTACCGTTTGAGCTTTTAGCAACTCTAGGTAGATACGAGCGACATCCAATGCCACGTTTTCGGATCGGGAAATTAATGTAAGGCGCTCTGACTCTGCCTCGTAGCCCAAACGATCAATATCTGACGTAGTAGCAAAACCATCGAAAATGAGCTGCGAGACTTTCAAACCAATCTCACTACGTGTTCCATTATCATCAATATCAACGTCACTTGATGTCCATATCTGCTCTTGACCAATTGCACCGTAAAGATTGACTTGAGGTAAATAGTTACCCCGAATCGAGTCTTGTTGACGAATGACCGACTGATAACGAGCGTATTGCCCTAAGACTTCGGGACTGTAGTCTATGGCAAAGGCCACGGATTCTTCTAACGTTAACGCTGACGCTACACCAGACGCGAGCGTACTCCCGAGCATTATTGTGCAACATAACGTTTTGACAGGTTTCATGATTCTCCTTTATCGCTCTCTGAGCGCATTTTCCTTTGCTCTCAACACTGGTTTTAGCCAATATTGGAGGACGGTCTTTTTACCTGTAAGAATATCGACACTGGCTTGCATTCCAGGAATGACATCGAATGTGTTGTTATCTGGGTCTAGTTCGACGTGGGCACGGTAAAAGGTCTCACCCTCTTCATCTTGTAGTGCATCAGCACTGACATACACGACTTTCCCTTCAACTCCCCCATAGATAACAAAATCATAGGCAGAGAATTTAACCATTGCATTCAAGTCATTAGTAATAAACGCAATATCACGAGGATTAATTTTCGTTTCTATGATCAAGTTACTATTTTTGGGTACGATCTCGAGGATCGGTTCACCGGGTTTCGCAACCCCGCCTTGCGTTCGTATGAACACTTCTTTGACTGTCCCTGACACGGGCGCCACCATCACGGTGCGGTTGAGTTGATCTTTGATCGCAAACTGGCTTTCCCCTAGCTGATCGAGTCGACTTTCAACCTCATTAATTTCTGAGCGAGCGGTCGAGCGAAAATTCTGTGCAAGACTTCGATAATCTGCGATGGATTCGGTCAACGTTGCTTGCTGCTTTTGGATAAAAGTTCGTGTGCTCGATATCTCTCCTTGCAGCGAGATCATATCTCTTTTGAGTTTCAGTAGTTCCACTTCTGCAACTGCACCACTCGCCACAACATCCTCCAGCATGTCCATCTCTCGCTTAACAATGGCAACGCTGTTTTGTTGAGTTCGCAGGTTGAGTTGCGCATCTTGCAGAACCTGTTGCTGCTGCACGATACGCAGCTCAGCTTCTTCTAACTCCACCTTGAGCTGAGCTAAGCGTGCTAAGTAATTATCCATAGCGTTTAATTGGATTTGTGACGGTTCAGCACTTAATGGGAAATCCAACACATCGACTTGTACCTGATCTTCCCAGCGCTTTTGAGAAGCATCAATCAATACACTATCGAGCTCTAACCTCAGTTGCAGTTGTTGAGCATTTAAGGAATCAATCTGTGACTGTGACTCTTCAAACGCCGCTTTAAAACGTGTGTTGTCGAGAACAACTAATGGATCCCCTTTTTCAACGGTTTGCCCTTGAACCACGCTTATTTGGCGAATAATACCGCCCTCAAGACTCTGTATGGTTTGCACTGAGTCTGTTGGAACGACTTTCCCTGTGCCGATTATCACCTCATCGAGTTTTGCCAAGCTTGCCCAACCAATAATGCAAACCACCAAAACTGCTACAATCCACACCAGTTTGCGGGAGCGCTGTGCGTGAGCGTAATTTGACCAGGCGACTTGCTGACTCATGACTTCACCTCCTGATGGACGATACTGACATTCCTAACTCTTGAGCGGCCGCCACTAACAAGAATCTCATCCGGTGTGCCCACCGAGACAATACGACCACCATCCATCACTACTATACGATCACACAACTGGAGCAAACTTCGGCTATGGGAGCTCACAACACAGGTTGTATTAGTATCCAAGGTAGAAAAAGATTTGAGAAAATGATTTTCGATCGCCTGATCAAGCGAGGTTGTTGGCTCATCAAGTAGCATCAACTTAGGTTTATTGTAAAATGCACGCGCTAAAGATATCGCTTGTCGCTGACCACCTGACACATTTCGTCCTAACTCACCGACCTGTGTTTCAAGCCCCTTTTCTAATCGTGGGATAATGTACGCTAAACCTGACGTTTCCAGAGCGTATTTCAAAGACGCTTCATCAACCTCTTGTTGGCCGAGCAATAGATTTTCAAATACGCTACCCTGTAACAGAATAGGTGATTGTCCCGCCCAGCCGATACCTTGTCGTAACAGTGGCAGGGGCCATAATCTCGCATCCACACCTTCAAAGGCGATTTGTCCAGAAGAGGGACAATACTGGCGCGCCAGAAGCGCGAGTAAAGTTGACTTGCCAGCACCAGACGGCCCTATTAACCCTATCTTCTCTCCGGCAGTAATCGTCAGGTTGATCTCTTTCAGTGCAACGCCTTCACAGGCTGGATAGTGAAAAGAGAGTTGATGTAGTTCAATATTGCCTTTCACCTCTCCACTTGAGAGCACTTGGGCTTCATCTTGCTCTTGAGGTAGTTCCATCACACCACTGACACTCTCTACCGCCGCTTTGGTTTGCTGGTAGCGAAGCAGCAGCATAGAGATCTGGTTAACCGAACCTGCCGCGCGGCCACTGAGCATCACTGTCGCTATGAGACCGCCCATCGTTAGCTCGCCTGCAATAATCAGATGCACACCGACAATAATGAGCCCGACCGTAACGATATGCTGACTCGACTGAATCGTATGGCTGACAATGTTAGAAAAGAATCGAGAGCGAACTTGCCATTGAGACAATTGAAGGGAAGTTTTCTCCCAACGACTCTGAACGTTTCGCTGGGCGTTAAACTGCTTTATTTCGGACAAATTAGTGATGTTATCAAACAGCTGGGCTTGCTTTTGCATCGAAAGTTGACTGGTATGCTCAAACGTATCTGCGATGCGCTTTTTCATCACCAAACTGACCAACAATACAAAAGCCATAACACCAACAGGAATCCATAGCATTGGCCCACCAAGCCAACCTATGAGTAACAGGAATAAAACGGTAAAAGGAAGGTCCACCAGCGTAACCAGCGTCGCTGAGGTAAAAAAGTCTCGAACACTATCAAAGTCTTGGATCTGGCGCGTAAATGAACCAATCGACTGAGGCCTGTTCTCAAGCTTCATTCCCAGCACCCGTTGAAAGAGTATCGCGGAAAGCTTGTTGTCGACATACTGCCCAGCCATATCGGTTATCGAGCTGCGCGACTCTTTCAGTACCCATTCAAAAATCAATACCACAACCACTGCTACAACAAGCACCCACAGTGTTTCAGTCGCTTGATTTGGAACCACCCTATCGTAGACGTTCATCGTGAACAAAGGGATAACAAGCGCAAGAAGGTTGATGACAAATGAAGCGATAAGCAAGTCGCGATACCAAGGTCTTACTTCACGTAAAACCGAAAATAACCATTTGGCCGAATGACTTGAAGTATCGTTCTCTCTCTGTTTAGCCGCTAGGACAATTACTGATTTAACGTCATCAAGATTGAGATCATTAAGCTCTAGTTGGTGTTCTTCTTCGCCATCAAAGAAACGTCCCTTGCCTAGACTCGGTAATGCTTCGCACATCAAACATCGATGTTCAAATAGGAGAATACACGGGCTCGACATCTTCTTGGCCTGCTCAAGGCTAAACAATGTCGCTTCAATTTGCATGTTATCGCAGACACGCAGCCAATAGTCGACAGAGTGACTGTTTAAGTCTGCCGGTAGATCTTGCTCAAACTGGCTAGAGTGAGAGCGAACACCAAACTGCTGCGCTAGCCACTGTACCAAGTTGTTCTGTACGTTTTTGACATCCTTGCCCACGTATCTACTTCCTTAGCAAGCCAGCAATGAGACTGGCTTCGCATATCTAGCCCATAGGGACATTCAAATTGTTATCATCAATCATCTTTTGCAGTAACTCAGCCTGGGAGGCGGCATCTGCGCCTGTGCCATAAAGCTGTTCAAGCGACACGGCTTCGAGAACGATCTTTTGGTTTACTACATCAGCATTGGGATCATCCGCTTTATCTGTATTAATAAGCAGTTCAACATTCCCGCCTTGCTCGTCTAGCGTGAGGTATTGCTCAGCACTTGCACCATCCGCTATCGTTATATTGAGATTAGTAAATATTGCCATTAAATCAATAACATCAGTATCTTTTGCGTAGTCAAAGTCAATGATGGTATCTATGGTTGGGGTATCAGCACTTCCCACTCCGTCAGTTTGAAATACAAAAATGTCATTGCCACTGGTGGCGGTGAACTCTGTCTCCCCCACAGCTTCTAAAGTGACACTCAGAGTTTCAAAAGGTGCGGTTGCTGTTTCACCACCAAGCGTAGATTGGGCTTCCAGTGCCAATGTGAACGATTGAGCGCCACTGTAGCCTTCTTGTATCGCTAAGTTCTCTACATCTTCGACAGGCACGGTATAGACATTACCCTCACGAGTACCATGAGTCAGGATCAAATTGTTCGGTAATCCGGTGATAATTAACTCGCCGACTTCGTCATTGGCCACCGGGTTAATCATCGCCATAGTGAGACCTAATGGTATCGTACCCGCGGCCTCTGCAATGATTGAGTCATAATTTAGCGTGAGCTCAGGTAGATCCGGCTCTGGTGTAATGTTGACAACAACCGACGCTGAAGTGACATCGCCCTGGTCAGAAGCGCGTGAGCCCAATACGATTTGTTGATCAACGGTATTCGCTTGCAACGTCAAGTTGAGCTCTCCATAAGCGTCACCAGCAAAAAGCTCGAAACTCGCTAAAGTCGCAGCAGTCACCGTGAGAGTGGCAGTCCATGTACCGTCGTCATTTTGAGTAAATTTCGCTTCATTCCCCCCCGCCCGAATTCTATTTAACCCGACTAAGGCACTTGGTTCAGAATCAGCTTCGGCAATCACAGTGAGCTGAATGTATTCATCGCTATCCGTCTCTTGACTAATAAGGTTAGTGGCAATTTCTATCGCATCATTTTCATTACCACTGACATGGCTAGGCACATCAAAGAACTGAACATCATCACCAATTGGGTTGACACCAACGGTGAAGTTACCTGTCGTATAACGTATATCAGTGGTGCCAATTTCTTGCGTTATGGCCTCTAAGGCGAGCGGGATATCACCACTATAATCGAGTGGTGGAAGTAGGTAGACATCTGGCAATTGATCGACCGTGACCTGCCATTCATAGGTTGGATTCCCTCCAAATGAGCCACCATCAGCACCATTGTTTGGCAACAGTTGATACTCTTCCCCGATCTTAATGACCAGCACAGCACCCGTTGGCACACCAGTGATACACAGGGACATATTTTCCGAGCCATCTTGGTCGATTAACTCCGCTTTAAGCGCCCCTAATGAGATATAGCTGTCTTCATCACCCGTTACAGTTTCGACTGTCAGATTTGCTTGGTCAGCGACCGGTTCTACTGTAATGGTAAACTCACTGGTTTTTGTCTGTGTATCTGTTTCATCGACACAGGTTGCTTCATCGATGATCTCAGTTGTCACACTTACAGTAAGCTCGCCACTAAAGTGAGCGGGTGGCGTTAAGGCAAGGTCAGCTAAGCGCGACTCATCATGGATGGTGTAGGTATTATCACCATTGTCTTGTATATAACTGCTATCACCAGAAATATCGGAAAGGACAACGCCATCAGGCACAGTAATGACCATTGACAGCACTGACTCCTTACCCGTTGCCTCATTCCCTTCTCCCGAAATAGTTTGTCCATCTTCGATACTATCGCCGAGAATGAGCTCAAGGTTAATCGCCGTGGTAGTATCCTCTTGAATAACAGAATTACCAACGACAACGCTAAAGTCATCGACAACAGGCAGTATTTCTAGCTTGATAGTATTATCGGTTTCATTACTCGTGCCATTACAAGTCGATGTCTCAACCGTAACGATGGTAAATTCTATACACCCTGCAAAATCTTCATCGACGCCATAAAGTGTCAGTGTTGATAACGCACTAGGGCTAACTGAGTAACCCGCGACTGTCCCATCCTCATTGTACTCAACGATAATGCCGTCGCCTTCCAAATACACACCTTCAGGTAGAGACTCGGATGGCACGTAGAAGGATAAGGTGTTGTCAGGATCATCGGCGACATCACTATTTAACAGTCCAGATAAATCAATGGTCTCGCCTTCGTCAAACTGAATATCACTACCATCAGTAATATCACCCGGCTCACCGACGTCACCACAACTTCCGCCTCCGCCATCATGTCCTGTTATACGGATATCAAACTGGGTTGTAATAAAGTCTGCATCTGGGTCATCAAGCACGCGAGCTTTCACGCCAATGGTTATGATATCGGTATTTTGTGGACTACGAATCGTTGCATCCTTCAATATCATCGCCATGGTGTCTTGGACAGAATCGGATGTCAGCCCCTCAGCACTAATAATCCAATCTCCAGAAGCATTTTGTGCCGCGCCATTCGGGTGATCAACGATCAGGTTGGCACCATCAGGAATTTCTAGAACGATATAATCGAGCAACTCTGAGCCATCGACATCTTCTTCGACAAACCAAGCCGCATTTGAAAGATCAATCGGTGAACCATCGGTACTTTCTAAAAGCCTGGTCGTTGCTTGAAGTCGTGTATCGAATTCTACGCGTCCTTCAACGACAACATTTGCAGTTCCGTTCAGCTCTTTTGTGGTTGTGACGCCCGTTTCTGAAGTATCTTCAACCGTGTATCTCAACTGAACATCAAAATCTCCACTTAAATCCCGATCAGCTTTAACAGTAATTCGACCGCTTGTGAGTAGTACATCTAACGTAGGTGATTCGCTATCCAGTAAGTCAGCTAGATTTAACCCACCATTGGGTATCTCTTGTGCAACATCATCAAAAAACAGAGTGATACCATCACTTACCCCATCGATGTAGTACGCAATGAGGGATTCACTGCCATCGATATCCTCGTTAATACTCAAATTTAGATCTAAGGCGATGCTTCTATCTTCAATCCCAACCGTTGATATGACTTGATCGTCAGATTGATCAACAACGGGGGCGACATCCACCTTCAAGTCATAATCAAAAGAGCCCGTATCGCCATCAGGCTCGGTCGTAATTGCTCGAACAATCAGCTCTAATCGACCGCTAAAGTCTTGCGGAGTTTTGATATACGTCTCAGACAGTAATTGATTATCGAACTGGAAGATCGGCCCAGTAACTGGGTCAACCTCTGCTATCGTAAGGGAGATAGGATTACCCTCAGAATCGACTAAGCGGATATCATTAGCTAGTCCAGTTAACAAGATATTAATGACTTCAGAACCATCGTCATCTGTCGTATTCACGAGGAAGTCCAACGCGATAAGACTATCTTCGTTGAAAGGTGTGATAGCGGATATCTCGCCATCTTTATCGCCAGCATTATCATCAAATTGCCAGTGGCCGTTACCTCCATCAATCACAACAGGCTCATCAATAACACCCTTAAGATCAATGGTTATCGTCTTGGTTTCACTTCTTGCTTCTTCAGTGATCGGCGTAAGGCCATCTATCGTTGATTCTTTTGACACTGCAGTAACATCGATACTTAATGATTCAGTCACTGAACTTATATCGGCTTTAGAGATGAGTTTGACTTCTCCACTTTCAACGTCACTCGCCTCGACCAAATAGGTGTTGCCAGATTGGCTCACTATGGTGCCTTGTATCGACCACCCGTCTGGAACAACGATCTCATAGAATAAAGATTCCGAACCATCGGTATCGGTCAAATTACCCTTAATCGCTTCATTTAATGGGATAAAGGTATCTTCTAGCCCGTCAATATTACGCACAGACAATTCCGGTTTATCTGCATCGGGGGACACATTAATGGTGACGGTGTGTGTAATACTTGCGGTTTCATCTTCCGGCTGTGCAAAGTTATTGCCTTGTTCAGTGGCAACAGCCGTAATATTAAATTCAAACACACCTGCAAGATTGTCATCAACGACTACGGTCATTTTATCTAACTGTGTCTGCGAGTACGACTTGCCCTCTTTTACGATGTTGTCATTGAGGTAAAGGGTTATACCATCCGGAATATTTGAAATTTCAAACGATAACTCCTCCGATGTATCTACATCGACTAGACTTGCTGATAGTTCAAGTTCGACAACATCTGCAGCATCTTCAATCGTATCGTATTCGAATCGCGCGTCATCAGCCCAGTCAGGTGCGTCGGCAACAGGCAATACCGATACGTTCAAGGTATTCGACAGTGTCTTAGCACTTAAATCTGCATTACGAATGGTGGCTGTTACGTCTAGTGAGAGACTGGTGGTGGTATTGGACTGATTTTCTGCGGGTAAGTATGTGAGAGCACCATTAGGAATGTAGACATCATTAACCAGCGATTGTAACTGCGTTCCTGATAATGTAACGAAACCGCCCACCGCGCTCAGTTCGACACCATCTAAATAGAGAGTCCCGCCGTTAAGTGAAGCTTCACTAATCTTTATAGATTCTACGAATTCCTCTTGGTCTAAGTCACCCAATATAACGGTGATGCTTAATTCGGTACTTTCATCCTCTTTTGTTTCACGGTCAGGGGTTCTCAATACACCTTTCGCATCATCTAATATAAGGTTAGCGATGCTTTTCACAGTATCGCCATCGGTATCGACGACAATGTATTCAACAGAGTCTGTTAATGCAACTTCATTATCAACGAACTCATTGGTTGTCAGGCTAAACGTACCATCTGTATCAATAACCAGTTCACCATATTTTACCTGCGTACTGTCTGGTGTATAAAACAGATCGAGTGTCAATTTTCCATCGACAAAATCATCAATGTCGTACTCAGTTCCGTTGTAAAGCACACCCTGGATACTCGCACCATCAGCACCAGTGTATTGTTCAGTCAGCAGGTTGTCGGTAACATCATCCCCTTCTACCAATTCTATTGTCGATTCTCGCGATACCGGAACATCATCAGTGACATTAACAAATATTGATTGATAATCTGATACGTCGTTGTCAAAGTCTTTTGCTGCAACTTTGAATTCAAGCGGTTTATCTGTGATATCGATAGGCAATCCATCAGCATCGACACTACCGGGCGCATCATGATCGATGGGCTTCGACAGTTCAAACTCAACATTTCCCGATTCTAGAAGGCGTATTCTGAATACTTCATCACCACTTTCATTGTTGGCAATGTACCAGTCGTCACCATTTTTATCAGCAAGTGTCACCATCTCAGTGCCCGATTTGATTTGCAGGCTGTTAAACGCATCAACATCAAGCTCAAGCTCGCTAAAATCATCAGAGCCTGAGTCTACGGTTATCGTGGGTGGGCTCTGCTCGCTTCCCGCCTCTTCTCCATCTGAAAGTAGACCATCTTCTGTGACATTGATATCACCATTGACGGTAATACTTGGAACCTTGCCATCGTAAACGATGACATTACTGCTGCCAGACTGTCGAGTGCCATCGGTATCAATAGCAGAAATAGGAAGTTCGATAGTCAGTTGTTCGTCCTGACCAGCCTGATCGTGGTCGAGTTGTTCACGCAATTGAAACTGTATGTCGACCGTCTCAACCTCGCCTGAATCGACAGTAAGAGCATCTGGAAGTGTCACAACAAAAATGACTGAACCGTCGGCGAGTTGCCCGTTGTACGAACCATCCCCGTTGTCGCTCCAATAAACCGGCTCACCGTTGTGTGAAATCTCGTTTCCGTTAGCATCTTTTACAACTTGCCCATTGATCACGTCCAGAACGATATCGACAATCGGCTCTTTACTCGCATTGACGGTCACAGTTGCCACATCAACATCCGTAATGCCAGAGTTGTCTGGGTCTACGGGTCGCTCAGACACTTCCATATCATCAGCGGTTAAACTGCCCGAAGTCGCATCAGTCACTTCGACCTTTAAATCGAGTTTTGTGATGTCCCCATCGGTATCTGAGACGGTGATTGGGAAGCTCAATGTATCGGTTATACCGTCCTGATCAAGGGGTTTATCCATTGCAAAGTAGTAAGCTATCTCTTCGTCAATGCTGCCGTCCGGTTGATCAAAGTAGAGAAGAAAAACCACTTCTCCACGGACATCGTCTTGATATGCGGTGACTAAACTACCATCAGGGTTGATTGTGTAGACGACGTCTCTGCCTTCACTCGTCAACGAAGGGAAATCACTCAAATCGAAATAGGCACTTCGTATCGGGTCACTACCTATTGCAAGGTTGAACGTTCCGCTCTTGATCACCGCTTGTGCGCCGAGTTCATCTTCACTGACTGAAACAGAAGTCCCTTCAGTCACTATTGGGTCGACACCGTCTTGAATCTGCCAAACAAATTCACCGGATTTTAAAGGCGTTCCATCTGTGTCTTCGCCAATAACTTTTAAAGGTAAGTAAATGATATCGTTGGATGCTGATTCATTAAGAGGAAAGTGCAACGTAATTTCTGTGGTAGCGACAGCATCATTACCATTGGCAACAGCACTGATTGAGATTGTAAGAATCGCAGTGCCGCCGACAGCGCCTGTTATTGTTTTTCCGTCCGCACTGAGTTGGTAGTCGAGTGATAAATAACTGGTGCCCGAAGTAAGACCGAGTGAATCCAATGTGGCCAGTGAACTTTCATCAAATCGTATCGTGTCAGGGTCTGGGTTATCAGAACCCCCATTGACCTCGATCGTTCCGCTATTGATGACGGCGTCACGCGTTAAGTCGCTCTCGACAATGAGCGTATCATTATCAAATATAGTCCCAGCATGGCCATCAACAATGGTAATGGTCGCATTGGCGCTATCATAATCAACACTAGCATCACCCGCGATATAGGTGATATTGATAGCCTGTAGATCTTGATGGTCTAAATTTCGCGATGTTTCAAGTAGCCATTGACCATTAGCAAATACAAACAGCCTGCCCTCATCAATGTCAAAGACTGCAGGGTTGCCTTTCGATACCGATTGAGAATCTGAACCTATCAAGACATTTCGGATTTCCAAGCCACCATCTAAATCCGCATCATTACTTAAGAGGTTCCCGGTAGCTAATTGACCTTCGGTTACCGTGTAACTATCATCAAGTGCTAATGGTCGAGAATCTTGAACCGCTACAATGACCGGCGCGAGCACCTCTTCAATCGTACCATCCGAGTCGATTTGAGTACCTCTAATCACAATTTCGGTTTGTAGATCGCCCGGTCGCCCATTGTCTAGGCCTTGGAATAGCGTAATATCAACTTCGCCGTCGATAATTTTTGCTTCTAAAACAACTTCGCCACCAAAGCGCGTTACGACCATCTCTTTTTTGTCAGCGGATAGCGTAAACGAAAGTGCCTGCCCTGATGATTCAAGGCGAAGAAGTGCGTCTTGTGTGTCATCAAAGGTGAACTCTGCGTTGTCGATATTGATTGATGATGTCGCGTCATCTTCACCAAAGATACCGACAAAATTCTCAGACAACACTACAGAGTCTGGGAACACTAATGTCGGCATATCATCTTCAACAACATTTCCAATCGCGTTTGCCACAGACGCTGTCATGGTCCAAGTCAAACTGCTATCGAGACCCGAAACGTCAAGGTCAGTTAGTGACCATGCGCCAAGCGCATCAACGTTGGCGCTAAACTCAAAGTCATTTACGCCATCACTGATCAACACAGTGACAGGTAACCCTTCATCTACGCCAGTCGTTGTACCTTGAATTGAAGTTAATGAACCATCTCTAAAGTAGAAAATATCAAAGCCTGTTAGGGTATCAATATCAATGGTTGGGAGAGTCAAATCAATAGTGGATACATCTGAAACTGCAGTTGCTTCGTTGCCCGCGATGTCACTGCTACTTGCGTTTGCTGTAATGTCGCCTTCGGCAAACCCAGAGAGATCTATGCCAGAGATTTCCCATTGCCCATCGACGACTATGGTACTGAATGTCAGTGTACTGTCTTCTTTGTCAGTCAGCGTTATTTCAACTGTCTGGCCATCTTCAATGTTACTAACAGCACCAAACACCCGAACATCATTTCTTTCACTAATGTTCAGGACATCATCACCGCCATCATCGATGTCCACACTAATGAACGCTTGAGTATCCTTAATGATTTCAGTTTGATTGACCGCTGGGTTTCCTGCTACGTCTGTGCTGGACACGGTTGTCGTTAACGTACCATCAGCGAGGGAAGATAAATCAACATTGCTCACCTGCCATACACTACCTGAAACCGTGACCTCTAACGTGAGCGCCCCGCCTTGTTCGTCATTAATCACAACTGTGATCGCTTGACCATCTTCGATGTTGCTGGCAGTTCCGAACACAGTCACATCAGTTTGCTCAACAAAGTTAATGTACGCATCACCAAGACCGTCTAGCTCCCCTGCCACCTCCGCGAGGGTGTCTTTAATTGTGTCATCAAATGCTTCGATAACTTTGAACGCACCGTCTACGTCTGCCCTTACAGATAAGTCACCTTCGGCTAAAGAAGAGATATCAACATCCGAAACGCTGTAAACGCCATTATTCGCGATAGTGCTGGTGGTCACGGTGCTGCCATCGATATCGGTGATGGTGATATTAATCGTTGCACCATCAGGTATTAAGCTTGTCGTGCCTTCAATCGTCACGGCAGGAACTTCAAATTGGTTCTCAAAACCATCCCCACCATCAAGGATATCGACGGTGATTTCACCATCTAACACAATCTGTGAGGTATCTTCTGCACTTGCTATATTGCCCACAGAATCAACACTGCTTGCTGTTGCTGACAAAGGTCCATCAACAAACCCTGTAAAGTCAGCCCCTGTGATTTCCCATGCTTGATTCACAACTACAGTGTTATAAGTTAGGGTGTTGCCTGCTTCGTCAGTGACCGTGACCTCAACAGGTTGCCCATCTTCTATGCCATCTACAGTGCCGTGCAAACGCATTGAAGGGGCTTCAAACAGGTCTACTTGTCCATCACCGTCATCGATTTGAATAGTGATTTGGGCGTAGGTGTCTTTATTAAGGGTTGAAGTATTAGTGGTAGGGTTTCCGGCAATATCAATCGTCGATGAATTGACGGTTAAAATGCCGTCTTGTAAGGTACTTAAGTCAACATTGTTGATCTGCCACGCTTGGTTAACAACTTGCGCGGTCAGCGAAACTGTATTTCCAGATTCATCTGAAATAACGACATCGACTGTCTGCCCATCCTCGACATAGTCAACAGTGCCGAACACTGTCGCATCCGTTTGCTCTACAAAGTTAATGTAGGCATCACCAAGACCATCTAGCTCCCCTGTCACCTCAGCCAGTGTGTCTTTAATTGTGTCATCAAACGCTTCGATAACTTTGAACGCACCGTCCACTTCTGCTCGTACAGATAAATCTCCTTCGGCTAAAGAAGAGATATCAACATCCGAAACGCTGTAAACACCATTATTCGCAATAGCGCTGGTGGTCACGGTGCCACCCTTGATATCGGTAATGGTGATATTTATCGTTGCACCGTCAGGAACTAAGTTTGTCGTGCCTTCAATCGTCACGGCAGGAACTTCAAATTGGTTCTCAAAACCATCCCCACCATCAAGGATGTCGACGGTGATTTCACCATCTAACACAATCTGTGAGGTATCTTCTGCACTTGCTATATTGCCCACAGAATCAACACTGCTTGCTGTTGCTGACAAAGGTCCATCAACAAACCCTGTAAAGTCAGCCCCTGTGATTTCCCATGCTTGATTCACAACTACAGTGTTATAAGTTAGGGTGTTGCCTGCTTCGTCAGTGACCGTGACCTCAACAGGTTGCCCATCTTCTATGCCATCTACAGAGCCAAGCAAACGCATTGAAGGGGCTTCAAAAAGGTCAACTTGTCCATCACCATCGTCGATTTGAATCGTGATTTGGGCGTAGGTGTCTTTAACTATGGTAGAAACGTCAACCGCTGGGTTACCCGCAACATCAATGGTCTCTGTATAGACCGTGAGCACACCATCAACGAGATCAGAAAGATCAACATCGCGGATTACCCAAACATTGCCATTGACCGTGCTCTCAAACTGGATTTGATTCCCAAGAATATCTTGAACGACAATCGTAATCGCCTGACCGTCTTCAACGTTGTTTACTGTACCAAACAAGCGGTCTTGAGATTGTTCAACTTGGTTAATGGCCGCATCACCAAAGCCATCAAGCCCACCTTGAATATCTGCTAGCGTATCTTTGATCGTTTGATCATTGGCAGATATAGAATTTCCTGTCACATCAGACACAGTGGCTGTGACAATTAAATCGCCCTCGGCTAAGCCCGTTAAGTCGACGTTATCTATTCGGTATTGGTCACTTTCGGCTACCGTTGATAACACAACTTGGTTACCATTTATATCTGTCACCGTCACCTGAATAGAGATACCATCTCTGACGTCAGTGGTAGACCCTAAAATGGTGACATTCGGGACTTCAAAACGGTTTTCATAACCGTCTCCGCCGTCTAAGATCTCAACGGTAATTGATGAAGAATTGGAAAGTAAAAAGGTGTTGTCTACATATTCAGGCGCATCATCATTATCGTCTCTGACAGTGCCACGAGTTTGAAACCCCGCTTGAGCAAGCGTTTCGGTTAGATCCGGACGGACGTATCCAGTCAGTATTAAACCAGAACTGGAAGTCGAGGCATTATCAAGTGAGTTGGTATTATTGGCATAAGGGCTTGTAACAAGGCTGTTTTGAAAAAGCTGGGCTAACTCATCTGGGATATCATTGGCGGCTTGTTGGTTATCCTGCTCCCCTACCGCATCCTGATTCTCCGTTGGATTGGTTTGACCATCCACTTGTACAACCGTTGCGTTTAGTACCGGTATGTCAGCTGACAGCACTTCTGAATTGTTGACCTGAACCCAAGCACCGTTTTCCAGTACCTTCCAGACAACGCCATCTACTTCGACAAAGAAAACTACATCCATATAACTCTCTCAAACATTCGATTCTTGAAGCTTTTGCATATCTCAATTAAGCGTATACCAAGAACGAAATGTTTGAGGGAGTATCTGTGACAAAAATGAGCTCGTATAGACTAGCTTGATGTGGCAAATCACAGATTTAGCACAGATTAAATTACAACCAACTCAATCGCCTAGAAATATCACTCTAAGCCTGCTTTTTTTGTGGCTTGTTTGTTTTGGCCTCGGGGCCTGAAGAGACTTTTTTATCATGAATACTGGTCACATCGTTTGGCGCCATTTCAGAGTTTTCACCAATGAACTTGCCGCCAGGCTCAATGCACAACTCATGACAAGAAACCTTACCATTCAAACGCCCTTTGGCTAGTACCTCAATATTTGAAGAAGTGCATTCCCCTTCGACTAATCCATTCACCACTAGCTTACTACTAAACACCTCACCCTTTATTCGTCCAGATTCTGATACGACAAGCGTTCCCTTGACATCAATACGGCCTTCGATAAAACCATCAACCTGAATATCGCCTTCGACTTTTAACTGCCCGTTAGCGTGGCAACCTTTTGCGATGAGGGTTGCAATAGTTGTGCTAGTCTCAGTTCTACTGTGTTTACTAAAGATTCCCATGGAATGACCTTTTCCTTTTCGACTATTAATTCAAAATTATCTAACCCCCACTCAACAAAATTGAGGGGATCTAACGCTCTACCAACAAACCGCACTTCATAGTGCAAATGTGGACCACTAGATAAACCGCTATTACCGGAAACTGCGATTAAATCGCCTTTTCTTACCATCTGCCCCTGACGCACTTTAAATTGGTGTAAATGGGAGTAAGAGCTTGAAAACCCATAAGCATGTTGCAGACGTAAGAAGTTACCTGAGCCTTGATCACTACGCCTCGTAACCTCAACGACGCCATCTGCAGGCGCATAAATATTCGTCCCTGTATTCACTGCGAAGTCTAAACCGCGATGCATACGCCTTTCACGCGTAACGGGATGAACCCGCGCCCCAAATCCCGAGGAGATACGTGCTTTACCGACAGGAGAGCCGTTTGGGATTTTAGACAGCATCATTACACGCGTGCTCATGGTGATGGCAGCAATATCTAAACGTGCCTCTAGCGATGAGCCACTGCCCGAGTTGTCAGCCGGATTAAGCAATAACTCAATGTCTGATAGCCTATCTGACACCATAGCAACCTGTGCTTCACGCTCCATCAGTTCATCTTCAAGTTGCTCCTTCATCGAAGATAAAGCTTCTAGTTCACTGCTTAAGTTACTCGATTCAACAATGAGCTGGGAGTTGCGTAGATGAACGTGATCCACTGCGAAATAGAGGTATGTTGTAATTGATATAACCGTGACTAAAATCGCTACAAAAGCGTAACCCATACCTTTGATACGATCGCGCTTTCGCTTATCAAGATGCCAGTGACGTGAACCTGAAACTGACGATATCGAAATGGTTATTTGGTCTTTCATTACCAACAAACTAACGTTAATACTTAAATATATTCAGTAGTTTACGTCAATAACGGCGTCGTAAATGACTGCTATTAGCGTGTTTTGTGAGTCAGTTTCAGAACATAAATTTTGACATTTGATTAGCTTAAGAAAAGCAATTTTTGGTCGTTTGTCTTTGGCGAGGTCAATAGACAGGCATTTTGAATAAAAAAAAGCCCAAGCAAAGACCGCTTGGGCAAGGATAAAATAAAACTATCAATACTAAATCGAGGTAAAACCTAAGGGAGCATGACTTCCCTAAGTAGGTTTGGCGCAGTACGAGAGATTAAAGAAGCTCTACAGACTGCTGTGCAATTACAAACTCTTCATTTGTTGGGATAACCATCGCTACCGCATCCAAAATGTCAGATTTTGCAATAATGCCTGAGTCACCGAAACGAGCTGCCTCGTTTCCTTTTTCGTCTTCAACAAAACCTAGAAGTTTTAGGTTGTTCAAGATTTCACGGCGAATTGGGAGTGAGTTCTCACCGATACCACCAGTAAAGATTACTGCGTCTAGATGTGACAGTGGGATCATGTAAGAGCCAATGTATTTTGCTACACGGTATGTGAAGACTTCAAACGCTAGCTTAGCGCCTTCGTGACCTTCTTCCATCGCATCTAGAATACCGCGTGCATCAGAAGTTAGACCAGAAACACCTAAGAAACCAGATTTCTTGTTTAGTGCGTCAAATACTTGTTCAGTTGACCAACCTTTCTTGATTAGGAATTCGATAACGCCTGGGTCAAGGTCACCAGAACGTGTACCCATCATAAGACCAGCGAGTGGCGTAAAGCCCATTGAGGTATCAACTGACTTACCGTTTTCAATCGCACACACTGATGCGCCGTTACCTAGGTGAACAGAAATAAAGCTTGCTTCGTCAATGTTCTTGTCCAGCATCTTAGCTGCTTCACGAGATACGTAGTAATGGCTAGTACCGTGGAAACCGTAACGACGGATACCGTACTTAGTGTACAGCTCGTTAGAAATAGCACCTGTAAATGCTTTTTCTGGCATTGTTTGGTGGAAGGCTGTGTCAAACACTGCAAATTGTGGAAGTGCTGGGAAAGCTTCCATCGCTGCACGAATACCGATAGCGCCTGCAGGGTTGTGTAGAGGAGCAAGATCAGAAAGTGCTTCAATCTCTGCAGTTACTTCTTCGTCGATACGTACAGTCGTAGTGAATTTCTCACCACCGTGCACGATACGATGACCGATAGCTACGATGTCGTTTGAGAAACCAAGCTCTTCAGTTAGACCAACTAGCTTGCCGATAGCAATCTTGTGGTGGCTGTCATCGCCTTCGATAGCGATTTCAGTTTTCTCACCGTTGAATTTCCAACTCATGCGAGACTCTGGAAGACCAAAACATTCACCTAAACCAGTAAGAACATCATCACCTGTTGCTGCATCGATAACAGCAAACTTAAGAGATGAACTACCTGAGTTGATAACCAGTACAAAAGATTTCGACATGAGTATAATCCTGTAATATAGAAAGGTGTGGAGCACCCTGTGTTGTTGAGCCTATTATTCAATAATTTTTGAGTGTTTCAACTTTTATTTGGTGATATCAACAAAAGTTAACAGCTTTTTTTGACATAAATCAAATTCATAATTTCTTCACACCTCAAATTATATAAATACTGCGCAATCGGTTGCGCCAAGAAACACTGTGGTGTGAACACAATTGCATGCCGCTAATAACTCACAATTTGAATTCAAAATAATTTGAGTTGTATGACAATATGAACACTCGCCTTCTATCATAGCATCAAGGAGCGTAATTACTACGATGAATATCGGAGAAGTAGCAAAGTTGACGGGATTGACAGCGAAATCCATCCGTCTATACGAAGAAAAGGGCCTTATTCTTCCACCTTCACGCTCAGAAAGTGGTTATCGCGACTATAGCGACAAACATATTCAGCAGCTCATTCTGGTAGCTCGAGCAAAAACTGCGGGCTTCTCATTAGTCGAGTGCAAAGAATTCGTACAACTTGCGGAAAACCCAAATAGAACCAGTAAACAGGTGCGTGCTCATGCCGAAGAAAAACTAAAAGAAGTGGAAACAAAAATTCAGCAACTCGAAGCTATTCGCAGTCAACTGCAAGCTTGGGTGATGAGCTGCCCAGGAGATGAAGGAAGTGAATGCCCGATCATGGATGACTTGACCCATCGATAGGCTCGCACTTCGGAGCAAGCAATTTCACTGTTTTGAGTGATTTTAGTTCATATAAAGACACAATAAATAGAAACGGGGTCAGTTATTTATCTGACCCCGTTAGTATCGTTACAGCGACTAGAAGAAATTGATCTCCCCTCGCCCGCCACTGCTTTTTTTCGGCTTATCTTGCTCGGCAGAGGTTTCGCTATTCGTCTTCTCAGCTGGCTTGTTAGAAGAAGCACGAGACTGGCTCTGTTTAGCCTTCTTCTCATTGCGCTTCTTTTCAGCCTTAGGTTGCACTTGAGCTTTAGGCTGTTCTACCTCTTCGATCGGCGGCTGATCACAAACAACAACGTAGTATTCTTGGTTAAACTCTAGGAAGTCGCCATCATACATTTTGCGACGTTTACGGACTTCAAGCTCGCCATTAACCGCGACATAGCCCTCAGCGATATAGTGTTTCGCTTGACCGCCTCCGTCGACGACGTTAGCCAATTTAAGCACCTTATACAGCTCTATCGGCTGAGATGAGACCTCTACACCAATCGCTTCAATCTCTATCTCTTCTTGGTACTCTTCTTCCACACTAAACCTCAAAAATTATCTAACTACATCGCTGAAAGCGACACAAGCGTTCTAGTGTAATCGTGTTTAGGGGTCGCAAACAAGGTTTGAGTATCACCCTGCTCAACAATCTCACCGGCTTTCATCACTATCGTATAGTGGCACAGAGACTTCACCACGTTTAAATCATGACTGATAAACAAATAGGTCAGGCCGTATTTCTCTTGCAGTGATTTGAGCAAATCAAGGACTTGCGCCTGTACAGTTCGATCGAGTGAGGAAGTCGGCTCGTCCAACAAGATAAACTCTGGCTTTAAGATGAGCGCCCTAGCAATCGCAATCCGCTGACGCTGGCCTCCCGAGAACTCATTTGGGTAACGATGACGTGTTTCAGGGTCAAGCCCCACTTCCAGCATCACTCCTTTAATTTGCTCATCGAGATCAACCTCGCCGATCTCTTGATGAACACGCACCCCCTCACCAATCACTTGCGCTACTGACATTCTTGGATTGAGAGCTGAAAACGGGTCTTGAAACACCACCTGCATACGGCTTCGATAAGGTAGCATGCCTTTCCGGTCTAGTGTCTGAATATCCTGCTGGTCATAGTAAATTTCACCTTCAGAATTAACCAGCTTTAGGATCGCAAGCCCTGTAGTTGATTTGCCTGAGCCTGACTCACCGACGACGCCGATGGTTTGGCCAGACTTCAACTCAAACTGCATATCAGTCACGGCTTTTACATGATCAGTTGTGCGTTTAAATATCCCGGTTTTGATCGGGAACCAAACTTTCAGGTTATTTACCCGCATCAGCGTCTTTGCATTTTCTGCCAGCGCGACAGGCTCGCCTCTTGGATCTGATTCGATAAGCATTTTTGTATAACTGTGTGTCGGTGAGTGAAATACCTGCTTGCATTCACCCACCTCAACCAGCTCTCCGGATTTCATAACAGCGACGCGATCCGCAATCTGCCTAACAATACTGAGATCGTGTGTGATGAACAGCATCGCCATGCCAAGCTCTTGCTGTAGCGACTTCAAAAGATCAAGTATCTGTGCCTGAACCGAGACATCGAGTGCCGTTGTTGGCTCATCGGCAATCAACAGTTCTGGCTCATTAATCAGTGCCATCGCAATCATCACACGTTGACGCTCACCACCCGACAATTCGTGTGGATAAGCTTCAATTTTCTGCTCTGGATTGCGAATACCGACTTTTCCTAGCCACTCTAATGCTCTTACTTTCGCCTTTGTTGCGCGCATGCCTCGGTGAATCTCTAAGGTTTCAACCAGCTGTTTGCCAACTTTATGCAGAGGATTAAGAGAGACCATTGGCTCTTGGAATATCATTCCAATGCGTCCACCACGGATACCACGTAGTTGTCTCTCTGAACAACTCAGCATGTCACTACCATCGAAATGAATTTCACCCGTTTGATATTCGACCGTAGATTTAGGCAACAATTTTAAAATCGAATTAGCAGTAACGGATTTGCCCGAGCCACTCTCTCCCACCAACGCAAGCGTTTCTCCCTTACAAATGGTGAGTGATACGCCTTGAGTAACGGTACGAGTTCCGCCCTTACTCTTAAAGCCAACCGTCAGATTTGAGACGCTAAGTAAAGAATCATTCATGGGCTTAGTGTCCTTTTTGATGTGGGTCGAATGCATCGCGTACGGCTTCACCAATAAAGACCAACAGCGTTAACATGATAGATAGTACGGCAAAGGCTGAGAGCCCTAACCAAGGCGCTTGTAAATTAGCTTTACCCTGTGCAAGTAATTCACCTAAAGACGGCGAGCCTGCTGGTAAACCGAAACCCAAAAAGTCGAGTGAAGTTAACGTGGTAACAGAACCAGACAAAATAAACGGCATCATCGTAAGGGAGGCAACCATCGCATTAGGAAGCATGTGTCGCCACATAATACGTTTATCATCAACACCCATCGCTTGCGCTGCACGAACATAATCAAAATTACGGCAACGAAGAAACTCTGCTCGAACGATCCCAACAAGGCCCATCCAGCTAAACAGCACCATGATGCCCAGCAACCACCAAAAGTTAGGCTCTACAAAACTGCTCAAGATGATCAACAAGAAGAGTGTGGGCATCCCCGACCACACTTCTATAAATCGTTGTCCGAAGAGATCGAGCCAACCGCCGTAATACCCCTGACTGGCCCCAACGGCAACACCAATAACACTAGAAACAATGGTTAACACAAAACCAAACAAGACCGATATTCTAAAGCCATAAATAACCCTAGCTAGAACATCACGGCCTTTATCATCCGTTCCTAACCAGTTCACGTCACTCGGTGCTGATGGTACTGAGCCAACAACATCGAAGTTAATCGTGTCGTAACTAAATCGAATAAGCGGCCAAATTAAGTAGCCTTTCTCTTCAATGAGCTCAATCACATAAGGGTCGGTGTAATCCGCTTCGGTCTCAAACTCGCCACCAAATTCTGTCTCAGCGTATTGTGTCGCGATAGGGAAATACCATCCACTGTCATAATTAACCACAAGTGGCGTATCATTAGCGATAAGCTCGGCAAAGAGACTAAAGAAGAACAATATCGAGAAAATCCATAGCGAATAAAAACCGCGCTTATGGCAGCGAAACGTTGCCCAACGAGCCTCCCAAATAGGGTTTCTGTGTCTATTTTTACCACTCAATAGCATCTTAACGTGCCTCAAAATCAATACGTGGGTCAACCCAGGTGTAAGTTAAATCGGAGATAATGCTGAGAATCAAACCTAGTAACGTCATTATGTACAAAGACGAGAACACCACTGGATAATCACGTTGAATCGTAGACTCAAAACCAAGCAGCCCAATCCCCTCCAAAGAGAACATCACTTCTATGAGCATTGATCCGGTAAAGAAGATACTGATAAACGCACTCGGGAAGCCTGCGATAATGATCAGCATCGCATTACGGAAAACATGTCGGTAAAGAATCTTGTTGTCATCGAGCCCTTTGGCTCGAGCGGTAACCACATACTGCTTATTGATCTCATCAAGGAACGAGTTTTTTGTCAGCATAGTTAAAGTCGCGAAACCACCAATAACCATTGCTAACGTTGGTAGTGTCAAGTGCCAGAAATAGTCACCGATTTGTTGCAGCATCGTCATCTGTTCAAAATTATCAGAGACTAAGCCTCTAAGCGGAAACCAGCTAAAATAGTTTCCACTGGCGAAGAAGATAATCAGGATAATCGCGAACAAAAACCCAGGTATTGCATAGCCGACAATCACCACCGCACTTGACCAAATATCAAAGCGAGAACCATGATGAATCGCTTTCATAATGCCTAACGGTATCGACACGATATAGATTATCAACGTACTCCAAAGCCCTAATGAGATCGAGACTGGCAACCTTTCGATAATCAGGTCAATGACATTACCGCCTTTAAACAGGCTGTTGCCAAAGTTGAAGGTGGCGTAGTTTTTCAACATGTCCCAATAGCGTTCTAGTATGGGTTTATCAAAACCAAACTGCTTTTTTATCTCTTCGACCACTTCGGGGTCTAAACCACGAGAGCCTTTATAACCAGTAGCTGAAGTATCTTGACCGGAAGGGAGATCCACTTCTGCCCCGCCACCAGAGAATCGCTCCATGATCCCAGAGGAGTGGCCTTCTAATTGGGCAATCGCTTGCTCAACCGGCCCACCTGGTGCAATTTGGATAATAAAGAAGTTGATGGTGATGATCGCCCAAAGCGTGGGGATCACCAAAATCAATCTTCGAAAAATATAAGCTGCCATGATTGTGCGTCACTTCCTTATTGGCGTTTAGCTGGGAGTTTTGAGGCTTTCTCTTTCGATACCCACCAAGTATCAATCGCCAAATCGTATTTCGGTGTGATCTCTGGGCGTTCAAATTTGTCCCAAGTCGCGACGCGATAGATACTGCTGTGCCACTGCGGAATGATATAGAAGTTCCACTGGAGATAACGGTCAAGCGCTCGACCAAGCGATAACAGTTTTTCTGGGTTTTCTTGATTGTCAGCAATCTCCATTGTCAACGCATCCACCACTGGGTCAGAAACCCCCGCACGGTTATAGGTTGAATCAATATAAGAAGAGTGCCAAACGATCATCATATCAGGGCTTGGATGGGTGAACGCTGGGTACGCGGATGACACCATGTCAAAATCACGTTCACGTAAGCGTTTGATGTATTGCGTGGTATCGATGGTACGGATTTTCATGTCAATACCCATGCGCTTCAGGTTCTTTTGCACTGGGATCGCGATACGTTCCGTGGTTGGACTATAAATAAGCAGCTCAAAGCTCATTATTTCGCCAGTCTCAACATTGGTCATTACTTTGTTTTGTAACTCCCAACCTGCTTCTTTTAGCAGAGCAAATGCAGTGCGCATTTGCGCTCGAATACGACCTGAGCCATCGGTGACTGGTGGTTGATAATCTTCGCTGTACACACGTGGTGGAATCTTGTCGCCAAAAGGTTCAAGTACCGCGATTTCATCTTTTGTTGGTAAACCCTTAGCTTCATATTCTGTGTTCTGGAAATAGCTGCGTGTACGTTCATACTGGTTGTAGAACATGTTTGCATTCATCCACTGAAAATCGAGAGCGTAATTGAGGGCTTCACGCACTTTCGGATCGGAAAAAACCGGTTTTTGAATATTAAACACAAGAGATTGAGTACCCGTTGGCTTGGAGTGCGGGATCTCCTCTTTTTTTATGAAGCCACGGTCAAAGTTAGCACCCGTATAGGAGTTTGCCCAAAACTTAGCAGATGATTCTTCACGGTAATCAAATTCACCCGCTTTAAACGCTTCAAGCATTACCGTTTCATCGCGGTAGTAATCATACTGAACGTGTTTAAAGTTATTACGACCAACATTGACCGGTAAATCCTTAGCCCAGTAATCCTCAACTAACTCGTAAGTCAGTGACTGGCCAGATTTATAGCTTGCCACTTTATAAGCACCACTGCCTACTGGAGGCGTATCTAGAGGCTCTGAAAAATCTTTGTCTTGCCAAAAGTGCTTTGGAAGTACGGTCATTGACTGCGCTAAACTAAACAGCTTTTCACGATTGGGATTTTTCATCTCTATTCGTGCCGTAGTATCACTGATGGCTTTGACGCTCTCAATGTCCTGATAATAAACACGATATTGCGGAACCCCTTTAGTCATAAAGGTTTGGAAGGTAAATTCAACATCGTGTGCCGTGATCGGCTGACCATCGTGGAATTTTGCCGCTGGATTGATATCCACCTCTAGCCATGAGTAGTCATCGGCATAGCGTACTTTTTCGGCGATGAGTGGGTAGTACGCATCGACTTCATCTGCTGGGCTAAACATTAAGGTGTCATAAAGCTGACCGGTTGCCGCACCTGCGACACCGCGTGATGCGTAGCGGTTAAAGTTATCAAACGTCCCTACTTGCCCATAGGTCACTTTGCCGTATTTAGGTGCTTGCGGATTAACATAATCGAAATGAGAAAAATCGGCTGGATACTTAGCCTCTCCAAAACCAACAAGGCGTGTGGTTTCTATAATTTGGGGTTGTTGGTCTTGTGCATGAACCGACAACGCAACGAGTGTCATTGACACACCCAACACCACCTGTTTCATTTTTCCCATATATCATTCCTTATGTTCCTTCAGGGATAGAATTTGAGTATAACCTACTGAAAAAGAAAAAGACCAGTTGGTTTCACCGATGATACGTTGTATCACTTGTGTATAAAATTCGGAGGTTTTTCAGTAGTTACCCACACATTCGAGTCTAAGATATTTATCAGATTATGTGTAGGTATCTTCCTGATTCATTAGTTGATTTTGTGCTTACGCTTCACTTGGTACACGTAGTCACGCGTAACACTACGTCTGACAGTAATATCTTTCACTGGTTCACCTGCAAGCAGGTCATCAACTATTTGTAGCTTCTTCTTCTGACTATCGCTCAGGTTCGCTAAGAACACCTTGATAGCTTCGTCACTCACATCGAGCATATTCTTTCCTCTGGTTCATTGTATAGCCCACACTATACACATTAGGTAATAAAAAAGAGAGCCGTAGCTCCCTTCTTTGATATGGTTCACTTACCTTTCTTGGCTAAGTGTTGGCTGTATCGAATCTGTGCTTTCTTGATTAGTCGCTACACCCAAGTAAAAGGAATTATTAAGGTAGAAGGTAGTGCTGAACATCTTGTCACCGTAGGCAACAGAGATAGCGTTCTCTGGTTCGTATTCTGTTGCTTGTGCGCTTAGTGCTGTGAAGATTAGGGAAAGTGGTAGTAGTTTGTTCATGTTTTACTCATTGGTTAAGGTTAGTCACCACTGCTACGAATGACAATTGCAGCCCACACAATGCCAAGGACAAGTGCGATAAGTAGTACAGTTGGTTGGTTCACTCTTCGTCATCCTCGAAGAAGTTGTCCCAGAACTCGTTTAGTTCGTAGTCGTTCTCTGTTGGTATCTCGTAACTGTGCATTACTCGTTCCCCCCTTTAATGTCTGTGAGGATTGAGTCAGCTTTATTTAATCCAAGCTCTCTAACGATTCGATAAGCTACTGCTGTGATTGCTTCGTTGATGCTCTCTGCACCTTGCATAGCTTCTTGCTCATCTGAGAAGTCGATAAGTCGGTAAAGCTCTGTATCGTCAATAATGCTTCTGCAATCATGGTTCTGGATGGTTTCACGGTCTGCCCATTCGCAAACAACAGAGTATGTATCTACTTCGTTCGTATAGTTGTATGCATCTTCAAGTGAGGTTCGTAGGCTAGTTAGAAGGTTGTTCATGGTAGTCATTCGACTTTCCTTTGGTTAAGGAAGTCAGTACACTCTCGCATACTGACTTTTTGGTTAAGGTTGGTACTGCTTAGGCTGTCTGATTGGAGTTGGTCAGCCTAAGCTCTCTTTCAAATATTCCCTTGGCTTCCTGCCATATCCTCTCTGCTTGCTCTGTGCTTCCTTGCCTATGTAGCTCTAACGCTACGTGAGCCAGTGTTCGTGCTATTCGCATATCGTTTCCTCTTTGGTTCAAATGAGGGCAGGATTGCCCTATTAGTTAGCGGTTCAAGCTGTAAAGGTGTAGTGCTGCCCAACGTGTCATTGGTAGCATGTCTGGACGGTATTTAAGGTTTGAGGTGTTACTCCAAACACTGTGCACATACCTTCGATATTCCGTGACGTGTCTGTCTGGGTACTTAGCTTCGGCTAATTCAAACAAGTACTGCTCAATGGCCTTACGGTTAAGCCAGCATGCAATGCGTTCGCCTATTCGTTTCATTGGTTCATTTCTCTGTTGGTTCATTCAGCCATAGACACTGTTAGCCAATGCCTATGAATAAATCCCTACTTGGTTTGAGACTTGGCAATCAGCGTATTGAGTCGCTGTTCGTATCTGTCTATGTCACGGTGCTGAATGATGTTTGGTTCAATCACATAGCCATAGTCAGGTACATGGTCGATACGTCCCTCAACGTAGGCAATCTCCGCACGTCTAATCACGTCCAAAGCTCTACGCTGTATGTTGGTCAGTATCGTTTGCTTTGCCTCGTCCCAACGTTCCTTTGACTCTGTGAGTCGCTTGGTTTGGTCTAAGTCCATACTTGTTCCTAATGGTTCAGATTGTTAAAGAGCAGTACACTTGAGGTCAGGTCGTTGCATCATTGAGAGTGTCTGTGACTGATAAGGTTTTGCTCCCTATCCTCTCTAGCCCGTTGGCTCACCTCGTTGGTATGGATGTATAGTATTTGCTATACACATATAAAGGTAGTAAAGAGATATGAAACGTTCTCACGATTGAGCCAGCCCTTATGTATCAAGGCTTACTAGATAGTTGGGGTAGCTATGGGGTTCGATATTGAGGAGCTGAGAAGTTGATAGGGGGGGGGGTATAAAGTTCTCACCAAGATATATCTATAAGTACTACACTCACACCTAGATTTCAGATGAGAGAAAAACCTGCAAAATAATATGAGAGATATTCGTCAAAACCTGCGAACCATAAGACTCAATGTAGGCTTATTTCCCCTACATCCGAGCATTTGTATCTCTTTCTGGTTTCACCTCGTAGAGGGCTCTACAGAGGCTTATAGCTTATGGCACTGATAGTGAGCAAAGTAGTGATATTGGGATAGTTAGAAGTCGAGTTAATGTAGGGGGTGTAGGTAATAACTTGATTTAAATCAAAATGCTATGTGGGTGTTGAATGTGAAAGAATATGAACAGGGTGTGTAAAATTATGAACAGAATATAGTCTCTGTATTAGGTAGCTTATTGCGCTCACACCCTCGAAATTTCCTGCATTTCACCCTATACCATTCGGTTTAAGTAGCATTTACACTACTGTTCATAGCCAAAAGGAGACATAGCGTGAGAAAGCATAGATTTGATGAAGGCACTAAGCATGGGACCAATACATGTGGTAGCTATATGGTTCTAAAGGCTCCACGCTACCGAGGCAAAGGCTCAATCTACACAATCAAGTTCATCAACACTGGTTCAATTCTGCAGGTGAACGAGGAACGCCTTTACCACAAGCGCGTTATGGACCCAGCAGTGCGAGCACAGAAAGATACTGATGCTATTGAACAGCAAGAGATGGGATTACTTAGGCAAACACAGAGGGCATTCGCATGACGCATACCACACAAGAATTGGTTCAATTACACGGATGGCAGAACTGCTTTACATACAAGAATGAAGCCTACATCATCACCCCAAACAAGGTGCTGTTCTTCATCGATACTGGTTCACATTGGGTGGAGAATAACACACCAAGCCAAGACACCTTGGACATGGCTATGTATGAGTACGAGTTCGAGGAGACTTACCAATCTGGTTCAAAACTCAAGACTGACGGTCGCTACGGTAAAGTAGGCTACCTGCACCAATACAAGGACAGGAAATACCGGAAAGAGAGTAAGGTAGTTGCAGTAATGAAGCCAGATGGTTCAACAGCTCGAACAGAGGTTGCCATGAAGTTAATGGACGAACTACCTCTACCAACAAAAGTTATCCGAGACCTAATGATGGGCAGCATCCCCCAATACAAAGGCTACACAGCTTTATGGGCATAAATAGAAAAGGCACCTCGAAAGGTGCCTATCTAATCCAAGGGGAATGTACTACTACGACATCACCAGTCTATCTAACTACTGGTTCAAATGCGATAGGCTAGCCTAGCATCTCTAGACGCTTCTGCAGTAGCTGTTTCAGTAGGTGTTTACGTTCATTGTTGTCCATCTCTTCGACAACAGCATAAACATCGTCTGACTTCTCTACACCGAGAGCTTCACCAAACTTAGCTTGGTCTTCTAGAGTCAGGGTGTTGAACTCCTGTGTAACAGACCATGGCTCAACTACCACTTCGTCTTCATCTTCCGATGCTTCACGGATAGCCACCTCTAACTTCATTAGGTCTTTTGGTTTAGCTGCTTCAAACTCGTCATCGCTCATAGCAAAGATGTCTTTCATTGGGGATCTCCTTAATTGAACCATATTAGACTACAGCAGCATTGGCTGTGTTCGAGTCAGCATTACCAAAGCGAGAGAATGCACGACAGAAGTAGTTGCCTTCTGAAGTAGCAGACAGATTGTTAATGGTCAGTTCTGCAGTATCTGTACCGGTATATGTTGCACCATCTGCAATAGGACGGAAGTCCGTACCACCACCATCATTAAAGAACCACTGGAAGCGAACAGCCTTCTCACCAATCCACTCAGTAGTCATGGTTTGAGTTGAACCATCGGCACCAGATACGTCTGCTGGCTGAACAACACAGTATGGCACAGAGAAGTCAGGTGTTGGACGAGATGGAATCTCTGATACATCTACATCGCCTTTATACATTGCACGAGTCATCAGATTACGAACGTATGTCTGGTAAGCAGTAGCTTGTGATTGAGACTGGCTCAATAGCTCCTGTAGTTGGGTATAAACTTCCTTCTGCGAAAGTTCGATATGTTTAGCTTCTTTCATCGGTAAAACTCCTTCAATCGATTGAATCCTAATCATCTCAAACCCACTTACAGAACGCTATAGGGTATAGCTTTCTATTTCACCCTACCCTATTGCACTCCGGTTCCCTGTCCTTGTAGGATGTAGCCATACCAACGCAGACGTATAGACTTCTGTGCAGAGATAGCTTCTCAAACCAGTGTTTGTATAGGTGTGTTGGATTGACCTCTACCATACGTAGGTAGATAGCCTGAAACTCATAGTTGTTTCTTCTGGTTTAGCTCATCAGCAAGGGACCAAGTTAGATACGCAAACCAATGGAGCTCTAGACGGTTATGCTTAATGCCAATGACCAAGAGCATATTGGGGTGGAATTGCCGATACCATGTACGTAGGAGTAGCTACCTGCCCATAGTTGAACCAACCAAGCCAAACTATCGCTGTGAGCCTAGAAGGTAGGTTTTAGTAGCTGATTAGCACTCAGTTAGTACACCGGAACGTAGGGAAGCTCGTGCTGACTTCTCTATGGTTCAAAGCTCCTTGAGAATGCCGACCTTAGTGTCGGCTTTTTCACATCTGTTTCCCTCTACCCTATCGCATTTCCTACCTTGTCCGATTAAGATGATATGCATCCAAAAAGACACAAGGAATTTACTACCATGGCTACCCGAGGTGTGAATAACGCACTAAACAACTTATCCAGAATTGCTGCTAGTCAGAACCCTATGCAGGGTTTAAACCAAGCAGGTAAGAACATCAACCAAGCAGTCCAAGGCTTACGTGATATGGCGCGAGAGCAGACAGACATTGCTCAACAGAACTACGAAACAGGTGTAGCTCAGAACACATCTCAAGCAGTCGCTCGATTGAACCAATTGGCAGCAGAGGCAGCTCAAGGTGATGGTCAGCTAGATGTTGAGGCATTCCGTCAGGACTTGGCTCAATACGGTAATCAGATTGACCTAGACCGTGTAAACGCAGCTGAACTACAAGCTACCAACAACACCATCAACCAGTGGCGATTCAACCAAGAACAGCAGCAAGTAGGTGCTCAATCAGCAGCTACAGAATACGTAAGCAACCTTGAACTGCCTGAAACCGTAGCAAACCTACCAGACAATGCTAAGTTGAACTACGTTCGCACACAGCTACGAAATGACGAAACCATGTCTCCTCAGGCTAAAGAAGTTGCACTACAGCAGTACACTACACAGCTAGAAGTAGACCGAGGTTTACGTCCTCAATGGAGTGACCCAGTGACACAGACATACGGTGATAGCCAAGTAATGACCCAAACCAACAATGTTACTGGTGAAACTAAGCAGGTTGGTGCGTGGTCAGTACCCGGCTTAAATGGAACTGGTGCAGATGTGTTTGCCACTGACATTAAGTACCGTGATGGTGAAGGTAACTTACTCAATGGGTCAAAAGGCAAAGACGGACGTGTTTATGACCGTAATGGTCAGGTAGTCGAGATGGGTGAGGACTTCGAGGAAGTACAGCCTACGATGGTAGACTTCCACTCTGAAGTATTAGCAAACCAACAAGACTACTCTGCAGAACAAGTAGCAGCTTCTCGTGAATTCTTGAATGCTGAGTCAGCTCTAGCTAGTAACCGTGGTCAGTACAGTCAGTCTCAGTTTGTAGACTACGTGACAGAAAGGAACAACATCCAAAGTGATATACAGTTCCTCGATGAAAGTCTTGAGATTATCAGTCTGCTGCAGGAATCTGACTCATCCCGATTTGGTAATAGCCTACGACAACTACTCAACAAGTATGCTGAACCTTTAGGTATGCAGTTTGGTGATGCAGAAGTTAACGACCTGTACGCACAGAGTGAATCTCGCAAACTGGAGGTCGTTCGCAGTATTGTACGTGCATTTGCTCCTGTATCAGATACAGCAATGAGTCTAACCATCGATTCTCTGTCGGGGAATACGCTGGCAGAGCAACTACAAACCGTAAAAGCTACTCGTGACAATATTGCTTCTGGACATAACTCACTGGTTAAGACTGCTGAAGAACTAGATGTAGCTGAAGCCCATCTAGCCCCAGACATTCCTAACTGGACCAAACCACAGTACGAATCCAAGGCTGAAGTTGAACAGAAGACCAATGAAGCAATCGGTAATGCAGAGGCTACTGCTGCAGACCTTCAATCTCGTGCAGCCAATGGTGGTCAGCCACAGCAACAACCTGAACCAGTAGGTGCACAGATCACGGCACCACAAGGAGCACTGGACTACTTAACTGCTAACCCAGACCAGATTGATGCGTTTGAAGCCAAGTACGGCTACAGACCGGAGGGCTTCTAATATGGCCAATATCTTTGACCAATTCGATGAACCAGCTATTAATACTAACGCAGTGGATGCCCATTCGGGGGCTTCTGGCAACGTCTTCGATCAGTTTGATGAACCACAATCACAAGCTCAACCATCTACCGAACAGCCAACACAGCAACGCACAGTAGCCCAAGACCTACAGGATGGTAGTGCACAACTAGAAGCACTTGAGACACACCTAGGCAATGGCGGTACATTAGAGAACTTCGACTACACAACATTCCAGCAAGAGCAAGACCTCAAGGCATTTGCACAGAACCAGCGTGTAGAACAGGTAGGCAATAAGACTCAGGAGAAGTTGAATCAGATGCAAATCAACAATCCTGCAAATGCTCATACTATTCATGCTGCAAACCAAAACAATATGCCTAAGGCAACAGCAGAAGTGAAAGCAGAAGCTGATGCCATGGTTGAGGAGTTCACTCAAACTGGTTCATTGCGTAGCCGACTAAACAACAATACACAGCTAAACGATGCCCTAGAGCAAGGAAATCTGTTCTCAGGTGAGACTCGTGAAGCATTCCAACGTGGTGTATCGCAAGGTGCTACCTTTGGTTTTGCTGATGAGATGAGTGGTGGTGTTCGTGGTCTAATCAACACAATCTTTGGTGAAGGCTCTCTAGGTGATAACTACCGTGAAGCTCGTGATGAATCTCGTGCCAATGTAGCAGCAGCCAATGAAGCAGCTCCTGCAGCAGGTATTGCCGGGGAAGTGGTTGGTGGTGTTGGTGCAGCACTCCCTGCAGCTCCGGCAACAGGTGTAGGCCTAGGAAGCAACCTACTAAACCTTGCTCGTGTTGGTGCCGTTGAAGGTGGTATTGCTGCCTTAGGTGGCAGTGAAGCAGACCTTACTCAAGGTGAAGTTGGTCAAGCAGCTATCGATACTGGTGTTGGTGCTGCTATCGGTGGTTTAGCTGCTCCTGTTATTGGTGGTGCTGCTGATGCAGGTATTCGTACCCTATCGCGCTTACCATTTGCTGGCTTGAATAGACTCCAAGGCACAGAGCGTCAAAGAGCACAGAACAGTCTTGTCAGATACATCCAAGGTGAAGTTGATGCAGGTCGAATGAACCGTGATCAAATCCTCTCTGAGATTGACCAGCTACGTTCTGGTGCTGTTGAGGGTGCTGACATTAGCTTGGCAGACCTAAACGCACTACAAGCACTAACCGCACGAGTGAACCAAGAAGCAGGTAGACCATCGAGCCTAACTCCGGCTGACCAAGCAAACCTACAAGCAGGAGGCACATCACCTACCTATGGTTCACTTGTAGATGACCTAGCTAATCGCCAGCAAGTTCAACAAGAAGGTATTCGTGCTCTACGTGTAAGTGATGATCTAACACCAAACCAAGTAATGCCCGGTGATTCTGTGGTTCCAACACCAGCACAAGTGGACCCATCCGTAGGTAATACAGGTCAGACTCGTCCTATTGCGAATGATGAGCTAATTGCTACACCAGATAACTCTCGTGTATTCCAGAACTCTCAAGGCGTAAACGAAACCATGATTGTTGATGAAGCAATGCCTAACTTGGTTCAGCTTGAAGGCAATATGAAGAGTGATCTGAACAACTACACAAGCAATCTCTACACGAATGCGTACAACACTACGCTAACTCCTCGTAAGACTCAGGCAGGTAATAACAGTCGTAATCTTCCACCACAAGAAGTGCCAAATGACCTAGCCAATACACCAGCATTCAAAGAAGCATGGAATGCAGGACGCAAGGCAGCACGTAATAATCGTTCTAACCCATCACAGTTCCAAGAGCTCGATTACACCAAACGTGCTCTAGATGAGCAGATTAGACGTGCAGATGGAGGTACTCGTGCAGACTTGGTAGCAATCCGTAATCAACTGAACCAAGTGATGGAAACAGCATCACCTGACTTTGCTAACGCGAACACCATTCAATCTACCTACCGTCAGCAGTACATCAACCAGTTCGAGAACTCTCGCAACTACTTCAATATGAACGCAGAAGATGCATCGAATGTAATCACTGACGTGGCGAAAGGTGATATTGATATTGCATCCATAAGTATTGGTCGTGAAATCTCTGACATCCTTGATTCTGGTGCCCGTACAGCTGATGGAGCCATCCTTACACAGCAGCAAGTAGACAATTACACTCGTTTACTTGAACCAGATGCATGGAATGCACAGCAGTCTACCTTGGGTCGATTGATTAACACTGAAGCTCGTATGGCTCGAACACAGGCACTAGCTGACATCACTACAGCCAAAGGTCTTGGTGCAGAAGCTGAAAGTGCTCTACGTACTGTTCTAGGTCAAGATGACTTGGCAATGGCTACAGTTATGGCAGGTCTTGCTAGCCCTAACCTTGTAGCTGTTCCTTGGATGGTTAACCGCGCTATTGCGACTGAAGCATCACAAATCTCACAGCAACGTGTATACCGTGAAATGCAGAAGGAGCTATATCAGACATTACCGGGTGATCGTGCAACACAGAATGAATACATCAATAACATTTTCTCGTTCCAGTTCGAGAAGGTGCCAACAGATGTACTAAGAACATTCTTCAACACGTTCACTGTAGGTGGTTCAAATGTGGCAGCACAGAACACTGCAGGTGAAGCAACCCCACGCCAACTACTAAAAGGGCTCCTTTAATCGGGAGCCTCATCTTCTATGGTTCAACAGGGGAGAAGCCTTTGTAGGCAGTCTTCCGCTTACCGGTACACAACTTATGCATGGTCTCGTATCTAAGTCCGTGTTGCTTACAGAACGAATACAAACCAGTGATTGTTATTACTTCACCTTGGCTTACTACTGAATAGCTCTCAAGGTATCGAGAGTAGCCTTTGTATGTGTCAGACTTGTAGTTGCCATTGTGAACAGCAACCATACACCTGCGGCTTAGACCGTGATACTCACAGAAAGCATCGATGTCCTTAACCACTAGCTTGGCACCTTTGTAGTAGTAGGTGTACTTCTTTGTCTTTGGTTTAGGCTTTGGCTTATATGGCGCAGGGGCTTCGGGAGCATTAACAAAGCAGTTGGCAGGACCAAAGTCAGCATTGATTCTATGTCTCTTCACAGTGGCACGGGGAGTATGAATAGAGTCCTCAAGACCAGCACATGCATCAACGAACCATTGAGCATAAACTTGATAGTCATGCCACTCAGGGACAACCTCAACCCCGGTAATCTGTGTGATGTCTTCAGTGATGTAGCATCGGTACATCATCTTGTACCAACGCTTATACATACCTCTATGCTCACCACCCGTCTTGAATGGACCATCACCAATACGACCTACATCAAGCACATCTTTCTTTGGCTCTGGCTCTGCCCCAACCGTGTAGAGTGAACCATCTTTGAATGAACGTAGTGTTAGGGTCTGCCCTTCCTGACTGATGACCATACACTTGTCATCATCAACGTAATGAATCTCACCTACTGACATCTGGCTCAACCTTTCGCTTGCTGACTAATCCAACGTTGAGCATATGTATCGCACAGGCTTTCAATGAGCTGCTGTACGCTCATATCACGCTCTTTAGCTAAGGTAGATAGAATCGCATAGCTGAATGGTTGTAGAGCTACGGCAGTGTGAGGACGAGCCTCTGAAGGAGTTCTTTGTTTAGCCATGTAATAACCTCGTTCTTGGCTATGCGTTCAGGGAAGATACTCGGCAAACCAGTGAACGTTTCCAGTCTTTCAGTCGCTAAACCTAGCCGAGTAAGGTAAGCCTACCCTATTGCACAGATAGTAAGCAATACCGTATGCTATTCCATATCTAAACCAGTGAACGAGATTAGAGACATGACTAAAGAATTAAACGAGTTTGTAGCTGCTGTATTCAGCAGTTCCCTAAACAAAGACGAATACAAACGTATGAGGCAGTTCTTCGAGGGTGCAGACCCAGAAGTACACTCAATCAAGACTCTTGGTGAGTTCTTGGTTAAGCTCAGTGATGAGTCCCAAGAGAAGCTTGATAAGCTAGAACCAGTGGTAGTTAAGTTGACCAAGGATATGTTCGAGGATAAGAAGAAGTTTGGTGCAGATGGTGCATACTTCGAGAAGGTATGGAAACCAGAAGCACTGAAGAAGGTTAAGGCTACAATGGGTCCAGCACTTGCTTGGTGGTACTTCGAGCACAAAGGCGACCAACTACTATCTATGGTTCAACGTAAAGTAGTGAAGCTACCTTACTCTCTTGAGGTTCAAACCAAGTTAGGTGATGTAGCTTATCCTGCTGAATACTTCGAGTATCAGAAGCAACAGGCATCGATGTTCGCTGCCAAGCACAAAGGCTTCACGGATAAGGCAGTAGTGTTCAAGTAAAGTGAACCACTCGTAGATACAAAGAAGGCTCCTGTTTAGGAGCCTTTTGTTTAGTTAAAGACGCTATCGAGCAAATCGTCAAAGATGCCTCTTGGATTTAGGTATTCTCGTTGATGCGTGGCAACTGACTTACCATTTGCGAACTTTGGTTCACCCTTAGGGGGTTGGTATTTACGAATAGTCATAGTCTTCTTCATCCTGATCTTCCACCAGCTGAATTGCGATACTGTTAACTACTGATAGAGGCATACCTGTCTCATCAGCAATGTCTTGATGTGCTTTCTTTAGTTGCTCGATGATAGCTAGTCGAATCTTCATACCTTTGTTCATTATTTCAGTTCCTTGTTGATGTACGCCTCAAGAGCTTCACGGAATGGTTCACAACGTTTAAGAGCATTAATGTTCCATACTGGGTAGCCGTCATGCTCGTGATTACCGATGTTTGTCATAACTACTTGGCGACAGATGCGAATTGAACCATCAGGACTACGTTGGATGAAGCCGATAGCTTCAAGAGCACGATTAACACCGATAGATGAACAACGTGCTTCACCATAGAACTCTGGTTTAAATGCATCTGCTACTGCCTTGGCAATGCTGTCGCACTTATCGTTGATGAATGACTCGTAATCTTCGATGCTGCTGATAAGTTGGTTCACTGCTTTTGAACCATCGAAGAACAGGTCTGCGTTCTCGACTGCTAACACATGCTTCTCACGTTCAGTTTTAGCCAGTTGAAGCTGTAGACGTTCTTTCTCTTCCTCACTATCAGCAAGAGCACGTAGAGCTTCTGCCTTTGTCTGGGGTAGTTGGAACTGTTGTTGCCTCTCCAGCTCTTTCCATCGCTTGATAACTTTCATACGAAGGATTGCGGAGTAGCCAGTTAGTAGGCAATCAGTTAGGTCACGGTCAAGATTGAACATTACATTCGACTTACCTGAGCCATCTTTGTACTGGGCTGAAAATTCAGCCGAGTCAATTTCAAGCTCATCAAACATCTTACGGATGTCTACAAGTACGTTCTTGTGAATCTTACCTGTCAGCTCTGCAATCTCTACAGACGACATAGTTAGGTTATTGTTTAGAACTGTTGTAGTTAATTGGTTATTCATTCGGATTACCCTATTGCAAGCAGGGTAACGGAGAAGTATTCTGACTTCATTCAGCGATTACCCAGTTGTTGAACTTAGCCCCCTTAGCCAATATGGTTCAGGGGGTTTCTCGTATCTAGGGCTATCAATCTTTCAAGAGGTCGGCTTACGTTCCTACACTTAAGGGACTCTGCAACTTACAAGTTGATACTCATTGGTTCGATGACCAATGATAACCACCTACTTCTTCAGGAGAGCTTGATGGTTCGCTACAGCCAATACGAAGGTAACTCTAGGTCATTGCTTGCTTGGCTGATGGGTTAATAATACCACCTATACAAAATCAACAGCCTGACTCTGACTAACAGAGTGTGGTTTCTCTCTCCTAACGAAAACAGACCCTATTGCACCTATGGTTCACATTCACTACACTGGCTTCGGACTCGATTGATGCAAGGTAGCCTTTTGTCTAGACACCTAAACTACCTTGCTCATCGAACGAATCAGCCTCCTCACAGTACGGAGGCTTTTTTGTGGGTGCTATATGGCTCTGTATGGGCTTGTATGCATTTGCATACAGAATGCTATACAATATAAGCAACTAAGCATTTACACCTTGTAGAGAGCCATAGGAGGCTACCATGACTATACGTGAATACTGTGCCTTCCACGTTAAAGGCGAAGACCCTCTTTGGAAGGGCATACAGTTAGCATCTAAGCTGAAAGTACATATCGATGATTTAGTATGCGTTACACTACTGAAGAGAGAGCTAGGTTAATAACCTATCAGGTTTACATCTGGTTCACTCGTGAAGGGTTAAAGAAGAGGAGCAAGGATGCTCCTCTCTTATTTTGGTTCAATCACTAGCCTATTAGCTATTCTTTCTAATGTGCTCATGCCTTTGATTTTAAGTTCTGCATTTCCCAACCCGTCAATTTGACGGGGCAGCTATCTGCCGTCGCGAATCGCGACAGTAGCTCTGACTTGATAACCAATCGGTAAAGGTCTGCTTCTGGGATGATCTGTGTGCCTCGATTTGATGCTGATTCTAAAATCCCATTTTGGGATGGTAGGATTTCAGCCCTCTTACAGTGAGTGCTGATTGCTTTTGCTGTATTCGAGTATCCAAGCTTCTCAGCTACTTCCTTACCGATGAAGTATGGTTTGCCTTCATGCTCGATCCAACCTAACCCGTTAAATGGACGGGTTGGGATTATTTTACCTGCCTGTCGTGAGTTCTCGTGTTTTACGAGAACTGCTTTTTTACAGTACCGACTGATTAATATTTGATGTAAGTAATGGTTCGTCCGAATATTCCCTGCGGCTATCAGGACTGCACTCGAATAACCTACGAGAACCTACCTAACCCGAACCAGAATACTATGCTGTCGCATTGCCAGTGCTTCGCACCGGCACCGTCTTCGGGTTCAGATCGGTAGAACCATCGTAGAACATTCTCGCTTGTCCTTACGCCTTGGGAATAGCTAAGGGGTGTGATGGCTCAACTAACACACTCACTACCCTGAGAGGGCTGTGTAGGGCAATCCTACAGGGGAATCGAATGGGTGAGGATTCTGATTCACTAAGGGGGTGGCTCTGCGTAGCAGAGACAAGCCGAAGGCTACCCGAGTGAGTCAGTAGACTCGCACAGTCGAGGCGTAGTCTGTAGGTGAAGCCCTAAAGCAGCACTCGACTGTCCGAAGGTCTGAAAACCTCTTTACCCTCTTCTCTATAGAGGAGCGTACATCTGCCAACTGAACCAATTTGGTAATATAGGGGTTATATTATTTTTTTTTCGCGTCTATCTTGGGTTTTGTTCAGTTTCACTGAACAGAGTGAACAGCCGTGGACAAGCATGTTTCTCTATGTAGGAATGTACATCTACCAACCTCTCCACCAGCCTAACCTTACCCCTGTGATTAATACCTAGTAAGGGTACTCATATAGTAAACCGACAAAAACCCGACATTTTTCCGACACAAACAAATACAGTAAAATAATTATACTATTTTACTTTACACCTATACCTAAGTGTAGGTTTAATTACTCCATCGACAACAAGAACGACTTGGAGACTTAAATGTCATTTATCAGTGAACGTCAGGCAATGCTGGACCACCTAAAGCAATCTCGTCAGGAGATGCGCACTAAGGTTGACCGCACTACTGAGAAGGAACTTCAACTATCTAGTTGGATTGCACAAATCGATAGCCAAACAGACGAGGAATACCTCAAGCACGAAGCAGCAGAGCCCACTGGTTCAGCGTATGCACCTCAGTTCCTTCACGAACATATGATTACAGCCTTGGCTGTTGCAGGTGAGCACGTAGCTCAGGGTAATTACGAAGCGACAGCCGTTGACGCTTTGATAGCTACAGCAATCCATCACGAAATACCTGACCCGGAACGCTACGCCTTGAGAGTTGTTGGTTACCCTTACACAAGAGCTTATGCCTGTGCAAAAGAAGCAGCGAAAATATCCCCTTTCCTTAATGAGCTCGACCAGTCACATCTTGGCGACCTCTGGGTGTCTGCCATCGACAACCCACGAACACGAGTAGGACGTAAATTGAACCAAACAATCACCTTTGCCAAGCAGCACAGCGGTAACTTTCATGCAGGACTTAGAGCGATGGGTAACATGGAGCTTACCCACGAGGTCCAAGACCTACGAGCGAGAATGGATTCAGTTGAATCAAATGTTGCTTCAATGGGCAAGTTGAACAAGATTACTCGCAGAGAGCAGGTAGTAAAGCACCACTCAAGAATGACAATAGCCCAAATGGCAGAAGCCTTTGGCGCAACAACTAGAACCATTGAACGAGACATCGCAGCACTACGTGAAGCAGGAGAAATAGCATGAACCTACAAGACCTACCTGAAAACTACCAACAAGCAATAGAAGAGCAAGGTGTTGAGGTTCTACTATTCCAAGTAATGCAGCGCCTAGGCGAGCAGTACCTTATCAACGATACACTTGCTAAGGATGTAGAAGTACTCAGAGAGGAAGTGAGAGACCTACAGGGTAAACGCGCTAATCCTTCATGGTTCGCAGTCGCAGACGAAATTAATGCTGAAGGTAAGTCCAAAGCAGAGATTGCTAGAGTTATCGGTAAAAGTCGGGTGACTGTTACCAATTACCTAAATAAGACCGGTATCTACGCAGAGGAGCAGAAGTAATGAACATTGATCTGGCACTACCGCTAGAAGTTCATAAGCGTATTGCCAGAACCAAGGCACAGAGGCTTTGTAAACAAGCTCAGAAAGAACGAGAGAAAGAAAACAGAGCCAACGGTAGACCAAAGAGTTATGACCCTTCACGGGACTACACAGACGTTCTAATGAAGATGTTCCCTAAGTTTGATGATGAACAGATTGAAGATGTCCTTCATCAATTGGATGGCACCAAAGATTCTGGCAAACGAGACCGGATACTCTGGTACTGGGAAAGAGAACACAAACTATTTCAATTATAAAAAGAGCTACCATTTAGGTGGCTCTTTTTTAGAGAGAGAAACGAGCCTTGAGCACATGTGCGCGTATTTCAGTTTAAGGGTACGAAGTACCCTCAAGGTTGGTTTACAGTTCAGTTGCCATGAATAGTGCTTCACGCGCGTAGTCTTCCATGTCTTCACGTTGTCTAGTAAAGAATGCTAATTTCTCTTCGTGGCCTTCATCACCTTCCATACTAGTTGGTAGTGAGATTGTTTCACCGCCATCACACCACTCATCTTGAGTGTAGTGAGTACCGCTTAGGAAGTTATGGTACTGTGCTTGGTGAGTGATGCTAACGAAGTTACTATAGCATTCCTGACCGTGTGGGAACGTATAGTAGTAGTAAGTAGTTCTGAGCAGCTCACCTGCTGAATACACCGGCTGGATGATAATCTCGTATTGAGCATCTTCATCTTCAATTACGTAAGTTCCTTGTATTAACTTAGACGTTCCTCGTACATCTTGAAAGCTTGCCAGAGTCACACCATTACACTCATTGTTCACGAATGTAATGAGGTCAGTGTGCTTATTTACGGTGTAGTGGTTGTACAGCGAGCAGTGCTCCATAGGTAAGACAGGCTCTGCCTCTTCGATAGGTGGCACAGGTACAGCTTCAATAGGAAGCATTGGTTTAGGTGGTTCTGGTACGTGACATTCGTTACTACAGCTAGTAGCGTCATCGCTACCACAGCCAACAAGTACGAGTGATAGTGCAAGTGTGATTAGTTTTTTCATGATTATTTCTCGTTTTAATTCGACAATGTTACAGAGCAAGTGATGCTGTCTTACCCATGCTCAAGGCGAATATTAATTCTCTATTTTATTTCATCAATTTTGGGACTGAAGTACCCGCATGGTTAAAAATATTTTGCGTTTTTACGTGCAATATCTACTTGATCTGCCCAATGACCATAGTCGTACTCGCTCATGATTTGGTGATAGTACATGTGGTCATCGCAGTAGTGATTTACTTCTCGATCATCTTCATATGACTTCTGGTAAGTCTCCGTAAAGCATAGTGAATTGTTTGAGTACTGGATTGTCCAGTGATACCAATTACCGCGCTTAACAATGTAGTAAGGCTTGAGGGTTCCTGTAGTGTCTGAGAATGTAAGGCTATCGCCAGCTGCACCTACTTGATGGTAGTAGTCATACTTGATGCGGTACGAGGTAACATCATTACACTCGTTAACCCTAAATAGGTGAGTATTCCCGCTAGCATCAATACGGTTCACGTCTGAGCAGTGTGGTTCGGGTGATGATGAGCTATCGCTACCACAACCAACAAGTACAAGTGATGCAAGGATAAGTGTGATTCGTTTGTTCATGATTTAAGCCTATCTATGACGAGAGCAGAGCAATATACAGGCAACAAATATTCTTATCTGAATATCAACTATTCCATATGGAATAACACCCCACACCAATATCTTTTTCACCGCTTGTATTTTTGAATTTCGTTGATGAATGCTATTCGTTTAAGAATAAAAAGAGACCGAACAATCGAGGGGAAATAGGCACAAAAAATCTAACCGAAGATGACCAGTCAATGAAAGTCGTAGATTTATATTTGAAGAGACTTGAGTGAAGATCTTAGGGCTGTAGTTCTTGTGACACGTATCCATTATCTTAACGAGATGTGTGTTTGTAGTGGCATAGTTAATTTGGCCACCTGATTAGAGGTGTTAGAATGCACCTCGTACACAACAGGTGAAACTATGACAAAACGTACAAGAAGAACTTTTAGTCCCGAATTTAAGCTAGAGGCCGCTCAGTTAGTCACTGACCAGGGCTATACCGTTGTTGAAGCAGCGAAGGCGATGAACGTAAGCAAGTCAGCCATGGACAAGTGGGTGAGACAACTCAAGCAAGAGAGGCAAGGTGTCACGCCAAAAGCTTCACCGCTCACCCCCGAACAGATCGAGATCCGTGAGCTTAAAAAGCGGATTGCTGAGCTGGAAGAGCACAATGAAATCATAAAAAAGGCTACTGCTCTGTTGATGTCGGACTCACTGAACAATTCTCGATAATCGAGAAACTCAAACAGAGCTACAGCGTAGCCAAGCTGTGTAAAGTGTTCGGTATCCATCGAAGCAGTTTTAAGTATTGGTGTAAGAAGCCCAAGACTCAATCTGAAGAAGATGTTCGTCTACGAGCCCTAGTTCAAGAAGCTCACAGCGTTAGTAATGGCTCAGCCGGTGCTAGAACTATTGCGAGTATCATAACGAACTCGGGCATCAAGTTCTCTCGCTACAGAGCCACTAAACTGATGAAAAAGCTTGGGCTAGTTAGCCGACAACTTCCCAAACACCGCTACAGCAAAGCAGCTCAGGAGCACATTGAAATCCCAAATCATTTAGATAGACAGTTCGCTGTGACTGCGCCTAATCAGGTCTGGGTTGGTGACGTGACCTATGTGTGGGCTGGAAATCGTTGGAGTTATCTTGCCGTTGTAATCGACCTCTTTGCACGTAAGCCAATCGGTTGGGCGATGTCATTTTCACCCGATAGCCAACTGACAGGAAAAGCACTTAAGATGGCCTATGAGTCACGCGGTAAGCCCTCTAATGTGTTATTTCACAGCGATCAAGGCAGTCACTATACGAGTCGTAAGTACCGCCAAACGCTCTGGCGATATCAGATAAAACAGAGTCTATCTCGACGAGGAAATTGCTGGGATAACAGTCCAATGGAGCGCTTCTTTAGAAGCCTAAAAACTGAGTGGGTGCCAGCTTGTGGCTACAGTAGTTTATCCGAAGCTTGGAAGAGCATTGTTGGCTACATCATTAGATATTACAGCCAAATCAGACCGCACCAGTACAATGGTGGCCTAACACCGAATGAATCGGAGAGGCAGTACTGGGAAACTTATAAAGCGGTGGCCAATTTTAGTTGACCACTACAAGGTTAACCTACCAACGTTATTGCCTTCGGCAGGATTAACAGCAGAGCAGCTTAACGAACTTCGTGAGAAACTGCGACTAGCAGAGCACGCAATGAGGCAACATACCAAATGATTACCAACACAAAAGAAATAGCTGATTACTTCGGCAAGCAACATCGTCACGTTATCTCTCTGGTTCGTGCACGACAAAAGGAAGGTATCTACCAAGCCAATCAAACCAGAGACAGCTTCTACCAAGGCAACAAGACTGGAATGATGCCAATGGTCGAACTAGACCTTATCGCAGCCCTAGAGCTCGTTGGTTCATTTTCAGGAGGGGCTACCCTCAAGTTCAAGAAGATGAAGTTTACCCAGATCTTAATGGAACGTACCAATGACTAAAGCAGTAATGGTAGGGCAACACTCTACCAACAAGAACGATTTATGGTTCACACCTGCAGAGTTCATCGAAGCAGCACGCAACACATTAGGTACTATCGATTTAGATCCTGCGAGTTGCCTACAAGCAAACAACACGGTTAAAGCGAACCGCTACTACACGGAACAGACCAACGGATTAGATAAACCATGGTTCACCAAATGACAGATCTAACCTACCTAGACTTGTCATTACCGGAAGAAGTCCTCCAACGTAAGCAGCAAAAGCTAACTGAGCAGCAACGTAAGCAACGTGAACGAGATAATAGGACAAATGGTCGTCCTAGGTCATACAACCACGACAGAGACCATACAGACGCGTTGAAGAAGCTCTACCCTAACCTATCTGATGAGCAGCTAGCAGAGTTCAAGATGCAACTGGACAGAACCATTGAACCAGTCAAACGAGGACGAGTGATGCAATATTGGAGAATGGTCGAGAAATCTACCCCATGACCTATTGCTCTATGGTTCATCTCTTAACATAATGAACACTCCTGCCATTCCTAGACAGATGGCAGTCCCTAGTGAGCGTAGTGAACTCACGTGATTAGCCAACCTTCGGGTTGGCTTTTTCATACCTATGGATAAACTCACTCACATCCACATTAACCTGTGTTTGTTTCTCGTATACCTGAGTGAGTTTATCGATGGGTATTTAACCGTACGCTTGCCTGTATCATAATGAACTAGTATCGATACAACACAGGAAACTTAACTATGGCGGGAATTAACCCAACAACTGGTCAATGGGACCCAAACTACAATCCAATGCAACCACAACAATTTGGTTCAATGTATGGTGGAGGCAATCCAGCAGACATGTATTCAGCCAATACCTTGGCACAGAACACACAACCACTACAGTTTACTACCCAGCAGCAAAACAACATTGCTAACTTACCGGGCAACCAAAGTGACTCATGGTTCAGCTTCGATAGAATGTTCGGTGGTCGTGATGGTCAAGGCAATCGTTCATCTGGTTGGGTATCTCCGGCTATTCAAGGTGCAGGTGTGTTAGCTAATAGCTGGCTTGGCTTCCAAGGCTTAGGTATTGCACAAGACCGATTGGCAATGCAGCAAGATGCTTGGGCTCTTCAACGCGCAGATTATGAATACCAACGAGACCGTAGAGATGCACAGAGTGCAGCCTATGATGAAGTCCGTAGAGGCAACACCGCAGGTAATCTGTAATGAAAAAAGGCTACCAAACGGTAGCCTTACTTATATCTGGTTCACTCTTCCCAAGGGTCAGGTAACACATCCAACGGCTTACCTGTATCAATCCATTGGTTCAATCGACCATCGGCAACAAACAGCATCCAGTTGGCTTTATCCAGTAGGTCTAGCTCTGCTTGTGGTTCATAGTACAGAATACCCTCTTGCAGAACCTCGTTGTTCTTAATGTAGTAGTGCTTGTTCAAACCAGACTTGAAGTAGATGCTGATTAGCATCTCTTTCCTACCCATCTTGTGGACCTGCACGGTATTAACAGACCGAACAATCACATCCCTGTACTCGTCAGTTGTCTCTGGTTCATCAAACGTACCAAAGTCGTCTGTGCTTGCCTGTGACAGTCTTGTTTCTTCGAGTTCGATGCGTAGGGCTTCTACATCCTGTTCAACTTGAGCAAGCATCTTAGCCATGATGTTAGATGGACTCTCCATATAGTCAGCTTCCATCTGGTTAAGTTTAGCTTGTGCTTCATCCAGTCGCGCTACCACAGGCGTAACCTTGTCTTCCTTCACTGGTTTAGGCTGAACAGAGAACCAAGTCAGAGAACGCTTCACAGCTTCGTGTACCGGCTCTGAGCTACAGCTCATACCTTTGCACTTGGCTCGATTAGTCATGCCATTGATGCAGCGATAGGCTTTACGTCCACCAGCAGTGTAGTAGTTCATACCACCACCACAGCTACGACACTTCAGTACCTGCAACCCATTCAAGATAGTAGGCTTGTTCTTACTGGTTCGTGAATGCGTAGCAGTCTTCTTCCTAGCTTGGATTTGATAGAACTCATCCTCAGTAATCACCTGAGGGAAATAACCTGATAATTCGTGCTCAACACCATCAAGAGTAAACACAGCTAAACCAGTTAGAGATTTGCTCTTGGTGAACCTAGTAACAGTGGTTCGATACCATCCCTTACCATTCGGAGGTGTGTACAGCTCGTTAAGGTCACTAAGCAGCTTTGTAGTACCAACACCACTCAGAGACTGTTGAGCAATCCACTGAGCTACACCAAAGTAATACGGATGTGGTTTTACTGAACCATCGGATGATTCCACCCACCAAGGCAAGGAGCCTACCGACTTAATTGCAATCGGATTGCCATCAGCAGCACGTTCCCCCTTGTGAAACCTTTCAATCAAGGCAAGTGCATTACCCTTGGTTCTCTTCGACTTCTTCAGTGATTCCTCGTGAGCTTGTGCCATGATGATGACAGACACGATAAGGTCAGCAGTAAGGTTTGGGGAATCACTACAATAGAGCTTACTGTCCATAGCCGTGTAGATACGTATGCCTCGGTTAATCACCGATAACATAAGTTCCATAGCATCGTTGGTTTTGGCTCTCGATAGACGGTCTAGGGACGTTATGACAAGGATAGAGCCCTTGATGATTGAACCAGTAGAGATAAGCTGAAGTATCCGACCAAACTCACCTTGGAGGTTGTGAGAGTGAAAGCCAGATAGACCTTCATCACTGAAAGTACGCTCATCAATCGGCAAACCGTACTCTTTGGATAACTGGTTCAGTAATTTATAGTCTTGCTGCTGCTCGATACCTGTACCTTCTAACTGCTTGGCACTGGATACCCTCGAATAGCTAATAAGGGTTGGTTTCATGTTGTTCCTATTGGTTAGATACAAAAAAAGACAAGCCGTTTGGCTTGCCTTTAGTATAGAACAAAGTGATACATCTGACCTTTCGGTTTCCCAACTGGTCTTGTGACAACTAAAACGCTTTAAGGTTTTATTTTGACTTCAATTAGTATTGAGTCAGCACTTTTACATCGCCTGTCACAGCTGATGCATCAACATAACCGATCGCGTTTGTATCGCTCTTCACCGCGTTGATAACGGCCGAGTAATCTGCGACTTGGATTGGCGCTTCTGCTTTACCCGTAAACACGAGGCGAGACCAAGCAGACTGCAGTTGAGATTCACTACGGCCAGTTGAAACCGAGTGGAATGCTAGGCGGCCTTCTGCACCGTCATTCAGCTCAATAATTTTTGCTGTTTGACCGTTCGGCAGCTGAGTCTTCTTACCCATAAATAGCTTCTTAACATCGCCTTCGCTCAGTGCGTCTACACCTGCGCTGTTGCCAATCACAACCATACCCGCTGTTGCATTAAACGCTAGTGCTGCTGTTGCAAGAAGAGTCAATAGTTTTTTCATAGTTCCCTTCCCCTTAGAATACGAAGTCTAGACGTGCTGAGTAGACAAGTGAGCTATCTTCATTAAAATTGCCCGTCGGTACTATAGACCCCCCGCCCATTTCGACCAACTCTAGGTTTGAAGCAAATCCACCACTGGTGTCTTTGTAGTCAACGTAAGTAACATCCAATTTAAGTGCCATATTCTTTGTAAAATCCCAGCGAGAACCAACCGAATATGACATACGCTCATAATTCATGACTAAAGCGCTTAATCCACTACGTTCTTCATCATCAGTAGTTTCTACCCAGCCAGCTGCAAGGTAAGGTGTAAAGTTCCCTACTCGATAACCTAGCAAGCCGTTCACGGAGCGATAATCATAAAATTCCCCGTCCAGTTGAACGTCAGCAGCTTCCACATTCGCTAAGAAGTCGCCATTATCATATTGGGCGCCGATCGAAATAAACTGACCATCTTTACCAGCAATCATATCCGTTGAAGTGCCGTTATAAACACTATTGGTTGGATTCGCTTCAGCAGCAAAGTAAGAGCCTCTAAGCATAAAGTCGTTATAAATCCACTGAGCACTCAGACCATACATGTTGTCTAGTTTAACTTCACCGAGCTCTGAGTCATCTTCATCAATTTGTGCAATACCAACTACCGGTTGGAATAGAAGTGTTGAGTTTTCAAAATCAACTGGAATCAGTAGATCCGCACCCGTATAGCCTTTAAGAACAAGGTTCTCATATAGCTCTTGCGATGGACGAATCATTGGGTATGCATAACCTACATCCGTGTAATCTGAGTAGAAGAACAGCGGAAGACGCAGTTTACCTGCGCGCGCAGTGAAAGAATCAAACGCGTAGCTAGCGTAAGCCATTTCAATTTTAGGCTCGTAGTCGTAACGGCTGTTAGCCACAACTTGTGTAACGAACTTTGCACGGTCATTAATACGGAAATCAAATTGTAGACCTGCAAGCGTCTCTTGTTCCCAATCCAATTTCTCGTCTGTGTAACCTGCATAGCCAACCGCATTATCTGATTGACCAATACCAACCGAGCCGAAACCACTGATTCTTAGATCATCCCATCCAGCAGCATTCGCGCCCAGTGATAAACCCACTAGAGCCGCAACAAGCGTTCTTTTCATTTTGTAACTCCACTACGTTAATAGTTTTTATTGTTTTGTCGTTCTATGAACGAATTTTGAATAGACAACCCCCTGCGCAACCTCATGTCACACATAATAAATACGTAGGGGGATGGTTGAGCTTGAATTAACCGACTTTAAAGTGGCCCGTTAATTCAGATAGGTTCGCCGTGATATTGTTAATATCATTTGCAACTTGATCTAATTCACCCACACTCGCGGCTGTGCCTTGAGCCATATGGCGAATATCATCAACAAAGCTTTCAATGGTCGACGAGGTTTGCTGCTGCTCTTCTGTTGCAGCGGCAATCACTTCATTGCGTTGGCTGATTTCAGCTACATCAGAAGTAATACGGATCAATGACTGTTCCGCTACCAGTGATTTATCAACACACTCTTCAGCTTTAGCTGCGCTCTCTGCGATGATCGCAGCGGCAGTTTTTGTCTGTTCTTGCAATTGATGCAGAACGGTTTGAATTTCTTGAGTAGACGTTTGAGTTCTCGATGCAAGCGTACGTACTTCATCGGCAACAACCGCGAAGCCTCGACCTTGCTCACCCGCTCGCGCCGCTTCAATCGCTGCATTCAACGCCAATAGGTTGGTTTGTTCAGCAATCGCACTGATGGCATCAAGAATTGAGCCCGCGCTCTGGGTATTCTGGTCGAGCTGCTGTACTACTTCAGAGGCGTTACGCACATCGTTAGTTAGCTCTTGAACCGCAGTAATCGTACTCTTAACTTGCTCTTCACCGTGAGATGCTTGCTCACTTGCACTCATTGCAGAGGTGGAGGCATCATTAGCGTTTTGGGCGATATTACGTGCTGCCGCAAAAAGCTGACCTAATGAATCAGAGACTTCTTCAATTGAACGGTTTTGTTTTACGGTTAACGCACTGGTTGAACGGCTTGAGTCCACCAATGAGTTTGAGATCATATCTAACTGACTCACGTTCTGAATCGTGTTAGTCACGTTATTTTGTAGTTTTTCAACAAAAGCATTGAATGAGTCAACTAGGTCACGCAACTCATCTTTCTTGTCGTGCACTAGGCGTACAGTAAGATCCCCTTCGCCTTTGGCAATATCATGCATTTTGTCGGTGATTGAACCGAGGTCAGCACGAATGCCACGCACAACAAAGAAACTCATGACAGAAATAAGAGACAAGGCTAAACCACCCAGAATCAGCATCAATGCCTGCGCTTGGGAGTTGTTTGCTTCTAGTGTCGCTACAGAAGTTTCAAAATCGGCCTGACGAGCGATTGAAAAATCGTCCATTGCTGTAGTAATACGTTCAAGCATGACACTGTTATCAGCTGCAAGCTTTGCCGCTTGTTGAAGGTTAATATCACCTTCAATCATACCAAATGCCACTTTATAGGCTGACTCGAAATAGACGTTAATTTCACGCTCTAGCTGATTTACTTGAGAAGACAGTGTTGGTTGCAGTTTTTGCTGCAACTGGAAATTACGCACAATTTGTTCAACAGTATTGCGGTTCGCCTCAAGCATCTCTTCATCACCAATAGTAACGGCGAGATTAAAACGCTCAGCGAGCTGATTGATGAGAACACTGTTCAATGATGCCGAGTTCATTACTGGGTAATAAACTTTATCAATGTCGGTAACTTGGTCAGTATTGCTTAATAGCGCATTACCACCAACCGTTAAAACCCCGCCAAAACCAGCAACCGATAGTAGACACAATCCTACGATCTTATTCTTAATAGACAACGACAACATAGTCTTCCTTAACTGCCTTTGGAACATTTATCGATACGACAAATGTTTAAATATTATTATTGTTTCAGTACACATTGTTACAAATCGAAATATATCAGATAGCAGTTGGTAAAAAAAAGGCCTATTTTGATAAAAATATCACCCATTTATTTGACGAATGTCAGAAATACCACCAATTTACACATTAATTCATACAAATCAGCAAGCTACAAAATACAACAAAAAAATGACGCCAAAAATGCGTCATTTATTGTAAGAGATTTGTGAGAGCAATCACTCTAATGATTTGGGCAATATATTACAGATGAGTCGAGCATATTTACCGAATTCATCATTTACCCAAACTTGATTAATTTATGTTCGATATAGCACCTTCACAACGTGCCAACCAAATTTAGTTTTTACAAGATGCGGAACTAATGTTTCACCCGAGAAACAGACTTTATCAAATTGTGGAACCATTTGGCCGCGTCTAAACTCACCTAAATCACCGCCCTTTTTGCCTGATGGACAAGTCGAGTATTTGCGCGCTAACGTTTGAAATTTTGCGCCCTTTTTTAGTTGCTTAATAATGTCTTCAGCCTGCTCTTTGTGCTTGACCAAGATGTGAAGTGCTGCTGCGGTGTTCGCCATGGTAAGAAGCCCTTAATAAAAATGTGTGATCATTATATCATTTTTCATGTCTGACTCTCTAGCTGAAACAAGGTTGAGGTATTTTGAATAGTTATCGAAATCTGTAACGCAATACATTGAAAAAAGTAATACAATTAGGCGTTCGTAGTAGAGGAACGAATCAATATGGCAAAAGTAGAAAGCAAAGCGAATCAGTCGCAAGGTATGTTGATGTTTACCTTGAACATGCAAAAACAGCTGTTCGCTATCGGTACACTCAAAGTACGAGAAATTGTACCCTATATGCCAACCACTCAGATTCCCTACTCCCATCACCATGTAGTTGGTACAGTGACCATTCGCGGTAAGACAATACCTGTCATTGATATGCCTGCGGCTATTGGATTTCGTCCTATCCAGCCAGACGAGTATGAATCGACTTATCTGATCGTCACGGATTGCTTACGTACCGTTGTTGCGTTTATGGTGCGCTCGATAGAAAAAATTATTGAGTGTAATTGGCGTTCTATTGAACCAGCGCCTGAAAGTGCCGGCAAGAATGTATTTGTTACGGGTATCGCTCGATTTGAAGATCACATTGTGCAAATGCTCGATGTCGAGCTGTTGCTCTCAAAAATTTATCCTCAGTATGAATCTGCTTCGATTCCAATCGTTACCGATGTAGAACGTGAGCGTTTAAAGCAGATGAATATTTTATTGGTTGATGACTCAACTATCGCACGTAAACAGCTATCCGATGCCCTTGATAGCATTAATATTAGCTACCAAATGTCGCATAATGGTATGGATGCTCTAGAGCGAATGCGCAAAGCCGCTGCTGATGGCCAAGCCTTTGATTTACTGGTTAGTGACATTGAAATGCCGGGTCTTGATGGTTACGAACTGGCATTTGAAGTACAAAATGATAAAGCGCTAAACCACTGTTACCGTATTCTCCATACCTCTTTATCAAGTGAAATCTCGGTTGATCGCGCCCATCAGGTTGGCGCACATGATGCACTTGAGAAATTTAATGCGGCAGAACTGGTTAAGGCGATGCTTATTGGCGCGAAAACCATCAATGATCAGATGATGGCTTGATCTGCGTATAACGCTTACGATTCAACTGAAAGTAAGCGTTATGACTCACAAGAAACTCAATCTACCCCAAAAAACCTGTCCGGTTTGCCAAAGGCCTTTTACGTGGCGTAAAAAATGGCGGTTGAACTGGGACACGGTTATCTATTGCTCTAAACGCTGCGCGAGTGCTCGATAGTTCATATTGCTACAGTCCTACAAATCCTCTAAGTTTTGCAAGTATGTCTCTGCAGTTTGAAGCGTGTTTTGTTGCTCTTGGGGCGCTAAGTTATCCCAGTTACGAAATACCATATTCATTCGTGGGTTTCTGGTGAGGGTATCACGATACTTAACCATGAAGCGCCAGTAGAGCGCATTGAATGGGCAAGCCCCATCACCGCTGCGTTGCTTAATGTTGTAGTGACAACCTTTACAGTAATCACTCATTCTATTGATGTAGGCCCCCGACGAAACATAAGGCTTTGAAGCAATTAAACCACCATCGGCATAAAGCGCCATCCCGATGGTATTGGGGAGTTCGACCCACTCTATCGCATCGATATAGATCCCCAAATACCACTCATGCACTGCTTTCGGATCGATTTCTGCTAATAAACTGAAATTACCCGTTATCATCAACCGTTGTATATGATGCGCGTAAGCATATTCCAACGATTGATCAATCGCGTGTTTTACACAACTCATTTTGCAATGGCCGTCCCAAAAATAACTCGGCAATGAGTTTGTGTGGTTTAAGTGATTTTTACACTCATAATTGGGCATGTTAGCCCAGTACATCCCTCTGACATACTCTCGCCAGCCTAGGATTTGACGTACAAACCCCTCTACTTGCGCGAGTAGCTCACGGCTTGGAGCTCTTTGATAAACCGCGAGCACAGCATCGAACACCTCTCTTGGAGAAAGCATTTTACTGTTTAAAGAAAACGAAAGTCGGCTATGGTAGAGGCTCCATTGGTTGGGTGTATTCTGTGTCATTGCATCTTGAAAGGTGCCGAATAAGGGTAAGCAAATTTGGCAAAAGTTCGCCAGTATATTCAGTGATTGATTGCGATTTATCGGCCACAAAAGATGATCATCAACATGTCCAAAACCAAGAACGTTATGACTCTTCAAGCGCGAAACAATGTCACTAACGTCATTGGCAAAAACAAGCGGTTCAGGAACGGCATCAATGTCGGTTTTTTTGAGCTTTTTCCGATTCTCAACATCATAGTTCCACTTACCTCCCACTGGTTCTCCATCTTGCTCCAATAGAATCTGATGCTGCTTGCGCATTCGGCGATAAAAACTCTCTAATCGGACAGCTTTGTTGCTCGGAAATTGCTTTAGTAACCCATCAAAATCGCACATGAAGTGCTCGGTGTCCGCTTCGATTTTTGCCACATCAGTCAATGTAAGCTGACGCAACTGCGCTAATAAACGGTATTCATCTGGACGTTGATAATGAAGGTATGACGCGCCCGTTTGCTTGCAAATAGCATCTAGCAATTCAGGCAACACAGCATATGTATGAGTGTCATCTAAGGTGAGATGCAATACCTGATGCCCTTCTTCAATGAGCCCGTCAGCAAATGCCTTCATTGCTGCGAAGAATGCCACTTGTTTTTGAGCGTGATGATGAACATAAGCTTGCTCTTGTTTTAGTTCAGCGATAACAAATAAAACGGTGTCATCCTGTTGTTGATACCAAGAGTGCTGGCTATTGAGTTGGTCGCCCAATATGAATTTAATGTGAGTGTAAGCCTTAATATCACGTATTTTGGTCATGTTACGCTTCCACCCATCTCTTTATGAACTCTCTGTTTGGGTCGTACCATTGGGTTTGTTTTTCTAAATCAAACTTGCGATGACCTCTAGGGTCAGCCCCTACCCCCGCGAGATATTGCCAATTGCCCCAGTTTGAAGAGACATCATAGTCAATGAGCATCGCTTCAAAGTAAGCCGCGCCATAACGCCAGTCTAAGCCGAGTTCATGCACGAAACAGCTAGCCACTAACTGACGTCCTCTATTCGACATCATGCCTGTTTGATTTAGCTGACGCATACACGCGTCCACCACATCATAGCCGGTACGGCCCGCACACCACGCACGATACTGTTCAGCATAAAACGTAGTAAGGGGGCGCTTTTGTTGAATACCATCAAAAGCAAACAACTTAGCGCCGTGTTTTTCAGCATAGAGGCGAAAATACTCGCGCCACAGTAGCTCGAACAAGATCCAATAAGTAGAGTCGTTTTGTCCATTTTCATGCTCATACTGTTTGAGCGCTGAAACGATTTGTCGTGGCGTAATACAACCCCATGCTAGCCATAACGAAAATACCGTTGAATGTTGCCACTCATCAAAGTGATTCCGTGTCTCTTTGTAAGAGGATGCTTTGTTAGTTTCAAAGTATGCTTTTAAATGGTCAGCACCTGATGACTCACCGCCTGAAAAAATCAGGTTTGCACTCTCGTTGCTATCGCTAAACGGCTCAATGCCTTGAATATTGCAAACATAAGGCTCTACATCATTGAGTGTTGGCGACTCTAGAGGTCGTAAAATTGGTATCTTTTCAACTATTTTTCGAAACGACGAAAAACTACTCGGCAATAGTTCAATCTCGAAAGGTAGGTCAGACTGATTAAATAGTGCATTGCTACACACACTGTGAACTGCGATGTTAGAGTGTCTATTCTCGACATACTCTTTTAAACGAAGTAAATCCCAATCGGCACCCGTACACAGATAAACGTCAGTAATGGCCTCGTTTAATGAGAGAAGCTGAGTGATGATTCTGCTGCGTTGACCAACAAACTGGTGCAGAACATGCCCAAATTCACCGACAGATGCTTTTAGGTGTTGCAAAGACTGTTGGCGAAAAGCGCGCTTGTGTTCTCCCTCCCGTTGATGAGGGGAGAAGTGCTGATGAAAGTGCGTTTGAGAAGCATGAATATAGACAAAAAGCAGACTATCACACTCACTCAACGCTCGTTGTAGTTGCAAGTTATCTTCAATGCGCAGGTCTTGAGTAAAGCAATACAAAGCGATACGTTTCAATATTCCTTCTCCAAGTGTTCGTTATTTATATTGTGACTTGATGTCTTATGCCTCTCGCAGACTTCCCTAACCTAGAGCCCGACACTATTTTAGTTGCGACACAGTTTTCGTTACGACAAAGAGCTGTTTACGATCATCAAACATCGTTATAACCCTATTTATTAGCAGTAATTTATCAGCAAATTAGGTATGCTCTTTGTCTAAAGATAGGACACATTGACCGAAGAAATCGATGAGCAAAGATGAATTTGTAAAGGCCACGGAAAACCTTAAAAAAGCCGTGCCATTGATGATGAAAAACAAGGTAGCCACCACACCAGCGAACTATGCACTCTGGTACACCTATGTTGATCATGTTAATCCTCAACTCAATTCCGAAATGGACTCCATACTGGAGAGCTATGGGGAGTGTCCTCCGAGTCAGGCTAAATCAATCTATCAGAAACACATTGCGTTAAAATCTGAAACTGACATTAACGAACTCAAAGCGAGTGTAGAACTTTTGGTGGGTGAGCTCGATGCATCGATGACTGACACCATCAATGATACCAGCGAGTTTTCTCGTTCACTGGATAAGTCATTTTCTGAACTAGAAAGAGTTGAGAAAGAGAGCCTTTCATTCGATGAAGTGATGACGGTAGTGCGCAGTTTGGTTAAAGACTCGCGAGAAATTCGTCATTCCACAAGTTTTTTAAATAATCAACTCTCCACGGCGAGTGACGAAATTAGCCGACTCAAAGAACAACTCGCACAGGTACAGCAAGATGCGCTCTTCGATTGCCTCTCACACCTGTATAACCGCCGCGCCTTTGATGCCGATATTCATGCACTGTGTGATAGTGAACAGCCAATGTCTCTTGTCCTGCTCGATATCGACCACTTTAAGGGGTTCAATGACGAATATGGGCACTTATTAGGTGATACCGTTATCAAAGCGATTGCTAAGCGTCTTAGCCAAGCGAGCCGCGACGGGATCAACGCTTATCGCTATGGTGGTGAAGAGTTTGCGCTGATCATTCCAAATAAATCTGTTCGTATCGCTCGTCAGTTTGCTGAAAGCTTGCGCCGCTCCATCGAGAAGATCAGCATCAAGGATCGCAGAACAGGTAAAACCGTCAGTAACATCACCGCCTCTTTCGGGGTCAGTGAATTTCAGCCCGGGGATAAACCTGAAAACATCGTTGAGCGCACCGATCACCTGCTGTATGAAGCTAAGCAGCTTGGTCGAAATCGCGTCATGCCGCTGTAGGTTTACTTAACATGATGTTTGACGATTGGTTTACCACCAGCGCGCTGATTGCATTCGGCCTTATATTTCTCGGTGCTTTTGTGCAAACCGCGATCGGCTTCGGCCTTGCGATTGTCGCAGCACCACTATTGTTTCAAATAGACCCGACCTATGTACCCGGCCCAATTTGTTTTGTCGCGTTATGTTTATCGGTAGTCAATGCGATGAAGAACCGAGCCAATATTGAAATTGGCGGGCTTAAAATGGCATTGATAGGACGAGTGCCTGGCTCGCTCGCGGGTGCATGGCTACTCGTGGTTGTGTCAGGCGAGCAACTCTCTCTATTGCTTGGGGTTATTGTATTGCTTGCGGTGGTCATCAGTTTACTGCCATTTCGTATCGAACCCACGCCAACACGTATGGGCATAGCTGGATTCTTTTCTGGTTTCTTTGGTACCAGTTCCGCTATTGGCGGACCACCAATGGCTTTACTATTGCAGCATCAGGATGCCGGTAAGTTACGAGGTAACTTGTCAGCCTTTTTTGTGTTTAGCTCAATGATATCTCTCATGATCTTAATCCCTACTGGGTATTTTGGTTGGTATCACCTCTATATGACATTGCCACTGCTACCCGCAGCTTGGCTCGGTTATATAATCGCAAATAAAACCACGCAGTCACTTCCCAAAGAGAAGATTCGTATTGGCGCACTTGTATTGTGTGCCGTGAGTGGACTGACAGCGATTTTGCAAGCTCTCTAATCAAAGGATTTCATTATGATCGACTTTCGTTCCGATACGGTAACGCGTCCCACACAACTAATGCGAGACGCCATGGCGTCAGCACCTGTTGGCGATGATGTTTATGGCGACGACCCAACCGTTAATGACCTAGAGTCTTATGCCGCGCACCGACACGGATTTGAAGCTGCGCTTTTTACCACATCAGGCACACAAGCCAACTTACTGGCGCTAATGGCGCACTGTGAACGTGGTGATGAATATCTTTGTGGTCAGCAAGCTCATAACTACAAATACGAGGCCGGCGGTGCCGCAGTATTAGGGTCTATTCAACCACAGCCCATTGAGAACAATCCTGACGGTACTTTGTGTTTCGAAAAATTGAAAGCCGCCATCAAGCCAGACGATTTCCATTTTGCGCGCACTAAGCTCTTGAGTTTAGAAAATACTATTAATGGTAAAGTACTCCCTCTCGATTACTTAGCCCAAGCACGTGAGTTCTGTGACCACCACAAGCTATCGCTTCATTTAGATGGCGCACGCGTCTACAACGCATCTGCAGCGCTAAACGTCGACATCAACGAAATTTCACAGCACTTTGATTCGATGACCATTTGTCTATCTAAAGGCCTATGTGCACCGATCGGCTCGCTACTATTGGGTAGCGAAGCGTTAATTAGCAAAGCGCGTCGAATTCGTAAAATGCTTGGAGGAGGTATGCGTCAAGCGGGTATCCTTGCCGCGGCCGGAAAACTTGCCCTTACCCAACAAACCAAACGCCTTGCAGAAGACCACAGCAATGCTCAATATTTAGCGCATCAGCTAGATAACATTGATGGATTTAACGTAAATGTAGACTTCGTACAAACCAATATTGTCTTCGCCAAAGTAGACGAATGCATTGATATTGACCTATTAACAAAGTCACTCGAAGCAAAAGGGATTCTTGTGTCAGCAAGTAACCCGATTCGCTTTGTTACTCATCAAGACGTCAATCGAAATAAAATTGATGTGTTATTGAGTGAGTTAAAAGCTCTGACTTTATAAGGTGACAATCTTTGATAGACAGGCGCCAGCCACATTAGCTGGCGTGCTGAAACTGGTTTTTTTGGATAAAATGATCGATCTGGTTAGGGACGACCTGACTGTATATCAGCGCTGTATGGCTGAAATGTGTAATGATGTGGTCAGTCATTCCTTCTATACGAGTCTCTTCAACGGTGACAGTGCCGTCAGAGGCTTCCATCTCTCCCAATAATAGACGTCGCGCGCCGACATCGAAATTACCTGCAATACTGCCTAGCGGCTGTGGGAGGTTCCACCGGTTATCTTGGGTTGCTAACCCATGTTGTGGGGAGTTGCCAAGAAATACCCCCATCCCCATCTCTTCTATCACCGAGACAATGGATGCGCCTTGCAATGGAGAGCCTATCGTTACAACGTGAGAAACTCTGTCAGTTCCATGTTGTCTGTCGTCCAGATAACGCTGAATCATAAGCCCACCGAGGCTATGGCCGACCAACACATTTGGTCCGTTTTCGTCAAGGGCTCTATCAATCCGCCTAAAAATGCGCTGAGTATCTATTGCGACCGAGTTATAAGTAATTAGCCGTGTTTTATAGCCATGCTTTTCTAAGTTGGTCGCTAAAGGCTGCATAACGATGCCATGCATATACAAACCGTGAAGAATAACAACGTTCACCCCTACCTCCTTGAAGAACGGTCGTTGTTAGCAATATACCTGTTTTGGTATTAACTTTGGAAGCCCGTTAACGAGATAGTGCTTTATGACATCACGATAACACCGTTGTTAAGCACTTGATTTTGGATCAGACTATCGAGTGTGTCACAGGCCAGAATCTCGTCCAGTGGCCGTGGTCTACTAAAGATATAGCCCTGAACATAATCCACACTTAAACTCTTAACCGTCTCTAGTTCAGATACAGTCTCTACCCCTTCGACGACGACTTTCACATTGAGCTCGTGCGCCAACTGGGTAAGCATTTTAACGGCCAAAAATTTATGACGAATAGTATCAATGTCTGAAATAAAGCTCTTGTCGATTTTTATACAATCAAAACGCAGGTTGTTAAAGTACTGAAAAGACGAGTTGCCGGATCCAAAGTCATCAACAGCAATATCGATCCCATTTTTTCGCGCTTTAATCACCTCTTTGGAGTCCATTAGGCTGTTATCAAAATAGGCGGACTCTGTAATTTCAACAGTTACATTGGTGTGTTCAGGTTTAAATTTTTGAATCACCGCGCACAGCTCATCAAAGATTCGCAGCTTCTCATCTGAATCAACTAAGGAGCAGTTCAGTGAGATGTTTTGATGCCCAGAAAACTTTTGTTGAATTTGCGTGAACCCTTGTAGCGCTTTTTCTGCCACTATTTTGTCTAATACGTGTACGACACCCAATGTCTCTGCTGTTTCAATTAGACTTTGTACCGAGAACGTCTCACCTGCGTCACAAAAACGGCAAAGGGCCTCAAAGCGGTGTATTTTCCCTGTCATTAAATCAACAATCGGTTGATAAGCTATGTCGAGTTTTCTCAAGCGTACAGCTTCAAGCACCAGTGACGTTTGCTGCTGTTCTTTAGTCGCAATTTCAATCAGTTCTGGGTTAAAAAAAGAGTAAGGGCTTTTACGGCGATCATGTATCTTCATCGTCTGGTAAGCGCGATCGACAACTTGTTCTATGGAGTGTCCATCGACGCCATAAATATCGACACCCCATAAGCCATTTACGATGTCGCGATAGATCAGGTCATGCACGTTTGACTTTAAGTCTTTGCGCAGCTTCCTGAGCACTTTAGTGACTGCATGGGTATCTTTAAAGTTATCTGGACACAACTTTGCCACCACACAATACACGCCGTCTTCGAGTCGTGCCATGGTAATGGCTAAGGTCAGTTGTCTTAGAGCAAGTGCTAAGCGGCGATTGGCTTCTTTACGTACAGACTTAAAGAAATCGGGTTGGATACAGGCCACCAGTAAGACTTGATCTTTGCATTCAGACTGATTCACCTGTTCTAATAAAAATTGCTTGTTTGGCATCTCTAATGTTGTTTGCCAGTGTTCTTCCTTTTCATGGCTTAAATTAAACTGACGGCCACTCACCTCAGTCAGCCTAATTAAATACACCAAATTTTCGGTACACCAGTATAGCTTTTTGATGTCGATATCTTGTGTTGTGCTTTTCCCATCATGCGTCACGAATTCTGCAACACCTCCCCACCCGTCTTCACCATTATGGCTATCACACAGGCGCTCTATGGCTGTTTTAGTTTCTCTACTGTTGGTTAAACATGAGAGATGCTGACCAACAATGTGACTTTCTGTCGTACCAAAAGTACCAAGAAGATGATCATTAACACACAATATATTCATTTCAGAGTCAGTAACGACGACCCCTTTGCGGTGGTCTTTGAGAAAGCTCATCAAAATCCATTCAGAGTCAACCTGCTGCGGAATAATCGATTTTACACAAGCGCGACCAACAACTTCTGTGTCATTGCAGGACATCACGTCTACGTGAACAATTGCTCTACGCGAAACGTCCATATCAAAAATCAGTGTTCCTTTGCTTTTGTGTTCTGTGGATGGCGCTTTAAGCAGAGAGAGTAATCGAGTACGAGTGCGCTTGGACATTCGTGACAGAAATTTTTTCAACTCTACCGGGCCAAACCGGTGGTTTGTTTGGTCTACCATCGAGTATTCAACTTCCATACTCTGTCTAAGTAACTTCCATTCAATAACAGAACCTGGCGGTAAGGTGATTTCTAAATCCATACATCATCCAAATATATGCAGCTTAAATCATTTTAGGACACATTAATTGCTAAACCCAAATAAGACACTGATTAGTTTGATATTACAGTAGAAGAGTATTTTTTTGGCTCAAGATCAACAAATAACGAACATAAGTCTTGGCTACCGTGTTGTCTTTCCACTGATTAACAACTCTCATCGCCGCACAATAGTAGTCAGGATTTTTAAACAAGGTACAGAGCACATGATTTAAGTTATCGAAACGGACACGCTCGCGTTCAGTTATGACCGATATCGGCTTGTCAACAACCGCACCAAGCCCATGCTCTATCCACTCTACAAACACCTCACGGATCTCTAATTCTGCTTCGGGGACATCCGCTGGAGATAGGCTTACGTCAACAGGCGGAGGCTTTATGTAATGTAAAGCTCTCGGACACGATACGTACTTGTACATTCCTCACTCCTAACGACGATTATTGTAAATAAACTAGGACCGATAGAAGAAAAAACAACTGTTAGGAGATCGAATTAACACTTTGCTGACTTGCGGGAAACGAACACTATATTTTACTTTGAAAACAACAGATTTATTCTATTCTACTACTAGAGGAAAAATGTAAGGATACAAACATGATCGATATAACGCAGCTAGAAGAGATGTTTGAAGGGGACGAAGAGTTGATACAAGCGCTTTTCTTAGCGTATCTCGACGACACATAAAAAAGTAGAGACATACACCTCGCAGGGCGACTTTGAACAGCTCTTCTTTATCTGTCACACGCTGTACGGGACGCTCAATAACTTGTGTGAGTTTGAAATTACACCCAATCTAAAGAAACTCGAAGAGGCAGCGAGAGATGGCAGTCTTTCAGGTGAAGAAGATTTGGCTAAGGTGTTAACCGAACTGCCGAAAATAGAACAGCAAATGCAGACCTACCTCGCCTAGATAGGAGTGTTAGCAGCGAACTGCATCTCAATAGCACTAAACGGGCAACCCTGACCGCAGCGACCACAACCGTCACACTTTGAGCTATCAAACGTTGGTAGTTCAAAATTCTCTATCGTGACGGCGCGGGTTGGACAAAGTTGTTGGCATAGTTGACAGTCCCCCACGATAGCGTTCTGACAACTGGTACGAAACATCGGACGCATTTGCACATCAGTTTGAATGCCATGCAATGCCCCCGTTGGACACACCGAAGAACAATTACCACACTGACTGCAATAGCCGTAATCAAAATTCAATTGTGCAAGGTCATGTTCAAGCACAATCACCTGCTCTGGACACGCTGTGGCACACTCCCCACAACCATTACAAACCTGTTGAAAAAGCACTTCATCCACAGCTTTGGGTGGTCGAGCAACCTTTCGCTCAACATGTTCTATATCACCAATACCCGGTATGTGCGTTTTGTTTGGCGATTCGTTGATTGAACGCTTTGCTCCCGACGTCAACGCACGGAACAAACCACGGCGACTGACCGTGTTTTGCTCCATGTAAGCCTTATAATAGCGAGACTCTTTTTCAGACATTAGCGGTAGAGCTTTAACGCTTTAGGTTCGATAACCAGTAATTCCTGAACGGCTTCACACCACTGCTGTGCCAGGCCAGCTAACTGTTTATAGCTGTTTGATAACGCGTGCTCTTGAACTAACTCAAGATAACGGTAACACCAAGGAAATAAGTGATCCGCAAATAGGGATTTAACGATAGTAATATCAGTTTGTTGCTCTAGAAATTGGCTTACAGCAAACAACATCAAACCAAACTGATCTTCTGGCTCACGCATACCGGTATCTAACTCAATGCCATGCTCACGTAAAAACTGACGGTACGCTACGGTACTATCGCCGAAAATCACCTCTTCTCGGTCAAGATATACTGAACCCCACGGCGGTGCGACCATGATCTCACCCCCCTCAAACAACAAGAAAAAGTCTTGATTTAGGGTGTCCTTCAACTCACTGTTGACGGTTTTACACCAATCAGAGAACGCACTCTCTTGCTCTTGTGCATCCACTGCCATCGCACGAATCAAAGACTGATTATTGGCATCTGTAAGAGGAAAATAGAACAAAGAACCCAGCACTTTGGCCATGGTTTGTAAGCTATCTAAGTCAACTTCGAATTTTTCTGTCATTGTTTTTTTCTTTTTGAGTAATATCCAAATAACTTTACGTACCGTATAACTTTAAACGCAAATAACGCGCTTTGCTAACCGACAAAAAGTGATTTGGAAAGGACTCAACAATAAAGGGCAGAGAGTCCCCTGCCCAATACCATTAACCTCTAAAGACTACATACCCGCTGTCATGTGCAATCCGAAGAATACACTACGGCCAATCAACTCTGCTGCCATCACAAGCGCAAGGCCTGCAACGCCCATTGGCATCGCATTTTTGCGAATAGAGATTAGCCAAATAGCTACGCCAACAAAGATCATCGCAAAACGCGCATTCTGAATAGAAGCCATATTTGGAACGAGCTCATTGGCAGAAACGATAGCTGAACGAATCATGTTCAAATCACCAACCATTGCCATGGTCGCAATAACAATAGCGATAACCGCCAGTACACCACCAGCCATCGCCCAGTTATTAAACTTAGGACATTCAAAACCCGCTGCTGCCGCTAATACTTGTGCCAAAATGACACCACATAGCACTAAAGTCAGAGCAAAGTTCACGCTAGTAAATGGCGTATCCCAAGTCGGCACCGTGTTGATTAGGTACACATTAGTCATCGCATACATGAATACGAAACCGATGACCATGGTGCCAACCATCATCGCTTTACGTAGACCTTCAGAGCCTTTGTTTAACAACTCAGCTAGCCAGTAAAGACCGCCGAGACCAAAGAATGCCGAGCCAAATAAGATCTCGCGAGACAGCCAAGACTCTCCAACTTGGTTTAGCGCGTTAATCGCACGCATCGGGCTACCAAGGTGCGCGGTTGACGCCATAAAGCCAAGCGCCATAAACGCCCAGACGAAGAACAAATTTCGGTTAAGTTTCGCTTTTGTTTCTCCCTTGAGGTCAACAACCAAATTGAGTATTGCGACCACAATGAACGCACCTACCGCAGTTTGAGCGAACACAGTGAAGAAAATCAGCGGCCATTCATGCCATCCCATCTTAAACCTCCTTAGGGTTTGCTAGGTGACCCGTCTGATCATCCGTAGGACGCGCATGACGGTTTGGTTTAATCACGATGTTTGGTTTTGTCAGAGTTGATGAAGGCAATGGCGCAACATCCGCATTGGTACCGTATTTGGCACGTAACTCATCGATTGGACCAAACTCTAGCGCACGCAGTGGACAAGAACCGACACAGATTGGGTCGAAACCCTCTGCTACGCGTTCAAAACACCCGTCACACTTGGTCATGTGGCCTCTCTCTTTGCTGTACTGCGGTGCGCCATAGGGACATGCATTTGCGCAGTGTTTACAGCCGATGCAGACCTTTTCATCAACAATCACGAAGCCATCTTCACGTTTATGCATTGCCCCTGATGGACACACTTTGGCACAAGCAGGCTCATCACAGTGGTTACAGGCAATCGATGTGTAATAAGCAAACACATCTTGACGATAAGTGCCGTTTTCCTCAACCCAGTTGCCACCCGCATATTCATACACACGGCGGTAACTACGATCGACACCTAAGTCTTTAAAGTCTTTACAAGCAAGTTGGCACGTTTTACAACCCGTACATTTGCTTGAATCAATATAAAAACCGTATTGTTTCATCATTCAGTCCTTACGCCTTTGTTGCTAGCTGAACTTCAACTAGGTTTGTATGTTGCGGATTGCCTTTAGCCAGTGGGCTTGGATTTTGAGAAGTCAGAACGTTAATAGAACCGTTATGATCGACCTTATTGCCGTCTGGTGCATACCATGCCCCCTCACCCAACGCTACTACACCTGGCATCATACGCGGTGTTACTTTGGCGTTGATGCGGACTTCGCCTCGGTCATTAAAGATACGAATACGATCGCCGTTTTTAATCCCACGACGCTCAGCATCGATAGGGTTAATCCACATCTCTTGTTGCGCTGCTTGTTTTAGTACGTCCACATTGCCGTAAGTAGAGTGGCAACGCGCTTTGAAGTGGAATCCCGTCAACTGCAGTGGATATTGACCACGCTTCGGAGAATCCCAACCTTCACTAGTGCTAACGTAGATCGGTAATGGGTGAATAACGTCGCCTTCTGGAAGCTCCCACTCTGCTGCAATGTTTGCCAGTGCCTCAGAATAGATCTCGACTTTACCTGAAGGTGTATTGAGCGGATTGGCCTGAGGGTCTTCACGGAACTCTTTGTAAGCCACATAGTGACCATTTGGATCGCTACGCTTCACAATGCCCTGCTTACGCACAGTCTCAAAGTCCGGAAGTGTTGGATCAAGTTTCAAGGTTTCAGCATAAAGATGACGAAGCCACCCTTCTTGGTCACGACCTTCAGTAAACGCCTCTGCTACACCTAAACGTTCAGCTAAATCAGAGCAAATTTGGTAAATGCCACGCGCCTCAAATTGAGGTTCTATCGCTTTATCTGCAAAGATGAAATACGGCATGTTTGCCGCTTTTGCATCCATACAGAAATCCGCCTGCTCAGAAGTCGTTAAGTCTGGAAGGATAATATCCGCATATTTAGCCGATGACGTCATATGGTTATCAATAACCACAATCATCTCACACGCGTTGTCGTCTTGAAGGATCTCATGTGTTTTGTTGATGTCTGAGTGTTGATTGATCAGACAGTTGCCCGCGTAGTTCCAAATGAACTTAATTGGCACATCCAACTTATCTTTACCACGGACACCATCACGTGTTGCCGTCATTTCAGGACCACGCACGATGGCATCTGTCCATAGGAACATCGAGATGGAGGTTTTGATTGGGTTTTGTAGTGTTGGGAAACGAACAAATGGGATATTGTAATCCGACTCACGAGCGCCCGAACCACCGCCATGAATACCCAAGTTACCCGTAAGCAGAGCTAACATAGCAATTGCGCGAGACGCAATTTCGCCATTTTGGGTACGCTGTAAGCCCCAACCTTGATAGATCGCACAAGGCTTAGTTGAACCGATTTCACGCGCCAATTTGATGATGATGTCTTGTGGAATACCAGTAATAGGTGCTGCCCACGCCGGTGTTTTTTCAACACCGTCTTCGCCAAGGCCTAGGATGTATGACTTATAGTCGCTGTTCTTAGGTGCTGATGCTGGTAACGTTTTTTCATCGTAACCGACACAGTATTTGTCTAAGAATGGCTGGTCAACGAGATCTTCTTTGATCATCACGTGCGCCATCGCCGCAATAAGTGCAGCATCCGTACCTGGTTTAATCGGTACCCACTGATCCTCACGCCCTGCCGCTGTATCGTTATAGCGCGGGTCGATCATGATCATTTTTGCGTTGGACTTCTCTTTACTCTCGATAAGGTGGTGAATCAAACCACCGCCAGACATACGTGTTTCAGCAGGATTATTACCAAACTGAACAATCAGCTTACTGTTTTCAGTATCAGAGAACGAGTTACCATTCGCCCAACCGCCATAGGTGTAGCTCAAACCTTTCGCGATTTGTGCTGTCGAGTAGTCACCATAGTGGTTTAGGTAACCGCCTGTTAGGTTCATTAAACGAGCAATCAATGATGAACCAGGAGGCCAAGATTTTGTTACCGTGCCACCCAATGTGCCGGTACCATAGTTCAGGTAAATCGCCTCGTTGCCGTACTCTTTTTTGATTGACTCGATGCTTGCTGCAATCTCACTGTAGGCTTCATCCCAAGAGATGCGTTTAAACTTACCTTCGCCTCGCTTGCCTACTCGCTTCATTGGGTATTTGAGACGATCAGGGTTATAAACGCGGCGGCGCATAGAGCGACCACGCAAACATGCGCGAACCTGCACATCTTTGGCTGCGTAGTCATCTTTACCCGTATTATCGGCATCTACCCATTTGATTTCGCCATCAGCGACATGCATACGCAGTGGACAACGACTACCGCAGTTAACAGTACACGCACTCCAAACCACCTTTTCTTCAGTAGGTTTAGATTCGCTGTTGGCTTGTGCAGATTTAAAAGGCAGGGAGATGGCACTTGTTGCTGCTGCAACACCACCCAGAGCCGAAGACGTTTTGATGAATCCGCGTCGGGTTAACGACGGACTCAGTAATTGCTTCAGTGATTTTTTCATATTGAATTGCTCGATTATTGTTATGAGTCTTTCACGTGCCATAGTAGCTATGAATACGTAACCAAATCTTGATGCAAATCAATCATCACTCTTTAGGGTTAGCTCATTTTTAACATGCTGATATCAAATAATATTTATTATCATTACGATGGTAATCTTGCGCTCTGGCTGTTCATAGAACACGCTGCTGCACATATTCTCTAGGCGTAACACCACGGTGCTTTTTAAACATTCGGTTAAAACTCGCAACACTGCTATAGCCAATGGATTCAGAGATTTGCTGTGGGGATACTCCCTTAACCAGTTGCTCCGCTGCATAATGACTAAATACATAGTTTGACAACACCGTAAAGTTACCCCCGAGCGAGTTAAGCTTACGCTGAAGTTGTTGGCTAGAGAGTCCCATAAAACCAGCGACTCTATCAATGGTTGGAAAACCATAATACCGCGCATATTTGATCAACTCTGCAATGGTTTTTATCTCTTCGTCTGGATTTGGCATGTCCAACAAACTATCTAGGTCACTGTAGGTCATCGCCAGAGAGGCACTGCTCTTTATTGGCCGGTTCAATTGATAAATTTGATGATCGTTATTCAGCCACACTTCGGTTCTGTGATGGCTCCATTCGACGTCACAACCAAAAAAGGCGCTATAAAGGCTGGTGTCTTTTCGCATACCACAGAGCTGGACACGCATTGGGCGATATTCTGCTCCTAGATATTCACGGATGAGTTTGACCATAAAAATTGCAAATCGGATACTGTCATGCACCCTCATATCTGAAGGAATTCCCTTAACGTCATAAGTCCATTTAAGGATATTACCCACTTGCGAGCCTTGCAGCATCGCCCCGGAGTGAATCGACGATACGCCGCCGTTAAAGCGCCTAACGCAGCTGATAAGATCCTGTGCAGACAAAATCCAACGACTGATGATTTTCGCTTTGTCGATAGGCATATCTGCCATTGAATGCAATACGTAGTTTGAGTCCTGTGTTTGTATCTCTAACTCTCGATACATCAGCGTCAGCTCACTAACAGGAATCAGCGACATCGAGTTTTCAAACGCTCTGTTTGGTATAGAAATTTGTCTACCTTGAAGCCCATAACGCTTGATACAGTTCAAATATAGGTTTTCAGCCCCAAAAGATCGGATAAATCGAACTCGCTCCATAGCAGATCTCATCAAAACCTCATTCATTTTGATTAAATCTGTCACAAACTGCCATCTGTAACAAACTATTTCGCAAAATCTCTCCATCAAATTTCTTAGGGATTATCAATGAGCCTAATATCCACTCCTTTTGTCGGCACCAGTGCCGACACTGCACTACATGTTGTCGCTTTTTCGGTGCTGATACTTTCTGTCGGCGCTGCCGTGTACGGCTTTTGGCGTGTACATGAGCTTCCTATCAGCAAAGCTCATCATCGACAGCATAATCAGGTTGGCCTTATTACAATACTCACCTGGATCGGTTTTATCTGGCATTGGGTGTGGGTTCTGGCCGTGATCCTCGCTTTCGTCGATATCGAGAAGGCCATTATTTCAGTAAGAGACACATGGCGAGCAACGCCAAGCCAAAATCAGTCAGCAGAATGCAAAACAGAGGAAGGTGAATCATGCTAGAAGGTTTAGCGGTATGGGCACTCTTTATCTATCTATTGCGCTTAATAGGAATGCCTTGGAACAAGTACACTAAGGGCTTTGCTTATCTTGGGGGAACTGGCTGGCTTATGTTTGTCTGGGTGGGCTTAATTAACTACACTCCGATGGATATGTCAGGTGGCTCGCTGGTGCAATCCCCTCATATCCAATTAAGACCAGATTCGTTGAACGTAAAAGGCAAAGTGACGGCGATACATATATCTCCGAACCAACAAATTGAAAAAGGCCAGCTCATTTATGAAGTGGACTCAACCCAATATGAAATTGCGGTCAAACAAGCTTTAGGCGAAGTCGAGGCTTCAAAAGTGGCTTTGGCGCTAGCGAGTGAAGATATCGGCATTGCTAAAGCTAACCATCACTCACTGATACAAAACATGACCACCACAATCAGTCAGCTCAACAGCGCTAAGGTCGATTTAGATTTACAAACAAGCATGCTTGAGCGCTACCTAGAACAGAACCGAGTAGTGAAAGATACTATTCCTGAAAGCGATCTCGACAAACAGCGCAGCCTAGTTGATGTGGCTACCCATAATGTGTCTGCCATTCAGTCACAACTCGATACGATTGAAATTGAGGCCGATAAAGCCCTGCTCGCTATCGACAAGTCCAAACTCACCGTCAACTCTCGCCAAGCAGAGCTTGAGAAGAGTGAGCAGCAGCTCGCACAAGCGCAATGGGATCTTAAAAGTACTAAAGTTTACGCACCGGCCGATGGTTTTGTTACCAACTTTATCTTGCGTGAAGGGCAGCGTATCTCGAATATGCCGCGCCTTCAGATGTACACTGATGAGAAATACGTACTGATGCGTGTTAATCATCAGGCAATACGTAATATCCAGCCTGGTAACACGGCAGAGTTTGCGTCTTCTGTTTACCCGGGTCATGTATTCGCGGCCGAAGTCGAAGGCATTGTCGAAGCCACTGGTGAATCGCAAAGTAATCTTCTCGGTTGGGACTCGAAAGTACGCAGTACCACAGGGCAAAACGCCAACAACAAGCACCACTTTGTGCGCTTAAAAATTGCAGAAACCGAAGGTTATGATCTTCCTGTTGGCTCTGTAGGTCTGGCTTGGGTCAGTGGTGATAAACCGATTGGTTTCTTGAACTTTCTCGATGTGATTCGTGGGATCATCGTGCGCATGAAGTCGCAGCTGTATTACTTCTATTCCATCTAACTCATCAATTATTCCATTTAACCGATCAATAGCAAAAGTGAGAAGCTAAAATCAAAAATCTAAAGGGTTAATCTTGGCTGAATATAATCAATAAACGCGGTAATTCGGCGAGCTAGATTAGATGACTTGTAGTACACGGCATTGACAAGTTCGCGCCCTGTATTGGTTGCTTTGTTTTGTTCAAACAGGGCAACCAGTCGACCTTCTTCAATATCTTTCTTCACCATAAAACCAGACAAGCAAGAAATGCCATTGCCATTGAGTGTCATCTGACGCACGGTTTCTCCATTACTCGCAGTGAATGTAGGTTGAATGGACATTCCTCCATCAATGGGCCAGTGATTCAATACTTTTACCCCTGAGAAACCTAATAGGTCATGTTGCTCAATCTCTTCACGCGAGGTAGGTACACCGCGTGTTGCAAGATAATCTTTGGAAGCAACAATAAACAACTCACTTTTACCTAATGAGCGGGCGTGCAATGTTGAATCGGTGAGTTTACCAATACGGATTGCTATATCCGTTTTTTTCTCTAACAGATCCACAAAGCCTTCGTTTGAAGTGAGTTCGAGCTCAATATCCGGATAATTTTGTTTGAAGCCTTTAATGAGAGGAATTAACTGATGAAAGATGAATGGGCTGGCAGCATCAACGCGTAGCTTTCCTTTTGGCAACTCGCCTCTCGATACGACTTCCTCTTCTGCGCTGTTGAGTGTCGCAAGGCCCAAACGCACTTTATCAACAAACTGTCTTCCCTCTTCGGTCAGCTCTACCCTTCTTGTGGTTCGATTTAGAATCGTAATCCCCAGCTGACTCTCTATACGAGTAACCGCACGAGAAACTTTGGCCACTTGAATTTCAAGCATTTCAGCGGCAGAAGAAAAGCCTCCCGTATCCACAACCGCAATCAGTATTTCTAAGTCGTCAGAGCGTGTCTTCATAGCCGATACTCACAAGCAAGATTATTGCAACTATAGCAAAAGTCATTTGTGATAATCACTGTTTTTTGCAAAAGGCTTTTTCAACATAATGCCTCCCATCGAAACACTCACGAGATAACATTATGCCTTTAGCACTTTTTGCTCTTACGCTCAGCGCGTTTGCCATCGGCACCACTGAGTTTGTTATTGTTGGTTTAATCCCGACAATGGCAGCAGATTTAAACGTATCACTTCCATCCGCTGGTTTGCTCGTTAGCTTATACGCTCTTGGCGTGGCGATTGGCGCACCAGTATTGACCGCACTTACAGGTAACTGGCCAAGAAAGAAAGTATTGCTTTCAGTAATGTCTCTCTTTGTCATTGGTAACGTTCTGGCGTGGCAAGCACCCAACTACACCACTCTTATTACTGCACGTATTTTGACGGGTCTTGCACACGGTGTCTTTTTCTCTATAGGCTCGACTATCGCGACGGGACTGGTCTCTAGAGACAAAGCAGCAAGTGCGATTGCAATCATGTTTACAGGTCTGACCGTTGCCCTTGTAACGGGTGTGCCACTAGGAACTTATATTGGTCAGTCTCTCGGATGGCAATCAACCTTTTTGGTCGTAGCAGTACTCGGTCTTATTGCCCTAATTGGTAGTGCTTTGTTGGTTCCTAGCAACCTAAAGCAGCCACCAGCCGCAAAACTATCGGCGCAACTTAAAGTGCTTACTCAACCAAGACTGCTTCTTGTTTATGCGATTACCGCACTGGGTTACGGTGGTACATTCACAGCGTTTACCTACTTAGCACCGATCCTTGAAGAAGTGTCTGGCTTTGAATCTAGCGCGATTGGTTTGATCATGTTGGTTTACGGTGTCTCAGTTGCGATTGGTAATATCTGGGGTGGTAAGCTGGCTGATAAAGCGGGACCAATTAAAGCTCTAACGGTTATTTTCGCGTTCCTTGCTTTAATACTATTTGTATTCACATTCACGGCTGGCCATAAGATTACAGCGGTTATGACGATTCTAATCTGGGGTGCATTTTCGTTTGGTAACGTTCCTGGATTGCAAGTCTACGTCGTAAAACTGGCGGAAAAGTATGCACCAGATGCGGTTGATGTTGCTTCAGGACTTAACATTGCAGCGTTCAACGTGGGTATTGCTCTTGGCTCTTGGGGTGGCGGTGTTATCGTTGCTGAAACTGGCTTGATGAACACACCTTGGGTTGGCGGTATTGTGGTGGTATTTGCACTGCTGTTAACACGCTTCAGTGGGGCGCTTGATAAGAAGAGCGCGAAACAAGCAGAACTAGCTTAGCGCTGTTTTACTTAAAATTACTTTGCTTAACACAATAGAGGTGGCTTGACTGTTTAACTCAGTGAGGCCACCTCTTTTGGTATTTCTAACTCTGATTATCCATTAACGGTGTAAATCAAATCTATCTGCATCCATGACTTTATGCCATGCCGCGATAAAGTCATCCACGAACTTACGCTTGTTATCTTCTTGTGCATACACTTCTGCATAACTGCGCAATACTGAGTTCGAGCCGAAGACTAAATCAACTCTCGATGCATGGTATTTCACCTTTCCTGTTGAGCGTTCGATGATGTCATACTCGTGGGCATTTACCGGTTGCCACGCATACTTCATATCGGTCAAGTTAACAAAGAAGTCGTTGGTTAAATGGCCAATATTGTCAGTAAACACGCCATGAACTCGACCAGAGTGGTTAGCACCAAGTACTCGCATACCACCCACAAGAACGGTCATCTCCACCGCAGTCAAGTTCATTAGTTGTGCTCTATCGAGTAACATTTCCTCTTCACTCACAACGTAATCTGCTTTAACCCAGTTTCTAAAGCCATCATGTAATGGCTCTAACACATCAAAAGACTCTTTATCTGTCATCTCTTCTAATGCATCACCTCGGCCCTGCTCAAATGGCACGGTAACATCATAGCCAGCCAGTTTGGCTGCATTTTCTACCCCGACACCACCGCCTAATACAATCAGGTCAGCAATGCTCATTGCCGTGCCTGTTGCTTGCTTAATCGATTCTAATGCTGCCAAAACCTTGTTCAATCGCTCTGACTCATTGCCCTGCCATTGATTTTGGGGGGCGAAACGAATGCGTGCTCCATTAGCACCACCACGTCGGTCAGAGTTTCGGTAGGTTCTTGCACTATCCCAAGCCGTGGTGATGAGCTCCGCGTCAGAGAGGCCGGACTCTCTGATTTTCTCTTTTAATTCCGCTATCGCATCATCTGTCAAGCGACACTCCGCAGATGGCACTGGATCTTGCCAAATAAGCTCTTCTTGAGGGATTTCTGGCCCTAGATAACGTGCCGTTGGGCCTAAATCACGGTGTGTAAGCTTGAACCAAGCTCGAGCAAAGATTTCTGAGAAGTAGTCTGGGTCTTTGTAAAACTTATCTGCAATTTTTCGGAACTCTGGGTCAAACTTCAGTGCCATATCCGCATCAGTCATTACAGGGTTGTGACGAATAGAACTGTCTTCGACATCCACGGGTTTGTCTTTTTCTTCTATGTTCACTGGCTCCCACTGCCACGCACCTGCCGGGCTCTTAGTCGTCCACCAGTCATAGTTTAATAGCAGCTCAAAATACCCGTTGTCCCACTGGGTTGGGTTGGTTGTCCACGCACCTTCCAAGCCACTTGTGACAGTGTCACGACCAACACCGCGTTTGCTCTTGTTTAGCCAGCCTAAACCTTGGTCTTCGACCTCTGCAGCTTCAGGCTCTGGACCTAATAGCCCTGCATCACCGTTACCATGACATTTACCTACGGTATGGCCGCCAGCAGTTAACGCAACGGTTTCCTCATCGTTCATGGCCATACGCTGGAAAGTCGCTCTCATATCACGGGCTGTTTTGATAGGATCTGGTTTACCGTCTACCCCTTCTGGGTTGACGTAAATCAGACCCATCATCACTGCGGCAAGCGGATTTGCTAAGTCACGCTCTCCAGAATAACGTGTTCCTTCACCGCCACTAGGCGCCAACCACTCTTGTTCTGAGCCCCAATAAATATCTTTTTCAGGATGCCAAATGTCTTCACGACCACCAGCAAAGCCAAAGGTTTTAAGTCCCATGGATTCATAGGCGACGTTACCAGCTAAGATCATCAGATCAGCCCATGAGATACCATTGCCATATTTCTGCTTAATAGGCCAAAGCAAGCGACGCGCTTTATCAAGGTTGCCATTATCTGGCCAGCTATTGAGTGGCGCAAATCGTTGATTGCCTCGACTCGACCCACCACGACCATCCGCAATTCTATATGTACCTGCAGAGTGCCAAGCCATACGGATCATCAAACCACCATAATGACCCCAGTCGGCTGGCCACCACTCTTGACTTGATGTCATAAGGTCGGTTAAGTCTTGCTTGAGAGCAGAGTAGTTTAATGAGTTAAACGCAGAAGCATAATCAAAGTCTCCTCCCATAGGGTCGGTCTTTGTATCATGTTGATGAAGAATGTCTAAATTGAGAGATTTAGGCCACCAGTCAAATTCAGTTCTATCACTAGTGGTATGTGCACCGTGTGCGATGGGACATTTTGATTGTTTATCGGTCATGGTTGTCACCCTTATTTAAACTGACACATTCAGTCTAGACAACCAATTAAAAAAACCATGTGGATTTCGTCTCGATTTTGTACGAAATAGTATGAAATCAATGATTTTACAAATAAAAAAATACCCTGACATCGAATGGCAGGGTATTTTATAAAGTATAATTTTAGCTAACTAGCACTCGGTAAATACCTGCTCTTCTGCCCAACGTGCTTTTGGTAGTTTTGCATTAAAGTCATCTTCAGAACGGTGGCCAAGTGCCACGATAACAACCGACGTCAAACCTTGTTCTTTAAGCCCAAATTCAGCATCGAGCTTTTCAGCGTCAAAGCCTTCGATTGGTACAGCATCCAGACCAAGAGTCTTGGCGCCCAATAGAAGTGTTCCCACATTGAGATAAACCTGCTTTTGCATCCAATGCTCGGCATCATTTAGGGTTTCACGATGGAGGCCGACAAAGAACTTACGCCCTGCATTGACGGTATTTTTCACCTCTTCTGATGGATAACGACCAGCTTGATCTTCAAGATCAGCTAATGCTGTTAGATAGTCATCATCGATAGAGGTTTTTGCGCAAAACACCACAACGTGGGAAGCATTTTTTACCTTAGTATCGTTAAATGCAAAACCGTCTTGAGTGCCTTTCGATACTCGCGCCTTGCCCTCTTCAGTTCCTGCAATGATGAAGTGCCACGGCTGAGAGTTTACACTGGAAGCACTATGACGAATTAGCTCTTTTACCGCTGTGACTTGCTCGTCGGTCAGCTTCTTTGAGCTATCAAATGCTTTGGTTGAATAACGTGATTTCGCTGCATCAACAATTTGCACGAGCCTTCTCCTTAGTTCATCTATAAATCATGTAATCATGCCCTGCTCGAGCATTAGAAGCTCACTCTACCTCGACTCAAGTGCGAGATAAAGTGAGGCTACTAAAAATCCAATCTCAATAACACTATGACTCCGCATGCTGAGCAAGCAAGTCGTTCACTTGGCTTACCCGTGCCTCTGGCGAACGGCTAAAGCCACCAATCCACAAATAAAGGCTTGGAATGACATACAAGGTCACAACGGTTGTAAGTAACATGCCACTAAAAATAACGACACCGACCGCAAAGCGTGTTTCTGAACCTGCACCAGTCGCAATTAACATCGGAATCGAGCCAAGCAGCGTTGTCATTGCGGTCATGACAATTGGGCGTAAACGTTGCTCCGCAGCATTCATGATCGCTTGTTTTACACTTTGACCTTGGTCGCGTAGCTGGTTAGCAAACTCAACGATAAGAATACCGTTTTTTGTCGCCATACCAATTAACATCAACATACCTAGTTGGGAATATAAGTTAAAACTATCACCCGCAATTAGTATCCCCACTAAACCGCCTAACAGACCAATAGGTACTGTGAGCATTACGATGGTTGGGCTGACAAAACTTTCAAACTGAGCTGCTAAAACTAAGTATGAGACAAACAAAGCAAGAACAAAGATGAGCCAAACTTCACGCTGATTATCATAGTAGTCTTTTGACTCTCCGGCATAATCGTAGGTATACCCTGGCGGCAACATAGGTTGCACTGTCTCTTCTAAAAAGCTCAATGCTTCCCCAAGTGTCACCCCTTCAACCAGGTTAGCCTTTAAGTTGATAGATTTTTTGCGTTGATAGTGGAACAAGCCGCGAGCTGAGGCCACATCGTTGACCGATACCAAGGTATCGAGCGAGATCAGCGCGCCATTCGTTGAGCGCAGGTAGACCTTGCTTAGATCTGCTGCTGAGTTAAAGTGCTCTTCGTTGGCTTTCAAATATACATCATATTCTTCGCCCGCTTCTTCGAAACGGGTTTCTGTCGCTCCGCCAAGTAGCACTTCAAGCGTTGAAGCAATATCATTGACGCTAACACCAAGATCACGCGCCACTTCTCGATTGACTGTTAGCAGCATTTCGGGCGTTGTCGGGTTGTAATCCAGCTTCGCGCCATCCATCTTGCCACTGGCTTCTGCTAGCTGTTCGAGCTCCTTGGCGATTTCATAGATCACATCATAATCTTCACCCTGCAGAACAAACTGAACAGGCTCTCCCATTCCACCACCAAAACCCGGTTGGTATGGGAAGACTTGAACATCGGTGACATCGCGAGTGAGCTCTTTAATCAAGTTCACCACTTCTGTGGCGTTCATGTCTCGGTCATCCCAATGCTTGAGACGAATAATGAAAAAGCCTTGGTGATCCGCCCATGTGCCAAAAGCAGGCGTTGAGTAGTTCAAAGATGCCACTGGCCCTTCTTCATTAGCCAATGGCATTAAGCGCTCGTTGATTTGTTCCATGCTACGAACCATACGTTCATAGCTGGTCGCCTCGATACCACCGACATAAACATTGACCGCACCACGGTCTTCAACGGGTGCAAATGCACGCTGTTGAGCACCGTAAGCAAAATAAAGCCCGACTGAACACAGTGCCAAAACAAACAACGAGAATGTGCGCCATTTCAGTACGCCCTCAAGCGTATGACGATAGCCCACTTGTGTTTTGCTAACACCTCGGTCGACCCACTGGCAAACTTTACTCGGAGCTTCCAGCTCTTTTCTAAACAAGCGCTCACTGAGCACTGGCCCTAACGTTAACGCGGCAATCGATGAGAATCCAACGGCAGCAGAGAGTATCACTGCAAACTCAGCAAACATGTTACCCAACTTTCCTTCCAGGAAGATCAAAGGCAAAAACGTCATGATCAAAACTAATGTAGTCGCGATAACAGCAAAGTTGAGCTCTTTTGTCCCTTTGAAAGCTGCGACCATGGCAGGCAGTCCATTGCGTCTGTGTCGAACAATGTTTTCTACCACAACAATCGCGTCATCAACCACCAAACCAATGGCAAGGATCAGCGCCATCAAGGTCACAAGGTTGATAGAGTAGCCACACAGATAAGCGACCGAGAACGCAGAAATAAGAGAGACTGGCACTGTAATAGCGGGAACAATGGTGGTGGATAAACGCCCCAAAAACAGATAGAGCACTGAGATAACCAATACAGCAGTAATCGCCAGCGTTATGTAAACCTCTTTGATCGCCTCTCGAATAAATACCGTACTGTCATAGTCGACTTGTAACTCTACCCCTTCAGGTAAGAAATGTTTTAATGACTCGAGTTCGTTATACACCGCCTCAGAGACCGTTAAAGGATTAGCCTGAGACATCGCAACAATACCTAAGCCCATACTATCAACGTTATTGGCTTTAAAGGTCGTCGTTTCTTTCTTTGCTCCCACGTAGACATTCGCAATGTCTTTAAGCAGTACAGATTCACCGTCTTTTTCAACGATCTGTAGCTGTTCAAAATCAGTAACTTTTTGATATAAACGTTCAAGCCTTACTACAACGTTAAGTGACTCGTTACGTACGTATCCCGCTGGTAATTGGAGGTTTTCCGCTCGCAATGCACGAGTGACATCGGTGGTTGTTAACTCCCTTGCAGCCAGCTCAATTGGGTCAATTTCCACATAAAGAACGCGCTCAATGACACCGGATGTGTTTATGGAGCTAACGCCCGGAAGAAGGCTCAGTCTTTCGATTAAGATCCTTTGTGCATAATCACTCAATTCTATGCGATCGTGCTTGGTACTCGTCAGGTTGAGCCACATGAATGGGTCCCCCTCACTGCTGTTCTTGCGCACGATAGGTTCATCGACATCATCAGGCAGACGACCGCGGGCACGGCCTACGGCATCACGCACATCACTAACTGCCTGAATCATGTCATAACCAGGCTTGAAGGTAATGTTTACGCCGGACCAACCATCCCAAGATGAAGACCAGATATAGTCGATACCATCAATGCCGCTGAGCTGATCTTCAATGGGCTTTGTGATTTGACTTTCTACAATCGATGATGCACTGCCGCGATACGGTGTACCGACCGATACAACACTACTTTCAACATCTGGCATCTCACGAACCGCCAGCATGCTTGCACCCACCAAACCAAACACAATAAATAAGATATTGAGAACGATCGCCGACGTTGGGCGATACATAGCGAAATCAGACAACTTCATTGTTATCGCTCACCTTGCGTTACTTGCGCATCGAGGGTTTCAATGATTTCAATCTCAGCGCCATCTCTTAGTTTAACAGTACCGCGATAGACAATCTCTTCGCCAAGATCCAACCCCGAAATGACTTGTACTTGTTCACCCGTTCGTTCACCCAGCGTCACTGGTCGCTGTTCAACCGTATTATCGTGAACCACGTACACGTAACGTTGATGACCACGATAGACAACAGATTGCAGCGGAATCGTGATTTCAACTTCAGAAGGTAACGTCAGCTCGCCCATGACTAAACTGCCTGGGGTTAGACCTAACTCATCATTATCAATAAGGAATTGCGCTTGAATACTTTGAGTCTGGTTACTCACGCGTCCATCTAAACTCTTGAGCGTTGCCTTAACACGAGTACTGTCTTCGACACTTGAGAGGTAGGTTGATTGACCGATAGCGAGTTGACGTAGATAAGGTGCAGGAATCGCGACATTTAGACGCAATTGGCGAGGGTCATCAAGAGTAGTTAAAACCGTATCGCTCTCTACGTTTTGGCCAATACTGACATCAACAAGGCCAAGCTGCCCAGTGAATGGCGCTGTTACTTGCTTGTCTTCTAGGTTTGCCTTGGCGATATCAAGTTCAGCTTGTTGCATTTCAACATTGGCAAGCGCCGCATCAACATCCGCCTGTGTCACCGCACCGTTTGGCAACAAGCGCAGTAAATTATTATATTGTCGCTCAATCTCTTTAAGGTTCGCTTGCTCTCTGTTGACTGCCGCCTGTTGGTGGCGATCATCGAGTGCAAACAGAAGTTGTCCTTGAGAAACCTTTTGACCAGACTGGACTAACACTTGGGTAATTCTGCCCTTGTCTTCTGGTTGAATCTCAATAGATTGATGAGCGAAGGTATTGCCGAGCATATGAACACTGCGTTGCAGAGTCTGTTGCTGGCTAAATGTGGTGTCTACTGTTAAGGCAGAGGACACTGCGGGTTCTTCTTTTTCAGAAGTGTGAAGTGAGAATGCGGTGAAGCCTGCTAAGGTAATCACACCGACAATAAGCGCATATTTTTTCATTGCTAGCGAAAACGGTTACAAGAGACAGAAAATAATGCGTCATTTTACTTGGTGTTGATCGCTCAAGATCGCACAGGCTTCAAAGTATCGGAATTTATTATCAAGAATAGTGCTTAAATAATGCTACAGAATGTGAATGCGCTATTTTGACACAATACTCGTATACTAGAAGTACACTCGTAATCCTGCTCTAGCTTCCCAATCAAAATCCATCTCATCGAGATAGAAACTAGGACCAAAATCAATATAGAAACCTACTGGATTGGCATTAATTTCTACACCAACACCCGGCGTAAGTGCAATCGAGTATTTGTCACGGTCAACATAGTGCCCACCCGCATACACATAGAAAGGTGTATCACTAATTCCAAAGACTTTATTGACCCCAACACCAAAATTGTCGTCAAGACTGACGTTCATTCTTAACGAGTTGTGTTTTAACTCAAGCCCCAAGTAAGGGTTACCAACCATGACGCCTACGCCAGTTTTGGAGAAAGCTGGAGAGATAAATAGAGCACTTATTATGAGTGCGAAACATGATATGAAGCGCATGAAAATCCTGAAATAAATGGAAAACGCGCAAACTACCAGATTTAGCGACAAGTAAAATGGCAATATAGTGAGTTTGACCAAACCCTCACATTGCCGCTCACAGACTACACAACCCCTGTCTTATCACGTACATAAATCAATGTATTTAAAGAATTTCTCTTAACTGGGTTAAATTGAGAGGCTTATAAAAATGATACCCTTGAAGATATTGGACACTGGCAGTATCCAAATAGCTAACTTGCTCGTAAGTCTCAACGCCCTCTGCGACTAGATCAACCCCTAGGCGGTGCCCAAGCTCAATAATGGTTTGCAAAACCGGGGTATTCACGGAATCAACCCCAATGGTATCAATAAAGCACTTGTCTATCTTCAACACATCGAAACTGGTTTTCTGTAGAACAGACAACGCTGTGTGCCCTGTACCGAAATCATCGATAGAGATTTTGATTCCAAACCCGCGTAATGTAGTCAGCGCATTGCGTGCATCGTCATCGAGCAATTGTCGCTCTGTCACCTCAACGCAGAGCGTAACGCCCAGTGCGTCAAGAGAACGATGCGTATCACGTAGATGTTCTATGTGTTTTGCATGATGTAAATACTGTGGTGGTATATTCACGCCGACATAAGATACTTTGACGTCATCCATTCCACATAAATCACGATAAACGCGGTCTAACACATAACTGGTTAGTTTATTGATTAGGCCATAATCTTCAGCAAGGGGAATAAACACATTCGGCCCAATCAGACCCATACTAGGATGTTCCCAGCGAGCAAGGGCTTCTAAGGCAACCACTGACTTGTTTTCACTATCCACAACAGGTTGATACATCAAAAATAGTTCATCTCTGTCCAAGCCGCGCCTGAGGTCTTCAACAAGAGAGTCCCCCTTGAGGAAGTAACGTCTAAAAGCTACGAATGCAGTAGACAACAACAACGACACGATGATGCCTTGTAAGACAACATAACTAATCATGTGTTCTAAATAAGACTGTTTGGCTTCCACAATGATCTCGTAGCCATAGTGATTGGACTTAGCGCTAACATGGTGCTTATCAGAAGAGAAATCATCATACTGGGGGAAGGTTTGTGTCCCCACTCGAAACCTTAATGCACCAACCCTATCGCTGATTTGCTTACCAATATTGGTTTGTAGATATTCCCGGTCAATCATCGAAAATACACCTGAGAATGGATCTCTATCGTCAACCGTAGCGACAATGAGTGTTCGCTTTGAGGGGTCCCCAGCTCGATTATATAAGTACTCCCCTGTTTTGATGCCTTTGTCTCCAAGTAAATGACGAATATCCGCTTTAGCACTTCCTAGGCGAGAACTACAAACCACGATACCGTTTTTTACAAAGAACATCTCGCGATAGGTACTGTCAAAAAACAGTTCGTCTTTAAAGTTCTCACAATCAAAGTTGGCATCTTTTACTTGGCCATGCTCAAAGTAAAGCTCCTCAATAATGCTATCAACGCGTCGAATAAAGCTCGTCGAGTACTGGTCTAACGAATCTGTCACACGTCCGATAGCAACAGCCACGGCCGCTGGGATAATAATAAGGAGAGGAAAGATAAGAATGACGATCAAAGACTTGAGTTCTAACGTGAATTGTTTGTTTAAGTTCATAGTCTTCAAACACCGATATCGTTTCGTATAGCATGGGTAAAACGCTATTGTCCTATAATGACAATAATATAAAAAGCGGCAAGCGCTTATTTTTCAATGTTTTAACAAAGTTAAGACAGGAGTAAAACTAGGTCTATCGATTAATTTTTAGTTTAGCACTAAGTTTATACTTAAGTGATAGAAGAAAGGCCTCTGTCGAGGCCTTTGTATTCATTTATTCTTTGTTTTCAATCACATCGTCAGTGAAGTCCGTCATCCAGAATTTATAACCTTGAACTGTCGCTTGTGCTGCTGCCCCCCAAAGTGCCGTTTGGTATATTTTCACGCCTTCGACATCATAGGATGTATTCGCTGCCGCTTGTCCACCTTCACCATCGGCTTGTGCGGTGGCATCAGCTTTCGCCCCTGCGTCCCACCCGGTTTCTTCAAAACGCTTCATCGCTTCGGCATCATGATAAGCATAAACAAAAGCAACTTTTTTAAATCCAATACCAACCCCTGCGCCAAGAGAAGCAAATCGGTAATAGTCGATGCTCCCGCCTTTGTGATACGTACAAATACCACCACCAGAAGCCGCCGCAAAGAGGTAGCTATCTGAACCCGTGCACACTAGATAAGACAACGCTCCTGACACCGCACTTTTCGCACTATCATGCTCAGCATAAATCTCTTCCAGTGCTGATTGCGTTTCTGCACGAGCATTCTTCTTTTTTGCTTCTGGAGTATCGCCCGTTGCACAGCCTGCGACCGCAACAACCACACCTAACGCCAACAACGTTTTCTTCATGCTCCCTCCTTGGGAAATGTGATTAGACTCAATAAGATACTAGTACATCTATTAGGGAGTACTAATTATTCACTGAAGAAACAAGTCCCCTCATACTGCGCAGTGATAAACCGTACTTTAAGCGACACCTTTTTTGTATTGCTGGTTAGTCGTATTAATCACGACTTCTCGAACCGTATCAGGATCGCTTTGTCCACTGATTAGCTTGGAAAACAAAGTAATCAACTCTTCATCACTCACTGTCACTTCGGTCTGCGTTTTGATCGTTCGTATATCAATGGTGAAATGAGTAAACGTCTCTTTAAGGTCACCTAAAACCTCAAGGTTGAGTACATTTTTATCACTGTATAAGCTATTAAAACTGCCTGCTTTTTTATCGATAATGTATGGGTTGTCTTTAAGGTTGAGTATCGATGCATGCTTTGAGCAACGTTTCATGCAGCCACGATTCATGCGTTGTTTCTTACATCCGACACTCTGAATGAACAAACATTGGCGACTGGTGAGTAACGTCAACGGTTGATAAATCGTGTAGTGAAGTTCAAAACCCTCTGGACGATAGAGACGCTTTATCTGCTTTTCATTCAGTTCGGAAGAGACATACGCTCCAGTGCCATGAAGTTCTTCATCGATACACTTAAATGCGAAAGAATTAGACAGGTTCAGTTGCGGGCCTGCGATCCATTCAAGTTTTAGTGTCTTAGCAAGTTCAGCAACGCCTAGATTATTGGTCACAATCTTTCTCGGTTGAATCGTTTCTAAAATCTGACGAGCCGCTTCAAAGTGAGCACCAATCAATACTGCCGGAAACAGAGGGATTAACGACGAGTTAGACTGCAAGCACTCAATCGTTTCATCGACAAACTCTGCCAGTGCGTCAGGTAACTGATACATAAACTCGACATCAGTAAACTGGTTAATCAACGAAAGTTGCTGTTTATCAGAAAGCAAGACTGACAATCTTGGTGGTTGACTTGAGAATTGATCATCACATTTTGATGGCATACTAAAACCATCAACCTCTATCGCACCTTTTAAGCTGCGTTTGCTTTTGGCTTCTATGTGCATCTGCGAAGTAGCCTCTTCAACCGACTCAATGATTTCCGTCTTTTTGTCATAGAGAGCTTGTTTGATCGATTTAATCTCTAATGGTGTTTTAGCATTGGCTTTTTGACTGAAGTGGGTTGGTGCGAAATCGCGCGGATTATCAATATACATATCTCGGTGGATATCACCTTGAAGGTATCCATTGGTAAAATCGCGGTTAAAGACTGTATATAGCGCTTCAGTATCGTCTGATAGAGTGACATTGTCACATAAGCGATCGATTTGCTTTCGCCAGCTATCCACAACAGTATGCACGTAGTGCGATTTCTTGATTCGACCTTCGACCTTCAATGAATAAACGCCCGCTTTAGCCAGTGCTTCTAGATCACTAAATGCTGAGTTGTCTTTCATGTTTAATGGGTAATCTTTGCCCATCTCGGTTTGCTGATACTGCTCACGACACGGCTGGCTGCATCGACCTCGGTTACCCGAAGCACCATTACGTGCCGAGCTTATATAACAGAGACCAGAAAAGCCGATACAGTATGAACCATGCACAAACACTTCCATCAACACATTGTGCTGATGACCAAATGCCGCTAGTTGGGTGATTTCTTCAATATTTAATTCACGAGATAGATTCACACGACTTGCACCAAGCTTACCAAGCAAGGCAATTTGACCTTCATTGTGCGTATTCATTTGTGTAGATACGTGCATATCCAAAGCAGGAAAATGATGCTTTAGAATGTATGCCAAGCCGAGATCTTGAACAATAACGCCATCAATACGCGTATCGAGTAATTGCTGTAGTAAACGTACAATAGCTGGAATTTCACTCTCAAGAACAATGATATTCAACGTGAGGAAGATTTTGCAATCGTGTTGATGGGCGAGTTCTAGCACGCTATCAAGCACATCAAGAGTAATATTAGCGGCACGGTTTCGAGCGTTGAAACGATCAAGCCCACAATAGATAGCATCTGCACCTGCAGCGATGGCTGCCTTTATCGATTCGAGATCACCACCTGGTGCAAGAAGTTCAAATTGCTCTTTGTTGTACACAGTGCCTACCTACTCTTACTTGGAAACGCAAAAAGGCGCTTATTGTAGCGATCTGGCTCACAAATTTCGAGGCGTGATTTCGTTCCATCTCTGCAAATCATTATGAAACTCCACCATGAAATTATTTATATATGATTACATAGTCACGAATTACATTTCATTAGAGTGCTTTAATCACAGTTCAATATTCGTCTAACTATCCGAAGCGCACGCCCGAGTATTACATTAATGTTTTCTAAATAGGGATTAAGGAGAAGACATGAGTAAAGGCAACATGCGTTTATTTATGGTTGCGGGGGCACTGATTTCAAGTGGTTCGGTTTACGCCGATGAGATGATTCGCAACGGGCAATTTAACGGGATTGATGGTTGGTGGACTGCTGGCGCGCAAGTAGCGACAGATAACAATCAAGCATGTATGAACATCACGAACCCAGGTAGTGACCCGTGGAGCGTGATTCTTGGACACGGTGGGGTTGGTCTTGCCGAAGGTGAAAGCTATACTATTTCCTTCAATGCCTATGCGGATGTCGTAACTCAAGTCAAAACCCTCATCCAGCATGAAGGCCCTCCTTATACCCACTACTTCGTTAATGACACAAAAATTGGCACTGAGAAAAAACACTACAGCTTTGAGTTCAAGCAAGACAAACCCAGTGATGCTGGCGGTGAGTTCCAATTTCAGATGGGTGCACAAAAACCCGCAACGGTCTGTATTAGCGACATGTCGATTCAAGGCAAACCTTACGTAGAAATCGTCGAGAACTCTCCGATTCGACACAACCAAATAGGCTTTTTACCCAAAGCCGATAAATTTATCTTTATCGCTTCTGACTCAGAACAACCTCTTAGATGGACACTCAGCAACGCACAAGGCATCAACATTGACATGGGGCGCACTGAGCCCTTTGGAGAAAACAGTGCTTCAGGAGAGCAGTTGCATCGCATTAATCTAAGTCACTACACTTCTGAAATGAGTGGGCTTACTGTTGCGATTGAGGATGACAAAGGATTTCCGTTTGATATCTCAAGCAACGTGTATTCGCGACTAAAATACGATGCTCTATCCTACTTTTATCAAAACCGTAGTGGTATTGAAATTAAGCCTGAATTCGTCCAAAGACCCGATCTTGCAAGACCTGCCGGTCACCCGAATGATGTAGTCACCTGTTTTGATAAGCAAGATTCATGGGGTAATAATTGGCCTGGATGTGATTTCACTATCGATACGACGGGCGGTTGGTATGATGCCGGAGACCACGGAAAGTATATGGTCAACAGCGGTATTTCAACATGGACCCTGCTTAACCTTTATGAGCGTGGTCTATGGCTCGATAGTGCCAACACGCCATTTACCAGTGGTAATGTCGCGATTCCAGAGAAAGACAACGGCGTAAACCCCTTATTGAGCGAGGCTCGTTGGAATGTTGAGTTTATGCTTGCGATGCAAATTCCTGCTGGTAAGAAAGTCTATGCACCTATCGGGGATCAGTCAGCCGACCAAAAATTGGAATTGACTGAGATTGACGCTTCTGGACTCGCCTTTCACAAAATTGCCGATGAGGCATGGACAGGTATGCCACTGCCGCCACATATGGACACGCAAAAACGCTATGTCGGGCAACCAAGCACCGCGGCAACACTCAACTTAGCTGCAATTGGCGCACAGTGTGCACGTATATGGCGTGATATTGATGCCGACTTTTCTAAACAATGTCTCGAAGCTGCACAAACTGCATGGGATGCTGCGCAGAAACACCCAGAGATCTATGCCTACGATAACTTTACAGGCTCGGGGCCATACAACGATTTAGAACTGGATGATGAAATTTACTGGGCGGCGAGTGAACTGTTTATCACAACCGGCAACGACAAGTATAAACAAGTGGTCGTTGATTCACCGTTATACCTAGATACGCCAAAAGCGAATATCGAAGCCGATGGCGACATTTATTGGCAATATACTGCGCCACTCGGCACGATAAGCCTTGCTGTGGTTGACAATACACTGGGTAAGGATGAAATAGCTAAAGCCCGTCAAGCTATCATTGAAACAGCAAACAACTATACCAAGCAGATCGAAGCCGAAGGCTACCATATCCCATACAGCGTTGAAGAATACCCTTGGGGCTCAAACTCCAATCTGGTCAACCGTAGCGTATTTTTAATCTACGCCAACGACTTTACAGGTGAATTGCAATATCTAAAAGCGGCGGCCAATGCAATGGATTACGTGTTGGGTGCTAACCCGATGAACATTTCCTATGTGACCGGCTACGGCACCAATGCTGCGCAAAGACCGCACCATCGCTTCTGGGCAAAAGCCGCAGATGAAAGCTATCCTGCCCCGGCTCCGGGTGCACTCATTGGTGGTCCAAACTCCGTCAGTTTTAGTGACCCTGTTGCTGCTCCGTTAAAAGGGAGCTGTATCGGACAGACTTGCTATCGCGACAACATCAATGCATGGACACTCAATGAGATCACTATTAACTGGAATGCACCATTGGTATGGGTTGCTAGTGCGTTGGATGAAGGAAAACTGAATTAATAAGTTTAGCGGCGCGGGAGCGAGTTTTATTTGGTCTACCAACGTCGTGCTCGATAACGAAGTATTACTCAGATACGTCGTCAAGTAACCAACCAAACTTACGTTATTTCGCTAATTTAAAATAGCCATATAAAGCGCTTTGTATGGCTATTTTCATAGAGTGCCTGATGGTTATTTAGACCACGCAAACTTCTCGAACACTTTGTCTACAGGTGTATGAGCTACGTGGTTTACGTAATTGCTGATCACTTTTTGAGATAAGCCAAGTATCACTTCCAGCACTTGCTGGTGAGCATAGCCTGCGGCAAAAAATGCGCTGATATCGGCTTCTGATACATTGCCACGCTGACGTACAACAGCAAGAGTGAAGTTTTTAAGTGCCTGCAGCTTTGGTGTTGGCATCGCTTCATCGTTACGCAGTGCTTCTGTTAAAGCAGGGTCTACTTTCATTGAATGTGCAATACCTGTATGAGCAGGAACACAATAGTGACACTCGTGCTCAACATTGATGGTCTGCCAAACCACGGTTAGCTCTTCAGCATCAAACGATGTATTGGTGAATAGTTGATGAATTTGAGTGTATGCTTTCAATGTTTCCGGTGACTCGGCCATAACAGCATAAAGCCCAGGAACCATACCCATCTGCTTCTGAGCACCCTCAAGGATTGCTTTACTCTTCTCTGGTGCTGATTCAACAGTGTGTAGTTTAAATTCGTTCATTTTACTTTCCTATTTATCTGGCTTGATTAGTTATTTGTTCACTAAATTTGATCGTTATTTGACGGTCTGGCTATTTTGCTTCTGGCTCAATAAGCACTTTGGTCACAAATAGGCGAACCGTTGGTGCAACGAGCGCTAAAACGAGTAACGCTGATGGCACCATTTGTGAAACCGCGTTTAGCCATGCATCTAAAAACACCCCATTTGACGGCAGAGTCTTCGCTACCATAATTGCTGGCATGCTTAAGAGCATAGTAGGCAGAACCATAGATACCATTAATGGGTACTGGAACTTACGTGGAAACTTTTTCATGATTAACTCCGTCTGGGTAACTGATGTGGTTATATTACCCCCATCAAAGCACATCAAAAACAGACAGAATTTAAGTTGAATCTTTCAAATATGCATGCTTAACTCTGGTATCTCTCGATTGTTTGTGAGCGAATCAAAATGAAAGCGAAAGACATCTCTAACCTATATCTATTCTGTCAATCTGTAGAGTGTGGAGGCTTTGCCGCAGCGAGCCTTAAAACATATGTATCTGCTCCCACTCTATCAAGAGCAGTCGCAAGCCTTGAAGATAAGCTCGGTGAAAAGCTTGTCCATCGCAATGCGAAACATTTTCAGCTCACCACTGCTGGAGATGAGTACTACCAGCGTTTTGCTTCCCTATTTATGCAGTTGAACGAACAGTGGACACAGCTTTCAAACAGCCAACCAGTACTGACCGGAGAAATCCGTATCTCATGTCCTGAGCCTTTTGCTGATAACTTTTTGCAGAAGATGGCGATTGAATTTATGGAAGTTCATCCGGAAGTGTCGGTCTCAATTCAGTTTAGCGCTGGAACAGAAAGGTTTTTTGATGAGCAAATTGACCTCGCTATCGTGACCAGTCCACCCCATGCAAGCCACCTAATTCAACGGCAACTCTTTGAGTCACCATTGATGATGGCAGCATCACCAGCCTATATAGAGAAACATGGCCAACCGAAGTGCGCTGAAGATCTCGTTAATCATCCACTGCTATCGGGAAACAACCTACCCTATTGGGAGTTAAAAGAGGAAGGAAAGCCGATACGCATACCATATCGTCCAAAGTATTCTGTAAGCAGCTTGCGTTTAAACATCGATGCCACTGTCGAAGGCGCCGGGATCTGCATGATGCCACGCGCGGCGTTTGATAAGCGTGCTGAGCGCGGTGAGCTGATTGAGGTTTTGCCAGAAGTAAAATGCCCAACCGGCAAAGCTTTTTTGGTTTGGGCAGATAGGAAGCTGATTGCAACTCGCGTCGTCGCATTTAGAGATATGATTTTTGAGCGCTTCGGTCAAACGACAGACTTTTTGGCTTCGATAGATTCTCAGCGTGAGTAATGGTTCTTTCGTATAGAAAAATGCCCGATTAGCGACACTAATCGGGCATTCTATGAGGTAAAACTACCATCTATGTTACTTTTGTCGATCACGTGTGTACAACAGCACATTTAGCCATGCTAGCGCTAAAATTACCAAGGTCATTACTGGTGGTTTAGATTGTAGTGGCAAGACTTCAGCAGGTACATTCGGTAATAGATGGACATAAACCGCGACGACCATAATGGCTGTAGTCAGTAAAGTCGAAAGCTGCATAACTCTATCTTTTATTGGAGTTGATAGCATATTGCGTCCAACCATCAACACAAGAAGCAGTAAGCCAGCGAATATTTCACCGAGTTGACCTGCCCAACGAGACAGTGTTGGAAAAGGCAGTTCGCTAAGTGCAATTTGATTCAAAAACATCGTAGTAAACGGGTCGAAGAACTTAACTGTTCCCGCCATCACCATAAATGCGCCCAATAGACCGGTTAATATTTTGTGTACTTTGGTTGAGGCACTATCCGCTTTGTCATAGCCTCTTATCAAGTAAATACCGGTTAGTAGCAACATTGTACCGATAAGTGAAAGCTCAAGAATTAGTTGTGATGTGCTCATAGTAGACCTTCATTTGAGAATAAGAAGTTGATGAAGTCATTATGACCCCTATCTTAAACTTCAAAAATAGACATTGTTGAATCTCATAAATTCAAAAATGAATGCTTAAAGTCAAACGTCTCCCTACCATTCTTTTTTGATACCACCCCTAATTATGTTTTCAATAGACATAAAAAAAGGGCTCACAAACTGTGAGCCCTCAACAATCCAATCAATTAAAACGAATTGTTGTCGAAGTCATTTTCGTAATTACCATTGTTGCTTTGGTCATTATCATAGCTACCTGAATCGTCATTGAAATCAACGCCTTCATCTTGGCCACCTGATGTTGTCCAATCACCACCGGAGCCTTCTGACGAGTCCATTTGGTTCGCGTTAGGGTCTTGGTTTTGATTGGCAGACATCGCATGTTGCTCATCAACTTCAACCGTCAAGCTCGCCTCGGCACCGTCAACCGCACCACCCAGTTCATCATAGCCTTGGAAGCCAACATCAACGTTGCCCTCAAAGCCATCTGGAAGTGAGACGGAAACAGGCTGTGACAAGTCACCACTAATCGTGTAGTTGCCGTCGCCACTATCAAGCGCACCACTCACTGTTGAACCTTCAGGAAGACCACTCATTTCTACATGGTCAACACCCTCAACCTGTGTAACATCATCAGGAACAGCGATATTTATGGTATCACCCGGCGCCGCAGTTACATCTGCCTCAGACTCTTGGTCGGAAGCGTCTTGTTGAACAGCGTCATCTCCTTGAGCCGATGATTGCTCGGGTTGTGATTCTGCAGAAACTTGCTCTTGTGAAGATGCCGATTGGCTCTCTCCGACTTCTTCTGTCTGTGCAGTTACTGTCAAATCATGTTGTTCAACCAACCCATCGTCGTTCACTTCAACCTTCATCGGCACTTCGCCATTGAAGTCATCGTTAGGCCAGAATGTCCACTCGTTATTGCCCGATTCGACAAAGAAGCCAACATCCCCTGCGTCAGCGACATCCAGCACTTCTGCTGACGGACTAAGGTCAAGCTCGTTTAGAATCTGTTCTTCAGCAAAGACAATCGAACCATCTTCTCCTTGAACATACTCCTCACTCACTTCACTTGAACCTTGCAGATTAACGTTAAACTGGCTTTCGATACGGTTTTCGCCATCAGTCGCAATAAAGCCGACTTCAACCGGACCCTCATAACCTTCGGCAGGCGTGAATTGATAATTTCCGGCATTGTCGGTCTCAATCATGCCCTGACCTTCCATCAAGGATACTGATTCAATAGACAACGCATCGTTTTCAGCATCAGACAGGTTGGCAAGCATATCAGCATCAGTAAACTCGAGCGTTGCACCCGGTTCTAGATCTGTTGTAACAACAGACTCAACCTGTGGCGCTTCATTCGCTGACTCACCAGGTTCATTGACCACTACACCTGTTTGCTCATCGTGCAATACGCCGTCTTTATCAATCACGTAAGCAATATCCACTTCACCCGTGAAGCCTGGTGCTGGGTTAAATGTCCATGTGCCATCCCCATTATCAACAATCTCACCTTGGCTGCGGTCGGTAAGATGAACAAATTTCACCTCGTCACCCGCATCAACATCGACATTCTCTGCAATCGCCATTAGGTCATCAGCGGTTAGAATCACTGATTCACCAGCAACGGTTTCAAAGTCACCAGAATCGATGCCATCCTCAAATGCCTCCGGTTCATCGCCATAGTCAACCGTGGTTGCAGATACAGTAACATTGAAGCTGCCAGTAAAGTCTTGTGGCGGCGTGATTTGCAGGTCGCCCATGTTCCATTCAGTAATGTCTATATACTGATCCGGTGAGGTAACAATTATGGTATTGACGCCATCTGACACTTCGAAACCAACAGGGAAACCCGTCATCACAAGATTACTTAGGGTTTCAGAATCATCGATAAGGTCGACGTTCAATCCTAAATGACCGGTACTGTCTTCACCGATAACCAGTGGTCCATCATGCTCTGTCGTGATGACAGCACCATCAGCAACAGGACGAACATACACTGGAACATCCAACGCTGTCTCGAACTCACCATCACTTACGACAACTTGAAGGTCAGCAAGTCCTGCAAAGTCTCCCGTCGGTGTAAAGGTCCAAGTACCATCGCCGTTATCAGTTATATCACCACCATCTTCACCTTCTGGTGTAATGATGCGCGACACCACTAGGTTCTCTGTATCGATGTCGTCAAACAGATTCATCAAATCACCAGCATCAAACGTGAACGCTCCGTCCTCGTCCGTTGCCATCATCGCGTTACCTGTGCTGAAAGGAGCATCATTCACAGGAATAACATCGACATTGAGCGAACCATCAACCGACTCTGTGCCATCTGTCACGGTATAACCAAGTTCAACTAAACCGTTGAAGTCTTGGGCTGTCACTAAGTGATACATTCCATCTGGCTGCTGAGTAATGGTCGCATTCGCCGGAGCTCTTACAGAGATGTTCTCTAGTGAAATTTCGTCTCCATCTAGGTCGGTGATCTGATTCGTGATAAAGCTTGGGTCAATTACCATGACCTGATCTTCTTCACCCTGCATCTGGAACGTTGGGGCGTCTGGCGCATCATTGACCGGCGCTACATCAATGTTCCCTGAGACAGTGGTCGTCAGTTCACCATCACTAACTTCAAACTCCATCGGTACATCACCGTTAAAGTTTTCCGTAGGAGTAAATGACCACGTACCATCTTGGTTATCGATGAGCTCACCAAACTGTTCATCAATTCGTAAACCAATCGCACTCAGCTCATCCTGCGTATTGTCTACGTCCGTCGCTTTAGCAAGTAGCATGTCTTGGGTAATCAAGATGGTCGTATCTTCTGTACCCTGAACATCAATATTGTCTGATTCGGGTGCATCGTTGACAGGTATAAACTCAAGATTGGCTGAAGTATCAACAACCTCTATACCGTCAGTAACTTGATAGTCAAGCGTCACATCGCCATTGAAGTTCTCTGCTGGAGTGAACTCAAAGTAACGCTCAACATCCGTTGCACCTGAAACATCAAGATCAACACTACCTGAAACATCTACAATTTCACCGTTTTGAACCTGAATGTCTAACGCTAGGTCATCTGTTACTTCACCTAACGGTGTTCCATTGATAATCGCCTCTTCATCGACTTTTTCATAAGCCATTGTAAAGCCTGATAGCTCTACATTTTCTAGTCCCGACTGACCGTCAAGAACATCGGTCGCCTGTCCAATCGTTGGCTGTATGCCTTCCGGCATGATGATGCCAGCTTCAACACTTTCAGAAGCGACCAACTCACCATTGTCGTAAACATTTACAACACCTTCTTCACTACTCCATGTCAGTGTAATGTTGTGCTCACCACCATCGTTGAGATCCACACCATCAAACATGACATTATCTTGGCCGTTAAGGTCTAAGCCTAAACCTCCATCTTCATTACGTACATAGATGGAAAGCCCTGAACCGTCTTCACCACCCAACAGAATAGACTCAACATTGCCATCATGTTCACCGGTCGAGGTATAGCCGAATTGAACAGTAAACTCATCGTGCTCCTCAAGTTGGTCAGTTACTTGTATTTCTCCGCTACCATCGGCACCAAACTGAATAGAACCCGTATCAGCTATCGAGCCATCATCACCGGTATATTGAACGTTCAGTACTGTAAGGTCATCACCATCAATATCGGATGCATTCGCGAGGAGTTCTTCTGGGGTGATACGCATAACCGTATCTTCCAACTCAGTAAACTCTGTCGAGCCGGCGACAGGCACATCGTTTGCAGGATCAACCGTTAAGTCGACGCCTACTTGAACTGATGCACCATCGTTGTCAATTAAGTCAAACTGCAGATCTATCTGACCATTAAAGTCGGCATCAGGAGTAATAGTGAAGCTACCATCTTGGTTCTCAACGACCGTAGCGTTGCCAGCGGCAGTTAAATTAAGCGCTTCTAGGTCTGTGCTATCGATGTCTGAAGCTTGAGCCAACAGTTGCTCTTGGCTAAGTGTAATTGAGCCATCTTCACTAACACTATAAGCCAAATTATCGGAAACTGGCGGATCGTTAATTGGCAGAACATCGATTGAAGCAGTCGCGGTATCGGTGGCACCATCTTCGTCAACCACCACTACATCGAGAGCCACATCACCGTTGAAGTTCGCGTTCGGAGCAAAACTGAATGTACCATCACCATTATCAGTCAAGATTCCATCCGAGCCTGAGTAGCTGACACTTTCGAGTGCCACCTCACCTTCAATATCGCTTGATTGCGCTAGTAGCTGCTCCGCACTGAACGTAAGTACTTCATCTTCATTCACACTGTAGGCGGTATCACCAGCCACTGGTGGGTCGTTCACCTCAATGACAGTTATACCCGCGGTGGTATCCGCTGTCGCGCCATCTTCATCGGTAACGGTTACATCAAGACTGATATCGCCCGTGAAGTTCTCATTCGGTGAGAAGGTATACGTACCATCACCATTGTCGGTAAACACACCGTCTGTGCCAATGTAGTTCACCGCATCTATCGCTACTTCACCTTCAACATCTGAAGAGTTCGCCAGAAGTTGCTCATCACTGATGGTGATAGAGTTGTCTTCTTGAACTGTGTAGGCGGTGTGACCGGCTACCGGTGGATCGTTCACTTCAGTGACTTGGACATCAATGCTCGCTTGAACCGTTTCCGTTCCATCTGAGACACCAAAGCTCAATTCAACATCGCCAGAGAAATTCTCATTCGGCGCGAAGCTATAGGTGCCATCACCGTTGTCCGTTAGGATACCATCCGTACCTGTGTAACTTACGCCATCAATCGAGAGCGTGTCACCGTCAATGTCGGTCGCGTTTTCTAGTAGCTGAGCGTCAGTAAACGTCAGCGTTCCGTCTTCCTCAACCGTGTAAGACTTATCTTCCGGTTGTGGTAAGTCGTTAACTGGATTAACAGTAAGGTCAGCTGTACCTCGAACAATATCGGCACCATCTGTCACATCGAAGCTTAGGTCAATATCACCATTCCAATCCGCATCCGGTGTAATCGTGAATGAGCCATCATCATTCGCAGTGACCTCAGCATTACCATCCACGGTGAGATTGGAGGCGGTTAAATCGTCCCCTTCAATATCCGTGGTATTCGCCAGCAACTGCTCCTGGCTAATGGTAATTGAGCCGTCTTCATTTACTTGATAAGACGTGGAGCCCGAGACTGGCGCATCATTGATTGGCAGAACATCAATCGCAGCAGTCGCGGTGTCTGTGGCACCATCTTCATCAACCACCACTACATCGAGAGCCACATCACCGTTGAAGTTCGCGTTTGGTGCAAAGCTGAATGTACCATCACCATTATCGGTCAAAATACCATCCGAGCCTGAATAGCTAACACTTTCAAGTGCGACTTCACCTTCAATGTCGCTTGATTGCGCTAATAGCTGCTCAGCACTGAACGTAAGTACTTCATCTTCATTCACACTGTAAGCGGTATCGCCAGCCACTGGTGGGTCGTTCACCTCAATGACGGTAATTCCCGCAGTAGTATCAGCTGTCGCGCCATCTTCATCGACAACCGTCACATCTAGGCTAATATCGCCCGTGAAGTTTTCATTTGGTGAGAAGGTGTACGTACCATTGCCATTGTCAACAAACACACCGTCTGTGCCGGTGTAGTTCACCGCATCAATTGCTACGTCACCTTCAACATCTGACGAGTTCACCAGAAGTTGCTCATCACTAATGGTGATTGAGTTGTCTTCTTGAACTGTGTACGCCGTGTGACCCGCCACTGGTGGATCGTTCACTTCAGTGACTTGGATATCAATGTTGGCCATCACAGTATCAGTGCCATCACTCACATTGAAGGTCAGATCCACATCACCAGAGAAGTTCTCGTTTGGTGCAAAGGTATATGTACCATCACCGTTGTCTGTAAAGATACCGTCATTACCTGAATAATTGACGCCTTCAACCGTCAGAGTATCCCCTTCAATATCCGTCGCGCCAGCCAATAACTGTGCGTCGGTAAAGGTGAGCGAACCATCTTCTTCTACGCTGTAGGCTTTATCTTCAGGTACTGGTGCATCGTTGACTGGTGTCACGGACAAGTCAAGGCTGGTCGCTACAACCTCTTCACCATCGGTCACATCGTACGTAAAGTTAATGTCGCCATAGAAGTCATCACTTGGAGTGATGGTGAATGAGCCATCTTCATTCATCTCAATCGTGGCATTTGGATCATCTGTCTGTAGATTAATGGCAGACAAATCATCACCATCAATATCAGTTGCATTGACCAACAACTGCTCTTGAGTGATCGTAATGCTATTATCTTCTGCGGTAACGGCCGTGACACCGTCACTCACTTCTGGCGCATCATTCGCTGGTGATATATGAATGGTGACATCTTGTGTCGCTGTTGCTGTTGTCCCTGTATCAACATCTGTTGATGTGGCATTGACCACTAAGGTCACATCACCGTTAAAGTCAGCTGCTGGGGTAAACTCAAGCCCTGCAAGCTCTTCTGGTGCTAACGACCATGTACCGTCACCATTATCAATACCCGCAGAAAGTGAACTTCCCTCTGGCACATCTTCAATCAAGATAGAAAGATTTTCAGAGCCATCAGTATCCGTCAACGCTGCATCAATATCGAGTGCGACTGGCTCATCTTCTGTACCAATAATTTGATAATCAGCATCCGCAACCGTAATCTCGATATTATCGATACCAAACGATTCATCTGGCACACTCTGATTCAAGGTTGAACCAAAGCCAAGTTGAAGTTGACCATCTTCAACAGGAACTGTAAGAGTCACTTGGTGCTCTTGGTCGTTCCAGCCACTGAAGCCCTCTTGCTGTGACGCCCCATGAACAACTTGACCGACTTCATTCCCTTCAGAGTCATACAACGTTGTTGTACCATCTTGAGTGCGGAACGCTGAATTATCGAGCGAAGTTAGTGGCTCGCCTCCCACAAAGATTTCGAAGGATTCACCATCCCAAGAATCGATTTCGTAGAAGCTAAATGAAATGTTCACTTCATTCACATCGCTCGGGATATCGTAGGTTTTGCTGACAGCTTCTTCGCCACCTGTACCGCCGATGCGACCTAACATGTCACCACTTTCGAAGCCTTGAGAGCTCTCTGTACCCGCATTCCAACCATTAGAGCCAGACTCGAAGTTATCAGAGGCGAGTACTAGGTCAGAGGCAATCGCCAGCTCTGGCATATCGACGACAGATTGGACATCAATCGTCGCTTCTGCTGGTACGGATGCGGTACCGTCATTCACATCGAATGTGACATTGACATTGCCATCGAAGTTCTCATTTGGTGCAAATGTGTAGGTACCGTCACCATTATCCACTAACGTACCGCTGTCTGATGCCACATTCTCGACAGTGAGGCTATCACCATCGATATCACCTGCACCTTGGAGAAGTTGCTCTTGCGTGAAGGTAAAGCTCGTGTCTTCTTGTGCGGTAAATGTTGGCGCACCCACTGTTGGCAAGTCATTAACTGGATTAACAGTGAGGTCAGCCGTAGCCTGAATGATGTTAGTACCATCGGTAATATCGAAGTGCATGTCGATATCACCGTTGAAGTCTGCGTCTGGTGTAATTGTGAAACTACCATCATCATTCACAGTCACTTCAGCATTGCCATCCACAGTTAAGTTTGATGCGTTTAGATCATCACCCTCAACGTCTGATGATTGAGATAACAACTGCTCTTGGCTGATGGTGATGTTGCCATCTTCATCAACGGTGTAAGCTGTGCTACCCGAAACAGGTGCGTCATTGATTGGAAGGACATCAACATTGATAACCGTCTCAACCGTAGCTCCATCATCATCGGTGATAACAACGTTCAACTGAACCTCACCGTTGAAGTTCTCATTAGGTGCGAAGCTACAGGTACCGTCTCCATTGACAGAGAAGATACCATCTGGGCCGTCATAGCTGATTCCAACAAGTTCAACTTCACCATCAACATCAGAAGCGTTTGCAAGCACTTGAGACTCACTGAATGTTAATACGCTGTCTTCATTGATCGTGTATGACGTTGGCCCTGCAACTGGTGGATCATTTACCTCAGTGACTTGAACATCAATGTTTGCTGTTACGGTATCGGTGCCATCACTGACATTGAACGTAAAGTCGACATCTCCAGAGAAGTTTTCATTCGGAGCAAAAGTGTATGTTCCGTCACCATTGTCACTCAACACACCATCAGTGCCAGTGTAAGAAACACCCTCAACCGTCAGATCATCTCCATCAATGTCTACCGCATTTTCAAGAAGCTGCTCATCAGTGAAGGTTAATGTGCCATCTTCTTCTACGGTATATGATTTATCTTCAGGTATCGGCGCATCATTAACTGGATTAACTGTTAGGTTAAGGTCCGTCGATACAATTTGGTCACCATCCGACACATCGAACGTAAACTCAATGTCTCCATTAAAGTCTGCATCTGGAGTTAAGGTGTAAGTACCATTGCCATTATCGGTAATAGTGACATTCTCATCATCAGTTGACAGATTGAGAGCGGTTAGATCGTCACCATCCAGATCTGTCGCATTCGCCAGTAGATCCTCTTGAGTAATGATGATTGAACCATCTTCGTCAACCTGTGCCGAAACTGCATCAGCTTCAGGAGCATGTTCTATGTCGACAGTAATCGTTTGACTAACGGTTTCAGTATCATCGTTAGACAACTCAGTGGCTGTCGCACTAACAGTAATGTCAAATGTCTCTTGAGCATCTTCTGGTAAGACAAACTCGATAGTTTGGTCGATAGCCGTCGTTGGGATAACAACGCTGCCGTCTTCCCCTACGGTAATCTCACCACTATAGATCTGACTGTTGACTTCACCAACGTCAATCGTAAAGTTGAAATCGGTGTAATCCGCATCACCGCCGCCATACAGATCTTCGAAGCCGTAAACTAATTCACCGTCTTCATTGATCGTTGTACGAGTATGTTCTATTCCATCTTGGTTAAGTTCTGAGCTTGAGCCACCATGGAAGACTGCATCGCCAAACTGACCTTGAACAACAGTCACTTCGCCATCTTCACCAACAAACACAAGTTGCGGGTCGACCGTATCCATTGTCGCTGGTTCACCGTTAACATCTCTGAACTCAAAACTACCATCTTGCATAGCATCGAAGTCATTATGGTTGAAGCCATTTGGTATCAAGAACAAGTTAAAGCTTTCACCTTCTTCAATTGGGAAGGTGAATGAGCTTTGCCCTGGAAGCAAGTCACCACCACCACCAACTTGTGATGCGTTCTCGTAAACAACTTCCACGCCCGTAATGTTGCCATCTTCATCAACTTTGTAGTAACCCGCCGCATTTTGGAACCCAGCGGTTTCGCCTTCAAACGTGACCGTTATTTCAGTGTCATTGAAGCTAGTGATACCGTTATCTTGGTCATTCAGTACTGACTCATTGTCATAGCGAACAACCGTTCCTTCAGGGATACCATCAACTTCCACTGTCAATGTTTCTGATAAATCTTGGTCGACTAAGCTCGCGCCTATATTGAGTTCTACCGTACCTCCTGGTTCGGTTACGATAGTGCTATCACCGACCTCTTCACCTTCTCCATCTGTCACGACAAGGTCTGGGGCATCAGCTACTGCTTCAACATGGACGTCTAGAGTTTGGCTGACTTCTGCTTCACCATCTGAGACTGTGAAACCGAGTTGCAAGTCGCCACTGAAGTGCTCACCAGGTGTAAATGAATAGGTACCGTCACCATTGTCGACCAACTCTCCTTGTTCACCAGTGTAGGAAACATCACTGACTGACAAGGTATCACCATCAATATCAGTGGCATTTTCTAGCAACTGCTCATCTGTAATCAGTAATGTACCGTCTTCTTGCATTTCAAACGCAAGTCCTTCGATTTCCGGCGCATCATTGACTGGTGTGACGTCTAGATTTAGTTGAGTCGTTGTGCTCAGCTCGCCGTCATTGACTTCATAGTCAAACTGGATTTGACCATTGAAGTCTTCCGAAGGTGTTACTGTAAACGTACCGTCACCATTATCAACCACCGTAGCGTTTGGATCATTAGTGCTCAAACCGGTTGCGTAGAGGTCATCGCCATCAACATCATGAGCATTCTCCAGAAGCATTTCTTGGGTAACCAGAATACTTCCATCTTCCTCAATCGTTGCAGCAACAGCCTCAGCTTCCGGTGCATCATTCACAAACTCAACGGTAAGGTCGATATTCGCAGTGACTGTATCAGTACCATCACTGACATCAAAGGTAAGGTCAGCGTTACCAAAGTACCCTTCTTCGGTGGTTAACGTGAATGTGCCGTCACCGTTGTCCACTACCTCTACATTGTCATTTAAGCTCGTTACGTTAACGGCAGTTAGATCATCACCCTCAATATCCGTTGCTTGAGCCAGCAATTGATCTTGCGTCAGAGTGATTGACTCACCATCTTCCGTGGTAAACGACAAGTCAGGGACATCTGGGAGGTCATTAACAGGGTTAACCGTTAGGTTTAGGCCTGTTGAAACGGTCTCAATCGCATCAGTCACGTCATACGTGAATTCAATCTCACCAAAGAAGTTTTCACTTGGTGTAATTGTAAAGCTGCCATCTTCATTTTCGACAATCGTCGCGTTTGGATCATTGGTTTGAAGATTGATGGCTTCAAGGTCATCACCATCAACATCGGAAGCGTTTTCTAGCAACTCTTCTTGAGTAATGGTTATGGTGCCATCTTCATCGACAACTGCATCAACAGGACCTGTTACGTCTGGCCCCTCGTTGACCATTTCCACATCGATAGATGCAGTGCTAGGCGCGCTCGCGATACCATCACTGATATCAAAGGTGAGGTTCACATCACCATGGAAGTCAGTAGCCGGTTCGAACGTAAAGGTATTATCTCCATTGTCCGTCAACGTACCTTGTGTTTGGTCGACTAACAGTAGATTCTCAATATGAAGAATATCGCCATCAACATCCGTTGCACCTGCTAGTAGATCCTTCGCCTCAATAACAATCGTGCCATTCTCTAGCATCTGTGTATGAAGCGGTTCACCAGGAACCGGAACATCATTTACAGGGATAACGGTTAAATCTAGATGCGTCTCTGTCGTATCTTGACCATCAAACACTGAGTAATCGATATCCACTTCACCATTGAAGTTCTCATTCGGCATGAAGGTGTAGCTACCATCACCATTATCGATTAGCTCGCCATTATCACCGTTGTATGTAATATCGGTAATTGAAAGCTCATCACCTTCAACATCACTCGCGTTTGCAAGTAAGTCTTCTGCGATAAACGTGATACCGACATCTTCATCCGTTGATAGAACGATTGGGCCAGACACTATTGGAGCGTCGTTTACTGATTCAAAGTTGATGTTGATAATATTATCGTCAGTCAACTCCCCATCAGTAACTTGGTAGCCTAACTCAATTTCTCCATGGAAGTTTTCATCTGGTGTAACTGTCCATGTACCATCACCGTTGTCAGTAAGCGTTGCGTTTTCTGCATTATCACCCACCAACTCTAGATTCTGAATATCAAGGTCTTCACTATCGATATCTGTCGCTTGTGCAAGCAACTGTTCTTCCGTGATAACAACTGAAGCAAATTGACTTGCGCCTTCAGTATCAATCTCGATATTTGGTAGCTCAGCGGTTAAATCAATTTCACGATCACCTTCACGAATCTGAAGGTTCACAGTTTCAGTGATTTCAGAACCATCAACACCAAGCGAAGTGAAAACCGCTTCATCCGGGCAGGTTTGTGACACTGTCATGTTTTGCACAACATAAGTGCCATTACCTTGGATAGTACCAAGCTCGAAGTACGATACTGGTTCATCGACTGTTAAGGTGTAATCAGTTTCGTATGAACCTCGATCTTCCTTGTGATAAGTCATCGAATCAATCACATCACCATCAGCGTTGAATGCTTTAATTTCAACTTCGGTGAAGTGACGCGATTCTTCCATAAACCAACCACCAAGGCCGTCCAAATGGAAGCTGATTTCATTGATGTCTTGGCCTTCAACCGTAACGGTAAGTTTTTCATCCCCACTTAGGCCTTGGCGATCCGTATCGCCAATACCATGTCCAATGTGCGTATTGCCGTTCCATGCACCGAGTGGGTCATCATTACTTTGAACCGTAACAGTCAGGTCACCATCGACAAACTCACGCGTATATGGGTCAACCTCGGTTCCCCAGTCGTCCACGCTAGCATTATCATCAAATGTACCGACTTGCGTTGTATGAGTTCCAGCAGCGACATCCTCTTCGTTCGCAACAAAGCGAACTTCAGTATCTGCTGGGATCTCAATCCCCACTTCTAACTCTACCCATTCATCGTTCAAGTTAGCTTCGATAATACCGTGCTCAGGCGCTTGATCGAGACGAATACTTGGTTCTTCTCTTAACGTCACGCCAACAGTCTGATCTTCCTCTGCTTGAATGAATATTTCATCACCCGCATCTGGAGCATCATTGACAGGGTTAACTGTTAAGTCGGCTGTACCTTGAACAACGCTATTACCATCAGTCACATCAAAGCTGATATCAATATCACCATTCCAATCGGCATCCGGTGTGATAGTAAATGAACCATCTTCGTTGGCAGTAACCGTCGCATTGCCATCGACTGATAAGTTTTGAGCGGTAAGTGTATCCCCCTCTACATCAGAAGCATGAGTCAATAATTGATCTTGGCTCAGTGTAATCTGACCATCTTCATCGATGGTATAAGCAAGGCTACCATCCACTGTTGGTGCATCGTCGACTGGTGTTACATTAACATCAACATTAGCTGTTACTGTATCCGTACCGTCACTCACATCGAAAGTAAACTCTACATCACCATTAAAGTTTTCATTCGGTGCAAAGCTGTACGTACCATCACCGTTGTCCGTTAATATTCCATCAGTGCCGCTGTAGCTCACGCCCTCTACTGATAGATCATCCCCGTCAATATCCGTTGCATTCTCTAGCAATTGTTCATCTGTGAATGTAAGGATACCGTCCTCTTGCATGGTAAATTCATGATCTTGAGGCTGAGGCAAGTCATTGACAGGATTAACCGTCAGATCTGCAGTAGCTTGAATCGTGTCTGTGCCATCAGTGATATCGAAGGCCAAATCAATGTCGCCATTCCAATCAGTATCCGGAGTAATAGTGAATGAGCCATCGTCATTAGCAACCACTTCTGCATTGCCATCTACGGTTAGGTTCGAAGCAGTTAAGTCATCACCCTCCACATCAGAGGCTTGAGATAGTAGCTGATCTTGGCTGATGGTAATCGAACCATCTTCGTCCACTTGATAAGCCGTAGAACCTGACACTGGAACATCGTTAATAGGGAGAACATCAACATTGATAACAGTGTCAACTGTTGCCCCATCATCATCTGTGATGGTCACATTCAGTTGAACTTCACCATTAAAGTTTTCATTCGGAGCAAAGCTACACGTACCATCCCCGTTAACAGAGAAAATACCATCAGGCCCATCATAGCTGATACCAACAAGCTCCACTTCACCATCAACATCCGTTGCATTAGCAAGGACTTGTGACTCACTGAATGTAAGAACACTATCTTCGTTGATCGTGTAAGAAGTAGGGCCAGCGACTGGAGGATCGTTAACTTCCGTCACTTGAACATCGATGCTCGCGGTTACCGTATCAGTCCCATCACTCACATCAAAGCTAAACTCGACATCTCCAGAGAAGTTCTCGTTTGGTGCAAAACTATACGTGCCGTTACCATTATCCGTTAATACACCATCGGTGCCAGAATAAGACACTCCCTCAATTGAAAGCTCATCACCATCGATATCTGTCGCATTTTCAAGAAGCTGATCGTCTGTAAAGGTCAACGTACCATCTTCTTCTACTGTGTATGCCTTATCTTCTGGCTGAGGCAAATCGTTCACTGGGTTAACAGTTAGGTCAGCCTGAGCTTGTACAACATTGTTACCATCAGAAATATCGAAACTAATATCGATATCACCATTCCAATCCGCGTCCGGTGTAATCGTAAACGAGCCATCATCGTTAGCGGTAACCTCGGCATTGCCATCAACAGATAAGTTTGAAGCCGTTAGATCATCACCTTCTACATCTGAAGCTTGTGACAGTAATTGTTCTTGACTTAGGGTGATTACACCATCTTCGTTAACACTGTAAGCTAAGTCACCCGAGACTGGTGCATCATCTACTGGCGTTACTGATACATCAACGTTTGCAGTGACGGTGTCAGTACCGTCGGAGACATCAAAGGTAAACTCTACATCACCATTGAAGTTTTCGTTCGGCGCGAAGCTGTATGTACCATTGCCATTATCCGTTAAGATTCCGTCTGTACCTTCGTAGCTGATTCCTTCAACTGTCAGGTTATCCCCTTCAATATCGGTTGCACCTTGAAGCAGGTGTGCATCCGTAAAGGTTAAGATGCCATCTTCTTGGATAGTAAATTCTTGATCTTGCGGTTGTGGCAAATCATTGACTGGGTTGACCGTTAGGTCTGCCCCCGAAGCGACAATGTTCTCTCCATCAGAGACATCGAAGCTGATGTCGATATCACCATTCCAATCCGCATCCGGCGTAATTGTGAATGAACCATCGTCATTCACCGATACCTCGGCATTTCCATCAACGGCAAGGTTCAATGCCGTTAGGTTATCTCCCTCTACGTCAGACACATTCGATAGCAATTGCTCTTGACTTAAAGTGATTTCACCATCTTCATTCACGGTGTAAGACAGATTACCTTCAACCGTTGGCGCATCGTCAACTGGCGTCACTGACACATCAATGTTGGCTGTGACGGTATCCGTACCATCACTCACATCAAACGTGAATTCAACATCGCCATTGAAGTTCTTATTCGGTGCGAAGCTATAAGTACCATTGCCGTTATCCGTTAAGATACCGTCTGTACCTTCGTAGCTGATACCTTCAACTGTCAGGTTATCCCCTTCAATATCGGTTGCACCCTGAAGCAGGTGTGCATCCGTAAAGGTTAAGATGCCATCTTCTTGAATAGTAAACTCTTGATCTTGCGGTTGAGGCAGGTCATTAACTGGGTTAACTGTTAGGTCTGCACCCGAAGCAACAATATTCTCACCGTCAGAAACATCGAAACTGATGTCTATATCGCCGTTCCAATCCGCATCTGGCGTAATTGTGAATGAACCATCGTCATTCACCGTTACCTCTGCATTACCATCTACTGACAAGTTCGACGCTGTTAAATCATCACCATCTACATCGGACACATTAGACAGCAATTGCTCTTGGCTTAAAGTGATTTCACCGTCTTCGTTAACGGTATAAGCTAGGTTCCCTTCTACCGTTGGCGCATCATCGACTGGCGTCACTGACACATCAATGTTGGCTGTGACGGTATCCGTACCATCACTCACATCAAAGGTGAATTCAACATCGCCATTGAAGTTCTCATTCGGTGCAAAGCTATATGTGCCATTGCCGTTATCCGTTAAAATACCGTCTGTACCTTCGTAGCTAATACCTTCTACTGTGAGATTGTCACCCTCGATATCGGTCGCACCTTGAAGCAGATGCGCATCTGTAAAGGTTAAGATGCCATCCTCTTGAATAGTGAACTCTTGATCTTGCGGTTGTGGCAGGTCATTAACTGGGTTAACCGTTAGGTCTGCACCCGAAGCAACAATATTCTCACCGTCAGAAACATCGAAACTGATGTCGATATCACCATTCCAATCGGTATCTGGTGTAATAGTGAATGAACCATCGTCATTCACCGTTACCTCTGCATTACCATCTACTGACAAGTTCGACGCTGTTAAATCATCACCATCAACATCGGACACATTAGACAGCAACTGCTCTTGGCTTAAAGTGATTTCACCGTCTTCGTTAACGGTATAAGCTAGGTTCCCTTCGACCGTTGGTGCATCATCAACTGGCGTCACTGACACATCAATGTTGGCCGTGACGGTATCCGTACCATCACTCACATCAAACGTGAATTCAACATCGCCATTGAAGTTCTCATTCGGTGCGAAGCTATATGTGCCATTGCCGTTATCCGTTAAAATACCGTCCGTACCTTCGTAGCTGATACCTTCTACTGTGAGACTGTCACCCTCGATATCGGTCGCACCTTGAAGCAGATGCGCATCTGTAAAGGTTAAGATGCCATCCTCTTGAATAGTGAACTCTTGATCTTGTGGTTGAGGCAGGTCATTAACTGGGTTAACTGTGAGATCTGCACCCGAAGCTACAATATTCTCACCGTCAGAGACATCGAAACTGATGTCGATATCACCATTCCAGTCGGCATCTGGTGTAATCGTGAACGTGCCATCATCATTAACAGTAACCTCGGCATTACCATCAACACTGAGGTTCGATGCAGTCAGGTCATCACCTTCAACATCTGATACGTTCGATAGTAATTGCTCTTGGCTTAACGTGATTTCACCATCTTCGTTAACGGTATAAGAAAGATTACCCTCGACCGTTGGTGCATCATCGACCGGTGTCACCGATACATCCACATTCGCGGTAACTGTATCCGTACCATCTGACACATCAAAGGTGAACTCTACATCACCATTGAAGTTCTCGTTTGGTGCAAAACTATAAGTACCGTTGCCGTTATCCGTTAAGATACCGTCTGTACCGGTATAGCTGATCCCCTCAACAGACAGATCATCGCCTTCAATATCGGTTGCTCCGGCCAATAGGTCTGCATCCGTGAAGGTTAATGTACCATCTTCTTCAACTGTGAACTCTTGATCTTGCGGTTGTGGCAGATCATTGACTGGGTTCACCGTCAGGTCAGCTTGCGCTTGAACGACATTTGCGCCATCAGAAATATCAAAGCTGATGTCGATATCACCGTTCCAATCCGCATCTGGGGTGATGGTGAATGAGCCGTCGTCATTAACGGTCACTTCAGCATTGCCATCGACACTGAGGTTTGATGCTGTTAGGTCATCGCCTTCTACATCACTGGCTTGTGATAGCAATTGCTCTTGGCTGAGCGTGATTTCACCGTCTTCGTTGACGCTGTATGCGAGGTCGCCTGAAACCGGAGCATCGTCAACTGGAGTAACGGATACATCGACATTGGCCGTGACTGTGTCAGTACCATCAGAGACATCGAACGTGAACTCTACATCACCATTGAAGTTATCATTCGGTGCGAAACTGTATGTACCATCACCGTTGTCACTCAAGATACCGTCTGTACCTGTGTAGCTGATCCCCTCAACAGACAGATCATCGCCTTCGATATCCGTTGCGCCAGCCAATAGGTCTGCGTCAGTAAACGTCAGTGTACCGTCTTCTTCAACCGTAAACTCTTGGTCTTGCGGTTGAGGCAGGTCATTGACTGGGTTAACTGTAAGGTCTGCAGTTGCTTGAACGACGTTCGCGCCATCGGAAATATCGAAGCTGATGTCAATATCGCCATTCCAGTCTGCATCTGGTGTGATGGTGAATGAGCCGTCGTCATTAACGGTCACTTCTGCATTGCCATCAACACTCAGGTTCGATGCTGTTAGGTCATCGCCCTCTACATCGGAAGCTTGAGACAGTAGCTGCTCTTGGCTGAGGGTGATTTCACCGTCTTCGTTGACGCTGTATGCGAGGTCGCCTGAAACCGGAGCATCGTCAACTGGAGTAACGGATACATCGACATTGGCCGTGACTGTGTCAGTACCATCAGACACATCAAACGTAAATTCAACATCGCCATTGAAGTTATCATTCGGTGCGAAGCTGTAAGTGCCGTCACCGTTGTCACTCAAGATACCATCAGTACCGGTGTAGCTGATCCCCTCGACAGACAGATCATCGCCTTCAATATCCGTCGCGCCGGCCAATAGGTCTGCGTCGGTAAACGTCAGCGTGCCATCTTCTTCAACCGTGAACTCTTGGTCTTGCGGTTGAGGTAAGTCATTGACTGGGATTCACCGTCAGGTCAGCTTGCGCTTGAACGACGTTCGCGCCATCAGAAATATCAAAGCTGATGTCGATATCACCATTCCAGTCTGCATCTGGGGTGATAGTGAATGAGCCATCGTCATTAACGGTCACTTCAGCATTGCCATCAACACTCAGGTTCGACGCTGTTAGGTCATCGCCTTCTACGTCACTGGCTTGTGATAGCAATTGCTCTTGGCTGAGCGTGATTTCACCGTCTTCGTTCACACTGTATGCCAGGTCTCCAGAGACCGGAGCATCATCCACTGGTGTGACCGATACATCGACATTTGCTGTAACAGTGTCAGTACCATCAGAGACATCGAACGTGAACTCTACATCACCATTGAAGTTATCATTCGGTGCGAAACTGTATGTACCATCACCGTTGTCACTCAAGATACCGTCTGTACCTGTGTAGCTGATCCCCTCAACAGACAGATCATCGCCTTCGATATCCGTTGCGCCAGCCAATAGGTCTGCGTCAGTAAACGTCAGTGTACCGTCTTCTTCAACCGTAAACTCTTGGTCTTGCGGTTGAGGCAGGTCATTGACTGGGTTAACTGTAAGGTCTGCAGTTGCTTGAACGACGTTCGCGCCATCGGAAATATCGAAGCTGATGTCAATATCGCCATTCCAGTCTGCATCTGGGGTGATAGTGAATGAGCCATCGTCATTAACGGTCACTTCAGCATTGCCATCAACACTCAGGTTCGACGCTGTTAGGTCATCGCCCTTCTACGTCACTGGCTTGTGATAGCAATTGCTCTTGGCTGAGGGTGATTTCACCGTCTTCGTTGACACTGTATGCGAGGTCGCCTGAAACAGGTGCATCATCCACTGGTGTGACGGATACATCGACATTGGCGGTCACGGTGTCGGTGCCATCAGAGACATCGAAGGTGAATTCTACATCACCATTGAAGTTATCGTTCGGTGCGAAGCTGTAAGTGCCGTCACCGTTGTCACTCAAGATACCGTCTGTACCGGTGTAGCTGATCCCTCAACAGATAGATCATCCCCTTCAATATCCGTCGCGCCGGCCAATAGGTCTGCGTCGGTAAACGTCAGCGTGCCATCTTCTTCAACCGTGAACTCTTGATCTTGCGGTTGAGGCAAGTCATTGACTGGATTCACCGTCAGGTCGGCTTGCGCTTGAACAACATTTGCGCCGTCAGAAATATCGAAGCTGATGTCAATATCACCATTCCAGTCTGCATCTGGCGTAATGGTGAATGAACCATCGTCATTAACGGTCACTTCTGCATTGCCATCGACACTCAGGTTTGATGCTGTTAGGTCATCGCCTTCTACATCGGAAGCTTGAGACAGTAGTTGCTCTTGGCTGAGCGTGATTTCACCGTCTTCGTTGACGCTGTATGCCAGGTCGCCAGAGACTGGTGCATCGTCAACAGGTGTGACCGATACATCCACATTCGCGGTCACTGTGTCCGTGCCATCTGACACATCGAACGTGAACTCTACATCACCATTGAAGTTATCGTTCGGTGCGAAGCTGTAAGTACCATCACCGTTGTCACTCAAGATACCGTCTGTACCGGTGTAGCTGATCCCTTCAACAGATAGATCATCCCCTTCAATATCGGTTGCACCCGCTAATAGGTCTGCATCCGTAAACGTTAACGTGCCATCTTCTTCAACCGTGAACGCTTGGTCTTGCGGTTGTGGAAGGTCATTAACAGGATTCACCGTCAGGTCAGCTTGCGCTTGAACGACATTTGCGCCGTCAGAAATATCGAAGCTGATGTCGATATCACCGTTCCAATCCGCATCTGGGGTGATGGTGAATGAGCCGTCGTCGTTAACAGTCACTTCTGCATTGCCATCGACACTCAGGTTCGACGCTGTTAGGTCATCGCCTTCTACGTCACTGGCTTGAGACAGTAGCTGCTCTTGGCTAAGCGTAATTTCACCGTCTTCGTTGACGCTGTATGCCAGGTCTCCAGAGACCGGAGCATCATCCACTGGTGTGACCGATACATCGACATTTGCTGTAACAGTGTCAGTACCATCAGAGACATCGAAGGTGAACTCTACATCACCATTGAAGTTATCATTCGGTGCGAAGCTGTAAGTGCCGTCACCGTTGTCACTCAAGATACCATCAGTACCGGTGTAGCTGATCCCCTCGACAGACAGATCATCGCCTTCAATATCCGTCGCGCCGGCCAATAGGTCTGCGTCGGTAAACGTCAGCGTGCCATCTTCTTCAACCGTGAACGCTTGATCTTGCGGTTGAGGCAAGTCATTAACAGGATTCACCGTCAGGTCAGCTTGCGCTTGAACGACGTTCGCGCCATCAGAAATATCAAAGCTGATGTCGATATCACCATTCCAGTCTGCATCTGGGGTGATAGTGAATGAGCCATCGTCATTAACGGTCACTTCAGCATTGCCATCAACACTCAGGTTCGACGCTGTTAGGTCATCGCCCTCTACATCGGAAGCTTGAGACAGTAGCTGCTCTTGGCTGAGCGTGATTTCACCGTCTTCGTTCACACTGTATGCCAGGTCGCCAGAGACTGGGGCATCATCAACAGGCGTTACACTAACATCGACATTCGCGGTCACTGTATCCGTGCCATCTGACACATCGAACGTGAACTCTACATCACCATTGAAGTTATCATTCGGTGCGAAGCTGTAAGTGCCGTCACCGTTGTCACTCAAGATACCATCAGTACCGGTGTAGCTGATCCCCTCGACAGACAGATCATCGCCTTCAATATCCGTCGCGCCGGCCAATAGGTCTGCGTCGGTAAACGTCAGCGTGCCATCTTCTTCAACCGTGAACTCTTGATCTTGCGGTTGAGGCAAGTCATTAACAGGATTCACCGTCAGGTCAGCTTGCGCTTGAACGACGTTCGCGCCATCAGAAATATCAAAGCTGATGTCGATATCACCATTCCAGTCTGCATCTGGGGTGATAGTGAATGAGCCATCGTCATTAACGGTCACTTCAGCATTGCCATCAACACTCAGGTTCGACGCTGTTAGGTCATCGCCTTCTACGTCACTGGCTTGTGATAGCAGTTGCTCTTGGCTTAACGTGATTTCACCGTCTTCGTTCACACTGTATGCGAGGTCACCTGATACCGGAGCATCGTCAACAGGCGTTACACTAACATCAACATTCGCGGTCACTGTGTCGGTGCCGTCAGAGACGTCGAACGTAAATTCTACATCACCATTGAAGTTATCGTTCGGTGCGAAGCTGTAAGTGCCGTCACCGTTGTCACTCAAGATACCATCAGTACCGGTGTAGCTGATCCCCTCGACAGACAGATCATCGCCTTCAATATCCGTCGCGCCGGCCAATAGGTCTGCGTCGGTAAACGTCAGCGTGCCATCTTCTTCAACCGTGAACTCTTGGTCTTGTGGTTGTGGTAAGTCATTAACCGGATTAACTGTTAAATCTGCTGTTGCTTGAACTACGTTTGCACCATCGGAAATATCGAAGCTGATGTCGATATCGCCATTCCAGTCTGCATCTGGTGTGATGGTGAATGAGCCGTCGTCATTAACGGTCACTTCTGCATTGCCGTCAACACTGAGGTTCGATGCTGTTAGGTCATCGCCTTCTACATCGGAAGCTTGAGACAGTAACTGCTCTTGGCTGAGGGTGATTTCACCGTCTTCGTTGACGCTGTATGCCAGGTCGCCTGAAACAGGCGCATCATCCACTGGTGTGACACTCACATCAACATTGGCCGTGACTGTATCCGTACCATCTGACACATCAAATGTAAATTCAACATCACCATTGAAGTTATCATTCGGTGCGAAACTGTATGTACCATCACCGTTGTCACTCAAGATACCGTCTGTACCTGTGTAGCTGATCCCCTCAACAGACAGATCATCGCCTTCGATATCCGTTGCGCCAGCCAATAGGTCTGCGTCAGTAAACGTCAGTGTACCATCTTCTTCAACCGTGAACTCTTGGTCTTGTGGTTGTGGTAAGTCATTAACCGGATTAACTGTTAAATCTGCTGTTGCTTGAATCGTGTCTGTACCATCTGTGATATCGAAAGTCATGTCGATATCACCATTCCAGTCTGCATCTGGGATGATAGTGAATGAGCCGTCGTCATTAACGGTCACTTCTGCATTACCGTCGACTGTAAGATTTGAAGCACTAAGATCATCACCCTCGACATCAGAAGCCTGAGACATTAATTGTTCTTGGCTAATCGTTATTGAACCATCTTCATCGACTTGATATGCGGTTGTACCTGAGACTGGAGCGTCATTGATAGGAAGTACATTAACATTAATAACAGTGTCTACCGTCGCACCGTCATCATCTGTAATGGTAACGTCTAATTGCACCTCACCGTTGAAGTTCTCATTTGGAGCAAAGCTACACGTGCCGTCGTCATTAACCGTGAATATACCATCAGGACCATCGTAACTAACATCAACAACTGAAACTTCACCATCAACATCTGAAGCATTTGCAAGTACTTGAGATTCATTAAATGTGAGGACGGAATCTTCGTCTATAGTGTATGTCGTTGGGCCAGCAATTGGAGGGTCATTAACCTCAATCACGTCTATACCAGCGGTTGTTTCCGCTGTTGCGCCGTCTTCATCCACGACAGTAACATCAACACTGATATCGCCTGCAAAGTTTTCGTTTGGTGTGAAAGTATAGGTTCCGTCACCATTGTCAGCAAAAACACCATCTGTGCCTGAATACGTCACGCTATCTATCGCGACCTCACCTTCAACATCTGATGAGTTAGCCAACAGTTGCTCGTTGCTTATCGTAATTGAGCTGTCTTCATTTACGGTATAAGACGTTGAACCTGCTACCGGCGGGTCATTAACTTCTGTCACTTGGACATTAACATTTGCAGAAACCGTATCGGTTCCATCGCTTACATTAAAGCTAAATTCAACGTCACCATTGAAGTTTTCATTTGGAGCAAAGCTATAAGTGCCGTTACCATTATCGGTCAAGACACCATCTGTACCTTCGTAACTGATACCTTCAACAGTAAGGTTATCACCTTCTATATCACTAGCGCCTCGCAGTAGATGCGCATCAGTAAAGGTCAGTACGCCGTCTTCTTGAACAGTAAACTCTTGATCTTGAGGCTGAGGAAGATCGTTCACCGGATTGACAGCTAGATCAGCTCCAGATGCGACAATATTCTCGCCATCTGATACATCGAAACTGATGTCGATATCGCCATTCCAGTCAACATCAGGCGTAATCGTAAATGAACCATCATCATTTGTAGTAACGGTTGCATTGCCATCTACTGTTAGGTTTAAAGCAGTTAGATCATCACCTTCAACATCAGTTGCATTTGAAAGCAACTGTTCTTGGCTCAACGTAATTTCACCATCTTCATTAATTGTATATGAAAGGTTACCTTCAACCGTTGGTGCATCATCGACTGGTGTTACTGCGACATCTATATTTGCGGTAACAGTATCCGTACCATCTGAAACATCAAAGGTAAACTCGACATCACCATTAAAGTTCTCGTTTGGAGCAAAGCTATAAGTCCCGTTGCCATTATCCGTTAAGATTCCATCTGTACCTTCATAGCTCACACCCTCAACCGTTAGGTTATCCCCTTCAATATCGGTTGCACCTTGAAGCAAGTGAGCATCGGTAAAGGTTAATATTCCGTCTTCTTGTACTGTGAAGGACTGGTCTTCTGGTTCCGGGGCATCATTAATCGGACGTACTGTTAGATCGATATGGCTAGATACTGTCTCGATGCCGTCGCTGATATCAAACGTTAAATCAAGTTCACCATTAAAATTCTCATCTGGTACAACAGTAAAAGTCCCATCGCCATTGTCAACGACTGACGCATTTTCTCCGACCGACAGATTAGATGCTGTTAAGTTATCTCCGTCAACATCACTTGAGTACTCGAGCAGTTGCTCTTGAGTGAACGTAATCGTGCCATCTTCATCCATGATGTATGCGAGGTCTTGCGACACTTCTGGTGCATCATTTTCACCTTCGACATTGACCGCGAATGTCGTACTGGTTGTTTCAGAATCAAAATCGTCTTCCGTTTCCGATGTAGACTCCGCGCCACTATCTTGTACGTCAACGGCAAACTCTTCGCTTGTTGTTTCAGAGTCGAAGTCATCACCCGCTTGCTGGCTATCATCTTGACTCGACGCTGCTGGTGCTGCGCCTGAAGTTGACGCTTGCGCGCCACTTTGACCTTCTGCGTCGACACCACCGTCAGAGCCTTCCGCCGTATCACCACCCACGGCTTGAGCGCCAGCTCCACCAGAGGCTCCGCCACTGCCACTTGCCGCTTGCTCACCATCACCACTGTCTGACGAACCATCTACAACTTGTGACTGTGCTGCCTCGCTCTCTTGTGAGTCTGAACCACCAGATTGTGTGCTCGCAGCGCCGGCCCCACCCTCACCTGAGCTTTCGCCGGCTCCTGAAGGGTCATCCTCCATCGCTTGGTTCGCTTCTGCTGAACTGTCCTGAGAACCCGATGCTGTCGCCGCAGCTGTTGCTGCAGTGCTTTGCTGGTTTCGGCTATTTGCTTGTTGAGAATCCGTGCCGGAGTCTTGAGTTACCTGTTGCTCTTCAGCATCATTCAGTTGGTTTTCTTGGTTTTTAGGATCGTTGTTATCAGCCATGACGCGCTCCATTGAGAAAAATCCATATACGTTCTCTGGCAGTAAAGAAAACTAATCTCAAACATCAAACTTTTTTTTACGTTTTTCTCGCAAAATAAAATTGAAAAACAGGCAGGTAGGTACTTTATTGCTCTCATAAGTTCTGAATGGAATAGACGATGATTGATATGGAACAGTTCTCCAGATCCATGGAGTTTAATCACACAGGCATGCAGCTTTTGCTCACAGACTTTATTACGCACTATCACTGCCCAATGACACGTCTGCAATCTTTATGCGAAGAGGAGGACTACTTAGGGTTAATGACTTATGCCAGCAAACTCAAAATGACACTGGCTCTTTTTAGCGACCAAGACACCCCCGTCAAATTAGCTCAACTAGAGCACTTGGCGAAGCACGAGTTCTATCCACCAGAGGAGCTCATGAAAAATATCCAGCTGGATCTCGAGGTCGTTGAACAGCAAATCAAGCAACTCACGCAATAGTATTAGTTTGAAAGGTATCCTGTGAGTAAGAATCCGATAGAGCAGCACTTAAAGAATGCCCTAATCTCGAACAGTTCGTCCGAGGACTCTGTAGTGGATGATAAGGTTGTTCTCTCTAGTACTATGACGCCAGTGCACAAAACCTTGTTAGTCATATTTTTGCTGTTACTGATCACTATCATCGTTGCCTCACAAGCGCGAATTGATATCGTTGTCTCTGTGCGCGGCGAGTTGCTGCTTGATTCTGACATAGAAAAAGTACAACACCTTGAAGGAGGTATCCTCGAGGAGTTACTTGTGCAAAAAGGTGATCTTGTTTACGAAGGTCAGCCCATTGCACAGCTCAAAGCATTGGAGCGCAATACTCAACTCGATACGGTCAATACTGAGATTGTTCAACTAAAACTCGATATTATTCGTTATCAAAGCTTGCTTGCTATGCAAGAGCCCGACTTCTCGCAGTATGAGTCTTCTTTTAATGAGTTCGTCGCGACAAACCGCAACACATGGCGTCAGGAGTTTAATAAGAACCTTTCTAACGAGCAGCTCATTTCTCATGATATTGACCATAAGAAGGCATTAATTAGTTCAATGAAGAAGCGCCGTAAAAGCTCGGTTAATCAACTCAAACTGATTCGCAAGCAGTTGGACATAAAAGAGACCCTATATAAAGAAGAAATGGCTTCTTATGTGGATGTACTCAATGTTCAAGTGCAGGAATCAAACATGGTTCGAGAGATTGAAAATCTTGATGAATCACTGATGAATGAAGACTTCCAGCTACAAAAGCTTGATAAGCAACTCACCGACCTAGTTGAAAATAGAAACTCTGAATATCAAGCGCAAATCATTCAAGCTCGTAAAGATATCCGTATCAAGCAGCTTCAACAGCCTCAGCACTCAGATAAAGTCGATCGCTTAACCGTTTATTCTCCGATTGATGGTGTGGTAGACAAGGTCCATTTCAACTTTAAATCGGCGATTGTCCCGCCAGGTGAGAGTATCGCGGATATCGCCCCTCTAAATAACACACTACACGGAGAAGCGAAAATACCTCGTAAAGAGATGGGGTTTGTCGAAGTCGGTCAGCAAGTGAAGGTCAAGTTTGACACCTATAACTTCGCAAAATATGGCTTTATTCAAGGTACGATTACGTCAATTAGTCGTTCATCATATGAAGAAGAGGACACACAGTTTTATCTTGCAGCCATTGAGTTGGAGAACAACTTCTTAGAGCGTTCTGGAGCGAAATATAACCTATCACCATTCATGGAATTTACTGCTGATGTAAAAACGGGCTCACGACGAGTCATCGAATATGCTGCTAAGCCTGTCATGTCTGCAATTGAAGACGCGTTTGATGAGAGGTAGCCGCAGTGAGTCAGCCTAGAACCCACTTTACACTGTCTCTTTATCGGCTTTGCATTGTCGCCTCTTTGTTGTTTGCGATTTTGACCTCTGTACTTGTCGTTCAGTGGCGCAGTATCACTCCTTTTGCTTCGACCAACCAACACCCACTAGTACAAGCATCGGCAGAGCTCAATGAGTCCACCACCCGTGCAATTTTATCACTGCAAGATTGCCGAATAGTTGAAGATTGTATGCATAGCAACATTAACGGTCAGCTTGACCAAATCGAATCAAGCCTCAACACCTTAATCGCTAGTGCCTCACTCGATAAACAGCAACTCAGCCTTGTGGGCGCGGTTGAATATACCAACTTACAACTTGCTTTAGCTCGTCACCACAACAATGCATTATCACCTCAAAGCATCGAGAGCCTCTACAACGCACTAGTTACGGCCAATGTTTTTCTGCAAGCAAATCACCAAACGCTAGTTCAGTCTCTTATCGTTGCTCAAGTGGAAGAAAAGCAACAATTTGCTGTCTATCTCACCATGGTTATAGCAGGACTTGTTTTTTGCTTAATTATCAGCAGCTCACTATTTTATCGAAAAATCAAAACGGTGAATCAAGGCAGTATTGGCGAGAGCGAACGATTTACCACGCTCTCTAAACATATTGAACTCATGGACCCAGCACCAATTCGAGACCAACTGAATGATACAAGCCTTGATCCCAATATGCGTCGAGCCTATTCACTGCTCAAGCAGATATTCGAGCGAATTGAGCGTCATAAACAAGTCAACGACCTATACAAACAACTCTACGCACTCATTGGATATGAAATCCGCAGCATCACCACAACGATTAATGGTGGTATTCAATATTTAGTACAAGAAACAGATGAAAATGGTGTGTTGATGGCGCGAGATATTACCTCAGCCGCCAATACACTTTCTGAGCTGGCAGACAACTATAACCGATTGATTTCAAAAGGCAGTGAAAATGAACGCTCTGAGTTTGCCCTGCCCAGCATTCTGTCTGAGTTGCTCATTCACCTTGGCTCAAAAACGACCCGAGAACAGTCTAGACTTGAGTGTTATATCGACAATGGAATCCCAAATCGTATTCAAGGCCAGTCAACCCGCTTGTTTTGGATCTTGTTTTTACAGATGTCGAATGCTTTGCAGGTGCAAACCAGTACACATCGCTTAGTACAAATTAGATCCGGTGCGGCCAACAGCGTTGAAAAGACACGCTTGACGCTATCAATATTCTTCTTAACAACACCAAAGGTGACACTGAATAAACTTGAGCAACTGCACTGGAGCGCACACCCTAACCCACTAACGAGCAATGAAGAGTTAGCTCGAACTCTGCTCAGCGAAGACAGTAACTTTTCTATTGAATGGAAACAATCTGGTCATCAACAATGTTTTGAGATCTCGATTGATCTTAAGGTCAAAAGTTACCTCTCTGATGAAACCTCACTAGGCGATTACCACCTGCTTGTGCTTTCTGACTCTCCTTTGCAGGTCGATACCCTTACGAGCACACTTGAGCATACTAATATCAAAATCACGTCTGTAAGCTCAGCAAACGAGTTGTTTAAGTTGGCTGGATCATTTAAAGACTACAGTGCCATATTACTCACAGACACCATTGAACAAAGCAAACTCGCTAGCCTAAGCAAAACCGTCAAGTCACAGCTCAAGGTGGCACCCGATACAAAACTGTTTATGTCTGTATCCTCAGCACAAGTTGCTCAGGAAGCAGTCTCGTATGTCGACAAGATATTCTATTCACCATTCTTGGGATTCGAGTTTATCCCTGCGCTGCAAGCCGCCTTAGAAACAGACAGCAGTGAAGACAGCGCGCAAAACAGCTCCTTCTTGATTGTAGAAGACGACAGGGTTCAACAAATACTGCTAAAACGCATACTCACCAAACAAGAGTACGAACCAGAAGTGGTGAATGACGGTTCAATCGCTGTGGAGCATTACAAAAACAGCCGCTCCGATATTATATTCATGGACTGCATCATGCCCGGAATGAATGGCATGGAGGCGACCAAACTTATCCGTACCCATGAAAAGGAACTCAACCTGATGCCCTGTACCATCATTGGTGCAACTGCCTTAACCAGTAGCCAAGAACACCAAGCCTGTATCGAAGCAGGTATGGATTTTGTGATCAGCAAGCCCTACAAAAACGACGAAATAGTAAAAGTGATTAATAAATATGTTGCCGTACAGAAGCTTAACTAAATATCGTTGGGCAATATATCTGTTGCTCACTCCGCCCGCATACTGCAATACCTTGTTAGAGACGGTAGAGCTAGGACTACAAAATAATCTCTCGATTCGAGCTAGCTTAAAAGGGCTAGAAGAGAGTGAAAATAACATCGGTGTCAGTCGTTCTAAATTCTTACCATCACTGAGTGCGACGGCAAATACCAACTGGAGTGAGAACAATGCCATTCGTAGCGGTGAAGTGGATGACACTAGCCACTCTCAAACCAGTGGGGTCGGTCTATCGTTGTCTCAAACCATTTTTAACTTAGGTGATATCTACAAATATCAAACCGCCAAATTAAACTATGATGCCGAAGAACTATCACATGAAAACCAAGTTCAAAGTGTCATCGTTGAGATTGCAACAAACTACTTTGAATACCTAAAAAACAATGCACAAATCAAAGCAACTGAAGTCGAGCTTAAATCATCTATCTCACGCGAAAATCAGATGAGACGCAATGTAGAGCTTGGTAACACCGCTGGCAGCGAAATGTACGAAGTGACCGCTCAAAAAGAGGAGGTGAGCAACCGTCTAAGAAGCCTGCGTAAAGACCGTGAAGTGCTGTTGAATGATCTCTCACTGCTGATTCAATACCCCGTCGTACCCTCGCAAGATCTCTACAGCAGAGCCGAACTTGATGCTTTCGATAAAACCCAGACTCAAGCCCTCATTACTGATGCTCTCAAGTTTAATAGTGATGTGCTTATTGCACGCAATACCCTGGAAGTCACTCGACAAGGCTTGAAAGAGAGTGCAGCTAACTTCGTCCCTACCCTACAGATGACAGGTGGGTATAATTACGACTACACACACGACTTTGAGGATCCAGATCCAGCAGCAACAGGCAAGAGTGACTCAGCCAATATCGGGCTAAACTTGAATATTCCTATTCTGTCCGGTGGCTCTGACTACTACGACTATCAAAAATCCTCAAAGTCCATTGAGCGCCAAGAAATCCTTTATCAAGAAACTCTGTTTAGCACTCGCAATGAGGTTAATACGGTCATCATGGATATTAATGACCTGTCAGAGTCTGTTGAAAGCTATGAAAGAATCATAAGAGCCAACTATGCCTCGTATCGTGGTATCCAACGAGCCCAACAACTCGGAACCCGCACTATCACCGACTTGCTCGCCGCAGAGAGTAAACTCTTTAATGCCGTAAGAGATTATCAAAATACGCGTTATGACTATGCGATTAATATTATCAACCTCGAAAAATCCAAGGGGTCTCTCTCTATTGAGTCGATTCAAAACCTGATGTCACTCATGGTGAAGATGAATCCAGAGACGGATGAGGAACTGATACCAATGCACCTATTGGATTAGTAGTCTCTTAGAGGGAAGACAAGATGCAAACACAACACTTTTCACAGAAAATTAATCTAGCCGACAAGTTCTACTTAACGGCCTCCACCGTGCTTTCGACACTGCTTGGCCTCGTATTGCCGTTTTCCATTCTCATTATCTTTGATCGTGTATTGCCCAACCAAGCTAAAGACACGCTGTTCCTGCTCTTTTGCATCATCTTATTTGCTATCTATCTGGATTATCTACTGAAAGGTCAAGAGGAAAAAATATCCTCTGCATTAATGCGCGAATTCGAGAGTAACCTTACAAATAAAGTCTTTCGGTCTGTTTGCTTGGCTGAGTTTTCAAAATTCCGCCGCCGTGAACCCGGGGAATATTTGGAACGTATTGCTACGATACCCGAGATAAAGGCGTTCTTTGGTGGTGAATCTGTCCGCGCACTGATTAACCTTGGCGTGAGTATCATTACCATTGCTCTCATTGCTGTGATTAACCTAGGTGCAGGGCTAACTTTGTTAGTAGCCTCTATCGTTCTTGCTGTATCTGCATTACGGCTCTCTGACAAAAAAGTGGCCAACCTACAAAGCAAATCAGACATTGAAGGTCTGACTACTTCAAAAATTATCGAAATCGTCTCCTCTCCCTTGGATATCAAAGCGAGAAACATGGAATATAGAATCGAAAGCCTGATGACAGAGATGATCAAAGAACGAGAAAAAGAGGCCATAAACTATGAGCAGATAGAGTCTCATTTCGGGCTAATACTTTCACTCATTCAACAGCTGTCAATAGCCTGTGTAGTGGTGCTATTGGCTTCAGCGGTTATTAACCTCGAATCAAGTCAGGGTATTATGGCGGCTATTATCATGCTTACCAATCGCTACTTTGCTCCGTATCAGCAGGTGATGCGCACGTTAAGTCGATGGAAACTCAATAAACTACATATTCAACGTATTGGAGAGGTTCTTGACCTTGTCGCCAAAGAACAACACAACAGACCTGAGATATGTGTTGATGAGATCAATGTCGAGTTCCCGAATAAGTCACGCGTACAGTTCTTGAAAGGCAATGCCTACTTGCTAACCGGTAAAAGCGGCAGTGGTAAAACCCACCTATCGTCATGCTTGGCAAGGCAACGTGTGGATGAGCAACTGCACATCCTGATAGACCAACTACCTATTGAGCAACTTGCCTACAATGACTGGAAAAACAGTGTCATCTTAGTGAACAACCAAAGCACCTTCGTTGAAGGCACAATCATTGATAACCTGACGTGTTTCAAGCCTAAAGCAAACTCTGCCGCCTATGCCCTCTGTGAAACCTTGGGTATCAAGGCAGAGATTGATAGCTTGCCCAATGGCTTCTACACCGAGTTAAGTGGCAACCAACGCATGCCCTTCTCAAGACAAGTGGTTTATTCGCTTTATGTCGTTCGAGCTGTGCTTGCCGATAAACCATTAGTCATTCTCGATGATATCGATAACGTGTTTGAAGATACTTTTGTTAGAAAAATTCTCGCATCCTTAATCAGTAGAACACAAAATAAGATCACCATTGTCTCAAGTAATAAGATTGAGCCCACTGCCAAGTTAAAGAAAATAAGTTTGATTGGTGCTCTTTCTCAGCGAGAAACACAAGATAAATCTGGAACCCTTGTAGAGAGGCAAGTAGAATGAGTATATTAATTGACTTCAACAATATCTCTCAGAGACTAGCCGATTTTGAGTCTCCAGCCTATCAAGAGCGCTATCAGCAGTCTCCACTAATTCGCGGCCTTGCCTATCTCCTCATATCCGTTGAGTGGGAGGGAACAGCGAATATACTGAGTGATGCGTTTATTCCAGATGAGGACGATGCAAAAAGTTTTCAGTCTACTTTAGAGCGTATTGGCTATCAGTGCGAAGTAACACTGCTAAATAATACACATCAATTGAAACACGTTTCAGACGTTTGTTTTGTGCAAATTGAAAACCTTACCTCGCTGTTTTTGGGTTTCAATGAGAATAAAATTGTCTTGTTTGATTACATGAACAACACGACATTTGAAATAAATTCGAGCAACACACCATGCAAAGTTGTTTCAATTAGTGATTATTCAAGGTTATTTAGAGAGCCACCACCCGAGTCTCAAGATAAATCAAACTGGATTAAGTATTCATTTTATCGGTATAACAGTGAACTAAAAAGTCTGATTATATTAAGTTTTGTTATCAGTGTGTTAGGTGCTTTACAGCCCTTCTTCATCATGGGGGTATATAACTTCGCCTTAACCTCAAGCTCTGAGGCGACGTTGTATTGGCTCACCCTATTTGCCGTCATCGTTGCCTTTTCTGAATATATATTCAAAAAGCTACGAGTAAGAATAATTAGTACTTCAGGTAAAGATCTAGCCATTCATATATCGAAGAATGTCGTTTCAAAACTTCTGTGGCTGCCTTACTCGATGACCTCTACCGCTGGCGTATCAAGTCAGTTAGCTCGACTCAAAGATATCGATAACTTTAGGAGGCTTGTGACCGCTGAATCGACATTGAGCTATTTTGATATGCCGTTTGTTATCGTGTTTATTATTGCAATTGCAATAATGTCTGGCACAGCAGCACTTGTCGTCTTCGCTGGTTTGTTGTTGATGCTCGTCTTTTGTGTCTATTCGCGATACCAGTACACTCAAGCCACGTCAAAAAGCTCACGCGCCAATGCGATGGTGTCCTATCAATGGAATGAAATCTTAAGCGGCATACGCACAATCCAAGGCCTACCACTGCTGAGAGTGATTCAATCTCGTTTTCGCGCATGCCACAGCCAAAGCTCACAAGATGCCGAGCGCGTTGCCGTCACAAACAGTAAAGTACAAGCAGCGGGTGGTAGTCTGATTCAAGTGATCGGTACGGCCAGCATCGTGGTTGCAGTATTAGGTGTAATGGATGGTACTTCAGATGCTGGTGCGATGCTGGCCACCGTGATCTTGGTATGGAAAGCGCTCGGGCCAATTATGGGTATCTATAACTCAATATCTAAATTCCAATCTTTGAAAGCATCAGCCGCACAAATAAATAACTTGATGTCGCTTAACGACGACAAGTTAACACTACATAAAAGCCCTCCGATACGACAATTTGACGGGCTAATCACTGGCAGCGGTATCAGCCATCGTTACCAGGGTGCTACGACAGGTTTAACCAATCTTGGGTTTAAGATTCAACCAGGGTCGAAAACCGTAATATCTGGCGCTTCTGGTTGTGGTAAAACGACGCTGCTGAATGTTATTTCCGGAATGGAAGAGCGATACCAGGGGGCGGTTTACATCGATGGCTATAACATTAAACAATTTAATAGCTTTCGTTTTAGAAAGTCTATTTGTCATATACCCTTTGATTTGCACATTTTCGATGGCAGCATTGAATCTAATTTCATATTTCACAATGGACTTATGCCAAAGAGACTAATGCAGGACTGGCTAGCCTTCTTTGAGCTTGAGAGTTGGTTTAGCGAGGGACTTTCTACCACGATTTCTGCTGACACAGTTCAAAGTTTACCCAATAGTATCCAACAAAAACTCAGACTCGCCTTAGGTTTGGGCAATTTAGAACAACAAGTTTATGTCATTGATGAACCTTTCTGCGGCTCTGAGTCTGAAAATGCAAAGTACTTTAAACGATTATTTAGCGACCAACTCAGCGAAAAAACCGTTGTATTTTCTTCTAATGACACTGGTTTAATATCTACAAGTAACTTTAGCTTAGTATTAGAGTCAGATGGCAATAGTAAATACTTTGGAATGACCGATAAATATTTAGCTAGTTTAGGATAAATAATTTTTTATTGTCTATTATTGGATTTAATGTGATAAGCAGTTGACCATTAATAGAATAGTCAATATATTGACCATTAATATTCCCCCACCTGGTGCTAGGATGCAGAAACAGAGCAATCAAGAGCAGAGTTGTCGTGACGTGTGCGTCAATATCGAATTATCGACTCGTGCTTTAAACGAAATCAAAGAGCTGATTGAAATATGGTATTCGGAAGGTTTTTTATCTGCACTCCACAATCCCTCAAAAGCTACGTTCGATAGAAAAGAACGTTACGAAGGGACCCTGCTTTTTTTAATGAAGTCTTTAGAATATCGTTGTGCTTTAACCGCTATTGTAGAAAATTGGCAACACGGGCAAGACAGTAAAGACGAGCTTATCAAGCTCCTGACGTTGGCGGACCCAACCCTCAACAGAAACTAAAAAGAGACCCGTAGGTCTCTTGTTACATTGTAACGACAACTCTTCTTACGTCCAACCATCATTGGCAAGTCGTTTTTGAACTTTATCAATCGCTTCAATCTGCAACTGACGAACTCTCTCATTAGAGATTCCCATTTTTGAGCCCAACGCTGCGAGTGTCATGGCGGGCTGACTAAACAAGCCATAACGATGGATCAAAATAGTTTTAAGCTTCTCTGGTAGAGCATCTATCACACCTTCTAGTGACGCCACAAATTCATCATCTTGAAAAGAGTCTTGAGGGTCAATGCAGCTTTCGCTCTCACACTCATCAAGTGTCAACGGTCTGGCCAATACATCAGCAGTCGTCGAGGTCTCAATAAAACCACTCAACTTCACCAAGCTATCAACCTTGTTAAGTGGCAGTTCAGATTGTTGCGCTAATTCTGTCATTGATGATACGTGAGCAGTGTCTTTTGAGATAGCATTGCTTTTAGAGGCTAAGCGATTGATCTCTTTTACTACATGAACGGGAATGCGCACTGTACGGCTTGTATTCATGAGAGCAGAGTCAATACTTTCTCTGATCCACCACACCGCGTAGGTTGAGAAGCGATAACCTAGATCTGGGTCAAACTTCGTAATTGCTTTCATCAACCCAATGTTTCCCTCCTCGATTAGATCGAGCAAGTTGAGATTACCTAAGTTTCGCTTGGTGTAACCTTTAGCTATTTTCACCACCAATCGTAGGTTCGATTCTATCAGCTTATCTCTCGCTTCAAGATCGCCTTCTTTGTTGAGTTTGGCATAGGTAAATTCCTCTTCTGGAGAGAGTAAATCTATACCAACAATGTCTGATATGTATTGGGAGTAAGGGTCGCTAGGACGAACACTCTCTTTTTGCGCCTGCCGTTGCACTGCCAAAGTATTTCTTGGCTCTCCTGCTTTTTTACATCGACTACTAATATCCATATTGCCCCCTGAGCTGACGTTTCTTTTTGTATTGACTCTGCAAGTCCCTTCCTGGCCGACTTGACAGAACGTCGATTTAGCGTTTAATTAGACAAATCTACCAGTGACCCTAAAGTCATAATAATCCAATAGATTTTCATAGTCTGCTTCCCTCTTGTGGGGAATATCTTGTGATTGTACTCGTGCGCAAATCTCAAAAGCGTAAGCCAACCGAAGCCAATTAACGTTTTATTCACTTTTGAGTCACTTATCCGTCTCACTTTCACAACTATAGCAAACACAGGGTAATTTTTAAGTTTTTTTCTAAAAACTGAGATTTTCTGTTCTATGCTGTGAAGGTAAACTCAAAACAACGGATTGTAAATTGGTGTTATCTATGGCGTTTTGGCATAACTTATCGGTGAGATACAAACTCATCGGATTAGTCTTATTACCGATTTTTTTACTGTGTGCGCTCGCTTTTCAACAAGCAATCACCTTACAAAAACGTGTTGTGGATCTCGAAAATGTAAATGCAGCGACTCATTTTATCGACCATCTTTCGACGACCATCATCACGTCGCCTGAAACACAACCCCTTGAAGCGGCCCTTGAGAATTTAACCGTTCAACACGCTCAAAAGCTACCTTTGCTTGAGCGGCTATTTGCTGCGGACTCAAATCTTAGTGAGCGCCTTCCTGAAATGCCCGAAGCTTATTTTTCTCTCTATGAAGGGGAAGATGCTTTCGACAAATACGATGCGATAGAGTCACAAATTGATGTGATCAAAGAGTACTTATTCGCTGTTGAGTCACTCTCTTTTGGCGATGCACCACAAGATATCAAGCAGGACCTCGATGCACTAATCAAGATCGAATGGTTAGTTTTATGGGGGATTCAAGAAAATGCTCTCAGCCACTTACTCTATGACGCCTATCGAATTGAAGCTGAGTATGATCCTGATGTAGCAGAAGAAATCCAAGCCTTAGTCCAAAATCAGCAACTATCACTCGAGCGCTTCATAGCACTTAATGCCGACGAACAACAGATAGAAATGATGTTAACGGTGTTTGGAAATGAAGTGTTCTCACAAGGGCGAGAGTTTCTACAAAAGTTACTCTCTAATGACGCTATTGCTCAAGTGAGCGCTGAAGATGCAAGTAAAGGCTTCACGGTTCTTCACCAACGCCAAACCCTACTCAATGCCGTCGCAGACAATATTGAGGCGCAGCTAAGAGCAGATGTCGAAGCAAATGTGACTTCAGCACTGCAACAGGCGACTTTTTTCATTATTGCCATCGCTTTACTTGTATTAGCGGTGGTGGTTATTACCGTGCGTTTTTCGGGCCATATGACCAAGAACTTGTACTTGGTACTCGAATTCCTACAAAATGAGCAGACACCCGATGGACAAAAGCTAACCTCTCACATCAAAGGCAAAGATGAACTTAATACCTTTGCCTCTGAAGTCGAACGCCTGACCATCGAGCGCAAGCACGCACAAGATAACCTAGTGCATGCTATTGAAGTAGCGGAGCAAGCCAAAGATGATGCGATCATGGCAAGCAAAGCCAAGAGTAGTTTCCTTGCCAACATGTCACACGAAATCCGTACGCCCCTCAACGGTGTGATTGGTATTTCAGAGGTACTTGCAGACACTGACCTTACCGCCACGCAAAGAGAATATGTCGATACCATCGAAACCTCTTCGCACCTACTTCTTACCTTAATCAACGACATTCTCGACTTCTCAAAAATTGAGTCAGGGATGCTGATCGTCAGTCCACACGCTAGCTGTGTGCGTGAGACGATTTACGACTTAGCCTCTATTGTGATGCCGAGAATCAAAGAAAAAGAGGTAGACCTAAATATCGATATCAGTCCAACCCTTCCTTATAGCTTAATGGTGGATGATCACCGTTTAAGTCAGGTGCTGATGAACTTTATGTCTAACGCCGTTAAATTTACCAGTGAGGGCTCTGTGGACCTTGCTATTTGCTGTAAAGCGATACAAGACAACACCGTAACCGTCGAGTTTTCAGTAAAAGACTCAGGTATTGGTATTAACGAAGAGCAGCAGCGAAAAATCTTTGAACCCTTCTCTCAAGAAGACAGCTCAACGACACGCCAGTTTGGCGGCACTGGACTAGGGCTTGCGATAAGTACTCAGTTGGTCGAACTCATGGGGGGTAAAATCCAGCTTGAATCTGAAAAAGGTGTCGGTAGCCGCTTCTTCTTCACGCTCGAACTCGACGTTGATAAACAAGAATACACGCCAAAACGCACAATTACGACCCCGACTGTTCTAGTGAGTAGCTCGCAGGAGATTACAACCGCTCTGATGGAAGAAAGTCGTGTCTACAAGTTCCCGATAAAACAGCAGTATGCTTCGCTTACTGAACTGCCTGATGATTTAAATAACCACATTGTTGTCTTCGGCGAAAGTGCTCCGAGTGAAGCAAGTCGAAATATTGCACATCTGCAGCAACTCGAAAACAGTAACAATCATGTGTGTGTCGTTCAGCACTTCGCGAGTGGCAATTATGATTTTGGGAATAGTATCTCTGCGCTAGTCACCAACCCACTCTATGGATTACGTCTAGTCAAAGCACTCGACATCTGTGAAAAAGCAACGTTAGCACAAAGTTATAGCCCAACAAGCAAAACTGAAACGTTGGAAAAGATCCTCATCGTTGAAGACAATAAAGTGAATCAAAAAATTGCGAGCCTGCATGTTGGTCGTCTTGGTTTTGAATACGACATTGCGAACAATGGTCAAGAAGCGGTCGACATGTTGGTGGCGGGCAACCAATACTGCTTATTGCTCATGGACTGTATGATGCCAGTCAAAGATGGCTTTGAAGCAGTCGAAGAGATTCGTCAGTGGGAAATTGCAACAAACACACCACGTGTACCAATTATCGCGCTTACAGCGAGTGTCGTGGATGATGATATCCAACGTTGCTTCGATGTGGGTATGGACAGTTACGTGCAGAAGCCGTTTAAAGGTAATCAGCTAAAAGAGAAAGTATTCGATGCTCTCGCCACCCTCGCGCCTGAACTTCCCACCCATACAGTGCCTGTATCTGATGTACGAGATGAGTCTAAAGTGCAAGTCGATACTCCGGCAGTACCCGTTAAAGCGCCTAAAGCAGAAGCCCCTTCACCCACGCCAGATTTTGAACGCTCCGAGCGTGTCATGTTAGTTGAAGACAATCGTGTCAACCAGATGGTCACAAGCTTGTTCCTTGAAAAAGCCGGTTACCAATATCAAATTGCCAATAACGGCCAAGAAGCGATCAATACCTATATGAATGAAGGTGATTTCGACATCATCCTCATGGACTGCATGATGCCCATCAAAGACGGCTACGATGCCACTAAAGAGATTCGTGCTTACGAGCTAGAGCGAGGTTTAGGCCGCACACCTATCATCGCCTTAACCGCCAGTGTCATCGATGATGATATACAAAAGTGTTTTGATTCGGGTATGGATGCTTACGTACCAAAACCGATTAAAAAAGAAAATCTCCTCCAACAAATGCAAAGCGTCGTCGTATAGGGAGGGAAAGCAATGGTAGACAATATGAAACCATCACGTTTATACAAAAGAGCCACCAGCTTTGCAGTGTTACTGGTCATTAGCTCATTATCGTCATCCTATGCCCTATCTGCATCTGATCAGTATGCGATTATATCGTTCAACCAAGAGCTTGAACCGCTATCAGCAAGCAAGGCTAAGAAGCTCTACCGAGGCAAGACGAAAAAACTTCAAGGAGAAAGAATCGAGCTCTCTGACTGGCCTGAGGGTGCAAGTGTTAGAAATGACTTTTACCAAGAGCTACTCGGAAAGACGGTTGCCCAAATGAATGCACATTGGGCCAGCCTATCGTTTTCAGGTAAAGCTCGCCCGCCCAAAGTCGCAGGCGGCGATGCCAGTAGCATTATCGATTGGCTAGATGACGATCCCGGACGCATTGGCTACGTCCCACTCGATCAAGTTCCTTCTAATGCAAATGTCATCTATGTCGTTGGCTCGGAGAAATAATATGAACAAGAAAATTATCCCGTTAGCATGCTGGCTTATCCCTTTACAGTCCTTTGCCGCCATCGAACTTACAGACAATCTATCACTGAGTGGTTTTGGTAGTACTTCATGGGCGACTTCTGATAACTCGACCCCACTCCTTGTCAATCGATACATTGACGACAGCAACTGTTTTGACTGTGATACCACCTTTGGTCTTCAACTCGATTTTTACTATGAATCGTTCAAGGCCTCGGCTCAAGTGGTTAAACGACCTCAAGACGATTGGAGTAGTCCTGAGCTTGAGTGGGCTTATTTGGGCTATGAATGGGGAGACTTTGAGTTTCGTGGTGGTCGATTAAGGTTGCCGCTGTTTTTGGCATCTGAGTATTATTATGTTGGACACGCTTACACTCCTGCTCGTCCTCCAACTGAGATTTACAATAGTGTATTAGGAATTACAGCATTTAATGGATTGAGTGTTATCTGGAATACTGAAATAAATGATGAACTTGGTTTAACCCTAACACCGTTTTACGGCTTTAAGGATGAAAACTCTGTAAAGTTCACCAACAATTTTAGGCTGGAGTTTGAAACACGACAAGTCTGGGGCCTCAATGCTGTATTAAGCGGTGACAACTACCGTATTAATGCGACATATTTAGATTCGACATACGACGTCAGAGCTTTGGGGCAAATTTACAGACCTGTCGGTCCTTTTAACACCCTTGTTCCAGTACCTATTGATGACTTAGTAACAGATGAACACGTTCAGCTTTACGCTTTAGGTGGTGAATATGAGTGGGGTCAAGCTACCTTCTCTATGGAAGCGCAAAAAAATGAGGAGCGAGGATCTTGGTATGTAGGAGCGGAATACAATTTAGGTAAGTTGACACCATACAGCTATTTTGGACAACAGTATGTCGACGATGAAAAGTCTTCCAATAGCTTCATGCTTGGTGCCAGATACGACCTACTTTACAACGTATCAATTAATGCAGAATGGCAAACATTCAAAACGCATACGGGTAGTGGTGCATTTACTCTCGGACCAGGCGATGAGTTAGAAGATAGCACTGCAAACATGTACACCATCATGGTCAATTTCGTTTTCTAATCGCAGCATAGATACTCCAAGGGCGCTATTCGTAGCGCCCTTTCAATATCTAGCCTTCCAATATGAGATACTTTTGCACCAACGACTGAATATCGACTTTCGCTTTCAAACGCGCTGCCAACAAATACAACCCACCAATTTTTCGATGTAAAAACAGCGCATCGGCCGGCGGTGTATGCCAATAGTTCTGCTCCATACTCAACACAGTCCCTGCTTCTCGAAGTCTTTGCGCTAACCCACCAGCGGCAAAATCATAAGCGCCATTGTGCAGCATAGGCTCACAAGCCATAGAGACAAGGTTCAGAACTGCTTGACGCTGTTCGGGTTTAATTTCCTGACTAAAGAATCCGATTTGCTCAAGGGCAGCATTTAACCCTTCGGTGTTGTCATTTACGACTGACGAAAAGGCCTTGCGGTAGCCTTCACTTATCCGTTCATCATATTCTCGCGTTGCACCAAAATCTAACAGACCGATTTGATGACTTGAGGGAAGATACAGGTAGTTTGCAAAGTTGGGATCGGTTTGCACTAAACGAAATTCGAAAATCTCACGAAACAACAAACCAAGCAGCTTAGTCATCACAAAATCTCTCGTCTCTTGCTCACTATCCACAAGAGACTCTATTTCAATGCCATTGAGAAACTGCATTGCTAACACGGTTTCGCTAGTACCAGTGTTAAACATCTTAGGCACGACAAACTCTGCGTCATCGAGTAAGAGATCACGATACTGGCCAGCAAATCTTGCCTCCCTTTGGTAATCCGCTTCATCGTGGAGCTGCTTTTTTGCCTCTTCGAGCAAGTCCTTATAGTTAACGCCCTTGGGAATTAAACCAACCACGTTGAGAAGCGTCCCTACATTGTCAACATCACTATCGATGCTTTTTCTGATACCAGGATATTGAACCTTCACCGCTAGCTCTTCACCCTCGTCACTGTAAGCGTGATGAACTTGACCAATCGAAGCACTCGCCACGGGTTTGAAATTAAATGCAAGAAACTGCTGCTTCCAATGCGCCCCCAGCCCATCGGTCATCGCTTTCGCCAGCTGTTTTGAAGGCATCGGATCTGCTTTAGAGCGCAATCGAGATAAGATCTCTGCCAGTTCTGGTTCAATAAGGTCGCCCGCGTCCATCGACAGCATCTGCCCAAGCTTCATAGCCGCTCCTCTAAGGTACGCAAGTTGGTCTGTTAATCGACCTATATTTTGAGGGGTAAGCACTAAGTCACGAGCACTGGGTCTTTCACCTTTGATCCATTGCTTCGAGCCTTCAGCAATCACATTGCCTGCAACCCGCGTTGCGAGCGATGCAAACTTGCTGAATCGTGCTGCTCGATTGGTCGGAAGGTAACGCTCAGTCATATCTGCTGCCTTTGTTAAACATGAATAAACCTCACAAATAATATGTTGAGATGACACCATTAATCATAGGTCGTCTATACGACATCAGGTATCATTTACATACCTGCCATCCATATAAAAGATCATGATTCATAAGTACAAAGGCGACATTATCATCTTTCTCACCACCATTTTAGCAGCCGCTGGCTGGGTGTTTTCAAAAGAAGCGATTCAGGGGTTGCCGCCCATTCTGTTTATTGGTTCACGCTTTATCATTGCCGCACTATTTTTAGTGCCATTCTGCTTTCAAAATTTAGTCAAAACACCAAAATCAGATGTACGTTCAGCGCTCAAAGTCGGAATGGTCTTAGCTTCAGCGATATTCTGTTGGATCTATGCGATTTCTATCAGTGATACGCTAGGTGAGGGCGCGTTCATCATGAGCCTTTCGATGCTATTCGTTCCTATCGTTTCTTGGGTAATGTTTGGGAGCAGACCGGCAAGGCTATTTTGGTTGTCCCTACCCATCGCAGTTGTGGGGCTGTTTTTGATGTCTTATGATGGCAGCTTTAACTTTGAGTCAAGCCAATTACTGTTTTTGAGTGCTGCGATATTTCTGGCGATTCATTTTAACTTAAACAGTAAATTTGCTTCATCCATACCCGCATTGACTTTAACTACGATACAGCTCTTCTCGGCAGGCATTGTTGGCGTCATCCTTTCCGCCTTGTTTGAAACGTGGCCAACCTCGGTTAGCTCAGACACCATAAAGTGGTTTGCCCTTAGTGTCTTGCTCGCCACCAGCATTCGATATGTCATGCAGACGGTCGGGCAGAAACACGCACAACCGACGTCAGCGGCAATTTTGATGTTACTAGAGCCTGTCTTTACCGTGTTGTTAAGTATCTGGATTTATTCCGAAGAGATGCCACCAACGAAAATTTTAGGCTGTTCCCTACTCCTGTTTTCGCTCCTGTTATATAGGCTAGGTGGCACATGGCGACAATGGTTTAAACGAGTTCGTTAACCTGGTCAACTGTGATTTGCGATTGCTGGTAATCCACAGCCAGCTCTCGCACTCCACTATTAGTTTGTAGAAATAGTGACGGAAAGCTATTACCACCAATACTCCTAGCAAACTGTAGTTCATCAACAAGCGCACTCTGCGTCTCTTGAGACTTAATAGCATCAAGAAAGGCCGTTCTATCAAGTCCTATACTCTCGGCGCAATCCGCTAACACAGACACATCACTTGGGTTTTTCGCTTGCAAATAATAAGCGGTTTGTACGGCGTTCAACATCGCCTTTTCTCGACCTTCACCTCTCGCAACCAACATAGCTCGGCAAGAAGGATAAGTAGAGCGCCGAGGGGTGTTTACCGTCCAAAAATCAAAGTTAAACTGCGTTCCCAGTAGGTTCTCTATTTTCTTCCAATAAGACGCGATTTGCTCACGCATGAGCATTGGCATTGGTTCGTCTGAATCTGCGGCGAGGCCACCGACCACATATTGGATGTCTACCTTATTTTTGAGTTGTTCTTCAATCCTATTCCATGTCGGTTTAAACCCCCAACACCAAGAACACATGGGGTCATAAACGTAATATAACGTGGGCTTGTTGCTCATATCATTCCTTAATCATAACAACGAGTGATGTATTAACTAAAGTTTCATTTATAGTTTTATCCTGAGACCTCGCTTATTCTTTCGCCATCAATTTGGTTTAGAGAGTCAGCAATGAAAACTTACTTTAAAGTCATTCGTAATCTAGCACTTATTACTGGCGTATTGCTAGCAAGCGGTTGTGCTTCAAACCATATGGACAGTGACAATGAACATGCTGCCCGAAATCGCGGCGCGGTTGGTGGTGCCATATTAGGTGCGACTGTGGGTGCGCTAGCAGGCGATGCTGAACTGGCCGCAAAAGGCGCCGCTGCAGGTGCGGCTGTAGGCGGGGTATCCGGTAGCATGAAAGATCTCGACGACTCACGTCAAAGCGAGCGTACTGACTCGATTGCCGACGGTATGAAAAAAGATAATCGCAGCGATGCTGAAAAGCGCGTAGCAGAGCTCGAAGCTGAAATTAGAATTCAAGAGCTTGAGAAACAACTGGCAGAAATGGAAGAGCAAGACAACAACGACAAAGCCTCATAATAAAAGAGGCGTTGGCTAGAGTGCGGTGATAGTGAGGCTATCACCGCATTTTCTCATTCATTATCTATACCACGTATCACTCGACATGGATTTCCGGCCGCAAGCACGTTTGCAGGCACATCTTTGGTGACAACACTGCCTGCACCTATCACGCTGTTTTCACCGATAGTGACACCAGGGCAAACAATGACACCGCCCCCTAACCAAACATTGTCACCAATAGAAATGGCCTTGCCAAACTCGACGCCCTCTTCGACTCGACCTTTCACGTCCAACGGATGACCAGCGGTATAAATCTGAACATTCGGTGCGAATAGTACATTATCTCCAATATGAACTTCTCCCACATCCAGCACAACGCAATTAAAGTTCGCATAGAAGTTCTTACCCACTTTGATGTTGTACCCATAATCACAGCGGAAAGGTGGCTCGATATAAGCGTTATCAGAACTCGGTATTAAGGCATCAATGGCCCCTCGCCACTCTGGCGTGTCAGGAATAGCATTATTGAGATGCTGTAACGTTTTACGACATTGAATTCGCTCTGCATAAAGCGTTTCATCCCAAGCATCATAAGGTTCGCCGGCAAGCATTTTTTGTTTTTCAGTGGTGTTCATCGACATCTATCCAATTCAACCAAATTGACCTAATCAAGCGCATAGTGCTGCCTCGTTATATCCGCAACAAGACTAGGCCAAAGTATTTTTGTAAAAGAGCTGAGCGATCACACTTGGAGTACGCCTGTACCATTGTTTCACCATTTTTTGTAATGAGTAACTTATCATCAGTAAGCGAAAAATATGGCTGCTGTTTCAACTTGAAACCATCCACTTATGATTTTGGGCATGTTAGTTTTCAATGACATCCCGTACGATCAACATGCCCCTGATTAACAGGGGCATAAGTTCTAGACGTTCATGAATATTTGGTCAGTTATCGCTTTACAATATCTGGTAGTGCAAAACTTTTGTCAAAGAATGCCGCTTCTGGGCCGTATAGGCGGAATAAAGTGAAAAACTCTTCGCCTTCGATTACCGGCATACAATTTACCTTACCCTCACAATGACTTGACCATGTAAGTGTCGTTGTTCCATCGCTATTGATCACCACTTGGCTTTCATTGGAAGCAATACCAATTGGATCTGCGTTTTCAATGTAAGCACCATCTTTGGTCGCATAAGTCAACATTGACCAAAAGCGCTTTGCAGGAACATCTGCTGGGATAACAATTTGATAATCAGACCCGCCATTAAGTTTCACACCGTCAGAATCCAAAGCTCCCTTGATATAAGTTGTTGATTTGCTCTCCGCCAGTGACGCCGGAGGAGCAAAGTAAAAGTAGAACGTTGCACCACGCGACTGATAGTCATTCCAATTCTCTGAAACATAAGTCGCGTTTGTTGTCATCATCTCCATCGGAACAGGTATGGTCCAATTAGACGTTTCTGGCCAAAGCTTTGGCGCAAAATACGCAACATCATGCATCATTTCTTGGTGAAGCTCTTTAGCGGCTTCGATTAACATATCCACTTGCTTTTCACTTGGGTTAAAGCGTTTTCCTTTCTCGATGCCCAGGGACTTCATCATTCCATAAAATGCTTTTTCATCTTGCTTTATAACTTCATTTTGAACCATGTAATCTGCTGCTGTCCAAAATCTTAAATCAAAGGGAATCGTTGCTTCATAAGTTTTACCCCAAAGGTCAATGAACTGAGTCGTGGTATCTTGTGCGCCAAGAGGATACATTTTCATCGACTGTACATAGTCTACGTGCTTTGCCATATCCTCATCAGAAGTGCTGTCTGTCAAAGAACGAATAGAGATATAACCCTTGTTCGTTTCTTGCTCCACGACAATATAACCCTCAGTATCACCTTCATAACCTGCTGGCACGACGAGGTATTTGCCACCAAGTCCTCTATCTTCACCACCTGGACCTACATCAACAATTGGCTTGTGCCAGCTATCGAGAAATGTGCCAAAAAAAGCATTAGTTTCCGTTGCTGCGGGAATTTCAACGACAACAGGACCGGTTTTACTCAGATCGTGATAAGTGTGCACATAAGGAGATTTGTTGTTACCCGTCACCATACGAGCTTGCCAGTTCATAGGTTTGCTGTAGTAATATATGGTGAGCTCGTCACCGCCAAATGTTTCAAATGCACCTTGTTCCATGCTGTAGTACATAATCTGAGGCATAAACCAAGTACCCGCCTCCATCGCCCGGCGCTTATAACGCGCCTCCTCTATCGCCGCTGCCTGCTCGTTCTGTGTTGCCAGAGCAGAATTATCAGCTTGAGAAATGGATGCACCAGCAAAAACAGGAGCAGCTAAAATGGTCGCCAATGCAGTAATGAGAATCGTCTCTTTCATTCGTGTATCACCTCTATGTTGGATGCGAGAATGATATAGACAAAGAGAGATATAGATTTCGCATCATGCGAAATCTAACTGATAAATTTAAATTATTTCGACCTTTTTATATAACTGGTTGATTTTATTATCATTATCAAGTCGCTTCATCGCTCTAGAAACTTTATGACGACTGGTTCCTATGTAAGAAGCCAATTCGTCATGAGTGATCTCTACTACGTTGCTCGCGCCTTGTAGTTGCTCTAATCGCTCTAAGATCCGCTGTTCAATTGGCAAAGTCGCGATACTGTCAAACTTACGATACATGATCCTTAAACGAGCGACCGCGTTATTGGCAATAAGACGATACACTTCTGCTTCGAGTTTTTTATCTGCACGAATAAGCGGGTGCGGCAGTGATAGAACAGTAACATCGTTTAACACTAACGCAGAGTATGGCACAGCTTGACCATCGACAAAATTTCCATCTCCATACCACTGACCTGCCGTAGTTCTTTCAACGATGACATAGTTGCCTTCTAAATCTATGTAAGAAAACTCGACCCACCCTGTTAGTACGACACTCAACTGTCCGGGGTGATCACCCTGCCTAAATAGAAACTGCCCTGCTTTTACCACTTTAGTTGAACCCTTATCCAGCAGCGCTGAGTTCAACAAAGGGTAGTCATCTTGCCTAATAATCGCATTCAAAAGTTGTTGGATAGACAAATTTACACCTAATGTTCACATAATGATCTGATAACGTCAGCAGTGGTATCCAATAGCCAACGGTTTAGTGGATTTTGGACATTGGAGTACGACGTATGGACTGCAATGTTGTATTCAGGAAGAGTAATCTCAGAGCTAAATTGAACTAGCTCCAGTTCATCCGGCAAGGTCGAGCGAACAATTGACGCAACTGGTAGACCAGCATCCTCATGTTTGAGAATCGAGAAACAGGCCTCTAAGTTGTCACATCGAGACAGCACCTTTGAAGGGATTCCTGTCTCTGACATGTATTGCTCAGCAATGCTTTTGACATTGGCATAGCTTGGCATGACCAAAAGGACCAAAGGGGATTGTGCAAGTGACTGGTGGTTCACACCATCAGTAGAAAAAGTCCCCCCTTTTGGGGCACAAATATAGAACTCCGCTTGAACCACCGGTATTGATCGGATGTAAGTCGATATATCCATTGGAGAAAAGTTGACGCCGACATCAACCTGGCCATTGATCAGCTTGTTTTCTGTATCCGTTCCCCATTGTCCGAAGCGAAACGTTGCGTGAGGGGCTGCCGCACGCAGTCGGGGGTATAGCACGTCGACTATAGGTCGGTAATACATTGGATTCAACGCGATAGTCACCTCTTTTGTGCAGTGCCTGGGATCGAACGCTACTCCAGGGCGAATTAACTCGCCGAGTTGTTCGAACACAACACCAAGCTGACTTTGCAAAGAAAGGCAATATGCCGTAGGGATCAATCCATGCCGCTCTCTGATAAACAGCTCATCATTGAAAGTCACTCTCAGCTTTTGTAGAGCCTTACTGACCGCTGGTTGACCTACAAACAACCTCTCAGCGGCTTTACTTGTATTTTGCTCTTCGATGAGCACCCTGAGGACCTTTAACAGGTTTAGGTCAACTTTTTGCCAATCTATCTCTTGCATTCAGACCTCTACTGTTTCACGTTGAAATCGAAGACTTAGGAAATTCCATTTTGGAATATCTAAAAAATAGATAATTCATTTCTGAATATCAACCTTATTTCCTTATAGTAGTGCCCGAGTATTTCACTCAGAACGAGCGTGACTGTTATTTTGTCCGTGAGTGAGATTACGCCTTCCCTTGTGAGCCGCTACTTAGCAGGGTATTGAGGCAGTCTAGAAGTGCATCGGACACTTGTCCCCTCCCGCAATAATGCGGGAGGTTTTTTTCTTTTCTTCCCCCAGCCTTTCATTATGCTCAGAAAATTCTGACACGAATTTGTCATACTATTGTTGTTTAGAGAACATTCGCCCTTTAGCCTGTGTGTTCATTTTTAAAGCAACAGGCAAAGTCAATGACTGCGATGACAATCGATATGAAGGGAAGCGACATAGCAAACAAGGAAAGCACACGAATAGAGACAGCCAAGTTTCAGGAACTCATGTCATTTGTTAAGCGAATGAGCAGCGAGCAAATGGCCCGCTTGGAAAAAGAGCTCGCTCAACACAAAAATCGCAAAAAACAACCATTGCTTTCTGACGAAGAGATCAGCGTCATTCAATCGCTATTTTCAAGCAAACGCTAACGTAATAACGCTCAAACATCCCAGCGTTGAACAAACTCAATAAATCGATTGAGTAGCGGCGTACGATACTTCTGTTTGTGAATCACTATCGAGTATTGACGACGCAGTGGTTCTCGTAAGTAAATTTTACCGATTTGATCGGTGATACGGCTCGACTCTAATGAGTGATTCGACATACAAGATAAGCCTAAACCTGCACAAACCCCGTTAATTATCGCGGTTGTCGAACTAAACTGATAAGCCTCTTGCCATAACGCTATTGATGGCGCGACATAATTCAGAAAATAGTCCCGGCTTCCTGAGCCATGCTCTCTCAACAGCCATCGTTCTCCCGAAAGCTGTGTTAAATCAACATTACGCTTTCCCGCATACTGGTTATCTAGCGGGCAGATCACGACCATTTCATCTTCGCCAAACGGTAAGGTAATAAGATCTGGGTGCTTAACCTCTCCTTCTGTGAGGCCAATATCGATTTTATATTCGAGTATCTGCCTACACAAAATATCGTTGTTAGTAATCTTGATATCTGGGTCTACGAATAGATCAACACCTCTCTCACGATCGTCGTACTGAGTAAGCTGTTCACTGAAGTTCGCTAGCATATAAGGCAATAAATGGTTACCTATCGTTTGGCTCGCACCGAGTTTTATAGAGCCACTAAACTGACTTTGTGTGTTGCCAAAACTCTCTATTTCGGTATATCGCGCCAGTAACTCATCGGCGAGCGGCAATAACTGCTTCCCCTGCAGGTTGATCACCAATCGGTTGTTAACACGATCAAACACGGAATGCCCCAACTGCTTTTCAAGATCCGACAGAGCCAAGCTCACCGCAGCTTTAGAAATAAAAAGACGGCTAGCAGCTTCACTTAACGTGCCATATTTAGAGACATGGGCGAAAACGTTGAGTTGCTTGATAGTGATATTTGATGCCATGTTTAGCTTTTCTTAACCTTAATAAAGTAAGTTTAAATATATTTAAACAAAGTTTCCATGTACTATTTTCGCATCCGATAGCTTACTCACTGAGTTTCGTAACCGAATCAAGCTCAAAATAGTGAGAGCCAATAACATTATCGCATGGACAGTGACCTTAAGAACAAACTTGGATGGTTCTTTAAGTAGAGACACATGAACAAAAAGACACTATTTTTCGCAGCTGGACTACTCTGTTTGATGCCGTGGATCACCTCTCCGCTGGCGCTTATCTTAGGTTTCGCACTTTCCTGTTTTGGGCTAGTTCCTGAAAATATGGACATCGGAAAGTGGACCAAGAAACTGTTGGCTTACTCTATTGTTGGCTTAGGTTTTGGTATCCATTTTCAAGAAGCGCTTGCCGTCACTGGTAATGGCCTAGGACTTATCGTCACTAGTATTCTTAGTACCTTTATTGTCGGTATGCTTATCGCTAAGTTACTTAAGCTCGACACTGTTTTGAGCTACTTGATCTCTGCCGGTACAGCTATTTGTGGCGGTAGTGCAATTGCTGCTGTCGCACCTGCCATCAAAGCCAAAGACGAACCTATTGGTCTTGCTCTTGCCACCATTTTTGTTCTCAACTCGATCGCATTGTTTGTCTTCCCTGTAATTGGCCATGCACTTGACCTTGATCAAGCCACTTTTGGCACATGGGCTGCGATTGCTATTCACGATACTTCATCCGTTGTGGGTGCAGCATCGGCTTACGGCCAAGAGGCATTAGTGACTGGCACAACATTAAAACTGTCACGTGCGCTTTGGATTGTGCCAGTCGCATTTATTAGTGCGCTGATATTCAAAAATGATAACGGCAAAGTGACCATTCCCTACTTCATCTTATTCTACTGCGCTGCGATTTTAGTGAGTGATTGGTTACCGCAGTTTGAAGTGGTCTATCAGAGTATCTTCGCGATAGCTAAACAGACCTTAGTTGTCTGCCTTTTCTTAATTGGTAGCGCTATCTCGATTGACAAGTTAAAAGCTGCCGGACTTAAACCAATGATTCTTGGCGTGTCACTTTGGGTGTTCATCTCGACGGGCTCACTGCTTTGGCTACTTGCTTGATTAAACCCAGAAATGTATGAAGTTTCATTAGTTGCATATCATTAAAAATCGTTAAAGCGTGCTTGCGATCATACATCTCAACAATCACTGATTGAGTAAACGCAAATTTCGATTTGTCATCTATACTCAAATCATTAGCGCTTTCAATCCGCAGTTACCGAAAGGAGACACTATGCTAGGTGAAGTACATTCTCTTACTAACGATTTTCCAGAGCACGAAGCCGCCATCAACAAGTTGAAAGAGACGGATAGCGATTTTCTGGATAGCATGAAGGAATACGATGCCCTTGATAAAAAAATTCGCACCCTCGAACTGAATGGCGCTCCGATTGGTGATGACGAGATGCACAAACTTAAGCATGATAGAGCAGTAATGAAAGACACCCTTTATAAGCGGGTTGTTTCAGCTTAACCAAGGCAAAATTGATATCTAAATAGAGCTGCTCTGAAAAGGCAGCTCTATTTTTTTTTACATCCTGTTTCAGATACCAAACATTCTAACCATTTTTGATGATAACGTTCGATCCCTCTGGGAGCATAGAGTTGAGTGAACCACGTCATCCCGCCTCTCTGTGTGGCTTCGGTAATGACTTTGCACCCTGACGATGTTTCATTGATCAGCCACGCGTGATACATCTCTGATTCGCCAAGACGCCCCTTCCATGCAATTCTTCGGTTTTCCTCATATTCCACCACAGTACATTTGAAACGCAACAGACCCGCCTTCCATAGAAACATACTGCCACGTTCTAGGCGCTCTGCATCACCAGAAATCATCTGTACTGACGTTCGGCTATGCCGCCACCCAGGCCAACACGCTGCGTTGACAATGCTCAGCCAGATTTTTTCTGGCCGACTGTCACTCACCATCTCATTTTTAACATGGATACGTGAATTCTTGGGATGATAGTAATCAGGCCATTGAATTTGCGATTGCTTCACTACCACCTCTCCTAACTAAATGCCCTTCTAAAGATTAGTCATCACTCAGAATTTTTCCAATGCCCTGTTATCTTCAACCAAGTTTAGTTATTGATTAAAACAAAGAAATTACTACTGGTAAGATGGCATAGCGCTATTTGGAGTCCTAAACTGAAAGTGTTAGCCACTCTACAAGGAACTCTCTATGTATAAATTATGGGCTCTAGTTTTGTCATTACTTTCATTCAATGCGTTGTCTTTTGACCTTACGTTAATCGATAAAGAGGGAAACAAGCACTCGTTCACTAAGGAGCAACTTCTCGAACTCGAACAGCATCAGATAAACACTGAGCTGCCTTGGATTGAAGGAAGTGCCGAGTTCTCTGGTATTTATGTTCAAGATTTAATCTCACAAGCCGATCTGACTATGCCAGAGCAAATCACCTTTGTTGCACTCAACGACTACAAAGTTACCGTCCCGTCAGAAGACTTTACTGCGATAAAGCCTGTCTTCGCGATATATAAAGATGGTGAAGCGATGTCGGTTCGCGATAAAGGCCCTTATTGGCTCGTCTACCCGTTGTCAGATAGGCCAGAAATTAATGAACCCGACACACATGCAAAAATGATATGGCAAATTAAAGAGATCCATTTCTAAAGGGCATCGCTATGATCAAAGGTTCAACGCTTAATATTACTAAAGTTGTACTGTCGATTCTCATCGCGATAGTGTTAGTTGTAAACTTGAAAACCGTTGACCGAATAGATCGCGTCAATACCGCCTTCACTAGTCGTCACAACGAAGCGACATGGTTCGTTTTTCAACTGGTGAAGGAGTATTCTAACTTTCTTATGCTGACTCGCAGTAACCCAATAGACTTCGAGCAACTGTGGTTGTCCTACGACATCACATGGAGTCGCTTTGATATTCTACTGAATAGCCAAGAGTCGGCTAACTTCATAAAAGCGGCCAATTTTCAAAGTTATTTCAATGAAGAGTTCAACAGACTAAAGGCATTAGAGCCATCGATAAAACTGGTTGAAGCGCAGCAAATTAACGCAAACCTTCTGTCGAAAAAGGTACAGTTGACATACCAAGATCTCATCAATTTCATCAATGAAAATTTTCGCTTACAGAGCCCTATCGTTGAACAAAAAACTAAAGAGATGAACGAGTTACTGCTATTGCATCGGCTCTCTCTTGCAGCACTGTCGATTTTGTTCATTGCCGTCATTATTATATTTATCTTTGAGTCGCGTTTCCGTCATCAAGTGACCATCAGTGATTCACTAACTAAACTGCATGACCGCTCTGCTTTGATGCGTTTTGTCAAAAATGCGTCTCATGAAGATGAAAATTACAACCTTATGTCACTTCAAGTGCGTAACTTAGATGAAATAAACCAGAAGTACGGACTGGACTATGGTGATATTGTACTCGTTAACCTCGCCGACAAGCTGTCTAAACTTGTGCCCAAAGGCTGTCAAAGTTACCGATTCAGTGGAAGGCAGTTTATTGTCCTTGGTCACTGCAAGGAGGGTGAACAAGAAAAAGAGATCATCAAAGCCATTAGGGTTGAGATGGAAAAGCCAATCGAAGTCGGTAGCCTAACCTTTATCTCAGATGTGGCTATCAAAGTTGAACAAGTGCCCAAACGCTTGATTCTCGACCATCTCACTTCCCTATCTAGAGATGATACACGATAGCCAGCATGGCCTGATAGTTATGTGTTTACCATTTGCCTTAACCTCTAAGAACCAACAATATAGAGACCGAATATACCAAGCGCCCCATAGTGTCCTACAAAGCACTTGCTAAATCTCTTTCATTTCCTATCCAAATTCATTACACCAAAAACTTAACCGGACAATGTCATGTTACCCGACAGTTCCTAGAGGTACCTGTTGATTTATTGTTATTCATGACTTCTGGTTTTGTGTCGATTGACCTTGACGTAGGTTATATACGGTTGCCTGATTTGGCAGTTTTTCTAGAGTGACAGCGGGATCGTAATTCTGGATAAACTCTAAAAATTCATCGCCCTCTAACGGCATACTCAAAAAGTATCCCTGCAATAGGTCACAGTTGTGATTGATCAGATACTCGCATTGCTCAGCACTTTCAACACCCTCTCCCACCACTAACGAACCACATGAGTGTCCTAGCGCTATCATCGAGTTCACCATCTCCTTATCATTACCCGGCTCAATGATCTTGTCGATAAAGCTCTTATCAATCTTCAACTCATCAACAGGGTAGTGTAATAACTGATTAAAGGCTGTATAACCCGTACCGAAGTCATCCAGAGACACCTTGAAGCCCATGTCACGCAATTGCCCAAGCACCTCAATAGTCAACTTCGAGCTTTTGACATAACTGGTTTCCGTGATTTCAATAATAATTTTTTCAGACGGAATCTCAAGGCGCTCAATCACACTCTTTACACTCCAAACGAATTTACGGTTGTAGAGTTCAAGCGCTGACACGTTGATTGAAATCGACCCCTCGTAATCCGTTTTATCTACCAACTCCTTGTAGTAATTGAGTGCATTTTCTATCACCCAATAATCAATCTTTGTGATTAGGTTATTTTGCTCTGCGATTGGAATAAACTCATCAGGCCCCACCCCTAAATCTCTGAGGGTTGGACAAAAGATCAACGTTTCAAAGCCATCTATATTAAGGTTAGTACCACAAAAAATCGGCATAAAACGCAGTTTGAAATCCCCTTTGTCACAGCATTTCACTAACATTTTCGCGATCATGTCTCGGCGCTCTAACTTATCGACAAGCTCTTGGTTGTACACGCACAGACTAACATCGCTACTGTCCAACTTCGCTTCACGCATCGCCTCTGTAATACCTTTATGCCAGAGCTCATCGTTACCCACTGATTCTAAAGGAAATACCGCCGTAGCCATTCTCGCTCTGAAGTTAAAATAGTCAACTGATAGATTGCTAGAAAGCGACTTATTAAACTCTTTAACTTGTGCGACAAGTTGATTTGGCTCGTCTATTTCAACAATCGCAATAAACTGATTCCCACCAAAGCGCGCAATCGAATAATCGTTACAGCCAAACCCCGAAGCAGCTTGGTGCTCACTGATCATTTGGCGTAATTGGATAGCAAATTTGACCAACACTCTATCACCGACTTCAGTACCATACAGATCATTGATTTTCCTGAACTCTTTTATGTCCCAACAAACGACAAAGCAGTTTTGGTTCGAGTAACTATCTAGGCGTAAATCTAGATAGTTAAAAAAAGAACGGCGGTTCGCTAGCTTAGTAACTTGGTCGAATTCGGCTTCAAATTTCAGCTCTGTTAACGAGTCGATATAAGCATTCTTGATGCGATCGACTTCAGACTTTCCATCAGATCGCTTGAAATATCGTAACTGCATACCACCTGCCGAGACGTCATTGACCAGTCGTTTGAGTGGCGATATTAACTGCTTATGCACCACAATATGCACCACGATAAGAATACCAATAAACACCAAGCTGAAATAAATCGATGTTGTAAAAATAATATTTGCTTTGGCGGTATCAAATTCTTCTTCAGCAATATTGACTTCGACCTGAAAGTGACTACTCTTCATCAACACTGACATACCTTCCTCTGCTTCTGTCATTGTTTCGATTTCCATAGTGCTCGAATTCTCGCTGCCATAAACTTTTAATGGTTCTATCTTTAATATCGTGCTGTCACTATTCTTATACTCAGTGACAATATTGGAAAGCTGGTCTAGAGGGCCATCTACTATGAGTAGATATCGGTCGGTGTTACGTTGTGCCCGGCGGTCACGCAATACAAGCGAAGGGTCTACAGCAATGGTATATAGATAGCGCAACTCCCCTGTCAATGACGTATAGATTTGGCCACTATTAACATATTTTCCACTATTTAGCAGGTTGGTATAGGTGTCAAAAGCCATGTTGTAGATTTTGTCCGGTATCAACAAGTCTTCGAATGGACTGGTGCGGTAGGTGGACAGGTTGAGATCAAAAGCAGGGTCCAAAATAAAAACATGTCTCACACCAAAACGATCGTTTTTGCTCTGATTAAGCGATTTCAAAATTGAGTGCTCTAGCGTAGATAGAAAACTCGCCCCATTCGGGTTTTGAATATAACGTAAGAATTGTGGTGACGTCGCAATATCATTAGCGTGCCCAGCTAAGCTCAGCTGTTCGTACTCTGAAGCGGAAAGAGCAGAATTCACACGACTCACAATGTCATCCAGCACTAAATGTTTGTGTTGTGCAAACTGATGTTGGTATACCACGTAACCGACGCTCACAAAAACAAGCAGCAGCGCAGGCAAAAGTAATAAATTCAGCTTCTTATATAAGGACATCTACTTCCTCAAGCTTTCTGTTATTCTATTTCTTATTCTTAGTGCATCTTCTGACATTCTTCGATAAATATAGCTTCGATCGATAACGCTTTGGGGAGGAAACAGTTCTCGGTCTTGAGAATACTCTAACGATGTAAGCTCACGCGCTTTGGAAACAGGTGTCGAAAACCATGCGTCTTCAGCATTCACTGCGGCGTTATCTGGCTGGGTAATGAAGTCAATGAAAGTAAAAGTATCTGGATTGATATTCTTTTTTTGCACAACCGCAAGACACTCTAACCACAAAGTCGTTCCCTCTTCTGGAACAACATAACCCCAAGGCTCTCCTTCAGTATGCTCATTGAGCACATAGCTATCCCCTCCATAACCGAACGCGACATCAATGACATCGAGCTTATTTGGCATAGATAGATACTCAAGCACATAGTTACTCGAATACAGATACCCAGCTTGCTTTTCCAGTATTGGATACACTTTTTTCAAAGCATCTATATCGTCAGAGAATGGGTCTTGCTCAGCCAGTAGCATTGCACCTCCAACAAGATCAGTCGGTTCATAATACATCGCAATTCGGCCTTTCAACCTTTCTTGTGGTGCATAAAGGGCTGCCCACGATGTTGGCGTCTCCACTCTATCGGTTCGATAGAGAATCCCAGTAGTGCCCCAAGCGTAAGGGATCCCATAGTCTCCACAAGCCTTCAGCCAGCGGTCATCAAATCGTGCCGCTAACGATTGTTGAAATTCACGCATGTTAGTGAACAGTCCTTGCTCCGCCAAAATTGACAACCGTACACTCTCTACTACCACTACATCAAATGATCGCCCTCTCTCACTGAGAATCACTTCATCACGAATAGACTCGTCTGAGAAGTACTGCTGAAACACTTTAATACCCGTTTGAGATTGAAAGTCAGCGAGTACTTTTTCCGACATAAACTCCTCCCAATTGTATAAGTGGAGTCCTTTATCATCTGCGTGCACCGAAGCCGCAGCTGCAATCATTAATAGGTAACTCAGCTTAATGGGTCTTGTCATCCAGCCCTCTCCTTTGTTTTTCTTCTCTATTTAGCCTAGTTAAAGAAAATCAAATTGTGCAAATAAGTGCAGATCTATCAACATAATTGGCTCGTAATAATGGCAGGCAATAAGGAAGTGATATGAGTGAACTAGTGTTGTATTACGATGGTAAATGTCCGCTTTGCAGCAAAGAGATAGATCATTTGCGCAAACAGGATAAGAGTGGAAAGTTGCTTTTAATAGATGTGCACAGTGAACGGTTTCAGTCGCAAAACTCCGTGACTAAAGAAGAGGCAATGCTCATTTTGCATGCCATTGACCAGCAAGGCACACTCTATTTGGGCTTAGATGCGGCGCACAAGGCTTGGTCTTTGTTGGGGAAAAGGTGGCTCTATGGCCCTCTACGCTTGCCGTTGATTAAACCGATAGCTGACCGGTTGTACGTTTGGTTTGCAAACAATCGTTACCCACTTTCTGCACGGCTTCTTGGCAAAGCCTCATGTGACAGTGGGCGCTGCTATAAACGTTAACTACAATCAATAACAATCGGATACAAAAAAGGGCTCATTCGAGCCCTTTAACTTTAACCCTTATGTGATTAAGCTACGTGCGATAAGCGCTTAGAACATTACCCAATGCCTCAGAAGCTTGAGCAACTTCTTGCACACCAAGGTTATTCTTCTCCGCGACGGCTTTAATTTCATTGGCTTGATTACGAACATCACTCAACTGGCTTGCAATGTCGTTCGCGACAGAGCTCTGCTCTTGCGCCGAGCCAGAAATTTGAACACTCATAGAAATAAGTGATCGTGCTGACTGAGCTATGCGATCAACGTCAGAGCCAATCTCTGTCACCAATTCACTGCTTGATTGTGCTTGTTGCACGGTTTGCTCTGTAATTGTGCTGATACTCTGACTTTCAGTTTGCAGCTTTTCAATCATCGCTTGAATTTCGACAGTCGCTTGTTGCGTCCGACCTGCAAGCGTTCTTACTTCATCAGCAACAACCGCAAAGCCACGACCTTGCTCACCGGCGCGTGCGGCTTCAATTGCAGCGTTGAGTGCCAGTAAGTTGGTCTGTTCAGAAATCGCGTTGATTGTGGTAATTACCTCATTGATCTGGGTCGTACCGTCATTCAAGCTCTCAACAGATACTGAGGTTTGTTCAATTAACTGAGCTAAGTGAGCGATCTCTTGAACCGCCGATTCCACGCGACGATGGCTGCTCTCGACATAATCTGCATCACTTTCGGTTTGCGCAGTCGCTTGATTTGCTACTGTTGATACTTCTTGTGCAGACGCGGTCATCTCTTCCATTGCGGTAGCAACCGAGTCTAAAGAGGCATATTGTTGATTGATTTGAGACTCACTGTGCTTAAGCTCGTCACCAAAGCTTTGTGAAATCTCACCAAGTTTGTCCGAGTTACCCTTTACAACATTAACTAGAGTCGCCAACTTATCCATTGCCGCGTCAAGCGCGCAACCGATAGTACCGAACTCATCACGACCTGCATGGAACCCGAGACGAGAAGTCAGATCACCCTCGGCAATTTTCTGTGTAGTGGTATACAAAACCCAAAGTGCACCGCCAATAAAGGTGGCGACCCAATAGCTAAAGATACCGAATGGAATAACCCAAAGGAGACTCAACAAAAAAGTGTTTCGAGCTGACGATTTCGCTTGGGCATATTCCGAAGCCATATTACTGGTTAGCTGCAAAACCTCGCCTGAAGCAGTGCGAGCCGATGCGGTCACTACCCCACCTTTAAATTCTGCTGCTGAAGCCGCTCGAATAACTTGCACATTATTGAGGCGAATATCGCTGGCTTGTTGTGACGCAGAAGCAATACCCTCAATTTTTGCTTGAGTGACTGCAATCGCTGTCTGCTCAAATTGTTGAACTGAATCGCTATATCGACCGCTAGATACGGTTAGTAAAGCCGCGAGAAATAGACCAAAAATCACCCAAACTTTGTCATTGATAGACATTTTGATAAATAGTGCATCAATTTTTCGAAAATCAACTTCTTTCATAATTTCAATTCCAACGGTTCCATCCGGTTAAATAGATAAGGTTCCATGCTTTATGGGGCATTGACTTAGTCAATGCTGAGCATGCGTTATATTTATGTGTCGGCATATTCAATCAAATATTTAGAGCGACAACACCATTTGAAATGTAATTCTGCAATTAAACCCATACTTATGTGACACTTGTCACGCAAATACTCTTTGTTAGGGTCACAAATCAATATCAATGATTATTGATTAATCACTCTAGAGTGAGAGTAGGATCACGCCAGATGGTTTAATGTCGACTATATTTGAATGTAAATTCGCCATAGGACAAGATAGTTATGAGCAAGTACGATGTTACCAATATCGAATATCGTGGTGAAACTAATGGTGTACACAGTTGGAGTTCACCAAGTGGTCAGCCTTATTACTGGCATCCAGACTGGTTGCATATCGCGGAAGATGCAACAGGTTCACACCCTAAACAACCACTTGACGTTAAAGATGGCCACCAACCAACCAAAGAGCACGCGATTGGCGCAATTTTAGCGCACCTTAATGACTGGGCGAGCGAGAAGCTTTCTGACCATCCGGATATCGAGACTGATGCGCATGAACAGGAGTTTAACCTCAAGAAATAGCCAACTATCAACGTCAGATTAAGAACCACTATCATAAAAGGCTAAAAAATATCCCGCTGTAAAGCGGGATATTTTTATTTTTCAGAAAGCGCTTGGGCAGTAAACGCTACACCCCCCCAGCCAGTGACCATAAAGTTGCGAATGTTCGCATGATCGTTACCGTCGGGGTTGATTAATACATCATCACGATAGAACGCACCAAAGCACGCTAGGGTCTCTTGCTCTGTTAACGACTGCGCCTGACCAAAAGCGAATATTTTACAAGATCCATTATTAGTATTGGCTTCATTTAGCGCCTCACCATTGCTAAACGCGACTGGCGTAAACTCATAAAGGGCATCAATGACAGCCATTGTGTCTGCAAACTCAATACTCTCTGGTTGCTGCTTTAACTGATTAAGAAACTGATTTAATTCCATTTGCCATTCCGTATTGATATCGATAAACATAAGATACTGCAAACTTTTGATTGCTGAGTCAAACCTCTGTTCTAAAATAATCAAGGATCAAACTAAACGAGCTGGGTATGACATCACAAGCTATCATCAACGACGTATTCCGCCAATTAGAAGACCATTATGGTTATTTTGATTGGTGGCCAAGTGATCATCCCTTTGAAATCATGGTGGGTGCAATCCTAGTACAGAACACCAATTGGCGTAACGTCGACAAGGCTTTGAGCAACCTCCCAGCACCTCTTACGCCTCAAAGCCTCTCAGAAATCGATCTTGAAGACCTCGCACAACTGATTCGGCCAAGTGGATACTACAACCAAAAGGCGATTAAACTCCAAGCATTACTCAAATGGTTTGAGCGTTACGACTACGACCACAACGCATTAGCCGCAATCAACATGGAAGCACTACGTTATGAGCTATTGGAAATAAAGGGGGTTGGCAACGAAACTGCGGATGTTATTCTAACCTATGCGTTAAATAAACCCTCTTTCGTTGTTGATGCATATGCTCGTAGAATCTTCTCACGCTACGGTCTTGATGTACCGAAAAACTATGATAAATTTCGGCTACTTGCTGATGGAACACTTAAGCACCAATCAGCAAAGTATGGCTATTTTCACGGTTTGATGGTCGAACACGGGCAACAGTTTTGTAATAAGAAGCCTAAGTGTGATGAGTGTCCACTAGGTGTAAAATGTCAAAAGCTTGAAGTCTGAATGTATAGGAAGGTGCTGCGTGCTGCCAAACATCAGCAACACGCATAACGGACAAACTAGATTTAACCAAAAGCGGGTTAATACCCTTTCCAAGGCACCAATTTCTTCTCTAAATAGCGCATCAGCATATCAAAGGCATAAGCAATTACACCGATGATGATGATGCCCGCGATAACGACGTCGGTGACAAGAAACTCTGCGGCGTTGAGTACCATAAAGCCAATACCGGCTTCTGCGGCAACCATTTCACTTGCGACCAAGGTTGTCCAGCCAAAACCAATACCGATTCGCAATCCAGTGAGAATTTCTGGCAACGCACTTTTGATAATGACGTGATAAAGGACTTGGGCTTTAGAGGCTCCCATAGAATATGCGGCTTGAATCTGTTCGCTGCGTGCCGAGTTAACACCTGCTCTTGCGCTCAAAGCAATGGGTGCAAACATCGCAAGATAGATAAGGGTCACTTTACTGGTCTCATCAATACCTAACCATATAATTACCAAAGGTAAGTAAGCTAGCGGCGGTAATGGACGATAGAACTCAATCAAGGGGTCAAACACGCCACGAACCCACACGTTTGAGCCAATCAAAATGCCGATCGGCACTGCGGTTGCGACCGCTAAGAAAAAGGCGCCGAAGACACGCCCTAAACTCGCTGCTAGATGATCAGTCAAAGAGACACCGGAAAACCCGTGAACGACCAAATCACCAAAGCGTTCAATCACAGCACTCGGAGTAGGAAGAAATAGTGGCTTAACCCACCCCATTTCTGTCACAAGAGCCCACAAACCGATGAAAAAAATGCTCGCAATAACCGATATGATTCTCGAGTCGCCTTGACCTGGTTCACCATAATAATTTGCTGGCGTCAGTGTTCTACTCTTGATGCCCTGAATTAGCATATAAAATGGTGGGGTACGATGAATAACACTCTCTTGCTGCTCTGGCACTTCGATTTTCGAAGGTTTATCGCTGCCGATATCTTGTGGCGAAGCTACTGATTCTTCGTTAAATTCTGCTTCGCTAGTTAATACTGCTTGATTCATTATGCTACCTCCGCGACTTCATCTTGGTGAATGATGGACAAGATTTTTTCGCGCATCTCGATAAAGTCTGGCATCGATTTCACTGCCCTTGCATCGCGACACTCTAGGAATCGTTTGTTGAAGTCCAACTCAAAACTGTGTGTGATTCGGCCTGGCCTTGGTGACATAACGATCAACCGTGACGCCATAAACAGTGCTTCTTCTACACTATGGGTGATAAAAAACATCATCTTGTTGGTGGTTTGCCACGCATCTAATAACAGCTCTTGAAGAGTCTCGCGAGTCAGAGCATCCAGTGCACCTAACGGCTCATCAAGCAATAGAATACTAGGGTCGTTTGTCAGTGCGCGGGCGATACCAACACGTTGCTGCATCCCCCCTGATAGCTGGTAAATTTTGTGCTGATGGAAATCTTCAAGACCCACTAATTTCAGATATTTCGCCGCTTTCTCTAAGCGATCCTGCTTATCAACACCACGCAGCTTCAAACCAAATGCTGTATTTTCAATTACGTTAAGCCAAGGAAACAACGCATGCTTTTGGAACACGACACCACGGTCAGCGCTTGGTCCAGTGATTTGGTCACCAATATCTCGGCCCATTGCCACTCTAGGAAACCCTTCGATGGATGAATCTCCAAGTGTTAAGTAGCCTTCTGACGGTGTAATAAAGCCAGCCATTAAGTTGAGTAGCGTTGTTTTGCCACAACCTGATGCCCCTAACGCTACAACCAATTCACCTTGCTCTATTTCCAAATTGAGCCCCGACAGCGCTCTCACTGGCTCTCCGCCTTGACGGTCTTCATAAATCACAGATACATCATGGATTTTAAGTGTTTTCTCTGTCGTCATACGTTACTTCCTTGTCTTGATTCTCTTCAAATAGCCAAATTATTGTGCTGCTACTGCTTGTGCAAAGGTCGGATTCACGAACACACTATAATCAGGCTGCAGCGCAGAGATCTTCTTCTCTTGAAGCAAGAATTCGGACGTAGCTTTTAACGCTTGTGTTGCACCGCCTGCTTCACCACAGCCCAACCATTGACAAGAAAGCTGAGTATCCACGTCAAGGAACTCATACAAGCTCATCGCTTCTACTACGCCCTCAGGCTCACCACCAGCCAGCTTCGCCACTGATACCGCCATTGGGTCTGAACCAGAAAAGGTCTCTTTATTAGCGCGATATTGAGCATCAACATCCGCAATCACCGAAATGAACTGAGTGACGAACTCTGCGTTTTCTTTTGCAAACTCCGTATTGGAAATCAGGCCATCAAAGGTCGGTTTACCCCAGGCACTCAGCTGCTTTGAAGTAATCAAAACACTTCCGTCTTGCTTGATGCTGCCAAGTGCAGGGTCCCAAATGAATGCACCGTCAATATCGCCGCGCTGCCATGCCGCCATAATCGCATTTGGCTGCATATTGATAAGTTTGACGTCTTTTTCACCTAAGCCGAATTGTTCCAACGCAAACAGCATATGAAAGTGGGTTGTTGAAACAAATGGGACAGCAATTCGCTTGCCTTTCAAATCTGCTGGTGAAGAGATACCACTACCATCTTTAACGACGAGTGCTTCTGCATCAGCGATGTTTTCCATTACCCACACTAACTGCATATCAACGCCATTACTTGCTGCGCTCGCGATTGGGCTAGAGCCCGCAACTGTCATATCGACTGCGCCTGCAGCCATTGCTGTGATGGCTCTTGCTCCCGAATCAAATTTGCGCCACTTGATTTCATAACCCGTCTTCTCTTCAACCAATTGCTGGTCAATGGCAAACTTCATTGGGTTAAACATCCCTTGATAACCAATTGTTACCTCTTTCGCCGCCATCACGTTGGCTGAACATAATAGAGTACCCAGTATCGCAGCTTTGGTAGCCAACTTATTTTTCAGTAACTTGTTTATGGTCTTGTTCATGTCTAAATCCTTTTTTGATGAGAGACAGTACCAAATTATGTGTTCTACCTCTTATTAGGTAGTACCAGACAATTTCTTTAATGGTCCAGTTGTGCACCAAAGTAACGCACCAACAAAGTGCATCTCGTACCTTGAGCATGAAAATAAAAAGGTGCCCCAATGAAATCATTGGGGCACCTTAGCTTGAGGCTTAGAGTGACGTTAAGCCACTAGAGAGGGGCTTTTCTTGGGGGTAAGTTCTTTAAACACTTCACTTAGAACATCAACGATCGTATCCGCTTGTTCAACAGATAAGGTTAATGGTGGGCTCAAACACAGTGTATTGTTAAAGTGCTCAAACGAACGGTTAGTTCTACCAATTAGCACTCCGCGTTGCATACATTTGGCCACAATATCGGCTGCAATGCTTTCGTGAACTGGCTTTTTGGATGATCGGTCTTCAACCAACTCAATGCCAATTAATAGCCCTTGTCCACGTACATCTCCAATCATCGGCGTAGACTGCATCAAGGTTTCCAGCTTCTTCTTGATGTATTGGCCGACTCTCGCGGCGTTATTTACAAGATTTTCATCTTCAATGATTCTAAAGTTCTCGAGCGCCGCTGCAGGGCCAATCGTACAAGCACCGAACGTACTGATGTCACGGAAGTAATCGAATGGGTCATCTGGATTCTGCTTGAACAAATCAAACACTTCTTCCGTAGTGACTGTACAAGAGATAGCAGCGTAAGCGGAAGCAACGCCTTTAGCCATAGTGACTATGTCTGGCTTTAGCCCGTAGTGCTGATAGCCAAACCATTCACCTGTGCGGCCAACACCACACACCACTTCATCCACATGGATCAAAATATCGTACTGGTTACAAATACGTTGAACTTCTTGATAATAACCTTCAGGAGGCGTGATAACACCGCCACCAGCCGTGATAGGCTCAATGACGATAGCGCCAACGGTTTCAGGCCCTTCACGCAAGATAACCTTTTCAAGTTCTTGCGCTGCTTTGATGCCATAGTTTTCGCTGTTCTCAAACTGACTGCGATACTCACAACAGTGAGGGAACTCAACAAACCCCGGAGTGAAAGGCCCATATTGCTCACGGCGCTGCTCTTGACCTGTCGAACTCAAACAGGTGATCGTTGTGCCGTGGTAGTCTCTTTCACGGTAAAGGATTTTGTGCTTTTTGCCCCCATACTTTTTATGCGCTATTTGACGCACCATTTTGTAAGCTTTTTCATTGGCCTCAGAGCCTGAGTTAGAAAAGAATACGCGTTTCATTCCTGGCATCTTTTCGATCAGTTTATTCGCAAACTCCGCCATCACAGGAGAGCCTGCGGTCCCCGCAAAATAGTTAAGTTTCAATGCCTGTTGCTTAATCACTTCAGCCATTGACTCGCGTCCATAGCCAACGTTCACACACCAAACACCGCCTGAACTGGCATCTAAATAGCGATTACCTTTAATATCCCAAACATACTCTCCTTTACCATGCGACATGATCAAAGGCGCCTTATCAGCAAAAGGAGCATGCTGTGTAATATGGTGCCAAACGTGTTCTTTATCCCACTCTTCCACTTGCGTAGCATTTTGGGGTTCAACTAATCGTGATTGTCCGTAATCCATAAGCCCTCCTCGTGTTTCCATTCACAATAGGCAAACTCTTATCTCTGGCTATAGAACCAGAACTAGGTATTTATGGGGACAGAATTCGAATACTACTTTGGCATAGTTGATGCAATAACCCTATAAAACACAGAGTTATAGGGTTCGATTATGAAAAGCGATTACTTAATGCATATCCAGTTTACTCCCGAACGAAGCTTGCAGGAACAAATTCGCGAACACTTGCTAGAAGCAATGAAGAAAGGTGTATTCGAAGATAAGGCACTCCCCTCGTGCCGTAAGCTCGCATCTATGCTACGCGTTTCACGTAATACTGTTGTTTCGGTGTACGACAAACTTGTGGATGAAGGCTACTTACAAGCCCAAGAACGTAGTGGATACTACCCTAACCCTGACGCTTTAGACTCATCTCTATCAAGTGGAGCACCTAAAAAAAAACCATTAGGTAGTGATATTTATGGTGCAAAGCCTGCCCAGTTTTGGAACAACAGAATAAAGGCGAACCTAAGTCATCAAAGGAACATATCTAAAGCGAAAAATTGGCAGGATTACCCATACCCATTCTTGTTTGGACAGCCTGATCATTCCCTGTTCCCACTCAATCATTGGCGTGAATGTTGTCGACTGTCGCAAAGAGCTGGCGTTGTTAAAGATTGGATTTCAGACTCTATCGACAGCGACGACCCTGCACTAATCAAGCAGTTGCAAAGTAACGTGCTCACCAAGCGTGCTATACAAGCAAAAAGTGATGAGATTTTAATTACCATCGGCACGCAAAACTCTCTGTTCTTACTCGCGCAACTTTTAGGGGGATCAGGTACAACGCTGGGCGTAGAGGAGCCGGGGTATCCAGATGTACGAAACATATTTTCCTCTCAAGGAAGCAAAACCCTCCCTCTTTCTATTGATCCACAAGGTGTTGAGATTTCTGAGAACCTTAAGAAGTGTGACTATGTCTATGTCACGCCGAGCCACCAAGTGCCGACTAACGTGACGATGTCGATGAATCGGAGACAAGCACTGCTCGACGCAGCAGAAAAATATGACTTCGTGATTATTGAAGATGACTATGAGAGTGAGGTCAATGTTTTGCATCAGGCTAGCCCTTCATTAAAAAGCCTCGATACCAATGGGCGCGTGATTTATATCGGCAGTCTATCCAAATCTCTCTCTCCTGGCCTAAGAATGGGTTATATGGTGGCAGAGAGACCTCTCACCGAAGCCGCTAGGGGCTTGAGACGGCTCATGTATCGCCACCCACCAGCAAACAACCAACGCACCTGCGCGCTGTTCATTTCGCTTGGCCACTACGACACCTACCTCAGAAAGCTAAAAAACTGTTATCAAGAGCGCTGGACTGCAATGCGCAGTGCGTTAGAGACTTACCTTCCTCACTGCGTAACAACGGAAACTATGGGCGGTAGCGCCTTTTGGTTAAAGCTACCTGATAATATTGATTGTGAGCGCTTTGCTCAGCAAGCCAAACAAATTGGCGTATTAGTTGAGCCAGGAACAGTCCATTTTGCTCGCTTTAATATTGAAAGCCGGCGATACGTTAGGATGGGTTTTTCTGCCATTGATATCGATAAGATTGAGCCTGGTATCAAAAGACTCGCCTCTCTGCTTTAAGTTAAGCCAACCGATTAAAACGGTTGGCTTTTTTGTCAGCTTAACTTGACCCCATAAATAACTTTAACTGGTACTAATTTCCAATTTCGTCGCAGCGTAGATTGTTCCTATGGACGCAAAAGCCAAGTAAGGAGGCTGCGATGACAGAATTGATAATTGCCTTCACGTTGGTTTTAGCCGGCTTCATTCGTGGCTACACCGGGTTTGGTTTTTCAGCGATTGTTATTCTGGTTCTCTCCGCTTTCTACCCAGTGGCAGAGATGGTACCAGCTGTGCTTTTGCTTGATCTGATGATATCGCTTCCCCTTGTCGCCCAGAGTTGGAATCGAACCGATTTCAAACGATTGACGCCCATTTTTTTGGCAACGATTGCAGGCGTACCATTTGGTTATCTCATGCTAATACAGCTTCCAGACGAAATTTTAAAGATTATGGTCCCCGCAACCATTCTCGCGCTAGCAGCTATTAATCACACACGCTCCGAGCGGTTAACGCGATTATCACGCTCCCCCATACTGTGTGGTTTCATGTCTGGTTGGTCTACAAGTGCAGTATCCGCTGGCGGAGCTCCAGTAGTGATTTATATGCGATATAGCGATGCCAGTATTCAACAACAACGCGATAGCTTAATCAGCTACTTCTTCATTACAGCCTGCTTTGTCGTTGGGATCAGTTACATCATCAATAAGCAGTGGTATTTAATGCCCGAACACCCCATTGCCTACCCATTTGTGGCAATCGTTGGGCTACTTTTGGGAAAACTCGCTTATCACCTAAAGAGTATTTCAGTCATTCACCAAGGTGCGTTTTACCTCATGCTTAGCCTTTCAGGGTTAACACTCGCTAAAGCAATTTGGACGCTTTAAAGAATAAGGAAATTTATTATGAGTCTTCACACATTACCTACTGTATTTATCACCGGAGCAACTTCAGGTTTTGGGCAAGCAGCGGCAAGACGCTTCGGTCATCAGGGATATCAACTGGTGCTGACAGGTCGACGTTTAGAGCGTTTGAATGCCCTTGCTGATGAGCTAACCCCTCACTGTAAAGTCCACGTTGCACAGCTTGATGTCAGAGACGCTGACCAAGTTCGTTCGGTAATCGAAGCTTTACCGACTTCATTTAAAAACGTTGAGGTGCTCATTAACAACGCAGGATTAGCGTTAGGGGCAAGCCCTGCAGACAAAGCGTCTCTCGATGATTGGCATACGATGATTGATACCAACGTAACGGGTCTTGTCAATGTCACTCATTCACTTATTCCGATGCTTTTAAAGCAACCTAAAGCGACGATCATAAACTTAGCGAGTATCGCATCCAATTGGTGTTATCCGGGCGCGCATGTCTACGGCGCAAGTAAAGCGTTCGTTGCACAGTTTTCCCGTAACTTGCGCTCAGATTTTGCAGGAACAGGAGTCAGAGTCACTAGCCTAGAACCAGGTTTGTCGGAAAGTGAGTTCAGTTTGGTTCGATTCAATGGTGACCAAGACAAATATAACCAAATTTATGATGGTACTAACCCTCTTCAACCAGAAGACATCGCTGACATCATGTTTTGGGTAGCGGAACAACCCAGTCACATCAATATCAACAGCCTAGAAGTCATGCCAACCAGTCAGGCGTGGGATAACTTCAAAGTAGTTAAACAACAGTAGTTTTTACATATTCAATTTATACAGGGAGATTCACTATGAAAATCGGTGTACCAAAAGAAATTAAAGTGCATGAGTATCGTGTAGGTATGACGCCAGCAAGCGTTCTAGAAGTGACTCGCCAAGGGCATGAGGTGTTCGTAGAGCAAGGAGCAGGCTTAGGTATTCTGTGTAGTGATGAAGAGTATGTTCAAGCAGGCGCAATCATTCTCGACACCGCTGATGAAGTGTTTGCAACGGCTGAGATGATTGTCAAAGTCAAAGAGCCGTTAGCTGAAGAGCGTGCTCGTCTGCGTCCAGATCAATTACTATTTACGTATCTGCATCTAGCGCCAGATATAGCACAAACCGAAGATCTGATTTCCTCTGAATCTGTCTGCATCGCCTATGAGACCATTACAAGCAACAATGGTGGTTTACCACTACTCGCACCAATGTCTGAAGTGGCTGGTCGCATGTCTATTCAAGCGGGCGCTGCGTGTCTTGAGAAGTCTCAAGGTGGTGTTGGGCTATTACTGGGTGGTGTCGCTGGTGTCGCTCCTGCGAAAGTGACTATCATTGGTGGTGGTGTCGTCGGTGCTAATGCCGCACAAATGGCCATTGGCTTAGGTGCAGATACAACCATTCTTGATAACAATGTCGATACGTTACGTAAACTCAATGCGCAGTTTGGAAGCAGCGTGAAAACCGTCTATTCAAATCAGCACAACCTTGAAGCTGCGGTTCTAGAGTCCGATCTGGTCGTGGGTGGTGTACTTATCCCCGGCGCTGCGGCACCTAAGCTTGTAAGCAAAGAGATGATTGCAGCAATGAAAGAAGGCAGTGCTATTGTTGATGTAGCTATCGACCAAGGCGGCTGTTTCGAAACATCTCGCGCAACAACTCACGCAGAGCCAACATACATCGTCGATGGTGTGGTTCACTATTGTGTGGCAAACATGCCTGGCGCAGTTGCAAGAACTTCAACGTTTGCACTGAATAACGCGACACTTCCTTACATCCTAAAGCTAGCGAATCAAGGCTATAAGCAAGCCCTACTCTCTGATGCACACCTCAAGAATGGCCTGAATGTCATTCACGGTAAAGTGACTAACGAGAGCGTAGCAGTTAGCTTAGATCTCTCGTTTATCAAGACAGATACCGCTTTAGAAGTGGCTTAATGTTCGTAGAACAACCAAGGGCTTCGCAAGAAGCCCTTTTCAATCTCAGTGAAGCCTCTGCTGCTACTCGCGCAGATAAATCACCCAGTACCAGATTCCAACAAACACACCGCCGCCGATAATGTTACCAAGAGTCACCGGAATAAGATTATTAACGACAAAATTGCCGACTGTTAAATCTGCAAAATCAGCGATATTGGCACCGGACATTTGCCAGAATGTCTCAGGCGCAAAAGTCTTGATCGCAATGGCCATTGGAACTTGAAACATGTTCGCGATACAGTGCTCAAAACCGGCTGAAACGAACATTGCGACTGGCAAAATCATCACCAATATTTTGTCTGTTAACGTACGACCACTAAACGTCATCCATACCGCGACACACACCAATACGTTACACATGATGCCAAGTGCCACGGCTTGGAAGAAGTTATGATGCAGCTTGTGCTGAGCGATTGCCATCGTATTTAAACCCACTTGACCACCATCCAGCATAAATTGCTGTGTCACCAACATACACGCTACCAGAGAGAGTGCGCCGACTAAATTACCAAGATATACGGTGAACCAGTTACGCAGCAGCGTAGTCCAACGAATTTTACCACTCGCTCTAGCCACAAGGGTTAACACTGAGCTAGTAAAGAGTTCGCCGCCAGTAACAACCACTAAAATTAAGCCTAGGCTAAACGCAAGACCACCAATAAAGCGCATCATACCCCACGCCATATCACCGGCACCGGTCGTAACTGTGGTGTAGAAAACAAACGCGATACCAATATGAATGCCAGCTGAGATTGCAAGCAAAAATGATTTGATAGGATCTTTAGTTGCTTTTCCTACCCCGATATCCGCAGCACGTTCAGCCGCTTGAGGAGGTAGTAGGGAATCAAATTGGTTGAAGTCCATCGCCATAGTAATATTTTGTAACAGTTGCAAAGTGCGCGGATTTTGCGCCTATTTTTTGGCGTTTTCAAGCAGTATTTCAACTCGAATAACAACATTAAATCGATGTAACTGACCAAGTACTAGTTACCAATAATAAGGCTCCCGACGGGAGCCTTATTTGAGAAAGCAATTAGTTTGAATGAACAATTACTGTTTGACGTCTCGACGAATCGGCTGGCCCGGTGCCGAGCCAATGATAAGTTCACCATTTTCAACAATCAGCTCGCCATTAACCATGACATTGTTGATGCCAAGTGGCGTTGCTGCTGGCTTTTGGTAATCGGCTCTGGTTTCGACTTTGTCCAAATCAAAAATAACTATGTCAGCATCAGCTCCCTCTTGAATACGACCTTTTTTCATCATTTGTGGTACGTAGTCTTGCAAGATCGTCGCTGGAGCATAACTCACCTTGAATATCGCTTCTTCAATTGACATCACACCTCTATCACGAACATAAGTCTCGAGGATTTTTGTGAAAGAGCCGCTCGAACGTGGATGTGAGAATGCATTTTCAGGTAAAGGCCAAGCATCGCCTTCATAGTTTTCAATACCTTTGTCTGTGATCAACATCCAAGGCATAGAATCTGATTCAATCGTCACGGCTGGGTGTAAGATCGACTTGTCTAACGCAGCCAACTCATCTTGCTTTGACTCATCTAAAAAGTGCCAATTCACAATAGAGCCAGGTTGCTCTTTTTGTGCTTCTACCAACTGCTTATCATCAAGGCGATTTAACCCCATTTGAATACTGTACTCTTGGTAGCCCATACGCTCTTTCCAGTGATCGCCACTGAACATCGCCGCTCCCACAACCGTACTTGCGGCACCCCAAGGGTATGCACCAACAGAGATCGGCACGTCTTTCTCAAGCGCTTCGTTAACCAACTCAAGTGTGGCATCGATATCACGCAGTGACGTACTGTTAATATGGTTGATATGCATGCGTGCGCCCGTTAGCGTAGCGTTTGCAATGAGCTCTTTGATTGCTTCAAAGCTACTGCCAGGCTCCATCATGCTCGCATAACGCACGTGCGTGAATGTACCCACATCATGTTTCGCCGCTAACTTTGCCAACGCATAATACTCTTTTTGACCATATCCAGGCGCGTAACCGGCATTAATACCGATACCAATCGCACCTTCATTGATGCCCTCTTCCACCATCGCTAAAATCTGATCCATCTGCTCTGGTGATGCAATATCTTGTTTCCAATCAGAGCGACCTTGCTGTTTTTGGAAATACTCTAGGTCTGCGTAAGGTGCTTCACCAGTAAAGGCAGCAACACGGGCAAATGTCCAAGCCGCCGAAGCACCATAGTTAATCGGCAAATTCTTCTTAGCTTGACCTTCATACCAATCAGCGATTGGAAGAATACCAGACTCAAGCTCTAGTGCCGTGGTGACACCCTGCACACCCTGCATGCGGTAACCAGAAATGTTTTGACCATGGTGATGTAAATCGATGAAACCAGGCGTGACATATTGTCCTTCTGCGTCGATTGTTCTCTTACCAGAGATATTTTCTGTCGTTACCTTAACGATGGTCCCATCGTTGATACCAAGGTTACGTACGTCACTCAGCCCAGTTTCAGGGTCAATAACGTGTCCTGATTTAATCACGACATCGTAATCAGCGGCATGAACATGTGTAGTTATGGCCATAATGGCAAGAGGTAACAGTGCCAATCTTGGGGTCACTTTCATAGAATCTCCATGGGGATTATGCGCTTGCTAAAACGTCCTTTTGTTTTGGTTAGCAACAAACAAAAATTTAAATGCCTTTAAGTCCATTTTCAGCATACTTAGTCAACTAGTAGAGACGAATGTCGGATGCTTTCATCACATAGCCTGCACTCACATCGGTATTTCCATCAATATAGTCAACATTCAACTCTTGTTGTGAGACTTTGATATCACCACTGACCGCTATCGGCTGAAATAGGTCAACGAGTTCATAGCCTTGCTCGATATCGACAACAATAATCTGATTAATCGGTGGGGGTGGTGTATGAATACAAGCACCGGCAGTGGGTACAAGAAGAAATTTTTTCGTTGTTAACCCATCCATTTCTAGGGGTACCATAAAGCCACCAATGGTAACTTCATCGAACTTCATCGATGGGTCAACTGAACTATAACGCGCTTTTTCAACCTCGATAGCCTTTTCTCGCAGTGCTAAAAGTGATGCCAAATCCGCTTTAGTAGCAGTAAAATCCGCAACATTTTGTTCATAGGTTGCGGTTTCTTTTGCTGACATATCTCTTCGTTTTTCAGCATTTTGATACGCAACAATTTTATAAATCAAACCCACTTGGTATTCATTCAAAGGAGGTAACGACACCTCCTCACTCGCTGGGGGCACTAAGTCTATCCATGAAATTGTCTGAGTCGCCGCAGCATACAGACCTGCACTTCCTATGCATGAAATTAGGACTAAAAAATGACGTAACATTGTTTAAAACCTATCAAGCTGTGAAGTTAATTAAAGTCTAACTTAACGCCATGTTCAAACGTAGGTCACAAAAGGCCAAAAAAAGCCCGAACAATCAAAGACTGCTCGGGCTGAATAAGCTTAGGGGATAACGTTCAGTTTAACTGTATTTTTCTGAGACCTTGGTTTTGACCCATTTCTCGTTAATCCACAATGAAAGCATAATGACGACTGCTCCTAAGAATAAACGCAGCACATCTTCTTGTTGATTCCAAATGAGAATGTTAACGATCAATCCAGCTGGAATTAACGCATTATTCATAACCGCCAGCGCGCCCGCATTCACCTGACATGCACCACGGTTCCACAAGAAATACCCCAAACCAGAAGCGATGGTGCCCAAGTAGATAAGAATGCCCCATTGGGTTGACGTTGTTGGTAGCTTTTCAGTGTTACCAAATACCATAAAAGCGATGGACGCAACGACAAAAGCCCCAAGATAGAAATACCCAAAAACAGTATGTTGTTTAAGAGTATGTGGCTGTTTTTCCATGATGACTTTATAGCCTACTTGCCCAATTGCAAAGCAAAGGTTTGCTGCTTGAACGACCATAAAGCCGAGGATAAATTGCTCATTGATCCCTTCGTATTTAATCAATACCGCGCCAGCTACCGCAATCAAAGCCGTGACCAAATACCAGGATGAAAAACGCTTATGCACGAGATCATACAGCAAGGTCACATATATCGGTGTCATGACAGTGAACAACAACACTTCTGGAACAGAAAGCAATAAAAATGATTGATAGTAAAAACAGTACATCAATCCCAATTGAAAGCCACCTAAGGTCATCAATTGGAGAATAAGCTTTCGCCCTACACCTTTAAACTTAAGGAATGGAATAAACACTAAGCCTGCTAAAGCAACACGCATCAGTACAGAAAACCAAGCGTCCACTTGCCCTGCAAGGTACACACCGATCAAACTGAACGAGAAGGCCCATAAAAGAGTAACACCGGAGAGATAAAACATAACTGTTCAAATTAGCTAAAAATTAATGTCAAGTTTACCGATTATAGGGCTAGGATTCCAATAGCATATGAGTAGATAGATTAAGGGGCTCTGGGGAGAGCCCCTTTGATATAACAGTAACTTGGGGGATTACTTCTTCGAGCTGAAGAAATCAAATAAGGAGTGACTGGTTTGCTTCTTGGTGTCTTGAAAGGCACCAAAAAGGTCATCATCACGCCCGGCAGCACTAAGGCCACCATGAACGACAGCAAAGAAGAGGAAAAACACCGCACCTAGCATCGCCAACAAAGCTAAAATATCTAGCTTCACTAACACCAGGCACGTTATACAGCCAACTATTGAAACTATGGTTATTTTTTTGCTTTTCATAACTGAGCCTTATACTCACTTAAGTGCATAAATTATACTGAAACCATTCATTCAAATGTTGTGCTATGTCATATTTTGCGCGGGGACCTATGAAACACGTATTATCGTTTTATGAAGTAGCACGTAATGACAGGGTTAGAATACCACACGAGCATAAAATCCAAATTGCAGGTTCTCCTGCAATCCACTCCTAAGCATAATTAGTGTATCCACTGCTATTGATATCAAGTTTTTCATAGGCATACCGAACACTCAAAACTAAAAAAGCCCAACAGTAACCTATTGAGCCTTTACACGATTGACGTATGCTAATTAGAAGTAGTATCTAACACCAACCCAAGCTTGGGTTTCCCAATTACCATCTAAGTTCTTATTATTAATGTCCATGTAAGACTTAGTTACATCGTAGCGAGTATTGATCCACCAAGAACGCTCACTGTTCAGCGGCACGTTAAGAGAGGTTTTTACAGAAAAGTTTTGCATATCAATCTCATCGCCAGAAACGTCTTGCCACTCAGGAGCAACATTCAAATACGCACCACCATCACCAATTCGCTTAACAATAAACAGGCTAGCTGAGTAACCAAATAAGTCATCTTTTTTGGTCGATGCAGATGGTACTTCCATGGTGCCGCCCATCACTGCTAAACGTGGAAACAGCATCAAACCACCTGTGTACTGAGGGTTGATCGCCGCAATCGCACCGATTGATAGCAGATCATTTTTAACGTCATTACGTGTGTTAATGTAATCGACTGACAGACCCAGTTTTGGTGTTACTTTGGATTCCGGAGTAAATACATGGAAGTACTGTAGACGTGAGTTGCTGTAATCAGTGCCGAACTTGTTGTCATTGCGCTTACTGCTCTTACTCTCATCAGCCAACGTTGCCTCGGCCAATAACGCAAACTCTTGACCATTGCTCAATCCGCCTGAGACCTGTCCCTGCAATAAAATATCCGAGTTACCATTGAGCATGATCGCACCTTGCGTGTACACGTTGGTTACATCCGCAGGGTCAATTACTGCGCTCTCTTCTGCGTGAACATTAGCTACTAGAACGAGTGCAATAGGGGTTATCAAAGCAAACTTTTTCATTCTTATCTCTCTCTAAAATAAAGTTTGCCTCCTCCATGAAGCTTATTAAGTATCCGTTGTTGGTCATCGCTAGAGAACTCACAATCGAACAGAGTTCAGAATGCAAAAACTCTGACGGGTGTTTGCCCTAGCGAAGGAGGCGGAATTATAAGGAGATAAAACCAAACATATAGGTCATATAGAGCCAATCATGAAGTGACCGTGAGTTTGAGTATCAACATTCGCAAAATAGTGAACCAAACTCGAAGTGATAAAGTAATAATCGTGGAACAACTGAGTGCCTGGTTTACTAGAAGTTTAAACACTTTCTTCTATGCTAAACGTACTGGTCTTCTACAAGGACGCTACCCATGAAAAAGTTATACACAGCTCTATTTATCACACTTGCACTGCCAGGCGTATCGATGGCAGCAGAAGACATAAACTCTCTCGATGAGCTTAACTGGAAGAATCGTGTCATATTGGTTCAAGAGCCTGCAAAAGGTGAACAGATCGTCAAAACACTCACGGATGAGAAGCTGGGGATCGCTGAGCGAGATGTGATTTGGTTTGTGGCGTCCAATGGTAAAGTCTCTTCAAATCTTACCGCCTCAGTTCCTGACAAACTTTCTAAACAAGTAACGGGCTCATTTACCAACCGCAGCCGTCAAACCATTCTCATCGGCAAAGATGGCGGCGTGAAATCTCGCACAGACGAATTTGATTTACACCAGTTGTACAAACAAATCGATGCTATGCCAATGCGGAAACGGGAGATTGAACAAGAGAGACGCCATTAGCCCGCGCTCTTGCTTTATAAAACGAGAAAGCCCTACGTGTGCAACGCAGGGCAAATGGAGATAAGCCTCTATTTTCGCAAAGAGTTCAGCTTTGCTTGAGCAATACCAAAAACAGTATCAATAGGATAACTTCCCATCTCTGAGGCTTCTCCCGCTTCTTTACCGGTGAAGATTTTGATTGCCTCAGTCACATGGTCAATTGTCCAAATATGAAACTCGCCTTTTTCAACAGCTTTAACGATATCTTGTCTTAGCATGAGGTTGTGAGCGTTAGAACGTGGAATAATCACCCCCTGCTCAGACGTGCGCCCTTTGATACCACACACATCAAAGAAACCTTCGATCTTCTCATTGACACCGCCAATCGGCTGAGATTCGCCAAATTGGTTCATTGAGCCCGTAATCGCAATATCTTGCCGCACAGGTTGGCGTGAGAAAGCCGACACCACAGCACAGAACTCCGCCATACTCGCACTATCCCCATCTACACCACCGTAAGACTGCTCAAATGTGATGTTCGTCGTCAATGGCACTTTCGCAGTCTTGCCAAAAACTGACGATAGATAAGCGGTTAATATCATGACACCTTTTGAGTGGATACTGCCGCCAAGATCGACGCTGCGTTCGATATCTATCACCTCACCCTCACCATAACTTGTGGTTGCGGTAATTCGATTCGGTGCACCAAACATATGATCAGAAGTTGACAGTACCGATAAGGCGTTGACCTGCCCTACCGCTTCACCATCGGTGTTTATCAAGGTCGTTCCATTGATAAAGCTCTCCATCACACTCTGCTGCAAGCGATTAACACGTAGCTCTTGGTTCCTAAGAGCCTCTTCAACATGGCTTGAACGAATCATGTTGGAATTGGCCTGTCGAGCAACATAATTAGATTCACGAAGTAGATTGGCAATTTTCGCGGAGTGTAGTGACAACTTAGTCTGGTCGCCCGCCATTCGTGAGCTATATTCGACAATACGACCTATTGCTTTTCTGTCACAGTGTAACATTTTGTTGTCATGCACAATGCTTGAAATAAACCGCGCATAGTGGAGCTCTGCTGAAGCACTTCTTGGCATCTCATCTTCGAAATCGGCTGTCACTCGGAACAACTCGATGAACTCCGGATCGTAATGCTGCAACAGTTGATAGGTTCGATAATCACCAAACAAGATAATTTTTACATCGAGTGGAATCGGCTCTGGATCAAGTGAGACCGCCCCCGTCAAAGTCACCTCTTTTTCGAGCGAAGTCAGACTGAGTTGACGAGATCGTAGAGCACGTTTTAAACCATCCCACACATAAGGCTGCTCTAACACTTTTTGTGCATCAATAAGAAGCACACCACCGTTCGCTTTGTGTAAACTACCTGCTCGAATCAGTGAGAAGTCCGTAAATACCGTACCCTTAAAGGTTGCGGTTTCAGTGTAGCCAAACAAGCGATGGTAATTTGGGTTCTCCTCTACCACGATAGGAAACTCGCACCCTTCCCGGCTTACTAGTACGTTAATCTTGTATCGGCGTGGAAGCTTTTTATCAAGAGAAGCGGTCGCAATTTCGCCTTGCTCATTGCTTTCTTCTAGGAATATTTCCGCATTCTCAACAATGTCTTTTTGCAGTGCGGTTAAGAATGTCTTTATTTCACTGTATTCAGCGTAATCAACTTTGAGTTGTTTGATGAAGTGAGCAATAACGTCAAGCGTGACATCATCATTAAGCTTCTTGATCTTGTCACTATAGCTCTCTTCCCAATCGGTTAGCTGACGAACCATGTCTCTCAGCGTCACTTCTAGCGCATCTATGCTCGCGCCAAACTCCTCTTGCTCTTTAATCGACAGTGCATCAAACGTCTCTTCGGTATGTAGCTCTTCTCCATCCATTGCAATGAACTGGTAATCACCTTGTGTGGTTAACGTCAGGCTAATTCCCTTCTCTTTTGCCGCTTTACTGATCTTTTCAAGCTCAGTTTGTTGCTTTTGAGCAAGTTGATTCTTTAAACGTTCGGCTCGTGAAATATACATCTCATTATCAAACGCCAATGGCATCGCTTTGCACAGCTTAGTCATTAGGGTTTCAATATCTTGACGAAAACGCTGACCAACGCCGCAAGGTAGCTTTAGTACTTTAGGTGTGCGAATGTCTTCAAAGTTGGCCACGTAACACCAATCAAACAGCGTACTACTGTCATATTGATGGCGATTAAGGTAACGCAGAATCATCGTACGCTTTCCCAGCCCATTGTGGCCTATGGCGTAGATGTTGTACCCTTTTTCCTTAATATTCATCGCAAACTCAACGGCTTTCTGAGCGCGCTCCTGGCCGACGATCTCGTCAATCGGTGGTAGCTCTTTGGTTGATTTGCACGGAAGCTCTTCTAGCTGCGCCGTATTGTATAAATGCTCGGCTTGTAATCTTTGTATTGCCATATTGCCTCCTAACTGACACGCAACGCGTGTGTTCACTAAATCCTTGGTATTGACACCTGGTTAGAGTTTAGTTTGTAAATAGTTAAATTTTAGTGACTTAGGGCATGTTTGGGGTTGAGTGGTGGAAATGTGAGCGATTTACGGGTGATTAGGTTGGAAGTTGGAGGTTGGAGGTTGGAGGAGAATACAGAATACAGAATACAGAATACAGAATACAGGGGTGTAGTGTATCGGTATCGCGCCAACGGGCAACCCTTTGTCATCCTGAGCTTGACTCAGGATCTACTTACCACACGCTGTAGACTTAGTTAGATACTGAGACGAGCTCAGCATGACTGTATTGTTAGACAAGACGGTGTTGTTGGGCATTACGTTGTTTTGGAATAGGATTTGGATTTGAAGGATACAGAGTACTACGCTCAAAAACCGCCTAGCCGATTTACATTGTAAATCGGCTAGGCGCTAATCTTGATCATTGAACGAATTAAACTGTCTTGCGCTCAACGTAGCGTACTGGAACCATCAGTTTTACCAAGCTCATGTCGTTCTCTTGAATCTGATTGACGATGATTTTCACAGACTCGCGCGCGAGGCGGGCAAAGTCTTGGCTGAATGTACTCAACTCATAGCTGATCCATTTTGCTTGTGGGATATCGTCGAAGCCAATAATTTTGATGTCTTGAGGTACAGATAGATTAAACTCATGGCGCGCGACATCCATTAAAGCCATTGCGAGGTTGTCGGTAGCACAGAAAAATGCATCTGGTCGCTCGGCTTCAGCGAGCAATCGACGAATTGGTTCTATCGATTCTTGGTAGTCATAATTGGCTTCAACTACCCTAGCCTTGCGACCGGTTAAAGCCTCAAATTCAATACAGAAGCCGGTTTGGCGCTCACCATTGGTGAACGTTGGCACTTCACCGGTTAAGTACACGGCTGACTTAGCGTTCGCTTGATGGAAAATCTCAGCCGCTTTTTGACCCGCAGAGTAGTTGTCACTCACCACATAACTACTCTTTGTCCCTTCAACCACACGGGCATACTGAACAATTGGGATATTTAACTCAGCACACTCTTCATAAAGGGCAGTATTCATCGTTGCAGACGCTGCGATCACTGCGTCTACACGGTACTGAAAAATGTTTGGAATGGTGTGAGTGTCTTCTGCGTCCATCTGCCATGGAATCAGCACTGCCGAGTAGCCTTGTTTCTGCAGCTCTGAACTGATCAGCTGTAGCGTTTTCATGTGGATTGGATAATCCGCATCAGGAAAGACTAAACCAATGAGTTTTGATTCATTGGTTGTAAGGCTGCGCGCAAATGCATTTGGACGGTAATTAAGAGCCTTGGCGGCCTCATAGACTTTTTGTTTGGTTTTTTCTGCTACCGAGCTTCCCGGTACAAAAACACGCGATACCGTGGATTGCGAAACGCCTGCAAGTTTCGCTACATCTTTAGAAGTTACGGGTAATTTTGGATTGCTCATTATTTCTTTTATTAGCCATCTAACACCCGGTAATAATAGCATATTTAGCTACGTATTCATAAATGAAAAAAGCCTTATCCCATATGGAATAAGGCTTTAGTTACGTTCCCAAAACGCACTTGGGTATTACCCAAGCACTTCTCCCATATTATAAGGAGCTATAAACTTAGAAGTAGTAACGAATACCCGCAGCGAACTGGTCGTCACGGTTTTCAAATTTGTTACCTACTAGTTTATCTTTACCTAGGTCGAACTGGTATTCAGTCCAAACAAGGAATTTGTTCTTCTGGAAGTGGTATTCAACACCCGGTACGATTAGGTTGCGCTCGTAACCGTTGGTTTCGTTGTCACGGTCTTCCATATAGTTGTAGATGAAGGTTGGGCGTAGGCCGTTCTCGAAGTGGTAGTATGTGTAAATTTCGCCACCAAGAGTGTCCATCATAACGTCTTCACCACCTTGTGAAACTGCTTCCCAGTTTTCGCCGATGTGGAATGTTGCACCCGCGTAGAAACCACCGTTAGTGTAGTTCGCACCCAGTAGCATGATACGCATGTGGTCGCCATCTTTCACGCCTGTCACTGGACCATCAATGTCAGAAATTTCGTTCTGTAGGTAAGAAGCGCCTAATGTAACGCCTTCAATACCTTTATAAGTAACAGAAGCACTGATACCGTTCTTTAGGGTTACTTCAGCATTTGAAGCAAGTGCTACGTCTTCACGTGTAGTTTGGTAAGTCAAACCGTAGCTGATGTCGTCATTAATGCTGTTACGGTAAGTAATAGAGTTTTCAGCACGACCAGAACCTGATGCGATACCCCAATCAGCTAGGTTGTAAACACCTGAACCGCGAGTACCAAATACACGACCAAGGTCAGTGTACCAAGCTACGTCGTAAAAAGTTGACCACTGCTTTGTACCTGCAGCGATTTTACCGTATTTGTCGTGTTCTACACCTGCGTATAGAAGACGATCGTAAATGTTGTTGCCGTTAGCGCCAGAGTTGTAGCCCCATTCAGCATGGCCAAAACCTGTCCAGCCATTGTCTAGTCCCATTACGCCTTTTAGGCCGAAACGTGAACTACCACTGTTCCACTCACCTTGGTCACTTTCCCACTGATCTTTCTCTGCGTTAAAAACTTCACCTCTGTCTTGGTAACGGAGGTCAAAACGACCATCTAATGTAAGGCTATCACCTGCCTCGTTTACCCAAGTGTGTGCTGCTAGAGCTGAACCAGAAGTCAGCGCTGCTAAGATCACTGCAGAAAGAGTCGATTTGTTCATATTGATTCTCGTTATGTTCGGGCGTGAAAAGCTACCGTGCAGTGTTGCCCGTTATAAAAATAATCATTGGAGTGTACCCCTTCCATGAGGTACTAGTTGAGAGCCCGCCAGAGCCGAGAGGGGTCTCTGGCGGATTTGACTTTGGTTATTACAGTGCCAATGTCATGCAGTTGGCACTGTGATTAAGTCTTAGTAAGAAGGGTTAAGGATTGTTGAAGTGCGGTCAAACACGTCAAGGCCTTGCTGCTTCAACCAGTATGGTAGGTCGATCAGTACCCAGTTCTCAGATAGCTTGTCGCCATCACGGTAGTAAACGTCTACTACTTGCATGTCAGCACGAACTTCACCGCCAGGTAGACCTAGGAAACCACCGATTGCAGTGTTAGATAGGTTTGGCCAACCGAAGAAACAAGAGAAGCTACCTTCAGCGAAACGACAAACGTGGCCGTTAAACTTCTTGTCTTTTAGGTTGTTACGGAACGGCAGTTGGTGCTGCTGTTGGTAACGTGGGATAGTGTAAGAAGCACCGATACCACATGGGCCGTACCAGATCATGTCTTCAGACCAGCTCTTCGCTAGTACTTCTGGTGGACAACCCATAGCGCCGCTGTCGTTAAGAGCAGATAAGTCAGCAACCATCTTGTTTACTAGATCTAGAGTAGCTTGACCTTCTTCAGGAGCCGCATCTTCGAACAGTAGACCGTCGTGGTTACGTGGACCAGGGTAAGTGAAGTGACGACCTGTTGATGGTGGTAGTGGGTAACAACCCGCTTGATCCATCATGCCTAGAAGGTCAACGAATAGACCAGTCTTAGTGATCTTACCGTTTTCAACACAGTTGAACTCAGCGTAACGAAGGTTCATGATTTTGCCAGTTGGGCGCATACCTAGGTACTCTGCGTCAAATAGACCCATGAAGTGACCCATGCTCATTACCCAGATTTCACCTTCAGTTACTTCGTTTTCACCGCCGATAAATACATCTTGACGACGCTGCATGCGTGTCATTGACTTCATTAGAGGAGCCCAGAATACTTCTGCTGCTGCTTCTGCACCTTCTTGCTCACGGAATGGGTAAACACCGCGGAATAGGTAATCTTCTGAAGTGTGTGCTTTTAGTACTTCTGCAACGTTTTCGTGTGTTGCGTTTTCCATTGCATCGAAGTATTCACGTACGATGCGTTTAGCTTCTTGATATTTAGACATAATTATCTCTCTTTATAGTCGTCGAGACCAATAGTCGGAACAGGACTCGATTTAAGTTTTTCATTGGCGGGCATCACCCGCCAACGTAAATTTGTTGATTAAGCTACCGCTTTCTCTTTCTTCGATTTATCGAATAGACCGCCTCTTAGCGTCTCTGGTAGTGATAGCCATAGAAGACCTGCTACAATCCATACGATTGGAGAACCCCACATTGCCGTTTGTAGGTCGCTGCGCTCTTGGATAAAGATAAGAACCATAGGCGCCCACATACCGATGATACGACCACCATGGAACAGTGCTGCACCGTAGCTACGAAGGTGCGCTGGGAATAACTCAGAGAAGTAACCACCCCATACTGCTGAAGCTGATAGGCCAAAGTTGTAGATAAGACCTAGAATCGCCAACATGTTAAGGCTACCAATCATCACATCGCTAGGCGCTACGAAGAATAGTGAAGCCATTACACCCGCAAGGATGAAACCAAATGCGTTAACTTTACGACCGTATTTGTCAGCGATTGCACCCCAAACCCAAGCACCGAATAGAGAACCGAATGCTGAGATAGAGAAGATGATACCAACCGTTGCACCGTCGAATTCACGAACTTCACGTAGGTAAGTTGTTACAAAACCACTGAAGAACTGGAAGCCGTAGAAGTTCAGACCCGCTAGTAAAAGACACGTAACAGTGATTGTGCGGTAAGGCTTGCTTAACATTTCGCCCCAAGAACCTTTCTTCACTTCTTCACCAGAAGCTTCGTTGCTTGCTGCTTCTTCTTCACCGTAAGCGATCACTTTCTTGTCGCTTGGAAGAACGAAGATCATCAGTGCAGCAGCTACTAATGGTGGTACACCACCGATCCACATTAGGCTTTGCCAAGGGGCATCGATGCTTGAAATGAATGCTGCATACGCACCCATTACCATTAGTGCAACAGAGAACATAGAAGAGGCAAACGCTGTCAATTTACCACGTACAGTCGGCGTAAATAGACCGATCATCAAGCTTACAGCGACAGTAAAGTAGCCACCTAGTGAAACACCGATGATGAAACGCATTGCAGCCCAAGTTGCATAGTCAGTGAACATCATGTTGATGATGGTTGCACCACCGTTTAACGCTGTAATGGTGATTAGTGTGTTCTTTTTACCGAATTTGGTAGCGAACCAAGCACAGCTCAATGCACCAATAAGTGCACCTACTGATTGCCAAGTATAGAACTGGGCAGTGTCAGAAAGGCTGATGCCATCGTATGCTTCAACAATGTATGGGCGTACGTAGTCAATGATTACAAAGTTATAACAATAGAAAAAGTAGCCAACAAGAATTGCTAAGTAAGCGGCTACCCTTTGAATCATAGGAACTTCGCTCATGTGTTTTTTGGCAGTCATGACCGATAAACCTCTATTTATCTGATAGTTAGTTATATTTAATAGAACACTACTTCATATGAGTCTTTTGGGTAGTGCTCTCTGCTTCGGAGCGAATATTAAATTCTTTTAGCACATAAAAACCGTGATCGAAGTCAATTTCACAATGAATACGCACCCAAAAAGAGTGGTTTTAGTGTTTTTTGGTGATCAAGGTCACATAAATACTGAGTTTAGGCTAAAATCATAGAGAATTCGCATTGAATTTTGATTATCATCACAACAAACAGGGAAGATAATACATAACTAGAACGTTAGGGATTAACATTTAAACACTAAATTATCATTCTAAAACGAGAAACCCAGTTTAATGGTTACGTATTCAAGCATGCTAGTGGTTGCCCTGTATCTCGCTGTCACTATTGTTATAAGTTATTTAGTCAACGTCCGGCATAAGAACGGTGGTGACTACTCTACAGGTGGTCAACAGTTCGGTTGGTTTACTGCGGGGGTTTCTATCCTAGCAACCTACATCAGCGCGATGACCTTTGTTGGTATGCCCGGTTGGGTCTACAGTTCTGGTATGGAAGCGATGAGCATCCATTTGAACTACCCTTTCGTGATTTTCTTTGCCACGATATTTTTCGTCCCTGTTTTTTACAAGCTAGGCCTTACATCCATCTATGAATACTTAGAGTTACGCTTTGGCGTTGTTGCTAGAACGATCAACTCTATCGTCTTCATTCTGGTTCAATGTATATCGTCTGGTGTTATTTTGTATGCTATCGCGTTGATTTTGGTACAAGTACTTCCAGTCTCGATAGCAGAAGCGATCATCTATATTAGTATTTTTACTGCGATTTATACCTACGCGGGTGGTATATCCACCGTGATCTGGACAGACATGCTGCAATCTGCCGTACTCGTCATAGGTACAATTTGCATCATCGCCATTTTGTTATTCAATATTTCAACGGGCGACTACGCTGCCCCTTCGCCGGAACTATTGAATATCGTCAACAGTTCATTTGATCCCGGTGTTGATACAACCATCTGGGCAGGTGTCTTCGCGGTGACGTTTTTACACTTGAGTGTGTATGGTACGAACCAACTGATTATCCAACGTACGCTTGCGACGCGTTCGGTGGAGCATGCTAAAAAATCGATGCTGCTTTGTGGGTATGGTGCGTTCTTTATCTATCTGATTTTTGCGGTGCTAGGTGTGTTGTTGTCCATTTATTACCAAGGCCACCCATTTGAGAACAGCAATGAAGTGATTTTGGATTTTGTATTCAACCATACCAATCCAATCGTTATTGGTTTGATTATTTCTGCGCTCGCTGCGGCGGCGATGTCGACATTAGATTCGACCTATAACTCAATGGCGACGGTGGCAACCTTCGACATCTACAAACGTTTTGTTAATAAAAATGCCTCGGGTAAACACTATGAATCCGTTGCACGTAAACTTAGCTTGGCCGCTGCAGCATCAGTCATCCTCCCTGCTCTGTTTGCTATCTCCAACGAGTCTGTGCTGAAAACGATTGCAAGTTTGACGTCAATTTTTGTTGGTATTCGCCTAGGTTCGTTTGTATTAGGCCTATTCTTTGACAAAGCCAATGAGAAAGGCGTTATTGCCGGCAGTATCACCAGCATCATTGCCGTATTTGCAGCACAGAGCAGTGCAATTTCATGGCCTTGGTTTGCGCCAATTGGCACTGCCGTATTTTTAATTTTGGGTGTTGTTGTCAGCGCCAAATGGGGTGAAAACTCAAAAGCGAATGAACGCTTTATTCATTCTCAAAAACACTTAATCATAAAGCCGAGTATGAGTCAGTATGGCCTACTTGTGTTTGCAGCCATTTCCATCGCTGCATGTTTCGTTATTCCTAAATGGCTGCTTGCAGCTTTTGCCTAAACTTACTGTTAAGGCGTTTGTCGTAAAGGTTTATTCTTATGCTGTCTATCTTTGATATCTACAAAATCGGTGTCGGTCCATCAAGTTCTCATACTAATGGTCCAATGATTGCGGGTTACAACTTCACTCAACTGCTTGGTGATAGCGTGTCGAAAGTGACTCGTGTACAAGTCGACCTCTACGGCTCATTGTCGCTAACGGGTATCGGTCACCATACTGATCGCGCGACAATTCTAGGCCTATTAGGTAACCGCCCAGACACGATTCATATCACGTCTGCAAACCAAGCCATGCGTCATGCTATCGATAATGGTGAGCTGTCTATCGCTGGCGATCACACCATCGCTTTCAACTATGAAACAGACATGCTGTTCCACGAAGATAACCTCCCTCTTCATGAAAACGGCATGACCATTACAGCGTACGATGCTCAAGCGAAGCAAGTTGGCTTTGAGACCTATTACTCTATCGGCGGTGGCTTTATCGCAACTGCTGATGAGCTAATGAACGGCACTGGCACGACGGAAAAAGACGTAGAGTTCCCATTCAAAAGCGCCGATAGCATGCTTGAGCAAGCCGAGAAAAATGGTTTGAGCCTGGGTGGCATGGTGCTGCGTAATGAACTGTCGTTCCAAGATCAAGACGCTATCGACAACAAAGCTGAGCAGATTTGGGCGGTAATGAGCAAATGTATGGAGCGTGGGTTCGGTACAGAAGGTATTCTTGACGGCGGTCTAAACGTTACTCGTCGTGCACCTAACTTGCTTAAGAAGCTAGAAGCAAACGCCGTGATTGAAAACGACCCTATGGAGATTATGGATTGGATCAACCTGTTTGCTTTTGCTGTCAGCGAAGAAAACGCTGCAGGTGGCCAAGTGGTGACATCACCAACCAATGGTGCAGCTGGCGTTATTCCGGCAGTCCTAACCTACTACCACCGTTTCATCAAAGAGCTGGATGTTAAGCAGCTTAAAGACTTCATTGCAGTTTCAGGCGCTATCGGCATCCTTTACAAAACCAATGCTTCAATCTCTGGTGCGGAAGTGGGTTGTCAGGGCGAAATTGGCGTTTCATCTTCCATGGCTGCTGCAGGTCTAACTGCTCTGCGTGGCGGTAGCAACGAACAGATCTGTATCGCGGCTGAAATCGCAATGGAACACTCACTGGGCATGACGTGTGACCCTATCGGTGGTTTAGTTCAAGTGCCTTGTATTGAGCGAAATGCTATGGGTGCAATGAAAGCGATCAATGCCTCTCGCATGGCACTGAAACGCACCAGCAAATGCCTGATTTCTTTGGACAAGGTTATCGAGACCATGTACCAAACAGGTAAAGATATGAATAAGAAATACCGCGAAACCTCTCTTGGCGGCCTAGCGTTGATTCACCTTGCACCACCTTGTGAGTAATGCTTCAGCATTAATTTAAAGACTCCACAACGAAAAGCCCTACGTTATTCCGGAACGTAGGGCTTTTTTTCATTGGAACAATGTCACGTCGTCTACATTGGATGTAAATAAGCTAAATTTAGCTCGTTTTTTGGTCTTTTAATTGACAGCATGCGATAAGTAGATTAAACAACCTAATGAAATAACATAAATAATTAATATATATAATGACAACGCTCAGTCAGGCAAAAACCAAGATGATTGGTTTATTGACACAATTACAAAAATACCCCGATATTCAAGGCTTAGAGAAAATTAAAAGTGTGCTAAACACAATTGCAGCTGACTATGATGAGACGATCCCACAAAGTATCAAACATTTCATCGTTGGCCTTACGCACGATCGTCACGACGAACTCGAACTCGCCGTTCAAAATTACGAACACTGCATCAATGCGTGTGATGAGTCGGAACTGACGCTTTCTTTGCTGTCGAAAATTCTGATTGGCTCTATCTGTTCAGAACAGGATAATTACCAACGCTCCTATCTGATGTTTGACGAAGTGCTCTCCTACTCTCATTTGCTGGATGGCTACCCACTTTCGCTTGCGTATACCAATATCAGCGGCCTCTACTGCAATATGAAGCTCTACCATGAGGCTATTGACGTCGGACACAAAGGGATCGCAAACTCAAAAACTATCAATAACCCATATAACCAAGCAATATGCTTACTCAATGTCGGTTATGCGTATGCACACCTCAAAGAGGTGCAACTATCAATCCTCTATCTAACCAAAGCGGTTAATCTTGCTATCAGTATCGATAACCCGCGTGTAGAAGCGATCGCTCACACTTATCTCACCCACGCCAAAGTGCTCGACAAACAGCATTATCCTCACACTGAGATCATAGAACACTTTGAAACGGCTGAGCGCCTATATAAATCGGTTAAGGTGAACTTTAACCGCATTGAAAACGGCTTATATTGGGCTAAATACCTTGAGTCAATTGAGCAAAATGTGCAAGCCACCCAAGTACTTAGCATGGTTAAACCCAAGCTACAGAATAATGACTATGGTGAGTTTCAACGCTTGTTTCTTGATGTTGAGCAGAAGCTACTCAATAAAAGCCAGCAACCAGAAGCACTTATCGCCTGTCAACGCCGCGCTATAAACCAACTCAGCAAAGATTTGGATATCGCGTTAACGCAACAAAGTCATACCATCTCTGATGCAGTTAAAATTACGCGTCAAGAGCAAGTGCAATTGGTCGATTCTAAAGTTTATGAAAACCTCGGTACAATCAATGCTATTGGTCAATACGTTGCCACCTCAAAAAACTTAGACGAGTGCTTACCGCAGATTTACCAACAAGTAGCTCAGATATTTCCTGCTACTGAGTTTGGAATTGCCATTTATGATGAGCAAAGGCATCAACTGCAATATCGTTACTTTTATGATGAGAAAGGTCCGGTAAAATCCGTTTCGGTTAATACACAGACCGAGCGAAGTCTTGGGGCCTACTGTATTGAACATCGTCAAACTGTGCACCTTAATCTCGTCTCAGAGGAAGCGATTAGCCCCTACCTTGGGCTGGCTCACAGTAACGCTAGCACCAGCACCAAGCATGACTCGAGTGATACAAACAAAAGCGGCATAGATAACTGCGATCTCAACTCGGTCATAATTACGCCTATCACCCTCGGTGATCGTGTATTGGGGATTCTGTCAGTACAACACAGACTCGTGAACCAATATCAACAACATCATTGCCGACTATTTGAGCAACTAGCATCATTTATCGCGATCGCTCTCGATAACCGCCAGCAAAGACAAGAGCTTGAATTAGCCAATAAAACACTCGATAAACTTAGCAAAACCGATCCCTTAACCGGGCTATACAACCGATATTCTCTCGACTCCATAACGCCTCAAGTGATCAACCGTGCTATCAATCAACACCTGTCACTTTCTATGGTGATCATCGATATCGATTACTACAAGAGCTACAACGATCACTACGGGCATCAAAAAGGAGATGAGGTTCTTAGAGAAGTCTCTCAAGCACTTCTTAACACCTTTAATTGCCCTAATGACTACCTATTTCGCTATGGTGGCGATGAGTTTTTGATGCTCAGTTTGAGCTATTCCGTCTCTGAACTTGAGCTTCGACTGAACCAACTCTATCAAGCGATAGCAACGCTTAAAATTGAGAATCCAAGTTCGCCCGTTGATAACTATCTCACCCTATCGTGCGGTGGTGCCTATGTAGATGGTAATTCATCAAACATCCATTACGACAAACTATTCAATCTTGCCGATGGTGCGCTGTATAAAGTGAAAGCGAAAGATCGTAATGGCTTTAGTATCGACTTCCATACCTCAGACTCATTTTGAGCCATCACTGTAAATCGAGGTGAGCACTCAGGCACGTGTCACTTCGATTTATTTAGGTGTAGACTTATCGAATATAAGATTGATTAAGGATTAACAAATGAAAACGCTCGGCAATATTATCTGGTTTCTTTTTGGCGGTGTCTTCATGGGACTTCTATGGTGGTTCTTTGGTTTGCTCGCGTTCATTACAATCGTAGGTATTCCTTGGGGACGCGCCTGCTTTGTATTGGGTAATTTCTCTTTCTTCCCATTTGGTTATGAGGCTATCTCTCGCGATGAACTCACCCAAGAGTCTGACATCGGTACTGGCCCGCTAGGTATGATAGGAAATATTATCTGGTTCTTGTTTGCCGGTATTTGGCTGGCAATTGGTCACATTACTTCAGCCGTCGCCTGTTTTATCACCATTATCGGTATTCCCTTCGCGATTCAACACCTCAAGCTGGCGCTGATTTCGCTCGCACCTATTGGAAAAACCGTAGTTCCAAAAGAAGTAGCTGCCCGTGCGTTGTACGGTCGAGATGAAAGATACTAAGCGACTCGACCATAGAGACTAAAACATCAAAGGGAGCCATTGGCTCCCTCTGTCAATATTACCCCTATAAAACCATCAATTCAAAGAACCAAATCGGCGATTGTAAAGGTTTCGGTTGATCTCTTTCGCAGACTCAACCAAAGGCTCGTATGGGGTATCTGTTACCGTTACGAAACCAACGTTGTAGTTTTCGCCATCCCACGCTCGCCCTGTTACTGGTGAATCCATGTATTGGAACCAATGCGCACCCACAAAATATGGGTTGTCTATAACGCTTTCCATGTACTTAGCATAAGACTCTGCGCGACCTTTCTGGTCATCACTACTGATAATACCAGGGTGGAACAAACCTGAGTCGGTTGAACCGAAGTGGAACTCACCGATAATACTTGGTTTGTCTAACTCTGGAAGACGACTCCAATCCCCTTTCGCATTTAGGTCAGTTGCGTAGAGGTTGTAACTCATCACATCAACATAGCGAGCGGCTGCTGTCGCAGCTTCTGGGGTTATCCCCCAATCAGAGAAACGTACACCCATGTAGAGGTGATTAGGCAGCACTTTCTCCATCTCTTCGCTCACGACAGCAAAGAACTCATCAGCAAAGGCATCCAATAGAATCGACAGGTCGGCTTTGACCGTATCAGTATATTCACCTTGGTAGTTGAAACCTTTGGCGAATTCATTCCAAGAAGCAACGTCCGCGCCCCAAGCTTGGTTAAACTTCTCAATCGAACCATACTTTTCTTTTAGCAATTCATCGAAAGCAACTTTAGTTGAACTTGATTCAGCACTTTCTCGCAAGCCAGAAACCGCTAAAGCGTAATGGTTCGTATCGTTAACGGTGTTACCCCAACTCAACTCGTTATCAACGAAGTAACCAATACACCAAGGGTCGTTGTCCACTTCTTCACCAATTTCTTTGGCCATTGTGGCAACCGATACGCGGAATTGCGGGTCAAACGGGTCGTGCATCGCCCACCAGTAGTCGTTACCTGTACTCACTCGTTGGTGGTCTCCGGTAATCCAACCATGGGCTGTATATGGCACTTTGCCGTTTTTGCGGTACATAGGATCTGACCAGTTACCTAATGAAGTGAATCCCCAGTCCTGCATTCGTGCTAGTGTCACGTCCTTCCAGATCTCAATCGCTTCTTGCGCAGAGTCAGTATCATATTTGCGTTGCAAGTTAGCCGAATAGAAACTAAATAACTCACCATGCTTAAGTGGCCCAGTGTGAACCATTTGCGTGTAGCTGTAGTTATCAGCCAGAGGATCATTAAAGTCTGGTAGCCAATCAAACATGCCACGGCGCAAGGTCGAGGCTTCTACACGCTCACGCTTGTCATCCACGTAACGTTCAGTAGCGACTTGGCTTGGGCGCATGCCCTTAGTGTCCGCTTCTACCGCATCAGCAAAGTCCATCCCTGTCACAGTGTAGCTGTCATCCATACGAATATTGTCTACCCCTGTAGCGAAGTAGAGGTATCCTTCAGGGTCCACCAGCGCCCACTTGTCATTGACTTTCTCTGTGCGGAAATAACCTGTTGCTTCTAGTTTCGGACCTTTAGCCCAGCCGCCGTACTTGGAACGATCACTCATCAACGAGGCATTCTTCAACAGTTTTTTGTCGACTTTGGCTTGAGCCTTTAGCTGATCCACATCGGTGACTTTTTCCGGCCACGTTTCTTCCTGATATTGACCAAACTCATCCAACAGATTGGTGTATCTCGTAGTGTCCGTACTTAGGTTAGGAATCAACGATAAGTTATCAATAACCAATGTCGCCTCTTCTTGAGGGTTCATCATGTAAAACTGCACGCTGACAATGTTCGACATATCAAGCTCAGACTCACCCCAACCAAACACCACTTGGCTCGCCGAGAAGGATTTCTTTGGCGGCTCGCCACGCATACCTGAATCCAAGCCTTCAGCCAAGTCTTTAAATGTGAAGTAATATTTGTCTTCTGAATTTGCTGGTATCTGTACATAACCCGTCCGGCTGTTTACTGCTCCCGTAGCTGTACCACCCAGCTTTTCATCTAGTGCATCATCGACACGCACAAATAGCTGCATGCCTGAATCACCCACGTTTTTCGCATCAAATGCGAACGCAACATCGCCATACTTTGACCAATCCCAAACCTGACCATCTTTGCCAGCTGAGAACTTGATTGTCGGATAGTCATCGTCGGTTGTGTAATGAACCTTAATCCCAGAGCCGGTTGAGGTTTTTACAAGGTCGACGTTAGAACCCGTGTGTCGCTCAACGATAGGGTCAATACCCTCTTCAAAGTCTGTGACAGTAAGCAATGTTGGGATTTGAGCTTCAATCACTTGCCCTTGACGAGCTTCTGACACGACAAAATCACCAGTACGCTCGATGAAATCAATGCCATGAACCACCACTTTCTGTTCGGCGATTGGCCCTACCGCATAAAACTGAAACTCGGCAATATTTCGCAAATCTAACTCGCTTCCACCACGATAGCCTTCGATGTTCATCTCTGCGCCATTAAATAAGAAGTCGACTGTTGTTGTTTTGCCTGCTGGTAGATAAATCGGTAGGTCCAATTGGTGCGTTGCTGCCCCCATAATTCCGATATTGTCCGCCACCTTCATCTCAATGCGAACTTCTTTATCTCCTGGGTTTTCCAGTGTCAGTTGCAAGCCACCTTTGGTATTCCAGTCATAAGAACCAGACTCAGGTCGAAACTTCATGTTTGGCCATTTTGAGTTTGCTTCTGACTCAGAAATCGCATCGAACACGATTTCTAGGTTTTCGCCAGCGACATTATATGAGGTGTGTGTGTTGGCGGTTTTTGATAGAAACCCATCATCTGTCATGACAACAGGTTGAACGCTACTACTCATATCTGTTTGAGTTGCTTCGTTATTGGATGTGTCCGGTGTTTTTGTAGCGGCAATGCTGCCTGCCGCAAGAGTGCTGGCAATGATAGCGAGCGCGATAGTATTTTTGTTGAAACGCACTGAGATTCTCCTTTCCTTCACGTAGTTATTGGATAACCAATAAAACAAATAGTACATACCAATAATGTTTTTTGGAGTGATCCAAGACCGATTATTGGTCAACATATGCACCAATTGCTTATTCTGTGCGCTAGACGACAAAAAAGCCGCGATAGTGACTATCGCGGCTTTGGCTTTTATTTCATGTAGTTATGGCTATGACACGTACTTTCTGCGTACCCAACCTAAAACGGCAATGATTGACACAAAGAAGGCACCTAGCGAACCACCTGTACGCAGTTGCGGTTCTTCTGGGTCAGTTGGTGGATCAACTGGCTCTTCAGGGTCAATACCTTCTATGGTTTCCAACCCATTCAACTGACCAGACGTAATACCAATATTTTGACCATCGTAAAGCGAGCCTGCATCACGTGCTGACCGTGTTTCCAGATCCGACTCTAGAGCTGAACAATCATCGCCATAGAGCTCACAGTTAATCAGACGCGCTGCATCCGTTAAGTGATTGTATGGCGTATCAGTGACGTTAACAAAACCGACGTTGTAGTTTTCACCATCCCATGCACGACCTGTCACTGGTGAATCAAGGTACTGGAACCAATGAGCACCAACAAAGTTAGCATTGGCTAATACCGACTCCATGTACGTAATGTACTTGTCACCACGTTCTTTTTGCGAGTTTGCAGAGACAATACCGGTAGCGAAGTTACCACTATCGAGCGCACCGAAGTGGAACTCACCGATGATAGCCGGGAAATCTAAACTCTCGATTTGCTCCAGTACATCTGATTGCCAATCTTCAGAGGTGATGCTGTCTTTGTAGATGTTGAAGCTGACAACATCGGCATGGCCTTTAGCAGCATCAATCGTTTCTGGAGTTCTGCCCCAGTCAGCAAAACGAGCTCCTAAATACAGGTTATTAGGAAACTCTACTTTCACGGCTTTATTCACCACCTCAAAGTACTTGTTCGCAAACTGCCAATTCAATGACTTTAAATCACCCAACATGCCTGGAGAGTATTCAAAACTCTGTGCTCCGGCTAATTCAGACCATGACGTGAACGATGTTCCCCAAGAGGTATTAAACGCCTCTAACGTTTTAGAGTAGCCATAGCCATTCTCAAGGAACCAGATAAACGCAGCTTTTGCTGGGCTTGTGCTGGCATCAGTGTTCATTGCTGCTAGCGTTTGCTCATAACAAGCCGCATCGTTATCACTTAAACAGTTACCCCAGCTGATTTCGTTATCAACGAAAATGCCCATCAACGTGGCTTCATGCCCTTCAACTTCTTCTTTAATCCGTGCCGCCATTTTCTCAGCAGCTAATGCGAAGTTGTCGTCAAACGGATCCGCTATCGGCCCCCAATAACCTGATCCAATACGATTGATCGGATACTCTGAGGTTTCATGGTGAAGTACCCAGCCATTGGCGACATAAGGCATATTTGCATCGGCCGCTTTTGCATAGAAGGCAGAATCTGTCCAGTTACCTAGTGACGTAAAGCCCCAGTCTTGCATACGCTTAATAGTGATATCTTGCCAAGCTTCTTCACCACCGTGGCGAGCATCAATGTTGTTCGCATAGAAACTCACGCCCTCACCTTGTTCAACCGGACCACTGTGCACAGGCCCCATCTCTTTGCGGTGATTTGTCGGGATCTCAGTGAACATTGATTTGCGCACATCCGATGGTGTTGTGCTCGATTCACCGGTAAACGTGTAGGTGTCGGTCATGCGAATGTTGGCAAGACCCGTTGAGATAAAGGCGTTACCGTCAGGATCAACCAGATACCATTTGCCATCTGCTGTTTTACACGCATTGAATGACGCTGGGGTAGCCAGTTTACACTCTTGATCAGCGACAATACTGCTACCAGTAGGTGCACCGCCATATTGACTGCGGTTGAGCAACTTACCGAGAAGTTGTGTCTCTCGATCACCTAAGCCATCGAGAGCTTCACTGTTTTCTAATTTAGCGTAGAAATCATGTTGATTGTTTTGACCTAAAGAATCGACCAACTCTTCATAAGCAGATAAGTGATTGAAGTCCTTAATCACTCGAATGTTATCTAAAACCAAATTAGCATCAACATAAGTAAAGAAGCGCATATCAGTCAGAAAAGAATCAAGTCCACCTAGGTCACCCCAGTTCTCCCAATCCCAATCTAAATTAGCTTTCATTTCACTGGCAGGCAACTCTCTTATACCCAATTTATTTACTGGGTCTAAAGCATCCAAATCATTCAAGCTCAAATACAGCATTTTAGATTTACCTGCCTCAACTAAGCCCGTACGTCTCGCAAATGCGCCTTCATTACTATTTTCTAGATGAGTCAGAAGCCAAACGCCACTTTCACCTAGATTGCTTACATCAATAGCTAATGCTGCATTTTCATAACCAGAAAAATCTATTTCTCTCAGTATTTTCAGTTGAGCAGCACTTGCACTAAATGCAACTTTTAGCGCGCTATCTCCAACACTTACTTTTGAGTCAGTTAACTCGATTTGCAGTCCATCTCCGATTTCTAGGTCATCTGGAATTTCGTTGAATGCCTCAATTTGCTTTAGTGTTTTGACGGGTGCAGATGAGATACGATCACTAGCATCTTCTGGGTCGGTTGGCGGAGGTGTTGGCTCTGTTGTGCCATCCGAGACCCGAATGTTGTCAATATATACTGTTGTGTTCGGAGACTCTGCAGCAAAGAAATTAATCTCCATCGCCATTGCTTTATTATAAGATGCGCCAATCGAACCATATTCTGTTGTGTCCAAAGAAAGTACAACATCTTTTAAAGTAGTGTTTGCTGGAACATTAAAATATTCAGATAGTGCGTTTGCATCATCCCAAACATAGTTAGTCAGAATTTTCACACCATAATTAATATCTTCATTTGTGTTGTTTACAACATCAAAGACAAGCTCTTTTTGATCAGACCAATTCCAACTATTTGGTGCGTATATTTTAACGCCACCTTCATAGCTCGCCCCCATGTTGGCTTGCATGGATTTATCACCATCAGTTTGCACATCAGCTGTAATGGCGTGCGTTGAGCTACCAAAATGGCCATACTCGTAACCATGGGTTTCATTATCTTCAAAAGATGTTATTAGAGTTGAAGCAAGCGTAGGTGCAGCCATTCCTGCAATAAGCAAGGCTGTTAGAGTTTTATTCACGTTCATAAAATGGATCTCATTTTCCTTAATGAAATTATCAGGCACGGAACGAACATCCGTGCCTATTTTCGACGTTATTTTCAGCAGTTATTATTGAAAGCGATTATTATAGAGGTTTGCGTTGAATTGCTTTGCCGCCTCAATCAATTCAACATAAGGTTCGTCAGCGATGGTAACAAAGCCAATGTTGTAGTTTTCACCATCCCAAGCTCGACCTGTCGCTGGCGAGTCAAGGTACTGGAACCAATGCGCACCAACAAAGTAAGGGTTGTCTACCACACTCTGCATGTAATTGGTGTACATTTTGGCACGCTCAGTTTGATTCGCTACGTTAACAATTCCGCCGTGGAACAGACCTGTATCTGTCGAGCCAAAATGGAACTCACCGATGATACTTGGCTTGTCTACCTCAGCTAGCCACTTTCTAAAGTGTGCTTTTTTCGAGTCGTTCAGGTCATTGGCGTAGAGGTTGTAACTCATGACATCCACATACTTTGCTGCACCTTTTGCAATTTCTGGTGTCACACCCCAATCAGCAAATCGAGCACCTAGATACATGTGATTTGGCAACACGCGCTCTAGCTCAGCATCTACTGTAGAGAAATACTTATCTGCCAGCATGGTTAACATGTCTGAGTAGTCACGCTTCATACCTGGCTTTAGGCTGCTGCGATAGTCGAACGACTTATCAAACTCTTCCCAAGAGTTGACTTGGGCCGTTCCCCACGCCTGATTTAGGGCATTGATCGTAGTGTATTTCTCTTTTAGATATGTTGAGAATGCCGCCTTCGCAGGGCTCTCTTTCGCGTCATAGCTTAGTGCGTTGACAATAAGACCATAATGGTTGGCTTCATTCAGCACATTACCCCAGCTGATCTCGTTGTCGACAAAGATACCCAATAGCCACGGGTCATCTTTCTCCACTTGTTTCGCGAGACCTTCTGCCATCTCTCTCGTGCTTTGCTTGAACTCCGGATCAAACGGGTCATGAATAGGACCCCAGTAGTCATTACCTGTGCTGATTCGCTTGTGTTCACCCATGATCCAACCGTGCGCTTCATAAGCAACGCGTTCGGTTCCGAAGAACATCGGATCAATCCAGTTACCCAACGTGGTAAAACCCCAATCTTGCATACGATCAAGCGTCACATCACGCCAAATCTCCATCGCTTCTTTCTGCGAAGTGTCGTATTTACGCATCAGGTTGGCACGATAGAAGCTGAACACCTCGCCTTTCTTCAATGCACCGGAGTGGACATAACCGGCGTAGTCATAGTTCACAGCAAGTTCATCGTCATACTCTGGTAGCCACGTGAACATCGATTCACGCAATGGTGATGCGATTTGACGCCCTTGCTTTGTCTCTGGATTGTCAAAATCGGCACCCGTAATGGTAACAGTGTCATCCATTCGAATATTAGCAAGACCTGTCATGAAGAACGGGTAGCCTTCTGGGTCAACTAACGTCCACTTGCCATCCAGCTTCTCGGTGCGGAAAAACCCTGTGGCCTCCATACGAGGACCTGCATTCCAGCCACCAAATTTACTGCGGTCAGACATCAGCTCGGCTTTGCCAAGATGCTCAAGCGCCGCTTTGCCTGAAGCACGTAGTTCTTCATCCTTGTGTACTTTCTCAGCCCAGTCACTGCCGGTAAACTGACCGTACTGATCGACTAAACCTTCGTAACGCGTCGTGTCAGCGTCAAGGTTTGGTACTAAGCGAATTGAGTCAACCACAATCGTGGCGTCTTTGGTTGGGTTTTGCAGATAAAGCTGAATTGAAACGATATTAGACAAATCTAAGCTGGTTTCACCCCAGCCGTAGCTAATGGCTTGTGCGCTATACGCTTTCTTAGGTGGCTCACTGCGCATGCCAGAAACAATATGGCCTTCTAGCTGACTTAGGCTCATGTAGTATGTGCTTGTCTCATTAGGTAGCAGCGTCACGTAGTTTGACATACTGTCTTTCACACCGTCAGCCGTGCCACCCCAGTTTTTGTTTTCCGCTTGGTCAACGCGAACAAACATCTGGATAGGATCATTGGTAGGGTTTTCAATATCAAAGGCGAGGTTAAAGTTACCCTCTTGAGACCAATCCCAAGGGCGGCTTGGCATAAAGGTGATATTTGGATAGGCGTTGTCTGCTTTGAATTTCACTTGAAGGCCAAGGCCACCATCTGATTTCACTTTTTCGATGGTCGTCGATACGCTGCGGTCTGATACAAAGTGCTTTTCACCAGATTCAAAGCTGGTGATTGATTTTAATGTCGGAATTGGCCCTGCTTCGACGACTTGTTCCTCAGCAGAGATAAAATCACCCGTTGCATCTACCAGTTGTAGGTTATCGAGAATAATGGTTTGCTCATCCATTGGCCCTTGAACAAACACCTGCAGCTCGGCCAGTTTACGCAAGTTAATGTTCTGACCATCCCAGTAACCAGCAAGACCACGCTTACCACCATTAAATAGCATCTCAACATTTTCGGTACTGTTGGCAGGAATTGTCACTGCATAGTTAAGCTGGTTGGTCGCCGCACCCATTTGGCCAACGTTATCAACGATCTTAAAGATAAACGTTACAGGCTTGTCACTTGGGTTTGTGACATCAACCTTTAAACTGCCCTTGTTATTCCAGTTCCACAATCCACCTTCGGGGAAGAACTTCACATTAGGCCAGTATTTAAATTTGTTTGCTTCTGAGACAGCATCAAACGTCACCTTCAAAGCAGAGTCACCTGAGGTAACACCAACGCCTGTTACTTTTTCAGATTTCGCGTGTGATGCTTGTACGTTATTAAAGAAACTATCCGATTCAAAATCAGGGATAGCAATGCTCGCTTGTTCCTCACTCTCTCCAGAAGTTTCCGGTTGAGATCCTGTCGTCGACTGACAACCATATGCGCCAAACAGCAAGCTCGATAGGATAAGTGCAATTTTTGTCTTGTTCATACTCGTTATTATCTTTATAAGTGTAGATATAAGTACTCCACGACCTAAGCCGTGGAGACACTGTTTAAATAATATTTACGTTAGGATTACCACCATGCTTCGAACTGCGCACCGAAAGTGACGGCATCTGATTTGCCCATGCTGATGGCACCATCCAGATCCCAACGGTCATAAGCTTTGGTTTCGACATTTTGCTCTGCATATGTAACGAAGAAACGGATTACTGGACGATCCCAGAAGCCGCCGCCAATGTGGAGGTTTTGAGCTAGCGTTACTTTATAGCCATCATTTTTACCATCTTCCGATGGATTAACGGCTTCAAAGTCGATCATTTCATAACCTACTTCTAGCTCTGTAGAAGTACGGGTATTCCAGTTTAATGTACCGCGGGCCACTAGAGCATCCCAATTAGACTCAAGGATTCTCATGCCAGTAGCATCACGCGCGTCTTGGTCGTATTTTGCTGTCTCGTGCTGCCAAATATAAGAAACTGCAAACTTGTCATTGAATGCGTGATAGCCTTCCCAAAAACCGCCAATTTGATGTTCAGGGAACGGTTCCCAACTACGTGTCATTGAACCAGAAGCATTATTTGAGTAGCGGATGAATAGCGTGTTGTATGTTGTCCAATCACCTAAACGGAATTTTGCTGCCAATTGGTAAGCATCTGACTTGTCTTTAAATTTATCTTCTGAGTCAGGTCCCATTGGCGTACCGTAGTTGGCATAAAGATTCATCGAAAGATCATCCATCAGCATGATGTCAGAAATCGATGAACTAAACGCGACCAATTCGCCTGCACCATCAGCTGGAGCCTCGTCGTATAGGTTACGCGAAACACCTAAGTGCAATTTACCGAAACCTAGGTCGAAGTTTTCCATACCAAAACCAGCACCGTCATTCGACATCGACTGAGAATCGGTTAAGAAAGTTTCAACTCGGTTAAAATAACGCTTACCAGCCCAAAACGTCGCGCTAGGGTTCGACGGGATAACACCAGAGCCTTGTACGAACAGTTCGTCAAGTGCCAATGCATCACCATAAACAATGTTCGATTTGATACCCCAGTTCATTCCATTTTGTTGGGCCCAACCATAAGATTGGTGAAGCTCTAGCCAGTTGGCTTCATTACCTAGACGACCACCTGATGAGTTTGTATAAGTATTTCCTGGCAAACGGAAGATGTTCATACCGTTATTTGCCCAGTCGTAGCCACCTGGATTTAATATGTCATCGTTAGTAATACCAATACCGCCTTTGGCATAACCATGAAAACCAAAGCCTTCTTCAATTGCGTGCGCAGAAAAAGCAAGTAAAAGACCAGAACACACTGCAGAGTACTTCAGGATTTTATGTTTCATCTTTTTTCCTTAAAGATTGAGTAGATGGTAATTGAAATTATGAAGCTGGTTTACCAATCAAGCTTCAATGTCACTATTATTACAAAATGGCAAACCAATAATCAGTGACAGGTTTAACAATTTACGATCAAAGATTAACCTAATCTGACATTCCAATTACCAATTTTAGTGATCCACGTCTAGTTTGTTGTTTATTTTCAATCACTTATAAATCGACGAGTAGTTTAAAATAAAAACATGGTTTACAGAATCATTGATGTTCTCAATGTTTAAAACTGTGTATCTCATCACCTTATTACCAAAGAGTGTTCATTTTGCAGACCAGTAAATAGACATAAATCTAAAATTGGTTTACCTTTATTCAAAATTTGTAGTTGTTTAGAGAGATACTTCATGAATTCACCAAAGAAAAAACTCAGCTTGGCGAGTTTGCGTGCTATCGAGCGTGGTTACGACAGTCGCGGCCCAGAATGGTTGATTGAATTTGATGTACAAGAGCTGAAAGGCGATTTTGCTTATCAAGAGGGCGTGATTCGCCGCGACCCTACTGCGGTAATCAAGGTGGATAATCTGTACCACTGTTGGTATACAAAAGGTGAAGGTGAAACCAAAGGCTTTACAGGTAACCCAGATGATAAAGTTTTCCCTTGGGATAAAACGGAAGTGTGGCATGCAACTTCTGTAGATGGCATCACCTGGAAAGAACAAGGCCCTGCCATTCAAGCTGGTAAACCAGGTGCCTATGACGACCGAGCGGTGTTCACTCCCGAAGTATTAGCCCACGAGGGTTGTTACTACCTTGTTTACCAAACTGTTCAATTTCCATACACTAACCGTCAATTTGAAGAAATTGCACTAGCTTGGTCAGATAGTCCATTTGGTCCATGGACTAAATCTAATGCTCCTATCCTAAGCCCTGAAAAAGATGGTGAATGGGATGGTGATGAGGACAACCGCTTCAATGTGAAATCAAAAGGCAGTTTTGATAGTCATAAAGTGCACGATCCGTGTTTGATGTTCTTCAATGACAAGTTTTACCTCTACTACAAAGGTGAAACTATGGGTGAAAACATGAATATGGGAGGCCGAGAAATCAAGCATGGTGTCGCTATCGCTGACAGCATTCTTGGCCCTTACGTCAAATCGGAATATAACCCTATCTCTAACTCTGGGCATGAAGTGGCGGTTTGGCACCACAACGGTGGCATCGCATCTTTGATCACTACTGATGGACCTGAAAAGAACACCATCCAGTGGGCTGAAGATGGTATCAACTTCGAGATTATGTCTCATATTAAAGGGGCACCAGAGGCACTCGGTATATTCCGCGATCCACAAGAAGATAGCTTCGAAGCACCAGGGTTAAACTGGGGTGTATGTCATAAGTATGACCCAAGCTGGAACTGGAATTACATCTGCCGTTACCGCGTAAAACGTCAGATTTTAGATGCGGGTACATTCCAAAATAGTAACTAGAAACACATATCCTCACTGGCTCAGCTCTTGAGCCAGTGATTCTCGACTCAACATAACCAAGTGACAAGCTCTCCTCTCCACTGCCCAGCCGGTCACTGGTGAACTCGCTAATAGCGACACAATACTAAGGATAGCTTGATGAATCCCTCCCCTAGACACGTCTGTCTGTTTAACGATAATTGGTCTTTTCAGCTCAATGAAAACAAACCAGATCATAATTGCTGGAGCCCAATTACCCTCCCACATGATTGGAGTATCCTACAGCCCTTCTCTTCGAAGCTTGATGGTGCGACAGGGTATCTACCTGGTGGTGTTGGATGGTACAAAAAGGCCTTTGTTTCACCTCTATCGCAAAAATTCACACGATGTGTCATTTTGTTTGACGGCATTTATAACAATGCAGAACTCTATTTAAATGGCAAATACCTCCACCAACAGCATTATGGTTACTCGCCATTTTACCTCGACATTACTGAGCATCTTAAAGAAGATAATGAACTGATTATCAAGGTAGATCGCCGTCGCTATGTCGACAGCCGCTGGTATGCTGGGTCCGGTATCTATCGTGATGTGACCATGATTCTTACGGGAGAAACTCACTCTCCGTTATGGTCAAACGTTCTAAAAGCTAACCTAAATAACAGCGCGCTAACCGCAGGTTCAATAGAACAGAGCCTCACGGTTTGTTCCCCTGCATCTACTCATCATCAACAAGGTAGGCTAGTTACACAGGTTATCGACTTGCAAACTCTAAAAGTGGCGGCTGAAAATCGAGTCGACTTTACGCCATCTTCAAACACTCAAGTCACACTCAATATAGAGATAACAAATCCAACATTGTGGTCACCCAATACGCCTAACTTGTATCGTGTCGTTAGCAAAGTTTACCTTGATAGCATTTGGGTCGAAGAGCTCAAAGAACAGATCGGATTTAGAACTCTCGAGTTCACAGCAAATCAAGGTTTCTTCTTGAATGCTCAGCCAACAAAAATCAAAGGGGTCTGTCTGCACCATGATGGAGGGCTTGTCGGTGCAGCCGTGCCTGATGAGATCTGGATAAGGCGTCTTAACAAACTCAAAGAGTGTGGCGTCAACGCGATTCGCATTGCACACAATCCTGCATCGAAACGTTTTCTTACGCTGTGTGATGAATTGGGCTTCTTGGTTCAAGATGAGTTCTTTGATGAATGGGACAACCCCAAAGACAAACGACTCAATATGAATGAGCAACACGATGATTTTATCAGCCGAGGTTACACGGAATATTTCGAGCAGCATGCCGAACAAGACCTAACAAATACACTGCGCAGCCATATTAACCATCCCTGCATTTTTATGTGGAGTATTGGTAACGAGATTGAGTGGACCTACCCGCGTAACGTCGAAGCTACTGGTTTTTTTGATGCTAAATGGGATGGAAACTATTTTTGGAACCTCCCCCCTCATAGCCCTGAGAAAATTGCTCATTTACTAGAATCACTACCCAATGAAGGGGCCGATATTGGTGTCACTGCCAACAAACTGTCCAAGTGGGTTAAAGCGCTCGACATGACACGTCCCGTGACGGCTAATTGTATCTTACCGTCAGCCAGCTATCTCTCTGGTTATGCCGATGCCTTGGATGTCATTGGCTTTAGCTATCGACGTGTTGTCTATGACTATGGGCACGAACACTACCCTCACCTACCTATTATTGGCAACGAAAACCTACCACAATGGCATGAATGGAAGGCGGTACTGGAAAGGCCACACGTTGCTGGGCTGTTCTTATGGACAGGCATAAACTACATGGGAGAATCTCACGGAAAGTGGCCTGTTCGCACCACGGATAGTGGGCTCCTCGATTCCGCTGGTTTTACCAAACCAAGCTATGCCTTGTTCCGCTCTTTATGGAACGATGAACCCTTTGTTCAAGGCTTTACCATCCCAGCAAATGAGACAGACTTGTTGCTCAACAAACGCACTTTCGAGGCCTCTGAAAAAGATGAGCATGCTTGGAAAACTAAACTTTGGGTTTGGGACAAGCGCAATACCCACTGGAACTACATGGAAAATGAGTGGATCGTCATTGAGGCTTATAGTAATTGTGAAGAAGTTGAGCTCTCGATCAGCGGTTTGAGCTTTGGGCGACAAGCACTAGATGACCAGCAAGATCGCGTGTTCCGTTGGGTCGTTCCTTTTGAGCATGGCGTACTAACACTTACAGGGTTCAACCAAGGGCAACCGTCCACACAACACGCGATTCATACCACTGAACCTGCCAGCACAATTCAAATAAAGGATGAAACAAAAGCGCAAAACGCAGATTATCGACAGTTGGTTATCCAACTAAAAGATCGAGTCAGTCGTGATGTTACCCACCAAGAGTATGAGTTAAGGTTTGAGGTAACAGGTTGCAATTGGATTGGCTGTGACAACGGGCATGAAGCCAATATAACGCCCCATACAGATACAACGATACAGACCTACCAAGGCAAAGCACTAGCTATTGTTAAACGCAACTCAGGTAACGAGGGAGCAGTAAAGATAACGTCGCCATTGGGCACTGACACGTACGTTATTTAATACTCGTTCCTCATTCATTGTACTCTTATCACTTGCACACTATTGATTCATCATTTAGCACCAATAGTGTGCAACCAAACTCACTAATAATGTAAATTTAGTGAAATCCTATCAAATTGACTCCCTCATTCCTGTAACAGATCACACCCCATTAACAATCGACTATGATTTAACCACCCAGATCGCATATCCTTGTTTTTGATATGGTTTATGGAATGCAAAATGCATTAATACCAAGGAATTCATTACTTTAATCTAGCTGTAGGGAAACAGAATGGAATTACTAAATCAATTGGTCGGTATGATCAATGGCATTGTTTGGGGCGTGCCAATGCTGGTTCTAATACTCGGTGTTGGGATCTTTTTGAGTATCGGACTCAAATTCATGCCGCTTTTCAACATTCCAAAAGCATTTAAGTTGCTTTGGGGAAGCCGAGACCAACTTAAAGATAAAGGGGAGATCCCCCCTTTCCAAGCACTGATGACCGCGATGTCTGCCACTGTCGGTACAGGTAATATCGCTGGTGTTGCCACTGCGGTATTCATTGGTGGCCCAGGTGCACTATTTTGGATGTGGATCACTGCACTATTTGGGTTAGCGACAAAGTATGCGGAAGCGGTACTTGCGGTAAAATATCGCGAAAAAGATGCCAAAGGACGCTACCTTGGCGGCCCGATGTACTACATCAAAAACGGCATGGGTGAAAAATGGGCTTGGCTAGGCACCTTATTCGCTATCTTCGGTACGTTTGCTTGCTTCGGGATTGGTAATGGTGTGCAGTCAAACTCAATTGCTCAAGTACTCGAATCCAATTTCTCTTTCTCTCCTTTAGTTGTCGGCCTAATTACCATGGTACTGGCTGGTGCAGTTATCATTGGTGGTCTAAAACGTATCGGGGCATTTGCTGGTGCGCTAGTGCCTGTTATGGCTATCGCATATGTAGTTTGTGGCGTGATCATTCTCGGATCTAACGCTTCAGCTTTACCGGGTGCATTTGCACTTGTCATCGAGCAAGCGTTCTCACCGACGTCCGCTCAAGGTGGCTTCGCTGGTGCAACTGTCTGGATGGCAATTCGCTTCGGTGTTGCACGTGGTGTTTTCTCGAATGAAGCGGGTTTAGGCTCTGCTCCTATAGCTCATGCGAGCGCACAAACCAATGACCCAGTTCGTCAGGGCTTAATTGCAATGCTGGGTACTTTCCTCGATACACTGGTTATTTGTACCATCACCGGTATGGTTATCATTGTATCTGGCCAGTGGACATCAGGGGCAGATGGTGCGGCATTAACTTCAGCGGCGTTTGGTCAGGTCATTCCAGGTGTAGGTAACTATATCGTCGCGATCAGCTTGAGTGTATTCGCGTTTACAACGATTGTTGGTTGGTCAGTCTACGGTGAGCGCTGTGCGAGTTACTTGTTCGGTAATAAAGCGATTCTACCATTCCGAGTCATTTTCGTTCTTGCGCTACCGATTGGTGCAACGATGGAGTTGAGCTTTGTTTGGCTACTTAGTGATACATTAAACGCTATGATGGCGATTCCAAACCTCATTGCGCTTGCGGTCTTAAGCCCAGTTGTGTTCGCTTTAACTAAGTCTTACTTCTCCAAAGAGAAGAAAGGTGAACCGACCGTCCAAGCTAAGTAGCTAAGTAGCTAAGTAGCTAAGTAGAAACTTATCTCCTAATTAAAAAAGGCCATCAATGGCCTTTTTTAATGGTCAAAAACGCTATTTGACGGCTACTTTCTTGCGCTTTTTGAACACAACACAAAAGTTTCCGCGTTTGGTGCGACACTTTGAGCAACGCTCACAATCAACTGGTGCTAGATCGCCTTCTCCCCAACGCTTTACTAACATAGGTTCCGCAAGCAGCGGTCTCGATAATGCGAAGAACTGGATATTGGTTCTCTGGGCAATCTCTTCAATAGCTGTCACATCGTTCAAGCCCCCAACAGTAATCACAGGGATAGCAACATCACGACTGATCACATCACCATACTCGTGAAAATACCCTTCGGCTTGCAACGTATGACCATCATGTTGCTCTCCAACCATGTTATTTGCGTTGCCATGAATGTTGCCTGAAACAATAATTGCATCCACTCCAACCGTCTCTAGTGCTTTACACACCTTTCTTGTCTCTTCAAAGGTCAATCCACCCTCAAAAAATTCGGTCGCGGTAAGTTTCACCAAAATCGGAAATTCTGAGCCGACGAGCTCACGCGTTTTATGATAAATCTCCATTAAAAAGCGCATGCGGTTTTCAAGGCTACCACCGTATTCATCATCACGACGGTTATAATACGGGCTCAAAAACTGATTAATCAGATAGGTGTGTGCGGCATGAATCTCGACACCGTCGAAACCTGATTTTTTCGCACGCAGACTCGCTTGAGCAAAGGCATCAACAATATAGTCAATATCCTCTTTGGTCATCGCTTTACCTTGCGTACCCGTACCACGCTCAGCGACATCGCTAGGGGCAAAAATAACTCGTTCTCCAACGTTATAGGTAGTTTTAGTACCGCCATAAGCAATCTGCATGACAATCTTTGAGTCATACTGATGAACAAGTTGAGTCAGCTTCGAGTAGTTCTCAATGAAAGAGTCATCATATATGCCCATCATGCCAGCGTTTGGTTTTTCTTCTTTCACGATATTGGCATAACCCGTCACGATCAAACCGACCTCACCTTGAGCAAGCTCTCGATAAATATCATAGAGTTTGTTGGTCATGTGACCGTCTTCTGTCGCCATGTTTTCCCATGTTGCACTGCGAACAAAGCGGTTTTTCAATGACACTTTTCCGATACGAGCGGGAGAAAATAGAGTGCTCAAAAAGACTTCCTCTTAAAGGGGCTAAAAAACAAAAAGGAACAGCGATCATCACCGATTGCTGTTCCCTTTCCAAAATTCATTATCAAATCTAACGAAGGCGTCGGACTTTACTGTGAATAGTGCACAAATTCTTTAATCTAGATTAACAAATCACGCGTAAACGTCAGGATTCCAAATTTGCATAAAGTTTTCTGTATGCGAAAGTGGTTCAAACCCATATTGTGCATACAGACCATGCGCATCATGAGTTGCAAGTACAATCCGCCTTAAACCTTGCAAATCTGGATGTGAAATGATCACTTCCACCAGCCATTTGCTCAACCCTTTGCCTCGATGCTCACTGAGAATAAAGACATCAGACAAATAGGCGAACGTGGCTCGGTCCGTAATCAAACGGGCAAATCCAACTTGCTCACCCCTTGCATCATAAACTCCAAAGCACAAGGAATGTTTGACTGACTTTTCTACACGCTCCCGAGGAATCCCTTTTGCCCAATAACTGTCAGAAATAAAATCAAACACAACGTCCAAATTGAGCTCGTTGTTATCTGTCGAGATACGATATCCCTGCATAATTACTCCCTATATTTCACTATTTGATGACTTATTAAAGGAGTACATCCGGACTTCATCTCGAGGAAACCAGCCTAGTTTTTCATAGAGCCGTTGAGCGCCTATATTCTCATTGACAACAAACAAATGCGTCTTTTCAATACCGATGGCAGACAGCGCCGCTACAGCGCTATCAATCAAACTAGCGCCTATCCCTTCACCGCGCATGGATTCCTTTACCGCTAAGTGCTGCACATAGCCTCGACGGCCATCCGTTCCAACCAAAATTGCGCCAATGATCTCCTGACTAGTTTCTGCAACAAAACTCAAACCAGAGTTATGGCTAAGATATTTGTCAATGTTGGCTAACGAATCCGCCTCTCGCAAAAGCATCGCATCAGTGCCTTGCCAAAGCTGAATAACTTGAGGGTAATCTGAAATATCCATCACTCTGATTATACTCACTTTTCCTTCCTTGAAATTGAATAATCAAAGCCACAATATAACCAAATTTAAGTCGCAATACTTGCGAAAAATCTAGTTAAAAAGCCTTTGCTGCAAATATAACAACAAAGGCTCTATTTAATATCGTTTTATTATTTGATCGTACTGTAAATTATTAGCAAGACGCCACAGTTAACACAATTTTTCCCACATGGGATTTCTTCTCAAACGCCGTCTGTGCCTGTGCAATATTTTCTAGTGGATAAGTCTCGGCAACTAACGGCTTAATCTGTCCAGATTCAATACGTTTAACAAGATTGCCAAACACTTCAGGCTCTAAGAAAGTACAGCCAAAGAAGCTTAAGTCCTTTAGATACAAAGTACGGACATCTAACTCAACCATCGGGCCAGCAATTGCCCCAGAGACCGCGTAGCGACCTTTGCGGTTTAGCACATTGAGCAGATCGGGCCATGAAGGGCCTGCTACTAAATCGATCACAACGGTAACGCTGTTAGCGCCCAGCGCCTCAACCACATTCTGCGAGCGCTCTAGAACCTCGTCAGCACCTAAATTTAGTAGCTGATCTTTTTTGTTCGCACTGGTCACTGCAATCACTTTTGCGCCACGCGCTTTGGCTAACTGAACGGCTGCCGAGCCGACCCCACCCGAAGCACCAGTGACTAGAACCGTATCCATCTCATTGACTTGAGCGCGAGTCAGCATGTTTTCTGCTGTCGAGTACGAGCAAGGGAATGAGGCCAACTCGACGTCTGTCATTGAAGTATTCACATGGTGAACATACTGCGATTGAGCCTTTGTATACTCAGCAAACCCGCCATCGCACTCTGAGCCATAATAGGCAGGTGTGTCGAGTTTTTTGCCCTCCACTTCAAAGATACAAGGTTCAATAATCACACGCTCGCCTATACGAGCACTATCCACTCCTTCACCCACAGCAACGATATGGCCACAAACGTCTGCACCTTGAATGCGTGGAAGCTTGAGGGCCGAGCCCGACCAACTTGCATCTTCGCTGCTATTGTCGTTTTTTGAGTACCAACCTATACGTGTATTGATATCGGTATTATTGACACCAGCTGCAGAGACCTTAATAAGCACCTCTCCTGGTTTAAGTTTTGGTACTTCTATTTGGTCATTTATTTGCAGCATCTCTGGGCCACCATGACCAACCAATTGAACGCCAGTCATCTTAGATGGAATAGAACTCATTTTATATCTCACTTCATTAACATTTTTAGCGTGGATTTTGCGGAATCAATCGATTCATGCCCCAATAGCGGCCATGAGGTTGATACCCCTTCATGCAATAGGAAAATCGCCGTACCTAACTCATCAGAGCCTGCAAGACGTGAAAGAAGGTCACGAACCTCTTTTTTATGCGTATCGACCGTCGTTATGATTTGCGAATTTTCAGGAAAGGCTGAAATCGCATTCATCGACATACAGCCTGTTGGTGCGTAATCCTCCATCCAATTGGCCAACTTGTCGAACACCGATAACAGCGCAGCCTCTCGGCAATTAGGTGCTATTTGATGATTGGGTAGCTCATACCCAAGCAACGTAAGGTATCTATGATGACGGTGCTCTAGCGCCCCCACGATCATCTCTTCTTTTGAGGGAAAATACTTGTAGAGTGTACGTAGGCTCACACTGCACGCCTTTTTCAACTGTGCAACGCTGGGTTCAGCAAAGCCGAGTTGACTAAAAGCAACTTCAAGCTCTCCAGCGATCTGTTCTTGTAACATTATAAGACTCAACAGGTAGAATGATTGTTCTACATACAGAGTAGAACAATCATTCTACCTTGGCAATAGTATTCTCACGCATCACGTTAACTACCAAAATACAGCGAGCACAAAAAAGCCTGCTAAACAGCAGGCTTAATTAAACTCAAATCTGTAATAATCGTTAGTTAGCTACCACTCAAGTTGATACACCGTTTTGTGTTGATATGTCGCCCCAGCTTTCAATAAAGGGTTGCGGATTTTCCATTGAGGTTGATTCGGGGTATCTGGGAAATATTGCGTTTCTAACGCAACGCCATCGTTATTTTTATACGACTTATCGTAGCCATGAATACCGGCTAGGAAGTTGCCTGTATAACACTGCATACCGGGCTTAGTGGTTTTCACGTGCATTTTTAGATCGCGCTCTGGAGCAGTCAATGTCGCCACTATACTTTCTGCGTCGCAATCCTTTTGGCTAAACACGAAACAATGGTCATAACCGCTAGCAATAGCTTGGTCACTATCTGACATAAAATCGCGTGCTATCTCTTTTTCATTTTGAAAGTCAAAGCTTGTCCCTACCGCGGGCTTTAGCTCCCCAGTCGGAATTAACGTTTCACTGATAGGCAGGAAATGCTTTGCCTTGACCTTTAAATGATGCTTCAGCGCAATGCCATCTTCTGATGATTCACTTAAGTTGAAGTAGGCATGATTAGTTAGATTGACTGGGCAATCTTTATCACAGGTGGCTTCATAACGGATCTCTAGCGCATTATCTTGGGTTAACTCATAACGCACTTTAACATCCATATTACCTGGGTAGCCTTGCTCACCATCTTCCGAGTGCAAGAAGAAGGTAACGCTGGAATGAGTTTGCTCAATGATCGTCCAACGTTTCTTATCAAAACCAAGCTCGCCACCATGCAGTGAGTTTTTTCCGTTATTGATCGGCAGTTGATACTCTCTCCCATCAATTGAGAACTGACCTTTAGCGATACGATTAGCGAAGCGGCCAACCGTCGCGCCTAGATAGGCTTCTTGTTCAAGATAAGCGTCCATATCATTCGCGCGGATTAGTAACTCTCTATCTTTACCCATCACTGGTGCACAAAAGCTTAACCATGTAGCGCCAATGTCCATCAACGTTGCGGTTACGCCGTTACTATTACGCAAATGAACTAAAATGGCTTGCTCACCATCAGTGTAACGCGTTCCACACATTGTATTCTCTAACTGTTCTAAGCGCTGCTCTGTCCCGATTACGTTTGTTTGCGCCATCACCAACTCACTCATATAAACCTCGTTATTCTTAGCATTTATTGGAGTCTAGCAGCCGTTATTCAGGCTATCCGTGATCTAAATCCGATAATGTAAACGTTACCACATATCATTCGTCGACTTGTGTGTCATTTCCTATTGGCTAAACCATCATGAGATCCAACTCATAATTCATCAACCAATATGTTGATTTTGATTGACCAATGGAAACAGATATAAATATAGTATTCATATACAAACAAGGAGTCATTATGAGTCGCATAGAGTTAGACCTGAGTGGTCACCGCTGGCAAATGGAGCGCATGCGTCCAGGCCAAGGCGTTATCGAAGAGTTACATCTATTACCTGCCGAATATCAGGGAACACATTTCAGTTGGAACTTCGCTAAGGTACCCGGTGATGTGTATTCCGACCTGCATCGAGCCAATGAAATTGATGATCCTTATTTCGGGCGTAACATGCACAGAGCTAAGTGGGCTGCTGAATATGAATGGTGGTACTGTCGTCGATTTGCGCTACCAAAAGAGATGCAAGGCAAGACTATTTCAATTCTCTTTGAGGGCGTTGATTACAGTTGTGAAGTCTGGTTGAACGGTCATTATCTTGGTTCGCATGAAGGAATGTTCTCTCAGTTTGAATTCGATATCACTAAAGCGGCCAATTTTGCTGATTGGCGTGATGGTTCAAATATGTTGATGGTGAAGCTTAATCCACCACCTAAAAACTACCGTAATTGTGGTGGTAAGAAGGTTAACTTCTCCGGTGACTACTTTTCTGGCCTCGTACCTTTTGGCATCTGGCGACCAGTAAAAATCATTGCGACCAATAACGTTAAAATCGATACACTTCGTAGTGATGTCCAAGTACAACATGATGACTGCGCAACACTGACAGTTAACGCGGAGCTAAACAGTAACAACGACTCAGAAAAACCTGTCACACTCACCGCTTTACTAACGCCGAAAAATTGCGAGGGTCAGAGTTATAGTTACGAAGCCAATGTCGTGCTACAACCGGGGAGATCTGACGTCGAGTTCACCATTCAAGCTGATAACGCTAACTTATGGTGGCCATGGGATATGGGCAACCCTAATTTGTATACTCTAAATGTTTCCCTACATGATGAACAAGGTAGCCTCGACAGCCAAAGCGAAACAATAGGGCTGCGCGAAGTTAAAATGGACTTTAACCCCGGTTATACTCGTGATGAAGCTGAATACCCTTGGACATTCTTGATTAATGGCAAGCGCCATTTCTTAAGGTCAGCGTGCTGGGGTGGTCAACCCTCTTTCCTTTATGGTCAAAATAGTGATGAGAAATATCAACATCGTCTTGCGATGGTTAAAGAGGCAAACATCAATAACCTGCGTATCTTTGGCTGGCATCCGCCTGAGCTCCCCGAGTTCTATCGTCTATGTGACGAGTTAGGCATTACTGTGTGGACGAACTTTACTCTTGCGACACAGGCCTACCCGAGTGACGAAGCCTTCATTAACGGCGTGCTCCATGAGTGTCGTGAGACTGTCAAACAACGACGTAACCATGCATCTAATATATTTTGGATGGGTGGAGAAGAAGTCTTCTTCTCCGGAGCGCATGAAGAGAGTGGTAACAAAGCACTTATGGAAAAAATCGGGGAGTGTGTCGCCGAACTCACCAACGTGCCTTATGGGCTTGCCTCGCCGTTAAGCTCAGAATCTGCGCAAAATATGGGCTTTAAAGCACACGAGTCTATCCATGCTAATGAGCACTATTATCAAGGTGGTGCGGAATTTATGGAAGAGTACTACCCTGCCCTTGATTGTTGCATTATTCCAGAACTGACGGCTGCATCTGCGCCTTCCGTTGAGAGCTTACGTAACTTCATCCCAGAGAATGAGCTGTGGCCAATGGGCCCAAGCTGGGCATACCACTGGGCAGATATTGATATCCTCAAAAACCTTAACTTTGAAGTGTTTGACGATTACAAAATGGGGTCGTTAGAAGAGTTTGTTGAGGCAACACAGATTGCTCAGGGGACGGTTATTCAATTTGCACTAGAAACCTATCGTCGACGTAAACCAAAAATGAGTGGCGCTGCACTTTGTCACTTCATCACTCATGTACCGGACATCAAGTGGGGTGTAGTCGACTTCTATGGCAAGAAAAAGATAAGCTTTGACTATCTTAAGCGCACTTATCAGCCTTTGCTTCCAAGTCTTGAGTTCAGTAAACGCCGCTGGAACGCTGGTTCACAATTTAGCGCTCAGTTATGGGCTGTGAATGACTATCAGCGCGACATAAATAACCTAAGCCTCCAATGGAAGATTTGTACTGCAGAGCACGAAGTAGCGGCATCAGGTCAGGAAACGGTCGATAGCCTAGCTGATTCGAGTATCGAAGTAGGCTCAATATCTTGGCTCATTCCTCAAGGTCTCGAGGGAACATTTATTGTTAATCTCGCACTTACTGATCAATCTGGCTCAGTGTTAGCTGACAATGAGTACACATTACTTATCGGCGACCAAGCCAGGGCAAAAGAGCAAAGTCTCGCTTATTTAGCTGAAGCGAAAGCCCGCCTAGAAAAACATGGACACTGTGTATATCGATATTGGCCTGAAATGTGGGATAGCAAAGACTAGCCTCTATGTAAGTGTTGAATAGTTTCTACTGTTTCTGTTTAGCACTGACCAATTAATATACTGCCCTCTTAATGAGGGCATTGTTTTCTCTTAGGGCAAAGGACCTACAAACCCAGCTGAAGTGTGATTTTCTCAGCGGTCAGCTGTAGTTGTGAAATTAAATCTTGCTCATTCATTGAATCGAATTGAGGTGAGTTAAGTACCGACATCGTCAAAGCAGCAATAACAGAACCGTCGGGCTTACCAATGAGTGCCGATTTTTCACGAATTCCCTCAATAAATGGACTCGAGCCATCGAGAACAGAGGTCTCTCTGATCGTATTCAGTTCCTCTAGAGTCGAATAACGTTCGTCTGGTGAAAAACGCTGAAAACTGTCATCTCGCTCGAGAATCATTTCTCGAACGTCATCATTACTATTCGCCAACAGCACACGGCCTGGACAGGAAGATAGCGTCGGGATCAATGTGCCTTCAGCCATACGCACTGATACCGGGCTATGGCTAGCTGCATGGATCACCACCATGGTTTGGCTTTTATAGAGCATACTCAAGTAACAAGAATAGCCGGTTAAAAAAGCTAAATCTTCCATATGTGGAAGTGCGCACTGACGAACTTTATCAACAGGATCAATTCTTCTAGAAAGGTGATATAAACGCAGTGAAACACGGTACTTCCCTGAGACATCATCACGAACTAAATATCCACGGTGCTCAAGGCCAACTAAGACTCGATATATTTCATTCGCACTGCGTTGCAGGGCCACGGCAATCTCGGCCTGAGAGCGTGGCGTATCTTGAGTGGCCAAATACTCCAGAATATCGAGGCCCTTGTCGAGTGCAGGTACAGCGTATTTTGTTGATTCCGCTTTCATTACTTAATCCTAAACACCGTTTAGTTTGCTAAATAAGCTATTTTGTGTGTTTATCTAAAATAAAAAAAGAGGCAAAGAAAACTTTGCCCCAAGAAAGGATTTGGAAATTGATATCGGTAAGAATTAACCGAAGTTAACGTAGAACGTTTTCTTCTCTAGGTATTGCTCAAACCCGTACTTGCCATCTTCACCACCGGTACCACTGAGTTTGTAACCATTGTGGAAACCTTGGTGCTGTTCACCGTGACCACGGTTAACATAGATTTCGCCGCACTCAAGTTCGTGAGTCAATCGATGTACGTACTTCATATTTTGAGTACAAATCATCGTTGCTAGACCATATTCACTGTCGTTCGCATAACCAATCACTTCCTCAAATGTATCAAACTTAATTACAGGAAGGATTGGACCAAATGCTTCTTCATGAACAATCGTCATTGATTGTTCAACATCACCGAGAATTGTTGGCTCGAACCAGAAGCCTTTGTCAAACTCTCCACCTGTGATGCGTTTACCGCCGTGCAGGAGTTTTGCACCTTCGTTCAATGCCTGTGCAACCAACTCTTCCATGTGGTCAAGCTCGCGTTTGTTTACTTTTGGCCCCATATCCGACTCAGGGTCCATCGGGTTGCCGACTTTGATCGCTTGCACTTTCTCCATAAAGATCGCCATGAACTCATCATAGACGCTGCTGTGTACATACATGCGTTCGTTACAAGTACATACCTGACCACAGTTATCAAAGCGTGAATGAAGGGCTGCAGCTGCTGCTTGCTCTAAGTCTGCATCTTCCATAACAATGAATGGCGCTTTACCACCTAATTCAAGTTGTACGTGAGCCATATTATTTGCAGATGCTTTAATGATTTGCTGACCGACTGGTGTTGAACCTGTCATTGTTACCATATTGGTATCAACGTGACCTGTTAGCGCCCCACCTAGGCTCGCACCACCACCAGTTACGATATTTAGAACACCAGCAGGGATACCCACTTTTTCAGCAAGGTAGCCAAGCTCAAGTGTTGCCAACGGAGTTTCAGACGTTGGTTTTACCACAATTGCGTTACCGGCAACCAATGCAGGCCCAATCTTGCGGCCTGCTAGAGCGAATGGGAAGTTCCAAGCAGTGATAGCAACAACTACACCTCTTGGGATCTTCTGAATCCAGATGTGTTCGTTTTCGTTGTCAGACTGAACAATATCCCCGTCCATCTGACGAGCCCAATCACACGCATACTCAATAAACGACGCTGCAACATCAACTTCACCCAACGCAACGCGATGCAGTTTACCTTGCTCACTAACAAGTAACTCGGCAAGATACTCGCGGTTGTTACGGATTTCCTGAGCAAACTTTCTTAGCAGTTCTGCACGTTGTCGAGCTGGCACGCGCTTCCATTCAGCTTGAGCACGTTTAGCCACACTTAAAACGTAGTCAGCATCTGCTTGGTCGCCGTCTTGAATCTCTGCAATCACTTCCTCGGTTGACGGGTTGATAACCTGATCTACTTTGCCATTGGCGGCGTCGATCCATTGACCATCAACATACATTTGGTAACGTTTCATAGCTCTTCCTACTCTTAACTAGTAATGCCTGCCTAACTGGGCAGCCAAAATATCAATTGGTTTACCACATTCTAACCACCAATCGACCAATTTAGTGTGCGCTAAATCTAATTTTCATTCTTTGTCATCACTAAACGGAACGATTTGCTTAAATACCAAGCGCTAGGCTAAATCTCTTGTGCAAAGAACAAATCGTCAAGCTCAGCCGTTGCGCCTTCTGTACTGGCAAGCTTCATTAACTCCTGTCGACTGTGTTCAATATGATGCCATACCGCCATTTTGGCTTCTTCTGCTGAACGCTTTTGAAGTGCCATTAATATACGCTTATGATCTTCTAACCAGGCAGTTTTTAACGCTGTTTCATGAAGGTACTTATGGTTTAGCTCTCGCCATAAAGGATTTTGAATGCGAACCGAACTCCACATTTGAGTCGCTTGATTGATAAGCACTCTATTTTGCGTCGACTCTGCGATCATATGATGAAACTTTTGGTCTAGTTCTTCAAACTTCGCACTGTCTCCATTGATCTCACTCTCTTGTTGAGCAAGCACTTTCTTGAGATCTTGAAGTTCGTTGAATTTAATTTGTGTGGCAGCAAAAGCAGCAATGTTGCTCTCAATAACTTGACGGGCTTGAAGGAGTTCAAATGGGCCTATATCGCTTTTCGGTGTTAGGAGTGACTGTCGACTTTTGTCTGGAGAGTCAATAAAGTAAATGCCCGCGCCTTGCTTTACATCGACCAAGCCTTTCAGCTCTAGCATGATAATCGCTTCACGAATAGTTGCACGGCTTGTCTCGAATCGATCGCTTAGCTCCCTTTCTGAGGGTAATCTCTCTCCAGCTTTAAACACGCCCGAATATAGCAAATCTTCAATTTGTGTCCCTACGTCAAAATATCTTCTTCTATTTCCTAGTTCAGCCATAACTCTAATCGCCCTAAATTCATCGCTACTGGTCAACAAGTGGTTTCAGTATCAACGCTCAATTTTTCTTATTATCCGGTTGATATAAGGTCAAAGTGACACATTTATTGCGAAACAACCAGAAAAACCCTTACTTTAGGGGTAATAATAAGACAAATGTCAAACAAAGGTAAACCCATTTTGTGTATTCTTTTAATTTATGGTTGACCAATGGCGTGCAAAGGTTTATCTTTCCTACGACAGCGAAAAATGTTCTCTCGAATCAGTAGTTAGAGAACTTTGTAGCAGGTAAGTACATTGGGGGTACAATCTGCATTTTGCCCTGAACTTGAGGTTCAGGGCTTTCTTTTGTCTATAGTATTCACATCCCCTCCACGATTAGCCTCTATCTCCATTTTCTAATAATGAAAAAGGCCGGAGCGTCAGCCCCAGCCTCAGTTAACCTTCAGCAATGTAACCGTTAACGATATTCTCGCTAGTTACTAATACAGATACCGCTCTCATCAAATACATGACAATCTGACGCAGCGAAATACAGATCAATGTTATCGAAAGCCTGCACTTCTTTATCACCTGGGTGATGAACAATAAAGCCTTCCTGCTGCGCAAACTGACCAAACAAGTAAGTACTATTACCGAGCCTCTCAACAACTTCACTCGCGAAACGAATGGAAATATTGCCCTTTTCTTCATCTACATGAATGTGTTCCGGGCGAATACCGACTTTTACGTTGTCCCCTACTTTGACATCAGACATTTTTGTCATTGGGATTGAGACGATTTGCTCATCATCCAAACGAATATCTAGATACTCTTTGTCAGTGCCAGTCACCTCTGCGTTAATAAAGTTCATCTTCGGTGAGCCAATAAAGCCAGCCACAAACATATTAATAGGTTTGTTATAGAGATCGAGCGGTGAACCTACCTGCTCTATACGACCATCCCTTAACACAACAATCTTATCTGCAAGTGTCATCGCTTCTACCTGATCGTGCGTCACATAGATCATCGTTGTGTCAATCTCTTGGTGCAGGCGTGCAATCTGTAAACGCATTTCCACACGCAGTTCAGCATCAAGGTTTGACAGTGGCTCATCAAATAAGAAAGCACTAGGATTTCGTACAATTGCGCGACCAATCGCAACACGCTGACGCTGACCACCCGATAGCTCTTTAGGACGACGTTTTAATAACGGCTCAAGCTGCAACGTTTTCGCCGCGAGTAACACTTGTTTGTTTACTTGGTCTTTCGAAACACCATTCATCTTCAAACCAAAGCCCATGTTCTCTTCCACAGTCATATGTGGATAAAGCGCATAGGATTGGAATACCATTGAAATACCGCGGTCTGCTGGCTCGACATCATTAACCATATTACCGTCGATGAAAATCTCACCGTCAGAAATAGTCTCTAAGCCTGCAATCAAGCGCAATAGCGTAGACTTACCACAGCCTGATGGACCAACAAAAACAACGAACTCTCCGTGATCTATTTCTAAATCAACGCCATGAATTGTCTGTACTTTTCCAAAACGTTTTTTGACGTTTGATAGTTTAATATCTGCCATTTTTTGAGCCTTAAATTCTGAACACATCAACTTATCAACCAAAATAACCTAAAAAAGCCACACTGGTTAACATGTTTTTCGTATTTAGTCAGTTATTGTGATTCAATTCATAAATATGCTCATAAGTCGACCATGACACCCACCTAATACGTCTAATTTGAAGCCAGTCACATATTACTTATCAACCAATTGTTAGTCTTAGTACCAGTTTTGGTATGCCAATTAATTTTCAATGGCAAATAACAAAGATGTTCGGTGAGGCTCACCCTACGCCTACATCGAGTACCATAAAGGAAGGTAACAATGAAACTAACGAAACTTGCAGCTATTACTGCTCTAACACTCTCGGCGTCTGGATTCGCAGCAGACAAAGTCGAGTTGGAAGTCGCCAGTTGGAAAGGCGCTGGAGCAGAGGTTGCAAACTTTCCTGTTCTTATTGAAAAGTTTGAGCAGCAGTATCCAGATATTAAAGTGCGTCTTAACTATATGGCGCGTAACGACATGGTCACTAGCATTCCAGCACGCTTCCAAGCAGGCAGCCCACCGGATGTAATAATGGTTGACCGTGAATTCATTACACACTGGGGCGGTGCTGGTCAGTTAATGGAAATTGGTGATCAAGCATTTGTTGAGCGTATTCAACCAGGTCTTCAATCCCACTTAGGCTTAGACGATGATGTTTACTATGCAATGCTTCAAGTTTCTGGCATGGGTATCTATGTTAATGATGACTTAATGGATAAAGCAGGTGTCACCAAATATCCAGAGACGATTGCAGAGTTTACTGCGACATGTGAGCAACTAAATAGTAAAGGCATCACACCGACACTACTTGCAGGTAATAACGGTGCATGGACACCTTATATCTTCTTCTTAGCGTTAGGCCTAGCTGATGGTGATGTTCCTAGCCAAGACCGTTTAGCGCAGTTCAACGAAGGTAAAATCAAGTTCTCTGAAGATCAATCAATGAAGAATGCATTTGAAGCATTCCGCCAAATGATTGATGCTAAATGTTTTGATCCTAAGATCAGTGCAGGTACTGACCCATGGTCTGTTGCACTTACAACCTTCCAATCTGGTCGTATCGCAATGCTTCCACAAGGTTTATGGAACATCAATCCATTCATGAAAGACTCTCTACCAGAGAATTTCTCATTGAAACCTTTCCCATCCATCAACGGTGATAAAGGTATCACTCTTGATTACTTAGGCCCAGGTTGGGCAATTCCAAAAGATGCGAAACAAGTTGATGCGGCGAAAAAATGGATCGACTTCTGGACCTACGATGAGAACTTGAAACTGTTCTTAGAAGCTGACACAGCAATGACCACGCTTGCTGGCGGTACTTCAGGTCTACCTATGAATATTGCAAAAGATTATGTTGAAGCGCGTGATGCGATGCAATACGTAACGTTCCCTGTGGGTGCGCTGCCTGTTGAAGTGACTCGTGATATGACCAATGACATCACTTCATTCATGTTAAACCCTAGCCAAGACTACAATGAGATTCTTGAACGCTGGGATGCACTTGTCGCTCGCGACATCGCAAAACGTTAATTGCTTGTTTGGCAGCTACACCTTGTAGCTGCCGTCTTTGCCCATGGGCTAATTGAGGGTTGTAGTTATGAAAGTCGATAAAAGGTTATATTTCCTTATCCCGGCTCTATTTTTGTATCTCATGTTCACTATCTATCCAGTGTTCAAAGGGATCTCATTGTCGATGACAGAGTACGCTGGTGTTGGTGAAGCAACATGGGTTGGTTTAGATAATTATCGAGAGATATTCTCTGATCAGCGCTACGTTCAAGTGCTGAAAAATACATTGGTATACGGTGTTGTCGTTGTCGTATTCCAAAACGGATTAGGTTTAATTTTTGCTGCCATCCTAAATAGCATTCCTGCTGTACGTGATGCACTGCGTACTGCCTTACTGGTTCCTTCAATGCTGTCGCTAGTGATTGCAGGTTATGTATGGCAATACCTCTACGCACCTATGGGGGGAGGTTTGAATGAACTTCTTGCTTCATTTGGTATGGGTAGCATGCAACAAATTTGGCTAGGTGACTCTTCGATTGCACTCTTCTCTGTTGCCGCAGTGCACGTATGGATGTTCGTAGGCTATTCGACCGCGATTTTTCTAGCCGGCTATGCTGGTATCTCTACCGAAGTGAAAGACGCGGCACGTGTGGATGGTGTTTCACCGATTAAGTCTTTCTTCCACATTGATATTCCACTGCTCGCGCCGGCGATCACCGTCAACATCACACTGGCGACGATCGGTACACTTAAATCATTCGAATTCCCGTTCATCATGACTGGGGGTGGCCCAGATTACGCGACGATGACACTAGGTCTTAAGATCTTCCAACTCATCTTCCAAGACTTTAAGTATGGCTCTGCAGCAGCTCTGTCAGTAGTCATGATTGTACTGGTTGCTCTGATTACGATTATTCAGAACAGTTACCTACGAGCTCGTGAGGACCGTATCTAATGAGTAGTATTACATCAAATAAACTGCCAACAATGGCCGAAGAGCAGCCCGCAGCGAAGCGCACTAGTAAGCTTCTCTCACCGCGCAATGTAAAACAAGGTTTGTTGATTTCATTGATGTTCGTTGTCACGTTCATCATTCTATCTCCGGTTTTCTACATGGTGTTCATGTCATTCAGAAGCCGCCGTGAAATCATGCTTGATCCACTTGCGCTACCAACTGAATTACATTTCTCCAACTATGTGAATGTCATCGCTGACATGAACTACTTTGGCACTGTGCTGAACACGATTGGTATTACTGTAGCGACCATTTTTGCCGTTGCGATTATTTCTTCACTCGCGGCTTACCCGTTAGCTAGAATCCGTAGCCGAGTGAGTAATATTGCCTACATTTTCTTTATGCTAGGTATGGTTATTCCGCCGTTTGCTGCTCTAACGCCACTTTACCTTTTCATTCGTGATTTAGGTCTACTGGATACTTACTTCGGTCTGATTTTGGTTTACACAGTGGGTCACTTACCACTAGGCGTGTTCTTCTACACCAGTTTCATGAAAGCTATACCGAAAGAACTTGAAGAAGCTGCAACACTTGATGGAGCAACATTCTTAAAGACTTACTGGTACATCATCTTCCCGATGCTTAAGCCAATTACAGGTACATTAGCGATCTTTATCACTTTAGGTGTTTGGAATGATGTGGTTAACCCACTACTCTTCATCACAACGGAAAGCAAGTTAACCATTATGCCAGCCGTGCTGCGCTTCTTAGGAACCTATTCTGTTGACCCAACACAGTTGTTCCCAGCGGCAGTGCTTGCATCACTTCCACTTCTTGTTGTGTTCTTTACATTATCGAAGCAGATTGTAAATGGTATGACAGCAGGTGCTGTGAAATAACCCAACAGAGCAAGGCATTCGTGCCTTGCTCACTTTTTAGGAGACAACACACTCATAGATCTCGATTGAGCTACACCCAATAATAATTATGTTTTTAGTAGTACATTGCGCCCTGCGCTATTTGAATATTTTGTAAAGACTATCAAGTATTTATCCAATAACGATTCAAGGAAAACTAATAACATGGAACTAAAAAAACTCTCTCTTGCCACTGCAATTACCGCTTGTTTACTTGCCACCAGCAACGTATCAGCAAAACAAATCGAACTTGAAGTCTCTAGCTGGAAAGGTGCTGGCGCTGAAGTCGCTAACTTCCCGTTAATCATCGAGCGATTCGAAAAAGCAAACCCTGATATCAAAGTAAAACTCAATTACATGGCTCGCAATGACATGGTGACGAGTATCCCTGCTCGCATGCAGGCAGGCTCGCCACCCGATGTTGTGATGGTTGACCGTGAGTTTATCCAACACTGGGGTGGCAATGGTCAGTTAATGCCGCTTAATGACCTTCCGTTTGTCGAACGTGTACAACCTAAACTGCAACCTTACCTTGGCCTTGATGAAACCGTTTATTACTCAATGCTCCAAGTTTCTGGTATGGGTGTATATGTGAATAACGACTTGTTTGAAGACGCAGGTATCAAAAGCTACCCACAAACCGTTGATGAGTTAGTTAAAGCTTGTACAGCGCTGAATGATAAAGGGATTCAGCCAATGCTTCTTGCGGCAAACAATGGTGGCTGGACGCCTTATGTCTACTTTTTGAGCATGGCACTGGCGGATGGCAATAACCCAGATTTGTCTCGTATGGACAAGTTTGTGAGTGGTGAAGCGAAGTTTGCCGACGATGCATCGATGAAAAATGCCTTTGAAGGCTTTAGAAAGATGATTGATGCCAAGTGCTTTAACCCAATGGTTTCAGCGGGTACCGACCCATGGTCAGTAGCGCTAACGACATTCCAATCTGGCCGTGTTGCTATGCTGCCACAGGGTATGTGGAACATTACTCCGTTCTCAAACGATTCACTTCCTGAGCATTTCTCTTTACACCCGTTCCCAGCAGTGAACGGCGATAAAGGTATTGTTATGGACTATAACGGCCCAGGTTGGGCGATTCCAAAAGATTCAGGTGAAGTGGAAGCGGCGAAGAAATGGATTGATTTCTGGATGAATGATGACAACCTAAAAGTCTATCTAGAAGCCGATACCGCGATAACGACTCTAGCAGGCGGTACTTCTGGCGTGCCTGAGTTAGCCAAACCTTATGAAGATGCTCGCTCTGCTGGACAACTGGTTACGTTTCCTGTCGGAAACATCCCTGCTGATTTGGGGGCTGATATGCCAAATGATATAACAGCATTTATGCTAAAACCTGATCAAGATTACACCAAGATCTTAGAACGTTGGGACCGTACGGTGGCTAAACATCTTAAGTAGTTGAGTAATCGAGTAATTAAGTAAGGCGCTGCTGGTCATAAACTTCAGCGCCAACATTAAATCAGGGCGAATGTCTTAACATTCGCCCTGATTTCTTATCGTTACTTCACTGGTTTGGCTGTGACAAACCGATACGCATTAAATGGCTGCCCTTGATATACCCCAACCACTTGAACCGATGTCATCGTCATCACATTCGCCAGAGCCTTGCCAGTGACTGTCAGCTGTGTCTGATCTTCAAACACACCAAAAGAGGCTTCATTGGGTATCACACCAGGTCCGGGGGTTACCTTTACGGCCAACTCCTCGATAGGATACTCTGCTTCGATCATAACATCATAAGAAAACTGCTTGTCTCTCAATTCCAATACACGTGGCGTTGATATTTTCATTCCCCCGGGTAAAGGAATTGGTCTACTAAATTTCATGTCACCACTTGCATGAAAGCGACCATCACTACAAGCGATCACTGGCACACTGAATGCCAGAGAAATTAATAGCAGCGCTCTAGTAGTTTTGTTTATTTTCATTAATAAGTTACACATCTATTTGGCATCTATAAACAGCCTATTTCCCACCTCATTAACATGGCAAACATTCACAAGAATCGCGAGTTCTTCGCAGAAAAACTTAGACTTACACCACAACAAAGGTTGACCAATATCGATCAAAATCGCACAAACAACAAACCAATATTGAGCATTGTTTATCCAAAGTGTTAAATCAATAGCGAGCAAACGTTCACTACTTATATTCATAACAAGGAAAATATATGCCCTACACAATGATATCTTTATTCATCGCTATGGGTACTTAAAAGAACGTGTGACCGATTACCTCCTTATCAATGATGGAAACGGACAATTTGAAATTACCCAAACGCATGGTGCACATGATGCTAACGACTCTGGTCATGGAGACATGGGGCAAGCCTTCGCTCTTACTCGAGATGGTAAAGTAGATCTACTCAACGGCAGCGAAGACGGTATCTGGTATCTATATAAAAACCAGACACAAAACGTTGGCAACCACTCTCTTGTCCACGTAGGTTACAGCCCATTACATAACATCGACCCGATGTCAGCCGTTGTTACTGTGACGACAGAAAGCAAGTCATACACGCGAAGAGTCGGGTCTGCGGGTGAAAATTTCTCACAGAGTTTGCTTAATACAGTTCATTTTGGCCTAGGTAAGAATCAAACTATTGAAGAAATCAAAGTGACTTGGCGTAATGGTGAGGTCGTTTATCTCAATGATGTCATGATAAACGAGCGAGTGTCTAGCGATGATGCAGATATGCCTGTTCCTGAGAGTATTAGCTTAGGTGCTGACGAACGTAAACTGCGCCCCGGAACCACCTATCAAATTGCGCCTTCATTCACACCACTCAATGCCAACCCTGTGGTCACTTTCCAGTCAAGCGATCCATCCGTTGCAAGCGTGTCTGATAGTGGACTCGTTACTGCGCTTGCAATAGGAGATACAGAAATTCTGGTTCAATCAAGCGTAGCAGAACAAGTATCATCTTCACTTCTTATACGCTCCGGTGATTTTGACCCTATCTATGCAACCGATATTTCTATCGTAAATGAGTCAGATACACTTTACGTAAGTCAAAGCACTGCACTTTCTGTAGAACTAACCTCGAGTGAGCCTGGAGAGTCCCCTGATGATAGCTCTGTGACATGGTCCTCGTCCGATAGCGCCACTGCCACTGTCTCGGTTGATGGTGTAGTCAACGCGCTCAAGGCGGGTACAGTCCAAATCACTGCAAGCGCAAATGGTGCTCACCAACCGGCCACCGTAACAGACAGTCTAAGCATCGATATAGAAGATTGGTTTGAAGCGAGCGTAACATTTGATGACAACAATAAATACATGGGGCCTGCGCTATGCACTAACCAGCCTTTAAGTGTTGTTGCTGACTATCATGCAGGCTCAGGCTCTACCGTAAATGGAAATGGCCTCACATTCCGTTTGAGACACATGGATGCGAGTTGGGGCTTGGTAAATGACTACGTCATTTCTCATTTACAATCCGCAGACACAACCTCTGGCAGTGCCGCGGTTATCTTTGACCTTACTAACCCACTAGTTGTCCCGACAGCTGACTTACCTGATGGGCACTTTCACTTTCTGTTTGTCGAGTTCGTCACAGATGAAGGCAAAAAGCACGAAAGAGGTATTGGATGGGCTCCAGGGGATATCAATATCGTCGAGTGTAATTAACGTATTAGTTAGAATCGCTGGATTAAGTATTATTTCAAAATCCAGCGAAAAAACTTCTGTATTGTAATGTAGGTGAAGAGCTAACCCTTTGGGTTAGCTCTTTTTTTATACACTCGCAACCAAAGACCACAACCTTTATAAGTTTAACTTGCACTCGTTCGGTAAAAATGATTATCTATGAATTCAATCGCTTAATATAAGGATGTAATATAGGCGCATGGGTTTGGCGATCTCTTTTCTCTATACTTCTTTTTCTGTTTTTTACTGTTTTTCAGAAAACACGCAGCGTAATCACTCTTTTTTAACGCTCTCTGCAACGCGCGTGTTTTGTTGGTTGCTACTTATCGTTGGTATCGAAGTCACAGCAGACCCAAGTTGGTACAAATGGCTAGTTCAACTCTCTTTCATATTCAATATTGTCGCTGAGTCATGTAATTTAATTCGACAACAAGAGCGGGCTGATACCGCTATGTTCTACTCCTTTTCGTTAGCTAGTGGGTCACGCACGGCTGCGCTGTGGTTTTTAATCATGGTAGATAAAACCAATGGAATAGAGCTCAGCGTTCCCGCTTTCGTTCTCTCGATTAGCATTTTGGCGTGGTTTTACCTTTACCCGACGTTCAAAGAGCGCCACAAAACTCTTAAGCTATACACCCTGACATTTTTCCTCCAAACTTGGGCGACATTAGATTTAGCCATTTATCATTCCGACGGCCCTCATACGATACTCCTCATTGCTACTATTGGTTATCTTGTCACGTTCGCTAAGTATTACCTGAAAGCATTTGTCAAAAAACAGAGACCTGTCAACGTCCATTGGGCATACTTTATCGCCAATGCTGTGATGGCTTTATCTACTGTTTTTATTGCTGTAGAACATACACACCTTTGATCGCAACAAAAAAGCCGAAGCTTGCGCTTCGGCTCACTCATAAAATCATGTTTATTACTGGACAAATTTCAAACGCTGATTATAACCGCCATCACACGACCATTGCTGAACGCATCCGCCATTACTACCTTTATTATCGGCAAGTTCCAGGCACTTACCTGTGGCTTTGTTGCGGATTTCAAATGTTTGGCTGCCTTTATCAAATAACGTCCAACGTTGATTCTCTTCTGCAGAATTACAAACATATTGCTGGATAACCGTGCCATCTTGCCACTGGTTATTGCTAGGTTTGAGCTCTAAACAAAGCTGACTGCGTTTTGATTTAATCAGATACTCCCCTTTGGTCACTTCATCAAACTCAAACTGCTGGTTCGCGTTCGATGTGTTACAAACCCATTGCTGATAGGTACTTCCGTTCCAAATAGCACCATCTTTAACGTCCAAACACAAATCACTGTGCACGAACTGAGTATTGGTATATCCCGACGGAACAACAACCTCTCCGTTGTCATCGCCTCCTACCGGTTTATAAACGCGAATCCAATCAACATACATTTTGTTTTTGCTATCATTTGCGAGATCTTCGTCCTTAGCAATAATGCCTGCTTCAGAGCGCCATGAATGATCTTCAGTGTCGAGAATGATGAACATCTCTTCGTCCATGTTATACGTCGACTTGTCTAAAATCGCCCCGGTATAATCCTTGTCCTTCATGATCACTTCTTCCCAAGACCCTTTCGGCGTTTCAATTCCGTTAATATAAAACGTCACCTCCGTTGGGCTCTTCCAATAAACGGCAAAGCGGTGAAAGCCATCACGCCAATAGGTACCCCACTGAGGTTCATTATGGGTTTGGTCATTAAAATCACTGCGTATCGTGTTGTCGTCATTACGGAAAAACACATGGAAGTTGGTCGACATATTTCTTGCAAACCACTCATCCTCTGCCCCACCGTAAACCTCTAACACATCAATTTCTCGCTCATCATTTTCACTTAATAGCCAAAAATTAGAAGATAGTTCGAGTCCGCTAACTTTGATGTTGGCTTCCAAGAAAATAGGATATTTGACCTTTGTTTTTGATGTCACCACGCCAGCGTTAACCATCTCAGTACCTTGTCGACGGGAGGCACTGATAATCAAATTGCCATCATCCACCCACGACTCATCACGTTGCCAATAGGTTAAGCCTGGCCCAGTCCAACCATGAAAATAGGTGTCATTCCATTTACTACTAAATTCATCCCCTTTACCGGTGTAGTTAAACGAATCTGAATACGCCTCCTGCAATTCCCACGATTGCCCATCATCTAATGGTGCAGGTATTGGAATATCTTGCCAATCATTGGCCATCAAGGAAGTGCTCATCAAGAAAATAGGCAGAAGTGGTAGGGATTTAGTCGTCGATTTCATTCTCATTCCTTTGTTTTTTTTTGAAGTGTAAGTGGTTACTCGCAAATAAAGATAGATCAAATATTAACCAATACACCAGAATTAGATTACCAAAATGAGATCTTTGGTTAACAAATAAATCTAATTACCCATTTCAAGATAAAAAAAACCAGCGATAATTTACCGCTGGCTATCAAAATCTAAGGTATTGATGGGCGTTAAGCGGGTTCTAGTTGTTTCAATTGTTGAAAGATTGAGCCACCAACAAACTCACTGTGACCTGATAACGCACGTTCAATACGAATCACTTCATTCCATTTCACCATTCGTTCACTGCGAGTAAACGAGCCCACCTTTAGCTGACCTGCATTGGTCGCTACAGCTAAATGACTGATAAATGCGTCTTCTGTCTCACCAGAGCGAGCTGATACAACAGGTAACCAACCTGCATTCTGAGTCACTTCGATCGCTTTTAGCGTCTCTGAGACAGTGCCAATCTGATTGAGTTTGATAAGCACGCTGTTGGCGAGCTTCTCCGTGATCCCTTGTTCGATCCGAGAGATATTGGTGGTAAATAAATCATCTCCGATAATTTGTATTCTATCACCCACCTTATGCGTGAAGGCCTTCCAAGCTGCAAAATCGGTATCCGCAAACGGATCTTCAATTGATAGCACTGGATAACGTTCACACCAATCCAGCATCAACGCTAAAAATTCTTTAGAAGTGTAACTCTTTCCATCGAGCGGTAAGTGGTATTGACCATCAGAGTAAAGGTCGCTTGCAGCGATATCGAGTGAAATTGAGACATCACGTCCTGGCTGATAACCCGCCTGCTGAATCGCTTCAACAACAAACTCAAAAATGGCTTCGTGACTATCAAACGTCGGCCAAAAGCCTCCCTCATCGGCAGCACCCGCTAGTAACCCTCGCTGTTTGAGCATACCTTCTGCAGTACGATAGATATTAGAAGTGACCTCAAGGGTCTCATTGTAGCTCTTAGCACCATTAACGATGATCAAAAAGTCTTGAATGTCTGTCCGCCACTGAGCATGCGCGCCGCCACCCACTAGCTGTATTTCTGGCAAAGGAAGCAAGTTGGCTGAACACGTTGGTGCGAGCGTCTTAAACAGTGGCAAGCCTTGAGCTTTGGCATTAGCATCGGCTATAGCCAGTGACACTGCCAGAATAGCATTCGCTCCCAGCCGGGATTTATTCGCCGTACCATCGACTTCACACATAATTTGGTCAAGCATGGCTTGTTGACTTACCTCCTTTCCAGCAAGCGCTGGTGCAAGTTCTGTCTTGATATTCGCAATTGCTTGATACACTGACTTCCCCTGAAAACGAGAAGCGTCGCCATCTCTTAGCTCAAGTGCCTCAAACTGCCCCGTTGAAGCCCCGGACGGGACAAGCCCAACACCGCATATGCCTGAATCAAGCTCTACCACTGCCTCAACGGTTGGAAGGCCTCGCGAGTCAAAAATTTGGTAGGCATCAACGTTTATAATTTTCATCGCTTATCACTCCTTAAATCTAGCGTTTCAATAAGACGTTCAATGGTTGTAAATTGATGTTTAAGCATAGGTTTTAGTGCCGACCTTACTTCTGATTTTTCTTCCGAAGAGAGATACTCTACGGGGGATTTACCATCCACTCTTGCCAGCATCATCGCCGCTGTCAGTTTTGCAACTTTAGACTCATCAACGGTTGTATAACGCTCAGCTCCTATTACTTGCTGATAGGTGTTCAAGAAAGTTTGAGCAGCCTGCACATACCGGCGATGGTTGAAATGAAGCGCTTTAAGCAACAAATGGTGAAGCATAAAGGCAACATCAAAGGCTGGATCGCCATACCAAGCCACCTCGCAATCAACGATTTTTATCTCATCTTCTGACACCAAAATATTCTTAGGGCTAAAATCACCATGTACCAAGCAGTGCTTAGTGGTGCTCACTTGCAAACACAAAGACTGCAGCTGCGTTTTCAGATCATTATGCTGACCTATCATCGATTCAAAATACGGTTCTAATCTGAGTTGATAGAAGTTTCTATCTGAATCAAATTGCGCCTCTACTTGTTTATCATGCCAACTCACAGCATGAATTTGACCGAGTGCTTCGCCGATACGTTGCGCGACACGTTCACGAACCTCTCCCTGCATCAGTTCTTTCTTCCAGTCTTTGAAACGCTCAGGAAAATACTCCATCGTAAACAAGCGCTCGCGTTCAAAAGAGTGGAGTATTTTCGGCACGTATTGAGGGAAACGCTCTCCTACATACTTTAGATAACGCTGCTCATATAGGTTTCGGCTTGTATCAGCAAACCACTCTTTTTCTACTTTGAGCTTTTCCAGTGCACGCTTGACGACTAAACAGCTTTTATCGTCTTCAACTAAATAGATCTCACAGCTCACCCCGCCAGTAAGCGGGGTGGCTGTGGCATGATCTTTTGAGACAACATTATGCTTTTTCAAGATGTCTAAAATCATGCCTTACCTCTATCGAATTGAAGCGACTGATTGATATCGCAAGTAGCCTTCAAACGTTGCTCGGCTATTCACACCACCACCGCAACCACTCTGATTACATGCACCATAATGCAAGCCATACTCAAATACATTGTGCGCATTAATCCAACTGTTTCCGGAAACTAAACGAGCGGCAATCTCTCTAGCTCTAGGCAAATCTGTTGTCCAAACACTATTTGCCAACCCATATGGATTACGATTTGCTCGTTCAATCACTTCATCTTCATCGGTAAACTTGAGTAGGAATGCTACTGGACCAAATATCTCCTCTTGCGCCCAAGGGTTATCGTCCTTACCTGCAAGCAATGTCGGCTGAATGAAGTACCCTTTGAGCAACTCGTCAGTAGTTACCCTGTCACCACCAGTGACAACTTCTGCACCTGCTGATTGCGCTTCAGCGATGCACTGCAGAACTTTACTCATCTGCTTATGAGTGCACATCGGCCCCATAACAGAGTCAGAATCCAATCCGTTGCCGATTGGGATCGCTTCAAACGCGGCTTTTGCTTTCGATACAAATTCATCATAGATAGATTCATGGATATACCAGCGAGACGCTGTGCAACAAACTTGCCCAGCATTCAAAGTTAACGCACCAGTAAGCCCTTCCACTGCACCGTCAATATCAGCATCTTTACACACGACAGCAGCGCCTTTTCCGCCGAGTTCTAACTTAGCTGGAACAAGATTACGTCCACACACCTCACCCACATGTTTGCCCACCTCTGTCGACCCCGTAAACGACATAAGCTTGATCTTAGGATGATTGATTAAAGCCTCACCAGCGATACTTCCTTGCCCTGTAACGATATTCACGACACCTTTAGGAAAGCCAGCCTCTTCACATAGCTTGGCAAGATACAATGTAGAAAGTGGGGTTTCGGATGCTGGCTTAATGACCACGGTATTTCCGGCCGCAAGCGCTGGTGCAATGCCCCATGCACATAGCGTTAAAGGGAAATTCCAAGGGAAAACGAATGCCGCCACGCCATATGGGCGTTTGATGGTTTGGCTGTCTGTAACTTCAAGACCTAGTTCAATTTCATACTCTGCCTCTTGTGCTACCTGAGCAAAATAGTCAAAACACTGTGCTCCAAACGGTACATCAAACCCCTGTGCTGCTGACACTGGCTTACCGACATCAATACACTCAAGGTCCGCGAGTACCTGAGTATCTCGATTGATCAGCTCTGCTAACTTGGTTAGCCTTAAAGCACGTTCAGCAGGTGATAGCGCCGCCCAAGCTGGAAAGGCACTATCTGCCACCATGACTGCAGAATCAACATCTTGTGCATCGGCTAAACACACTTGTGCTATTTGAGCGCCTGTTGCTGGGTTTTCGACTCCTAGCGTATGCTTGGTCGCTTTCCACTCACCATTGATGAGCATTGGCAGTGGTTTCTTTTCTAAAAACGCTAGCGTTGTAGGGTGTAACGATTGGATTGTCATAACAAACACTCCTTGTGTTATTGGATTAAGCTTGACGGCATGCCTTAAGTCCATGAAACGATAGGTCTAGCGTTTCTATGTGACTCTCAATGAGCAAGGCCAGCTCAGTTTCAGTTAATGAGATAGCAACCTCTGCGGGTAGCTTCATCAGCGAATTGATACAAAGAAAGGCAGCCGACGAAAAAGCAGGAAGGTGATGCATTGTCGGCTTGCCCAAAACAGTTGGGTTCTCTAAGCTCCAGTCATAACCTTTGCAGGAACCTCCTATAGAGCACTCCATTCCTAAGGCATAATTTCTATCGCAACCACCAGCATAATCTGCCCAAGGCTGCGCACCTCTGCCACCCGCATGAATCCAATAATTCATGAACGATGGCGACACTTGATTGGCCAACTGATTAAACGGAATGATGGTGACGTATATCAGCTGCATATATGGGTTGTAACACGCGGCCCACATACGACTCGGTGATGGTGTGGTAGCCGTAATAAAATCAGAGTGACCTGAGTAACCCGTCATTGTGGAACAATCAATGGTACGGTTATGTTGGCCCGGAGCCTGGTTAAGACTATTAAACCGACTACCCGAGCTTAACTGGGTTGTTTCGTCAAACTCTGTACCTTGTGGAGCCACCAAATATTCACTGCAGTTATCTAAGATGCGACATCCACGCTCAACAAAAGGAGCACCCAGCGTAGTATGCCAAGCAAGATTGATTGGAATACTCTCTGCATTGGGGTTTGTCACATCTAACACCATGTAGTGACTGTTGTCATTGTCCCTCACAAAATCGGTTTTTTGATATTCTAAGCCTTTGTATCCCCCTTCGAGCTTCCATTGCGCAAAGCTGTACTCGGTCACCTCATCATGCGTGCAGCGTGCAGATGTCAGTTGCCAATCTTGATTCGCAGTATCACCGTGTGTCGGGATGTCCTTATTACCACCACCAAATGCTGGAGCACAACAAAAAGTCCCCGCAGCTTGGCGCAGTAACTCTACCGACCAATAATCCAATTGCTCTTGCGAATGACAATCTAACTTGCCTGAGAAAGGCGATTTAAAGTGTGGCAACCAATGTGTGTTCACTCTGCTCGATGACAAACTATTGTCCAACTGAATAGAAAATTCGGGGGTCATCCCTCCAAATTTTTGCACAAATAGCGACACTTCATCGTTCTTCAGCCAGACGCCACCCTGCCCCAAATAACGGCCAATTTCTGCGTACATACTTTATCCTTAACTACATGACGGATGAGATATGGAAGAGCTGGCAACCACATCACACTATTCAAGCCAGCCCCAAGCTATTTATTGAGCAATACCTAGTGGAGAAAAAATGACATAAAGCGCCACTACACCAATACAAATCACACCAGCAAACTGCTTGGCATGCTTCCAAGGTGTTAGCTCTACTTCCTCTTTCTCTACTGGTTCATAAGCCTCTTTTTGTGGGAAAAAGTGACCAATCACCAACATCAATACAGCCGTCGCTAGGAACAAAATACCCGTTAGGTGTAAGAAATGGATGTCGGGTTTGAATACAAAGCTGGTCAATGCATAAGCCAACATAAAGACAACAATACCAATATTAGCCGCCATGGCTGGAACACGCTTAGTGACTAATCCAACCACAATCACGGTAAACATCGGGGCCATATAGAAACTATTGATGGTTTGGAAGTATTGGTAAAACCCCTCTGGAGCGTAATGAATAAAGGGCGCAACAAATATAGCGAACAAACCTACGCCCGCACCAAACATCTTTCCTGTACGAACTAAGTCTCTATCATTGGCGTTCTTATTAATTAGTGGCTTATAAACGTTCAAGGTAAACAAGGTTGATGTACTGTGCAGTACACTGTTGAATGAACTCAAAATGGCACCAAATAGAACAGCTGCGAAAAAACCAATCATTGGCGTTGGTAACACTTCACGAACCAGCATCGGATAGGCCACTTCACCATTGGGTAAATCTGGACCAAACATCGCATAAGCGATAATACCCGGAATCAACAAAAAGAAGGGTCCGAGCAACTTTAACATACCAGCCCAAAGAACCCCCTTCTGACCTTCGGCCAAGTTCTGTGCGCCCAATGCTCGCTGAATAATTGATTGGTTTGTACCCCAGTAGAAAAGATTAAGGATCAACATGCCGGTAAAAAAGGTCGAGAAAGGAACCGGGTCATCTTTACCACCTATTGCGTTGAGCTTTTCTGGGTGCTCTGTCATCAAGTGTTGGAAGCCTGCTATGACGCTACCATCACCCAATGCTGATAGACCAAATAGAGGGATCAATACCACGCCACCAATCAGCAAGCCGATACCATTGAATGTGTCTGAGTAAGCAATCGCTTTCAAGCCACCAAACACCGCATAGCAAGCACCAACCAGACCGATAGACACCACCATGATCCAGATACTGCCCCAGTAAGAGACGTCAAAAATACCCGATATATCAAAAATACCGCCGAGGGCAACCGAGCCGGTGTAGAGAATTGGGGGTAATAAATTCAGCACGTAACCAAATAGGAATAGGAAGGTACAGAAATACATCGTACTTTTACCAAATCGCCCTTCAATAAACTCGGGAATGGTTATGACACCTCCACTGAGATACTTTGGCAGAAGGTAGAGTGCAACTACAACTAGGGTCAATGCGGCACACACTTCCCACGCCATCGGGGTCATATTTGCGGTATAGCCTTGTGCGTTAAGACCAACAAGTTGCTCTGTTGATAGATTCGTTAGCATCAATGAAGATGCAATCAAGACGCCTGTTAAGCCTCTTCCAGCTAAGAAATAGGACGTAGCCGACTCTTGCTGACGTTTTTTACTTCGAACTTTATACCACGACCCGAGCGCAACAGCCCCAGTCACTAAAGCAAATGAGATTGGAATAATCATAGTAATTCCTTTGTTTTCACGTTATTGGATTCCACTGCGCTTCTTATGAGCACTAGTGGTTGAAAATCATCTCTTCACTGGTTTTTATGTTATTTAGCGCCACCTTAAGCGGCGCTTCTGTTGTTATTATTTAGTCCACCATTTCAAGATAGTTAGCCACTTCTTTTTCTACTTGCGGCAATATCTTTTTAATCGTAAATGGCGGATACGCATCTAAACCATCAAGTTGTATCTGTTGACCAAGGTTTTGCATATAAGCGGTATGGATTGCCGTCCCTACATTGATTTTGCTGATACCCATGGTGAGAGAACGGCGAATATCTTGTTCTGGAATTCCCGTTCCACCATGTAGAACCAACGGCACATCTACCGCTTTATGGATCTCAAGCAAACGGTCAAAGTTGATCTCTGGATTACCTTCATAATGACCGTGAGCCGTACCAATTCCGACGGCAATCATATCCACGCCCGTTTGCTCAGCCAGTTGCACAACATCAGAGACCGCAGCTAAGTAGTCATCACCATCCACGCCTCGACCACGAATTTTGCCGATCTCAGCCTCAACAACCACACCCTTAGCATGCGCATAATCAACCACTTGCTTGGTGAGCTTGATGTTATCTTCTAGCGGCATGTGTGAGCCGTCAAACATCACTGAATCAAAACCAACATCGACAGCTTGTAAGCACAAGGTGATGTCATCACAATGATCAAGATGCAGGTAGACTGGCACTGAATAGCGCTTTTTCATACAGGCTACGATGGCATGCAACACATCCAACCCAAGAGCATCCACCACCTTGGTGTACGCCATTAACATGACCGGAACATTTTTGCGCTCCGCCGCTTCACATATAGCCTGTACATCCCAGACATCATTGAAGTTATACCCAACCAAACACTCATCTGTTTTATGGTATTCAGCCAGCAGTTCAGATAACTTCTTCATAATATTCCCTTGTTATATCTACTTGTTCAAAATGACTAATGGCGCCGCTACTGCCATATTGCTGCACAACGGCTGCACCTGCTCGATTAGCAACTTTTACCGCTTGATAGACGTCATAACCACGAGAGATTGCGGCTAAAAAGCCACTGACGAAACCGTCACCAGCTCCGGTTGTGTCCACGACTTTACTGACGGGCTCACTTTCAACCCAGTAACTCTGAGTACCATCGTTCACGTAAGCGCCCTTAGCGCCTGCTTTGATAACGACAACACTGACACCTTTTTCGATGAAAAAGTCGGCACACTCCTCAATGGTCTCTTTTTCGGCGATCTGCTGCGCTTCATTTAACGTGGGCAGGAAGTACGTAAGTGAGGGCAATAAAGACGCTATCTTTGTTAACCAAAGCCCTTGTGAATCCCAACCGACGTCAAGCGAGGTAATTTTTCCCTGCTGTTTTGCTGTGTAAAAAAGCTCAGTTAATCCACTGTTCTCAAGCCCAGGCAGCAGATAGAAACCACTGGTGTGTAACATGTCTCGCGACATGACTTGAGCTACGTCGATATCATCCATAGTCAGCGCATCAACTGCACCACCTTGATATAGAAACACCCGCTCACCATCTTGCTGCACTAGAGCGATCGCGACTGCTGTTGGATGTTTCTTAGATACCGCTAATGTTTGAGTATCGATACCACGTCCTTGATACACGTCATGCAGATGATGACCAAACAAATCATCGCCCAACTTGGAGTGCAAACTGACATCCACACCCATCGCTGCAAGGTTAAGAGCTACATTTGCAGCATCGCCCCCCGGTTTAATATTGACGTTATCAACCAAGGTAACGTCCTGATGAAATTCGAAGGAGTCTAATGGGCCAACGATCAAGTCAGCCACGGCCATCCCGACACAAGCCACTGTTTTCATTATTGACCTCCAAACCCTGCGCTTTCTCCGCCATTACTCACGGGAATATCTTCGACACCCAACCAGTAGTTGAGTACTTTCAAGTCTTGAGCGAAGTGCCCACGACCCACGACCCAGTGATGGTCAAGCCCCTTATCCAAAATGGTTCCGACGACTTGTGCTGCACTAACGCCTGCTGGAACAACTTCACCATATGTACCTCGAAACTTCATGTCTGACTCGACAATCTCACCTTCAAAGGCCAACACCGTATCAATCGAAGGTGCTTGGTATTTCGCTATAGTGACTGGACCTGGTTCAACCAAGAACTCAAACAACATGCCCCAAGCGGTCTCTTCATCGTAGTTTTCCAAAATGCCGTGCTTACGACATTCAAAGCCCGCCCCTTGCTTGCGTAGACACGTCGCCGCAGAGCCATTGTGCCAAACCCCTAAGCGCTCACCATCAGACGAGAGATAGGAGATGTCAGACAGCATCGGCTGAGATAAGCCATGACGGAGCTCTTTAAACAGCAACATAGTGATCATTGCGCCCGTATCCGCTTCATCCGCGACAATAATGCCTTGGTCGTTCATTAATGCCATCGCACCGTCACCAGCAACGTTGAGGTGATCAAATAGTTCAGGCCAATTTTTGAAACTCACACCAAGGTAATCCCCTTCTCGAGCGACAACCATAAGAGCCAATGCCAAACGTATTGTGTCTTCTACTTGCTTATCTGGAACGTTATTTAGCTTGCAGTCAGGGTGACTCAAGATTAAACGCTTCACCTCTTGCACATCGTCGTCTTTAAACTCTGACATGCGAGAGGTGATATCGATTAGGTTCACTCGATCAAAGCCCAGTTCAAGCTTTTTCATGATCTCAAGTTCATTCACTTCGCAATCATAAAATCCAGGTACTCGGCTTGCGCCTGCAATCAGAGCTTTACGACCTTTGAGCTGCGATAATGTACGGCTAACTCGTGCAAAACGTTGTACTTCCGCTTCAACGCGCTCATCTTGCGGTGCACAGAACAGCCACTGATATTTCACATCGAGTGAATTCAAAATTCCTAATACAAAGTTCTGAGAACACAGACGATTGGCTTGAAGGTTTAGCCCATTGCCCATTGGCTCAGGCATCGCCAGGCTGAAAGTCGGGGTTTTGTGTTTTGACAGCCATGTACCTAATTGTGAAGCGACCTCACCTGTTGTATAAGCTGAATGGCACAACACCAACCCGTCGATGCCTCTATGAGCTGCGTCATCAAGAAACTGTTGTAGTTCGGTGTGATCTTGGAAAGGCTCTTGAGCAGCAATGAAGTCGTACTGCTCTTCTGGCAACATCTGACGAATTGACTCAGCGACCGACAATGTAGTCTCTCGCGCTAAATCCCAATTAAAGTGGATCTCAATTGCTACAGATACAAAGGCAATGCGCGTTTTTTTTGCGAGGTTTCTCAGCAGGAATCAGTGAAGCAATAAAATCAGTTGCGACACCCTCTAACGATATTTCAGATTTAATCATCTATCTGTCTCCATTTCGATTATGGTGACTAGCATAGAGGGTTATGGTGAACCAATCTGCGCAGATATTTGCGCAAAATGATCAGAAATTAGCATCACTTAAATTCGTGAAATGGATCACTTACCCTATTGATTTTTAGCCTTTATTCTATATCTAATTTAAGAGCAACAAGACTAGAGAGCCTCAAGTGAAAGCGACTGCAGAAACCATTACACGAAGAGAGCGCTCATTTACTGCTTACCAATTTGAATCGGCTGAATTTGAGCACCCCTACCACTTTCATCACGAAACAGAATTGGTGTTTATCACCAAAGGACACGGTAAAGTCTTAGTTGGAAACAGTACTGCAAACTTTTGTGAGGGCGATATATTCTTGATTGGTGCTGATGTACCTCACCGATTTACCTCATACAGTGCCAATGCTAAACACCCACTTTGTTCTTATGTTTTGCAGTTTACCCCTGATTGTTTCGGCAGTTTGTTTGTGGATACCCCCGAACTTTCACGTATCGCTCAAATGATCTCAGATTCACGTCACGGATTGGTCATACGATCTGCACCAACTTACCTATTCGATAGCATAAAAAACTTAATCGACAGTCAAGGGGTCTCCTCTGTTATTCAGTTTCTCTCTTTGCTCTCTGAAATCAGTAAGCTAGGCCAATGTGAATACCTTGCAAACCATACCGATACGCAAATCGAAGTCCAACCCAGCACGAAAATTTCAGCATCAATTGACTGGATGCAAAACAACTACCACCGTGAGTTTGACCTCGAAGCGATTGCAACGCGAACCAGTATGAATAAAAACGCTTTCTGTCGTGCCTTCAAAAACCACACTGGCCAATCACCAATGAGCTACATCACGCAAATTCGCTCTGAGGCTGCGGCAAAACTATTACTTGAAACAAAATTAGGTGTTGCCGATATCGGTTTTCGAGTCGGTTTTTCTACGGTGTCCAGTTTCAACCGAAATTTTCGGCAATATCACGGCACATCGCCGAGTGCATATCGAAAGATGACCGCTATTTTTGCTGATTAGTCATGATTTAAACTTCAAACTTTTGTGGATTAGCGCAAAGATTTTGCTCATTATTTAAACCACAATAGAGCCTAATTGGTTAACCACCAAGTCTAGTCTTCATTTCTCGGTTGACCTGATTCTATCTCGCGGGAAACTAAACATGTCTTCAAAATCTCAATCTCTTGATGGGAGAATGAATATTGTCGCCCTTACTTGGCCGATATTCATAGAAACACTGCTACGAAGCGCTCTTGGTATCACCGATGTATTCATGCTCTCTGGCTATTCAGATTTAGCCGTGTCTGCCGTCGGTGTGGTGTCGCAAATTGTCTTCTTCTTGATTGTCATTTCGTTGATGGTTAGTAGCGGAACAGGGATTCTAATTGCACAATATAATGGTGCCCAGCAACATGAAAAGTCGTCCCAAGTCGGACTAGCTAGCATGATACTAGGGTTAAGTGTTGGGATAGTATTGAGTCTAATGATGTTCTTCGGCGCCGAAGCTATTGTAGGCGTGTTTGGCCTTGAACCTGCCGTTGCGCAGATGGGGTTCGATTATTTTATTATCAGCGGTGTCTTCACCTTTAACTTAACTTTTAGTGTTGTATTAACCACCATCCTACGCAGCCATGGTTACTCTCGCTCACCGATGGTGATAAACCTAATTGCTGGTATTCTCAATATCATCGGTAACTATATTGCCCTTTACCAGCCTTTTGGGCTTCCGGTCTACGGTATCACCGGTGTCGCTATCGCTACAGTGTTTAGTCAAATCGTCACCACAGTCCTATTGATAGTGATTCTAAAACGCAGTGATATTCACTTTCCTTATAAAGATTGGCTGCGAATTCCGAAATCTATTTATCGTCAGATATTGCGAATTGGCGTAATGAATGGCGGCGAGATTCTCTCTTACAACCTATCGCAGATCGCTTTAGTCTATATCGTAGTGCAACTAGGAACGTCTTCACTAGCCGCCTATACCTATGCGCAAAATATCACGCGTGTGACTTTCACTTTTGCACTCGCGTTAGGCCAAGCGACACAAATTCAAACGAGCTACTTCGTAGGTAAGCAATGGCTCGATGAGATTTTCACTCGCGTGCATAGATACTACTTTGTAGGGCTCGCCACCTCGTTAGCTGCGGTAAGTATGGTCATACTATTAAAAGAACCCATTATTCGTCTCTTTACTGAAGACCCAGAAATCACCGCTTTGTTAGCTACGCTACTCATCGCCTCTTTGCTTATTGAGGCAGGCCGTGTTGGCAATCTCATTTTTATTTCTGCACTAAAAGGAGCGGGAGATATTAACTTTACTGTCAAAATTGCCATACTTGTCATGTGGGGTGTGTCGGTTTCCTTAGGCTACTTATTAGGGCTGCATTGGGGTATTGGCGTTCTCGGTGTATGGTTAGCCATTGCCGCAGACGAGTGGGTCCGTAGCTGTATCATGTTTGTTCGCTGGCGTTCAATGCACTGGAAGCGTTTCTCGTTAGTGTCGACGTCTTAAGCGAGAAGAGCATAAATGAAAAGCGTCGCAATACACCTTGCACAAACTATCGAGTTAACGATAATGCTCGTCCCTTAGACCGGTCTTGAATACGGAACAAAAAAATGTCAAACATCGTTTATATCGCCACTAGCCTTGATGGGTATATTGCAGATAAAGAGAACAATCTTGATTGGCTGCACGACCTCCCAAACCCTGAATGTTCAGATATGGGTTTCGCTGAGTTTATGGCAACCATTGACGCTTTAGTCATGGGAAAAAACACACTAGATATTGTTCTGGGCTTTGATATCGATTGGCCTTATAGCAAGCCTGTTTATGTTCTGAGTAATACCATGACACAAGTGCCGAAAGGTTACGAAGATAAGGTATTTCTCGTCAAAGGAGAGCTTAAACAAGTCATTTCCGATCTCAATGCAAAAGGCCTAAATAATCTCTATATCGACGGTGGGAAAACGGTACAGAGCTTCCTCAAAGAAGATTTAATTGATGAAATGATTATCACCACCATTCCTGTACTGCTCGGGGGCGGCATTCCGCTCTTTGGTGACCTTGCACAACCTTTAAAGTTTAAGCACGTTAAAGCGGAAAGATTGCTAGACTGTATCGTAAAAAATCATTACATCAGAACACGATAGGCACTTTTCCCAGCAGAACTCATCTTGTTTTCTATACTGTTATTACTGCACCGGAACGAACAAAAATAGGATGAGTTTCCATGAGCAAAATACTCGCTCTCGTCATACTTGTGACATCAGCCCTGTCTCACTCTGTGAGCGGCAAAGATGTTGAGATCATGCTAGCAGATAACCTTGATGGTTATTTAGATGGCTATTGTCTCGATATTGTTGGCAATGGAAACCACATTACCCCTGATAAAGGCCTTCAAGTACACACCTGCTATCGCTATCAAGGCTCTATCGGTGATGACCAAGCCTTTGACGATACTAAATTCGCTGAGCATCAGCTCTATCTTTCTAAGTTAGATGTATGCGTTCAAGCCACCGAACTAGACAGTCGCTCACCCGTAGAGCTTGCTGAGTGTAGTGATTCTGAGTTACAGCGCTTTGAGTTTAATCCCGATGGCACCATTCGTTCTGCATTTGATACACAATTATGCCTTACTGCAGGGCTGGAAACGAAACGTGGTCGAGGGGGCACGTCAGATCATCAAATAAAAGCCCTGACTTTGCATAAATGCAGTGAAGCTAAAGAGATATTTCAAGTTTGGACAACTCGTTGAAATTATTGAGCCGCTTGAGAAAACGGCTCAAAAGAACATGTTTAATTACAAGATAGGCGTTATGTTGAAATTTGTACGCTCGCCCGCAACCACGTCAAGTGGTACGTAATTCTGGTAAATTAAAAAACCATCTTCAGAGGTCTGATGGGTTTCTGGATCATCGTTGTATGCCGTACAGGTATAGCCCAAGCTATAGGTTCCAGGTCCAATAAAGCCAAACTCATAGTTGTACACTACTTCATCAGCCTGATTTTCTTGCATTCTCACGTTCGCAACTGCAACAGGGTCGTTAAAAGGCTCTGGAGCAGCCATGTCTCCCATTGTCGTGCGATCCATTTCACCAGCATACAAGTACACAGCATGAACTGCTGGAGCATCTGTAATTGCATTCCATGGTGCACTATCCGCTTCACATGCTTGATATTGAGTGAAATCAACTTCTCCACTAATGTGACCAGAGTCCGAAGCATTAATCAGTTCAATCGCATTACGCTGCATCTTGATATGATCCTGACCTTTTGGATCAGTCAATCCTTTACGAAGATCAAATTCAACCACAAAGCTATTATATCCAGTCATGATTTCAATCGGCTGGCTGTTTTTGGCAAGTACCAAGGTGCCCTGCTCTTTATTAGGGCCTTGATTGTTATCTGGTTTGTACCCATAACAAGCACCTTGGTTGCCTACGACTAAACCAGTCGCTGCACCATCTGTTTGCTCAACATAAGATGTTGAATCATCGTTTCCTTGATAATTGTTCTTTACGTACATACAAAGTGCGTAAGTTCCAGGTACGACCTCTCGCTCACTAATTATTGTTTCTGCATTACTTCCTTGGTATTGCATCAGATCAATTTGGCGCAGTTCACCATCTTCACTGGTATTGAAAACAATAGGTTCTCCCATGCTAGCTTCAGTATCACCTGTTGGGATCAGAACCACCTCATCAAAAGCCACAACGACTTTCTTCGCATCATCAACAGGGGCATCAGATACAGCCAATGAGAACATACCCAGTGTCGGCGCAGAATCTGAACTATCATTACACCCCGCAAGCAAGACAAGAGCTGAACCCACTGCTACAAGTTTTGTATTCATTTATAATATTTCCATCGGATAGAGATAAACGCCGCACAGTCTATATATCGAATGTCAGTCTATCGTCAGTTGGTTGTGCGATGATTGCTGTTTTTCACTCATCAAACAGAACATGGGATGGGTGTCACACTTGATAAAGCTCTAGAGGTAGATCATCAGGATCTTTAAAAAAGGTGAAGTGTTTCCCAGTATATTCATCGACACGAATGGCTTCGACCTCTACCCCTCTGCCCTTTAAGTATTGGGCGTATTTCTCAAGAGAATGAACGCGAAAAGCCAAATGACGTAACCCCTGCGCTTCAGGGCCACTCACTCTGGCTGGCGGGTTAGGAAATGAGAACAGTTCAATCTGTGAACCGTCAGGTAACTGCAAATCTAACTTATAAGAGTTACGTTCTTCACGGCAATGTTCCGCCAGCACCTTTAGCCCAAGCACATCACAGTAAAACGATTTAGATTTTGCGTAGTCAGAACAGATTATCGCCGCGTGGTGGATGCCTAATAGTTTCATAGATTCAAATTCAAATTCAAATAAGTTATTGCCTGATTGAAACACAAAACCCCTCAAAAGAGGGGTTTAGATTCGAATTCTGCGTGTCTACACTTCGTACTGTGCAATCTTGTCCCAATCGAACTCGACCCCAACCCCCGGCTCATCAGAGGCTACAGCTCGGTAGTTTTCTACCACGAGAGGACGCTTGGTGTACTCATCAATCGGGAAGCTATGCACCTCGAGCCAACCTGTATCAAACGCCGACACTAGGCTTACGTGTAGCTCTTGCATTCCGTGAGTACACACTGGGATATTATGTTCTGTAATCAAGTCCGCCGCTTTCAACCAACCGGTAATACCACCGCAGTTTGAGGCATCTGGTTGGCAGTAGCCAAGCTTTGCTTGGTCCATCGCATAGCCAAACTCATGAATTGTGTGAAGGTTTTCACCCATCGCCAACGGAATCGACGTGTTATCGGCAATCTCAGCAAAACCTTTGTAGTCATCTGGCAATGTTGGCTCTTCAAACCACGTGATGTCATATTGCTCTACCGCTTTTGACAGTTTAATCGCCTGTTCTACTGTCAACGAATAGTTGGCATCAATCATGAAGGTGATGTCTGGGCCAATCAGCTCGCGAACCGCCTTAATGCGGTCAATATCTTCTTGCATATTTTCGCGACCAATCTTGATCTTAACAGCATTGAAGCCACTCTCAAGATAACCACGAATATTATTTAGCAATTTCTCAAGTGGGAACTGCAGGTCGATACCACCGCAATACGCTTTACAGGTATTGTTTTTTCCACCAGCCATTTTCCATAACGGCAAGCCTTCTCGTTTACCTTTTAGATCCCAAAGCGCAATGTCTACCGCAGACATCGCAAATGTAGAGATACCGCCACGCCCTACGTAGTGAATATGCCACTCCATAAAGTCATAGATCTCTTCAATTTGCGTCGCATCTTTACCTATCAATGCTGGCTGAATATCGTGCTCAAGCATTGCTTTGATGGAATAACCGCCTTTACCACCTGTGTACGTATAGCCTGTACCTTGAGAGCCATCTTCCAGCGTGACTGTCGTGGTAATCAATTCAAAGTGGTCATGATCACCGTGCTTAGCATCAGACAAAATTTCTTTTAACGGGATCTTAAACAGTCTTGTTTTAATGTCTTTAATTGTTGTTTTCATTGTAAGTACCTACTCTATACTGCCGCGACAATCTCTCTGACCAAACGGCCAATTTCATCCCAAGCTGCGTCATTGACTAATGACTTATCGACCATCCAAGTCCCCCCACACGCCAGTACAGCTGGGAGTGCAAGGTAGTCATGAATGTTGTTTTGATTGATACCGCCAGTTGGCATCACCTTGATTTGCTGATAAGGGCCAAGCAGAGACTTAAGCATCGCTAGACCACCCGATGCCTCTGCTGGGAAGAATTTAACTGTATCAACACCAAGCTCCAAAGCCTGCTCAACCAAAGATGGGCTATTAACGCCTGGGACGATGGTTATTTTATGTTTTTGACACGCTTTTACTGTGCTCGGGTTCAAACCTGGAGAAACGATGAAGTCTGCCCCAGCTTGTTTAGCTTCAATAACTTGAACTTCGTTCAATACCGTGCCCGCACCGATTAAAATATCTGGATGTGCATTGCGCAGTAGGCGTATCGCTTCTGCCGCAGCCTCTGAGCGAAAAGTAATTTCTGCTACTGGTAAACCATTTTCAACCAGAGCCTTTCCTAACGGTAAAATATCTTGCGCGTTATCTATCGCAATAACTGGCACAACTTTCAGTTCAGCTAGGCGTTGATTAAGATCCATTTCTTTGTTCCCTATTTTGATTCATTAATTCTCGCGAGCACTTGCTCAAATGTCGGTAGAGGAGCAACGGCGCCATAACCTGTGATCGTGATAGAAGCGGTTGCATTCGCATAGGCAAGACACTGCTCTAGCGACTCTCCATTGACATAGTGCGTACAGAAAGAGCCCGCAAAGGAATCGCCCGCAGCGGTTGCATCAACAGGTGTCACTTTGTGGGGACGAATGAAATGACGAATGTGCTCATTGGCAACAGTTGCACCGTCACCTCCTTGTTTAAGCACAACCACTTTTGCGCCCGATTTTAGATAAAAATCGATAATGTCGTCTGCGTGCTCCAGCCCTGTGACTAGGCGAGCTTCATCGACACTAGGGAAACACACATCTACCAGTGAAGCCGTTTCATTAATAATCGCGCGTGCACGTTGCAGTGACCAAAGCTTCAAGCGCAGGTTAGTGTCATAAGAGACTTGAGTGCCGTTTTGTTTCGCCGTTTCAATTGCAGCGAACACTGAGTCACAACTTGAATCACTGATCGCCTGTGTAATCGCAGTCACATGGAGCAACTTGGCATTAGCAATCGCTTGGATTGGCAAATCTTGTGGGGTAATTAAGCTTGCAGCAGAATTCTTGCGCAAAAAAGAAAAGTGGTGGCCATCATCATCGTGAGTAATGAAATACACACCGGTTGCTTTATTGGTTAACGTGCGTACAGCAGAGCTACTCACCCCTTGCTGCTCCCACAGCTCAATAAAACGTTTACCAAACTCATCGTCGCCAAGCTGTGTCAACATCCCAACTGATGCACCCTGCCTTGCCGCAGCGATAGCGAAATTAGAGGCATCACCACCAAAACCACTTAAAAAGTCAGCTTGACCAGATCCTGCCTGACCAACTTGGCTAAACTCAAACATTGGCTCACCAAAGCTCAAAATATCGCTATAACCCACCACTGAGTCTTGCTTTATATCCACACTCATTATCACTTGACCTCATACTTGAAACTCAATTTGCTTGCTGAAAGCCCTTCCAGCAAAGGAACATCACCGATATTAAGTGAGCCATCAACTTTGGTCAACCAATCATACATTTGATTTACCAACCAAGATCACAATTCTTATTTTAACCCATATAAGGACAAAGTTCATTTCAAAACAACTGAATAACTGTCGCCAATAACGTTATGCAAGTCACAAAAATAACCACAAAGCCCCCTTTGGTTGACCAATATGGGAAAGTTGGTATATTCTTCGTGACATTGGTCACTGAAATTGCTTCTCCGGCACAGTATAAATAACGCATTGGTTAATCAATTAACTTCAAAGGTTGAACATGAACGGTTTAGATATTGAGAAAGCGAGATACACGACGATAACTACGTATGCTCGTGAAGAACTAGAAACAAACATTGTGCATATTGGTTTCGGTGCTTTTCACCGCGGACATCAAGCTGTTTATAACGACTTAACAAATGACATCACAGGCTCACGTTGGGGTATCTGTGAAATTAACATGTTTGGACCTTCTACACTGATCGACGATTTACAAGCGCAAAATGGTCTATTTACTGTGGTTGAAAAGTCTGCAACTGAAACAGAAACACGTTTAGTACGCACAGTTACAGAACAAATCCATACACCGGATACAGGCATCAATGCAGCAATCAACAAACTGATTGAGCCCCAAGTTAAGATCGTTTCTTTAACTATTACTGAGAAGGGCTACTGTGTAGACCCACAATCACGTGTTCTTGATACCGCAAATCCTTTGATTGCTCATGACCTTGAGAATCCAACACAACCACAATCTGCTATTGGCTTAATCACTGAGGCACTCAAGCAACGTAAAGCGCTAGGTTTGCCTGCATTTAGTGTGATGTCTTGTGACAATATTCCAGAGAATGGCCACTTAACACGTGATGCCGTACTTCACTTTGCAGAGCTCTGCAGCCCAGATTTAAGTGCATGGATCGAAGACAACGCGTCTTTCCCAAGCACGATGGTTGACCGCATCGTTCCTGCAATGACTGCTGATCAGTTCGACGTTATTAAACAAGAAACTGGGTATCGCGACCCATGTGGTGTGGTGTGTGAAGACTTCCGCCAATGGGTTGTTGAGGACAACTTTGTGGCTGGTCGACCCGACTGGGACGCTGCTGGAGCGATGCTAGTAGAAGACGTGCTGCCTTATGAAGAAATGAAACTACGTATGCTCAACGGCAGCCACTCATTCCTAGCTTATAACGGTACTTTGGCAGGTTACGAATACATCTATCAGTGCATGCAAGATGAAGAGTTACGTCAAGTAACACTGACTCTCATGAAAGAAGAGCAAGCGAAGTCCCTCAGCCCGAGCCTAAGCGTCGATTTAGAACAATATGCCGAACTGCTTGTTGCTCGCTTTAGTAACCAAAACATCAAACATAAAACTGGCCAAATTGCGATGGACGGTTCGCAAAAACTGCCACAACGTGCGGTGGATCCTTTCCTAACGTTGCATGACCGCGGAATCGCAACACGCTGCTTGCCTGTTCTTATCGCTGGTTGGATGCACTATGTCATCAACAACATTAAATCCGGTGAAGCACTGGTCGATCCATTAGCAGAGCAGTTTGCAGACATCGTTTCTTCTACAGAAGACAAATCACTCGTCGCTGAAACTCTTCTCAAGATTGAAAAGGTTTTCGGTGACAACGCTGAACAGCACAAGCTGTTCAAACAACAAATTCTAAGCGCCTTCGAACGCATCGAAGAAAATGGCATCAAAGCGATGTTCGCTGAGCTTACTCACTAATTTAAAAATTTAAGGCATTAACATGAAAACGCTAATTTGTAATGAGCCACACTCTATCGAGTACGTTGAGCGTGATATTCCAGAAATTCAAGACAATGAAGTACTACTAAAAATCAATGCTGTTGGTATTTGTGGCACTGATATTCATGCCTACGCAGGCCGTCAACCTTTCTTCTCATACCCTCGCGTGTTAGGCCACGAAATTTGTGGTACCGCTGAAAAAGTTGGGGTAGCGTGTAAGAACGTGGCAACAGGCGAACGCTTCTCCGTGATCCCATGTATTCCCTGTGGCACTTGTGCAGCATGTGAAGAAGGCAAAACTAACTGTTGTGAAAACGTATCACTGTACGGTGTTCACCAAGATGGCGGTTTCTCTGAGTTCCTAGCCGTTTATGAAGATAACCTCGTTAAGCTTCCTGAAAATGTATCGGCATCCGAAGGTTCATTGGTTGAGTGTTTTGCGATCAGTGCTCACGCTGTGCGCCGCGCTGAAGTGCGTCAAGGTAATAACGTTCTTGTCGTTGGCTCTGGCCCAATCGGTCTTGCAGCAGCGGCAATTGCAAAAGCTGAAGGCGCAACGGTTGCGGTAGCAGACGTAGATGCGGGTCGCCGTGAGCACGTTGAAGTTAATCTTGGTGTTCCAGCACTTAACCCTCTTGAAGACAACTACGAAGCGGCGCTTAAAGACGCATTTAATGGTCGCCTGCCATGCACGGTTCTCGATGCAACTGGCAATAAAGGCTCAATGAGCCGTAGCGTAGAGCTTATTCGCCATGGCGGGAAGATCGTCTTTATCGGTCTCTACATTGGTGATTTAGTGCTAGATGATCCAACGTTCCATAAAAAGGAAACAACATTGCTGAGCAGCCGCAATGCAACTCGTCAAGACTTCGAGAAAGTTATCGAACTTATGGCTGCTGGAAAAATTTCTCAAGACATCATGAAAAACAAAGACTACGACTTCCAAACGTTCGGTGAGCGCTACAAAGAAGATGTAGTAGAGAACCGCGATTTAGTGAAAGGCGTTATCAACTTTTAAGGGACTAAGGAAGATATTATGACGACTGTACGTGTTAATGAAGGACAACTCCGCGAACTAGCCCTCAATAAGCTGACTGCTGCTGGGTTGGATGCTGCAACGGCACAAGAAGTGACTGACGTGTTGGTACATGCTGACAAAACTGGAGTTCACTCTCATGGTGTAATGCGCGTAGAACATTACTGCACTCGCCTAGCAGCGGGTGGTTTGAATAAAGAGGCGAAATTCAGCATTGAGCAAGTGTCGCCATCGGTAGCGATATTAGATTCAGACGATGGCATGGGTCACTCAGCACTCATCGCAGCGACTGAACACGGTATTGAAATGGCTGCTGAAACAGGGCTTGGGTTTGTGAGTGTGAAAAACACGTCACACTGTGGCGCACTTTCATACTTCATGGAACAAGCAACATCACAAGGCATGATTGCGATTGCAATGACTCAAACCGATACGTGTGTTGCGCCTCATGGCGGTGCCGAGCGTTTCTTGGGCACTAACCCTATTGCCTTCGGTTTCCCGGTAGAAGGCGCTCATCCAATGATCGTCGATATGGCCACCAGCGCGACTGCATTTGGTAAGCTATTACATGCCAAAGAGACGGGGCAAGAAATCGGTAAAGGTCTTGCCATCGATAAAGAAGGTAACGAAACAACCAACCCTCACGAAGTTGAAAACCTTCTACCATTTGGTGGACACAAAGGTTCAGGGATTGCACTAGCCATTGATGCCCTAACTGGTGTGTTGATGGGTGCAAACTTCGGTAACCACATCACTCGTATGTATGGCGAGTACGACAAAATGCGCAAACTGGCGAGCTTAGTGATCGTTATCGACCCAACTCGCTTAGGTACGCCACTGTTCTCTGCAACGATGGCTGTCATGATGCATGAGCTACGTGAAGTTCGCCCTGTACCTGGCGTTGATAAGGTAAGAGCACCAAACGATCCTCAAGTTGAATACAAAGCACAATGCGAAGAGCTCGGTATTCCAGTGGCACAAGGTGTGTATGACTACCTTGTCAGCTAATGATGCATTTAGATTTGGGTCCTCCTCTTTAACTAACCTCTCCATTGTTAGTTAACGTTTGGCTGCATGTCCGTCGATAGTCACGGGCTGCAGCCTTTTTTGTTTCTACAACCCTACATAAGTGCCAAACACAACATACTCCAATATGGCGCTGATTATTCGTTTAACGCGTGAAACTTCTAAGGAAAAGATATGAAACGCTTATCTTTCAAAACAACTATATTTACCGTTATTCTCACACTGTTGCTTGCCTCTATTACCGTCTCTTTCATGAGCTCTCGATACTTTATTCAAGATGAGTTTATTGAATCAGACACTCGAGCGGTTGAAACCCAAATTTCGCTGATAAGCCAACAACTAGAGAATCAATTTTCATCCTACATACAATTGGCAGATAGCATTCCCGTTAACCTTTCTAATGTCGCACAAGTACTAGAGTCTTCCGGTTTCCACCGCATCACAAAAGTGATGTATGGTTCAGTATTCAGCCCAGACCCGTCCGTTCCGTTTGTAGAGAACAATCCTCCAACCTTTTTGGAGTTAGACGCAAATCAAGAGGCGCGATACCGCCAAATCGCTAACCTTGCTGAGACAGGTGACTACATTGGTTCTATCGAGCACGTAGATGGTTTACCTATCATTGCCCTTGCCCACCCTTCGATAGACAGCAGCGGTGGCATCGATATCTTCGAAATTAACTTGCAACCATCACTAGATAATCTTTCTATGCTGAACCGCGAAGGCAGTTTCATTGAACTCATCGACAACAACGGCCAAACGCTGTTCACAAACAAAGACTCGTCAAACACTCATAGCATTACCCTTCCGATTCAATTCGATCAACAGCAATGGCAGGTGATCGGGCATGTTGACAATGATTACATTGATGCTCACACCTCAGCGCTCAACCAAAAGATCCTCTTGACCACATTGTTCGCAGCTATGCTCCTTGTCGCCATTGGCATGACAATCATTCACTTTGCCTACAAACCAATTGTAGAGTTAAGAACATTAGTTGGTGAGCTAGCCAATGGTGAAGGTGATTTAACCCAACAACTCATCGTTAAAAGCGATGACGATTTAGGCCATATCGCGAAAAGCATCAACACGTTCATTCGACAACTCAATACCATGCTTCGAGAGGTTCAAGGGCTTAGTGGCCACTCTACAACCGAAATCCATCAACTCCATACGCAAACAGTGTCAAACAAAGAGATGGTACAACAGCATAACGAGGAGATGGAACGAGCTGCAACGGCAGTGACAGAAATGAGTGCAACAGCAGAGCAAGTCTCACAAAGTGCCTCCCGCTCTGCACAACTTACTCAGCAAGCCATTGCTCATGCACAACAAAGCGACAGTGTCGTCCACTCTGCGGTAGCAAGCGTAGACGCGCTCAATCAAGAGTTTGAAGTGATGTCGAGCTCAATTAGCTCGATGGTTTCGGACGTAGAACAAATTCATTCTGTACTGGGTGTGATTGGCGGAATTGCCGAGCAAACTAACTTACTTGCGCTCAATGCTGCAATTGAAGCTGCGCGTGCTGGCGAACAAGGCCGCGGCTTTGCTGTTGTCGCTGATGAAGTACGCGCTTTAGCGGCAAGAACTCAAGACAGTACTAGCCAGATCAATGAGATGTTGAACTCCTTGCATTCCAGTAGCGAAACGGTCGTCACTTCACTGAATGACACTCAACAGCGTTGCAGAGAAACTTCGGCGTCAACAACGCAGATAACACAATCTCTCAATGAGGTGATCAACGCCATCAATGCCATTGGTGAAACCAGTGAACAGATCGCTCAAGCCGCCGCCGAACAAACTAAAGTCAGCAGTGAGATTGATTCTAATATGACTTCGATGAATCATATGGTTCACACCTTGGAAGTGAACACTAAGCATGCAACTGATAACATGGAGCAGCTCTCAACAACCAATCAATCGCTAACAAACCTCGTGTCACGATTTAAGTTGAGCTGACCATCGAATCTGTTACAGCCTCAACACCAACGGGCAACGTGTTTGTACCTGCCCGTTTTTTGCCACCTTACCTCATATTGTCTTACGATATTCTTAGTGAATTTGATATACTAAACCCCTAATTTTGCTCTGGTAATTTTAATGACACTCTCAAAGCGAGCCAATCTCTTCGCCCTACTGGGTATTTTATTTCTTGCTCTCAACCTAAGAGGGCCTTTCACAAGCCTTGCTCCGGTTCTGGGTCAAGTGATGGAGGGCTTGTCACTATCCGCTTCGGCTGCGGGATTCCTTACCGCATTACCATTGCTCTCTTTCGCGATATTTTCCCCAATGGCAGCAAGCCTTTCACGTCGTCTGGGTTTATACCGGAGCTTATCTTTAGCGCTGTTCCTTATCGCCGGGGGTATCATCCTGCGCTCGATTGGAGTGGAAGTGCTGCTTTATGTGGGGACGGTGCTCATTGGTGCAGGGATCGCTACAGGTAATGTCTTGTTGCCTGTTGTTGTGAAAATTGCCTTCCCTGCCAGAATTTCTATCGTCACATCGTTGTATATTTTTACCATGGGAATTGGCTCAACTCTCAGCTCAAGCATCATGGTGCCGTTATCTAGCCTCAATATTACTCACTTTTCAGGCTGGCAACTTGCCTTGCTGTTTAACTTAGTCTTACCTATCGCCGCTTTAGTTATTTGGCTGCCGAAAGTGCTTAAAGATAAACGTAGCGCGTCTACGAGTGTCAAAGACAGCCCCCCGACATCGATGAAAACACTACTCACCTGCCCTATTGCTTGGCAAGTGACTCTGGGTATTGGTTTCAACTCGTTTACGTTTTATGCGTTTGCAGGTTGGCTACCAAAAATGCTCAGTGACTTGAACTTTAGTGAAGTGGATGCGGGCTATATCTATGGTTTTCTTCAATTTTCGACCATGATACCAGGGTTATTACTGCTGCCTATTTTGTCAAAATCAAACAATCAAAGAGCCATCATTACCGTCTGTGCGGGTTCGGTGTTTGTTGCCTTGCTAGGATTAATTGCGTTACCTGACTTCGCAATCTTTTGGGTAGGACTGTTTGGTTTAGCCAACTGCTCGACCTTTATTATTGCCTTATCATTCGTCGGTTTACGTACCACCAACCCCGGACAAGCCGCGGCTTTATCGGGGCTATCTCAGAGCATTGGCTATGCCCTTGCGGCAACAGGACCAACGTTAATTGGTTATCTCTATACCGCCACCGCTGGCTGGACTGTTCCGCTGTTGTTAATCGCTATGGTTGCAGCATTTTGCGTCATGTTCTGTAACCTTGCTGCGCGTGACAATAAGGTGCTTCAAGGAAGGTAATCTACATATTTTCTAATCGAGTGCACTCTTCATCACTGGCTGGGGCTTCGAACCAAGACCAAAATAGCTCCAGCATTTCCGGCGTCATCTCATAAGATTGCTCGCCACGAATTTCATTGCGGGCAAAGGCTCTTGACTGACAAGTAGCAAAGTCGACATCGAGATAAATCATTTCAAAATCAATACCTCTCTGCTTCGCCCAATCTCTCGCTTTATCGCGCTCTGGGCGATTCCAATACCCATAATCAAACACAACGGGAATACCTAACTCTAAAAGCCTTTCTGCGCAGCGGTCGAATAGCTCCGTAAGCGCAGACATTCGAGCGTCAAACACTTCACGCTCCATGTGTTCACCAAATAACGGAATCATCCATTCATCTGGAGTAAAACAAAAAGCGCCAAGGTCGCGTGTCAGTTTTGCAGCATAGGTGGATTTACCAGAACCAATAAAACCACAGATAAAATAGACTTTAGTCATTAAGGTTTCACTCTCAAAGGTTAGATAAGTAGGCAAATAGATTCAGATTACCAAACACATTTTGTCTTGTCGTTTATGCACTTACATCACTGACCATAATTGTGACTAGCAACCGCATACAGGCATGTCATATGAATTTAACAAACTGTTTCATATCAAAGAAAGGGGGATAAAGTCACATTAATGGCTTACATTTTCCACAATACCCTTCTAACCTAATTTGAAAAGAAATGCATAAAACGCACACGAATAACGGCTAGGCATAACCAAAAGAGCACATGGGGTGCTTTTCACCTGATGAGGACCGATATGAACACGTTGAATGCTGAACTTTCACCTTTAAATCTGTTGCTTGATGACATTTTCTCCACTAACTTTCTCGACCCTATCGATGAACGCCAAAGAGAGCAGCAAATTCATCGTATTCTCGGAGACATAGACAGTCAGTTAATCCACCTAAACACCATTCGTCATGATCTCAAAGCCCATAACGGCCCGAACCAATTCCATCGTTCTATTCTCAGAGCAAGTAACAAACGCACTCGACTCTGCTTGGAATCATTACGCGTGCAGTTCGAGTTGTTAACCCAACGGTCTATGAACTTTGATGATACCTATACCGACAACGTTATGACCCTGCGCCACCGAGTTGGTCAATTGCGGGTTGCCTTGTGTGCGATAACACGAAATGAGTAACGCTACGGCAACTTAAAGTCTCATAATCACTATTTGAGTGCTCACGAAGTGCTCACGGAGTGTTCACGGAGTGTTCACGGAGTGTTCGCTCTATTGCTTTCCAAGCCTTGAGCGTTAGAATGCAGAGGCGTTTACCAAGAGGTAGGCGCCTTTTAGGTTTAGATTAAAGCAATTTGAACATAATTTTTATTCTCAGGGCGGGGCGAAATTCCCCACCGGCGGTAAATCTAATTATAGATGAGCCCGCGAGCGCTCGATTCGTCGAGGTCAGCAGATCTGGTGTAAACCCAGAGCCGACGGTCATAGTCCGGATGAGAGAGAATGAATACACGTGGCAGCCATTGGCTGACACGCTTTTCGTTTAACTGGCGTTTATTGTCAGTACTCATACATGCCCTGATTCTGGTATTAGTTTTGGAGTACACCATGAATCAGTCATCACTACTTGCCGAGTTTGGCAACCCAATCACCCGTGTAAATAACGCACTGACAGCACTAAGAGAAGGCCGTGGCGTTCTTCTTCTTGATGATGAAGATCGCGAGAATGAAGGCGATATCATCTATTCTGTCGAACACCTCACCAATCAACAAATGGCGCTGATGATCCGAGAGTGTAGCGGCATTGTTTGCCTATGCCTGCCAGAAGAGCAAGCCGACAAACTTGAACTGACCCCAATGGTAAGCAACAACAACAGTGCTAACCAAACGGCTTTCACGATTTCAATTGAAGCAAAAGTCGGCGTGACAACCGGTGTTTCGGCCCAAGATCGTGTCACAACAATTAAAACCGCTGCAAACCCTGACGCAGTCGCTTCTGATCTAGCCCGTCCTGGCCATGTATTCCCATTACGCGCACGCAAAGGCGGTGTATTAACTCGCCGTGGGCATACTGAGGGTACCATCGACTTGATGCGCATGGCTGGCCTGCAACCTGCCGGCGTTTTATGTGAACTGACTAACCCTGATGGCACAATGAGTAAAACGCCCGAGATCATCGCTTTCGGTAAACTGCATAACATGCCTGTACTCACCATAGAAGATATGGTGCTGTATCTCGAAGAGCATGCGCTGAAACTCGCATAACCTTCTGTAAACCACGGACTGCCGGCACACTCTGTGCTGGCAGTAACTCGCACTACCCTCTCAATTCCGTTAAAATACGCCCTTTCAAATTCAACCACGTTGATACCATGTTAAATAAAGAGCGACTTCGCGAGAAACTCCTGGGCCTTTTATACACTCAGCGCCAAAACGCTTTAGATGCTGCTGATACTGCACACGATCTTGCAACACACGAACAGAGTGTCGCAGAGACACAATATGACACTGTAGGGCTTGAAGCGGCTTACCTTGCTCATGGGCAATCACAGCGTGTGGCTGATTTTGACGTGACCATCAACCGTTTAAAAGCATTACCCCTTCAAGACTTTAACCAAGATGATGAGATTAAGTTAGGCGCGATAGTCTCTCTATCTGGCGGCATGACTTGTTGGTTCTTACCGGTGTGTGGAGGGTATAAACTTGAAGAAGATAAGATCGTCGTTATCACGCCTCAATCTCCGCTTGGTCAGATGCTCGATGGTGCTGAAATAGAAGAAATACTGCAGGATGGGCGAGAGGTTACTGATATCTGCTGATAATAAAAAACGAGCTCACCAGCTCGTTTTTTAATCTTCAAGTCAATCTATATAGACAAATTGCTATCGACGAGGGCCTCGACCGCGTGATTGACGGTCTTTAAATGCTGAGGCTGCCTTAGCCTGTGATTTCAAAATCGAATCGACCGTCAGTTCCATAGGCTCTTTAGGTTTTAAACCGTGTGGAAACGTACGAGCGCGTGGAGGCAGGTTGTACTCATCTTCAGATGCGCGCGGCATACGTTTGAAGCGATAAAGGTAAAAGTTCTCGACCTTCTCTCTCGCCCACTCGGTTTTTTTAAGATATTTGACGCTACTCGCAACCGATGGATTGGTGTGAAAACAGTTAAAGCGCAGTGCTGCATCCAGAATGTCCCAGCCATAATAGTCCACCAAATCTTGTAACAACGTCTCTAACTTTAAGCCGTGTAGTGGATTATTTTGCTGTAATTCAATTCGTTCTTCATCTGTCATCATAACGAGATCCTAATATGAGGTTGGCGGCGAATGTTAAGCTGAGCGCTATACAAATCGCTATTACAATATAGCAGTGTTACACACTATACCGTGATTGCTTTATAAGGCGCGCGATTCTATCAGAGTTGCCCCTAATACCCTATGCGTTGTTGGCACTTCTAGTCATAAAAGCAAAAATCTCCCGCATTTAGCGAGAGATTTCATCGTTATGGCTGCTTTGGACATTATACCAGCAAGGTACGAGGGATCTTAACGATAGCTTTGCTAACCTCGGCAGGCTGTTCAACCGCACAAAGTGGCCTGTGAACTTGATTCGGGTAGAACACAGCAAAATCCCCTGAGTTTAAGCAAACAAACTGCTCTTTTGCTACTTCATCCATGAACGCCACATCATTCTCAAGTTGCTCTAACGCTAGCAATTCATCAGGCAACTCGTAAGAGTAACCCAGTTTTTCAGTACCATGCGTAACAATCTGCACATCAATATAGTCTTTATGGAACTCTGCTTTGCGTGCAGAAGTTAGTTCTGTCTCCGCTGTGGCGAGTACTACGAATGCCCCTGGTTGAGACAAGTCATACTTCCCATCTTGTTTTGTTTCATCTTGAGCAACGACCCAAGCTTCTTGAATCAATTTTTTCATCATTGGATGGATATATCCAACCAACAATAGTTTCTCTACATTGCCAAATAACACGATAATAGTCCCTATGTTTTCCAATATTCAGTTAGGCGGTTGCTGGTTCCAGCTCTGGCTCTCTGTTGGTCGACTTCTTAGAGCTTAACGTCACCATCGCAATCAGTGTTGACGCCGCAGCAAATAAGCCAAAGTAGATATAGCTCCATGCGAAACCATGACTGTCATACATGGTGCCCATAACCGGGGCAGCAATTGCCGTCATGAGGTTGTTCACGGTTTGGAACCCAAACATGTAGGTAAACGAGTTCACTTTCTTATCAAACTGTTCCGCAATGTAGGCAAACACAGAGACAATCAGAAGTGGATTAACAATGCCGAATAACAGTTTTGCGACAACTGCCATATAAAGGTTCTTCTCTTCACCAAGGCCAGCAAAGCCGATTAACAACATAAAGCTTGTGATACCGGCGGCAGTAAGAATCAAGCTCCCTTTTGCACCAATTCGACGGATGATAAATGGGACACTTGCACTAAACGCGAACAAGAATACCGCTGTAATACCATCCATGTTTGAGCTAAACGTGATCCCCTCTTCTTGAGTTGGGAAGAAGGTAATGAAATAACGGGTAAACTGACTCATTGATGTCCAGAACACCACTGAGATGGTCGCAGCATAGGTCATAAACGCCCAGAACTTGGGGTTTTTGAACAGTTTCATCACATCAACTTTTGTAATCTTCTGTGCTGACACTACATCATTGTCGACATTGTCTAGGTGCTTAACGCGAAGCAGCATAACGCAAAGCAACATCAAGACGGCCGAAACACTACAAGCAACAAAGATTAAGTCAGGGTCAATGTTATACAAATAGCCAGCGAGGATAGCCGATAGACCCCAAGCTGCGATACCAAAGCCATTCACTAACCCAAAGTCATTGTCGTGACAACGTGCAAAACGATCACTGTAAGAGGCGATAACACCACTTCCTGCTTGGAACAGCATACCTAAATAGAGAGAGCCCGCGATAATACCGAAGACAAAAGTGGCGTCATTCGCGAGTAACGGTCCATACACATAAATGTAAAATGGCCCAATTAAGATACTAAGCAAAGAGATAAAAATAACGAGATGCTTTTTTAACCCTAGTTTATCTAGGATGTAGCCAAAGCCCGGCTTAAAGAGCACAGCAATGCCTGTTTGTAGACCAAATAGCACACCGATTTGTGAGCCATCAATACCAACCTTATCGTTGAGCCAGACAGAAAACAGTGATCCAGAACTGAGAGACCAAAAGAAATTGTAGAAAAAATACATTAAGCAAACTTTGCCCATCGCAATGCGATTAGAGTCGGTTTTCATGCTTACTCACCACTTACACTTAAAAAATTAAAAATGATTGGTCGACCAATAACCGTAACAACAGCGCAAATGCTACACCACGGTTAACCAATTTAAAGTGATTGAGATTGCAGATTTCCGAGTTTACGTTTGTATTTATGTGACTTGCGTATCACAAACTAATGAAAAATGAGTATTGATAAAGCGGATAAAGTAAAGGCTCCGTGGTCACGGAGCCTGAATAGCATGACAAAAGTGACTTAGATTTCTAGAAATAGTCATCGAGATCGGCCTCAATATTGTCTGAGCTGGCAATTTTAAGCAGTTCCTGTTTACTGTTTTCAATGTGGTCCCAAACAGCTTGCTTGGCTTCTTCTGGATTACGTTTTTGCAGCGCCATGAAGATTTTCTTATGGTCTTCAAGCCAAGTGGTTTTTAACGCAATCTCGTGCAAATACTTGTCATTAAGCGCTTTCCACAATGGATTTTGGGTACGCACACTGCGCCACATTTCACTTGCTTGGTTGATTAAAACACGGTTTTGCGTTGATTCTGCAATTAAAGTATGGAACTGACGGTCAAGCTCTTCAAAGCGTTCACTGTCTCCATCAAGCTCTTTTTCTTGCTCTTGAAGTACGCGTTTTAGATCTCTTAACTCATTGATTTTTATTTGAGTAGCAGCAAAACCCGCGATATTACTTTCTATTATTTGACGCGCTTGCAGCAATTCGAACGGACCAACATCATTGTGTGGGACAATAGTGCGAGACGTAATTTTCTCTGGTGAATCAATAAAGTAGATTCCAGCTCCTTGACGAACGACCACCAAGCCCTTGAGTTCAAGCATTATGATTGCTTCACGAATGGTGGCACGGCTGGTTTCAAATCGTTCACTCAATTCACGTTCAGAAGGCAACCTCTCCCCTGCCTTAAAAACGCCTGAATAGAGTAGTTCCTCGATTTGTAGGCCGATATCGTAGTAACGACGCTTTGTTGTTTTTTGCATACTTCAGTACCCTAACCTTGTTGCCAGACCTGCGGTCTACTAGGCGCTCTTTATTCGTTAATTGGTTTTATTGTATCAGTGTACCAATAGTGCGCAAAGCACGGTAGATCGCATTTTTACTAACTATTTGTACGACAAGCAAAGTGCCACACAGAAACCGCGCCGCTAAAATCAGCATGAATCTCTGAAAACGTCTCGAAAACAGACAAATTGTGGGAGTCCGATCAATAATTGGTAGTACCAAAATCAAAATTGGTTAACAAAAAGCTTTTTTGGTTTTACAGTAAATCAAATTTTGTTTTATCTGAGAGTATAAGAATGATACCAACTATTCACGATGTGGTGAAACATTCAGAGCACGATCGCTCCGTCGCTTTGTTCGATTTCTCCACTAACACACCACCATCAACATTTCGCTTCAACAATATTGATGCTTCGATGACAGAAGACAGCAGGCTAAGGATCCACTGCCATAGCGCAAAGAATATGTACACGTCAGTGTTTATCGAGCCGACACAAGGTGAAAAATGGGACTGGAGCCAAATGCCTGAATTTTGTTTTGCATTTGACGCTCACAACCTGAGATCTCGCTCTACACAAGTGTTTATCAATATCTTTGATTCCAAGGGACAGATGCACAGCCGCTGTGTCAACGTAACCGGAGAAACCGAAAATAGTTATCTGGTGGAACTTAAGGGAGAATATTTAAAAGGCAACACCAACTATTTCTCTGGCTTCCGCTCAAATCCAGCCCCTTGGGGCAGTCCATTCGTCTACGCAACTTGGATGTGGGGTTTGATGAACATCGACCTCTCTGACATCGTGCAAATTGAACTCAGTATTCATGGCACTCTAATCGACCATGAACTGGAGTTGTCGAACTTCCGTTTGATGCTTAGTCCCGAAATAAATCCGCACTACCTGTCTAACATAATTGACCGTTACGGCCAAAATGCTGGTTTTGAGTACCCTGAAAAGGTACACACTGATCAAGAGCTCGCTGACTTTACAACCAAAGAGCTGCAGCAACTAAAAGAAGGGGCGATGCCTGATCGCTCTCGATTTGGTGGTTATAAAGAAGGTAAGCGTTACGAAGTGACTGGTTTTTATCGTACCGAGAAAATCGATGGGAAATGGTCGCTGGTTGATCCTGACGGCTACCCTTACTTCGCGACAGGCATTGACATCATTCGCCTAGCTAACTCATACACACAAACTGGTGTCGACTATGACCACAGTAAAGTCGAGCAGCGCTCTCCAGATGATCTCACTCCGGAAGACTCGATTGAAAAGTTTGAAGTATCTATGGAAGCGAAACAAACGGCATTCGTGGGCAGCGATGTGCGCCGTAATTGTTTCCAGTGGCTACCCACATATGAAGAAGAGCTTGGTGAACACTATGCTTACATGCGCGAAAACTTTGAAGGTGCGCTAGACCAAGGTGAAACTTTTAGCTTCTATGCTGCAAACCTTCAACGCAAGTATGGCAAAGATTATATGCAACAATGGCGTGAGGTCACGATGGACCGTATGCTCAACTGGGGCTTCACCTCTCTCGGCAACTGGACCGCGCCAGAGTTCTATTCCAATGAGAAAGTCCCGTTCTTTGCCAATGGTTGGATCATCGGCAACTTTAAAACCGTCAGTAGCGGCGATGACTTCTGGTCTCCACTGCCTGACCCATTTGACTCAGTATTCAAAGAACGTGCAGAAGCGACGGTCAAACAAGTTCGCGCAGAAATCAATGATACCCCATGGTGTGTCGGTATCTTTATCGACAATGAAAAAAGCTGGGGGCGAATGGGCACCATCGAAGGTCAACACGGTATCGCGATTCATACCCTTAGCCGTGATGCACAAGAGTCGCCAACCAAAGCCGAGTTTATGAAAGTGCTAACAGAGAAATACGGCGATATTGCAGTACTTAATGCTCGTTGGGGAACCAATATCGCTTCTTGGGAAGCACTAAGTCAAGGTGTAAAAGGGCTTGCTCACAATGAGGCTCAATTGGAAGACTACGGTATCTTGCTAGAAGCTTACGCCTCGCAGTACTTCAAAGTGGTTCGTGAAGCACTCAAAGCACAACTGCCTAATCACCTATATTTAGGCTGCCGATTTGCAGACTGGGGCATGACACCAGACGTCGTGCGCGCAGCTGCAAAATACTGTGACGTCATCAGTTACAACTACTACAAAGAAGGTTTACATCCTCAGCCATGGAGCTTTTTATCCGAGGTGGACATGCCCAGTATCATCGGTGAGTTCCACATCGGTTCGAAAGACACCGGCCTATATCACCCAGGCCTGGTAACAGCAGGCAATCAACAAGAGCGCGGTGAAATGTATGAAGCCTACATGCACTCTGTTATTGATAACCCTTATTTTGTAGGGGCTCACTGGTTCCAATATATAGACTCACCGATCACTGGTCGCTCCTACGATGGTGAAAACTACAATGTTGGTTTTGTCTCTATCGCAGATACACCTTATGAACCGATGGTTGAAGCGGCTAAACGCTTGCACAGCTCTATGTACAAGCGTCGATACCAATAGTTTCAAACTTGCAGAATCAGAGCCCGCATCACGCGGGCTCTTTAAACTCAACATCCAACCCTCACCGAGATTAGCTCGCCAGGTTCCTCAACACCTGTAGCGAATGAGCACCGGTCATTGCGCTGTATCGATTAAGTGAACATTTGCTAAATAATCAATACCGCTTTGTTTTCCCATCACTCGCGCAATAAACCTCAACATAAAACAAAAAGCCCACTCTCAATACTTCATGAGAATGGGCTTACATTAAAACCACCTTATCAACCAATATACAGGGCGATATTACGCAATCAAACCTGCGCCATCTTTCGCCTGACAAACATAAATGTCTTCTTTCAGGCCTGTTTGCGCTTGATATTCACGCTCTACCGTTGCTTTAACATCACTCACTAGCGCTGGTGGAACCAGTGCGACGATGCAGCCGCCAAAACCGCCGCCTGTCATACGTACGCCGCCTTGCTCGCCGATGACAGCCTTAACGATGTCCACCAGAGTATCAATTTCTGGCACCGTGATTTCAAAATCATCACGCATAGAGGCGTGTGATTCCGCCATCAATTCACCCATGCGTTTCATGTCGTGATTACGTAAAGCTTCTGCTGCTTCAAGTGTACGATCATTCTCAGTGATAACGTGGCGCGCTCTTTTGGCTACCATTGGCTCTAGCTCTGCTTCGCGCTCTTTGAACTGTGCAAAAGTAACATCGCGCAATGCTTCTACACCGAAGATACGTGCCGCTTCTTCACACTGTTCACGACGTGTGTTGTATTCGCTGTCAACCAAACCACGCTTCTTATTTGAGTTGATGATCACGACAGACATATCTTCCGGCATTGAAACGGCTTCTGTCTTTAGGTAGCGACAATCGAGTAGCAATGCATGGTTCTTACGTCCTTCTGCAGAGATCATTTGGTCCATGATTCCGCAATTACAGCCTACAAACTCATTTTCTGCCTGCTGGCCGTTCAGCGCAATTTCCGCTTGTGTAATATCGAGATTGAACAGCTCTTTAATTGTCTGTCCAATAACAACTTCTAGCGCCGCTGAAGAACTTAGACCTGCACCCTGTGGAACATTACCACTTACAGATAAATCAAAGCCACCAAACTCAAAATTGCTTTCTTTTAGACACTTAACTACACCACGGATGTAGTTCGCCCACATCTTGTCTTGTTGAAATTCGATCTCTTTGGTCAAATCAAATTCATCTGTCGCGTCGTTGTAATCAACTGAGACCAAACGCACTAGGTTGTCATCTCGTTTAGCGGCAGCTACTACCGTTTGATAGTTAATCGCACAAGGTAAAACAAAACCATCGTTGTAGTCCGTGTGCTCACCAATTAGGTTTACACGACCCGGCGCTTGAATAAAGTGTGTCGGCGCGTAACCTAATACCGACTCGAAAGAGGCTTTCACTTTTTGGACTAATTCAGACATTTTCTCGTCCCCAATAAACTCGTATTAAAAAAATGGGTAAGTAGCCTTGCTACTGCAAGGCTAGAAATTCGTTATTGTTCTTTGTAATGAACATCGCTTAAGTCACGCAGACGCTGCGCCGCTTGCTCGGCAGTAAGATCACGCTGCGATTCAGCTAACATCTCGTAACCCACCATAAACTTACGAACTGAAGCGCTACGCAATAGCGGTGGGTAAAAGAGTGCATGAAGCTGCCAATGATCGATGTCCGTGCCCTCTTCAAAGAAAGGTGCGTAGTGCCATCCCATAGAATAAGGGAATGAACACTGGAACAAGTTGTCATAACGGCTCGTTAGCTTCTTGATTGCAACAGCTAAGTCATCACGCTGCTCATCGGTTAATTCACTCATACGGCGAATGTGGGTTTTCGGCAACAACATGGTTTCAAACGGCCATGCTGCCCAGTATGGAACCACCGCAACCCAATGCTCAGTCTCAACTACAATGCGCGAGCCATCTTTAATTTCAGCTTGTACGTAATCCACCAGCAGGTTGGTTCCGTTTTCTTCGAAGTACGCTTTAAGGTGTTTCTCTTTACGCTCAATCTCATTGGGTAAGAAGCTGTTCGCCCAGATTTGGCCATGCGGGTGAGGCTGCGAACACCCCATTGTTTCGCCCTTGTTCTCAAATGCCTGAACCCAAACGTACTCTTTACCTAACTCTTCGATCTGCTCGTCCCACGTATCGATGACTCCACGAATCTTATCGACAGGCAGTTCTGGAAGTGTTTTGCTATGATCAGGAGAAAAACAGATCACTCGACTTAAACCACGTACACCTTGTGTTTTGAACAGCGGGTTATCTGACTCAGGCGCATCGGGAGAATCCGTCATCAACGCAGCAAAGTCATTTTTAAACACGTAAGTGCCTTGGTAATCCGGGTTCACATCACCAGAGATACGCTCATTGGTTGGGCATAAGAAACACTTACCATCGTAACTTGGCAACTGCTCTGTTGATGGTTTCTCGTCTTGACCACTCCAAGGACGCTTTGCGCGGTGCGGAGAGACTAAAATCCATTGACCCGTAAGCGGGTTATAACGACGGTGTGGGTGATCCACTGGGTTAAATTCTGTGTTTGCCATTGCTCTTTCTCTAAATCTTTAAATGTAAATCTTATTAGTAACCTTGTGGATTTTTCGACTGCCAGTTCCAAGTATCCTGCGTCATTGCCGCGATTGTGCGAGTGGCTTTCCAACCCAATACACGCTCGGCTTTGTCCGTACTTGCCCAGCACTCTGCAATATCACCCGGACGACGTGGACAAATCTCGTATGCCACATCATGACCACACGCTTCACTAAACGCGCCAACCATTTCTAATACGCTTGAGCCTTTACCTGTTCCTAAGTTGAAAATGTGTAAACCACTCTTTTCACCCACTGATTTCAGAGCAGCAATATGGCCATCGGCCAGATCCATGACATGAATGTAGTCACGCACACCCGTACCATCTGGTGTAGGGTAATCGTTACCAAAAACAGCCAGTTTTTCGCGGCGACCAACGGCAACTTGCGCAATAAATGGCATTAGGTTGTTTGGGATACCTTGAGGGTCTTCCCCCATTGTCCCCGAAGGATGTGCGCCAACTGGGTTAAAGTAACGTAATAGTGTAATGCTCCAATCGTCTTCAGCATTAAACAAGTCAGACAAACACTGCTCTACCATGTATTTACTGCGACCATATGGGTTTGTTGTCGCACCCGTTGGTGAGTCTTCCGTGATTGGCACAATCTCTGGGTCACCGTAAACCGTTGCCGAAGAGCTAAATACAATGCTCTTCACACCCGCTTTGCGCATGCAACGTGCTAACACTAAAGAACCGTTCACATTGTTATCGTAGTACTCAAGCGGCTTTGCTACCGATTCTCCAACCGCTTTTAATCCAGCGAAATGAATCACTGCACCAATATCATGTTGTTGGAAAACACCGTCTAAAAATGCCTCATCACGAATATCACCTTCAAAGAAGGTTGGTCGTTTACCTGTTAAGGCTTCAATGCGATTTAATACTTCTGATTTTGCATTGCATAGGTTATCAACAATGATCGGCTCCATGCCGGCTTCAATCATTTGGACACAAGTGTGGCTGCCGATGTAGCCCATACCGCCTGTTACTAATACGTTCATGTTAGTCTCCCAATTCATTGATTATGATTCTAGCCAACAATTAGAGATCGGTTTGTGATTCTCCTCACGTTAGTGGAAACGTTTACACTAAATTCCAAATTTAAGTCTTTTTATCAATCTGACGTCAATAAATCTTATGAGAAGAATGAGTATTGATCGGAGTCAAACCGAATGCACAGAAAGAGATAAGAGTCTAACTTACTGACATTAATATAAATTAATGTAAGAAAATGTTACATTGTCATCGAATCAAACAACACGATTCATATAATCATTCTTACAATAAAATACGAATACATCACCTTGCTTTAATACCACAGGTATATATCACTATTGGAGAGGCGACAAAGGTAGTTAATAGTTGTGGGCAAAGGATGTGCAATTAATACAATTTGACTTGAGTAACCTATGCGCTTTTTAAAACGTAAGCAGACTATGGAACAGTCTGCACAGTTAGAACCTTCTAAAGTAGTTACGCTTAGCTTTAATGATTTACTTCAACTTGATGAAGCTGGCCTGTTTGGAACTATCGGGAAACCTGCATTAATCCTTGGATTTGTGCCTTGTAAAGTAGACATGGACCGTGTGAGGCATAAACTCGCAAGCCTTTGTTCATGTGAGTTGATTCTTACAACAACGTCTGGGCAGCTCAATACCGCGGATGGTGACACCTATCAAACTCGTTATAGCGAAGATATCGTGATTCAACTCTTCTCTAGTGAGCTCATCGAAGACGTTTCATGCCATGCAATCAACCTACCTTGCCAAGATATTTTGCGTAATGAGCAAACTCAATCGAAGGACCAACGCGTTGCCGCCATTGCACAGCAGCTAAGCAGTATTCACCCTTCATTTGCTTTAGACCATTCCGATACTTTTGCATTGACCTTTGTAAATGGTTTTACTAACTGTGAAAGCTGGTTGATGGAAGCGATCTATCAACAAGCGAAGTTTGCTGTCCCATTTGTTGGGGGAACAGCAGGTAATGACTTAAGCAATAACCAAACGACCATCGCGACACGTCACAAAGCCTATCAAACTCAAGCCATTTTGTGCTTCGTTAAAATTAACCCAAACTATCAATATCGACTGTTTACCAGTCACAACTATGAACCAACCGCCAATCACTGGCTGATCACCGATGCAAACCCGGCGTTTCGTAGCGTCAGCAAAGTACTAAGCAGTGATGGTACGGATATGAATGGGTTTGTTGATGCCTTGTGCTCACACCTAAGATGCCGCCCTGAGCAACTTGAGCAAGAACTAGCAAATTACACGTTTGCGATTAAAGTGAAAGACACATATTTCATTCGTTCAGTGGCCGGTATTGATTTAGAGAAAGGTTCATTGTCATTCTACTGTGACTTGCCTCTTGCCACACATCTTTACTTGATGAAGAGCAAAGACTTTGTTGCCACCACTCAGCGCGACTTCGATGCCTTCAACCCACGTGACAAAGAGCCTGTCAGCGGTATCTTGTTTGACTGTATTCTTCGACGTTTGAAAAACCAAAGTGCTCTCTCGCGCTTAAATACCTTTGATGACTTCCCGTGTGCTGGTTTTTCAACGCTAGGTGAACTCTGTGGTGTTAACGTGAATGAGACTCTAAGTGCCCTCTTCTTCTATAGAAAAACGGACTTAGCTTTTACTAAGGCGGATAATTTTGTGGCGCAATATGCTTCGTTCTCACGTTATTTCTTAGAGCTAGAATTACAAGCGAACAAGCTCCTAAGTCAAATGCAAGAGAGTTTAATTACCACCAGCCAAAGTGCGATGTCTGTAGCGAACGAGTCACTTTCTCTTTCAAAAGAAGCCGAAGAGAAAACACAGGCTATCAATACCGACAGCCGCGAACTCAATGCCCAATTTGCGATTTTCAATCAATCGATTCAAACTCTCTCGCAACAGCTAGGAAGCCTCACGGATAACGTATCTAAAGCAGAAGGCGATCTATCTACCATTGAATCTATCTTCCGTATTATTGAGCAAATCGCCGAGCAAACTAACCTGCTCGCGCTTAACGCAAGCATCGAAGCCGCTCGTGCAGGGCAATATGGCCGAGGCTTTGCAGTGGTTGCTGATGAAGTGCGTAAATTGGCTCAAAACACGCAAAACTCACTCAATGATTCACGTGAGAGTGTCGCACGCCTGCTCACTCAGATAACGCAAATCGCCCAAGACGTCTCGCTTGCTTCGAATGAGATGGACAATGCAAACCAACAGACGGAAAGCATTCTAAGCAATATTCAGGATATTGATTCTCACGTAGAAGAGACCGACCAACTGCTAAAGAGCAACATCGCTATCGCGGAAAAACTCGATACAATATACAAACAAGGTGAAGTCAGTAATCAGAACGTAGCAGTAATTCGAGACCAGTTTGTTCACTAAACAGCTCCGAAACTGAACGTACTTAAGGCCACTATCGATAGTGGCCTTTCTATTTCTGCGGCCTACCATTGCACAATACGGCATATCGAATACTATATAAATATCACTTTTGTTATATGAGTATGTTCACAAGATGGATCTGGCCAAATTTGACCTTAACTTATTGAAAACACTTATCGTGCTTCTTAAGGTAAAGAACACCAACAAAGCGGCAGAAATACTAGGTACAAGCCAGCCAGCGGTCAGCCGGAATTTAGCGAAGATTCGTGATGCACTAGGTGACCAATTGTTTATTCGTCAATCTCGCGGACTGACATTGACCCCTAAAGCGGAAGAACTCGCCACTATATTACCTAAGCTATTGGATGAACTAGCGGTCAGCCTGCAAACTTCTGAGTTCAAACCTCACGAACTCACAGGCACGTTCAAGATAGCCCTCAATGCCTTTATCATGGAAACACACGGCTATAAGATTTGCCAAGCACTTAATAAAGAAGCGCCAAATATCAATATCGAGCTGCACGCGTACTCTATCACTACACCTGCCCAATTACTCACGGGTGAACTTGATTTTGCCATTAACTTTTTTCCACTAGATGTCACCAAAGAGTTGCGCCAGGTAAAGGTAGGTCAGTATCGTTTTCATGGCTTATGCCGAAAAAATCATCCGAAAGCAGGCGCATTACTAGACTTAGACGAGTTTGCAAACCTAGACCTTCTAGGGCTCATTGTTCCTGAATTCAACTCTAATGAAATGATAGTAAAAAAACGCGAGGCATTTAAAAAACTCGTCCCTAGAATGCGGGCTCAGAATATTAACCCACTATTAAGTGAGGTAAGAAGTTCAGACGCGATATTGATCGCTCCAATGAGCATCTTGGACTCGCTTCACTCTGATGACTATGACTTAATCAAAATGAACGACCTAGAGACCTATAATCTGCTCGACCTTGGCCTTATCTATAATAGCCGCTTTCTCAAATCAGATCGGTTTAATTGGATCGAAGCGATTGTCGACAGTGTGTTACCCCACCACCACTAGCACATAAACGAACTATAACGCTGAGCAAAATAAACCTCGCTGAAGCCAGCGAGGCCAAGAATCAAAAATCACACGTTAGACAGATTGCCTAGAAACACTATAAGTACTCTGGGTAAACGATAAGTTAGACAAACTTACCCCTATCGCCTTCACTTCAACTAAGAAGGTGCCGTTAATCTTGTAAAACAATGAGTGTCTGACTTCAGACACTCTAACGACGCATACAATTTAGAACTGGTAGTTGTATTCAATACGGTGGTCACCATCCGCGAAGTCTGTATATTCGCTCCAGTTAGCAAAGTAGCGAATGTTTGAACGAGGATTGATTTGATATGAAATTGTCGCTTCATGTGCAAACACAGTGTCATTATCTAAACCAAATGCATTGTTCTTATAGAAATCTGAACCAGACATCGTACCGAGATACATAGGGTTGTAGTTTAACCATATCTTATCCGTTATTTCCAACTTCCCATACATGCCGACAACATAATACGTACCGTGAATATCCCAACGATCTTGTGCTTGTGAATCGCCTGCTCTGTCTGCCTCAAATGAGTCACCAAATGCAACACCAACACCGGCTAACGGGTATAAGTTGAAAGGCCCCATCTTCGGCAATGCTTGTAAAATACTGTAAGACGCCGTTCCTTGTGTCCCCGTTTCACCACGTGAATAGTCATCTTTCATACCGTAGGTTTGGAAGTTCATGTTCACGTCAACTTGTGAACCGCGACCATTCGTTAGATCGACACCAAAGTGGCGGTAGCGGAAGCTATCAACACTATTATCGTTGCTTTTGCGTACATCACCCCCCCAGCCTAGGTCTTCACCCATAAGGCCTTTTAGCTCCAGGATATGCATGCCCATGGTCACTGGGTTTCCAGTGTCATAAGCTTGGCCCACTTTCAGGTTCAAACCTTTATCTGTATAGCCAATACCCGCCTGTGTGTATACCGCTAGCGGATCAGACATATTTTGTAGTTCTTCTTCTGCAACTGCGTTAAAGCTCAATGTAGCAACGGCAGACAGAGCGATAATCTTCTTATTCAATTCCATGTTTTTCTCCACGTTGATGTCAGCAACGTCCTTATTACTGGAGAACTCAATTTGAAACTCGATTATCGTGAGAGACTATAAGCGCAACAATGCCATATCTGATATTTATGAAATATCACTTTTGTTATATTAAATCCTGTTATTCACCCCACCTATATATCGCACCTCAACCTTCACATTGATCTGCGCCGAAGAAAAACAGATAACGACCAGAGGGTTCTCTATTCTGTTTTTTCCCACTGAACTGACGCTATTTCGTAAAAATCGGCGAAATTGGCTGAAAAATATGACACCTATCAACATAGTGATTTTTGTGAAATCACTACTAAATAAACGTAATAGCGAGAGACTCTTTCTTCACGTCAAAATAACCTCAACAAAAGAGAGGAATAATTATGTTGGCGCAAAACGAAGCTCTTAAGCCCAAAACTTGGGGCGAATATCATCTGTACTCATTAACGAATCACAAAGGCACTCAAGTCGATATTTCTGACCTAGGCGCTGTGATTGTAAACTTCTTCACCCAAGACAAAAACGGCGAACGCCGCAATATTGTTTTAGGTTACGACTCTCCAGAGCAGTATATCGAAGGCAAGGTGTACTTTGGTTGTGTGGTTGGCCCTTGGGCAAACCGTATTGCTAACGCTCAGTATCAACACGATGGCCAGAGAATCGAATTAGAGACAAACGAGGGGCCAAACCACCTGCATGGCGCCTCAGCTAACATTGGTGCAAAGCGTTGGAACGTTGATATTGTAGAAGAGAACACCTTGGTCATGAGCGTGACAATGAAAGCTGATGAAGCAGGCTACCCTGCTAGCATCAATTTCAAAGTTACCTACGAGCTGACAGACAATGACCAACTAAAAATCGAATACTCCGCTGTGCCCGATGCCTCTGTTCCTATCAATATGACTCAGCACTCATACTTCAATTTGAGCGGTGAGGATGATGTTCTCAATCATGTTGTTCAAATCCACTCAGATAAATATCTGCATGTGGACAGTGCCGCTATTCCAATTGAGGTTCGTTCGGTATCCAACACTCCTCTCGATCTGAGAAACCCGATCAAGATCGGCCAATCGATTGATGATGATTTTGACCAACTCACCATGGCTGGCGGCTATGACCATTGCTGGTGCTTTGATGGCACTAAACCTAATGAGTCTTTACACCGAAACGCCACGGTGACAGACAATCAATCGGGACTTTCACTCGACGTTTACAGTGACCAGATTGGTATGCAGTTTTACACCGGCAATTTCATCTCTGGCGAGTTGGGCCACAACGGCAAAGTACATGGCAAACGAGCTGGCTTCTGCCTAGAGACTCAATGCTACCCAAACCAGGTCAACATGAGCAACGCCGCAGACTGTATCTACAACGCTGGCGAGCAATACCGTCATCGCGTGGTTTACCAAATTACAAAATAGATTTTGCTTGCCCTATCGCTTAGCAAAGAATAACAACGCGCTTCAATCCTTAAGCAGACGTTATGAAGCGCCCAATACTAATGAGAGCAATACCATGATTAATATTCCACAAGTAAAACTTGGCATCGTTGCGGTAAGCCGTGACTGTTTTCCACTGTCACTATCTCAGCAACGCCGCCAAGCTGTTGTTGCTGCTTGTACAGAAAAAGACGTTGAAATCATCGAGCTAGAGACCATCATCGAAAACGAAAATGATATGGTCAAAGCACTCGAAGAAGCGTCTTCAAAGCAGCTTAACTCTTTAGTGATTTACCTTGGTAACTTTGGTCCAGAAGGCCCACTATCACAAATGGCCCAGCGCTTTGATGGCCCTGTCATGTTTGTTTCTGCTGCCGAAGAGTCTACCTCTTGTCTTGCAGATCAACGCGGTGATGCCTACTGTGGCATGCTCAACGCTTCATACAGCGCCGGCCTTCGCAATATTCGCCCTCATATCCCAGAATACCCTGTTGGCACACCAACAGAGGTTGCAGATATGATCGATGACTTTGAACCCGTTGCACGTACTATTCTTGGCCTTAAAGGTCTTAAAATCTTCAGCTTTGGCCCTCGCCCACAAGATTTTGTCGCGTGTAATGCACCAATCAAAGCCCTATTTGATTTAGGCGTTGAGATCATGGAGAACAGCGAGCTTGACCTATACGACATGTACTTGGAAGCAGAAGGTCATGAAGATATTCCTGCTATCATCGCGGATATGGAAAAAGAGCTAGGTGACAACAACCCATATCCTGATCTATTGCCAAAGCTTGCTCAATACGAAGCCGCTCTTCTGGACTTCCACAAAAACAATTTAGGTGGCTCTACATTTGGTATTTTTGCCAACAAATGCTGGCCTTCATTCCAAAAATTCTTTGGGTTCGTACCTTGTTACGTGAATGCGCGTCTTGCTGAACGTGGCATTCCAGTAGCCTGTGAAGTCGACATCTATGGTGCGCTGTCTGAATACATGATCACTTGTGCAACCAACCACCCAGCGACACTGCTAGACATCAACAACACTGTACCTAAAGACATGGTTGCGGCAAACCAAGCAATCATGGGTGACTACACAGAGAAAGATCTCTTCATGGGCTTCCACTGTGGTAACACAGCGTCAAGCTGTATGAAGAACTCTCAGCTTCGCTTCCAAAAAATCATGCACAGCCTACTTGAGCCAACAGAAGAGCCGAACATCACGCGTGGCACACTAGAAGGCCAAATCAAGCCGGGTGAGGTGACTCTATTCCGTCTACAGTCAACCGCTGACACCAAGCTTCGCTCTTATGTCGCGCAAGGTAACATTCTGGATATCGACCCCGAATCATTCGGTTCAATCGCAGTGTTTGCGATTCCTGAGATGCAGCGCTTCTACCGACATGTATTGATTCAAAAACGTTACCCACACCACGCAGGTATCGCCTTTGGTCATGTTGGTAAAACCCTTTACCAGGTGCTGAACCTATTAGGCGTAGAAGAAATTGACTACAACCAGCCAGCTTCAGAGCGTTACCCTAACGAGATTCCTTGTACTTTCTTACGCTAAGTCTTTGATAAAGTAACACAGAGTGGACAAGAGCCTCGAACTGACATAGCCCAGTTCGGGGCTCTTATTTTACTCTCTCATAAGGTTAAAAGTAATTCACCCGAAACTAAAAATTCACGGTAAGATACGACTCAGTTGTTATTCTATTTTTTTCTTTTTCAGTTCGGTAAGTATCCATGTACAAACTCATTGCCCTAGACCTAGACGGCACACTGCTAAGCAGTGACAAGTCTATCTCAGTCGAAAACCAACAAGCCATTGCAAAAGCGCGTGAAGCAGGTGTCACCGTTGTTCTTGCGTCGGGTCGCCCGATTCAAGGTATGCGTGACAAGCTAGAGCTTCTCAATATCAACTCTGACAAAGACTTTGTTCTTTGCTACAACGGCTCAATGGTACAAAACATTGCAACAGGCGAGATCATCCACCAGCAGATTATTGATGGCAAAGCAGCAAAAAAAGTGGCTCGTCTAGCCAAAGAGATGGGCGTTTACGTACACGCGTTCAGCACTGAGCATGGGCTCATTACCACGGAACACAACCCATACACTGATGTTGAAGCGAACATTAACGGCCTAGACATCACTGAAATGAACTTTGAATCACTCTCAGATGATCATCCGATCATCAAAGTGATGATGGTTGCTGATGCAGAAACCCTGACCAAAACCAGCGCAAATATTCCTGCCGAACTTCGTGAAGAGTTCACTGTTGTACAAAGCGCCCCAATCTTCCTTGAGTTCCTTAACCCGCTAGCGAACAAAGGAATTGGTGTTGCGGCGATTGCAGAGCACCTAGGTATCAAGCAAGAAGAAGTGATGACGATGGGTGACGCTGAAAACGATCACCACATGCTCAAATACGCGGGCCTCGGCATTGCAATGTCTAACGCGATGGAAGAAACCAAACAGATCGCCGACCACATTACCGTTAGCAATAACGAACACGGTGTCGCCGTGTGTATTGAAGAGTTTATCTTGAACGCTTAAGACCTATTATTTCTAGATAATCCTTGTAGGGTCAGATCTAACCTCTCTAGTGTTACTCTGACCCTAAATGCTCAATCATAGTACCTAACGAACAATAGTCCCTAGCGAATGCTCTTTGATGACTAACGCTTAACTGATGTGTAGCTTTTGAAGAGAAACCATTTTATCTTCGCTGTGCCTCAGTAACTCTAACTCTTTAAATCCCATTTTCTTGTGAAAGAGTAACGATGCTTCATTGGGTGGCAAAACATCGATTTCTGCACATAAACAAGGAATTGAATTATCTAGTGCGGAATCTAAGGCGTAATGGTACAACATTGATGCGATCCCCTTTCCCTGAGCATCATCTGCAACCACGACTCTATCAATGTACAGAAACGAATCACAATAATCATTAAACCACTGATAGTTAATGCTTTCGTACTCTTTATGTTCCGTTAGAGCGATAAGAAAACCAAGCACCTGGTTTTCATCCTCAATGACAACAGACACATAAGAGATGTCGAGTAACCTCAATAGCTTGCTCTTATCCATCGGGCTCAATACCTTAACGAACTGCTCGTTCAACGCGAGAATCGTATCAAGATCTTTGCTTAAAATGTCTCTAATGACCATTACTGTCCTTTATTGCTATCACACGGTAATTCATAAAATCTCTTACTTTACGGTCACAAACCCTTTGTACTCCGGTGCGAGAATACCCTCTTTATACCAACTTGCCTTCTCTGCGCAAAATATCTGAGCATTTGGCGACATTGAAGGCGAGGTATCAAGACAGCCTACAGGCACAACCAAGTCTTTGCCATTTTGCGACTCATGGGGCAAACCCGAACCACAGCGAGAGCAAAACACTTTGGAAAAGGCTCCATCGGGATGATCAAAACGAGTGACAAGCTCATGCCCTTTGACCCACTTTATGTTGGTTCTGTTGGTAATGGCATTCGATGCATGGGATGAACCTGTGACTCTTCGACACTGTTCACAATGACAGAAATAGAAGTTATCGAACCTGTCCTCTAACTCGAAGGTCACCAAGCCGCACAAGCAGCCCCCTGTAATATAGTCTGACATTCTCTCACACTCCATGTGATTGCAGATAACGCGATTTATATAAACTTATCCGTTAGCTCGCGTGTCATAAAGTAACTATATGGGTCCAACTCATAATCAGCGAACGGGTCGCAGTAGGTGAAACCAAGTGATTCCAAACAACTTAACAATAAAGTGACCCAAAATGAAGACTTACTCAGGAAATAGAAAACAGTAAAAACATAGGATAGCCAGTACAACTGACCATAATGTTTAGACGGTATCACTTGATAACTTTTCTGAAATTTTACCTTCGACATACCCCAAACCACTGCCACCACCAATGTACAGGTCTTTTCGTGACAACATAAAAATCAATATAAAACAGTCGCTTAAATCAATATTTCAGTAATATGGCATTTTTTATATATATGTCCATTTACATATATATCAAAATCGCCATATACTTGCGCCACACCACAGGACGACTGTGGTTCCGATGCCCTATGTAAAGGCGTTATCTATTTTTGAGTCATGTAATAAAGGAAAACACAGTGATCAAACTCGCTAAGAAACTGCTACTTGCTTGCACTGTCGGTACGCTATCAACAACAGCGATTGCTGACATAACAGTCAATGGCGCCGGTTCTACTTTTGCGCACCCTATCATTTCTAGCTGGTCAGAAAATTACAATCAGCTAACCGGTGTCAAACTCAATTACCAAGCTATCGGTTCCGGTGGTGGTATCCGTCAAATCGAGGAAAAAACCGTAGATTTTGGTGCATCAGATGCACCACTAGCACCTGAACGGTTAGAACAACAAGGACTTGTACAATTTCCAATCATCATCGGCGGTATCGTGCCGGTGGTAAACCTTCCAGGTATCGAAAGTGATGACCTGAAACTGACTGGCGAACTATTAGCTGATATTTACTTAGGTAAAATTAAGCAATGGAACGATGACGCAATTAAAGCGATCAACCCGGACCTAAACCTCCCTGCTTTCCCAATTATCGTTGTTCACCGTTCTGATGGCTCGGGTACAACATTCAACTTTACTCACTACCTAGGACTAGTAAGTCAAGAATGGACTGATACCGTGGGTGTTAACACCGACGTTGCTTGGCCAAGACAAGCAACCACAATTGGTGGTAAAGGCAATGCTGGCGTTGCTAACTTTGTTGCACGTACTCGTGGTGCAATTGGTTACGTAGAGCTTGCCTACGCTAAGCAAAACAATATGACTCACACCATGCTACAAAACAAAGAAGGTGAATTTGTCTCTCCAGATCTAAACAGTTTCTCTAAAGCAGCAGCGAACGCTGACTGGGTGAATACACCTACTTTGGACATTTTGCTAAATGATCAGCCAGGTGCTGAATCTTGGCCTATGACTGCGGCGACATTTGTTCTAATGCATGAAGAGCAAGCAAACGCAGAATCAGCAAAAGCAATTCTAGACTTCTTTAAGTGGAGCTTCGGTGAAACGGGTGCTGATACCGCACTTGCACTGGATTACATTCCAATGCCAGATGACGTTGTTGAAATTATCGAAGGCGTTTGGTCTGAGCGCTTCCAATCTAACGGTAAAGTGATTTACTAATCATCAAATAATCGGGGGCATCGTAGGAATGAATACTATGTCTAGATGCCCTTATTCATTGAGAATTCGTTATGCACGTTAAGACAACGGCAAAGATTATATCTGCCGATTTTGCCTTTAATAAAATCAGTTTCGCCGCTGCTTTTTTGGTACTGATTTTAGTGTCTGGGTTACTACTTGAACTCATTATCGGAAGTGAGTTAGCCCTTAGCCAACTCGGTTTTTCCTTTATCACTAGCACAGAATGGAACCCAGTCCTACGAGACTTCGGTGCTCTTCCTGCTATTTTTGGCACCTTGGTATCATCTCTCATTGCTATCGTTATTGCTATTCCCGTCGCGATAGGCAGTGCTATCTTTCTAAACGAACTGACACCGAAGTGGTTCAGCGTACCTGTTGGTAAAGCTATTGAGTTGCTTGCTGCTATTCCAAGCATTATCTACGGCATGTGGGGCTTATTTGTGTTTGCTCCTTGGTTTGCAGATGGCTTCCAAATGTGGGCAATGATGAACCTTGTCGATGTTCCCGTGATTGGTGTGTTGTTCGATGGCCCACCGATTGGTATTGGCCTTCTAACCGCAGGTATTATCCTTTCATTTATGATTTTACCAATCATGATCGCCCTAACACGCGACGCTCTTGCTTCAATACCCAACGTAGTACGTGAGGCTGGCTATGGGTTAGGAGCAACCTCTAATGAAGTGATCTTGAAAATTCTGCTACCTAAAATTCGCAGTGCTGTGGTTGCGGCAAGCCTACTTGGCACAGGAAGAGCACTAGGAGAAACTATGGCGGTAGCGTTTGTTATCGGCGGATCTAACTCGATTCAAGCTTCACTCTTTATGCCTGCAAGCTCTATCTCAGCGACGATTGCGCAGCAGTTTAACGAAGCCAGTGACCCAACTCATATTTCAGCTTTGATTGGTCTGGGTTTAGTTCTGCTCGCCATTACCTTTGTGATCATTGCCCTTAGCCGTCTGCTGTTAGGAAAGAAATAATGAATGCTCGTCTCATTAAAGAATACATATTTAAAGGTGCATGTGCTGCATCAGCAGTCTTTGGCCTTATCGTATTGGTTAGTATCCTCTACACCTTGATTAGCAATGGCATATCGGGTATCAACCTGGCTGTTTTCACTGAAATCACCCCGGGACCGGGCAGCGAAGGCGGCTTAAAGAACGCGATTGTTGGTAGCTTGATTATGACCTCGATTGGTATCGCGATTGCGGCCCCTGTCGGCATATTAGCAGGGACTTGGCTGTCTCAAGCACCAAAGGGTGACAAACTGGCCGATGTAATCCGCTTCTGTAACTTAATGTTAGTCAGTGCACCTTCGATACTCATTGGTCTGTTTATTTACAGTGCGTTGGTTGTCACTATGGGAACCTACTCCGGTCTCGCAGGCTCTATTGCTTTAGCGGTATTGGCGTTGCCAGTAATTATCTCATCAACAGAAGAGATGTTACGCCTTGTTCCTGCTCAATTAAAAGAAGCGGGAGCTGGCCTTGGAGCACCACAATGGGTTGTGACCACAAAGTTATGCTACCGAGCGGTTGCGCCAGGGATTATAACTGCCGTTTTGCTTTCTATTGCACGAATGTCTGGTGAGACAGCTCCGCTGCTGTTTACAGCACTAAACAGTAACTACATGACGACGGATCTCTCACAACCAATGGCGAACTTGCCAGTCACAATTTATCAATTTGCAATGAGCCCTTATGAAAGCTGGATTGACCTAGCATGGGCTGGTGCACTACTGATCACCACATTCATTTTCATTTTGAATGTACTTGCAACCCTAGTTTCAAAATTTACTCAGGCGACTAAAGCATGATGACGTCACACAACACTCAATCTGCGCAAACACTGCGTATGGATGTTCAAGCATTAAACTTCTATTACAACAAGGGGGCAAAGCCAGCCTTAAAGAAGGTTTCTCTGCCTGTTCACAACAAAAAAGTCACTGCCTTGATTGGACCTTCAGGTTGTGGAAAGTCCACACTATTGCGCACGATGAACCGCATCTACGATCTTTATAGAGGTCAGCAAGTAGAGGGTGATATCCTACTGGATGATCACAGTATCCTTAACAACAAAGTGAGCCTGAGTGAACTGCGCTCAAAAGTTGGGATGGTTTTTCAAAAACCGACACCATTCCCTATGAGCATCTACGACAATATGGCATTTGGTTTGAAGCTAAACTCAGGTCTTAGCAAGCAAGAGATGGATGCTCGAATCGAAAAAGCGCTGCGTCGAGCTCACCTTTGGGAAGAAGTTAAAGATAAACTTAATAGTGATGCAGTAGGCCTTTCAGGCGGCCAACAGCAACGACTGTGTATCGCTCGTACGATTGCTCTAGAGCCAGAAGTGATCCTTATGGATGAACCGACTTCTGCGCTAGATCCAATCGCGACAGCGGCTATTGAAGAGCTTATCACCGAACTGCGTGAGAAATTTACGATCGTTATCGTTACCCACAACATGCAACAAGCACGTCGCATTTCTGATTACACGGGCTTTATGTACTTAGGGGAAATGGTCGAATTTGGAGAAACAGACCAAGTATTCAATGCATCAACCCAAGAGAAAACTCGCCAATATATTTCTGGTAATTTTGGCTAAGTAAGTAATCGACTCCCTCACACCTTAAGCGTATTTGCTTGTTGTGTGAGGGCTCAATAGATTGAATATCCCTTTGCCATCTTGTAGGATCACATCAAGTAATTAAGGGAACTCCATGAAAAAACGCATTCTTTTCGTATGCACGGGTAATTCTGCTCGCTCTCAACTTGCCGAAGCCATTGTTAATCATGACTATGGTGACGACTATATTGCCTATAGTGCAGGCAGCGTATCCAAAAAGATAGACCCAAGAACCTTTAGTACATTAGAGGCACACGGTTATCCAACCGATAATATGCATAGCAAAGCACTAGACGCTTTCGATGGCAAAGAATTTGATTATCTCATTACCCTGTGCACATCTGCTCACTCTGAATGCGCTGCCATTCCGGGGGTAAAAGAAACCCTTTCTTGGGATGTACCACAACCCAAAATCAAAGCAATAGATAACAGTTTTTCGCCAACCTTTGAAGAACTGAAAAAACGCATCCATCTATTTACACTGGTTCACAACGATGAGCCTGAAGATGAACTTGATATTACATCACTCTATAAATGTATTTCCGACAAAGCGCGCTTGATGATTGTCGCCATGCTGTATATTGAAAAAGAGTTGAGTGTGGGTGAGCTTTGTGAATCTCTGCAAGAACCACAGCCCAAAATATCTCGAGCGTTATCACAACTAAGTAAGTGTGGTTTGCTACAAAGTCGCCGCCAAGGGCTTTGGATTTACTACTCCATTTCGTCGACTTTACCGAGTTGGGCAATCGCGATACTCGAGCAAACTGTCATAGCAAAGCATCAACAGTTACATGCAACGCTAAAACTATTGAACGCAATGGATCGCCCCAGAATTGACCACACGCGAACAAATTAAGTTTACGACTTGCCTTAACTCGTTAATAAGGGTTCACTGCCAATAACAGTGAACCCTTAATAACCTTATCGTAACTGAAAGTGCTTTAGATCTTGCTTAAGTTCATCCATTTGGCTCTGAACAGCCTGCGTGATTGTATTTTGCTCATTATTCACCTTAGAAACAACGGATGCAGATGAGTCTACTTTTTGCATTAAGCTGTCTATCTCTGTCACCGCTGCAAATTGCTGCTCAGCAGCCGCAGCCAATGAAGTCATTTGGCTACTTAAGGAGCCGATTTGTTCAGTGCCTTGCAGCAATGTTTCAACCACAGACTCAGTGACTTGATTGCTTTCCTGAGCCAAAGCGACACTCTGCTCCATCTCTTTCACCACACAAGTTGTTGACTGCTTAATGCCATTCAACAGTTTATCTATCTCTACTGTCGAAGCGGTGGTTCGGGTAGCGAGATTACGCACTTCTTCGGCAACAACCGCAAAACCTCGTCCCTGCTCACCCGCCCTCGCGGCCTCAATTGCTGCATTCAGTGCCAGCAAGTTGGTTTGCTCAGCAAGGTTTTCAATCACTTCGGTGACTTTTTCGATTCCATTCGTCTCTTGCTGAAGAACTTCAACTTGTTGACTGATGCCTGTCACTTTTTCAAATAACGACTCGATACTGATTTGGTTGTCTTTAAGGGAAGCACTGCCCTTTGTGAGAGTGTTCTGAGATTCAGATAAGGCGGTCAAAGACTCTTCTGCAAGTTGGTTGGTGTTTTCAGCTCCTAGTTTGATCTCGGCCGCCTGCTTAGACACCTCTTCAATCGCGACATTCTGCTGATTCACTTGTTTAACCGTATGCGTATTCTTCTCAAGCAACTCTTCGACACCAATGTTTGTTTGCTGAACACGCTGATTGACACCGCTTACCATTACGTTAAGCGACCTGCTCATCTGATTAATATGCTGTGTTAACTGAGAAAGCTCGTCATTACCCTTCTCATCAATCGCTGATGCGGAAATATCACCTTGGGCAATTGACTTCGCTCGCTGGCCAATCACAGCTAAACGATTAGCGATACTTCTGCCCATTACCATTGAAACTACCGATGCACAAACCGCGACCACCAGCATCGATAATGCCATAAAGACAACAATCTCTTGGATATTAGACTGAACATCACCCGCACGACTCGCGGCTTGGTTGGCCTGCTGACTCACTAACGTGTCTATCGTTTGAGATAAGACCTGCATCTGTGGCATAACCTCTGTCGCCATAATTGCATTGGCCCTGTTCCAGTCAGGTGCTTGGCGAAGAGCAATCACTTGCTCTGATAATGGGAAATAGATATCTTGCATTTCCACTGTCAACGACCACAAACGCTCCGCTGTTGAAGACATATTGACCGTTTCTTGCTTAATTTCTTGGCTCAGAGAGCGATGCAACGCAAGATAGTCGTTATATCTCTCTAAATGATCTTCTGTGCCGTAAATCAGATAATCACGCATACTCGAAAGTGCACTACCAAGCGCGTTGTTGGCATCCGCATAAAGCTTGAGTAACATCTTTCTTTCGCCACCTTGCGCATCATATGCCTCATCATTAATGAGGTTTTGCAGCATATCAATCACCACTTCGGCGATCGGCGCTGCTTCTTCGGTGAACAAGGTTAGGGCTGGAAGGTTCTCGGTAGCATGGCTCAGCGTGATGATTTGCGTGAGTTGCTCATCCAACGTCAATAGTTGCGTTTGAATAGCGTCAGAGCCAACATCACCCAAGATAGTATTGAGCTCCTCGATCAATAAAGCGGATTGTTGCTTGCTTTCATCAATTTGCTGCAATAGCACTTCTGAATAACGAGGTTCGTTGCCAAGTAGCATGTAACTGCGAGTCAGCGAAAGCGTCTGCTCAAGAGTCAGTTGCAGCTGTCGGCTAGCATTAACGATAGGAAGATCCTGCGATACCAAGGATTCTGTAGTGAGTTGCACTCGGCTTAATTTGTTATAGGCCAAGACACCTGAGATAAAAAAGATCATTGTCAGCACTGCAAAACTTAATTGCAGCTTGCGAGAAATAGAGAGCGTCATCCGTAACCCAATTAGATAGAATTCAATACACCATGCGCTTATCCATGCGCACTTAAGTAATAAAAACTACTTCGTTTTCACGACGAATGCGAGTGTTTTTAGAGCTATATCACTAAAAAGCCTTAAGTAAATGTTAATCACGTCAATGTGTTCAGCCATTTCACTTGGTTTGGGGAAATTGATCAGCGAACACTAAAATGCTGCCCCAATTGAATCGGCACCATATTCATAAAGGGCGATTTTAAAATGGTAACTAAGTTAGGCTAGCGTCATTTCGTCTTGGTTCATCAAGCCAAATGAATCAAAGCGAACCGCTCGATTCCTACCGGCATTTTTCGCTGAGTAGACTGCGCGATCAGCTGCATCTATCAAGTCTTTTGGGCTAACCGTTGCAATACTATTGGTATCTGCAATCCCAATACTCAATGTTAACCGTACATCATCACCAACAGTCAACACTTCATATTCCGTTCTCAAACGCTCGGCAAAAATATGTGCATGTGCGGAATCTTGGTCTGGGCAAAAAATGACAAACTCATCCCCTCCCCACCGACATACATAATCACACTCGCGAGAGCTATTCACTAAGAACTTGGCCACTTTTTGTAAGGCGTAATCACCCGCAATGTGCCCACATTCATCATTTAGTCTTTTGAAGTTATCCATATCGATGAGTAACAGAGAGGCTGCCCGATTATTACGTCTCGCTCGGCTCACTTCTTTCGTTAATACATCGTCTAAATGGCGACGATTACTGACTTGTGTAAGGTGATCAAGGTTCGAGTGTTCTTGAAGTCTTTTGAGTAGCGTCAGATCTTTTATCAAACAAACTGCTGCCATTTGTTTGCCGACTATTTTAGACTCAACGGTTACACTCAACTCTACCGTTGAACCATCTTTTTTAACTCCCTTCACAGGCAGGCTTTCGCGCGTTTTCTCCGGTGTAATGCCCTGCTCTTGAATAAACGCACGTCGCATTTTTGCATGTTGCTCTCGAACGGACTCTTCAACTAGCGCCTCGATATTCAACTGAAAAAATTCTCTCCTAGAGTAACCAAAAATATCTAGAGCGGCTTGATTCGCCTTCTTGATCATGCCCTTTGAATCGACATATATAATTCCATCAGGCGACGAATCATAAATAGCAGTGAGTTCCTTTAAATTTGTGGCCTGAGAGCGCAAGGTTATGATCGTGATATAGGTAGAAAATAGAAATAGCGGAATTAAACAAAAACCCATTAATCCCGTGCTAATTCTCATCTGAGCAACTTGGTTGTTCAGCGCTATTTTCCCTGCGATATTATTCGCTAATATACTATCTCTTAGGCGTTCAAGTGCCCTTGCTGCTGGTTCATCATCCACTTTGATCAGCTCGTCTAGCGCTTCAGTAGATGTTGATGGCGGGGTATTTTTTGCAATGCTTAACTGCAGTGCATACTCAACGAGTATATCCACCAGAACTTGTATCGACTCTCTGTCTTGGTTGTCGATTGAAGGATTGCGCTTTAGCTCTTGTAAGGCATTAAAAATGTCAGATTGGCTATCGAGCGCGAGATTGTAATAATTAGGGGAGCGCCGAATAATATAGTTCTTAAAGTGATGAATAAAGCCGACATAGCCAAAGCCTCGTTCAACTTTCACCAAACTCGCTGATGCTTGTACGTATTGATTTTTCAACGCCTCCCAGTCTTCACTCAGTGATTTGATACCTGACATTTGTTGATAGATAAAACTCACAATAAACAACTGTGCTATCACAGCAACGACAAGAGTCATCCATAACTGCTTCCTATTTCCAATTAGCACAGCAATGCCCTAGTTGAGAGTTATTAATAGGAGTAGGCTAGTAAACTTGTTGCACAATTCAAATTACACCAATGACTCTATGCGACTAATGCTGTGTCAGATCGCATTTGTATGAAAAACAATCAAAGATATGCAGTCACAAACTCGAACTCTGGACGCGCTGTACCTCCCTAGAATGCCGTTGAGCAACGATTATCCAGTTAGTTTCAGCACCATCTTGAAAGCCATAAAAGTGTGGTAATCTTAAAAAACCTCAACAAAGAGACAATAACCAAAATGAAAATTTTCAGTAACTTCGAGAGCGGCAACATTCATGTTGTTTCTGCTGATTCCCCGCAAAACATTCAACTGACTATCCCTGCCGACAATCAAACGGATATTGCACAGTGGTTTCACTTTCGCCTCGAGAGTGAAGCGCAACAAGCTCACCATTTTACTATTAGCGATTTGGCCAAGTCCGCTTACCCTGAAGGCTGGGTAGATTATGATGTCGTCGCATCTTATGACCGTGAAGAGTGGTTCCGTATTCCAGCCGAATTTGATGGTGATAAGCTCACGTTTAATATCATTCCTGAGCACGATTCAATGTATTTTGCCTACTTCGCACCTTACTCATTCGATCGTCATCAGGACTTGCTTCACAGCGCGCAAACACACCCAGCATGTAAACTTGAAACGCTCGGTCATACCCTCGATAACAACGACATCAGCTTACTGACCATTGGTGAGCCGAGTGAAGAAAAGAAAAACATTTGGATCACTGGTCGCCAACACCCAGGCGAAACCATGGCCGAATGGTTTATTGAAGGCCTTTTACAACGTCTTCTCGATGAAACCGACACGGTAGGTCGTGCGCTGCTAGATAAAGTCGTGATTCGTGTAGTGCCAAACATGAACCCAGATGGCAGTATTCGTGGCCACCTGCGCACCAACGGTATTGGCGTCAACCTCAATCGCGAGTGGCAAACACCCTCTATGGAACGCAGCCCAGAGGTTTATTTAGTTCGTGAACGCATGCTAGAAACGGGCGTCGATTTGTTCCTTGATATTCATGGTGATGAAGCTATCCCATACAACTTTGTCGCTGGAGGTGAAGGCATTCCTTCATACGACGAGCGCATTCAAAGCCTTGAAAATCACTTCAAGCAAGCATTGTTAATCATTACCCCTGAATTTCAAGATGCGGTAGGTTACGACAAAGATGAACCGGGCAAAGCCAACCTAACAGTGGGTTCAAATTGGGTCGGTGAGCAGTTCAAGTGCCTTTCTTTCACCATTGAGATGCCATTTAAAGACCACATTAGCCAAGCTGATGAGCTGTATGGCTGGTCTCCTGATCGCAGTGCGGCGTTCGGCCATGATACTCTAGCGGCAGTTTGGGCAACGGTAGATAAGCTTTAAATCGCAGAATATAAAAGGGTTAGAGTGAGTTCACCCTAACCTTTTTACTTCCTATCTGAGGCCTTTATTTGGTTACGAAAGAGCTCGAATTACCGCTTGTGGATCTTTCGCAAGTACATTGAGTAGCACTAATGCTGGCCCCCTTGGTGTTCTGTCTCCTCGCTCCCAGTGACGCAGCGTGCCAAGACTAATACCAAAAGTAGATGCAAACTCTGCTTGTGTCATTGCGACATTATTCCGCACGGCTTTAACATCAACAGGGTCAAATTTATGGACTTTAGCTCCTTTAGTTTCGCCTTCGGCAAACTCTATAGCTTCCATTAGACCTTGCTGGATACTTTCAAATGCACTAGTCATGATTGCCTCCTGTACGTGTCTGCAAGTATTTTGGTTAGTTTACTAAGAACGTTACATTCCGCTTTAGATAGGTTAGCTTTCTCATTTTTACCAAAAAGAGAAAGCAAAAACACGGGTATTTCTTCGCTGTGGTAGTAGTAAATCACTCTAACACCACCACTTTTACCACTACCTTATTTTGCCCACCTTAGCTTACGTACTCCCCCTGTACCTTGCATTAGTACACCTGCTTTTGGGTGTTCTGCACTAGTCAGACAAGATTAATATTGCTGCTTAACTCAACAAACTCACACTTTATCGTAAGTTTCTAACACAGCGCCCGCTATCGCGTAACCCGACTCAACACCGATAGACTCAGTGAGCAGTGTCTGTGCTTTCAGTGTCCCTGTAATATAAACAAGATCCCACAAGTCTTTGGTTGGTGCACCTTGCTCAAACTTTACATGAATAATTTGGTTTGGCGGCGGTGGTGGTACGTGAATACATGCTCCGTAAAACGGGACAAGCAAGAACTCGGTTATCGTATCCGAATCACCTTCTAGTGGAATAACAAACCCCGGAATTTTAACCATATCGCCATCGAGTTCAGGTCGCACATCTCCCATGACAAGCTGCTCCGCTTGACCGTTATTGTGGTCTAATGCCAATGCTTGAAGCTCTGCGACTCTGCTGCGCTCTGACTCGGGAATGAGGTCTTGCCACTCAAGCTCAACCACGCTTTGCTCTTGTGCAATGCTATTAGCCGTGAAAAACGGTGCGACAGACATTAGTGCCGCAGCAACTATCATCTTAAAGATATTCATCATGGAAAACCCTACGCTTTATATACAGGGAAAGCCCCTAATCGAACAAACATGCAGATCAGAGGCTCAAGCAGTTAGTTAACTTGGTATTTCGTGTTAGTGCGAATGTAGATGGTTGTTTCTCTATCGCTCTTGTTTTCAATGATATGTGTGAAATCACCTTGCGATTCAACATAGCTGCCCGCAGTCAACGACAGCTTATCTTGCTCCGCTGATCGATATTCCACTTCACCTGAAATCACAACCGCACGAAACTCACTGGCATCAGTTTTAATCTCACCTTTGTAACCCACAGGCAGTTTCACCATTGAGCCGCCCATATCTGACGTACTACCCCAAACATAAGTTGACTGAACACCTTTCGCAGTTACATCCACCAAATCATTGTCATCTAACCAAACGATATTATCGCGGTGCAGGTTTAGCGGGCGCTCACCATTATCAAAACGCTCCTCTGACGGGCGAACAAGGTAAGGGCCTGCGTCAATTTCTAGGTAAATTAGGTTGTTCTCGCCATTGGCTGCGGTTGTATGGTCTTCGCCTGCTGGCTGTGTCCAAAATGAGCCTGTTGGCATCCACATTTTCTCTGCTGTCGGGTCATCGTTGTGCATTTGGCCATCAATCACAATTCCGCGGTAAGTGATGTTGTGGATGTGTGGTGGTGACTCAAAACCTTTATTGAAACGAACCAGCATACCAGTCGCGGTATCTGTTGTGCGGTCACCCCATAAGTCTGCGGCACCTGGGCTCAATACACCACGAAGCGGGTTTAGATAGCCCCATTCAATATCATCTGCAGAAACCACTTTTGATGCGTTATCGGCAGCGTAAAGAGAAGTAGAAAGTAGTGTTGCTGCAAGTGCAAAAGCGGTGTTTTTAAATACGTTTGTCATGATGTTTTCTCCATCGGTTTAGCTTGATAGAGATTCTATGACCTGCTATTAATTCGATAAACGGGCAAATGTTTAAAACATTTTCGTCAAAACGTGGACAATCAATATGTGAGAACAACAAACGCTATGAAAATTGCAGATTTACAAGTCCTACTCAAAGTAGCAGAGCTTCAATCTATTACCGCTGCCGCGAATCAGCTCGATATTAGCTCCTCTGCCGCGAGCATTGCAGTAAAACGCATTGAGCAAGCGCTTGGGGCTCAGATATTTGTTCGCACCACGCGTCAGCTGCGCCTAACGCCAGAAGCCGAGCGCTACCTGCCTCTATGTCAGCAAGCTCTAGATCTTCTTCAACAGGGGCAAATTCTTATCCATGAGGAGCAGCAAGCCATTGGTGGTGAACTCAAGATTGCGGTTTCATCTGAGATGGGACGAAACTTGATGAAAGACCTACTCAATAAGGTGATGGAGGAGCACCCATCACTCACTTTACGCCTGCATGCAAGTGACAGTCGTACCGATTTCTATCGCGATGGTGTCGATGTCGCATTGCGTGCTATGACTAAAGATGCGGCGCTAGATTCTAATCTCTATGGTTTCAAAATATGCAATATTCCCCACGTGATTTGTGCTGCTCCTAGTTATAAAGAAAAGTACGGCGAGCCTACCTCACCAGCGGAACTACCTGACCACAATGCGCTTCTTTATAAGCTGTATGAAGTTGTCCACGACACGTGGGAGCTTTATGACCATGATGATCAGCAATATAAAATTAAACTGAACAGCAACCGAGCAGTAAACGATGGTGATATTGTTCGTCGCTGGTGTGTAGATGGTGTTGGGATTGCCAAGAAATCAGCTATCGATGTAGGAGAAGATCTGTTAAACGGACGCTTAGAGCGAATTTTGACGGATTACCATATCCCGAATACCGAAATGTGGCTGATGCTCCCCAGCAGGCAGTTAATCTCACCAGCTATTCGTTTGATTCGAGATCAGCTCAAACAAGTCATTAGTGAGCTTAGAGCAAGACTCATTGAAAAAGGGAGCATCGGTGAGCACGAATGGCCAGTAGATTAAACATACACAGGGGTCAGAGCCAAACCACCTACTTTGACTCTGACCCCAACACTAAATTAAGTTTGATCAACAAACTCTTATGATGAGGACAACAATGAAAACCATTTTATGTTTTGGCGACTCAAATACATGGGGCTATTCTCCTGATCTTCCGCGCAGATATAGCTCTGAAGAACGCTGGACAAAGCTGCTACAAAACAAACTCCCTGAGGAGTACCTCGTCATTGAAGAAGGATTAAACAGTCGAACAACGGTGTTTGAAGACCCATTTGAACCGGGCAAAAAAGGACTCGACTATCTATTACCTTGTTTAGAGAGCCACCACCCCGATCTTGTGGTTTTGATGCTTGGCACCAATGATCTAAAAACTCGATTCAATGTAACAGCCAGTGATATATCGAAAGGCGCAGCAAGACTTGTTCAGGTCATACAAAACTTCCATCACGGGTTCATGGCAAAGCCGCCCGAAGTCCTATTGGTCTCTCCAGCTCATGTATATGAATCAGACCCAAACCAAGAAGGGTTTACCCACGCAGAAGAAAAATCTAAACAGCTTGGGCACTACTACAAACTTCGTTCCGAAGAATTAGCCTGCCATTTTTTCGATGCCGCTACTGAGGTACAGCCTTGCCCAAAAGAAGGTATTCACTGGCAAGTCGATCAACATGAAAAGTTTGCCAACATTCTCGCTGAACGTATCCCAACGATACTTTAGCAAAGCGAATACCGGCGAACTAAAACGGGGTCAGATCCAAAACATCATAATTGACTCTGGCCCCGCTTGTTAGTGCCTTATCAGTGTTACATTGCCGACACAAACCGTTGGATATAATGGTTGTTCGGAATTTTAGTGACTACACTGACCACTCCAATACATCATGGAAACACAACAAGGAAAGTCGATATGATTCAAACAGGCCAAACATTACCTACTGCAAACCTCAGCGAATTAGCAGAATCTGGGATGATTACTCACAATACAGATGAGCTCTTTGCCAACAAGCGCGTTGTACTCTTTGCGGTACCAGGGGCATTCACACCAACCTGTTCAGAAGCGCACTTACCTGGCTATGTCGTATTAGCGGACGAAATTAAAGCGGCAGGCGTTGATATCATCGCATGTGTTTCGGTTAATGATGCATTTGTGATGCAAGCATGGGGCGAGGCTCAAAACGCGAACGAGATTATGATGCTTGCCGATGGCGATGCCAGTTTTACTAAATCACTGGGGCTCGAAATGGATACTGCTGCATTTGGTGGTGTTCGCTCACAACGATATGCCATGATTATAGACAATGGTGTGGTCACACAACTCAACGTGGAAGAAGCAAAACAATTCGAAGCGAGCAAAGCTGAAACCATCCTTGCTGCTTTGAAATAACTTTACTTTCTAATGGTTCAGAAACTCTATTTCTGAACCATTAACCTAAGGTACCCTACCAACAATGGCTTGAGGAAGTAAGTCGACTTTAAGGTCGGTAGTTACGTAGTGACAGCCTCAACTCCCAGCACCTCAGGTGGTAGTTCCTTTTGTACATGCAAACGAACAGTAAAGCGCGTTCCTTTCCCAACGTCACTGTTTAGTTCTACGTTGCCATCCATACAAGCTGCAATACTATTGACAATCGTTAACCCGAGACCTGCTCCTTCATATTCTCTTGAAAAGCTTCCGTCCCCTTGCTCAAACGCCTCAAAGATCCTTCTCTGTATGGTTTCATCAATGCCAATACCAGAGTCGGTAACCGTAATGACAAGCTCATTCGATACCTGTTGATAATCCAGTCGTAATTCAACACAACCATCACGGGTAAACTTAATGGCATTGCTCAACAAATGAAAAATCACTTTGCGTATTTTAACTTGGTCTCCAAATAGGACATCTTCGTCATTTAGGTGATTATGAATATCAAAGGTGATGCCTTTATTACTGCATTCTTCTCTAAAGATGCTTTCAAATGGGTATATCAGTGAAGGAATGGTAAACGGGTGCTCGACTAGCTTCGTTCGACCTTGTTCAATTGTTGAGTAGGTAAGTACATCTTCTAAAAGGGTTAACAACCTTGTGCCGGAATCAATGAGTATTTTCACGTTTTCACGGTGTTCTTCTTTAAGGCGCTCATCCTCTTTTAGCAGTTCAGCAATACCCAATACACCATTCATCGGCGTTCTAAATTCATGAGTCATCGAGGAGAGGAATAAACTCTTAGCGTGGCTCGCCTGCTCCGCCTTAATCAAGGACTCTTCCAGTTCAGTTTGCGTTCTTTTTAGCGCCTTGATGTACCGATACAGAAGCGAAATGATAATCAGAAATATCGCGCCAAAGATCGACGCTAATGCGAGAAAAACACCATCGCTAGTGGTGAATAGTGCACTCATTAAGTGTTCATGAATAGCAACACCAGCATAGTGAACTTCTTCATTTAAGATAGCGTTCATTGTCTCTTCATCAACGTAAGCACTAGATTGCGACTCAACATCAGAAGAATCAGTGATTAACGCGAGAAAAATCAGATACTCCCCAGCTGTTTCATAATAGACTTCAACCTCATCAAGATTGCTTTCTCCTAGCCAAAATAGAGGCGGAAAAGCCCTTTCAATATCTGTAGCGACTTTGTTCAGTACTTCGAGTTGAGTAATGGCTGAGTCGATGTGAGAGGCAAGCTGTGCTCTGTGTTCCTCATTATTAAAGGGCAGCTTCAATGATTGGTTTTTGAGTACAACAAGATTTTCTGAGTGGTTCACAAAAGCATGTTCAAGCTTTGACACTAAATTGTATTGAGCACTAAAAGCGAAAAATACCGATGCCAAAACAGCGATGAATAACGTTGCTATCGACTCAAAAGTATTCAGATATTTCATTGTAAGCCCTCGCCATCGGGTCTAATCGCTAATGACCGTGCTCAACGGAGTGCGGTGATAGTTGCTCAATATGCGGTACATTGTGTGTTGATTCAAAATACGCAAAATAGAGATAACTACTGATACTTGCGATCACGACGACACTCCAACATGCGATTCGAACCTTCCTCATCATTGCCCTAAACCTTTGTTAAATTTATCAGAAGCTTGCACGAATATGCACAGCCATTAGTTGGAGTATAGGATGATAAAGTCGAGTTACCACAATTACTTGTGTTTCAAAGAATGGCATTAATATCCTCACCCGTTGTATTCACTATAATGATCTCCGTCAGCTTTCAAGCGTAAAGCCTACAATAAAGAGATAAGACACTGACTAGGAAGGTTCAGATGCACTATGACTCTCGCAGCATCGCTAATATGGAACCGAGAAAACGTGTACGATTCATCAATAGTTTATCAGGGTTTAAAAGTGCAAACCTTATCGGTACCTGTGATAAGAATGGCAATACCAACTTATCTATTGTTAGCTCAGTATTCCATCTTGGTGCTGAGCCACCCTTAATGGGTTTTATAATTCGCCCTAATCGTGTTGAGCGTCATACACTAGAAAACATACTTGCTACTGAGTGCTATACCATTAACGCTGTAGCACTTGAATTTCTTACGTCTGCTCATCAAACCTCAGCGAGATATGACAGGAGTGAATCTGAGTTTGATAAAGCCCATCTCTCTCCTTATTACGTTGATGGCTTTACCGCGCCTTTCGTTTTAGAAAGTCCATTGAAGCTCGCAATGAGATTAGTCGAACACCAAACTTTAGCCGTTAATCAAACGGAGCTTATTATTGGTGAAATTCATAACGTTATTGTTCCAGAACGCGCGGTGATGCCTGTGTAGTGGTCAACTAAAATTGGCCACCGCTTTATAAGTTTCCCAGTACTGCCTCTCCGATTCATTCGGTGTTAGGCCACCATTGTACTGGTGCGGTCTGATTTGGCTGTAATATCTAATGATGTAGCCAACAATGCTCTTCCAAGCTTCGGATAAACTACTGTAGCCACAAGCTGGCACCCACTCAGTTTTTAGGCTTCTAAAGAAGCGCTCCATTGGACTGTTATCCCAGCAATTTCCTCGTCGAGATAGACTCTGTTTTATCTGATATCGCCAGAGCGTTTGGCGGTACTTACGACTCGTATAGTGACTGCCTTGATCGCTGTGAAATAACACATTAGAGGGCTTACCGCGTGACTCATAGGCCATCTTAAGTGCTTTTCCTGTCAGTTGGCTATCGGGTGAAAATGACATCGCCCAACCGATTGGCTTACGTGCAAAGAGGTCGATTACAACGGCAAGATAACTCCAACGATTTCCAGCCCACACATAGGTCACGTCACCAACCCAGACCTGATTAGGCGCAGTCACAGCGAACTGTCTATCTAAATGATTTGGGATTTCAATGTGCTCCTGAGCTGCTTTGCTGTAGCGGTGTTTGGGAAGTTGTCGGCTAACTAGCCCAAGCTTTTTCATCAGTTTAGTGGCTCTGTAGCGAGAGAACTTGATGCCCGAGTTCGTTATGATACTCGCAATAGTTCTAGCACCGGCTGAGCCGTTACTAACGCTGTGAGCTTCTTGAACTAGGGCTCGTAGACGAACATCTTCTTCAGATTGAGTCTTGGGCTTCTTACACCAATACTTAAAACTGCTTCGATGGATACCGAACACTTTACACAGCTTGGCTACGCTGTAGCTCTGTTTGAGTTTCTCGATTATCGAGAATTGTTCAGTGAGTCCGACATCAACAGAGCAGTAGCCTTTTTTATGATTTCATTGTGCTCTTCCAGCTCAGCAATCCGCTTTTTAAGCTCACGGATCTCGATCTGTTCGGGGGTGAGCGGTGAAGCTTTTGGCGTGACACCTTGCCTCTCTTGCTTGAGTTGTCTCACCCACTTGTCCATGGCTGACTTGCTTACGTTCATCGCCTTCGCTGCTTCAACAACGGTATAGCCCTGGTCAGTGACTAACTGAGCGGCCTCTAGCTTAAATTCGGGACTAAAAGTTCTTCTTGTACGTTTTGTCATAGTTTCACCTGTTGTGTACGAGGTGCATTCTAACACCTCTAATCAGGTGGCCAAATTAACTATGCCACTACACTGATGGCTATATCGATATTGAGACGCTTGATATTGTGTCCGTCTCCGGCCTTGATAGTTACCACGTCACACAGCGAGTGGCTCGACTAAGCTATGCAAAGCCAGACAAAAAGATTCACCCTCTTACCAAAGAGGGCGATGCAACGTCTTGGAGTGCTTTTGAGTAGAGGTGTATCGATGGCCTGCACTCGCAGATCCAATAGCGATCGCTGTCGTCAACTAAAACCATTTTAAGTCTATTTTGGCAGGCTCATGTGGTTCGTCCATTGAACCGCACATTTCGTTGTACGCGCTGTAATGCATTAAGGTCGCGGTGAGATACTCTTCATGAGCACAGTATTCTTTGATTTGATTGAGGCTATTAAAGCGAAGCGGCTGGTGACGTTCGTCTTCGAGTACCTGCCGGTGTGTGCCACGCACCTTGTAAGCGAGGTAAATATCACCTTCAAACGATTCAACGATTAAGTCCATAGTGCGCTCCAAACTAGGTTAACAAACACAGTCTCGTACGCAACCGATCAGTGATGGATCTTTAGTATTTAATAATATCGCTAGTTAAACAGTGCAACAGTTGCACAATCTGATTGATAGTAATGTTATTAAATTTCACAATATGAAAGTTAAATGACACAATAAACTCGACCTTGATCACATTATTTTTTTAGTCTATTGTATTTAACATACATACCTGAAAGTTAATTACAAAACGGAGTTTTACTATGTTAACAGTAATCAAAAACCTATTTGTCCCTCAAAAAGACTATGCTGGTCGTGATATCGACAACATGATTCTTCGCCTAGCAACACGCACTGGCACGGATATCACCGCTTGGTCATACCTTAAAGAATACTCAGTGTATGAGAACACAATGACAGGAATGCGCATCTACCCGCACGAGCTGTCAAAATATGCAGCATAATGTTCGCTGCCAACTGACCAATTACCGAACTGAGGCATAACCTCTGGCGTTTATGCCTCGTTAACACCATGTACTTTTCTCGTCACCGTCGGAATGATCAATTCCGAATCTTATTTTTTGAAAATTTAAACTGGCTTTCAGGAGTCAGATAAACCCCCACCTCTCTTAACTGGATTTTTAAATCCAACAGCCGTATCTCTGTGATCACTAGCACAACTAAAGTGTTGATACCTGTAATCATCAATAACAAAACCAGCCAGTGACTGTTCCAATCAGGCAGACTTAAGTTCAATGTCATAAATGCAGTGGCAGTACAGAAAAACACGACTACCTGATTCCAAAACCCATAATTGAGCCTAAAAGTGTTGTCTGAAGCTTGATAGCGGATTTTAATCTCGTTTGCACCGCCACCTAATTTGCAATAGATAACATTGCCGCCGATTTCATACGCAAGACTATTTAGCTCTAGTACTTGCTCTATTCTTTTTAAAATCACAGTGAGTCCTGTTTTAATCAACTGGACACATACTAGCCTCACGTCGCCTATGTATTTGAGTTGACCTCAAGGTTTTCGACTCACTTCAAACAAGCCGTTGCTAGCAGTCCACCCAATACCTAGCGGTGGGCTCAGGAAAGACTTTACCCATCACTATGCTTTCAAACACGCCGCCATTGGCCTCAATAACTTTACGTGAAGCCCAATTGTGCTCATCTGCGGTGATCAAAGCACGGCCAATACCTAACTGCTTGGCCTGTGGTCGAGCAAGCTCAAGCATATGCTTACCATGGCCTCGCCCTCGATAAGAAGGCGCGATGTCATAGCCAATGTGACCAGCCTCCAAAGCTAGAAACTCATTATCAATGTTGTGTCTGACGCGAATAGCGCCGAGTATATTTTGCTGTGTATCCACCAGCCAAAAATGACTGCATGGGACATAGCCGACTCGCAAGTTACGACCCTGTGATTCATCAGTTAACCGCTGAACATAGGTCGTGAAATCCGTTCTTCCTTCTTTATAATAATCAGCGTTTTCAGCATCGTGATTTAAAAAGTCTTCATAAAAGGCGTGAAAAGCCTCTATCAATTCAAGTGTCGGGGCCATCAGTTCCATTGAGCTCTCCCTATTGATTGGACATTATTGAACGTAGAAGCAACAACTTATCAATAGTTCACCGACTAATACAGCCAATCTTTTGTTTTGTCTCACGTAAAAAAGCCCTCAAGAGCGGATTCCTTTGGTGAAATCATCATGAGGGCTTTTCTGGGGGTGTCTAAATCACTATTATTGAGCGCGCTTCCACTCTTCTTGAATGTTTTCGTAACCTTTAAGGTTTTTCACATGCTCACGAATATCAATTGGGAATGTTTCTTCATCTACGCGCAGCTTACCCGCTTGCTCAACTTCTGCACGAGGGTTCTCTACTGAAGTAAACGGCATTTGACGTTCTTGCTCAATGTTCGGGAACGCATCAATCATCATGTTGTGGCGCGTCTTCATTGAAGTAAACATACCTTTCGCAGGGAACATTGGTAGCATCATACCTACACGCTCACGAGGGTCAGCATACAAATCGTAGTATTCTGCACCAGAAAGACCTTTCGCTGCACCCGCTACATGGTGCTTATAACGACCTTTCACAATCGCACCTAGCTCATCACCTGTGTAGATGTAAACATAATCACGGCGGCTATACGTGTCACCATTAATGAATAGTGATGTTTGGTCAACACCATCAATGATGCGATCGGTCGGTACGCCATCTAATGCGCCACCTAGGCGAGCAAATGTAGTGAACAAGTCAGTGACGTGAAGTATATCGCCTACTGTACTGCCTTCTTCAATCATACCAGGCCAAGTCGCGAGCATAGGAACACGTACAGCCCCCTCCGTGAACATGCCTTTACCACCAGTGTGCAATGTTTCATTGAAGCCCACTGGGCCACCGTTAACCATTGGGCCATTATCTGCCATGGCAATGATTAGAGTGTTTTCTTCAATACCGAGCTCTATTACTTTATCTTGGATCTCGCCCATCATTTCATCGATTCTTACCAAGCCTTCAGCTAAGTGAGAGCCATTGGTTGTGCGGAACTGATCAGACGGATGAATGTTCATAAATGAAGCCATGGTTGGCCAATGAGCGACATAGAATGGTTTACCTTCTTCCACACTACGTTGCATGAAGTCCATTGTACGGTCTGTCGCCTCGCGGTCGATGTTGTAGTAATACTCTTCCGTTGGCTCACCCCATTCAGTTACAGGGCCACCTTTATTACCTTCTAGGGCATAAACAAAACCGCTTGGACGCCATTCTGGATCGAGATCATAAGGGTCTTCAGGGAACATTTCTGGCAACAGTACCCCTTTCGCTAACGGGCCAAACTGACCACGTGCGTTATAAAGACTTGGCACCTGGTTATATGGTGTCCAGAATGCTTCATCAAATCCCTGTTCGTTCATATTGCCACCTTCGGTGTCACCTTGGTGTGCCTTACCATGGAACGCCGTTTTATAACCAGCATTGCTCAAAACCTCTGCAATGGTAACTTCTGTGCGCGGTAGGCCACCGTACTCATATGGGAACCCAACTGTGTACATACCATTACGAACGGCATAACGGCCTGTTAGTGCAGCTGCTCGAGTTGGCGTGCACGAAGGCTCGGTATACATGCGCATGAAGTTTGCACCGTCTTTTGCCATTTGGTTAAAAACGGGAGTTTCATAGCCACGTGTTTTTTGAATATCGGGAATACCCACATCGCCCAGTGGCGTATCATCCCACATGTAATGAATGATGTTTGGCTTAGTACCAAAACGAGCTTCAAGCTCCGCAAGTTTTGCATCAAGATCTTTATCTTCAACAGCCCAACGTTCGCCACTCTGTGCATGCAGAATATAATGCTCCGCATCATGAATGATCTCATTAGCCTGAACGGCAGCAGCCCCGAAAGTCGCAGTAGCTACTGACGCCGCTACGATTGATTTATTAATTTTTAACACAGCATGATCCTTTTTCGTTATGTCTCTCTGGGTCGAGCATAAATATCGAAATGCTCGTCTTGGTACACAACATCAAGGTGAATAGTTCTGCCAGCTGCCTATTGTTGAGGCTAGAAATAACTATCTATTAAGCACCAACCCTGATGACAAATAATAATCTCTATACTGACTGCTTTACCCTTGTCTATTTGACAGAAGGTTGCGCTCCGTGCAGGGCATATATTGAATATTTTCAACAAACCAATCAATTAGGTGGATTTGCATTAATACCTCAATTTGATTTATGTATTGTAACGACATACTGCAGCAATAAAGAAAAGTGAATAACATGTTCTATGAATCACCAAAATAAACATCATAAAGCTAAGTTTTACTGTGACCTCACTTTCATTTATGATTCATGATTAGCACTAAGATACAAGCATAAGATACTGAAAATAAATAACTTTTATTTTTAATCTCAAACAAATATGTTAAGATACCTTCCGCTACGAGCGTCTCAACTCACCCTGCACACTAAATAACCTTCCTTCAATAGATCATTTACTTTATTGTCTCTCCACACCACAAAATACAAACCATTACATTTGGAGAACATCGTGAGAAGTAATATCAAAATCACTGCTTTCATTAGCACAGCGATATTAATTACCGGATGCCAACCAACGGATGAAAGCGCAGCACAATTAACACAACCATCTGTTCAATCAGAACCCAGTGTCACTGTCACTAATCAGCACGAAAGATCAGAATTTATTATCGAAACTCGCGAGCAACAACAAGCGTATGCTTTAGGTACAACGTTCGCGAATCGTCTCATCGAGGGATTAGAACACCCCACTTCAGTTGGCATCGAAGTAGATAAAAACTATGTATTAGAGGGTATTAATGATGCCTTTGCTGGCTCAAGCTTGGTTTCACCTGCGGGGTCATCAGAACTATTAGAGCGACTCCAAGAAGATATTGCTAGAGCAACCGAAAAACAAAACCAAAGTTGAACAATAGCAAGCTTAACGCTTCAACCATATCGAATAACACCGTCAACGCTAGGCTTTTATACCCAAACGAATCTTTAGGTGATACATGAACACTATTCTCGACAGTCAAAATTTTAATAGCAAACCTATCAAACGCACCCACGTTATGGCGAAGCCCATTGGTGCAGCATGCAATATTGATTGCACTTATTGTTATTACCTAAGTAAACAAGACCTGCTTGAATACAAACAAGGATGTACGCCTACTTTGCAAGGAGACTCACTCGAAACGTATATCAGAACCTATATTGAATCACACAATGCTCCTGAGATTATCTTCTCATGGCAAGGTGGTGAGCCGACTCTACTTGGGCTCGATTACTTCAAAAACGTCGTAGCATTACAAGATAAATACCGACCTGAAGGTGTGATCATCAAAAATGATCTGCAAACCAATGGCATTCTACTCAACGATGAATGGTGTGAATTTTTAGCACAACACGACTTTTTAGTTGGGTTAAGTATTGATGGTCCAGAAATGCTGCACAATGCACACCGTACCAACCGTGCCGGTCGTGGGACATACAAACAGGTCATGAAGGCTGTCGATCTTATTCATAAACACAATGTCAGCTTTGCCACCTTAACCTGTGTGAACAATCTCACCAGCAAAAATCCGATTGAGGTGTACCGATTTTTGCGTGATGTAGTGAAATCGACACAGATTCAGTTTATCCCGATTGTTGAACAAAAAACATTTCGCGATGAAGCACCACAGAGTGACGGACAATCATGGCAAGCTGAGAAACAAGTGAAGCAAGGTGACAAACGCCTTATTCCTGGCAATGCGAACTCTGTTGTCGAGTCATTTTGTGTCTCTGATCTCGGTTGGGGCAATTTCCTAATTGCTGTCTTTGATGAGTGGGTAAAAAATGACATCGGTAATGTCTTTGTTCAATATTTTGAAGCGAACCTAGCTTCTTGGATAGGAGAAAGCAGCCAGCTCTGTACCTTAAACCCTGTCTGCGGAAAAGGTTTAGCCATGGAGCCTAACGGTGACCTCTATGCCTGTGACCACTATGTTTATCCTGAATACAAAGTGGGTAACATTCATCACGACAAACTCGATGAAGTCTCATATGGCGACAAGCAGCAAGATTTTGGTCATGCGAAGATCGAAACATTGACTTCAGAGTGTCAACGCTGCGAGTACGTATTTGCATGCTATGGCGAATGTCCCAAAAACCGTTTCATCAAAAATGCCAATGGTGAGGCTAATCACAACTACCTCTGTGCTGGCTGGAAAAAGTACTTCGCACATATCGACCAAAGCCTCGCGCGAATCGCTCGTGTCTATGGTTATCCGGTTAAATTTGGTCGTTACAGCGATGAAAGAATGATGCAAACCATCGGCAAAAATCAACGTTACATCATCTAATCACTGACAACAGTCACGACTCAACTATTTGGCTTATCGGGTGAAATGATAAGTCTCTATTGACCACATAATAATCTGCCGGATGATTGCACAAGGAGGCGCACTATCATCTAAAACATTGAGAAAGAGAACACTATGAACAAATCCATTTCATTCTTAACGCTTGCTATCGGCTCTTCTAGCGCTTTTGCTAACGTGGCTCCGACAACACAAGCACAAGTCGCAGCACAAGGTAACTTGCAGTTAACCATTTCTGGCTATGAGTTTCCTCGTCTAAAGCCGATACTCAACGGGCAAGTTGACATTGAAGGTGTTGACCTAGATTACGTCAAAATGGGCATTGGTGAGATGAATAATGATGTTCTCAATGGCGAACAAACCCTTGATATTACGGAAATCGGTTTGCACCCATATATGCTTGCTTACGCAAACGAAGACTTTCGTGATTACACCTTGCTTCCAATCTATCCACTCCGTGTTTTCCGCCACAAAAGTATCTTCATCAATGAAGAATCTGGCATAGAAAAGCCTGAAGACTTAAAAGGAAAAACCATTGGCACTCCGGGTTATTCATCGACATCTCTCACTTGGATTCGTGGCATGCTGCAAGATGAATACGACATTACACCGCAAGATGTTAACTGGATTGCATCCGATGTAGACTCCTCTAAAGAGCTGACGGGTGCGGTTTCAGCGCAGGAAGCAATGATGCCAAACGGTGTCGTTATTCGCACGGGCACTCCTGGCAAAGACGAATCAGAACTTCTGGTCACGGGCGAAGTGGATGCCCTTTTCCATGCCGCTGAACCGAAAGCCTACGTGCAAAGGCACGAGAGCGTGGGTCGACTGTTTGAAGATTCTCGCACTGCAGAACAAACCTATTATGCCAAGACTGGCATTTTTCCAATTATGCATGCTGTCGCCATAAAAACTGAGTTGCTTGAGCAGCATCCGTGGCTTGCAGAGGCTGTTTTTGATGCCTATGTTGAAGCCAAAGACATTGCCTACGCTCAAATGAACAAGCTTGGTTGGGCTGCAGATATGATGCCTTGGTATGTGCAAGAGCTAGAAGCAACGCGTACCCTAATGGGAGATAACTTCTTTACCTACGGTCTTGATGAGAAAAACACAAAAACACTAGAAACGCTGTTCCGCTACTCTCACGAGCAAGGACTATCTGATTATCAGCTCAAGATTGAAGATACGTTTCATAAATCAGCTCTGGAGCTTGTTGAACAGAAATAGTTTCATATTTTAGGACAAGAGTTAGAGAAGACGAAAAAGCTGAGTTGCGCCAAACTGACTCAATATACACTTCTATTCATGATGACCCTGTCAGGGTCATCACAACAATTCTCACCAAGAATGAGGAAATCCCAGGCATTTTACAAACAGAGTTTGAACAGAGATCATGATTTGCCGCTAAAGCTATATGAAATCTAAGCTCGCCTTTTAAGTGTCATATTTGTGGAATAAACACGCTCTAACGTAGCACTTTATTTTATCTAGCTGTTCACTATGAAAACAAAACTCACCGCTTTTTGCTTTGCGCTAATCACCACTCAGGCGCTCGCTAATCCTAACCTGCCCTCTCCAGAGCAGATGATGTTCGATTTGACTGAAGAGGCAACCTGCATTGCTGCCTCACAATACTTAGAACTTGACCGCCAGCATGTTCACAGACAAAACTATGCCGAATTGGTGGAGGAATACGCAGTACCGGAAGAGGTGCAAGCTAACATCATTCAAATGACCCACCAGCAGTATATGCACTTTATCAAACGGGCTAACAAACGCTATGAGAAAAAGATACTCCCTTCGATGTTAGTTTCAGCCTATACGCATCGTTGTGAATTCATGAACGGTTTCGAAGCGCGAAAAGAGTTTAATAGCGAACCACCAACCATTTAAAAATACTTAATGTCACTTTTCATTAGCTCAGCTTCGGCTGAGCTTTTTTGTATCTATCGCAATCAAACTCGCCAATTTTCGTTTCCAACTAATTGTATTTGTCATGTAAGTGAAGCACGGCATGTTGGAGCAACTTCACATCTATACACGCCATGGTATACACCAAACAAAAGTGAAACATTAACTTCATAGTCGAGCCCTAGCCTGCCTTTCATCTAGACAACATTAGATATGTTAAACGACTCATTGAAGTCATATATGTTCATCTTCAATACAATAATTACGGTTTAATTATGAAAAGCAGTACTTTAAAGCGTTCGATGCTGGCACTAGGCATCTCAGCAATTCTTGCTGGCTGTAACAGCTCAAATTCTTCTGACGACAATACGGGTACACCACAGCCAGTAGGCTCACTAAAAGTTGGTTTACTCCCTGATACTCAAGGTGGTGGCTGGAATGTGGCAGTTCACCCGATGGAAGCCGTAATGGCTAAGCACCAAGAAGAGGGGGTCAACGTTGTTATCCCTGTGGGTGATCTTACGGACAATGGTTCTACTCATGAGTGGGAACAATGGGTAGGCGTGGCGCAGAAATATCGCGATGCAGGCATTGAATTCTTACCTGTAATGGGTAACCACGAGACAAGCTGGGCATACACGGTAGAGTGGATCGAAAACATGCGTCACTTCATTCCTGAAGACGCTAAACATATGCCTTCTGCTGAGTGGCTGAACTACTACATCGTTCGTGAAAATGTCCTGATGATCGGTCTCGCCTACTACAACCTCCCTATCGCTTTTGGTTGGATTCAAGAAGTATTAGCAGACGAAGAAGGCAACTTTGACCACGTTATCATTGCCAGTCACGATGGCCTTGTCGGTGCAAAATACGGTGAAACGCGTGAGCAAATTGTTGAAGGTGTCAAAGATGACAATCGTCTATTCGACATTCATAAAGAGATCCGTGAAACCTTCGCAGAGCACGATGTGATTTGGGTACAAGGCCATGAACACATGTATCAGCGCTCACAAATTCATGCGCGTACTTACGGCTCGAACGATCCAGGCGGTCGCAGCAATGTTGATACTCTTGCGTCTACACCAAGTGGCGGCAACTACCGTATGCCTTCTTACACACAAATCGTTAGTGGTAACGCTTCATACAAGGGTTATGAGTACCGCTACGGTGAGCGTGAACTGATCCAAGACGTGATTCATCATAAAATGGATACCATGAATGACGGTTCAGAGCACTATGATGCGAATGCCGCAATCTTGACGTTTGATAACCTCCGCGTTGACTACCATGCTTATTCTGCGCCGCACACCATCAAGCACAATGATGATGGCCCTAAAGAGCTAGCTGACCCACAATGGTCAATGATGGATACATTCAGTCGTACACTCGACCGCTGTGAAGCACTGATCTACCCTAACTCAATTCCTGAGGGTCAACGTCCTATTCTGAACCACATTGTTGAATATAAAACAGCAGCTTGTGTGGGTACAGATGGCTCTGAAGCTCAGTTAGTCGGTGGCACAAACAACACCTTCAACCGTGTTGATACTACCGAACGTTCATTGAGCTTCCATGAAGGCTTTAAGCGTGCTGAGACAATGAATGATTTGACGCGTCTTGCTTATCAGTTCCTATTTACTCAGAACAAAGCGTGGGATCCAAACCTGAATGCCGAAAACCGTATCGTCAATGGTGACCAAGAAACGGATGAAACTGGCGCGCTTAAAGGCAACATTGTTGTTCCTGCAACCACCATCGATATGAAAAAGCACGTCACACTAAGCTGGCTGCCTAAACAGCAAGCAACAGCTTCAGATGTCTTGATTGTTAGTGGTATGCAAGTCCATGGCGGTACCTATCAAAATGCCTACGGTGGCCTAAAAGACATCACTAAAGAGGAAGGCCTGCCTGGCTCTCAACCTGATGGCACAGCAAAAGCACCGCACACTCTCCTACCATCGACTGCAACTCAAGGTTGGGATGTAGAAGAGATTGTGGCTGACCAATATGGTGTGCAGTTCACCGCCGACAATGCCATCGATGCTGACTACGTGACACTTGGTCAGTACATAAATGGTGAATGGAACGCTATCGCACCTGAAAACTGTGTGCTTGATATGGCTTGGAATGAAGACTTTGCCAATGGCACAGCACCTGAGCGTGAAGCAGGCTGTGAAGCATACCCAGTCGTTGGTTACGACAGTAACTATGAAAACCGTTGGTGGCTTGTGGCTGACCGTGATGTAGAAATCGCGCTTATCAGCAAGTAATCAGCCTTCAAAAATACTTAGGCTCGTATATGAGCCTAAGTATTGAAATTTTAGCTATATGTCATTCGCGATTTCTATCGTGATGAATTGCTCCTACCTATCTTACTTAATCAAGTGTTAGCAATATTTGGCATCCTGAGCTTCATTTATCTGAATATCCCACATAACTCTAACTCTGGCATATTTATCGGTCATTTGGTGACATTTAATGCCTAGCCAACCGAGGCTAAGTAGCGAAATTCTTCCTATGATGTAGGATGTCGTTGCTACTCAGTTACTAAGGAACATTATGAAAACCAAGACCCTTCTGTTATCCGCTTTTTCTGCACTAGTTTTGAGTGCTTGTACATCTGCGCCACATGAGAGTGTTGAGCAAATTGATGTATTGTACCCAAGTACAGCTACCCTGTTTGACGTATCGCCTTCTGGTGAGCAGCTCGTTGCTGGTATGGCGATGACGCAGAAAGTAACCGATATTCGTCGCTCTGGTGATAAAGCATTGGTATGTATCGAAGATCGCTGCGCGTATTCAGTGACACTACCAAATGAAAAGTTCGAGTCGCTATTATCAGAAGGTCAGGTATTGCCTATGTCACGTGCTATTGTTGAGCTCGATGGTGTCGAACTCATTCACCAATAAACTCAAAACTTTGAAACGAGCCCAGTTGTCTTTTATATGACTTTAACAAGTAATAATGAGGTTTACTGGGCTTTCATAAACATGATTAAGAACAAAATCGACGCATTCTAATCTGACCCCGTTATTCCTAGCATCCCACAACGCCTCAACCAATCAACAAACAACTGGATCTTTGCCTCATTGTGATGGCTGATGTTCTTAATTAAGTAGTGCTGGCTTTGACTCGCCATTTTTCTCTCGTGCGCCAATACCAAAGCCCCTTGCTTAAGTGAGTCTTCCACTAGTACAGATTTGGCCAAGAGCATACCTAAGCCCTGAACTGCTGCTTCAACAGACAGCTGAGTACTATCAAACTGCATTTGAGGATCACAGAACAAAATACTGCTGTCGTGGAGACTGAACCAGTCTCTCCACCCCTCGCTATAACCCAGAGTGGCGATCTTGGGGAACTGTGCAATTTGCTCTATCGAGCCTGTAAAGTCGTAGCGACACATAAATTCTGGACTCGCTACGACACACCACTCTTCCGAATCCCCTAGCGGCTCATAGTCGCTGCCATGCCAGTTGCCATAACCATTGACAATTTCAAGGTCAACGGCATTGTTATTACTTGGATAAAGGTTGGTTGTAGAATAAAACTGAATCGAAATATCTGGATGTGCTCGGTGAAAATCGGCCAACCTTGGCAATAACCAAGTATGACAAAAACTCTGTGCCACCCGAATTGTTAGTGTTTGGCGCTTCTTTCTGCCAAATAGATGATCCGTTCCCTGAGAAAGGTTATCGAACATGTCCGTCAACAGGGGCAAATAGTTATTGGCTTGCTCAGTAAGCTCCAATTTGGTTCCCACACGCTCAAACAGCTTAGCGTCGAGGTAGCTCTCTAATAGTTTGATCTGCTGGCTGACTGCAGCGCGACTGACATTCAACTCTGAAGCTGCTTCTGAAAAACTTTCATGACGCGCAGCCGACTCAAATGCCCTTAAAGCCTTAAACGGTGGGAGTCGTCGCGAGTTATGTGGACTAGGCGGTTTATTCAGCTTCATTCGTATTCTTCTAGTTTCGATAAGTGACAACGTTTTATTCGGCTTGTGTTAAACAACAATGAACAAAGGCCAAAATCTTGACCTTTGTTCCCTTAATTACATACGCAGATCAACTTAACGCATAGTTAAGCTTTGTCAGCTTTACCTGCTGGACCTGCGAGTTTGGCTAACCATTTGTCAATCAAGTTTGGTTGCTTCTCGTCTTGCTCGGCATTTTCTTTTCTTCGCACGGCATTGCGCACTACCATCGCTCCGACCCATCGAAATGGCTCTGGCGGGAAATAGCCTCTTGGCCCTTTCGCCAACCCACTTTGGGTGTATTCGTTATCTTCTTCTAACACTAAGCTCGTTAGAACCTTAGCGCCGATTCGAGTTTGTGCGACACCATTTCCTGAATAGCCCAAACCATAAACAATGTGTGAATGACCACGCAGATGACCAAAAAACGGTAAACCCGTAACGGAGCGATCTGAACCACCCGACCAAGAATACTCAATATCCTTCTCAGAGGTATGAGGGAATAGCCAACAAAAGCTTTTCTTCAACAGTTCAATGTAAGGTGTTCCTGACTGAAACATTTGATCGACTCTGTTACCAAAAGAGAAACGATTCCCGCCTTTACCGAGCATGATACGACCATCTGCGGTATCTCGGTAATAGTGTACGAAAATACGCGAATCTACCACGGTTGCCCCTTTTTCTGGGCGTTTCTGCATTTGCTTGCTCAGCACCATGTCTGATGACACCACCACAATTGAGCGCTTAAACTCCTTAAATTGATCAATCATCCAAGCATTGGTTGCCATGATCACTTTCTTGGCCTCAATCACACCATTTGTGGTGACTAACTTGGCAGGTGTCGTCTCCTCGAGCCTCTCCATTGCCGTCTTTTCGTATACTTCTACGCCTAGTTCTATCGCTACCCTTTTCAACCCAAACGCCAATTTCGCTGGCTGAACACTGCCTGCTGCCGGTGAATAAAGAGCTTGCTGATGAACCGAAGATCCCGTTTTCTCTGCTATCGTATTGGCATCGACATCACTCCAACTGTTGATTCCTTGCTTTTCCAGCTCGTCCACTACAGGGGTCATCGAGCCGTGCTGAGCACTGTTGGTTGAGGTGTAGTAAGTACCCTTAGTAAACAGCTCCGCATCAATTTTATGCTCGTCACAGAACGTCTGAATTTCGCTAATCACCTGCTCCGATTCTTGCACTAACCATCTTGCCTCTTTTTCCCCGTAGAGCTTTTTCAACGTTGGGTATTTGGTTGCCCACGTCAGCAGACACCCACCATTAAACCCCGACGCCCCAGAGCCACAAATATCACGCTCAATAACCGCAACACGAAGATTCGGCTGCTTTTGCTTTAGTAAAATTGCGCTCCATAAACCGGTATAGCCACCACCAACAATCGCTACATCGACTTTTTTATCTTGCTCAAGAGATGTAACCACTTGCTCATCACTTTCTAACGCATTGTTGATCCAATAACTGTACTTGTCTGACATCGTCATAATTCCTGTGAACATTGATGAGTCATAGAGTAATCATGAACCTCGAAAACTTTGCGTTAGATATTCTTTACGAGCCATCTACAAAAACTTACCTGTAAAGCGTTACCGTCATTTTGGTTAGATCACAAGCAATAATCCTTGCCTTAATGGGTTAGAAAACCTATCCAGCAGTGAAACAAACTTGAAATGCCACATACCTAACCTAACCCCATCAACTAACGATGGAGTTAACCTAATGATTAAATTAACGAAATGTGCAAGTGGCGTCGCAGCCATATTAGCTTTAGCAGGCTGTAATAGCTCTTCAGATGGCGAAGTGACACCAGACCCAATCAAAGAACGAAAGTCTCTTTTGGTGATGATCGATGGGACTCGTTATGAAGCCTTACTCAATGCCAACACACCGAACCTAGACAAACTGGCAATACAGCAGGCGTATACCGGAGGTATCTCAGGCACTCTATCACAATCAGGTACCAGCACTGTTGAGGGTGAATCGACGCTTTGGACAGGCAGTTGGCATACTATCCAAAAGTCAGGTGAAGACGGCTTTAAAACAGTTTGGGAGCATATCAAAGCCGAGAAGGAGGACTTTCAAATCGGCCTCTACCCAAACTGGCCAATCTTTGACTACGTAAACTTCAACCTTAGTGAAATTGAACACAAGAAAGCGTTTCGCACAGGTACAGATCGCGCTGCAGAACATGAAAACAGCGCTGTTGTTGCAGAGAAAATCCTGTCAGGCGATTACGATTCACTGTTTACAACGATTGATATGGTAGATTACTCAGGGCACTGTAACTATGGCAACAGTGGTGGCGCATGGTCAGATGATTACGTTAAAACCATCGAAGAAGCCGATGCTATCTTTGGCTACATGTTAGATGCAGTTGAGCAACGTGAAGCCGAGTTTGATGAAGAGTGGCTTGTCATGGTGGCACCTGACCATGGTTTTAACCGCCAAAAAGACAATGGCTCGGTCGATTGCGCCCACGGCTCACAAGATATCGATGCTAAAAAGATCTGGGTGGCATCAAGTCATGAAGAGCTGTTAAATGAACAGTTTACTTCTCCATTGCACGCGGTGGGTAACCGTGACAAAGATGGAATATACCGCTATGTTGCTCAAACCGATGTAACTCCAACCATGCTGACATGGCACAGTGTTGAAATTCAACCTGAATGGGAAATCGAAGGTACACCATTAATTGGTGAGATTGGGGTTAGAGGTCTTTTTGTGGAAACATCGCAAGAATCGAATCAAATTGAGCTTCAGTTTACACCTTCAAACAACCTTCCAGTTCAAGTTTTAGTGAATGGCGAAGAAGTTGAACAACTAACGGATACCGCTGAAGGTGAGCTTTACACGTTCACACCAAATTTAGACCACCTTGAGCCTGGTCACCACCAAATTGTTTTTACCCTCATCAATAATTCGATTCCAAAATCTATCTCAGCCTCTTTCTCAATCATTGAAGATGTCGATTACGATGACCTGCCGTTCAATACGATCACCGCGCTCTACGCGTTTGATGATGAGCTAACAGATAATGCAGTTTCTGGCGGTGAGAACCTGAAAACGACTGGTACTCCCGAAATCTCTAATGGACCGGGTAAGTATGGTCAGTCTTTATACCACGTACGTAACTTCAACAATGATCTGTTACTTGAAGATACTGTGACCAATACCGATAAATTTACCCTATCCCTTTGGTTTGTAGGCGACGGTACTTCCTATGATCCAGCAGTAATCACCAACAAACGTTGGGCATCGTCAGCTAACGGTATGATCCTAGCTCAACTTAACGACAGCCTGAAGCTGCAAGTTGGTGTTGATGGCGAAGGCAGCTGCTGTTTCGTGCAACTCCCTTATACACCAACCACAAATAGCGATGAGCTTAAATGGAACTTATTAGTTGCAAGCGTAGATAAAACGCTTCCATGGTCTAATGGTGAAGGCTTTGGTGTTATGACCTTTGGTGTTTACGATGCTAATGGTGACCTACACTATGGCAGCGTTGACCTCACCGGCTCTCGCACTGACACCATTCATACGGGCCTGCCATGGCTAATCAACAACGACCACGCACAAAGTCATAATAACGGGCACGCAGCCTTACTTGATGAGCTAGTTATCTGGCAAGGCAGCACGTTTAATCCAGGTGAAGTAATCGCCCTCGGTAAAGCTGAAAACTCGATTATCGATAAGTTAACCTCTGCAACCACCTTTACCGCTGCAAGTCTAGAAGCTGAGATGAACATTCCTTATATCGGCGGAAAACCGAATATGACGGAATCGGAATTAAAAGCTGAAGCCTTCTGGCAAAGACGTCGCCAAATGGAAGAGCTAAAAGCAGAGTTAGGTATGTAAACTCTAGGTTTTAGTAACTCAACAGCAACCTACGACTTTGTTTGTTAGATTGCTGTTTTTGCTTCTATTAAGTGAAACAAACCAAGCTTATGTGAAGCTTCGCGATCGTTTTACTAAGTAACTCTTGAGACGCTTTGGATAAATCGCATTGTCAATACATACGAGTCATCACCGAGGCAGACAGCAATGAACTTCAATCGTTTAAACATAGAACCTTAACCAATCCTCTTATCTGTATCATGCTCTATGCTTATAACAGCCAAAATATGCACTTAGATTTATTCTTCTTGAGCAGTTAATGGAGGGAAGCATGCCTGAAGTCGAAATCAAACTAGAAAGACCACGAGTCGAAATGCTGTTTGTTCGTTATCAAGAGCTGATTGGTAAAGACTATGAGGGGTATCGAAACCACGTCTATCGAACCATCACTTATGCGATGTACTTTCTTGGTAACGCAGAAGAGTCTTAGCAAATTGTCGAAACTGCGTTTGTCTATCATGATATTGGGCTGTGGACAGACAATGAGCTTGCCTATCTTGAGCCATCAGAAGCAGTAGCGCTCGCTGACAATGAGTCGTTTAACTGGGGACTTGATCCTGAGTTATTGCGTGGTGAAATACATTGGCATCACAAAATCACTCCCTACAAAGGTCCAAACGCTAAGGTGATTGAAGCGTGCCGAAAAGCTGACTGGATTGACGCTTCGAAAGGGATGGTTCGAAAGGGGTTGAGTAAAGAGACGATACAAAAGGTGGAAGCGGCCTTCCCAAATAATGGCTTCCACAGCACCTTATTGCGTCTTGCTAAAGACTATGGAGGGTCGACTCTCGTTGGTGGACTAAACGTAACTAAGGGAATTGTAAAGTGGTAACACGAAGTTATGCCGTATGAACATATCCCCATTTTATAGCCTAACTCTATCCTCTATGATGGTACCTATTGCAATCGAAGGCACTTCCCAGTCAACTGGTTGTAATAGAAATACCTTTTTATATAATCTGTCTATGTAACGTACCGCCCTTCGATTTAAGGGCGGTTTTTTTCTGTGTGCTTTTCACTAGATAAAAAAGGTCAGGATGAAATTAGTCCATTTTACTCTGATCCTATAACGTTAATTACTTGTCACATCATAAGGTAACCATACGTCTGTGATATCAATGAAGTAGGTATTCCAAACTTCGGTAAATACACCCTCTTCATAGTCATAGACGATCACAGCCGCACCATACACCTCGTCACCAGTAAATTTATGATAGGCAGCTATAATGCGGGTAAAGTCTCCATTAGTGAGTACCAAATGGCCATCGCTGTTGATAGACCATGAGTAATCTCTGAACTCTTCCTCATCCGCACTCCAGTTGATACGCTCGGCATAACCACCTTCATACAGATCCCAGAACCGCACTTCAGTCCCACTATTTTTTCTTCTAGCAATGAGAATGTCATTAAGATCATCGTAGCTAAAGGCTTGCGTCCCACCACATGACTCTAGATGAGATTTAAACGCCGCTTCTGTCGCATCATCACCCTGAAGTGATATTTCACAGCTCTCAAACGACTCTAGGTTTCTTGCACCTCTTAATGCCTCATTAATTACTCTTAACCAAATCGCTTGTTCATCGAGTTGTTCTTCGAGCAGTCCATCTACCAACGTCGGTAAGTCATCGATATATGGGCCCCAATATTCAGCGTAGGAATAAGACTCTCCATCAATGTTCGTGGTGTACTTTTGTCCAGCACCGTCAAAGGTGAAGTCATAACCTTCCACTTCAAAATGCTGCCACTCAACCAAAGTTCGAGAATCTGAATCAGAATACATCGTCGTTAGCTCATCCCAACGGTTGAATGCATATCCCTCATCCGAGCCTTCTGTTTGCTTCAGTCCAGTCTCATCATTGAGGATAAACTTAGTGCCAGCACTCGTGTATACCTCATTGCCATCTTCATCCGGATAATCAGTTAAAGTCCACTCTTGCCAATAGTTTAGAGTATAGCCCTCATAATAATCACCCCAAATAGCTTGAGCCCATGAGCTTGAATCAATATCTAACTCGCTGTCATATTCATTGATAACAATCTGATTAAAAGAACCATCGGCCTCCCAATCATGTGAGATCACCTCTTTCTCAGAGCCATCATAATAATCCCATGATTGGTATACCTGACGGTAGGTCGGATACTCAAAAGGATCGGACATGGCTAAGTCATACTCTGTAAATTCTCGAGTATAAAACTCATATTCAGAAGTAACGCCCATTGTCTCAGTCATGCGTTGCAAGACATCAACACCCGATAAATCATCGTCATCAATAGCAGCCATTAATTCATCAACCGTGTCATAGTCAAGTTGGCGCCCACTCGATTCACTCCAAGTCGCATATTCACCTGCAGCTGAATACGGGTCGTCCTCATCGATATAACGTGTAAACGAGTAAGTTTCTACACCGTCCTCAATACTGCCCACTCCTACTTCGTACAAAAACGAAGTAAAGTTAAGTGTTCCGTCACGGTTTAAGTCAGATTCATAATGAATCGTAGCGGTGAACGCCCCCGTGCTTGTATCTTCAACACCATTTTCTCGCAAAAGGCTGTATAGTGTTGCCGTGCCTTGAACATCACGATATTGATCTTCTTCGGTTTCAAAACTAATCGACGTACCCGAGGTGATTTCCTTATCGAATCCCGCATAATCCACGGTAATCGAGGATGTTGTATTGTCTGGAGTAAATGTATCAGTACCGGAAAATGATGAATAAGTGACTGTGGAACCCTCTGGATATTCAGCGACAATCTGCTGTACAACGATTTCATCTTGCTTTTTGCTTTCGACTACAGTGGTTGCTAGCGAAACCAAATTATTAGTCAACGTATGGTTGGCATCAATGAAGTCACCTTCGAGGAGTGCAGCAATCTCATCATCACTAAGACTATCGTCTTCCAACTCAAGCTCTGATTTCAATGTTTCAATACGCTCCGTCACTGCCTTATCCACTAAAGCGGAAATTTGTGCGATAAGATCTGACAGATCATCACTATCAAGATTGTCTCCAACAAACCCATCTAACGTCTCCTCAATTTCCTCATAGATTTGAGTTGTAAATGGGTTAATCACTTGCCCTTCAAGATCTCCGCTTATCAGTTGATCTAAAGAGTCTTGATCTAAAGGAGGCATACTTAAGGTAATTGAATGTTCTGTTTGGTCGGCCGTAAAAAGAGGAGCTAACTCACCATCTTCAATCATTTGTTGAAGAGCTTCTACTGATTCTGGCGTTGTAGTCCCAACATCAACAGATTCATTGGTTAGTTTCGCTAAAATGGGGAGGCCGACTAAACTGTTTGCCTGCTCTTCTGTGAGTTCTAGATTGTATTCTCCGTTGTGGTCAGTAAAAGCTTGAGGGTCAGAATCGTCGAGGACTCCATTTCGATTTGCATCGATCCACACTAGTGCATTGTAAATATATCCATCGATGACACTACCAGAAAGACTGAAAGTATCTACGTTGTTTGAAGACGTGCTTGAATCATCATCACATGCTGTGACGATCACTGACAATGACACTGCCAGTGCGACTTTTTTTATATCCATAGTTTCTGCCTTGACGTTATTAAGTATTATTTTGTTATTGACAGCAGACATCCAACAACAATGACAAAATATAGTTGCGCTAATACATTAGGTCTAAAATGCAGCCTTCTTAGCGTGACAAAAGTCTCAAAATCACAAATCTCAATTTTGAGGATCTATTACATTCAACAACTTAATCATTCTCAGATATTAGACATATTATCTTAAGGTCTAGTTTATGCATCACAATCACAGCATTCACCAGCCACAAAACAATAATAGCGTTAATAATCAGATTATTAAGTTAAATAAGGAAGGCTTCCACAATTACCACATAAGCATTTTTGCGCCTCGTGAATAAAAAATATTTTTAAGGTTAGAGGCAAATAAATTTAGCCCTAACTACTTATCTAGCTCCAATTAATGATTTAATTCCATTCATAACGATAATTAACACTATATGTAGTATCACCACCATAAATTGAGCTATCTGAATAAATACCTATACCGTTAACAGAGCTTCGTTCACTTAAGCGGTAGCTCAACCCTGCCCCGCCCCAGTAAACTGATAAGTCACTGCTGCCTTGAGTGGTGCCGGCAAAGGCCATCGTTGTCCACTTTTTTGACCAAGGTTTGAGAGCAAACATGCCAACATACCCTGCATGACTGGTTACCGGTGTATAGACTGGGACCTCTGGTAACACTGACTGATCTGCATCAAGTTTCTCACCATCATTGTAGCTATAACCGGCTGTAATAAACGGCATCCAACCATATGGAGAGAAACCAAATTCACTTAAAGGAAAGTAGCTACCTAAGTTATAAGATGTGTTGGTTGAGTCGTCATCGTAGGTTGTTTTTCGGAAATTAAAGTTAACAATGCCCGCATCAAATAACCAAGAGCCGCCTAAGCTCCACTCAGAACCGTCGTCGTTGATCCGACCATTAAGCATCCTTACATCATCTAACCCAATATTTACAGACAGTGTGAGTTTCTCGTTTGAATAACCCACACCCAATTTAGTAATGATCTTCGTTGGGTCTTCTGGGTTTTTCTCACTATTGTCATTACTTTGTGCCAGCACATTAACAGAGGTAAATCCTACCGTTGCACACAAAATTAATAGGCTTGCTCGGTTCGCTTCTAGTTTATAAGTCATTCTTTAATTCTATGAAATAGTAAAAATTGGAGTCGTTAGTAGGTCCATTTAACGCCTACGAGTAATCGGTGATTGTCTTCGCTTTTATTCGTTGTGCGCTCAAATTGCGCATATTGATACTCGATGCCCAGCGTCAAATTCTCTTCGGCATCCCAAAGCACATTGACGTAGCCATACTGGGTCGAGGAAAAAGCTTCGCTGCCGTGAAGAGCGCTAGGCTGTTCTGGCTCAACATAGCTATAGGCCAGTGTTGAGCTTACTGTGTCACTCCAGCCATGCGTAATCGAGCTCATCACACTCGATGTACGGTAAAGCTCTATGCGGCTTTGGTTTGCATTCCAAGTTGGCCCAATGCCCGACAAGCCGAGTAAGTAACGCTCCATACCCTCAACATGGTTAAGCAGTAAGGTAAATCGATCTCTTTCAGTGATGTCAATCCCGCCCGAAAGCTGTACACCATAAATAAACACACTCTGATGGGCGCCGTCGTTATAAAGCCGCGCATTAGACATAGCTGAAGTCGCTCGCACCCAAGCATTTTCGTTCGTCCACTCTAACGCCACAACGAAATCAGGAAGCGAGCCACTGGTATCAATACTGTTGCCTGTTACTTCACTCTCAGCAGCATCAACTATGTCACTATTGGTGCCTTCTTCGATTGCTAACTCATACTTCCACTGACCTATATCACTCGACCAACGGATTTGAGGTTGTCGCTTAAACACCACGCCACTTAACGTCGGCTCTACTAGAGTTTTAGGATAATTACGCATGTCCATAAATGTTGACCACGTTTGACCTGCAGTCACGTCACCTGCTGGGGTTTGCCATCGCAAGTAAGCTTCTCTAAGGCGGGGAGACATCGAACTGTTATTGTCATTATTGAAATCCATTACCACTTTCGTAGACAAACCATCGCCCGAAGAAAGCTCAGTGTTCGAACCAAAACGCAGTTGCGATAAAGAGGCATCAAGTTTGGTATCAGAGTGGTTGCTTTTGTTGTACAACGCATTGGCTGGCACGTTTACACCAACGCCAGCTACGTTTGAGTCATGCATCAAAACCGTGTGGATAGTCCCTCCAACAGAAAAGGCAGTATTTGAAGCCATAACGATAACGGGAGACGTAAGGACAGCCAGTCCCAATAGTGAGTGTTTAATTTGCATAAAATCTTTTCTCGTCGGCTCGCTTTCACATTTACCTCAACGAAAAATGTTAATCGCGATTCTTGGATTAGTATTGAAGGCGGAGGAGTATAAACATTCACTAATGTATAAATAGGTCACTTAGCGCCAGCTATCGGTCGTCACCATATGACCTAGTTCCTAACTTAATAATTTGGTCTTATCGTCGACCGTTTATAATTCTTAAACACATACAAACACGAATTGAATTATGATTAACACAAGTAACACATTGAACTTACTTCCATTTATTCAGTTATTCGAATCGAAAAACATTCCATGGCAAGAACACGCTGCGCAGCACGATATTCCCTCTACCGCTATCGATACGCCGAGTTGGGTGCCTAGCTACAAGGTGTTTGCGTTCTTGTCTTCAATGAGTGCGCTCACTGGGCTTAATATTGGTGCGCATGCTGGTACGTTATCATCCATTGATCAGTTGTTTCCGCAACTGTTAGACAAGGTATCGACATTTGAAGAAGCGATTGCAAAGCTCATCAATGCCATGACCCAGATATCCAGCCACGTGACCGTATGGACACAGAAAATCGACGGTGTATGGTTTCTTTGCTATCGTTCTGCCTATTCAAGTGACAGTATTGGTTTTGAACAGACAGAGTGGTTTCGCTGCTTTGCCTTTATTGAATTCTGCAAACGCTTCTTAGGTCAGCAATGGCAACCTAACAAAATTCATGTCCAACTTGATCATATTCATCCCGACTTGCCAAAAGGTTATACAAAACAGCAGATTGTTTTAAATGAACAATTTGGTGCTATTGAAATCGAACTCACCAAAGATTTTGAGGTGCTCAACAACACGCAGCAATCAAGTGATTGGTTCTCAACTGTGATTAAGCTCGTGGACAGTTACGCCCATCTCCCTTGGTTTAACATCGACTGGTTTTGCCAGCTTATCGGTGTATCAACTCGTACAATGCAGCGCCAATTGCATAAAAATAATACGTCATTTCTGACACTGCGAAACAACGCTCGATATCGTCGTGCCTGTCATTCGTTGCGCAATAGTACTCTCTCGATCGAAGAGATTGCATACCTGTGCGGCTACAACGATGTCTCTAACTTTAATCGAGCTTTCAAACGATGGTCTGGGCAAACCGCACCCGAGTATCGAAGATATCGACCTAAGCCATAGTTAACTAATCACTTTGCTTGGCGGAAACTGACCTACTGACCCACACCCATCACGACTATCATCGCCGCGGAAAAAGTATGCGCTACACTTTATTGAGTTTCACAGCATCAAACAGTGCATGCAATGATCACAATAAAAGTAAACCTTGGGCATTGACTCGATAGCAACTTGCCCGCTCTGAACATTTTTATAAGGTCTAAATGATGAAAGTAAAACATATCCTCTCCCCTGCTAGCTTTGCGCTTGCCTGCCTAGTCAGCACAGCGGCCTCTGCGCAAGTTTATGACGTCGTGATTGAAAAAGGTCGAGTTATGGACCCTGAAACACGCTATGACCAAACCGCGAATGTCGGCATCATTGATGACCGAATCGTAACGATTACAGAAGACGACATTCAAGGTAAGAAAGTCATTGATGCTAAAGGCAAAGTCGTTGCACCGGGATTCATTGATACACACTGGCACTGGCCGCGAGAGCTTGGCTATAAACTTGGTCTACGTGATGGTATGACATCAGCTATGGATCTAGAAATAGGCTGCGCAGGCACTGCCGTTGAAAAGTGGTATCAAGACCGCGAGGGTGTCACTCAAATGAACTATGGCTGTGGTGTTAGTCATGAACTAGCGCGTGCTCTTGTGATGGACGGTCACAGCGCCGAAGAGCTCTATGACACGATCTCTGTACTCAAAACGCGTGGTGGGACTCGTGGCTGGTCTGAAGGTGTTGCGTCTCGAGAGCAGTTAGAGCAAATCGCTGATGAGGTAAACAAAGGCATGATGGCTGGTGGTATCAACTTTGCTAGTACACTGGGCTACATGCGTGATGGAGTAACTAGTAAGGAGCTGTATGAGCTACAGAAAGTCGCCGCAAGCTATGGTCGACATACAGGCGCTCATACACGATTTACTCCAGACGGTGCCACCTTTGAGAATTTAGGGGCAATGGAAGTGATTGGTAATGCTGTAGCATTAGGAGCACCTGTTTCGATCTTACACTTCAATAATCCAGGTTGGGAACTCACGCAAGAGCTGATTGTAAAACTGCGTAACAATGGCATGAACATTTGGGGTGAGGTTTACCCATATAATGCCGGTGCAACCACAATTGATTCGGTATTCCTTCGTCCAGAAAACTGGGTAGAGAAACTAGGTAATCGATATGAAGACACTATGTACGACCCAGAAGCGAATGAGTTTTACACACTTGAAAAATATCAAAAAACATTAGAAGAAGCACCAACGACTGAGATTCTGCTGTTTAAAGCACCGGAAGCTGACATTGCTCGCTGGATCTCTCTAGAGGGGGTAACCATGGCAAGTGACGGTATGCCAATGGCTCCGATTGAAGGTAGTTGGGATACACCATGGAATCAGATTAGTAATGGTCACCCACGTAACGCTGGCGCACGTTCAGCAACGTTACGATTAGCTCGTGAAGCAGAGCTTCCGCTTATGGATGTATTGGCTCTTCTTTCTTACAACTCGGCTTACCACCTTGGCCTAACAGGGCTTGAAGCAATGCAACAACGTGGTCGTATGCAAGAAGGTATGATCGCTGACATCGTTGTTTTTGACCCAGAAAACGTTCGTGATAATTCGACATATGCCAATGGTCCAGTGCCATCAACAGGGTTTACCGCCGTATTAGTATCTGGCGAAATTACGGTAAAAGATGATGAAGTGCTGAAGGAGGCTCGCGGTGGTCAAGCGATTCGCCACCAACCTGTTAAGTCACAATATCAATACGAAGGCGATACAGAGTGGGCTGAAAAGTATTCTTTTTCTGAGGGTAAAGTCGACTTTAGTGATGCAACGTCAAATCATAAATAAGGCTTAAGCGTCAATACAAACTAATTATTTACCTTATCAAGGTGGAGCGAACTCGCTCCACCTTTCAATGAGTTCTATTTTATGAAAATAAATCGTCTAAAGCTTCTTGCTGTCATACTACTGAGTTGGCTTTCTCTGCCCTTATTTGCGTTTGCGCAAGTGACCGACCTAACATGGACTGAACTTATTCCAGAACATGAGCATGAGCGCTACAACCTCATTATGGAAGCACAAAGTGCTTCGATGATGATGATTGACCACAACAGCGATCTTGCTGCGAAACAAATCAAATTTGGCTCAACACGTGAAGACTTAATCGATACAAATATTCGTATCCAAGGATTTATTATTCCACTGGAAGGTGACTTCACTCTATTAAGAGAATTCCTATTGGTGCCCTTTATTGGAGCTTGTATCCATGTTCCACCTCCCCCACCAAATCAAATGATCTATGTGAAATCGGAAAAAGGTATCGCTGCTCAAGAGCTGTGGGCTGGTGTTGCAGTAACAGGCACCATCAAAGCAGAAACCATCGATAACGAACTTGCTACCATTGGTTACAGTATGGATCTGATTGATATAGAGAAACTCTGAAAACTGTTGGCCCTTTATTAACGTAAAATTGATTTACTATCATCTCTGGCGGCAATACAGAAAATTATCATGTTTACTGTATCTAAAACCTCCGAAAAATAAGTACACCAGTACCAAAATGTCACTTAATGACCTGTTAATTACTCTTCGATAGTCAATAATGCGCGCGTAAAAATACTATTAATAATCACAGACTTGTACGAATTCGTTTCACTAACGTTGCTCCACAACTTAGTTTCGATACCAAAGTCGTGTATTCAACTCACCGGTTTGCTGAGGAGATGCGAGATGAAGCGAGATAGCTTAGTCATTTTGAGCGTCACAATCTCATTGTACGTGATATGTATCTACATCACGCTAAATTCAAGAATGATGCAGGCTACCAGCGATTTAGGATTGATGCACTTCTTCAGCATTATGTATCGGATATTGCCCTACATTGGCGTATGTGCCTTTGTAGGGTATGTCGGTGGCACCATTACAGACACGTTAGAGAAGTACATCAAGCAGTCCCACCGTTAACTTAAGCTCTCCGAACTCTTATTGATGTTGCACAACGCAGCATTGATGGGAAAGACGCTCCAATTAAGCAAATCTAATCAACCTAACAAATAAACCAAAGTACTTATTCGAATGCTCAACCCACCCCAATTACTACTCGCCTTAACTTTAACTAGCTTACTTTCTGGCTGTGTTCAAGTCAGGCCTTATGACAAACCCATAGAACTTCATCGGTCGCAAGGTGTGGCTGAACTATCAGCCAAAGAAGATACGTCGGACATGAATAACGACGAGCCAGTTTCAGCGCAACGTAACGAAGAACCAATCACTGAAGAAAACGTGGAACAACTGAATACCAACGACGAGCCGGAGACTATCGCTAGCACTTCGTTGTCTCCGATAGTGCTTGAAGAGGCCTTGTATGTTCAGGTATTTGCAACCGAAGATCGCATCACTGCCGAAAAGGTAGTCAACGATGTCAACCATTACTTCCCGAGCCAAACTTCCGTGATTCGATCTTCAGGTATTTTCCGCGTCTTAATTGGCCCGCTAGAACCCGAACAGACCCAAAAGATTGTCAATGAAATCAACCAACATTCTGACTATGCCACGGCATTCGTAATTTCTCACTTTAGTGAATTTAAACAAGAACAAGAGCAACAATGAATACTGTAATATTAAGAACGATCGCAGCACTGTCGATCGTGATGCTAACCCTCGTGGGTTGCAATGACAACTCTGGCGCTGGGGTTAACGAGCGAGAGCTTAAGGTTACGTTAGTGAATCCTATTGAAGGAATGAACAACACTCTAACTCAGGGTATAGAAGGTTATTTTACTGCGGTTTATGTTGACAACAAGTCAGGCCAACAAATCGATGTGACTAACCAAGTCGAGTGGTACAGTACCAATTCAAATACCGTCATTAAGGATAACGGTACTTTCATCAGCCAAGAAGGCGCTACTGAAACGAACATATACGCCACATACTTGGATGCTTACACCAGTGACCATATTGAAGTCACGATTATCGCACCAGATAACGAAAGCCTCGCCTTTCGCGTTCAGCCCGGCGTTTACCACGTAAAGGAAGAAACTGAATTTCACTATCGAGCCTTTGTTGAATTTTCTTACCAAGGACGAGTGTTTGAGCAGGACGTGACTTACGGTACGCACTGGAGCAACGAGATCACACAAGGCGCTAACTCGGTCGTGATCTGTAATGCCGATTCCAATATCCCAGAATGTGAAGGTCGGTTCCCTGGTTTTACATCAACAGATGTTGGCGAAGCTATTGTAGAGGTGACTGCTGACCATCCGCTTGCAATACAACACACCAACAGTGTTGTCGCAACAGAATGGTTATTTATTTCAGAAGATACCCCATTCTCTGAGTTTTCTGTATCAGTTAACAATGACAAGCTCTACAAAAAGCAGAGTGCTCAATCTAAAGCCACAGTGCTTTTGAAAGAGCAGCTAAGTGAAGAAGATGTCACCGAGTTGGTGTTTTGGAAAAGTAGTAATCCTGACGTTGCAACGGTGAACAGCGTGGGTGAAATTGTCGCTCACTCAGCGGGTACTACAAACATAGAGGCATCGATCTCGTCCCAAATTAGTGGCTCAGTTAGAGTTGAAGTATTACCTTACGATATTGTATCGATTGAGTTTAATGACTCATCCAAACTGACACTTCCAACGGAACAACGTAGCAAAGAAAACTATCAGGTTTTAGCGTATTACAGCGATAACAGCGACACACCCATCAATATAACCAATGGCTCCCGATTGAGCAGTACTGATGACCATGTTGCACGCGCTTTCATTAGCGGCAGTAGTTTCTATATCAAGGCTGGCTCACTTGAAGGGGTTGCCAATATTCAAGCGCACTATGAAGACTTTAAAAGCCCATCGATTACCGTCAATGTTGAGCAGTTCGAAATTACAGGCATTCGTTTGGAAGGTCTAAATAATCAGATAGAAGTTGGCAATGCAGAAACCTTTAACATCCTGGCAGAATATAATGATGGTTTTGATTCTCATCCATTAGGGGCAACGCGTTTACTAGTCTCCTTTGATGGTTTAGAAGAATCGCCTTACCTTGAGTATGAATATAGCAACGACCGACATATGCTTAAGGGGATCGCACCAACAACAACTGATGTGGATGTTCGTTTCTCCTACATTGCTCCAGATCTTCAAATTCATGAAACGTCCGTCAATATTCATGTAATTGAGCCGAATGTTCAATTATATCCTGAGTTGGTGGAGTAAATGATGAGCATGAATAAACTGGTATCACTCCTTTGCCTGATTGGAATTATTTTCACTAATATGGCTATGGCACAAAACGAATCAAATAGTGAATTGGAAGTTTCACAAACGGACACAACGGAGCGATCCGAAGCATACTATTTGGTATTCCCTAATCAATACTATGTGTCCGTAGGTGCAAACTATCTACTTCCTAGTGATGACCGTGCTAGTAAGGACCCAATAGAACCAAGTATGAACCTTATGTTTGGGATGGAGCTCGCACCTAGCTGGGGGCTGGAGTTCAACTATCTGACAAAGGCCAAGTTTGACTTCCACAATATCGAACTCTCCTACAACCAATGGGAGCTGACTGGGCGTTATACACACGAGCTCAACTCACGCTGGGGAGTATATAGTCGTTTTGGCCTTGCTAAGTGGGACCTCGATAAACACTACCCAGCGGATCCGCATTTCAGTGACAGCCGCTCATCTGATGGATTTTCTTTCATTGGTGAACTGGGTGGTTCATATGCTCTTTCTTCGAAACTGGGAGTCGATTTCGGCTATGCGATCGTCCCTAAACTAGGCAAAGGCTCAACGGGCGAACTCACAATGCACCGTCTTAACGTCTCTCTCAACTGGAAGTTTGGTTTTAATGAAAAGACCTTCTTTATAAAAGAAAAAAATCGATAGGTTCAACATCGAGATAAACGCCTCTCTTTAAATGAGGCGTTTTTGCTTTGTTACTTGCTCAAAACGCAATCAGGGTATCAGGTTTAACTCTTATTAAAAATTGCGTAATTGGTAGTTCATTGGAATAGCCTGCTATTAAGCCTTCTGATCATACGTAAAAGTAGCCACACACCCAGAACCTGCAGGGTGTAGCAGCATATTCACACCACCTTTGTTTTGCATCCAAATGTAGTCACCCGTTTCAGCGACATAATCAAACATCGACATCTCCTGTGCGTAACCGATACAAGACTTGGAAGAATGAATGATGGACGTTAAGTCATAAGAACACTGGCTACTATGCTTAATGAAAGTTGCTTTAGTTAAAACTGAATCCCCTTTTGGCCCCCTCGTACTGACCATCGTCAATTGGTTTGGGTTGTTGCGATAGTTTTCCCGGTTTATGTTTCGTTACTACCTGCCCTATAAATCACCGAACAGCCACATTTCCTCCCTTTCGTTGTGTCTTCTGTTTCAATAGCTGTTAGTATTCAGACACAAAGCAGAAAAACTATCGAAAAGCAGGAGAATCTGTCATGACTCGCGAAACAAGAACAATGGAAGTGCCGGTGGCTATTGCAGACAGAGTACAAGCCTTAATCGATTCATACGATGCACAAGAGAAGTTTAAACAAGAACGCAAAGTTGTCGTGAATGACTTTCTTGCAATGGACAAGCTGAGCTGTGAAATGGCGGTTTACAGCCTGCCACAAGGTGAGCTTCTTGATACACTGCGCTTTGTTTATGAGCTGTCAGGCACGAATAGCCGTTTTGTTAAAAACATTCTGACGCAAACTCGTGAAAACCCGAAAAAAGTGCTTTCAGATTCACAGCGTTCGTCGGCGAAAAGCCTGCTATTTAACCTACTAAATGACCCTTCAGTTGTTTCAGCAATGAAAGAAGTATAAGAATACTTTTGGATTCACAGCGCTGCATATCATTGTGGCGCTGATTTGACCTTTCACGACACCAATGAAAAACCAACACTTTAACCAACAGGCTCTCACTTTTCGTGTCGCGCCTCATTCTGAGCTTCCAGAGCAACTTCTGCTTGAAGCTGACCCAAGCCTTGAGGCCATAACCAAGTACCTAACCCCAGAAGCTCAATGCTTCATCTGTGAGTTAAATCAGCAGATAGTCGGTGCGGTGGTTCTCGCTGAAAATATTCAAGGCCATCAAGAAATCTTCAACGTTTCGGTTGCTCCACACCTTCAAGGCAATGGCATTGGATCTGAGCTAATGAAATTTACTCTAAATAGCCTCAAACTCGACGCCGTGGAAAGTGTCGTGCTCGGAACCAGAACCTTTGGCTATCAACTGGCGTTCTATCAAAAACTTGGCTTCCGTATTGAGAGCATCGATAAAGATTATTTTTTGCGTAACTACTCTGATGAAATCTGGGAAGACGGTATTCAACATAAAGATATGTTGCGCTTATGCATTGACCTATCAGCAATAGCGCCATTTGATATTGGCTGAACGTATCAATTGAGGCTAGATTAGAGGTTTAAGCCGTAAACGGAGCAAAGGTATGCTCAATAAGTCACAATCATGGAAAACGCCCCACAACTTTCTCATTATCGTCTCGATCATCGTGCCGATAGCCTTCTCTAGCTGGATGGCGTTACTCAATAATTTTGTGATCGAAAAAGCCAACTTCGATGGCGCCGATATTGGTCTTTTACAAAGCGTGCGTGAAATTCCAGGTTTTCTCGCATTTACCGCTATCTTCCTTTTAGCATTCGTGCGTGAACAGCGCTTCATGTTGCTCTCTTTAGCCATGCTAACCATTGGTGTCGCTGCCACCGGATTCTTCCCTAGTTTTGTCGGTTTAATGCTTACCACGTTACTGATGTCTGTTGGCTTTCACTATTTCGAAACTCTCAAACAATCATTGTCGCTCCAATGGTTAGATGAAAGACGAAGCGCCTGAGATGCTCGGTAAACTCATCTCAGTTGGCGCACTCGCCTCATTGTTTACCTATGGAACACTGTGGCTATGTCTAGAGTACTTTAAACTCGATTATAAGTGGGTGTACTTACTGTTTGGTGGTATCGGCTTTATCCTACTGGTGTGGATCGCGTTTGCATTCCCAATGTTCGAATCGCACACACAGCAAACAACCAAGCTGGTGCTTCGCAAGCGCTATTGGTTGTATTACGCACTAACCTTTATGAGTGGTGCGCGTCGTCAGATATTTACTGTATTCGCAGGGTTCTTACTAGTTGAGAAGTTTGGATACTCGGCGGCAGATGTCACCCTGTTGTTCCTAGTGAACTACCTTTTTAACTTCCTTTTCGCCAAAAAGATTGGGCGATTTATCGGCCAAGTTGGAGAAAGAAAAGCGCTCATTTTTGAATACATCGGACTTATTGGTGTATTTGTTGGCTACGCCTTCGTGCAGACAGCGGAATGGGCTGCGGCGTTATACATTATCGACCATCTATTTTTTGCTCTCGCTTTAGCCATCAAGACCTACTTTCAAAAAATTGCTGACCCTGCCGATATGGCCTCAACAGCAGGGGTTAGTTTTACAATTAACCATATTGCGGCGGTAGTGATCCCTGCTGCGTTTGGCATAATTTGGCTCACATCCCCGTCGTTTGTCTTCTTGGCAGGTGCTGCGATGGCGGGTATGTCATTGGTGCTATCTTTCAACATCCCCGCGAAACCGAGTGAGAATAACGAAGTAAATGTATTAAGTTGGAAATAGACCTAATACAAACAATCAAAACAGGAGAGCTAAACTCTTGAAGCTGTGCAGCCGAAAAATTTAGCTCTCCTTTTTACGAATATCCACATTAGAATGGTTAAACCTAAAATCCTTGGTTCATTTTCTTGAGACAGTTAATCAGAACCTGTTGATGGTCAGAGTGAACATCAGTAGTGAGATCTTTAACTAAGTTGAGATGCAACAAATTGTGCCGCTTATGGATTGCTTTCCCCTCTTCGGTCAGTGCCACCACAATCGCTCTGCGATCACTTGGATCAGGCAGTCTTTCTAGTAACTGACTGCTCACTAGCTTTTCCACCTGAACCGTCAATGTGCCCGTTGTGATGCCTAGCTTCTCGGCAAGCTCCTTCATTCGCATCGCGCCATGTACACCCAATACTTCAATGGTGTGAACTTGTGCCAGTGAATAACCAGTCTCTTTAACCACCGACTGCTCCCAAGACGACATCTTGTCATAAAACTCGGTGAGCAATTGGTTGAGTTGATTGATCGTATCCATTATGTGTAATTAAGCTCTAATGTGAGATGGCTTATCTTATCAAACTGACTCAATTTTTCCTTGAAGTCGCTCATAGTAAGATCGGAACTCGTCTGCAAAGTAATCGCAGCAGCATAGTGATCACTGCTGATTTTCCAGATATGTAGGTCTACGACATCTGCACTGTCAGCTAATACCTTGATGACTTGGTTGCGATAGGCTTGTTCGATACTTTCATCTAGCAAGATTGGACTCGTTTGTTTCATCAAGTTGTAGGTCCATTTAGAGATAACCATCGCCCCCACGATCCCCATAACGGCATCAAGCCAGTTCCAGCCATAAAATTTGGCAAACAAGAGTGCGACGATTGCTAAGATCGACGTCAAGGCATCGGCCATAACGTGCATGTAAGCCGCACGCAAATTATGATCATGATGGTGATGTTCATGGATATGTTCATGTTCATGATTGCTGTGAGAGTGGTGGTGATCATGACTGTGCTCACCAAGCAGGAAAATACTCACCACGTTCACGGTCAAACCAATAAAGGCAACAATAATCGCCTCATTAAACTGAATCGCTTGTGGGGATAGCAAACGGTGAACAGACTCCACCAGCATCAATAGCGCCACAATCCCTAACGCAATGGCACTTGTGTAGCCACCAAGAACACTGATCTTTCCTGTACCAAAGCTAAACTTTCCGGAATTCTCATGCTTTCTCGCGTAGCGATAAGCAAATAGCGTGATACAAAACGCAGCAGCATGGGTTCCCATATGCCAGCCATCTGCAAGTAGCGCCATCGATCCATACACGGTGCCCGCGACAATTTCGACAACCATTGTCACCAGAGTTAAAAGCAGGACATAAAACGTACGCCTTTCTCCCTGATGATTATGACCGATAAAATTATGGTCATGCTGTACTGCTGAGTTCATCCTTAGCTCCATTAGTTTGATAATCAAAGTATCCAACTTAAAAATAGTTTGATCATCAAACTGTGTCAACCGCGTATAAAAAAGAGCCATGTACCTTTAACTAGAAATAGTGAGGTACATAGCTCTTGTGATTTAACGGCTGTACAGCTAGCTGTTAAGCGATTTTTGAATCCTGTCCCTCATCAAACGAATGACTCAACAATCCAGCATACACACCATTAATCTCAACCAGTTGCTTATGATTACCACGCTCTACCACTTCGCCTCTTTCCAGCACCAGAATCGTATCTGAGTGTCTGACTGTGCTAAGTCGATGAGCGATAGCAATAACGGTTTTCTCTTTGAAAATACGCTGCATCGCTTTTTGAATTAAGTCTTCTGTGATGGAATCGACAGAGCTAGTGGCTTCATCGAGCATCATCACTTGCCCACCATGAGCGACGGCTCTGGCAAACGAAACTAGCTGAGTTTGGCCTGCTGATAGATTTGAGCCGTTTTTGTCTAAACGGAAATCATACCCATTAGCCAACTGATCAATAAATCGATTGGCATAAACATAGCTTGCAGCCTGTTCAACGCCAGCGCGATCAATGTGCTCTTTACCCAATGCGATATTGAAATGAACCGTTTCTTCAAACAAGTGAACATCTTGCATCATCAATGAGAACAGGTGAGCGCTGGCTTCTTGAGGGATCTGTGAAAGCTCGAGTCCATTCAGCAAAATGCTCCCCTCGTAATCTTGATAGGTTTTGGTAATCAAGCGCATGATGGTCGACTTACCTGACCCCGTAGAGCCGACCAGAGCAATCTGATGACCTTTTTCCAACGCAAAAGAGACATTATTCAGAACATAAGGACTGTCTTCGCGGTAGCGAAAGCTTACGTTCTTGAACTCCAAACTCTTAAACTCATCTAGTTGGAAGCCAATCTCTTCTCTAGAGAGTAATTGGCGCTCCTGCTCCTCAGTTGGCTCGATAAACAACTCTTCGATGTGGTCAAAGGCAGCAAATGAGCTCTGAATTGAGGCTATCTGCGAGGTAAAGTCGCGTATTGGCACAAACACCTTCTCTAACGTATTGATGAACGCAATCAGTACACCAAGAGTCAATGCACCTTCAAGCACCTGCTCAGAACCATACCAAATCATCAATGCAATCGTGATGGAGGTGATACCCGAGATAAATGAAAACAGAATCGCATCGTATTTGTTAACCTTCTTCTGCGCCCGCAGAAACTCATTGGTAAAGCCTTGATACTTAGTTTCTACCTGCTCTTCCGCTCGATAAAACTGCACGGTTTTCATCCCAAGCAGTGCCTCTTGCAGATAGCCAACGCCTCTCGCCAGTGTCGAGCGAGTGATCAAATGCAGCTCTCGCAGTCGGTTTCTAACATAAACCGTGAGATAAATAACCGGAGGCATAATCACTAAAACGATCAACGTCAGTTTCCAATCAATGAACAGCATCATGGTGATCAGAGCGATAGTGTTTAACGTGTCTTTAACTAAACCAACAACCGATTGTACAAAAGACTCACCGATTGTTTCTAAATCGCTGGTCAAACGCGATAACGTCACACCAATCGGTCGGCTATCAAAGTAGCTTCTCGGCAGCTTTAATACGCGAGCAAAGAGCACTGAACGCATATCAGTAATCGTGTACTGACCCGTTTTACGCAAACAATAGGAATAGGTCGAATCTACAATGTAGCTTGCGACCAATACCAATGACATGTAGAAGACATACAGCAGTAGCCCATCGATGTTGCGCTGGCTTAGCTGAACATCGATCACCTGAATGATCAGCCATGGAAACAGCAAACTTGTCGCCACTGATAGCGGCAGCATGGCAATGCCAAGTAACGCCGTTCGCTTATATTTTTTGGCAAACTGAAAGAAGTGTTTTAGGTATTGTATATCCATCCCTTTTAGCATGATGCTGCCTCCGGATGGTCTTGTTGTAACTGCCAAGTTTCAAGGTAGTACGGGCATGTTCTTAACAGTGTATCGTGATTACCTTTCGCGATAACCTTTCCCTCATGTAAAACGATGATTTCATCCATATACTCAAGCGCGTTGACACGATGTGATACTACCAATAGCGATTGTTTATCTAGTCGTGCAAACAAACCTTCAAGAATTTTACGCTCTGTTTCGTAGTCCACTGCTGAGAGAACATTGTCCATAATGATCAATTGAGCAGGTTCGAGTAGCGCTCGTGCAATACTTAAACGCTGCTTTTGACCACCAGAAAGCATAATGCCTTTCTCTCCAACCAAGGTCTGTTTTCCATGTTCGAATCGAGACACATCTTCAGACAACTGTGCCAGTGCCAACACTTCATCCACTTGCTGCTGGGATACTTCGGAATGTTTGCTACCAAAGCGAATGTTATCTTCAACCGATGCTGAGAATAGATACGGATCTTGCGTAATCGTCTTGATATAACGTCTCAGGTCACTACGTGAAAAGCTGGTGATGTCTTTATCACCGAGAAAGATATGCCCTTCCGGCACGTTTAAATGATGGTTGATGCAGTTAACTAAAGTCGTTTTTCCAGAGCCGATACTGCCTAAAATTCCCACTCTTCTGCCAGCCGGGATATCAAAACTAATATCATCAAGAATCAAGCGTTCTTCATCGGTGTAGCGGTAGCTCAAATTTTTAACAGAGAAGCTTTGGCCACGTAGCTCACTGACTGCCTTTTCCTCGAGCAGACGCGTGTCATTAGTTGGAACTTCTGCATTTAGAATGGTTTGTGCACTGGTTAGTCCGACCATACCTCGCTGAAAAATTGTCGCAATGCGACCCAGCCCCATTAGAGGCATAGCCAATAACACCGAGTACGTCAGAAAAGCGGTGATCTCACCCAAGCTCAACTCTTGATTCATCAACATGTAGCCACCTAAACCAAGAATAAGGATTTTCATGATGTTGTTACCATAATCGAGCACTGGCATATAGAACACTTGGATACGTGTTATCTTCATTCGGCATTCAAGTAACAGCTGATTCAATTTTTCTACTTCCACTATCACCCAACGCGACATCTGTTGACTCTTGATGAGATCAATGCCCGATAAGTAACTCATTAATTGAGCAGAGAGATCTTGCAAGCGCGCCATATGCTCCATATGCAGGCTTTTCATTCGCTTGAAGCCAATACGGAAAACGACAAAAGCGACAGCAATTGGGATCACCGAATACAGGGTTAACTCTGGTGAGATGCGCCACATCCATATCGGAGTCAGAGATAAAGCGAGCAAGGCATTAAAAAACTGCAAAAAGCCGACACCAAACATCAATCTAACGCCAGATAGGTCATTGTTGATGATAGATATCAGCTTGCCTGAAGCAAAACGCTCATGAAAACTGTTGGGTAACTGATTGAGCTTTTGCAGTAAGGTGTTCTTGAGAGCCGCTTCCGTGATACGACCCGGATTAAGTGCATAGATGCGAGACCAGATTCGCACGACCATCATAGCGACCGACATGGCAACAACGATACCGACATAGCTTTTGAGCTGCGCATGCCCCTGTGTTGATGCGTCTTCAATCAAATCAATCGCTAACTGAATATAGCGAGGGATCTCTACTTGAAGCCAGTTAACAAGAAAAATAAACACGATCGCCAAGGAGTAAGAGACGCGATTGAGTTTCAGGTATTGCAATATTAATTGTGTTTTGGTCATCAAACGACTCAATAATAAATATAATTCGTATTCTCAGGGCGCGTAGGTTATCACAAACCTCTCACATTGGGCTCACTTTAACCGTCAACCATCAACCCGATTGACGTGCAAACTGCCCTTGTACAAAGTCAATGAATGCTCGAATCCGTTTGGGTTGAAACTTATCGCGGTGATAAACCATCGAAAAGTCGACGCTCGGTATTCCCCAATCATCAAACACCTCAACTAACAAACCTTTTTCTACTTCACTCGAACAGTATAGATAAGGTACACGAATGATCCCGTTGCCATTAACTGCGCCCTTCACCAATACTCTGCCATTTTTGCATTGCAGCGGGCCATTAACCGTTAGATCGTAATGGCTGCTGCTCGTTGCGTGCTGAAAACTCCAACGCTTTACTGAGCCCGTCAAACATCGATGTTGCACTAAGTCTTTTGGGTGGTAGGGCTTGCCATTGCGCTCTATATAATTGGGAGAGGCTAAAGTGCTCATCTGAATGTCCATCAACTTCCGAGCAATGAAACCGGCATCTTCTAACTTGCCCATTCGAAACGCAACATCAAAATGTTCATCAATGAGATCGACGCGGTGGCTACTAAAATCTAAATGCACTGTGACTTCTGGGTGTTGCTGCATAAACTGTGAAGCAATTTCAGCTATCACTTCTTCTCCTAGATAACCACCGACACAATTGACTCTCACCTCACCTCGTGCAACTTCAACTTCATCGACGGCTGACAACAGTGCTTGGTCAATATCATGCAATGCCTTTTCGCATTGTAAGAAAAAGGTTCTCCCTGCATCGGTTAGACGTAGCGTTCGCGTGGTGCGAATAAAGAGCGTCACACCCATATGCTTTTCTAGTTGGCTAATTTGACGTGAGACATGAGAGCGCGAAACATCTAACGTTTCAGCCGCCTTAGTAAAGTTGCCTTTCTGAGCGATAAGGACAAATGAACGAATATCCGCAAGGTTAACTTGGTCTAACATAATTGAGGCATCTATTGGGAACCATCTTATTATTGTTGCACTACAGCAACAGTGTTTCAATCAGAGTGATATATATCAACAAAGAAAGCTTGATTAAGATACTCACTATCACAGCGCCACCCGCTGTCACTCAACATTGAAGAATGAAAACACTGAGGAAGTAAACAATGAAAAAACTGATCGTAATTACTGGTGCAAGCTCTGGTATTGGTGAAGCTATCGCGCGTCGTTTGAGCGAAGCTGGCCATCCGTTACTTCTTCTTGCTCGTCGTGTTGAACGTTTAGAAGCCCTTAATCTTCCGAATACACTGTGTGAAAAAGTTGACGTGACCGAGAAAGCCTCGTTTGAAGCTGCTATTGCTAAAGCTGAAGCGAAGTTTGGTCCTGTTGATGGCCTAGTCAATAACGCAGGCTGTATGCTACTAGGTCAAATCGATACTCAAGACGCATCAGAATGGAAACGCATGTTCGATGTTAACGTGCTGGGTTTACTCAATGGTATACAATCTGTACTTGCACCAATGATCGCAAACAACCACGGTACTATCATTAACATCAGCTCAATTGCGGGTAAGAAAACATTCCCGAACCACGCGGCTTATTGTGGCACTAAGTTCGCTGTTCACGCGATTTCAGAAAATGTCCGTGAAGAAGTTGCTGCTGCCAACGTACGTGTAACCACTATTGCCCCGGGTGCAGTAGAGACCGAGCTGCTGTCTCATACTTCTTCGCAAGAGATCAAAGATGGCTATGATGCATGGAAAGAAGACATGGGCGGCGTGTTAGCCGCTGACGATGTAGCGCGCGCTGTAGAGTTTGCCTATAGCCAACCGCAAAATGTGTGTATTCGTGAGATTGCACTAGCGCCTACTAAGCAACAGCCATAATTGTTCTTATTGATTTTGTTTTAGGGTCACTCTCTCAGTGACCCTAAGTACCACTCATAGACAGGATCTTAAGCTCTAAGCTATTTATTTAGATAGAAAAAAGGCTTCATTTATGATCAGATAATCGTCGCCAAACAGACCACCCACACCAACCGTGAAGCCGATGACGATTATCTCCCTACAAAAGCAGTTTAGGTTCTGTCGCAAAGTTGTGCCTATTTACCAGTACGACAGCAATGAGACTTGCCATTACCAAGTAAATGATAAGGTGTTGTTTATTGTCATTCAGCGTATTAACCATTTGCTTGACCCTCAATACTCTCTGTATAAAGCAGGCGCAAGAAACCATTAATTCGTAACAGCAATGCTTCAGGTATATCGTTATTCACATACCAACTACTGATTTCAAGTCGATCATTGATCAGTGTTTCGTGGTATTCCGAAAGAGCACCCGAATCAGATTTAAGTGTTAGATTAGGGATCATATCCACTTTCTCATTCCTAAACGCCGTCATTAGCGCTTGTCGATTGTCGTAGTAATGGATATCGAGTGAGTCAAGATCGAGATTTTGATGTTTGAGAAACTTCATTGGCTCGATATAACCCGACTGGCTTCGATGATCGTTTAACACACCAATTTTTGAAGAAGCATAACGACCTACCGACAATGGTTCATGACTTAGCCAGTAGACAGAATAAGTCGGCCAAGACACTAAGGAATGATAGAAACTCTCATAGTTAGGAAAAATACTGTTAAGAACATAATGACGAGAGAAAATAAGATCAAAAGCCTCAGTTGTCATATGACGGGTCTCAAGCCTATCTCGAGGCATGACAACCACTACAACACGACTGTACTCACTATAAATCAGCAATAATTCACAGAAGGTTTTGGCAATATACTCTGCTAAAGGAAATGAAGGCCAAAAAATCGTAAAAGTACGTTCACCCTGAGATTCGGCAACTTCACAGCTTTTGTTTAGGCTGGTATTGAGCGCCATATCGTCGATGCGGTGGCGTGAAACTAACCAGTGAATGATGGCAGCGAGGCATAGCTCCAAAACTCCGCAATAAAGCCAACCATTAATCCTTTTTATCATAATAGCCCTCCCTGTTGTGGTCTGATAATAAGAACTTTTTGTTTCACTTTTATTGACAGTGCTATTGATAGAAAGCAGAAAAAACATACTAAAGTGGGAAATGACATCGTTAAACTAAGACAAACACATTAGTTTTATTGTACGAAGATTGCATTATTGTTAAGCATTTTCATGAAATCACCTGATGACTTAGGTCTGACCAAGCAGGCGCTTTTCTTGAGTGTGATCACACAAAGCCAATCAAAGCACTATTTCTTGTAAATCAACTATTGTTAAAACGAACGGGAGCGTTTATGATTGCCCCAACATTAAATCATACAATAGTATATTTTAGGAGTCTGAAATGACTAAACCTGTAATTGGTTTCATCGGTCTTGGCCTTATGGGCGGCAACATGGTTGAGAACCTTCAAAACCGTGGCTACGAAGTTAACGTAATGGATCTTAACAAAGACGCAGTTGCAGCTGTTCTAGCTCGCGGCAATGCATCTGAAGCAGCTTCTGGTAAAGAACTAGCTGAGAAAAGTGACATCGTTATGCTTTGTCTAACAACTTCTGAAGTTGTTGAGAAAGTAGTTTACGGCGAAACTGGTATCCTTGCGGGTATGTCTGAAGGCAAGACTCTAATCGACTTCGGTACTTCTATCCCAGCTTCTACTAAGAAGATTGGTGCTGACCTTGCAGAGAAAGGCGCTGGCATGATCGACGCTCCTCTAGGTCGTACTCCAGCTCACGCTAAAGATGGTCTTCTGAACATCATGGCTGCTGGTGACATGGAAACTTTCAACAAAGTTAAGCCAGTTCTTGACGAGCAAGGCGAAAACGTATTCCACCTAGGTGCTCTAGGTTCAGGTCACGTTACTAAGCTAGTTAACAACTTCATGGGTATGACTACTGTTGCTACTATGTCTCAAGCGTTCGCAGTTGCTAAACTAGCAGGCGTTGACGGTCAGCAACTATTTGACATCATGTCAGCTGGTCCATCTAACTCTCCATTCATGCAGTTCTGTAAGTTCTACGCTGTAGATGGCGAAGAAAAACTAGGCTTCTCTGTTGCTAACGCTAACAAAGACCTTGGTTACTTCCTTGCTCTTTGTGAAGAGCTAGGTACTGAGTCTCTAATCGCTCAAGGTACTTCTACAAGCCTACAAGCTGCTGTAGACGCTGGTCTAGGTCAAAACGACGTACCAGTAATCTTCGACTACTTCACAGGTCTTAAGAAGTAATTCGATAGAAAAATTGCTTAAGGGGTGATGATTTTCATCCCTTATCAAAATTTAAAGGGTCAACTTCGGTTGACCCTTTTTTACGTTTATAAAACAGTGAGTTAAATGCAAACCGTTATTTCGCTATAAAATAACGAGTTTAATCCATAAGAAGAAGCAGATACTTACAATCGTCGTTAACAATACGTTTTGAGTAATCCGAGCTAATACCACCGCAAACACCGCACCAAGTATGTATGCTAGGTTATCTTCAAGAATGAGCTCTCCATGCGGCATAAATACTATAGGTCCCCAAATCGCAGTAAGCACCGCAGGGCTAGCGTAACTCAAGAAACGTTGTGCCTTGCTATTCAAGCGTAGAGGTACACTGGGTTCTAAAAATAGGTATCGACTAGCAAACACGATCACTGTGAGGAGCAGTATCAATGCATAAATCATGACTTAAACCACCCTTCTGACAAATAGCCAACACTCATGCCTATAAGGCTAGCAATCACAAGACCGCTATCGACACCCAAAAAGGCCAGGACCACAGAGCTAACAAGTCCTGACAATGCCGCCAGTAATACTGGCCAGGATTTTATATTCGGAACCACAATAGCGATAAAAGTCGCTGCAATTGCAAACTCCAATCCATAATCTTGTAGATCAGGTATTTGTGCTCCAACGATAATCCCAACGAAGGTCGCAAAGTTCCAAATCAAGTAAAAGGAAAAACCGGCTCCCAGTGCGTACCAGCGATCAAAGCTGTTTGGTTTATGGTGTCCGCAAAGCGCAAACAACTCATCGGTTAGCAGAAAGCCGAGGATAACACGCCACCTCAAGGGTAAATGTGCAATATGGCTGCGCATCGACAAACTATAAAGAAAATGACGAGAGGTGATGAAAAAAATGGTCACGACCATCGTCATCACACTGGCACCTGTTTTTATCATTCCCATTGCGACCAGCTGCGCCGCACCAGCAAACAAGATTGCGCTCATAGCCTGCCCTTCAAGTGCGGTCAAACCTGAATCGATGGCAAACGAACCCGCTAAAAAGCCCCAAGGGACAACAGCAAGGCTCAATGGCATCATGGCAACCGTCCCTTGCATTAGCGAACGGATCTTAGTCACTTCCTTGTTCATGTAAATATCACTGTTATTTAATCTATAGGGCTACGCTATTTGAACCTGTCTGTGTGTTCAAGATGAGATTCAACAACGATATTTAAACATAAGTGTCTAGGTCGATTTTGTAACGCTGCAGTACCTCTTGCATCTGCAGCTTCTTTTGCCCAGCCGAAACCGCCATCACTTTCGCAGTGACATCTGAAATTTCACCTTTAGTGATACCAGCTTTTTTGGCTTGTTTTAAATAATAGTGAGTACAAGGTAAGCAATTCATTGCCATCGCAGCGGAAAGTCCCACAAGCAGCTCAGTTTTACTATCCAAGTGTTCGTTATCGTGAGTTGAACTATAGAATTGACTATAAGAATCAGTATGTTTACCTAACATTTAACATTCCTTGTCTTGTGTACAGTAACTGTGAGCAGTCTATAGTCACACCATGCTATCCGATATTCCTTACCTAAGATCAGTATTCTGTCGCTTAGCCAACTTCTCAAAAACTCAAATAACCATAAAAATATTATGGAATTATATTATGCCTCTTCCTATAGTTTTATAGGGTATGGGTAAAAACGATCCTAACTTCAATCAACGACAACATTGAGGGATCAACTAATGAGTGATAAATGTGTTTACTGTGGGAGCACGATCAGTAGCTCCTGCTCTTGTTGGAAAGCAAAATCGACGAGTGATTTCACTGATGACGGAGAAATCGTATTGTGTGAAATTTGCCAAGGCGAAAATGATATGTGCTGTAGCCACTGTATTAGTGACAAGCCAAAAGCGCTATTAGAAGAAGTTTAACGACGCCCATGATACCCCTAGGTGAATGATCCCTAGGGGTACTCTCAGTTTAAAACTTACCACCATTAACCCACTCGTGCTTTGGCAGTACTGGCTCTTGGTTTACCCAGATTTCATTTATCAATCCAGCCTCTAACCTAAATACATCAAAGCGAGCAATCTCTTGGTTCCCCTCTATGACGCGGCTGTATGCCACTACCATGTCACCTTGACCAATGATCTTGAACACTTGGTCGTAACAGCCAGTATAGCTCTCGAATGATTTCACATCACTCGCTTGGTGACTGACAAGGCTCTTATCTAAATATTGTTCGAGTTTATCTGACTGCCCCAACACCATCACGTCACACAGGAACTCTCTTACTAACTCTTTATTTTCCTCAGTTCCTTCATCCGTCGAAGGATAACTAGGGCCACTGATTTGGTCTGTATCAGAGCCAGGTTCAGTGTCATAGGCAGCAATGACGTCCCAATGCTCAATGATCTTATCATCGCTATCTGTATCAAAAAGATCGGTTGTTACCCACTTAGCCTCACCATTATTAATATCTTGAAAGGCTGATACAAACACATACTGACCATCGACTACTGCACGCACGATTCGGATGTCGCGGTCTTTACAACGCTCCAAGAAAGGCTCAAAAAACTCTACAAACCCTTCTATACCATTTCGTACCCCGGTGCTGTGCTGGGTATAACGACGTCCGGTATATTTGGTCACCGCTTCACGTGCAAACCCATCCCTGATTCCTTCCATATAGAGATTGGTGGCATTTTCTAGTTTCTGGCTCATCTAACTCTCCCGCTATCTGCTTCCTAACAAGGCTAGTTGATGGCTGCAATACTCTCTAGATTTTTTGCCAGATGTTCTTTGACTCGAGACCATCAATTGATTGGCTACAATGTAACGTAAGTACTTAAACATCACTAAAGGTGTCATAACCATGAAAGAAGGACTCAACGTATACGGTGACCCACTATCACCGTGCAGTTGCACCCCAATGACTGGCTATTTTCGCGATGGGTATTGCAGAACCGACGCGAGCGATTTTGGCCGTCACGTTATCTGTTCGGAAGTAACGGAGGCATTTTTAGAGTACACAAAAAATCAAGGCAATGACTTATCCACGCCATTACCCGAGTATGGGTTCAAGGGCCTAAGCCCAGGAGATCGTTGGTGCCTTTGCGCACAGCGTTGGAAAGAAGCATGGGAGGCAGGTTGTGCTCCACTGGTTGTTTTATCAAGCTGTGAAGAAAGCTCTTTGGATGTCGTACCAATGGAAGTACTAGAGCTTTATGCTGTAACTAGTAATTACTAGACATCCAAGCGTTGGACATGAGGTGTCTCTTGACATTGATAACCTTAAGTTATCACAATTAAAATTTTTAATAATTTTAGAAAATCAACTTATCTCCATATACTTTCCTCATCGAAACGACATCGGGTTAAACCTCGATTCAACTAAAGAAACAAATTCCTTATTCGGAGAGCACAAAATGAAAATGAATCACGTAGGCATCATGGTTGGCGATATGGATCAAGCGGTTGAGTTTTATACTAAAGCGCTAGGCCTAAGAATCGTAATGAACAATACTAAAGTCATTGAAGAGCGCGAGTCTGCTATCGGCAGAATGTGTATCGCAGTATTTGGTGAAGGCTTTAATGGATTCAACATCGCTCACCTAGTAACCTCTGATGGCATCGGTGTTGAGCTTTTCGAAATGAAAGAGCGTCAAGAGCGTCACGAAGTAGACTTCTCTCGTCTAGGTATCTTCCACTTCTGTTTGCAACTACCAAAAGAGCAGTTTGCTTCAGCAATCAAACGCGTTGAAGAGTTTGGTGGTAAGGTTCGTATGGACATCATGCGCTACCACCCAGAAGATGATTCTAAACAAGCGCAAATGGTTTACCTAGAAGACCCGTTTGGCAATTTGTTCGAATTTTACTCGCACAGTTACGAAGATACTTACGCTTCTGATTACGAGTAATATAGTTTAAGCAATACTTTGTATTGACCAATATTGGGTGGGGGTTTGTCCCCCACCCTTTTTTATTTTCACCTATAACTAAGCATAAGCTCTCAACTCTTTTGAGTATTCTCTACTTTTAATCACATCAAACAAGCCTCTCATATCAAAGTCCTTAATCGGACAGTCAACGGATACATGGTCTAACCAGAACACATCAAAGAGTAAGTGAATATCTTGAGTCAACAGGCTTAAACTCTCCTCACTCAACTCTCGCAAACCATAACCCCAAGCCATTGATATATCGATAAAGATTATTCTTCCATGGTACAACCTGGTCATTTCCCTAACGTAGTTGTTCTGAACTCCTGCGACAAGGTAGATTTTACACTCGCCCTCACCAACATCAATCACGTTATAAGGTCTGTCATTCAAGTAAATTTTATTTCTGTAGCTATCACATGCTCGCATAATATATTGAATCGTTTTTTACCTCTTAGTTAATTTCTTTTATTCAATCTAAATGGCTTTCCATTCCCGCTAAAGCAATACGAGAAATTCATATTTGAATATCTCGACAGAGTGGTGTGCAAAAATGAATAACAGTTAAACGTATTATTAGTTCGGTAGATATTTAATATATACCTCATCTAAAGGGACTGGAGAGAAAACAGGGAAACTAATTTAACTGAGATAATCTAATGCGTATAAATAAAGTACTGGCTTTTACTGCTCTAACTACTGTATCTGTTTCAACTTCTGCCTTTGAAGCTAATCGCCTATCTGGTGAAATCATGTTTGCAACGGGCTACGTGTCTACCAACTCTAACCTCAGCGTGAACACTGACAGCAAAATTGACGATCTAAACAGCAAAGGTAGTCACAGTAATGATTTTGTCGTCATGCCTCTTGGTCAAATCCAGTATGATTTAGGTAAGACTCGTAACTAACGTATTTACTTAGGTACTTCACGTGATGACCTTTCCGTAGGTGACTTAAGGGCCATGACTTAACCCTCATAGAAGTAGAGAAATTCAGGCTCACAATCATACAGTGCCAATATGCGTTCGAAACATGAAAACGTCCAGATAATCACGGCATCGTGATTGTATTGTCTTACGCCAATTCTCTTGTATTTTAGATGATACTCTCTCGCTCGTTCCAGTGTCATATATACCTCACTAATTTTGAGGCGCATTTATATCAAACGTGTTCTTTCAGTTGTGAATATCAGTTAGTCACAAAACAAATTACCTACAAATTAAAAACTGACACTCACTATAGATTGAGCAACTGATATTCACTTATTAATGCAATTATTCATTACACTGACTTTATTCCTTCAATAAGCGATAAAAACAGAGCAAAGTGACATTAATCAAGATTATTTTCGACCAAACTTACGATCCAAAACAAAGAGGTAAGCAATGATTGGTTTTCCGATGCTGCTATTTCTAGTCGTCGCCATCCCCTAACTCTTAGGAGCATAAAATGCTGATACCAGTAACTATTGATTTTGTTGTGATCATTACTGCCTTGATCATTGCATGCTATACAAAACCGAAAAGTCTATCGTTACCTTAATATTGAGTTTATCAATACAGGTATTATCAATGACAAAAAGGGTTGGCGATTTGCCAACCCTTTATACTACTCGTGAATTGAATGAACATTACCAGAGCAAGACTACACCTGCTCTTTTTGCAGTTGATCTTGCCCGCAGTTGACATCAGCACTAATCAACCAACTTCACCCCTAAACTCTCAAGTAAGTTCAGTGCCTCAAGCTTAGAGAACTGGGCGCCTTTTAATTGGTTGTCTAACACACTCATTGAAAAACTGTGTGAATCGGTTAAGTCAGCACCAGTCAAGTTGGTGCGCATAAATTGGGCTTCGTTGAGATCGCATTCTGTCATCTGTGCTTGGGATAGATCGGCCTCTCTAAAATCAACATCTACCAGCTGACATTGGTCAAACTTTATCTCTTGCAAGGTCAGCCCATAGAAGGAGCTTCCGTTAAGAATACATTCGATAAAACGCATTTCTGGGTCAGCTCGGTAGGTTGGCCAATCGGCTTTAGTCCAATCAACACCAACAAGCTTGCTTTGACGAAACTCAATATTCAAAAACTGAGTCAATGAAAACTGCACTAAGCTGAGGTTACAACTGACAAAGGAACAGTCTAAAAAGCGACAACGACGAAACACAGCGTCAGAGAAATCACAATCAATGAACTCACACTCTTCAAACACCGTTTCAAGCTGTGTTTCACCCTTGAAGGTGTACTTATCAAACTGTTGATCGTAATACTCTTCATTATTCTTGATAAGGGTCATTTTACACCTTCTGTTGGTTTCAATATTACGGCCACTTAGCGATCGCAACTGCTTTATTTGTCTATTTTGAACGGTTAAAATAGCGCAAACTTTAAAGATTGGACATACCATGGCAAAACTATCACTTCAGGAGCAGATGCTGAAAGCGGGCTTAGTTAACGAGAAAAAGCTCAAGAAAGCGAAAAAAGGCTCAAAAAAATCTCGCGTTCAAGCTCGCGAAGTTAAAGCAGCAGTAGAAGAACAAAAACGCGCTCAACAAGAACGCGACAAAGCACTAAGTGAACAACAAAATGCTGAGCGCCTGTCTAAAGAAGTTCGCGCACAAGTGAAGCAACTGATTCAAATGAACAAACTTGATTTAGCTGATGGTGAGATCAAGTATAACTTCACTGATGGCACGCTAGTTAAATCACTCTACGTAGACTCTCTAACCCAAGAGCAGCTTAGTAAAGGCATCCTAGCCATTGCCCGTTTAGAGGAAGGCTACGCTGTAATTCCAGGTGTCGTTGCTAACAAGATCGCTGAGCGTGATGTGGACTCTATCATTGATCACAAGACCGCCGCCGATGATGCGCCAGATGAAGATGACCCTTACGCAGACTTCGTCGTGCCAGATGACCTTATGTGGTAAACACTACCAAGCAGGGTTGCGCATTCACGCTGCCCTGCTTTCCTATTCCCTCTGCGTTTTCTTATTCATCTCCCAAGCTACCTTCCAATACCAACAAACCGGTCGTCAACAGCAAGTCGTCAACAAACAACTCCTCTCCAAACAAGTCCTCTACAAAGTGTGTCTATTTTGGGTTGAATCCACCGTTTCGCACTAACCATTAACTATTTTTAATCTTCAATCCATGTCCATTTAAGACAAGATTGGTATAGTGCGCACCCTCTGTTCAGCGCTGTAATTTTGCGTGAACTACAATTTAATTAATTCAGAAATTTCGAGCATAACAATGAATAAAATTGCTATCGCATTTGGGCTTTCTCTCGCTGCAACCATTCTGCTTTGGATGAGTGTCGACACCTTGAGCCCTGTACCTTTGACACATATGGCCTACAAACATGCTTTCGTGCAGCTCACTGGCGTTATTGCCATCGTGACGATGAGTTTGTGCATGATAACAAGCCTACGCCTGTCGCTGATAAATAGGCTGGTTGGGGGATTAGACAAAACCTATCGGCTGCACAAGTGGTTTGGCGTAGCGAGCTTTATTTTTTCGGTTATCCATTGGCTTGCCGGTGATATCGCCTCGAAAATTGTGCCGTTGAAAGAAATCGGTAAACGCGCAAGACATCAGCATGGTGAATCGGGTCATTTTATTATCGACTTTTTTCACCAGAATCGTGAGCTTGCAGAAGTTGTAGGTGAATATGGTTTTTATGCGCTAGTTGCGTTTGTATTTATCGCGTTAGCTCGGTTTATTCCTTATCATATTTTCCGTAAAGCCCATCATGTCATTGCAATCATTTTCCTCTCTCTGGTGTTTCACTCTGTGTTGCTCACCAAAGGCCAATATTGGGCAACGCCATTTGGTGTTATCTATGGTCTGATTATGCTTCTCGGCACAATTGCTGCAGTGATGAGCTTAATGGGGAAAATCGGCCATGGAAACAAAGCGTCTGGGCGAATTGCGCACATTGTCAAACACCCAGATATTGATGTCGTTGAAGCTACGGTTGTGGTCGACGAGCATTGGCAAGGGCACAAACCTGGACAATTTGCATTTTTAACATCAAAACGTGCTGAAGGTGCGCACCCTTACACCATAGCCTCATCATGGAATGCAGAGAGCCGTGAGCTCACATTCATCATCAAGGCGCTTGGAGACTGGACTAGTCAACTCAAAGACTGGTTCAAAATTGATATGCCCGTCACTGTTGAAGGGCCTTATGGTCAATTTAATTTTAGCGATTCACCAAAAAATCAAATCTGGATTGGTGCAGGTATTGGCATTACACCCTTTATCGCCAAGCTCAAAGAGCTCGAGCAAACACCTTCGCAGGCTCCGATCTCGCTCTTTGTATGCGCAGATCATGTCTCTGATGAATTAAGACAACGCTTAGAAACTCGAGCAAGTAAGGCCGGCGTCACTGTGCACTGGTATCTCGACTCAGAAGGAAAACGCCTATCCGCTGAGTTCATCTCACAAAGCGTTGGGAGCTTAAATGACACTAGTATATGGTTTTGCGGCCCTGATAAGTTCGGCAAAATACTCAAAAAAGGTCTGATAAAAAAAGGCTTATCTCGCCTCCATTTCCATCAAGAAATGTTTAAATTTCGATAATGATGACAGAGAGCGCTTCGGCGCTCTTTTTGTTTCATAGTTATGTGAAGGAATTTGTATTTATCAAAAATAAACAAACACTTGTGAGCTAATCTACATTCCGTACAAGGCCTCTGTGCTCAACTTAGTTCAGCAGAAAAATGGAGACCTCACTGTGAAAGCGCAAAAACGGTATGTTATTGGCACCGCCCTACTTGGTGCTTTAGTCTTGTCAGCTTGCGGCTCAAGCTCAAACAACGAACAGGCACAGGTAGTTCTGGACGAAAGCTACTATAGCGATATCTACAATTGGAATGAAAGCAAAGGCCTCGCATCAAGCTTTTTAGGTCGTGGCATCAATATGGGTAACTTTTTCGAGTCTCCCAACTATGAAGGCGAATGGAATGGTGATTTAACCATTCAAGCGAGCGATTTCGCCAACATTGCCAACCAAGGCTTTGCCAGTGTTCGTATTCCCGTGCGCTGGAACGCACACGCGCAAGAAAATGCGCCTTTCACTCTAGATTCAGCCTTCGTCGATAGAGTGAAACAAGTCGTTGATGAAGCCATTCAGGAAGATCTACGGGTAATCATTAATACCCATCACTACAATGAGCTTTTCTACAATAATGGAGAGTTTGAGCACCACCGACAGCGCTTGAACGCGATTTGGTATCAGCTAGCACAGCATTTTCCATTAGACACCTATTCAGAGGACAAACTTGTATTTGAACTGCTCAATGAACCTCACGAAGAGGTCGGCGTAGCAGAATGGAATCTGTTGATCGAAGATCTCACCACGCTTCTATGGCAAGACAATGCCAACACACAAAATAATCCCAGTGGTCAACGAAAGATCATGATTGGCACAGCTGACTGGGGAGGCCCATTTAAGCTCCCAGACCTAAAACTGCCAGCAGAAGCAACACCAGAAAACACCATTATCACCGTCCACTTCTATGAACCTTTTAAGTTCACCCACCAAGGAGCGGAATGGGTTGATGGCGCGCAGAGTTGGGTTGGGACCCGCTGGTTAGGAACGACCGAACAACAGCAGGTTTTATTTGATTATCTTGATGCCGTGTCTGATTGGAACGATCAAGAAGACCGAGGCTATGAAGTCAATATTGGCGAGTTCGGTGTTTACAGTAAAGTCTCCCATCCGGAAGACCAACGTGCCTGGACTGCCTTTATTGCAAGAGAGTCTGAAAAACGCGGCTTTAGCTGGCACTACTGGGAATACAGTTCAGGATTTGGCGCCTATGACCCTTACAGTGAACAATGGCGACTTGCACTGATTGAAGGGCTGATTCCTCAAGATTGACCATCAAATTAGCAAAACACAAAGGCTCTTCCCGCTGAGAGCCTTTTGTGTTTTCTGCGCTATCTGGTGACCCTAATTTGTCTCAGAGTATCGTGGTATTATGCCCCCCGGACAGGTCTTTAGGTGGTAAACTCTTGAGCCTAGACCCCATCCACAATACATAGGAGCTGACATGTATCTTGTTCTGTATTGCCACAATATTGGTATGACGGACTTCTCGCACTTTGAAAGTGAAGACTTTAGTAAAGAAGACGGGTACACCGTTCGAGGTAAATGGCCAAACGAGCCAGCTTTTCGGGCGTACTTAACCAAAGAATTTGGTGATATGAGTGAATTTACGGTCATTGACTTGATCGCAAAAGGGCAAGCGGCAGAAGCGCTATCTCAAGACGAGTTAATGGCACTAGCCACCGAGCGATAAGCGAAAACCATGTCTAGCCAAACCTCTTCAAAAATGATCGCTGTCGCAGCCGTGGCTGCGGTATCTATGGGCACCATTGGCGTCATATCGCGCCTTTCACAGCTCGATGCAGCCACTGTCACCTTCTTCAGGCTCGCTATTGGTGGCGCACTGCTTTTGCTGCTCATACTGCTAACCGGACAAGCAAAACAGCTCAAAACAAAGCCTCACCCACTGATGTTGCTTAATGGCGTTATGCTAGCGGGCTTTATGACGCTTTTTATTGCCTCACTCAACTACACCACCATGCTGATCGCTGTGATGGCCCTCTATTTAGCCCCCGCCGTAGCAACCGTGGCTGCGCATTTTATACTGTCTGAAAAGCTCACTCGATACTCCGTTCTTTCTGTTGCGACAGTATTGTTTGGATTTATGTTAGTGATCTATCAGCCACAACAAAGTTCAGATACACAAGCTTCATGGCAAGGGCTTGCTCTCGCCTTAGGGGGGATGCTGTGCTATGCCAGTTTTATTTTAATCAACCGTAAAATTCCAGGCCACTACCCTGAGTTTAGTAAATGTAGCTGGCAATTCTTAGTCGGTGCACTTTGCGTGCTACCCCTTCTATTTAACGTCGATTTGTCACTGACTGCTGAACAATGGGGCTGGATGTTGCTAGCTGGCTTCCTTCCTGGGTTCATGGGGATAGTGTTGGCCGTCTACGCAATAAAACACCTGCCTGCGGCAACTTACAGCACCGTATCGTATGTTGAACCTATTTCTGCCGTATTACTGGGGTGGATCGTCTTCGCTGAAGCTTTAGAGCCTATTCAGATCCTAGGTTGCGCAATTATTATTGTCGCGAGTGTGGCGCAAGGGGTAAGGCCAAAGAAGCCCAAAGCGGTATTAACAACAAACTAAATCTGGCACTTAAAGTTTAAAAGCCGCTAGTTAATATGGATTGACTAGCGGCTTTATTATTTCTGCGAGTAACAATCACTTTATATAACCATACGGCATTAACCTAGATTGCATTAACGAAACCCTGCATTCAAAATATCATCTTTAGTGAAACATTTATTTATCCACGCAAGGAGCATGCTGACTGAAAAGATGAAAAACAATGCAGTTTAAACACAAACACTTAATCGTAGTTAATACGCTAAGTCTATTAATCGCGCCAAACACATTTGCCGACATAAATGCCTTATCTAAATGTACTATTGAGGCTACACAAGCGATTTGTACTACGCAAATGACGACACCACGATACCAGATTTCTCATCACTCTCGGTGTCGAGTGCAGACATCTCCCTCTGGCTATAGCTATCTTGATTGCAAGCCCAATGAAACTCATCTCTTTGATGCTATTGATCTGCAATCACTACAGGCCGTCGATACAGAATTAATTGCCACCCACAACGGACAAGCGTTACAGGTTTCTAATTTTGTATACGATAAAGGAGGAGTACGAACCATTATTGACTATGTGCCCATTGGCAACCTTACACTGCCGCATCCCAAACAGTCACGTCAAATAAAAGAAATGCTATATCAAAGAACAAAGTCCAATAGAGTTACTATCCTACTATTTGTCTTAATGATCAGTTCTAGCATTAGTACACTTTTAATGGCGTGCCATCAATACCGATTAAAATCTAGATAACTAATCAATTATTATATAAGTTAACACCAACATGACTCACAGAAAAAATCACAGGCTTGCACCTATTGCTAGCTTGTTAGCACTTATATCATCAAATGTTCTTTATGCCTTTGACGAAGGCACCCACTTTAATACGATTGAACAACCAACAACGCAAACCGCTACGGTCACCGTATTTCAATCCATTTACTGCAAACCATGTGCGATTGTACATGGCCCTCTGGTTAAAGCTGTAAATAAGTTGGGGGCTGAATTTCAAGAAGTACCAGTACCTTTTGGTGCGCTTTATGACGATATTCAGCGAGGCTATGTGCTTGCCCATCGTGAAGGCAAGGCCCAGCAGTACATTGGAAAACTGATCCACCGAGTTCACCACAAGCGCAATGCTGCACCCAAGTGCGTTCAGGACATCATATCTGTTTTGCAAGAGTGTGATGTGAACGGTGAAGTCCTGCTATGTGATTGCAAAGAACTTGAAGACGGCGTCTACAAAATGAACATGCTGGTTAAGCAGTACCGTATTCGTGCGACCCCCACCATTATTGTTAATGGCAACAAGGAAGTCATTCTACATAACTTAAAATCACTCGGTGAGTTGAATGAATTGATTGAATACCTCATCGAACTCGATTCTTAAGCCATAATGGGGTTAGCCTATTGCTATAAAGACACCAAAACCGCTTTAAAGCGGTTTTTTCTTGGCTGAAATAACGAGAATAATTAGTAATTCAGCGATACTAATTTAATGACAATGTATGGTAGAGATAAGTAGAAAGCAACGAAGAATGAAAACCAAGCCAATATTTTTGCAAGGATTTTTTGTTTTGAACTCATGAACAATAAATTTTTGTGAACGGAAAGTTTGGAGTGAAACAAGAGTATTTGACGAGTCTGTATCTAAACGCCCTATCAGAGCGAACAAGATGTGTGTGAGGTGAGGGCCTTCCGTTGGCCTCTCAGTAGCATCTATATTAGAATGAGAATGCTACACCTAGCTTAACTTCGTTGTTATCGAAGCCTTTTCTTGTTGTCTCGCGAGAGGCTAATTGAAGGTATGGTGCAACACCGTCGAAAGCTGTGATTGTGGCTTTTAGTTCAGTGCCCCAACCGCTATCTTTCATGTGGACTGCCTTGTATGCATCTTTAATGTCTTTATTTAGCTCAGCCTTGTGAATACCTTTACCTTGCAGTGTGAGAAAACCAAAATCATAACCCAATACAATATCTGTGCGACCAATTAGTGAGCGACTATCCGCCAACTTACTATACTCTTTAGCAGACTTTCCTTTAGCATTTTGGGCAATATTAAACTTAATTGATGTAGCATCAGTTTGCTTATCAAAACGGTAACGTAATGCAGTATAGAAACCATTACCAAACTGGAGGCCACCTTCTAGGCCTGCTTTAAATGTGTCTGAGTTTTCACCATCAAACCCTTCCAATTGAAGATAAGTGTATTTTTCATCCTCTCCTGGAGCAGAACTCGCCATATCTATCCATGGTGTTTTTTGAGACTTTTCACCTTTAAAAACGTAGCTCATCTGCGGTTTTAAATAAAAGCCATTGTCCATAGCCCACACATAGTTAGTACTCAACTCAACCGCTTTATTGGTATCAACTTCAATGCCGAAACCTAGCCCCATATCCATTGCATACTGTACTTCAACACCCTGCTTAGAGTGGCGGTCACCTTCCATTTTTGATTCGTTGTAAACATCTACTTTGACGGTTGCGAATGAAGGAGCGGATACTGCAGCTAATACTAGTGCAGATAGAATAGTTTTCTTCACGAGAAACTCCGAATATATATTAGTGGATAATTCTGACCTAGGCATCATCAAGAAATATAGGTCTATTCAAGGAACGAAATGAATACTATTCGAATGGTGTAACTTTTAAAACATCAGCACCTTGAAGTTATAACCGCCAGAATATAATTCAATTTAAATTAACAAAGAGAAGATTTAATAATTAAAGTAGCAAGCATTGCCTATTGCCGAATTTAATTTTTACAAGGTGATTGAATCGCTATCGACATCCCTATCGAACTAGCTCAACTCCATTGGGTTAGCATGACAATGACGTTGTTTTACTTACTCATTGTTGTGTTTGTAGATATTATTGAATAGCGTCTAACAAGGCTGGTACCGCATCTATCATGAGCATACTCACAGTACGCACTGCTTGCATTTCGTCTTGTGCACCATTCATCGCGATTACTTTGCCTGTTGCCGGCTCTCCAACAATCACCTGACCATGAATGCCCACCATTAAGATATATCTGTGCCCACCAACATTAAGCACACGGAACTGATCTTTATACCAAGCATCGGCAAGTAGAGCAGAGAATCCATCATGTTTCCAAGCACTTTTAACCTCGTCATTACCATTCATCAGGTTATCAATATACTCCGGAGCTAGGATCTGTTCGCCAGCACGATTCTTACCACCGTTCACTAATACATCCATCATGATTGCAGCGTCTCGAGTGGTTGCATTTAGGCCACCAGACATAACCGCTTCACCTTGTGAGTTTGACTGTAGACGAGCATTATGTTCAAAACCGACGCGCTTCCAAAGACGCTCCTCCATCGCTTGACCAGCAGACATGCCTGTCACCCTCTGAATCAGCATACCTAACACCTCTGTATTCACACATTGATAGTCAAACGCTTGACCTGTTTGTACATCACTTCGCTGACCCAGTGTCGCTGCAAAATCGAGTATCGAGTTCAATTGTGGGTAGTTGTTGACACCATTCCACTCTTGAACGTTTGTCATACGCTCATCCCAAATCTTGCCTGGAGTAAATTCGATCTTAACACCAGAGCGCATATCAAGCACTTCTTGAACGGTTGCATCGGCGAAGCCTGATTGCTTCAATTCTGGTAAGTAATCAGAAATTAGTTTATTCAGTTCAATTTTGCCTTCTTGAACTAATGTTTGCACAGTAAGAGCAGTAAATGACTTAGTTACACTCATCATCAAGTGAAGATGATCTTTATCCATTCCTGACCAGTAGTATTCGTCTACCAGTTGGCCATCTTTCAGTAACACGAGAGATTCGATGTTCAAGCGGTCACGCAGTAGAACATCCATTGGGAGCTCGCCATCAACATCGTGCCCTTTGACCCCCGTTAAATCGAACCCTTTTGCTTTACCGAGGTCATGAGTAAATTCACCTTTTGACATCTCTAGGTTATATGTATATCGATACGCATTTTTAAACGTTAACTTAGCCGATTGGCCTGAGTCCCAGTTTGATTGCGAAACACCAACAGCCGTGGATGCCTCAATATAATCACGGTCTGGTTGGTGAAGTTCGATGGCTTGTGTTCCAAAAGCTGTAGTAAAAGCGATTGCTGCGGCTAGGATAGTTTTCTTCATCATGATTACCTCATTTCAGGGTTATGTGCTCACCGGTCCGTTAAAATTGGTTTACTTTCCTTGTCACAGTGAAACTTGATAAGGTCAATTTAGTCATCTAACTTTTACCAAGCAATTTGGTGGCTGCTAGAGATGATTAGAAATACTGAAAAGCGATTTACGGCGAGAGTTACTGCGCTACAAAAACAAAAAACCACAACACTCCGGCAAGGCCTGAGTATTGTGGTTCTGAAATCACTTGGAGCAAGATAACTTGCCCTTGCAGGCAAGCTAGCTTGATTAGAAGTAGAGGTAATAGTTTACCGCGCCTTGGGTTTCGGTCTTCTTGCTGCCTAGTTTACTTACTGTATATTTAACACCCAGTGATTGGTTATCAGAAACCATGAATCCAGCTCCTAGTTCAATTTCATTCTGAAAGCGTTCGCTCGCCTTCATCGGTGCGTTCTCAATGTAGGTTGTTTTAGGGTTTGCATATAGCCAGTGGCCTGCCTCAAATCCATACATACCATAAACACCAGTCTGAATCAGACCACTAGATCGCGAGTATTTTTTCTTATCACCGTCTTGTTTACCCTCTACGCTTAAGCTTCCATAACCAGCGTAAAGCATAGGAGCAATAATAATGTTGTCTGTGGCTTGCCATTTGTATAGACCACCCACTAAACCAACGAGTGAAGAATCAGAGACACCATCTTTCTTAGCTTTGTGGCCCATAGCGTCTACAGACCAACCAAAGTTAGTATCACGGTCGATATTGAAGTATCGACCACGGAAGTTAACGTTTTTATCGCGATGGTGATAACCCACTTCACCCGTTATGATGTGCTCACCCATACCCCAAACACCGGTTACTTTAGAGTTTGAGCCAGCGCGCTCTAGGCCAAGACCAGTATAGCTAGCGGTTGGATCACCATAGTTAACCTTCTCTTCTTGAGAACCACTGGAATCACCTAATAGCTCTGGATTCTCTGCTACGACTACTTCACCTGTTTTTTCATCTAGGTATGCTGCGTTAGCTGCGAAAGATGACACCATAGCTAGTGCGATAATTGATTTTTTCATTGTTGTTACTCGTTACGATTAAGTGTGTATTCAAGGTGCTAAATAAATACTCCTATGCACCTCATAAATAGCCCTCTTGCTTATTCCTGAAGCTATCAACATCCCTATCGTTTCTACCGCATCCATTTGGGAATCCGTTATGATTGAGCAGCATGGCTACTGTGCCGCTACAAACTTGTTATTTAAGCTCGTCAACAGCTTTGAGAAGTGTTGGCACGACATCTAAAAACGTCATAGATACCGTGCGTGGATGCTGCCAATCATCTTGAGAGCCATGCATTTTTATCACCGTTTTGGTTGCTGGTTCACCGACCGTGACTTGACCAGAGACACCGACAAACGTGATGTAACGACGGCCGTCAACATTGAGAACACGGATTTGATCTTTGTACCAAGCGTCTGCAAGTAGTGCTGAGAATGGGTCATGTTTCCAAGCGCTCTTAACTTCGTCATTTCCTTCAATGAGGTCTTCAATGAACTGCTTTGGTACTACCTGTTCACCAAGGTTGTTTTTACCTTCGTTCATTAGGATGTGCATTAACTTCACACCGTCACGAGCGGTGATGTGCAGGCCACCAGATGCAATGGCTTCACCGTCTCGGTTCGTCATCATTTCCGCACCGTATTCCGCACCCATCTGTTTAAATAGCCTTTCTTCTAGAATTTCCGCGTACCGCTTACCTTCTAGGCGCTCCATGACCTGAGCGAGCATCTCGGTATTCATGCATAGATAGTCGAATGCTTCACCGCGTTTTACGTCTGTGCGTGAAGTTAGCTCTTGAGCCACTTCTATAATATTCTTGTAATCGTATTTAGATGGTCCATTCCAATCTTGAGTTTCACTCATCTTGTCGCTGTACATGCCACCAACATTCTTATGAACAAAGATACCAGAGCGCATATCCGCGACTTGCTCAACAGTTGCACCATCAAACCCAGAGCCTTTTAGTTCTGGGAGGTACTGTGTGATTTGGTCTTTCATGTTGACGCGACCTTCAGCAACAAACGTCGCAAGGAGAATGGCGGTGTAAGACTTAGTGGCGGACATCTCTAAGTGAGTTTTTGCCTTGTGCATACCATTCCAGTATTGCTCGTGAACAAGTTCGCCATCTTTCAATACAACAAGCGAATCGGCCTTTAAGCGCCCCGGTAAGATAACGCTCAACGGGTATTCACCATCAAAATCGTTGCCGGTTAATTTATCTAGGTCTAAACGCTGCTTTGTGTCTCCCAGATTCCAAACATAATTACCCGGGCTCATTTTGATATGATGAGTAAACTTGTATGCCTGCTGATAAGTCATTGACTCGTTTTCACGATCCCAGTTGTCTTGAGTAATACCAACAGCACCCACCTTCTCGAGAAATTGCATGTCTGGTTTGTGCACCTCTGACGCTTGAGCAGCGAAAGCTGTCGTTAAAGCAAAAGTTGCTGCTAAGATTGATTTCTTCATTGTTAAGCCTCATTTCAACGTTTTTTATTCACAGCACCTATCGTGTTAAAGGTTTCGATGTCACTATGAATCTCAATGAGGCCAATTTATTCATTCAAATCTTTCTAAGCAATTTGAAGACTATTGGAGATAATTAGAAAAGTATTTAATTGTTTTTTAGTAAAGCGCTTTACGCAGCCTCGGTTGACTACATCCCACCATAATATGTAATTCATAAGACTCAATAAATTGAAGAATTTAAACATTCACTATCCAGTAGAAGCTCATTTCTAACGCTTTCCAAAAACGACGTATTACTCTAGAAAAACAAAATCAGACATGATGGAACTCCAAACACAAAGAGAGGTAACAACATGTTCTATTTAGCTATTGCCATTATTTCTGAAGTTATCGCTACCACACTTCTCCCTTTCACAAACGGTTTCACCAAGTTTGCTCCTTCGGTAGGGTGTGCTCTGGGTTATGCTGCGGCTTTTTACTTCTTATCTCTGGCAACGGCTTCTGGCATGTCAAGCTCTACCGCCTACGCGATTTGGTGTGGTGTTGGAATTGTGCTTATCGCTTTGGTTCAAGCAATGTTTGGAAAAGTCCCAAATGGGCAAGTGATTGTCGGGCTTCTACTGATCGTATCGGGTGTCACAATGATCAACCTCGGTGGGAATATCAGTCACTAAGCACAACACCATTCACTGTGCCTTGTTTTATTGCGAAGGGAACTCGCTCAATCATCACCTAAGAGAGTTCCATGAAAAAAAAAGCAACCTTAATTATTGCCGCAACCATCAGCACATCGGTAATTGCAAAATCCAAAACAGAAACCGCCGGAGATATTGGACAATTTGCCCTTCCACTTTCTGCACTAGCTATTGCATGGTCTAAAGATGACAATCAAGGAATGTGGGAACTAACAAAAGGATTTGCGATTACACAAGGGATAACGCATACCACAAAATTTTTAGTTGATGCTGAGCGCCCAAACGGCAGTAATTTTGACAGCTTCCCTTCAGGCCACACCGCTGCAGCATTTAGTGGTGCTGCTTTTTTGCATCATCGATATGGACTTAGCTATGGATTACCCGCCTACATTGCTTCAAACTATGTTGGCTATTCGCGCATGTATGGCGAAAAGCACTGGTCCAGTGATGTTTTGGTCGGTGCGTTGCTAGCCTATACAGTGAGTTACGCTGTTACTACAAGATTTGCGCCCAACAACTTCTCTGTGACTCCAACAAATTTTGGGCGAAGTGATACCCAAGGGATATCATTAAATCTGTCTTTCAAATAGGCAAAAAAAGGGAGTTCAGCTCAATGCTGACCTCCCTTTTTTTCACAATGTCTATCAAACTTTTGGCTAATCGTTTTTTTCAGTCCACTCAGACCATTTAACCCAACTTTCGATCAATCGAGGGTCACCATAAGTTCTGGCAAATCTAGGAAAACTTTGTGGACACGACACACCGAGTGTCAGTTGCGCCCATTCATTCAGTTTATAATGACTGCTATAACCTTCAATCATCATCGCGTCGTAGGCTAAGTGGCACTTTTTCCAAAAGGCATGATTCGTCTGACCTTTTTTTGCCTCCCAAGGGAAAGAAGGTAACGAATCTAACTTAGAGTACATCGCCTCACCGATCATATGCAGTAAGCGGCTGACTCTATCAACACCAATATCTTCTATAGTAATGTGTTTAACTGCATCAATATCTGCACCACACTTGGCGGCAACAGTATTAATAATGAAATCCATATCTAATTCACAACAGGCCTCATACCCAAACCAATCCAGCTTTGACAGGATCTCGTCTCGATAATCATCCTTGGTAAACTCTTTATTTCTAATCGCACGCCTATATTCTATCGACTTTTGATTCTTATCCGTAACATGAGACTGCAAGTTGGGGTAACCTTCAAGAGCAGCAGGATTTTGCGATAAGATCTCTAACAGCTTTTCCTGATCTGTCAGTATATTTCCTAGTTCGGCACGAGTTTTACTGTCCATATTTAGCCTTTATCTTTATGTTGAATTATTCAGAATATGACAAATATAGGTGTTTATTCTAGAGGTAGAACGCAAGATTAGAACTAATAGTATCCTTCTTCAAGTTCTTGTCACATTTCGACTAACTTACCACTAGTGACAAGTCCAAATATTAAGACTCAGAAGTGGCCCCCAATTTTCGGACATGACTTTAAGTGATTGATCTGTTTGTATAGTACCTAAAAATACTGGAACAGATTATGACTAGAAAACGTAGAAACCACTCACCCGAATTTAAAGCTAAGGTGGCGCTTGATGCTGCTAGAGGTGATAAAACTGTCGCTGAGTTAGCTCAGAAATACAACCTTCACGCTAACCAAATCTCTACATGGAAAAAAGAGCTGCTCGAAAATGCAGCCATGATTTTTGCCTCTGAAAGCCAGTCAGGCAAGGACAGCTCTGAAGAAGTGGACAAACTGCACGCTAAGATTGGTCAATTGACGATGGAAAATGATTTTTTGGCCAAAGTGCTCGGTCGTTAGACCGAGCCCAGCGAAAGAGCTCGCTGGTTAATCCACCCAATTGCCAATAAAGCGCCAGTGTGAGCTTCTCAGTATTGCTCGCTCTACTGCTTACTATCAACCCATAGGACTCTCTGCTGAAGAGATTGAACTGCGCCGCATGATTGATGAAATTCACCTTCAGTATCCGTTCATGGGGAGCAGACGCATTCGAAATGAGTTGGCTAAAAAAGGCCATAACGTTAATCGTAAACGTGTCGTTCGGCTCATACGAGACATGGGTATCGGGGCTATTTACCCCAAGCCTCGAACGACCCTGGCGAACAAAGCACACAAGGTTTATCCCTACCTTTTGCGTGATATCGAAGTCACTTACCCGAACCAAGCTTGGGCGATTGACATCACGTATATCCCTATGGCTAAGGGGTTCCTGTATTTAGTCGCCATTATCGACTGGTATAGCCGAAAGGTGCTCTCTTGGCGGCTATCCAACACGATGGACACGAGCTTTTGTATCGAAGCCCTTGAAGAGGCGCTTAAACATTATGAACCGCCAGATATCTTCAACTCAGATCAAGGCAGTCAGTTTACCAGCACCGAATTCACACAGAAGCTAATCGACCACGGAGTCAGGATAAGCATGGATGGGAAAGGACGCTGGGTCGACAATGTTTTCATCGAGCGATTATGGAGAAGCCTGAAATATGAGGAGGTTTACTTAAAAGCTTACACCACACCCCGAGAAGCAGAGCTTGAAATCGGCCACTACATGGTGTTTTATAATGAGGAGCGTAACCATCAGGGACTCAATGACCTCACCCCTGATGAAGCCTACTTTGGTAGGCAGAGATACGCTGCATGAGCTGGCTCAACCACTTAAGAAGTTAGCTTATGTGTCCAACCATTGGGGTCCACTTCTGCATTAAAGCTAATATTCTTTTCATATATATCACTCAAATAAATAATAGTTTCCTTACTTTTCATCCATTAGCATCCATAATCATGGATAAATAATTATTAGGTAGAATCAAAGTGTTAAACTTAACAAATCGCTGAGTTAGTAAGTCTGAATTAATGTCGTACAATCACATTCGCAACGAATCTAACTTGTCAAAATCCACATATACACTTCGAGCCCTGGGTTTTCCATTCACATATCCAAGTTCTTTCAGTCGTGATACAGCCTTACTCACCGTAGGTTGGGTAAATCCAAGTTCGTACATCACTTCTTTTTGGGAGAATTTGACAGTCCAAGTATTTCCCACTGCATTGCTGGCAAGCCAGCCTAATACCGCCTTCTCTGAACGGCGTAGGTCATCTAATTGACCCCAAATATCAAATATCATTTTGTTATCTCTATCTATCGATTAAATATAAATAGTAGGTAGGGTCGTAAACGACTTCAGGATGGTGAAGTCTATAAATGACTCGCCAATTCATACTATTTCAATAGTTTTCCATAACTTTATAAAGACTTATCCAAAGTCTACAATTTCACGCTTAGTGGTAAGTAAAATATATTGCTACCAACATTAATATGCTCAATAACATCAAACGAAACATCAGCATTACCTCGTTAACCGTGCAGCAAATCCGGCTAATCACTTCCTTCATCGCTGATGGTTTGATTCAAGATCAATACTTGTCGTTGGTCTAATTCAAATACACGTACATCTTGTTCATAGTGGATATCGCATGGAATTGAGTATGTGAGCACTTCCTTAACTTCTGACAAGAACAGATACATCAAGATAAGCAATGACCCTGCCATAAACATTAATCCAATTAATCGCATGGTCTTCTAGCACCATATAAATCATGCCAAACCACCCAACAATAGGCTGTGCATACAAACCCAAGCCAAAGTATAAATAATTTAATATAGAAAAGATGCACTATATGTTTGCTATAAAAACTTGAAACCACAATGCCAACCATTTGATTAATAGCAGACAATAACACCAACAAACATAGAATGATAAGAATGTACTTTAATAATAACCGAATTACATCAATCCGAACCAAGTTATAAATGGATTCATATAAATTCATCTTCAATGCCCTATTACACAGGTAGATTAACACTATCCATAGTGACATCAATTTTGATAAGCTCATCATGAGCCGAACGGTTTAATGTCGCAATCTAACCGGCGACATCATTAATAATAACTAAGAACCACTATTAAATAGTGCCCCTCTTGATGCGAGACAATATAGCCTGTTATGGCAAACTTACAACCTACCTATACGCTAAAAATAATCGTACAAACATATAAAATAGTTCATCGTTATTTTTCTATCTTATTCACTTTGAAGGCGTACCCATAAGCACCACAGTAGTAATATAACTCTGCTTCTGTTAATTGGATGTCGTGTCCCAGTGATTTTGCATAGTCAACACCGACCTGTCGGGCTTTGTCTTCAGTCATTCCACTGGTAAGTACTGCAATCGGCGACCAAGTCGTATCCATAATGAGTGTGCGATCCGCTGAGTGTTCAGACGCATGTATGTGATACTGTTCACCCTCTTGATCCGTGAACTCATCATAATCACTCATGACATAATTGTAGGCAGCAGTCGCAGATCTCGCTGCACTTGAGATGGGGAATATAACGTTAGCGCTAGCAACGGAAGTGAACAGTGTGATCACGCTTAGTAGCGCAATAGAGATGCTTTTTTTCATAGCTCATTACCTTCTTTTGTTTGATCAACCCAGACCAAATCACCTCCTTGATGATTCTATAACCGTGCAATGCATCCTTATGCGCTGCTAGTCTTTGATGGGTTTATTTTGGCAAGAGCACTTTTTCAAGTGAATTAAATGGCTTTTAGAAATGATTGGAAATAAAAATAGGTGAACTAGCAAAAAAGTTCAAAAGGCTAGATCATAAGCTTATCGATCGAGAATGAACGAAAAAAACGTTTCCGGCAACACGGTTCAGCTTTAGCACTTAGCTTTACAGTGTCCCCATCGAGTTAAGAACCTAATGAAGTTAGTAAAGCGTATAGACTCTCACCCCTTACCTCTGACTCAAAGCTAACCTCGGCATCATCCCTACCTAGCAAATACCTCCTATAATCAGAAGCATATACACTAATGATGATAAAAAGGAACGCTCATGAAGCCGATACTTCTCCCTTTGATTTCCCTTCCACTGTTACTCGTTGGCTGCCAAGACGCTGACGTAGCAACATCAAATAACCAAGTTGATGAACCGATAGTTAAGGCGGTCGTGGAAAGTGAGCTCGAAACACCCATTTTAATAGACAGTGCTCATAGCGCGAGAAATGCGCTCGATTGGCATGGTTTGTACTCAGGTACTCTGCCGTGTGCCGATTGTAGTGGTATCGATGTTACGTTAACGCTCAATATCGATAATACCTACCACCTCACGGAAACATACCGCGGTGAAGAAGATCACTCATTTGAGAGTGATGGTCCTTTCTCATGGAACGAAGCGGGTTCAGTGGTTACGCTAGATAATAAAAGTACACCCAATCAATTCTTTGTTGCTGAAGGACGCTTGATCAAACTCGATATGAATGGCGAGCAGATCACGGGCGATCTTTCTGAGCGTTATAACCTAGCAAAACAATAGCTAAGAATTCGGGGGACTCATTTCCCGCAATCCAAACAAAAATAGCCCAAACGCCAAAGCCCCAAACGTAAAAAAGCCGCTGATAATTCAGCGGCTTTTCAATATTAGCGTTATTTAGTCGATTAAGACTTCGCTAGCTCTTTCTGTGGTGCACGAGATGCGTTCACTAGTAGGATACCTACTGTTAGAACCATCGTACCACATAGGATAAATAGCATACGACCTGTTGGTTCGTTTGGAATCAGAGCCATTGCTAGGATACCAAGACCTGCTACTGAGATTAGCTTACCAAGCATACCACGTTGTTTGGTATCTAGGTTTTGCTGCTCTTCAGAGTCTGCAACGACAGGCGTGTTCCAGTTCTCGAATAGTTTCTCAACTTCAGCTTCACGCTCTGGTGTGCGACCTTTGTAAACTAGAGTCGTTGCTAGGAAGAAGCCACCTGTGAAGACAACGTGCGCCATTAGGCTAAGCGTTACTTTAAGGTCTGACCACTCACGACCAGTTAGTGCTTGATCCATGTTGAACCAGTTTTCGATGTGCTCTGCTTGTAGAGAGATACCGAAGTAGTAAGAAACGAAACCACCAACAACTAGCGTACCCCAACCAGCCCAGTCTGGAGTCTTACGAACCCACATACCAAGTAGTACAGGGATTAGCATTGGGAAGCCGATTAGCGCACCAACGTTCAGTACAATGTCGAATAGGCTTAGGTGACGTAGTGAGTTGATGAACAGACCGATACCGATGATGATGAAGCCCATTAGTACCGTTGTTGCCTTACTCACAATCACAAGTTCTTTCTGTGTTGCGTTTGGACGAACAATCGGGCTGTAGAAGTTCATTACGAAGATACCAGCGTTACGGTTAAGACCTGAGTCCATTGAAGACATGGTCGCCGCAAACATTGCTGACATTAGTAGACCAACCATACCTGCTGGCATTACGTTTTGTACGAATGCTAGGTAAGCTGCGTCACTACCTACACTACCGTATTGGTCAGCGAAGTCAGGCATAAATGCTGCTACATACCAAGCTGGAAGGAACCAGATTAGTGGACCAACAATCATTAGTACACAAGCTAGGCCTGCAGCTTTACGAGCGTTGTCACTGTCTTTCGCACATAGGTAACGGTATGCGTTGATACTGTTGTTCATTACACCAAACTGTTTGATGAAGATGAACACAACCCAAAGAACAAAGATGCTCATGTAGTTTAGGTTATTACCAACGAAGAAGTCGCCTTCAAAGTTAGAAACGATGTTGGTTAGACCACCACCGTGGAAATATGCCGCTACCGCACAGGTAATGGTTACTGCCATGATAACGAGCATCTGCATAAAGTCAGAGGCAACAACCGCCCAAGAACCACCGGTTACAGCCATTAGCATTAGTACCAGACCAGTAACAACGATAGTTACTTCCATGTCGATACCGAATACTGCTGCAACGAAGATTGCTAGACCGTTCAACCAAATACCAGCTGAAATCAGGCTATCAGGCATACCTGCCCAAGTGAAGAACTGCTCTGACGTCTTACCGAAGCGCTGACGAATCGCTTCAATCGCCGTAACAACGCGAAGTTGACGGAATTTTGGAGCAAAGTAGATGTAGTTCATGAAGTAGCCAAATGCGTTGGCTAAGAATAGGATTACAACGACGAAACCGTCGCTGAACGCGCGTCCTGCGGCACCTGTAAACGTCCATGCTGAAAACTGGGTCATGAAGGCGGTTGCACCAACCATCCACCATAACATCTTACCGCCCCCACGAAAGTAGTCACTGGTCGATGTTGTGAACTTACGGAACATCCAGCCAATTGCTACTAAAAAGAAGAAGTAGGCAAGAACAACGAGAGTATCAATAGTCATTTTTTCAGCCTTTAAAAGGTTTATCATTTACTGCGAGTAAGGTTACTCTTTTATTAACCTTATTTGTACTACAATAAGCTTTTTATGTGATCTAGAGCAACTGTTTATGATTAAATTTCTTTTGCTTACAAACGCAACTACAACAAGGCTCATAGCCTTATATATTAGTTACTTAGCGCGTTTTTCGACTCAAAATCATTTGATATATTGTATTATTATTTAAGCCGAATTTATTTCTTAATCATATTAGATGCTTAGCATAAGTTCACTAAGCTTAGTCCAAAAAAAACGAGCCATTGAGGCTCGCTTTCTTAAAAAAGACTGAAGATTAGTTTACGTGCTTAACTGCATCGCGAACTAGAGCACCTAGCTCATCCCACTTACCTTCATCCATTAGGTTCGTTGGAACCATCCAAGTACCGCCACACGCAAGTACAGAAGGGATTGATAGGTAGTCATCAACGTTCTTAAGGCTAACACCGCCAGTAGGCATGAAGTTTACTGGGTAAACAGCTGTTAGTGCTTTAAGCATTGGAACGCCACCAGATGGCTCAGCAGGGAAGAATTTAAGAGTACGTAGACCCATTTCCATTGCTTGCTCTACTAGGCTTGGGCTGTTAACGCCAGGTACGATCGCAACGCCTTTGTCTAGACAGTATTGAACAGTACGTGGGTTGAAGCCTGGGCTTACGATGAAGTCAACGCCAGCGTCAACAGAAGCATCTACTTGCTCGTTAGTAAGAACTGTACCAGAACCGATTAGCATCTCTGGGAATTCTTTACGCATTACACGAATTGCTTCGATAGCACACTCAGTACGTAGAGTGATTTCAGCACAAGGCATGCCGTTTTCTACTAGAGCGCGACCTAATGGAATTGCGTGCTCAACTTTGTTGATTGCAATTACAGGGATAACCTTAAGGTTAGCTAGCTGTTCATTTAGTGTAGTCATTGAAACTTTCTCTTTATTTAGGAGTATTAGCTTACAGCTCAGGCATCACATCACTAGGGATGATCGCGCCTTTGTGTTGAATTACCGTACCAGCAACACAGTGACCTGTGAATGCTGCGTCGCGTGCAGAGCCGCCAGTGAAGCGTTTTGCTACAAAACCAGCACTGAAAGAGTCGCCCGCTGCAGTTGTATCCACAACGTTGTCGATCTTGTTCGCCGCTACGTAGTTTTGCTCATCGCCTTCAACAACTAGACACGCATCGCCACCACGCTTGATGATGATTTCGCTAACACCTAGAGAAGAAGTACGCTCGATGCACTGCTCAACATACATGTCACCGAACAGAAGTTGGTCGTCATCGAAAGTCAGAAGAGCGATATCACAGTGCTTAAGTACTTTTAGGTACCAAGACTGAGCTTCTTGAGCGCTAGCCCAAAGCTTAGGACGGTAGTTGTTATCAAAGATAACTTTGCCACCTTTCGCTTTAAATGCTTCAAGGAAAGTCAGAAGCTTTTCACGACCTGTTTCTGTAAGGATAGCTAAGGTAATGCCACTCATGTAAACAGCGTCGTAAGTGTATAGCTTGTCGATTAACTGGTCAGATTCTGGCTGGTCGAAAACGAATTTCGCTGCAGAATCACTACGCCAGTAGTGGAAGCTACGCTCACCAGTGTCATCAGTTTCGATGTAGTAGATACCCGGTGTTTTTTCAGCTACGTTAAGAACAGTTTCTGTATCGATACCTTCTTGTTTCCACGCTTCAAGCATTTCCATGCTGAAAGGATCACAACCTAGTGCAGATACGTAGCTTACGTTAACGTCATGAGCTTTAGTCAGACGATTTAGGTAAAGCGCAGTATTTAGTGTATCACCACCAAATGATTGCTTAAGCTCACCTTCTTTCTTCTGCAGCTCAACCATGCACTCACCAATGACTGCAATATTGAATGTTTTCATTTAATTACCTTAGTAACTGAATTGGTCGGGAGATTAGCTCAAGAAGTCTTCGCGAGCTGGGTTGAAGATGTCTAGAAGAATGCTGTCTTGTTCTAGAGCAACTGCACCGTGCATTGCGAGTTTACGAGCGAAGTAAGCATCGCCTTCTTTCAGTACTTTTTTCTCACCGTCGATTTCAGCTTCAAAGCTACCACGAACAACGTAACCGATTTGGTCGTGAATTTCGTGAGTGTGAGGGTGGCCGATAGCGCCTTTATCAAAGTTCAGGTGAACTGCCATTAGGTCGTCAGTATAAGCAACGATTTTACGCTTGATACCATCGCCTAGGTCTTCCCATGGGTGCTCTGAATTTACAAAAAATGGATTCATTTCTAATCTCCGAATAAAGTTCGATGTCTTTCTGTTGGGGTAATGATAGCCCAACAGACTCAATTGTCATACAATATATCCATGATTATGTGACCTAAATCAACTAAGTCTCAAGAAATCTCTCCTACTTCTGCCCCGATAACTTATTGTAATAACAAGACAACAAAGCACATAACCCATAACAATCAGCAACTTATATTGAGCCACGTGATATTGATCATTGTTTTGATTCGTCTCGCTATCATAAACCATCTTATTGTATTACTTTATTGTAGCTTATAGAATCTACGTACATATTCAGGGTAATAGCTCAATGACGACACAGCCAGTCCTTCTTTCTCAGGAAGAAATTGAAGCACTTCGTAAAGAAGTCGGTAAATCAACTTTAATGGGTCAAACCATTGAAGCACATCGCAAAGAAGTGGATGCTTTTATGGCACTACCTTTAGATGTGCCTGGCCATGGCGAAGCGGGTGGTTACGAACATAATCGCCACAAGCAAAACTACACCTATATGAATATTGCGGGTCGTCTATTTCTTGTTACTCAAGAAGAGAAGTACGCAAACTTTGTCAAAGATTTACTGAATTGGTATGCAGACAAATACCTTACCCTAGATTTTCAGGTTCAAAAGAATACTAACCCTACTGGGCGTCTATTCCATCAAATTCTCAATGAGCATGGCTGGTTATTGTTCACCAGCATTGCTTATTCTTGCGTTGCCTCAACCATGACTCAAGAAGAGCGTGACCGTATTGTCGAACGTGTGTTTATCCCAATGATTGAGATGAGCATTGAAAAATACGCTCACCGTTTTGACCATATTCATAACCACGGTGTTTGGGCCGTTGCCGCTGTTGGTACTTGTGCTGTGGCCATCAACCGCCCTGAATATCTTGAGATGGCGGTTTACGGTAAAGACCGCGAAGCAACCAGTGGTTTCCTAGATCAGGTTTCAAACCTATTTGCTCCATCAGGTTACTACCTTGAAGGCCCTTACTACTCTCGCTTCACAATCCGTCCGTTAGTTCTCTTTGCTGAGATCATCCATCGCCACATGCCACAAGTCGATATCTACAACTACAAAAATGGCGTAGTGGGTAATACGGTTCAAGCCTTACTTGCTACGGCTTACCCAAATGGTGTTTTCCCGGCGCTAAACGACGCATCACAAAGCATGGGCATCAACGACGCTGGCGTACAGGTAGCTGTTGGCATCTACGGAGCGCACTACGAGCTCGACGACAATATTCTTGGCATGGCTAAAATCCAAGGTGGTGTTTGGATGCACCCATGTGGCCTTAAGCTTTCTCAAGCTTATGAAAAAGCACAAGCTGAACGCGAAATCGGCCTTCCTTACTGGCCTAGTATGGAACTGACTGAGGGTCCAAATGGCGACCAAGGCGCACAGGGCTTTGTTCGTATGCAGGATAACAGTGGTGACGTTACCCAACTTGTTATGAACTATGGCATGCACGGCATGGGGCATGGTCACTTCGACACATTGGGCATTACCTTCTTTAACCGCGGTCAAGAAGTTCTGCGCGAATACGGCTTCTGCCGTTGGGTCAATGTCGAGCCTAAGTTTGGTGGCCGTTATTTGCCTGAAAACCCAGGCTATGCGCGTCAAACTATCGCTCACAACGCGATCACGATTGATGAAACTTGCCAAAACTACTTTGACGTAGACCGTGCTGATTCCGTTAGCGGTACACCACATTTCTTCCAAGTGAACGATGAAAAGCTTAAGGGCATGAGCGCGTTTGCCAACGAGCACTACGATGGCTTTGGCCTTCAGCGCAGCGCATTCCTTCTCACTCTTGATGAGCTTGAAGCGCCGCTACTTATCGATCTATACCGTATTAAGGGTGAGGGGGAGCATCAATATGACTACTCTCACCAATATCAAGGTCAAATCATCCGCACAAACTTTGAGTACGAGACATTCAAAACCCTTGAAACACTGGGTTCAGATGCTGGCTATCAGCACCTATGGAAAGTCGGTGCAGCTGAAGCCAACGACACGGCGCTGGTGAGTTGGCTACAAAACAACACCTATTACACTTGGCTTGGCACAAGCTCGAATGATAATGGTGAAGTGATCTTCACACGCACTGGTGCCAATGATCCAAGCTTTAACCTTCGCAGTGAGCCTGCCTTTATCTTGCGTAGCAAGGGCGAGACTTCATTATTTGCCTCTGTGGTGGAGACACATGGCTATTTCAATGAAGAGTTCGAACAGTCAGTCAATGCACGCGGTAAGGTTAAAAACATTAAAGTACTGGGTCATACAGATACTGCATCCGCAGTTGAGATTGAAACCGCGCAATCTCTTGTGACTCTGCTACTGTCTAACGATGCGAATGCATCTGTGACAACAAATAACCAAATAATCATTAATGATAAAACCTACAACTGGACAGGTTTCTATTCAGTTGAAATCCAAGCTATCCCTCAGGAGACAGTTTAAATGAGCTATCAACCACTATTACTTAACTTCGACGAAGCAGCAGAACTTCGTGGCGCACTAGGCACGGATAGCCTATTGGGTAAAGCACTTGCGCGTGACATCAAGCAAGCCGACGCTTACATGTCAGAAGTGGGTATCGAGGTTCCGGGTCACGGTGAAGGTGGCGGTTACGAGCACAACCGTCACAAGCAAAACTACATTCACATGGATATTGCGGGTCGCCTGTTCCTTATTACAGAAGATCAGAAGTACCGCGACTACATCGTAGACATGCTAACAGCATACGCTAAGGTGTACCCAACTCTTGAGAGCAACGTAAGTAAAGATACTAACCCTCCAGGTAAGATCTTCCACCAAACGCTCAACGAAAACATGTGGATGCTTTACGCTTCTTGTGCATACTCTTGTGTATTCCACACGCTTTCTGACGATCAAAAAACACTGATTGAAACAGACCTGTTCAAGCAGATGATCGACCTTTTCGTTGTGACTTACGGTCACGACTTCGATATCGTACACAACCACGGCCTTTGGGCGGTTGCTGCTGTAGGTATTTGTGGTTACGCGATCAACGACCAAGAATCGGTAGACAAAGCACTTTACGGTCTAAAACTAGACAAAGTGAGCGGTGGTTTCCTAGCTCAGCTAGACCAACTGTTCTCGCCTGATGGCTACTACATGGAAGGTCCTTACTACCACCGTTTCTCTCTACGCCCAATCTACCTATTTGCAGAAGCGATTGAGCGTCGTCAACCAGAAATCGGCATTTACGAGTTCAACGACTCTGTGATTAAGACAACCTCTTACGCAGTATTTAAAACGGCTTTCCCTGACGGCTCTCTACCTGCATGTAACGACTCATCAAAGACAATCTCTATCAATGATGAAGGTGTTGTTATGGCAACATCGGTATGTTTCCACCGTTACGAGCAAGCTGAAACGCTACTTGCAATGGCTAACCACCAGCAAAACGTTTGGGTTCACAGCTCAGGCCTGACTCTATCAAACGCTGTAGAAGCCGCTGATGAAATCAAGCCATTTAACTGGGGCAGCCTATACATCACCGATGGTCCAGAAGGCGAAAAAGGTGGTCTAGGTATCCTACGTCACCGTGACGCGCAAGATGACGACACAATGGCGCTTATCTGGTTCGGTCAGCACGGCTCTGATCACCAGTACCACTCAGCACTGGATCACGGTCACTACGACGGTCTTCACCTAAGCGTATTCAACCGCGGCCTTGAAGTACTACATGACTACGGCTATGGCCGTTGGGTAAACGTTGAGCCTAAGTTCGGCGGTCGTTACATCCCAGAGAACAAATCTTACTGTAAGCAAACTGTTGCTCACAACACAGTGACGGTTAATCAGAAGACACAAAACAACTTCAACACAGCGCTAGCTGAGTCTAAGTTTGGTCAAAAGCACTTCTTCAACACTGACAACGCTAAACTACAAGGCATGAGCGGTCGTATCTCAGGTTACTACGAAGGCACAGAGATGCAGCGCAGCATCCTTCTTGCTGACCTTCCTGAGTTTGAAAAACCACTAGTGATTGATGTTTACCGCATTGAGTCTGAGCAAGAGAACCAGTACGACCTACCTGTACACTACACAGGTCAGATCATCCGTACTGACTTTGAATACCAAACAGAAAGCACGCTTAAGCCTGTAGGTGAGTCTGATGGCTACCAACACCTATGGAACCTAGGCTCTGGTAAAGTAGAAGGCAGCTCACTGGTAAGCTGGCTAGTAAACAATAGCTACTACTCACTAGTAACAAGCGCTACTGCGGCAGACAGCGAAGTTATCTTTGCTCGTCTAGGCGCTAACGACCATGACTTCAACCTACGTAGCGAACCTGCGATGATCCACCGTCAAACGGCAAAAGATCACGTATTCGCTTCTGTACTAGAGACTCACGGTTACTTCAACGAAGAGTTCGAGCAATCAGTAAACGCTCGTGGCCTAGTTGAGTCAGTAACTGTTGTCGGTCACAACGAGATTGGTACTGTTGTTAGTATCGCTACAACAACAGGTAACACTTACCAATACGCGATTTGCAACCTAAGCGAAGACCAGCAAGCAGGCTCTCACACTGTTGAGTTCGGCGGCGAGTCATTCACATGGGAAGGCGCATTCGCACAGCTGTAATTAAGTAGCACTACTTAGTCATAGCCACTTATTTCGGGAACTAATAAAAAGCCAGGCACAGGATGTGTCTGGCTTTTTGTGATCCGACCAGTTCGCACGGTATAAATAACAACCAACTAGAATTCAATTACTTACTAAAGCGTATTAGCACAATAATAATATTTTTCCACAACAATTAATAAATTTGTTACTAACTCGGTGTTACATTTTGAAACATGTATGTACAATCCACCAAACGATTCAAAACACAACATATTATAAAAAGGTTACACCATGGACGTATCTATTCGTAAGCGCTTGTATATTTTAGCAATAATCCCCTTAATCTTGGTTTCTATCGGCATGCTATCTGTGACGTATTTGAAAACTAAAGATCTCACCCACCAACTATTTATGGACACGCGAGAAAGCATGTTGAGCTCGAAAGAGGCCGAGCTTAAAAACTATCTGCAGATGGCTGAATCGGCTGTCCAACCGCTCATTGATGCTGGAGCGGATCTAGAACAAGCCATGCCTATTCTTCGTAATATGGAGTTTGGTAAAGACGGCTACATTTTCGGTTATGACTCTAAAGGTCATCGCGTCGTTGTAGGTAAAAGCACAGCCGATATCGGTAAGAGCTTTTATAATGCGGTCGATGCAAGAGGTAACCGATTTATTCAAGACTTGATCCAAAATGCGAAAACGGGTGACTTCACCACTTACTACTTTCCAAAACCAGGTCAAACAGAGGCTCTGCCTAAGCTTGGCTACTCTATTTATATTCCTGAGTGGGATTTAGTGCTCGGTTCGGGTTTCTATACGGATGAGATTGATTCTGTTATTGCTCAAATGGAACAGGAATCTAACGCTGCGGTAGTTTCAAAGATCATTGCTGTTGCCACTATTAGTTTCGGTGTCATTCTCGTTGTTGCACTGCTCGCTACCTTTATCACCCGCAGTATCATGAAACCATTGGAGCTATTTGATAAGTCATTAAGCTCCTTTGCCAAAGGCGATGCTGACCTAACGGCAAGAATGGAAGACTTTACTGCACCAGAATTCAAGCAACTAAGCAAAAACTTCAACGCTTTTGTGATGAGTCTGCAAGAGATCATCGCCAATGTCTCTTCCACCAGCCAGGCGGTGGTAGAAGAGACGAACGCAATGTCGTCGCGTGCTGAAGATGTCGATACGCTAGCTGCTGAGCAAAACCGCGAAACGGAACAAGTTGCGACTGCTATGACCGAAATGACCTCGAGCTCGCATGAGATATCACAAAATGCACTAAGCGCCGCGCAATCAGCACAAGAAGCCGATAGTAATGCGAAATCAGCACAAGAAACCGTTAACCGTGCAGCTAGCTCTGTACAATCACTAGCCAACGAGGTGTTAGAGGCAAGCACGGTTATCTCCCGCCTTGAGGACAATGTACAAAGCATTTCAACGGCACTAGTCGTGATTCAAGACATCGCAGAGCAGACTAATCTACTTGCGCTCAATGCCGCTATTGAAGCCGCGCGTGCCGGTGAGCAAGGTCGTGGTTTTGCTGTGGTAGCCGACGAAGTTCGCCAATTGGCAAGTCGTACTCAACAAAGTACGGGCGACATCCACACCATGATCGAACGATTGAAGCAAGCCTCTGATGAAGCCGTACAGTCAATGAATACCAGTCGTGAACGTGGTGATGATACCGTCCAAGAGGCGAATGCCGCTGCGAGCGCGATTGAAGAGATCCAACGTGCCATAGCTAACATTCATGACATGAACTCCTTGATTGCAACGGCAACGGAAGAACAAGCCGCAGTCGGTCGTGACATCGCTGAGCGCATCGTAACCATTTCGGATCAAAGTGCCCGCTCAGCCTCACTTGCCGAGCTTAACCGTTCAGGCAGTGGAGAATTAAACACGCGCGCTTCTCAACTCGAAACACTGATTTCACGTTTCAAGATCGCGTAATTTATTCACTTAACCTGTTCAAGAGCCGCTTTCATAGCGGCTCTTTTTTTGTCCTATTTCAGCGGCATCGTGTTGTTGGGTATACACTTAGAACTGTTCATTTTGCTCCTACCTATTGCATCTTGAAGGGGAATCGCTGTGCAAAAGACTCTGCTATCAATGACTCGCTTATTCACTGTCCTGTCTGCTGTCTTCATAATGGTGGTGAGTCAACCGCTCATCGCTGCCCTACTTCCAGAGAAGCAAGCGTTAGAAACTGAATTTACAAGACTCAATTCCGAGAACCCAAAGAACGAACTCTTGATTAGCCAATACCAAACTCTCATCAATCAAATTGACGGGTTTAAAAAGCTAAAGTCGCAGCGAGATGAATATAGAAAAACCATTAGCACTTTTCCTGAGCAAAAAGATCGCCTGCAGGCCAAGATTAGTGAAGTTCCGACACTCGATATATTTCGCGTTGGGGTAAATGATAACTCAGCCGATCTCTCTCAAAGTATCAATTCATTACAGGCAGCCATGAGTGAGTGGCGCTCCTCTTTACAGAGCAATACTGACCAATCAAAAAAACTCGCTTTAGATCGTACAACGCTCCCCCAGTCGCTCGCGCAGCTAGAGCAAAAGGTAGAACAAGCCTCCATCAACGCACCTAAACAGTCGATCACGATTGATGACTGGTTAGGTTTAGCCGATCTCACCCAGTTACAACTGCAAAAAGACGTCATGACTGCAGAGCTTGAGAGCTTAGATGAAAGAACGGAACTGTTTCGCCTCGAACAACAGCTCACAGAGAATAAAATCCAAATGGGGAGCCCACTACTTGTTCAGTGGCAAGAGCGCCTAACCAGTGTTGAGCAGGCGTCTGTTAAAGAGCTCATCAACCGCGCTCGTTCACTAAGCGATAGTCGTGGAGAAGTCGATGAGCAACTTGGTAAGCAGCTCGATACCCTCGTCAGCGACGCCGATGAGTTAGACGCTGTCCTATCTTCTATCGAGTCGTCTCGAATCGAGGCACAACGACTCGATACTGAACGTAGAAGCCTCGCCGACGAGCAACGGTTAATTAAAGATAATTTAAGCTGGCTTAGCGGTAGTACCTCGTTTGGTGCTTCAATTAGAGCTCAACTGCAACGCCTTCCCGCTTCTGTTCCTAAAGATACAATTCCAGATCAAATCGCGAATGCGCATATCAGAAAGTATGAGATTGGTCAGTTACTCGATGATGAAGCGATGAGCAGTGCGATTAAGCAAACCCGCATGGCGGCGCCGATTAATCAACCGGTCAATGCCCTTGCCCATCAACTGCATGTTGAGTTATTGAACAACTACGAAAAGCTCATTGTTTCCCTCAGCAAGCAACAACTGGCAAAGAATCAATACTCACTCGAAGTTGAAAATGCGCGTAAGTTCTTGAACGAGCAACAACTATGGACAAAAAGTAACGTGCCACTTTGGGAGCACCTCACCACATTCACACCACAGGTATGGACAGGCAATGCAACTCCAATAGCGACGTTGAAAGGGGCAATCACCAGCGTGCAGATGGGTACATTTCTATCGTTATTCTTTGTGTATACCGGTTTATTGCTCGTTATTCGTTATTACTTTAATCAACAGTCCGCACAAAAACGAGAACAATATGCCAAAGTCTTTGGTCATCCCCTTAAAGACCGATTCAGTCATTCTTTTAAGTTGGTTATTTATGCGCTGGTGCGCTCATGCGCTTTGCCTGCTTGGTTTGCCATTACAACACTAGCCATCAGTAAGCTTTGGCCAAGTGAAACGACTTATGAAGTGCAAACGTTAATCTGGTCTGCAGGGGTAGGGCTTTTTGCCAATGAGATGTTGCATGCGTTGAGCTTTAGGCAAGGTTTATTATCTACTCACCTTGGCTGGCCCGAACACATCCGAGCGTATCTACACAAAGAGAGCTATCGAATCCGTTGGCCATTCCTTGCCTTATGTTTACTCATCTTTATCACCGAGTTACTTTCTGGTAATCATGAAGCGGAGCTATCAAGGGTTCTATTCTTGCAACTTATAATTGGTATGGTGCTGGTTTATACATCGCTTCTTCGAACAGAAAGACTCCCATCAACTCTCCCCTCCCCTTTTAATCAAGGTTTTCCATTGATGCTGATTCGAAGTGTCATTATTGGGTCATTTATCGCTATCGCCATCATGGCGATCCTCGGCTACTACATTGCGTCTTGGTTGATACTTATCTATCAACAACTATCGATCTTTGTGGTTTTGGGCTTTTTACTTACCTACCAAATGTGCGAACGCTGGCTAAAACTCGAGCATCGCCAGCTGAATTATCAGCGCCTACTCGCTAGGCGAGAAGAGTTGATTGCACAGCAAGCTGAGCAGACAGAAGAACCCCCTGAGGTTTCAGAATTGCGTGAATCGTTTCCTGAGGTCGAGGATCAAAGCTTAGGCAGTGAGGTGATCAGTGAACAATCGATGACATTGCTGCGTGGTCTCTCCCTAATTGGGTTGTTGGTTGCGATCCTTACGCTTTGGTCGAGCGCTCTTGAGGTGACTAGCCTGCTTGATAAAGTCGTATTATGGCAAGTTAACGAAACCACACAGTCGGGTGTAAAGCTCGTCGACATTACCTTGCAGTCAGTGGTTTATGCCCTTATCACCGCGATTGTTACTTGGGTTGGGGTACGCAACTTACCGGGTATCCTTGAACTATTAATATTACGCCGTTTAACACTCGCACCCGGTACAGGTTATGCCATCACAACACTTATGCGCTACCTCATTGTTATGGGTGGTTTATTCTCTGCCTTCGCTTTGCTTGGCTTTCAGTGGTCAAAACTACAATGGCTAGTCGCTGCATTTGGTGTCGGTTTAGGGTTTGGTTTACAAGAGATCTTCGCCAACTTTATCTCTGGCTTGATTTTGCTCTTTGAGCGCCCTATCCGTATTGGAGATATCGTCACGATCAATGATCTCTCAGGGACAGTAAGCAAAATTCAAACCCGCGCCACCACAATCATTGATTGGGACAACAAAGAGATCGTCGTGCCGAATAAAACCTTTATTACTGAAAAGCTCATCAACTGGTCTTTAACCGACCCTATAACAAGAATTGTTATTCCGATTGGTGTTGCCTACGGGTCTGATGTCGAAAAAGTGGAAGCGCTTCTTCATCAAATTGCGGACGAACACCCATTAGTATTGGATGACCCTTCACCCTCGGTGGTATTCCTCTCTTTTGGAGCGAGCAGTTTAGACTTTGAGTTAAGAGTGCACATTACCGCGATTGATCATCGTCTTTCTACCATCCATCTGCTCAACAAAAGCATCGACCGCCTATTTAGAGAAAATCAAATCGAAATCGCTTTCCCTCAGATGGATGTCCATGTTCGTGACTGGCCGCCACGCCCAGCAGAAGACAGTTAATGAGGGTATGGCACTCAATTCCAAGTGAACTTGTATGATAAGTTGAAAATAGGGCTAAAGGTGGTTATATTACCGCCGCCCTATAGGGCACACCCTACAATACACACACGCCATCCTGCATCCATTCGTGTATTGATATTGGTGTTATAGCTACCCCATGCATAACCAGAAATCCTCCATTTCTCGCTTTTTCAAAGAATCGGGTGCTTTATTGCATCTGTCAATCCCAATTATTTTGACCCAACTCGCGACCCAAGCAATGGGTTTTGTTGATACCACTATGGCCGGACAAGTGAGCGCTGCAGACCTTGCCGCCATTGCTCTTGGTGCCAGCCTTTGGGTTCCAGTTTCATTGCTACTGCGTGGCATCATCATGGCATTAACGCCCGTTGTAGCCTTTCACCGAGGCGCACAGCACACCGACAATATCCGTATAGAGTTTATTCAAATGCTCTGGGTTGCGGCGTTTGTCAGTGGCCTTCTCATTATTTACCTGCTCCTTGGTGAAACTATCCTCAACACCATCGGTGTCGCGGCAGAAATCATCCCAATTGCCAGCGACTATGTGGTCGCCCTTGCCTTTGGTGTGCCGGGTATTGCCTTGTTCTATACCTTGAATGGTTTCTGTGAAGGAATGAATAACACGCGTGCACCTATGATTGTATCGGTGTTAGGACTTCTGATTAATATTCCGGTCAACTATGTGTTGATCTACGGAAAGTTTGGTTTCCCTGCGATGGGTGCGGTTGGCTGTGGTTGGGCCACCAGCCTTGTATATTGGCTAATGTCAGCTTTGTTATGGAGCTACATTAAGTATCACCACTACTACAAAAAGATCCTTCACTTTGCGGATATTAAACCTCGTCTAAAAGAGATTAAACACCTCCTGTCTCTCGGTGTTCCTATTGGCATGAATATCGCGGTGTGTGGCAGTATCTTTGCTGTGATTGCACTACTGATTGGTCGTATTGGTGCAGAGAACGTTGCCGCAGCCCAAATTGCCCTGAATATCTCGAGTATGACTTACATGATCCCTATGAGCCTCTCGTTTGGTATCACGATTCGCGTTGGTCACTCACTCGGTGCGAAGCAAGAACAAAGTGCTATCGAACGCAGTATTTTTGGCATTATCACCGCAGCGTTACTGTCACTGATCTCCGTAGCTTTCTTCTTACTGTTCCCAGACTGGATCATTCGTCTTTATACCACTGACCCTGCTGTGAGTGCCACGGCAGCGACCTTATTAGTCTTTACTGCTGTATATCAGTTCAGTGATGCACTACAGACCTCTGCTAATGGAGCTCTACGTGGTTATAAAGACACCAAGGTGCCTATGATGCTCGCGATTGCTGCTTATTGGGGGCTTGCTCTGCCACTGGGTATCATTCTTGGGATGACAGACCATATCGTACCCGCGATGGGAGAAAAAGGCTTCTGGGTAGGTATTGTCACTGGCCTAAGTGTTGCCGCGATTGTGATGCTTGTTCGTCTAACGCTCGTCATCCGCCATAGACAATCAAAATGTCAAAGTGGTGTAAAGCAAGCTGAAATGGCTTAGTGGTTATTTATCTTTGTCGCTAGTGATGTTTGTCACGACAAAAAATGCTTTAGCTGTTCTCCACTGTAACGACTTATCTTTATAATTTCACTATATTTGAGGTCTGCTGTTCGTAGGCCTCACTGTTCAATTCTAAGCCTTATCTAAGCACTAAGCTCTCGATTGAGTCTGCCAATCAACGCTTCTCTTCTCAGCTCAAGAATTTCATCGATGATTTTTTGCTTAGCTTGAATGCCAAAATGGGTGGCATAGTTTTTTACCTTCGCCACTTCGTCTGCCTTCAACTGATACACATCGCGCTTTAAACACTTTTCTGCTTCACTTTTGATATAGCCCTGTCGTTGTAATAACTGAATGATCATTTTGTCGGCGGGATTTACTGCTCGTGCCATGCCTTTGTTCCAAGCTCTTGTCGGTCGTTTTACGTTATTGGTTGGCGCATACACTAACCAACATAGATGACAGTTATATGGCTTTGAAAGGGGAATAAAACAAACTGTTAAACGCACAGAAAGTGCAAATGTTACATTTCAAGCTGTGTAAAAATCGAGATAAGACAAAGCAAACGATTGCTTACTGAGACTCCCTCAGGTTGGCGTTTCAAGCACGCAAACCTTACGCTACATTTTGTTATAAAAAACACCTCAAGTAGTCAAAAGTTTTGTCGATATAGAAACACGGGCTTGTAGATAATAATAAATTGACCAACTGCAGCGCCGAAAATGAAGGTCAGTAAACCTATGCTGGCAAACACAGATGTAAAACGGATTGGCTATGAATATCTTCAATACGATCGCAAAGAAACTGATCATTTCTATTGCCGCTACTTTAATTATGATCTCGTTGATTGCTTCGGTAATTATTATCAATCAACGAACCCAAGAGGTGGATTATCAAGTCACCCAAGATGTGAAGCTTGTCGTAGATGATGCCTCACACCAGATTCGAGAATTTTTCCGTGAGCGTTCACGTGTTGTCACGTCATTGGCGGTTAACCGTACGATGAATGATTGGTTTGCCAACTACACTCAACGTGGCTCAAACATCGACCAAGATAAAACCTATCAGTCCATCGTTAGGATGTTTCAAGACATCTCTGCTCACGACCCTGCGATTAAATCCGTTTTTTATGCGCCAGCTAACACCCACGAATATTTCGACCTCAATGGCCGTTATAACGACCTAAGTTACTACACCAGTAAACGTCCTTGGTGGCCTGAAGCGCTAGGCATTGATCGCCTATTCATCACTCAACCACAGATAGATGCCAACGATAAGAGCATCGTCACCTCTGTAAAAACAACCGTTAAAGACGACAGCGGCAAACTGATTGGCGTGCTTGGTATCGATATTCTTGCCAACCGAATCAAAGCCGATCTGATTGACCGCATGTCATATCAAAATCAAGGCGTCGGTTTCCTCTTTTCATCCAACGGTGATTTAATCGCCTTTAATGAGAACAGTGGCCAAATCGACATGTCGACATTGCCAAAGATCGATAAGATTGATTCTATTTTTGCTAACACTCAGGGCTTCAAGCAAGTATGGGAACGCTCTAAGTCTTCGCAATTTGCCACGTTAGATGTGACCTATAAAGGCGAAAAACAACGCGTGTTCCTTCAGCCAATCACTGATAACACAATGGATCTCGATTGGCGTATTGGCTTTATGGTGCCATCAACGCTGATCTCTGAGCCAATCAAACAGAGCATTCTTAGCTCGCTTGGCAGCACAATCGCCATTCTACTGACTGTTTGTGTATTAATGACGTTTGTGATTAATCGACTGCTGACGCAACCAATGAAAAAAGTGGTTGCGGCGATGGATGATATCGCGACAGGCAATGGCGATCTCACTCAGCGCCTTGAAGAGACAAGCAAAGATGAATTGGGCCAACTAAGTCGCTCATTCAACGCTTTCTTAACCAACATTCAAGACACGGTTAGAATCAGCCGCAATGCGACAGTGCAGGTCAATCACGAGTCACAAGAGATTTCTCAACTGTCTAGTGAACTGTCTTCTCGAGTTGAACAGCAAAAGCTGTCGATTGAACAGATAGCAACTGCGTCGACAGAAATGTCGGAAACCATCAACGGCATCGCAGACAATGCAAAAATGGCGAGTCAATACGCAGAAGAAGCGACAAACTCAACAGCACAAGGTCATCACATTGTTGAACAAACGACTGAATTGATGCGCAACCTCTACTCTGATGTCAGCAATTCAGAAGAAGTCGTGTCTGTACTCAACAATGATGTTGCTTCAATTAGCAGTGTCCTAGAAGTTATCAAAGGCGTTGCTGAACAAACCAACTTGTTGGCACTTAACGCGGCTATCGAAGCTGCGCGTGCGGGTGAGCAGGGCCGTGGTTTCGCAGTCGTCGCTGATGAAGTTCGCACACTCGCTAGCCGCACACAAGCCTCAACAGTCGATATTGAAACCATCATTACCAAGCTGCAAGCCTCCGCTGTTGGTGCGGTAGAATCGATGCATGTTGGTCGCGAACGCGCTGAGAAAGGGGTGGAGATCATCACTGAGGTAAACACTAAGCTCAATGAAATCACCGAAGCGGTGCAGCGTATTGATAGCCAGTCGCAAGAGATTGCTTCAATGGTTCAAGAGCAAGCCATTGCCTCTGGAGAAATTACCCAACAAACGCACTCTGTTGATGAAATTGCGCAAGCCACGGTAGTGGGTACAGCAAACATCATTGAGAAGATTGAGTCACAACGTAATGTCGTGAATGATCTGAACAATACGATTAATCGCTTCAAGTTAGATTAAAGCAACACAATAAAAACGGAGTGGGATTAACCACTCCGTTTTTCTAGAAATAGCGGCCAATCACAAGATTCACAGCGCCTTCATCTTGATAGCCGACATCAACACCAACATTAAAGCCATTAGCATTAATATAGTGTATGCCTACATCAGCCGTGCCACCGCTTTCTGTTCTATCCGATAGACTAGTGTGCCTACCATCCACCTCGTATTCTGTTTGATGCCAACCAATACCTCCGGTTAGATAGACCGTATCGGTAAACGCCATTTGCCCGCCCAGCTTCACTAAATCTGATTTAATATCCGCCTTACCAGATGAAGTCGAGCTGCTATCAAACTTCAGCTCAGATTTGTCACGTGCCCACATGAGATACATATTCGGCGTGAACTCATAACCAAAGTGGAATGCGTATTGTGGCTCTAATTTACCATAGTGCTGAAAATGCACATCGGAGTGAAGATTGGCTTCAATACCACCAAACAAGCCACTGGTTTTGAACTTAAAACCAAGATTAGTCGTCCCGTAGTGGTCATCATCGCCCTCAATATTGACGTAGTCTAGAGTGCCTGCCACTTTTCCATTACCAACTTGCAATTTAATGCCTGCTGCTTCATTGGATTCTGTTTTGACATACTCCCCTTGCAGTGCCCCACCTGCATAGGAAGGACTAAGTCGTTCAAGGTTTTCAGAGGCTCCGAGAGGGTAAGAGAGAAAAATAAGAGCCAACACTGTTTTTTTCATTGGTATCAGACCGCCAGACTTGTTGTACTCCCAATGCAGGTAACATTGTCAGTACGTGGTTATTAAGAGTAAGGCGATGATACTAATGACGGCGGAAACCCGTTAATCATGTTTGATGGGTTGAATCATGCAAAAACACCTCTCAAATCTAAAAGAATAAAAAAACGCCACAGCTTCGAAAAGCTGTGGCGTTTTTAAAAACTGAAAAAGCGAATCGCTTTATTCAATGCTCAAGGATTAGATACCTAGAGCTTGGCCACCACCGATTTGTAGCGTTTCAGCTGTGATGAACGATGCATCTTTGCTTACTAGGAAAGAAATTGTTGAAGCAACTTCTTCTGGTTGACCTAGACGACCTAGCATGATGCTGTCAGCCCAAGAAGCGAATACTTCTGGCTTAGTCGCTTTGATTTGCGCGTGGAACGGAGTATCGATTGTACCTGGAGATACAGCGTTAACACGGATGCCTGCTGGCGCTAGCTCTTTAGCTAGAGCGCGAGTTAGCGTGTGTACAGCAGCTTTAGACGTACCGTAGATACCAGCACCTGGGCCACCTGCGTTCCAAGCAGCGTTAGATGTGAAGTTGATGATTGACGCATTGTCAGACTTCTTAAGGAATGGGATCGCAGCGCGAGATACGAAGAAAGCGCTATCTAGGTTAAGAGCCATTACTTTACGGAAGAAGTCAGTTTCCATGCCTTCGATTGGGCTACGGCCACCAAGACCACCCGCGTTGTTTACAACAACATCGATTTTACCGTACTTCTCACCAACTGCGTTGATGTTTTCAGTTACAGCGTGCTCATCAGTAACATCAAAGCCACGGTATTCTGCTTCGATACCAGCTTCTACTAGCTCAGCAACACACTTTTCGCCTTTCTCGTTTTCGATACCGTTAAGAACGACAGTGTAACCGTCTTGACCTAGACGCTTAGCTACTTGAAAGCCGATACCGCCAGTAGCGCCAGAGATAAATGCAATTTTCTTAGACATGTGATGTTCTCTTTTGATTGAGTAGAATGCGATGGCCAAGAGTAAAAACTCAAACCCACCTGAATTTGAGTCTTATTGTATGACAATTAATTCAACTTGCAACCAAAACTGTTAAACCATGATTAGGGAAATTGATCTGGTTCTCATTTTTTTTAATCAAACCGACACAACCCAAAACCACAGTACAACGGCTTTATTTAACAGATCTTATCAAAGAATCTGTAGTTTAAATGCTTCTAGAGTGCCTCTTTACCCCACTGAATGGCCGAAACATAATGTTACAACTAGGAAGTAACATCTAACTCATTAGTCATACTTTTTAGTTTGTATCCACTATCTCAATTTGGCAGATATTGAAAATCAGAGAAATCCGCGTGACAACCAAAACCACTAATATCAGCACAATGCAGCCCCACAAAAGCACCAGTGAAAAAGCCACGACCATCGATATAGTCATCAGATAGACGCCATGCATCTAACTCGATAGACAGTTTGTGCCACTCTTCACCATCTAGTGAATAGCTGTAATGGTACTTCAAGCCCTGTACGGTCACTTTCAGCCAGATGTCCTCAATGTCATTTGGAATGGGTCTAGATTCCTCATCATAAAAGTAGAAAGTCGCATTCTGCTTATCGACAACAGTAAGGCGCAAACAACGCTTCTGAAGTACTTCGTCGTATTCCAAAGCCAAGTAGCTCCAATTCGCGGTATTGTAATAACAACATATGCCAGCAGATTGCTGAAAGTTGGTCGGATGAAATTGAACGCGTGTCGTTGCGGTGAAGTTATGATGTCGCCAGCGAGTGGCCACTGTCGACTGTTCAAAGGTAGACAGCAAGCTGTCATTACCGCGCAAACGCAGATAGCCCTCTCGATCTGTCAGGCTACCCAGTTTATCTGTAAAAGGGATTCTTAAGGTCTGCCAATGCCCAGCCAGAGTCGGTTGTGAAAAGTCATCAATAATTGACTCACTTTCCGCTTCACTCTCATAACCAGTAGATGCTTCCTCGATCTCAAGTTTGGCGCTATTGCCGCCAACAACTTGAGGCCAGCCATCGACCCAAGCGATACGATCTATGCCAGTTTCTCGCCCTAGCGAACATGCCCCTCTTCCCCATCGAGCGAGTCGAGCACGCTCAGGAAACCGCAGTGGGCGGCTAACAAGGTAAGTGACATACCACTCACCCGTTGGTGTTTCCACCATCGAACCATGACCCGCTTTTTGCAAAGGGTTGTCAGGAGTATGCCAAGTTGAAAGCAATGGACCATGTGGGCAGACTTCGTAAGGGCCAGTAATCTCCCGAGAACGAGCTACGGTAATTCGATGCTCAAAGCTGGTACCACCCTCAGCTGTGAGTAGATAGTAATAGCTGCCTATTTTATAGAGATGAGGCGCTTCGGTGTACTTGTATTCAGTACCAGTGAAAATCGTGATTCGCTCCTGTCCAAGCTTTTGATGAACGGCATCGTATTTCTGAATCACGATATTATTGATTGGGTCGCTGTGATTTCTTGGTCCCCAAGTACGTGAAAGGTAGTATTTTTCGCCGTCTTCTGCGTGAAATAGCGAAGGGTCAAAACCTCCGTTTCCCATCGGAATAGGTTCGCTCCAAGGGCCCTCTATATTCTCTGCAGTCACAAGATAATTACGGCCATTTTTCCATGGAGCATCAATGACTTTAACGTCAGTGTAAAGTAACCAAAACTTGCCATCGGCATAACTTAGTGCTGGAGCCCAAATACCACCAGAATCCGGATTTCCGCGCATATCAAGTTTGTCCACGCTATCTAACGGCATGGATGCTAACTTCCAGTTTTTAAGGTCTTTTGAGTGGAATATGCGTACGCCCGGAAACCATTCAAATGTGGAAGTCGCAATATAGTAGTCATCTCCCGCACGGCATATTGATGGATCGGGATGGAAGCCCTTGATGATTGGGTTTTGAATCATTGAAGTCCCTTATTTAGTCAAATTGTCCGCTTAACGTTACGCGTAACAATAGAAACAACTATAAAGAGCAGGACACCTTGGTGTTGAGAGGAGAGTAAAAGTTACCAAAAATCAAAAGTCGAATGCGTAAAAACGAAAACAGGCCGGATAACCGAACCTGTTTTTAAATAGGGGCTTATGCAAATGTGCTTAGCTTGCTAGATCATCTTTACCTTCTATCAAAAAGTGATGACTCACAGAGCCAGCAGTGCGCGCCTTCAGATGTGGTGCATATTCTTGATCATTCATAAAGTCGATTGCCGCTTGTCTCGACGGCCACTCAATAATAATGCGCAGTGCAGGTGCTCCACCCTCACCTTCAACACGCTCGTGACTTGAAGTACGCGCTAAGTATTTGCCACCATATTGTGCGACAAGTCGATTTGCGGGCTCGATATAATCGGCTACCCAAGTATCATTGGTTGGTGTCACTTCTAAAACTGAATAGTAAGTCATGTCGTATTCCTCTGCTTGCCATTAGTGAATGCCATTACACTGTAGCAAGTCAGAAAAAAATGACTAACCGTCTCTACAAAGAAACAGTTTATAGCGTTGGTTGATAGTAATTATTCAAAATCTAGATTATCAACAAAACCTATAAACTGTTTGCTAATTATATGGAATTATCACCCGACTGTTATTGAGCTATGCTTATCGGCGTTCAGTTGAGAATAATTCGACATTCAAATAAGGATTCAGTAATGAGTAAAACAATCTTATTAACCGGCGCGACAGACGGTATTGGTCTAGAGACAGCGAAACTACTGGTTGCACACGGTCATAACTTGCTGATCCACGGTCGCAGCAAAGCCAAACTGGAAGCTGCAATGGCGACATTGAAGAACACCAACACCGGCGCACATATTGAAGGCTATCTTGCTGATCTATCAGATTTAGAACAGGTAAAACAGCTAGCGGACGATGTACAAAAAGTGCATTCGCACCTCGATGTCGTTATTAACAATGCGGGTGTTTTCAGTACACCTGTCACGACAACGGACAGCGGTTTGGATATTCGTTTTGTCGTTAATACCATCGCGCCTTATCTCCTGACCAAGGCCTTGATGCCAACATTGAGCAAGGAGAGTCGCGTCGTAAACCTTTCATCGGCAGCACAAGCACCCGTCTCTATTGAAGCATTATTAGGTAAAGCACAATTGAGCGACAATGCGGCCTATGCACAAAGTAAACTGGCACTAACGATGTGGTCACGCAAAATGGGGCTAGAGCTTAAAGGCAAAGGACCGTTGGTGATCTCCGTGAACCCTGCTTCAATGCTGGGCAGCAAAATGGTCAAAGACGCTTACGGTGTCAATGGTGGCGATTTGTCGATTGGTGCGGACATTCTTACCCGTTTAGCGCTCTCTGATGAGTTCGCTCAAAATCATGGTGAATATTTTGACAATGACATTGGCCGTCTAAGTTCACCGCACCCTGATGCGTTAAACAACAGTAAAGTTGATGCGGTCATCAATACCATCGAATCCATCATCTAAACGTCGAGCTAGACATCAATAGCGAGCCCGGCACAAGCTGGGCTTTTTTATCGTTCAATTATCAATAATTAGTAAAAACTCATTATATAAACAGCTCCATTATCAAAAAGGAATGTGATTGATAGGCTAGCTGTGTCGCATAATTGCTATAGAGGGTGAACAACCCAGGAGTAACTCATGAGATATGAGGGCAAAATCTACCGACCTTGGCCAGAAGCAAACAGTGTACTGATTCAAGTGACACTGGGATGCAGCATCAACACCTGTACATTCTGCACGATGTTTGATGACAAGCGCTTTAAAATTCGCGATATCGAAGACGTATTTGCCGATATCGAACAAGTAAGACGTGTTTATACTCATGTCGAATCACTCTTTTTGACCGATGGTAATGTACTGGCAGCGCGCACAGATTATCTACTTCAGGTGCTAAAAAAGATTCGCGAGACCTTCCCGGAGTGTAAACATATTGCCCTTTACGGTGGTATGAATGACTTTCGCCGTAAAAGTGTTGATGAACTCAAACAACTGAAGGAAGCAGGCTTAGGCCTTGTCTACTCTGGATTGGAGTCTGGCGACCCTGCTGTGCTTGAGAAGATCAAAAAACGCATGACACAAGAGCATGTAATTGAAGGTATGGCTCGCGCTAAAGAAGCAGGTATCCCAGTGCTTCTATCATTTATCTTCGGTTTGGGTGGACGTGGACGCTCAAAAGAGCATATTGAGGAGACCACACGCTTGCTTAACATTGTTAAGCCAGAACAAATTGCACCAATGGCACTGGCTGTGCAACCTGGCAGCGAACTAGAGCAAGAAGTGGAACGCGGTGAGTTCGTTCTTCCAACTCAGTTACAAATACTGGAAGAGGAAAAACACCTACTCGAGAATCTGGATATTGATACCTTCTACTGGGGTGATCACGGCAACAACATCGTTCCACAGCGTGGTTATCTGCCAGACTCACAAGCGTTAATGCTCAAACGCATCAATGCAGCTATCGATAACAATCCGATGGCAAAAGAGAATGTGATTCAAACATTCGCATGGTAATAAAAAACCTCTCCGTTGGGAGAGGTTATCAGTGTCATTAGCGGTTACCCGATCAAGCTAACAGGTCGGTCAATCGCGACACTTAGAATACGCAGTGCTTGGCATAACTCGTCGCTTCGTTCGCACTCCAATCCCCTTTAGGCTTGTCTTCTAAGCTTTCACACCACTGGGCACTGCCCACCGCATCGCTCAATACACAATGTTTGGCATAATCGAATGTTACCTGAGCTGTCCACTCACTTTTTGGGGTTTCATTCAGGTTATCGCACCACGCTTGTGTGCCAACTTCAGCTTCACAGCCACTCAAAATAACCAGTGTCGATAGCAATAGCAGTGTTCGTTTCATTCGTTCTTATTCCAGATATACATTTGCTTACACTATAGCTTGAAGCGGGTCTCAATGGGTAGTGATTCGGTTTAAAAGCCCGTTCCGACATTGATGTATGTGGTCACTTCACCTTCGCTGATAGCCAAGTCCATACCCATTCTTAATCCATAACGACGCGCAATCTTATAACGGAAGCCCGCACCGTACGCTTGTACTGATTGATCTTCACTGCTGTCGTTCAGTGCCTCACCATAACCGTAAAATGCGGACACATTCCAGCGGTTATCGATGTCATAAGTCACTTGCGACTGCACGGTTTGGATCTTGTCGCCTTGATAGCGGAAAGAGGGTACGCCACGCATGTCAACGTAAGGCTTTGAGGTCAAAGGCACCATCAGGTCGTCCGTCTCAAACTGTTGATAGTTTCCTGCAAATGCAAGGTTCCACTTTTCGGCTAAAGGAATGTAACCTTCACCGTCAAAGTTAAACACTTGATAATCATAATCGCCACCTAACTGACGATCATAAAACATGTAGTCACCATTTAAGATATAGCCTGTGGTGGGATAAAAGATGTTATCTCGAGTGTCATACTCCACGGTTAAACCGAGTGCAGAGTTGGTTGTTTCTCCTAACCCCGGCACTAAACCAGTATCTCCAATTTTCTCGAGAATTTTATTTGCCGTATCATTACCTGTGTCTAGTGTCACATCTGTTTTCATCCAAATCTGTTTAATACCGAGCATCAAAGGTGTTCTCGCAACGCGAAATTGTAAGTGTTGAAGTGCAGCGATGCCTTTATTCTCTGTGCCTATTTCAAAGCTAAGATCACCAACTAAAGGAACATCTGAAAACTCTCGATAAACATCTAAATTCACCTGCCCTAAACCTGCACCACCAGAATAACGAATCGCATCTTTAAACCATGAGTGCCTGTGGCCAGCAAACGCGAACCATGAGCCATTTTGCGTCCCCGCCGCGCCCACTACCGTCATCGCAGCAGGAACAAGTCGAGCGCCTCCGTCCACAGACATGAGCGCAGCTTGTTTACGTGCCTGTTTTTCTTCTTCACTTTCGTGCAGAAACAGACCTGCTAAACCACCACCATAACCCACGGCAGGCTCAGTAATAATAATTGGGACAGGTAAAAATCCATGGGCATTTTCGGCTATGTAATGGCCCATATCGAACTTACCGTCTACAGGATCGACAAAAGAGGAAGCCAGAGAAAAAGGTGCCATCAGTGAGGTCAGAGTGGCAAGAAGAAGTGGCTGGTTTTTATTAAACATTTGCATACCTTAAAAAAACCGGGCGTTGCCGCCCGGAATTAGTTATGCATCCATGCTTTGGACTTTAAATAAACTAGCGTGTGGTTTGCGCCACATAGAGAGTGTAAGCCCAGTATTGAACGCGATGAAAATCGCTTATGAAGGATCAAATCCATCAAGACCCTACAACTTAAACACGGCCAGCCCAAAGCTGGCCATATCCAAATTAACGGTACTCAACCACTTGTGCGATGTAGTTGAAGTTACCAGAATCACCGTGGTAGTTACGGAAGATGTTCACAGTGAAGTAAGTTGGTTCATCAGCATCAATGTAATCAACCAATTTAACTTCTAGATCTGCAAGATCTTCACCCGGTGTAGTCGTGATGAAGTGCTTTTTCACTTTACCAAGACCCGCTTCTTTCGCTTCTTTCTTAGTGATAAAGATCTCTTTTTCAGTCAAGAAGCCAACGTACTCAACTTTCTCTAGGTTGAAGTTTTCATCAACCATCATGTGCGCTTGGCCTTGCTCTTGTACTGTTGCAAGCTCTGCTAGATCGTTGTAAACATCTTGGATTTCTGGATCCACAGTTGAGTGTGCCATTGCGCCCGTTGCTACAAGAGCAAGCGATAGAGTTAATAGTGTTTTTTTCATGTCATTTACCTTCTCAATTTTATGGAATGTCATTTGTCCAAAGTTCGTTGCGAGACGCTTTGTCATATCCGTAGCGATAGATTGCTTCCATGTACGTCTTGTCGAACATATCTTTTGATGCCTTGTAAGGACGGTAGCTCTGCTCTAGGTATGTCACCCCTAAATCAAAATCGTTGATCTCACAAAGGTATTTAATTCGGTAGATGTCGCCTTTAGCTTGTAGCACTGTCATCGTGCCCACAGACTTAGTTAGAAGCGGCATTCCTTTATCTTTTAGCTTGGTGTACGGTGGCGTTAGTGAACCATTTCGTACGACGTGCACACGTGGCTTTTCAGTCAGCCCTAATGCATCAGAAACCTTGTTGTAGTCGAAGTTCGATGGATTGAAGAACACTTGCGCAGCAAGCCCGCCATCAACATGAAGCTCTTCAAGTTGCTCACCGTCATGCTCCACCTGAATAAACTGCGGAGGGAACACTCCTGGAATCGACGCACTTGCGGCTAACACTTGGTGAATAAGCTGCATCTTATTTGGCATCTCACTCGCGGCGATAGCTCCAACGTTCCATACCATCAACTCACCCGAGTCAAACTGTGTTGTGCCGATAAATAGTCGCTTGCCTGCTTTATGCTGTTCAGCCACTTTCACCATCATCTCTTCGGTGTAAGCATTTTCAATAAATTCAAACATACGATCACCATTGGTAAACGCGTCTTTAAACAGCGTATTTAGGAAGTTCTTCTTACCCAGAACATCCTTATCGTTAATGCCCAGCATCACGCTCTTGAGATGATCGAGTTCGTCGTTTCCTGCAAACACAAAAGGTGCGATAAGCGCCCCGGCACTGATTCCTGTAATCACTGAATAGTCAGGCAGTTGACCCGCATCACGCAGACCAATAATCGCTCCGGCACCGTATGCACCGTTTGCACCGCCACCAGAAAGCGCAAGAATATTTAAGCGGTCACCTTCAACGGTAATCGGTGTTGTATTGTCAGTATCAGAATATAGAAAGCTCGGTTGTTCGTTGCCCCAAAACCTTAAAGGCTCTTGAGTATTATTCGGTTCAGAGACAAGTGAAACATCCTTATAATTGTCCTTTGAAACACGAATATCCAAGTTATGAGTCGAACTACAAGCAACAAGGAATAAGGAGAACAAAACGATTGTTACCTTGTTCGAGTAATTTTTAATTTGCATATAAATGAATCTCAGAAGTTAAACGTTGTTTCGCACTAGAGAGATCCACGAAATTTTCTCTACTCTGTGCTGATGGGTGAATATTAACGATGAATAGGCAAAGGCGATAATCAGGTATGTAGGACACAATCCTCATCATTCATTTTTGCTGTCTCACCAAACGCGAAAGCCAGTCATTTCACTGACTGGCTTCGACTAATTACCTCGTTAGTTACTGATTTTGTTTAAACTTCAAATACTCCTCTTCAAACAAATCAGATTTCACATCATCTATTAACGTCATAACTTCATCGTCTGCTAACCCAAAGTTCTTCAACAGCTGACGTCCACGCAGCAGCGTACTTTCAATATAAGTTGCCCCAACAAACTCAATGCCATGATCTTTAAGGTAGAACTCATCCGCACGGGAGTTGGTACGTGCGTAGATATCCAGTTGGGGATAATGCGCCAGCATCAAACAAACCTTACGCAAAGACTCTGAGTGAGTGAGAGAAACAAAGGCAGCATTCGCTTTATTCAGACCCGCTTTTTTGCGTACACTTTGCAGGGTAATGTCACCAAAATGCGCATTTAAACCTAGCGCTTTCGCTCGCTGTACTGAATCATAATCGATATCAACCGCGACATAAGGAATTTGAGCGCGCTTTGCCAGTAGAGCTATCAAACGGCCAACTTCATCTAAACCAACAACCACTAGCGCCTGTTCGGTGTCATCATTAGGGAGAAAGGTACTTGGCGTACTTTTATGCAACTTGCGACTCACTAGCTTATTTCCGAGTTGGTATAGCCAAGGCGTGATCACCATACTAAGGCTTACGACAACGATACCTATTGCACCTTGATCCGTGCTGATAATACCTATCGTCGCGGCTAGCCCTAATAAAACAAATGCAAACTCACCGACCTGACTCAATGCAAACCCGGTTTTTATTGCGATGCCATTGCTTTTGCCGTCCACTTTTGCTAGCACCACAAAAACGACTAGCTTTACGATAACGATGGCCACTAACGTCAGCAAAACCTGACCTAAGTTTGAGCTCGCAATAATAGGGTCTACGGACATACCGACAGAGATAAAGAACAACCCCATCAACACGCCTTTAAAAGGAGACACAACACTCTCTAGTGAAAAACGAAAATCTGAATTAGACAAGCACATCCCTAATAGAAACGCACCTAGCGTGGATGACAGCCCAACCTCATCAACAAGCCATAACGTGGCAACTAATGCGACGAACAAGCACAATACAAAGCCTTCTTTATTGCGAACTTTTACTGCCCAACGCAGGCCATTAGGTAACAAGTAGCGACCAATAACAAAGATAGCGGCAACTGCTGATACCCCGAGCAATAATGGAAGCACCACACCGCTACTTTCTGGAGCTTGTTGATGAGCAAGAACAGGAATCAATGCCATAACAGGTACAATGCTCAAATCTTGTCCCATCAAGTTGGTAAAAATATTCTTACCATGGGCAGCGTTCACTTCACCTTTTTCTTCGAGCATTGTCATAACAACTGCGGTGCTTGACTGAGCAAAAATCAAACCAAAGACCAGCCCCAACTGCCAAGAAAAACCGGCGTAAAAGTATATACCTGAGAAAATGAGTGCCGTTAGTACCACTTGCCCGAGGCCTTGAATAACAAGCCCTTTTTTCATTTTCCAAAGTTCTTGGGGCTTGACCTCTAAACCAATCGTAAACAGGAATAAAACAACACCAAAGTCAGCAATTTGCTGCAAAAACTCGATATCAGTAGCGGCAACTAGACCCGGTGTATGCGGGCCAAGAGCGATCCCCGCTGCAATAAAACCAATAATGGTACCGAGGCGAAGAAAGGATGATAGCGCGATACAAATGGTGATAGTAAGCATCACCATGGTCGCAAAATGGAGGAAATTGAGGTTTTCCATCAGGTACTCTAACTCGATAAAATAGTAATCTCGCTAGAGTACCGATGTCACAGTCGATCGTTAAATCAGGTTTGATGCACGCTATCCTTCATTCAAAGCATCGCGAGCGCCGGTCGTCCACCTTATATTTTACCTTCATACATTTCTATGTAATTGGCTATGGCTGTAAGGATAGATTTCTTAATGGTCGTAATTTGTTTCGAGTGCGGACACCAAAGTGCCATAGGGAATTTAAACCCATTTTTAAGCCCACTCTCTTCACCTAGTGCCTTAATTCCTTTGGTGGACTCTGAAGCAGCGATCACTTTTGGAAGCCAAGCCCAGCCGAACCCCGCTTTGATCATTTTTATAATGAGAGCAACACTCTCAACTTCTTCATGATTGGCAGAAAACACGACTTTTTCTTTCAGCCCTTCGTCCACCAAACTTTTCAACACAAACTGGCGACTACTTTTCAGCTCACTCACCACGTCGTCATACTCCATACCGAAGACTTCACTGTCTTCTTTTAAGAATGGCGTAAACTCAATATGCCCTAAGAAGGTTGCATCAAAACTGTGTATTGCCCGGCTCTCGTGAATATTGACCAAGCCAAAATGAACTTCTCCCTCCTCAATGCCGCGCTTAATTGCTGATTTATCTTTGAAAACGAAATTAACGCGCATCGATGGAAAATCTCGTATTAGCGTTTCACGAATACCCACGAGCACTTTAGGTGGTATTAAGGTAGAAGTCGCAATCGTAATGCTTTCGAGCCCTCCATAGGACAGACTCAGTGCGACTTTATCAAACACACGAGCTTGCTCAAGGGTTTGTTTGGCGTAGTGATAAAGCAGGTGGCCATCTTCCGTTGGCTCTACTGAACGACCAATACGCTCAAAAAGCGTTACGGCGAGTTGATCTTCCAAGTTGCTAATGACTTGTCCAATCGTGGTGCGGTGTTTATTGAGCTTAACTGCGGCTTTGCTAAAAGAGAGTTGGTCATAAACGGTTACAAAGGCAAGAAGCTGTTCAATACTAAAATTCATGGCATCACTTTTTATTGTTTGTATTACTTAAAGTTAACACTGATCTCAAGAATGACAACTGGATCACATGCTGCATTAGAGTGTTACATAACAAATCATTAAGCAACACCCCATTACACACTCGATGTTTATTTCACCTTCAGAAGCGGAAAGTCATACGTTGGCTCGACAAATTCATGTTGTGCAAGTATCGTTTGAATCTCCCATTGATTGACTTCTTCTGTCGCTTTCAATACCCCATACACTGCATCATTCGCGTGTTTAAACGCAGTGCTAGGTGTGAGTCCGTTAACAAGACTTGCGGTATACACGGCTGTGATCAAATCACCTACCCCGACAGGCTGCTTGTCGAAATCCAAAATTGGGCGCTGCAATAAATAACAAGCGCGAGATGTCGCCAGCATCATGGTGAAGAGATCCTTAGATAGCGAGTGCAGATGTTTCACTAGCACCACTTTCGGTCCCATTTGCAGTGCTTTTTCACAAGCGTGAACCGCATCCTCGACAGAGTTAATCTCCATGCCGGCGAACTGAGATAATTCGAACTGATTCGGAACGATAACATCAGCCATCGGCATCAGTGTTTCCATCAAATGCTCTTGCACGCCTTCAGCGACGATACACCCTTTGTCAGGGTCTCCCATCACCGGATCACAGACGTAAATCGCTGCCGGATTCTTCTGTTTTGTGTGTTCTACTGATTTCGCCACCGAAATACACTGCTCAGCACTGCCCATGTAACCAGAAATTACGGCTGAACAATCTTTTAGCTTGCCAATATTATCAATACCTTGGACTAAATCGCTGATGTCTGAGGCATCAAAGCCTCTTCCTTTCCAACCTTGTTGGTATTGTGTGTGGTTGGAAAATTGCACCGTATGAATTGGCCATACTTCGAGTCCCATACGTTGCATAGGAAAAACGGCAGAGCTATTGCCAGCATGGCCAAAGACCACATGAGACTGAATTGAAATTACACCTTTCAAACCGTCACTCCTCTTCTGAATATAGTTTTTGATGTCTTGAGTAAATATTAATGTCAAAGTGCAAAACTTTGTTAATCCCCTTTGATGGGGAAGATCCATCAAGACATGAAATGTAAAAATGTCTCTATTACAATTAGGTTAGAGAGATCGATAAAGAATGCGCCAATTAATGGCACGATAAAATACGCTTGTGCCGATGGGCCGTAATAACCCGTGATACCATTCATGTTGAGCATGGCTGTCGGTGTCGCACCCAAACCAAAACCCGCATGGCCACTTGCCATCACCGCGGCATCGTAATTTTTACCGAGTAGCTTATAGGTAACGGACGTAACAAACACAATAGTAAACAATGTTTGAATCGTTAGGATGACCACCAGCGACAACGCCATATCAAACAGCTGCCAAAGTTTGATTTCAAGCAGTGCCATAGATAAGAATATACTCAGGGCAATTGAGCTTAAACGTGCCACTTCTACCATCGCAATCTTGGCAGGTTTGCTCTCGCTAAATAGTGTTGAGAATAGTGCACCAACAAATAACGCATAGACAAAATTTGGCACCATGTTCAGCCAATGCACATCGAGCACAAGCACTAAACTGTGCAGCATTTGGCTAAGTTCAACACAGCAGGCAAGAAGAACAACGCTTCCAATGCCATGAAGTACATTGCCCTTATTCGGCATGTGATGGGCCTTTTTATGGCCCACATCTGTTGCATGTACGTTCGGTGTTGAAAGTTGATTCTTTTCAACTAAATACGTACCTAATGGCGCTCCGATAATACCGCCAATGACAAGACCAAAAGTGGCACAGGCCATCGCGATTTCGAGTGCATTATCGACACCAAAATGGTCATGAAACATCGACGCCCACGCAGCACCAGTGCCATGCCCACCTGATAGGGTAATAGAACCCGTCATCAGGCCTAGCTTAGGATCCAGTCCTAAGAACGAGGCTGCAGCGACACCGATAGCGTCCTGAAAAATAATATAAACAACGGCGATTCCGAGAAAGACAACAAACAATCGTCCGCCTTGGAATAGCTGCTTGATATTTGCGCTTAAACCAATGCCTGCGAAAAACATCAGCATCAACGTCTCTTTATAGGGAAGTTCAAATTCGAACTCCATTCCCATGCGATATAGGCAAGTAGTAATTAAGGCTGCAATGCACCCACCAATCACCGGCCCTGGGATATGATATTTACTTAATAATGGTGTGTGTTTTTTGGTGATCTCACCAAACAACAACATTAAGAGTGCCAAAATGGCAGATTCAACGGCATTTACAGAAATTACATTCATTATCACGACCTAAACAACCTAATAAAAAAGCCCCGACTTGACGGGGCTTATATTTTCTAGCAACTACGAATTACGCAGAGAACTCTTGGAAGTACTCATCCAGCACAGTGCGTGTTGCTCGACCGATGAGTTCGTACTCGTGGTGAGTAAGGTTCGCTAGTGATACACGTACTGAAGCGTGTACTGTGTCGAAACCTTTACCAGGTAGTAAGATGACGCCGGTTTCGTGAGCAAGACGGAATAGGAAGTCTTTACCTTTCTCGTTAGCTTTGAACCAGTCGACAAACTCTTGACCGTAAAGTTTGCCACCTAGCGTGTCTAGCTCTAGGAGTGTGTAGTAATCCACACGGTCTTTGTTCTCTTCGATTTCTACACCCATGTTTTTGTAAAGCGTTGTGTAGCGCTCACGGATGATGCGTTTGCAAGCGGCTTTGTAGCGACCTTCTGAGTCCATTAGACAAGTCAGTGCAAACATTGCTATTTGTACTTGTTGAGGTAGAGACAGACCTGCCGTGTGGTTCAGCGCTACGCTGCGGCTATCAGCGACAATACGGTCGATGAATTTGATGTCACGTGGCTCTGGAGTCAGGGTTTTGTAACGGTCATCCAATTGGCACTGTGTCTCTTCGCTGAATGAGCGAAGTGTATCGTCGAACACGTTCTCATCGTGAATACCGATAGTGCCTAGACGCCAGCCTGTTGCACCGAAGTATTTAGAGAATGAGTAGACACATAGTGTGTTGTACGGTAGTTTTGCGAACAAAGAAACAAACTCATCTGCGAATGTGCCGTACACGTCATCTGTGATGATGAATAGGTCTTTACGCTGCTCGTTGACGAAGTTTGCTAGGTTATCCAGTGTTTCATCAGAGAATTTCACTGATGCTGGGTTTGCTGGGTTAACAACACAAAGCAGTTTGATGTCTGTATCTGCAAGTTTTTCGATTTCAGACATTGGTAGCTGCCAAGTGGTCTCATCAAGGCGTAGCTCAACGATTTCCAGCTCATATTCTGCTAGCTCTGGGATTTCTAGGTAAGGTGTAAAGATTGGCGTGATTAGCGCAACTTTGTCACCTTTTTTCAATAGACCATTGTTGAACATGGTTGCGAATGTGTAGGTCATTGACGCTGTGCCGCCTTCTGTTGCGAACAGGTCAAAGTTAGTCGTCATTGGCATTGGGCCGTACATCTCTTCTGCGATGTATTGTTTAACCACTTTCTCAATGTTCACTAGCATACGTGGTGGTACTGGGTAGTTACACGCAAGGTAAGCCAGTACTAGCTCGTTTAGAAACGCTTGTTTTTCGATGCCTAGACGGTCTTTTGCGTAGCTTAGTGCACGACGTAGGAAATCAACGCCTTTGTCTGTTGCATATTGGCTTGCGAACGTGTCGAAACGCTCAACGATGCCAACACCATCAGGGATACCACCGAAATCACCACCTAGGTAAGCGTAGTTACGCTCTGCTTCTGCTACCGCAAACTCACCAAGACGGATGAATGCTTTACGAGGTAGCGTTGCTAGAAAGTTAGGATTACCTCGACCTGCATCAAGAAGTGCACGATCTGGCACAGCTTGCGCCACTTCAATCAGTTTGTCTTTTAGCTCGAATGGGCTTAGGTCAGCGAATTTTGAAAAATCGATAGTTGGAGTTTGAGTAGTCATAATAGATACCTTACTTCTTAAATTTAGGTAAGACGTACCCCTCCCATAAAACCATGAGGGATGCATCTATGAATAAATAGGAAAATAAACAATGTGATTAAACACATTTACATTACGTGCCAGCGCTTACATTAATACTGTTAACGTTGAAAGGTTCACACAGTGCAGTAAACGCTGCCAGACCAACTTCACGAATGCGTTCATCTTAAGGTAGGTATTTAAAAACCAACAATTCATATTGATGGACAAAACCCATCAAACACCAAGAGCCACAATTTAAACGAATAAAAACAAAAACTTAAATCAAAACCCACACAAGAGTGACGTTAAATAAAAACATAATATAACTCTTTATGGCTATACAAAACTAGATATCACCCTCGATTATTTACTGTAAATGGAAATAACATACTCACGGTTCAAATTAACCCACATCACTAATTTAAATTAACAAATAAAAAAGCCCCGCATAAGCGGGGCAATATTCATTCTAATTACTTTAAATATTAAGCAGAGAACTCTTGGAAGTACTCATCAAGCACAGTGCGTGTTGCGCGGCCGATTAGCTCGTACTCGTAGTGAGTTAGGTTCGCTAGTGATACACGAACTGAAGCATGTACAGTATCGAAACCTTTACCAGGTAGTAGAATCACACCAGTTTCATGAGCAAGACGGAATAGGAAGTCTTTACCTTTCTCGTTCGCTTTGAACCAGTCGACAAACTCTTGACCGTAAAGTTTGCCACCTAGAGTGTCTAGCTCTAGAAGTGTGTAGTAATCCACTCGGTCTTTGTTCTCTTCGATTGCTACACCCATGTTTTTGTAAAGCGTTGTGTAACGCTCACGGATGATGCGTTTGCAAGCGGCTTTGTAGCGACCTTCTGAGTCCATTAGACAAGTTAATGCAAACATCGCCATTTGTACTTGTTGAGGTAGAGACAGACCTGCTGTGTGGTTCAGCGCTACGCTGCGGCTATCAGCGACGATGCGGTCGATGAATTTGATGTCACGTGGCTCTGGAGTCAGTGTTTTGTAACGGTCATCCAATTGGCACTGTGTCTCTTCGCTGAATGAGCGAAGTGTATCGTCGAACACGTTCTCATCGTGAATACCGATAGTGCCTAGACGCCAGCCTGTTGCACCGAAGTATTTAGAGAATGAGTAAACACATAGTGTGTTGTACGGTAGTTTTGCGAACAGCGAAACGAACTCATCTGCGAATGTGCCGTACACGTCATCTGTGATGATGAATAGGTCGCTGCGCTGCACGTTAACGAAGTTTGCTAGGTTATCCAGTGTTTCATCAGAGAATTTCACTGATGCTGGGTTTGCTGGGTTAACAACACAAAGCAATTTGATGTCTGTATCTGCAAGTTTTTCGATTTCAGACATTGGTAGCTGCCAAGTGGTCTCATCAAGGCGTAGCTCAACGATTTCCAGCTCATATTCTGCTAGCTCTGGGATTTCTAGGTAAGGTGTAAAGATTGGCGTGATTAGCGCAACTTTGTCACCTTTTTTCAATAGACCATTGTTGAACATGGTTGCGAATGTGTAGGTCATTGACGCTGTGCCGCCTTCTGTTGCGAACAGGTCAAAGTTAGTCGTCATTGGCATTGGGCCGTACATCTCTTCTGCGATGTATTGTTTAACCACTTTCTCAATGTTCACTAGCATACGTGGTGGCACTGGGTAGTTACACGCAAGGTAAGCCAGTACTAGCTCGTTTAGAAACGCTTGTTTTTCGATGCCTAGACGGTCTTTTGCGTAGCTTAGTGCACGACGTAGGAAATCAACGCCTTTGTCTGTTGCATATTGGCTTGCGAACGTGTCGAAACGCTCAACGATGCCAACACCATCAGGGATACCACCGAAATCACCACCTAGGTAAGCGTAGTTACGCTCTGCTTCTGCTACCGCAAACTCACCAAGACGGATGAATGCTTTACGAGGTAGCGTTGCTAGAAAGTTAGGATTACCTCGACCTGCATCAAGAAGTGCACGATCTGGCACAGCTTGCGCCACTTCAATCAGTTTGTCTTTTAGCTCGAATGGGCTTAGGTCAGCGAATTTTGAAAAATCGATAGTTGGAGTTTGAGTAGTCATAATAGATACCTTACTTTCATAAATTTTAGCAAGTCGATCCCCTTCCCTATGTTTGGCCAGGGAATCGCTTACTGTTTTAATTGGATTTACGTCTTAGACTGACGTTATAGTCTGAATTACATACCAGCGTTGACGGAGATAATGCCGACGATAATTGGTCCCCAAAGGGTCAATAGCACGTTTGCTACTGCGTAAGTCACTGTGAATGAGAATACTGGAGTTGCATTGCCTGTTTTTTCCATCAATGCCGCAAACGCAGGGTTTGCACTTCGACCACCAGTCACACAACCAAGTGCTTCAATTGGGTTTTTGATTCTCAAAACAAAGTAAGAGAAGAAGAACGAAATGATCTGTGGAATGATTGTCACGCCAGCACCTAAGAACAATAATGTCATACCATGTTCTTTAATGGTGTCTACCGCTTGAGGACCTGCCTCTAGACCAACAATACCCACGAAAGCTGCAAGACCGAAGTCACGAATAAAGCCAGCAGCTGATTCAGGGAACTGCGCTACATGTGGGTTACGGCTACGCAACCAACCAACAATCAGACCTGACACTAGACAGCCTGCACCAGAGCCGATTGTCACCGGGATACCTGCAATTTTGAAGTTGATTAGGCCAATCAAAAGACCCAATACCATACCCATGCCTAGTACAATGAAATCGGTCATTGTTGCTGAGTTCATTGGCTTGCCGATAGTACCTTGAACACGGTTAATATCGCTTGGTGAACCTGTTAGTTGGATAACATCATTTTTCTTAACAACAAGGTCAGCGTGAACTGGGATTGATGCACCTTCACGAAGGTAATCAGTCACATAAACACCACGGTAAGTGCCTTTGTTCGCTGCTGATTTGATTTGACCTAATGTACGACCAATCAGCTGTTTGTTGTCTGCGATAAGCTGACGGTTCTCTTCAATAATTTCGTACTCTTCTGGAAGTACAACTTCAGAACCAACAGAGTCGCCTTTCAACTGACCAATGGCTTTACGAGTACCCGTGATAACCAGAACATCACCTTGTTGAAGTTTAGTGAACTTGTCTGCTTCAATCGCTTTGCCGTCACGCTCAATAACTTCGATGCATGCGTCTACTGAATCTTGGTTGATTTGAGCCAGTGTCAAACCATTCACTTTACTCTCTGCTTTGATTTCAAAAGCGCGAGTCTCAAGTTTTGTCATCGCATTGAATTCACCAGCACCAAGCTCTGCTTTACCATCTGAATTCGCTTCTGCCATTTTGATTGCTTCAGCGCGGATATCCCACTTCATTAGTGTTGGGAATACCCATGTCACCATTAGGATTGGACCTAGAGAACCGAAGATATAAGTTACAGCGTAACCAACGGCAACATTCGTTTGCATTAGGTGCTTAGCTTCTTCAGTCAAGCCACCAAGACGACCAATCGCATCACCGGCAGTACCAATAATTGCTGATTGAGTAAGACCACCAGCCGCGAGACCTGCTGCCGTACCACGGTCAAGGTCAAACATCCATGCTGCTGCAAGAACACACAATAGACCAGAAACTGTCATCACTACTGCTGAAAGCAGGATATTGATGGTTTTAAAGTTGAGTGCTTTGAAGAATTGTGCACCGCCTTGATAACCAACAGCATAGATAAAGAGTGCAAAGAAGATGCTTTTCACTCCTGGGTCAATATGAACACCAAATTGCCCAATGACTACGCCCATCAATAGAGTACCTGCAACACCACCAAGAACAAAACGTCCGATGGTAATTTTACCTACTAGGTAACCTAAAGATAGCGTAATAAATAACGCAATAAATGGTGATAAGTTGAATAAATCTGATATTAAGCTCATAACTAAATCACTTCTTTGTTTATTATCACCTTAACTACATAAACAAGAAGCTAAGGAGTAAAGTTAAAACCGAATTTGTTTCCCGCAGTGCTTAGCGAGTGAGGCCATATTAGTTACGTTGTGAAGAAACAGATAATTCGTTTTGATGGACAAAATCCTCCCAAGGATCTGAACGACGCTAAAATCAACAGTAAAACACTGAAATTAATATAAAAATCATGAGTTAATAAATTTAAAAACAACTCAAAAATAAATTTTATTTACCTCTTTATGGTTACAAAAACTCCATAGAATTTACTCAGGTAGGATTTCGATGGATCGAACCCATCTAACACGATTACCGCTCTTTAACCCTTATAGGTAAAATAAGCCCCAGTTAGCTAAATAAAGAGAAGTGCTTTATGCCTCATGAAATTGCTTGGGGTGAGATTTACATCCCACCTATTATTATCGTAATAGCCATTTCTTATATTGCTTGTTCATTCATATTCTATGTAGCAATTAAACTTGGTGCACATAAATACATCGCCTCACCCGCAATTGCAGAATTGAGTCTGTTTATTATTTGCTGTGGGCTGATCAGTAAATACATACCGATATTTTAAGGTTTTGTCATGTTAAAACGCTCAATCATAACCATTGTTCTTGCTCTTATCGCAGGCAACATATTGTACACTCAATATCAAACGTACTCTGAAAACCCTTGGACACGTGATGGCCAAGTCCGTGCTTATATCATCCAAGTGACACCACGCGTCACAGGACAAGTCACTCACATTTCAGTCACTGATAACTCGCGCGTTAAAGAGGGTGATCTACTATTTGAAATCGACTCAAGTATGTACAACGCAAGTCTTAACAAGGCGTTAGCTGCTGAAAAACAAGCCATTGCTTTGGTTAAAAAGGCGAAAAACGAAGAGACTCGTGCAGTAAAACTAGAAAAACGCACGCCAGGCTCTGTGCCAGTCTTGACGCTCAACAATCTCGCCAACGCAGTAGAAACCGCCGTTGCTAACCAAGAATCAGCAGCAGCTATGGTTGAAGAAGCCAAGCTTAACCTTGAATACACCAAAGTCTACGCACCAACCGATGGCTACATTACCAACTTCAACCTAAGAGAAGGTTCGCATGTCATCGCCAATAACCCGGTCGTAGCACTGATTGATGAAGACAGTTTTTGGATTGAGGGCTTCTTCAAAGAAACCGACCTACAAGGCGTCGACCCGGGCGATAAAGCCTATGTGACACTGCTTATGCAAAATGATGTGGTACTTGAAGGTGAGATCAAAAGCTTGGGCTACGGCATCTCAAAAACAGATGGCAGTACGGGCAATACGCTACTTCCCAATGTGAACCCTAATTTTCAATGGATTCGCTTGGCTCAGCGTATCCCTATCAAAATTAAGCTAAACAGCGTACCTGAAGGTGTTCAACTTCGAGTGGGCACCACAGCATCAGTGCAAATCATTAAATAATAGGGTTTTGTTATGTTTAGTCGGTCTACTCAAGAAGCGATAAAGGTAGCGATTGCAATCAGTGTCTCTATTGGTTTGGCAATCTTCTTTCAGTGGGAGAAACCTTACTGGGCTGGCATCACTGTGTTCGTTCTATCAATCACGGAAACTTACGGGCACTCTGTGCAGAAAAGCCGAAACCGTATCCTAGGCACTCTGCTCGGTATCAGCGTAGGCGTGACTTTAGTGAGCCTATTCTCACAAGACCGACTGATATTTTTAACCTTGATCACCCTATATCTTGGTTTTTGTATGGTGTTCTACAACCACCTTAAATTTGGCTACGCATTTAAAATCAGTGTTCCTGTCTGCTTTATTGTGGCCAGTATCGGGGGTTTTGATAGTGTGACGACTTTTAATTTGGTCGTACTCCGTATTCAAGAAACCATTTTGGGCGTCACTGTCTTTTCTTTGGTATTCCGTTTTATTTGGCCTCATACTACTGAAGAAGTCTTCTTTAGTGGCTACAAACAGCTGAAGCTCAGACTCGTGCACCTTGATCAACACCCAGAGAGTTTTACTGGTGAAAAGCTCGTGACGGAACTGGCTGTATGTAAGCAGCAAGCCCAAAAGCTGCATGAAATCCTCTCCTTGCCATTGAGCTATAGCCATAGATTGCAATATGAATATGAGCTATGGCAGCGCCGTGTCATGATCTTAGTCGTTTTTATTGACTATCAGTTACAGCAACTAAATGACGAAAATAGCAATGTTTACTCAGACACTACTCACTCAGACAATACCGATCGTACTTCACTCGGTCTTGCAGACATTCTTGAACACACTGAAGTGAGTGAGCTAGATGATGCCAGTGCACACTATTTCTCTCTTGTGGAAAGTCGCTATACCTCGATTGAAAAACACATCAAAGAAGCGTATCGCGAAGTAACGCTCAGCAAACCCAACTTTGTTCGTGCACTCAAGGGCATGAGTATGTTTGTGTCGGGATTACTGATGTGGATACACCTACCTATTCCGATGGGGCCTATGTTTCCAATGGTCATGGGGATTTTTGCTTGTATGCTGCCTTCCCTGCCTGATGTGATGATGAAACATGCGTTCTATGGCGTGATCCTATTTGGCGCCGTTTATACCGCCGAATACGTCCTAATCATGCCAACGCTGAGTGAAATTTGGCAGCTGTGTGGTTTGTACTTCATTAATACCATCGTTCTTTGGAAAGTGTTTTCCTCGCCTAAACACGTTGTTTATCGCCTTCTTGGCGGAAACTTAATGATGGTGATGACGATGGGGGCGCTAAATCTAACTCCGGTTTATGACGTGACGACCTCTATTTCCATGATCGTTTGCGTCATGTTAGCACTGTTAGTTGCACGTTTTTTCACCGACCTTTATAAGCCTCTACTTCGTTAGAGGTAAATTAACTTGATAAAAATCATATAGATAAATAAGACTATACTGTTTTTGCAAGCTGATTTTTCTCTTATGAGGATAACATCCTACATATGAGATTAACGTACTTTACTCGCCCTGTTTAAGATACCCCCACATTGATTGCTACGGACGAAACAGCGTAGCAACGTTCCGCTTCTCTGCAGAATGAAATTCGAGAAGTGCGGTAACCAAACAGCGAACAAGGGGTGTTCTCTGCTTCTTTACCCAAATGAGTATTCCATAGACTTGGTAACTCATATTATGAGTAACGACATGACAGTTTCTATTCAAGCAAAAAAATCAAATAACAAAAAACTATTAGTTTCTTTACTGACGGCTTCTTTGGCTGTGGCATTTTCTACTCACGCTGATGCAAAACATAGTGACCCTGAAGCAGCGGTTGCATCACTGCATGGTAAAGCAATTTTTCAGAAACATGGGTTAAGTGATGATCTGCCAAAACTTGGCATGAGCTCACTCGCTCAAGGCGAGCATCTAGTAGAACATGTTTCTCGAACGCTCACGATTGATGGCAAGACCAAGCAATCTGAAGCTTATATGGTGAAAAATACTGATAACAAAGGCAATATCGATCTACGCATCAAATACAACCCTGGTAGTATGGATGAAGATGAAAAGATCCTAGACGAAATTGAGCAGACGACACGCACGGAATATCGCCTTCGCAATTACGCACAAAGCTATGATGCTTCCTCGGTCAAAGCCGTTGAGCGTGAGGATGGCGTAGTCGAAGTCAGTTTCCAATATTCTAAATATGGGCTACCGCAAGATATCGCTTATTTCCGTTTCTTCAATGTAACGATCGAAGCGAAAGACGGTGTGCCATTACGTATGTTGATCACCAATAATAAACCTTTTAAATACGACAAATATGACGCTAAAAAGTACGAACAAGTCATTGAGTTTAACCAACTTGATAACGGTGAGTCTTACATTGCACGCAAACACATTTTGATTGAAGGTCAACACCGTAAAAAGTCCATGCGTTACGAATCTGAGATCACGCCTGTCGCCTTCTTTGATGACAACGAAGGTGTGACGGTTGTTGACCGTGATGGCTTAGCGGAAGTCTCTGATCCACGTATGCAAGTTCAAAACGTGAAACTTGACCGTGTCTTCCCACTTATGGGGGATATGGTTCGTCGTCAAGGTATCGACTTGCCTATGCCGTTCGGCATTTCTGTCGCTTACCGTAACCAAGACATGGATATCCCAATGAATGACTTCGTTATTCAAGGGGTTAGACTAAACGATCTGTTTGATCCAAGCGAGAGTACGGCAACTGTTAACGCAGAGAGTTTCACAGTCCGTGGTGATGTGAATATTCTTCCATTCTGGAATGTGTTTGGTTACCTCGGCCAAGTAAAAGTAGATGCGAATGTCGATGCACAATATACCGGTAAAGCGGGCGAAGCGATTCGTGACAAACTTAACGACAAGCTAGACGGTCTAGGTGACGCTTTCTGTGACGGTCTATCAGTACTTTGTAACACTGGCCGCTTGAATGTACCGCTTCACTTAGAGTATGACCTTCGTGGTGTGGGTACTACTCTATCCGTCGGTTACCGCGAGTTCTTCGCTTCTGTAACAGGCACTTACTCTCAAACTCGTCTTAAAGGTTTGGATGACTGGGGTGACGGTATTGTAACAGTGCAACCTATGCTGGGTTATCAGCTAGTCGATTACCGCGCACAGCTATTCGTTGGTGCAGAGTACCAAGGCTTAGATTCACGTATGCAAGGTACGGTAAAAACGGGTGACATTGAGTTTGACTACGATGTCGGTATCGACCTGAATCGCTGGGCGTTCTTAACCGGCTTTAACAAGCAAATCGGTAAGAACTACAACCTATCGGTTCTCTATAACAAAGGTGAGACGCGTGATTCATTCACAGTAAACCTAGGTTACCGATTCTAATAGTTCAACAGCCCTACTGAATTGGTAGGGCGGCATCCTTCATACGAGATTACGCGATTCCAAACTATCGCCGTATTATGGCACCTGAATTAAATAGCCACGTCAAATGCTCCAGTGATGGAGACCTACAACCGATGGATCTGCAGGTTTGACGGTACTGATGCGTAACTCGTTACTTTACCGAACACTACTATTGTGGAAACATTTTTTATGACTATTTCAAATCGTTCACTTATCGCTATCGCCCTGACAACTGTACTTGCCGGGTGTAACGTAGACAGCGATCCAACCGTTCCATTACCAACTGATCCAGAGCCGTTAGTGCCTGCACCAGCAGAAGAGATCACCGTACAAATCGGCGACACCGCAGTAAAAGCGATGAAAGAATCGCTGGTGATCACGTCAAACACTGAAAATGACAAAATTGGTTATGTTGAGGCGTTTAAAGGAATCAAGTTTGCTGAAGCTGAGCGATTTGAGCACAGTGAGACTGTTGATTTATCCGAATTACTTGCAGACAACGATTTTGTTGATGCCACTGTATTTGGTGATGTTTGCCCTCAAACCAAGAAAACAGAATTAGAACAGTCTGAAGATTGCTTGAACCTGAATATCTGGCGTCCAGTTTCAAATAATCTTGATGAGGCACTACCGGTATATGTATTCATTCATGGCGGTGATTTCGAGTACGGTGCAGGTTCAAATGCACTTGTTCAAGGGGATACTGTTGTCGCGCAAGGTGCGAGTGAGGGAAATCAGTTTATCTATGTCTCTTTCAACTATCGCTTGGGCCTACTAGGAACGCGCTGGGTGAAAGGTGCGAACACGAATGGTAACTACGGTATTGGAGACCAAAAAGCTCTATTAAAGTGGATAAACGAAAATATTGAATCTTTTGGTGGTGATAAGAATCGCGTTACACTAATGGGCCAGGGCTCTGGTGCTATGTCGATTGCTCTTCTTCAACAACAAGTTGAACAAGGTGAGCTGAATGGTGAATATATCGAGCGCGCCATCATGCAAAGTACACCATATGGTTTTGAATACTCTAGTTATGATGCTCGCAAAGCACGTTATGATGATCTAGGACTTGCCAAACTGCCGACAGACAAAGAGATTCCTGAGTCTCTGGATACTATCATTGATAAGCAGCGTGAAATGCTAAACCCTTTGAAGAAAATCGAATACTGGCTTCTACGTAATGTCGGTGCTTTAGATATTGACTGGACTGGTCTATTAAGTTCCAGTGATGAAGTAACAACAGATATCGAGCTTGGTGATGTTATATCTTACTTCTTAGGAAAATTAAGTGTACTTACGAGTGCGGACAATACACCCAATTCAGAGTTTATGCCATTTGCTCCTTACTTAGAATGTCATAAGACAAGTTTGCTATCTGGCTGTAAAGATCCTCAGTCTCAGCCAGTGAACAGTGACTTCGTTGTACCAACCGTTATCGGCAACAACGCAAAAGATGCAAACACAATGAGCATGTTACCAACACTCACATTCTTGATTCCAACAATTTTGGAGTTGCTTCAAGAAGATATTGATAACGGTACATTCGAACCTATCGAGGAAGATAACACTGCACTGAATCTATTAGCTTGGCTGCAACAAGATGACAACCAGCAACGTGTAGTCGATATGGTTTCTGGCATGTCAGCGGACGAAGTGAACGCACAGATTGAGCTGGGTGATATTCTAGAGCTACTTCCATCATCTGCATACGAAGCGGTGACGAAACTGTTCTTCGGCCTCGGTAATTCAGATATGAACAATAGCCTACTTGAGCTGACTGATTATGCACCATGGGCAGAGGGCGAACTTGGCGGAGCAACCAAGAACATGGCTCAATTTAAAATGCTCATGAACGATATGTTGTTCCAAGGTCCTGCTCGCAACCAAGCGATCAAGGCAGCCAATAACCCTGAAGCATCAGCAACGCTTTATCACTTTGCGTTTAAACCAAGCTTCAACGTTTGGACGCACAACACTGGTGGACAAGAAGGTGATCTAGATATTGGTGATTTGCTGAAATCTGTAGCTTGTTTGTCAGGTGCATGCAGTGGCTCAGAGCTACCGTTTATCTTCAATAAACCATTCAAAATGGATGGCACTGAAGTGAGCCCGATGAGTAAAGATCAAGCGCTAATGAACGAAATGTCTCGTCTGTGGTTTAGCGAGCAGTTGTTTACTGACTATGAATACAATGCCTCTCAAGACAACATGTTGTTCATTGATTCATCTGGTGAGTTTTCTCATGAGCTAGATTGGGACTCAGTACACAATGAAGCCACTGACACACACCTTCGCAATGGTCGACTTCAAGGCCTTAACGACCTCGGACTAATGCTAAATTACATGTTGGATTACGAAATCCCGCAGCAATAATCCAAACCAAACAACAATCAATAAGTGGCCAGTTATCTGGCCACTTTCATATCGACTTTACCTTCGGAATCTCACTATGTATTTCTCGCGTTTTCATGCGCTGATGGCGCTTGCATTTTCGATACTGGTGACAGGATGTGCCAGCCCTTACCCTCATGTAGAGGAAGACTTCCAAACTGATTGGCAAAGCCAAGAATACAACGCACAAGTTCACCTTTTACCGAGCGCGCCAGAAGCTCTTGCTCGCCGCATTGACTTGGTGCGCCACGCCCAGCAAAACATCGACCTCACCTACTTTTCGTGGGACAAAGATACGGTCGGACTAATGCTGGTTGACGAACTCGTGAAAGCAGCAGACCGTGGTGTGCAGGTTCGTATTGTTCTTGATGACTTGCTGGTATTCAACGAAAAGTGGCTAGCAGAAGCGGATCAGCACGACAATATTCAAATCAAACTGTTTAACCCGTTTGGTTCGCGAAAAATGGGTTGGTTAGGCCGAGCACCCAATTTTATGCTCAATCAACAGACGCTTGATCACCGTTTACATGAAAAATACTTTAATGTAGACCATGTCACCATGATATTGGGTGGTCGTAACATTGGTGATGCGTATTTTGGCTACAGTGACAGCGCTAACTTCTTTGATATGGACACCCTATTTAAAGGTGACATCATCACACCGTTTGCTGACAACTACCAAGCGCTTTGGGATAGTGAGCATGTCCAACCTATCAGCACCCAGATAAAAGTGAAAGCGGGAGCACAATATAAAGTACTTAACAAGGCAGTAAGTAAGTCTAAACGCAAACACCCTGGTGTTGTAATGGATATTGAAAACAACATTCGTCGCTTAAAGCCGCTTGAAATGATTGATGTCGTGGCAACACCGGTGTTTGACTCATTGGATAAGCTTAACGACCAACAGCCCTACTTCCGCTCACGTGCCGAAAACACGATAAAAACAGAGTTAGAGGCGGCTAAACAGGTGACGATTTCAACGCCGTACATTGTACCATCACAGAATAAATTTGATGTTATAGAACAATTGACTGAACAAGGAACGGAAGTCTCCCTGTTTACCAACTCATCGGCATCCAATGACTCACTGTTTATCCCTGCTTATTACAAACAGCATCGTCAAACCTTGCTGGACATGGGGGTAGATATTCATGAATATCGTGACCAAGCCGTCAACGAAGACCATTTCTTCCATGTTGACACTTACTATCACAACAAAACGTTGATCGTAGATGACAAGCTGACTTACATCGGCTCATCTAACTTCGACCCACGTTCAGATTTTCTCAATGTCGAGTTTGGCGTGTTCATCCAAAGCGAAGCATTCGCTAAAGATGTGCACCACTATCTTACCAAGCAGCAAAGCACACTTTACTGGCATGTAACCAAAGATGATGAGGGAAAAACAACTTGGGAGTCAAACGCAGAGATTCACTCTAAAGATCCGAATTATGGTTCTTGGCATAAAGTTCCAGATTGGATTTTTAAGAAAATGGATGGCGAGTTTGAGCTGTAGCCAATTTAAAGATTCGTAACTCAAGTATTACTACAAAAATAAAACAGCCTCGGCTAAAAAACCGAGGCTGTTACTTATCTAAACGAGAAAGTCAGTATTATTCCCAATCAAGAATCACTTTACCCGACTGACCGCTACGCATCACATCGAAGCCTTCTTGGAAGTCTTCAATCTTGTAGTGGTGAGTGATGATTGGTGATAGATCTAGGCCTGATTGGATCAATGAAGCCATCTTGTACCAAGTTTCAAACATTTCGCGCCCGTAAATTCCTTTAATAACAAGGCCTTTAAAGATCACTTGGTTCCAGTCGATGCCCATATCTGATGGCGGAATACCGAGTAGAGCGATACGACCACCGTGGTTCATGGTTTCTAGCATCGTGCTGAATGCTGCTTGAACACCTGACATTTCAAGACCCACATCGAAGCCCTCTGTCATGCCAAGTTCAGCCATAACATCTTTCAGGTTCTCTTTCGCTACGTTAACTGCGCGGGTCACACCCATTTGACGAGCAAGGTCTAGACGGTATTCATTCACATCGGTAATCACTACGTGGCGTGCGCCTACGTGCTTCGCTACTGCTGCAGCCATGATACCGATTGGGCCTGCTCCTGTGATAAGCACATCTTCACCAACTAGGTCGAAAGACAGCGCCGTGTGCACTGCATTACCGAACGGGTCAAAGATTGATGCAAGATCATCAGAAATACCTTCAGGGATCTTAAATGCGTTAAATGCTGGGATCACTAGGTATTCAGCAAAAGCACCTTCACGATTTACACCGACACCGATCGTGTTGCGACACAGGTGAGTGCGGCCGCCACGACAGTTACGACAGTGACCACAAGTGATATGGCCTTCACCTGAAACGCGATCGCCAATCTCAAAGCCACGAACTTCTTGACCGATTTCAACGACTTCACCTACATATTCGTGACCAACAACCATAGGTACAGGGATGGTATTTTGCGACCACTCATCCCAGTTGTAGATGTGTACATCAGTACCACAGATAGCGGTTTTCTTGATTTTGATAAGCAGATCGTTGTGACCAATCGTTGGCTTTTCAACTTCAGTCATCCAGATGCCTTGTTCAGGCTTTAGCTTAGAGAGTGCTTTGATTTTCATACTTTTTACCTAATGTTGTTCTGCACTAACGATTTTCGGTGCAGAACAAAGAATCACTTTTATACCTCAACCATAGTTGGCTTCCTCAGACAAAGGTGAGAAAGCCAAGCAATCAAGATAATTAGATGATGCCCATCTCTTTACCCACTTCGATGAAGGCATCGATAGCGCGGTCAAGTTGCTCTGGAGAGTGAGCTGCAGACATCTGTGTACGGATACGTGCTTGGCCCTTAGGCACGACTGGGAATGAGAAACCTACAACGTAGATGCCTTTCTCAAGTGCGCGCTCAGCGAACTCGGCAGCGACTTTCGCATCACCTAGCATGATTGGGATGATTGCGTGATCCGCACCACCCATAGTGAAACCTGCAGCTTCCATACGAGTACGGAAGTGCGCAGAGTTTTCCCATAGACGCTCGCGTAGATCGCCACTCTCTTCTAGAAGCTCTAGAACACGTAGAGAAGCATTAACAATTGCAGGTGCAACCGAGTTAGAGAATAGGTATGGACGAGAGCGTTGACGTAGCCAGTCGATCACTTCTTTCTTACCTGAAGTGTAACCGCCTGAAGCGCCACCCATTGCTTTACCAAGCGTACCAGTAATGATGTCGATACGATCAACAACGTCGTGGAACTCGTGAGTGCCTGCACCAGTTTTGCCCATAAAGCCAACAGCGTGAGAGTCATCAACCATAGTTAATGCGCCGTATTTGTCCGCTAGGTCACAGATTGCCGGTAAGTTTGCTACCACGCCGTCCATAGAGAACACGCCGTCAGTTACGATAAGGATATGACGAGCACCGGCTTCTTTAGCCGCAATCAGTTGTTGCTCAAGCTCAGCCATGTCGTTGTTTGCATAGCGGAAACGCATTGCTTTACACAGACGAACACCGTCAATGATCGATGCGTGGTTTAGAGCATCAGAGATGATTGCATCTTCTTTGCCTAGGATGGTCTCAAATAGACCTGCGTTCGCATCGAAACATGATGTGTAAAGAATTGTATCTTCTTTACCAAGGAAGGTAGACAGCTTCTGCTCTAGATTTTTGTGAATGTCTTGAGTACCACAAATAAAGCGTACTGAAGCCATACCAAAACCATGCTCATCCATACCTGCTTTACCTGCTTCGATAAGTGCAGGGTGGTTAGCAAGACCTAGGTAGTTGTTTGCACAGAAGTTTAGTACTTCTTGACCTGTTGAGATCTTCACTTCAGCTTGCTGCTGAGATGTAATCACACGTTCAGATTTGTAAAGACCTTCAGCTTTAACTTCTTCAATTTGCTGCTGGATTTGCTGGTAAAATGCAGAAGACATTGTTGTTCCTTCCTAATTTCGCCTTGAGTACCTACTCAAGAACTCAGTGACTTTAGCCTTTATGTGATAGGGGTCACAGGCAGTTCGTTATCAATTAAGTCTAGTGTAATTCAACACTTTCAGAAGGATTATCCCTTTAGGTGGAAAATCATTAGTGAATCTGAGGCATTAATCATTTCTGTATCTAAGATGCACGACAATTAAACCACCAAGCTCACAGGAGTTTGCTACCTTTAATTAGAGTAATGGATTCATTTTTAAGGATAAAAAAACTGTGAACTCTTCTCCTTTACCCAAAAGGTTTACCCAGACCTTTCTCAAGGTTTACCACACAATTGAAGCCGTGCTTTTGGTGGCGATAACGTTAGCGACACTTGTTGCGATCTTTCAAGAATTCCATCATGTATTTGTCAACAAAGCGGTCTTGTTAACCGACATTCTATTGATGTTCATTTACCTTGAAGTGCTGTCGATGGTTCATCAGTTCGTTGCACACGGGAAGATCCCCGTTCGCTACCCTATTTATATCGCCATTATGGCGATTGCCCGCTACATAACTTTAGGCATGAAAGAGTTAGATGGTGTGTTTGTGGTTTGGTTATCTCTAGCCGCCTTAATTTTGGCTCTGGCAACCTTAGTGATTCGTTTTGGTCATCACTATTGGCCATACAAAAATTCAATGTTGGGGTTTGCTGCGCTACTTGAAGAAACTAAAAAGGAAAAAGCACAAGACCAGACAAGTAAAACCGAATGAATCAATAAGCAGGAGAGCTGACGCTATGATGAAACCCACTAATTTGCCGCGCAGCTCTCTAACATAGATAAACTGAGCTGATGCTACTTAGCCATATTCAAATAGAAGGCCTGTTGATAGCTATGCTCACTTTCCGTGGTTTCTAACACGCTGTAGTGAAGCATTAATATTGATTTTACTATTCTCGTACCGATACCCAGAGAGCCAGAAGGTGCAGCCTGATCTATGGCATTTCGACAGACAAATTGGATCTTACTCAATGTCGCATCAGCAGTAACATTGCACTCGACACGCTCACCGTGAGGGCTATGCCTCAATGCGTTATCCAGCAAATTGAGAAACAGCCTTTCCAGTAACCCTTTGTCACCGATAACTGCGGTGCCAGGGTCAACACTGACCACTAATTCTATGCCTTTACGTTGAAACTGACTTCGCAGCATTTCTTGGCACTCATCGAGCAATCTGTTCAACGATACCGCTTGGTATTCATAGCTCGGCACCACCGCTTCTTTCTTAGCTGTGTCTAGCAAGGACTCAAGCTGGCTCGAGAGTTTATTGCTGTTTCGATAAGCCACTTCAATAAAGGGATCTTCTTCGCCATGTTGCATCCGCCAAGTTTCCAAATAACCCAGCACACTAGATAGCGGCGTTTTTAAGTCATGGCTCAACTGAAATAGGCTCTGTTTTCGAGCCGAGGCTTGATACTCCAATAACAGAAACTGTTGTTGAATATGCTTGGCCATCAACTGATAAGACTCGGCTATTGGAATCAGCTCTGGAACTTGGTGGGTAAAGTCTGGGCTTAAACGAAACTCGTGTTCGGCTTGCTGCTGAAGTTCCTCTGTTACCTTCTGAATAGGGCAGAGTAAACTGCGTTTAACCAACCAATACGCCCCGACAGCAAAGCCTAAAATCGAGAGCAACACTAAAACAGTTAGTGCGGTATAAGGTGTCCCTACAATCGATTCTGCGATTACGCTGTGTTGTGTGCTGCCAATCACCACATACAGATAACCCACTATAGATCCTAACTCCTCAATCGCAGCCACTGAAAACACGGTCGACTCGTGAGGGTTTCTTGGGTCATCCCCTAAGATAGGAAACTTATCATTCGCCAGAAAACGTTTGATTGGCGCAATATCAACAGTCCCCATGAGTTGGGCACCTTCTGGCGCAGCATGCGTAGTGATCTTACCCTGACTGTCTAAAAAGTAGATCTCAAAATCAGGGCCAATCAGCATTAAGGTATGAAAGATCGATTTGAGGGCTTTGGGGTTATAGTCGGTGCCAATCATCAGAGGATTATCATCGCGCATGTGACTTGCGAGATCTTTGTGTAGACTCTGTTTGGTGACTTGCTCTGTAATATCTCGTTGCCAGTTATAGGTAGTGACAATCGCCAACATAGCAACACAGAACCAGATACTGGTGAAAACAACCAATCTCGATTTGAAACTCATTGCCATACGTGTCGCCTCTACGCTTGTGGCTGAAACTTATAGCCCACACCCCAGACTGTCTGAATAAACTGAGCGGCTTCATCAGGCTGTGCGAGCTTGGTTCTTAAACGGTTGATGGTTGAACAGACGGTGTGATGATAACCCACGTGGTCAGTATGCCAAACATGCTGCAATAGCTCGTCTTTACTATAGACTCGACCGGGGCGGTTGGCTAAAAAGGCCAAAAGAGAGAACTCTGTGGCAGTAAGGGGAACATCTTGGTCATTCAAAGAGACTCGGTGTAAATCTGGCATAATCACTAGGGTGCCAAAATGAATCGAGTTCGGTGTTTGCGGTTGAGTGTCTAAATCGGTTTTAGGCGCAGCATTCCTTCGCCTTAGAATATTGCGTACTCTTGCCTGAAACTCAAGCACACTAAAAGGCTTAGCAATATAGTCGTCTACGCCAGCTTCAAGACCTTCGACTTTTTCCATTTCACTGCCTCGTGCCGTCAACACCAGCACCGGCACCCAGTCGTCTTGCTGCCTAAGCTGATAACAGATATCGAGCCCATCACCATCAGGAAGCCCTCTATCGAGCACAACCAAATCAAAGCTATGTTGTTGATAACACGTTAACGCTTCTGCGCAGTGACGTGCTCTGACTGTTTGATGACCTTGAAACTTAATATGCATCTGAATCAGTTCCGCCAAATCATCATCGTCTTCTACTAGCAAAATGTTTGCGACACGACTTCCCACCTGATAATCCATGACTCCTCCCCACCCTAGAGATTGCCTACTCGTGACATGACCGAGGTAGAGAGGAATTTCTTTCATTGGATTACTCGATTCGGGTTATCACAAGCTGTGCTCCCGGATTTAAAAAGCGGTGGTTGGCAGACAATATCGAACTTGCCAGACCATCGTCCTGCGAGATCACACCTGAATGAAAGGCTACGCGATCGTCATCATTTCGGTCGGCATTAAAACCTTCGCCGCCGCCAGCTGGGCCAGGAATCGTTGCTGCGAGTTCATCGTTCGCTTCCGTGCCAGAATCTCATACACTCATGTTCATTGAATAACTCTCACCAACGGCTAAGCCTGAAACACTGATACCAGTTTCCCCCACGAATGCATCGTTGGTATTAACCAGCATTGACGCTACAGATAGGTAAGGGTAACTCGAGTCAAGTGTCACCTCAACTCTGTCGGATGCCCCCGGTAGTAACAGACCATTGCCAGATAACCCTTGTTCAATGGCATTATTGCTCTCCATCAATGCAATCAGTTCTGCATTGCTTCCACCCTCCGCAAGGTATTCAAGTTCAACCGATGCAGCGCTGCCGACTTCAAATAAGCTGTAGTCGCCTGTATGTGTCAAAATCGCCAGAGGTGACATCGGTTGATTGACGGTGAGGTTTGATACTGACACGCTGTAACGCATCGTTGCCTCGTCACTCAAGGCGCTGACATTATTATCATCATCATTGTGATGACACCCTGCTATTATCGCTAAAGTACCAGCGAGAACTAAAATTCGACTTTTCATATCTCCCCCCTTACTTCACAACAATAGTGATGGTCGCCACTGGGTTTAACCAACGATGCGAGGCATTGTCTAAATCACTGATACCACCAGAAGCGTTACTGTCACCAATATTGCCTGGGTGAATATGCACCTTGTCATTTGTCACGCTTGCTTCAACACCCGTACCACCAGAGCCAAAGGTAATAAAAGGTGGATTTGGCATACTACCTGCCAACTCATCGTTCGCTTCCGTGCCGGCATCGTAACCATATAAGCTCGCCGTATAGGTGCCGGCTTCACTTGGAATCACCCAACTGTCTAATCCAACAAAGCCGTCATTGGTTGGCAGAAGCATCGCGCTCAGTGATAAGTAACCCATAGAGCCACTGTCTAAATCAAAGGTCGTACTCATTCCTGGGTCAAGAATTCCACCGGCAGGGTTTTCCACTACAACACCCCCAGCGTTACCAATCACTGTAGAGAGTCCTGATATATCACCGCCTTCAGCCATCGATTCTAGCTCGCTTGAAGCCGCCTCTCCGGTTCGGAACATATAAAGGTCACCACTGTGGGCAGCCACGATTAGTGGTGTAAAGTAGATGCCTTTGGTGGCATTAGTGACGGTGATTTCGAGTTCAGCCGCTTGTGTGAACGACGCTGACATGGCTATCGCTGAAGTTGAAACCAATAAACTAAGTTGAGAGAGTTTTAACATGTTGAATCCATCCATTTGTGTTGAGAACACTTATAGAATGCGCTTCAACTCTCACGAGGCTTTCATTGAATTCTCATAAAAGTCTCACAAGTTTTTCACGGGGTCATTTTACTTGCTAATATTCGTGCTTGTTAATATTCACTCCCGGTAATCTTGTTAGTAGCGACGACAGGCAGAGGGCTTTAACTTATTTCTAAACGCGATATTGGGCACCGCAACTTGTCGGATGCGTCCTTTTGAGTCCTCAGCTTCTGCGGAAATCACACCCACCAACACCCATTTATTCGACCTCTTTCTTAACAATGGTCCGCCTGAATATCCTAGCTCAATATCGCAGTTTTTGATTCTAAGCCCCGTCTTATCGCGCGGTGGCAGTGCATATTGACAGTCATGCATCGCCAGTAGTTTTCCCGAGCCACTATTACCATAACCAAACATGGATAGACTGGTGTTCTTGAATGAATCTTTATCGATATCAATGGGATCAATACTGCACCCAACCGCGGTACTTAACGTGATAACCGCCCAATCGTTGTATATCAGCGCCTCATCAAACTCGCCTTTGGGAAGTGACTTAAGACCAACCGTGTAATCTTTAGCAAATGAAGATAGTCGGTAGTCTCCAGAAGCAAAGCCGGCAAAAAACTGGATTTTAGAAGGAGGAAAGAATGATCGAGTTTTATTGTCATAAAGACAGTGCGCTGCCGTGACGATTTGATGAGAGCGCACGATGGTGGCCGTGCACTGCTTATTCCCCGCCTCTAGCCAACCAATGGCATCAATCGCAGGAGTTTTGGCTGAAACCCATGAGACATTGAGCAATACACCACTAATAATCCCCATCAAGTATAACGCCTTCATAAGCGCTTCCTCCACCCTATCACCTACTCTCAATAAGCTAGTCCAAGGATGATTGAATTCCTACCCTCAGTTTGTGTTATTCTAGTCGCTATATTTCGCCAATTCATCGAATCCGATTATGGTCAACGCTAAGCTTATCGCGCTTCTACCCGATCTCGCTTCTTACATACTCATTGTAAAAGAAGGGAGTTTTACCGCAGCAGCTAAAAAGCTGGATGTCTCGCCATCAGCGCTCAGTAAGCTCATGACAAGGCTTGAAAAAGCGCTGAATGTAAAGCTTATCCAACGTACCACGCGTAAACTCATAGTGACCGACTCAGGCCAGAAAGTGTATGAGCAAGCAATAGTGATGCTCAATGCGGCACAACAAGCGGTCGAGGTTTCTACGATTGACCACTCTGAACCTGCTGGCACCGTGACGGTTGCGGCCCCCGAAGCATTTCTTAACTCTGTACTGCAACCTTTCGTTGAACCATTTCTCAAGCAATATCCGGAGATAAACCTGCACTTACGTGCCGTCGACGGAGAGATAGATCTATTTAAATACGGTATTGATGTTGCGTTTAAATTGACTGATACGCCGGATGAGGCGTTGGTACTAAAAGAGCTGGGTAAAACCGACTTGGTGCTGTGCGCAAGCCCAGAATACCTTACTCAAAGGGGGACGCCGATGCATCCCGACGACCTCAACCTTCATGACTGTTTATATCTTGCAGAAACAAACAACGATAACCTCTGGAGCTTTATTCGTGGTGAAGAGTTTCAAACAGTTGAAGTTCATGGACGCTATGCGGTAAACCATTCACAAATGCGATTAACCGGCGTCAAGCAAGGGCTGGGAATTGGCATCTTCCACGATTTTGTCATCACAGATGCGCTAGAAAGTGGTGAGGTAGTCAGGGTGTTAGACGACTGGCATATTAAGAGTAACTATTACGGCGCAATTGCGATGCAATATGCGCAAACCAAGTATATGCCAGCCCGCCTAAGGGTATTTATTGATTACATTAATGACAATCTAGGCCTTGCCAAATAGTCGCTGCCATATCGATGGGTTGCGCTTATCGTGATATTCAATACGTAGCTCATCGATTTGACGCAAGCTTTGTTGAGCTTGCTCAAAATTGCCGTCGGTTAAATGCTGTTGTACTTCAACAACGGAATAAGACAAACGCTTGAACCCTTCCATATAAAGCTGGGACTTCTCTTCAGGGTAGGTCGCCCCTTTAGACGCTTGAATCAATTTACTCAATTGCGCAATTGGCGCTTGCATCTCATCGACTGACGCAGCCTCTGCTGCCTGCTTGAATGACAAACGCATCTCTTGCATGTTGGCTTTTAGATCAAACTCACCTGCCGAGAGTGAAAAGCTCATCACTAACAACGCGGCAACTGCGGTGTGCTTCATAAAACTTCCTTTTATTCTAATCATATTGGCAATTTACAATGTAAATCGAGAGCGCCAATATTTTACCTCAAACACATAAAATGCAAATGAACGTTAACATCTTGTTACCCAATATCCAAGGGTGGCTCGAAGTTATCAGTTACTTACAAAAACCTCGTGCTACAGCGTACCAAAGGCTTCAATTTTTGCGCGGCCACGCAACTCCAAAAACGAAGTGAAACGTTGAACACTTGAGGTGATCACTTGCTCGGCTGGAATCCCTACTTGATTGAGCAAGCTGTTCACTAAAGACAGATTACCTACATCGCTGCAATAGTGAGCATCACTGCCGGTTGTAAGATAAGCACCTGCGCGTTTAGCCACTTCTGCAATCTCATAACAACGCTCAACACTGCCTACTCGGTTATTGCCCACAAGTGTTGTGTTGTTGATCTCAATCGCCACGTTATGTTCCGCCGCGCTGTAGATGACTGACTCGAAGTCAAAGTCAAAATTAGGGTTACCCAAATGACCCAGCGCATCGACTCGACCAGACTTAATGGTGTTAATCAGTGCTTGGGTGTGAGTGCTAACATTGGCAGGATGGAATACGGGCTCATGAAAGCTTGCAATCACCCAGTCGAGGTTGCGATCAACACTCGGGTGCAGGTCTATCTCACCCTCGACATTGAGAATATTTGCTTCAACCCCACGAACAACGCCAACACCGTTGATGATACGGGGCAGCACTCTTTGATTTGAAAAAAACCAATAGTGAGGCGCACCCGGCATCGATTCTGCGTGGTCAGTGGTGCAAAAGAGTTTTAAGCCATTCTGTTGGGCACTTGCTGCATTTTCGTTCAATGTACTATAAGCATGGCCGCTGGCATAAGTGTGGGTATGGGTATCGACAACTAACTGCATTTATCTTCCTCATTTATCATGTTTTCGTTCTATTTATTCGCCCTAGTGTACACCGCAAAAGTTCTAGAAAAATGACTAAAGGGCACGATATGAACAAAAATCACTCCACGCATTAAGCAATCGTTTACTTAGCAATGTGTGATCTTGCGACAAATCGATGCAAAACGCTTTGGAAAGGTTGATGTGTGTCAAATTCTCATAGACAATAGCCCACTATTAAGTAGCACGTCAGTTTAGGCACTATAGAAATTACCTATTGAATCAATAGCTAATTTCATATGTCACTATACCCTGCGCCTTGATAGGTTACGGGTATGAAAAGTTAGGTGATTACTGCGTTGTTTAAAACGCGCAGTTTATGAACAATGACCTACACTGACGAAGAGAAAAAGTGTTCTTCGCCTCCCTGAATGAAGGAAAGATGATGGTAATACCTGAAAACAGCTGCATCGTTATTTTTGGTGCTTCCGGTGACTTAACGTACCGTAAATTGATCCCTGCGCTTTATCACCTATACGCAGATAAGCAGCTTCCCCAATCATTTGCCATCTTAGGTGTCAGTCGCACCGAATACAGCGACGACTCATACCGTGAAAAGCTCAAGAAGTCTCTACAAGAGATGGAGAAAACTGAGCCTGCTATCCTAGATGCTTTCATTGAACATTTGCATTACCAAGCAGTTAATACCGCTGACAGTGCTGATTACGTAAAGCTTAAAGACCGCCTGAGCGATCTACGCAACGACTACAAGTTCGATTCGGCAAACACGCTATTTTACTTGGCAACCCCACCAAGCCTATACAGTGTGATTCCTGCAAGTCTTGCTGAGCATGGCCTTAATAACGAAGCGGATGGCTGGAAACGCCTAATCGTTGAAAAACCGTTTGGTTATGACCTCGCTTCTGCTCGTCAACTCGACAAAGACATTCACGAGCACTTCCAAGAGCACCAAATATACCGTATCGACCACTACCTTGGTAAAGAAACGGTACAAAACCTATTGGTATTCCGCTTCTCGAACGCGATGTTCGAGCCACTATGGAACCGCAACTACATCTCCTATGTTGAGATCACGGGCGCAGAATTCCTTGGCGTAGAAGAGCGCGGCGGTTACTACGATGGTTCAGGTGCAGTACGTGACATGTTCCAAAATCACCTACTACAAGTTTTAGCTATGGTAGGCATGGAGCCACCAGCCCAAATTAACGCTGACTCAATGCGTGATGAAGTGGTGAAAGTGCTTCAATGTCTCAAGCCTCTTGAAGAGCATGACCTGCGTAACAACTTGGTACTGGGTCAATACACTGCGTCGGACGTCCGCGGAGAGCATCTACCGGGTTATCGTGAAGAGCATGGTGTAGCCGAAGACTCTCGTACAGAAACCTATGTGGGGCTAAAAGCGTACATCAACAACTGGCGCTGGAATGGTGTTCCGTTTTACGTTCGCACAGGTAAACGCCTACCAACCCGCGTAACCGAAGTGGTTATCCACTTTAAGAACACACCACACCCTGTATTTGGTCAGAACGCACCTGAAAACAAGCTGATTATTCGCATCCAACCGGATGAAGGTATTCAAATGAGCTTTGGCTTGAAAGAGCCAGGCGCTGGCTTTAAAGCCAAAGAAGTGAAGATGAACTTCCATTACGCATCACTGCACGAGACACATATGCTTACCGCTTACGAGCGTCTATTGCTTGATGCTCTCAACGGTGATGCTACTCTATTTGCTCGTAGCGATGCGGTTGAAGCGTGTTGGAAATATGTTCAACCTATCCTCGATTTCAAACAAGATCCGCAAGCGCTATTTGGTTACGCTTGTGGTACATGGGGCCCTAAAGAAGCGGATGCGCTGCTTAATCGCGACGATCGTGCTTGGCGATTCCCATGTAAAAACCTAACAGACACGGACTACTGCGAACTATGATCAACCACAAGATCTTTCAAACTGCAGAGCAGGTTGTTGAGAGCCTAGCCAACGACATGACGTCGTTTAGTGAGCTAGGCCGCCCTGTTCACATCTCTCTTTCTGGTGGTAGCACACCAAAGATGCTGTTTAAACTGTTAGCAACTGACGCTTACGCGAACAGCATACAGTGGCAAAATCTACACTTCTGGTGGGGTGATGAGCGTTGTGTTGCTCCTGATGATGCAGAAAGCAACTATGGTGAAGCTAACGCACTCCTATTCAGTAAAGTGAACCTTCCGGCGGAGAACATCCACCGTATTCGTGGTGAAAACGAGCCTCAACAAGAAGCCGACCGTTTCGCGAAAGAGATGACTGAAGTCATCCCAACAGAAAATGGCACACCTGTTTTTGACTGGATCTTATTGGGTGTTGGTGCCGATGGTCACACTGCATCGCTATTCCCAGGTCAAACAAACTACTCGGATGAAAATCTCGCTATTACGGCTCCTCATCCAGAGTCAGGCCAAATCCGCGTATCGAAAACCGCAAAAGTACTTGAAGCCGCTAAGCGTATTAGCTACCTGGTACTGGGTGCTGGCAAAGTCGATATCGTACACGAAATTCAAAACACTCCTGCTTCAGAGCTGCCTTATCCAGCGGCTAAGATCCAGTCTAAGACTGGTGAAACAGAGTGGTATTTAGATTCAGACGCAGCGGCGAAAATCGCATAAGCGGTTGCTCGTCCAAATATATTAATTGGAGAGACACAATGAAAGGTGATATCGGTGTAATTGGCCTAGCAGTAATGGGTCAAAACCTTATCCTAAACATGAACGACAACGGCTTTAAAGTTGTTGCTCACAACCGTACTGCTGCGAAAGTAGACGAGTTCCTAGAAGGCCCAGCAAAGGGTACTAACATTGTTGGTGCATACTCTCTAGAAGAGCTGGTAGAAAAACTAGAAGCACCACGTAAAGTGATGCTCATGGTGCGTGCTGGTGCTGTTGTTGATGCGTTCATCGACAACCTAATCCCACTTTTAGACGAAGGCGACATCATCATTGACGGTGGTAACACCAACTACCCTGATACAAACCGTCGCGTTGCTCATTGTCGCGAAAAAGGCATTCACTTCATCGGTACAGGTGTTTCTGGTGGTGAAGAAGGCGCACGTTTTGGCCCTTCAATCATGCCAGGCGGCGCGGCTGAAGCTTGGGAAGCGGTTAAGCCAATCTTCCAAGGCATCTCTGCAAAAACTGACGCTGGTGAGCCTTGCTGTGACTGGGTTGGTAACGACGGTGCGGGTCACTTCGTTAAGATGGTACACAACGGTATCGAATACGGCGACATGCAGCTTATCACTGAAGCTTACCAGTTCATGAAAGACGGTCTTGGTATGTCTGCTGACGAGATGCAAGCGGTATTCGCTGACTGGAACAAGACTGAGCTAGACAGCTATCTAGTAGAAATCACTGCTGACATCCTTGGCTACAAAGATGAAGACGGTGAGCCTTTAGTAGAGAAGATCCTAGATACGGCAGGCCAAAAAGGTACTGGTAAATGGACGGGTATCAACGCACTAGACCTAGGTATTCCTCTAACGCTTATCTCTGAGTCTGTATTCTCTCGTTGCCTATCTGCACTGAAAGACCAACGTGTTGAAGCGGAATCTCTATTCGGCAAAACAATCACTCCAGTTGAAGGTGACAAGCAAGAGTGGGTTGATGCACTACGTCAAGCTCTACTGGCTTCAAAAATCATCTCTTACGCTCAAGGCTTCATGCTAATGCGCGAAGCGTCTAACGAGAACGGCTGGGACTTAAACTACGGTAACGTAGCGCTAATGTGGCGTGGTGGTTGTATCATCCGCTCTGCATTCCTTGGCAACATCCGTGATGCGTACGAAGCAAACCCAGACATCGCGTTCCTAGGTTCTGATGAGTACTTCAAAAACATCCTACAAGGCAGCCTAGCGGCATGGCGCAAAGTAGCAGCGAAATCTCTAGAGTCAGGCATCCCAATGCCATGTACGATTTCTGCGCTATCTTTCCTAGACGGTTACACAACTGCTCGTCTACCAGCGAACCTGCTTCAAGCTCAACGTGACTACTTCGGTGCTCACACTTACGAGCGTACTGACCGTCCACGTGGTGAGTTCTTCCACACAAACTGGACTGGTACAGGCGGCGACACGGCTTCTACAACTTACGACGTATAAGTCAGCTAACATTTAACTTCGTTAGCTATATTCGTTAGCAATAATTAATGCAAAGGCTAGACACTCAGTGTCTAGCCTTTTTCGTTAATCAGCTAATCGCATTGCTGACACCTAAATTGCCTGAATTCCTTCAAGGCATTCTTTATACGGTTCAAGTCGCCTGACCGACTACTCTGCTAACAAGCTTGGCCAATTTTTATCGGCTTTGGCAACATTGCCGGCAATATCCTGCTGCCACTTTTCCTGAACGGACTTGTTATAGTTCAAATAGAGTTTGTCATCGACAATACGCCAAGCATTAGGATCAATTTTCGCCGTGTAACCATTGCTCACCGCCCACGCGCAATATCCACCATATTGAGGTGCATATTTCTCCGGGTTACTCATAAAGGTCTCTAAATGCTGCTTTGACGCAAAATACCACTTAGCATCATTCCACTCATAAACAAAATCAGCATCCCCTTTTACTGGCTTACCTTGAGTAAAATAGGCAACAGGATCATAGCCCTTAATCGCCTTACCAAAGAAGTCGCTATAAACTGGTTCAAACGCACTTGCCGCTTTTGAAACACTCATCAGCAGTGCAAAGACACTAAAGAGTTTAATCAATGCTCTCATCCGTGAACTCCATATTTACCGTTATTGATAAAGAATAGGACAGATCGCATCAGCAAAAGCTTTCAAAAAATTTTTCCCTATACTTTCTATTTGAACTGACGCTTGGTGTAGCTCGGTTTATCTTCAGGCGTTCTCTCTCGACGTGCCGCTATCGCTCGGTTCTTACCCAAGGCAACTTTAATTTGATACCAGGTTTCTAAACACAGCGCTTTTCCAGGGCTTGACCACCATGTGCGGTGGTAGAGTTTTTTATTTGCCGCGAGTACATCTGGTGAACGGTTGATGCACTCTAATGCTAGATCATAAGCCGTCGCATACGGATCATCGGCAAGTTTAGTCAGTAGGCCATACTCTTTGGCTGTTTCAGCATCAATCACTTTAGCGGTCATCGCCATTTCAAGCGTATGGTCTTGGCGCATCAACTCCCTAAAAGCCAATGCTCCTCCCATGTCTGGTATCAAGCCCCATTTCGCTTCCATTATTGAGAAGTTCGCCTCTGAGCTCGCAATGCGAAAATCACCACCACTCGCAAGTTGCAAGCCCCCACCCCAACAGCGGCCATGGATAGCAAAAATCACCGGACAGGGTATTTCTCGCCAACCAATAGAGAAACGTTGAGCGTCATTGGGTAACGTCGGCCACCACTTAAACAGCAACTTTAAGGCATCATTTCGATTGGTCAAAAGCGATTTCACATCTAAGCCTGAGCAGAAATCACTGCCGTTAGCCCTGACAATGACAGCGCGGACCGACTTGTCATTTTTTAGGCGCTTGGTGGTTTGGTTTACCGCCTGAAACATCGCCATATCAATGGCATTGAGCTTATCTGCTCGGTTGAGGGTAACGGTGGCTATTTGATTATCATCGATATCACAGGTTAAACGTGGTGTGTCTGACATGATACGTGCTTCTTCCTTGATTGGTCATACCAGTCATTAATGTAGACCATAAATAGCAGAAGTTCAGACCTGACGCCTGTTCAAGATGACAGTCTAAATAAGTATTCGTGAAAAAGAGTCGACGCAATCAAAAAAAGACCCCGCATTTGCGGGGTCAAGCTAGCAGTCCTGTTTAGAACAACGACTTAATTTTTGGATAGAGCGCTTGATAAGTGGCGCGTTTCTCCTTGTAGTAATCTGCTTGTGCGGCATTTGGCTCATGGCGTTGAACCAGCTCTGGTACAGGGCAAATAGCGTTAATATCCGCTCCTTCTTGTGTCGCAAGTTGTGCGAGACGTGCCGCACCCAATGCCGGGCCCACATCACCACCTTTGCGGTACACTAATGGCAAACCAACAATGTCAGCCAGCATTTGACGCCAGTATTCACTTCTCGCCCCGCCACCAATTAGAGAGACCTCTTCAGGGATCATCTTAGTCACGTGCAGTGCATCAAAGCCATCAGCAAACGCAAAGCCAACCCCTTCCAACACGGCTTGAGCAAGCTCTAGCTTGGTCGTTGAGTGCGTCATACCAAAGAACACACCTTTTGAGTTTGGATCGTTGTGCGGCGTACGTTCACCAGATAGGTAAGGTAAGAAGATCACTTGTGACGATTTGTCCGCTGATTGCTCAACTTGCTGAATCATCTCACCCACATCATCAAACCCTGTGAGATCAGCGACCCACTGTAGACATGAAGCTGCGCTCAGAATGACCGACATGGTATGCCAAGTATTTGGTAGTGCATGACAGAAACTATGCAGCGCCGATTCAGGGTTCGAGATAAACCCATCACTGACTGCGAAATAAACACCTGATGTGCCTAAAGACAACATCGCTTGACCCGGTTGGGTGATGCCCACGCCGACCGCACCGGCAGCGTTATCACCACCACCCGCAATGACTGGAACTTGGCTCATACCCCAGTCTTTCGCCATCTCTTCAGTAAGAACACCTGTAACCTCACTACCTTCAAACAGTTTTGGCATTTGCTCACGAGTGAGACCTGTCGCTTGAAGTAACTCATCATTCCAATCACGAGCACGCACATCTAACCAACATGTGCCCGCAGAATCAGACATCTCAGAGGCGTAATCGCCGGTCATTTTGAATCGCAGGTAATCTTTAGGCAGCAGAACTTGCTTCACTTTAGCAAAGACTTCAGGCTCATGATTCGCCACCCATTTAAGCTTAGGCGCAGTGAAACCTGGCATCATGATATTGCCAGTAATTGCACGACTTTCTGGAACTAACTTTTCCAGCTCGTGACATTCAGCTTCACAGCGACCATCGTTCCATAGGATAGCTGGACGAAGCACTTCACCCTCAGCATCTAAAAGCGTTGCACCATGCATTTGACCAGAAAGCCCAATCGCTTTTACTTCGTTCAAATCAACAGACTCACCTAAGCCTTTAATTGATTCACAAGTCGCATTCCACCAATCTTGTGGCGCCTGCTCTGACCAAAGTGGCGCTGGTCGCGATACTTCGAGTGAAACACTCTTCGTCGCCACGATTTCGCCACTGCTTAACATAGCGATAGACTTTACACCCGATGTGCCTAAGTCGATACCAATATACATAAGTGTTCCCCTTACACTGTGGAACGGTCATTTTTCGTTGAAACGAGATCAGTAAGATGATCTTCATTTGTACATTAACCGTTAATGAGCTTGTTATATTTTTTTAGTATTCACCTCGTTGCGCCTCTCCACAATTACGAAATTTCATACTTCCCTTCACTGATTTCACGAGTGAGGCTGCGATCACACCAAGTGCAATTTGCTCCTGATAAGATTCATGCCAATCGTTCAGACGTACACTCGAGGATTCATGGACAAGCGCTTTCGTATTACTCTGCTATTCAATGCTAACAAGGTATATGACCGTCAGGTCATTGAGGGAATTGGTGAGTACCTGCAGGCTTCACAATGTGAGTGGGATATTTTTTTAGAGGAAGATTTCACCGCTCATTTGGACAATTTCAAGGCATGGAAAGGCGATGGTGTGATCGCTGACTTTGACGATCCAAGAATCGAAGAGCTTTTGAAAGAAACCAACATTCCTGTCGTTGGCGTTGGTGGCTCTTATGAAAAAGAAGAGCAGTATCCGAATGTGCCCTATGTGGCGACTGACAATGAAGCCTTGGTGGACCTCGCTTTTCACCACCTGCGTGAAAAAGGGCTCGAGAACTTTGCATTTTATGGCATCCCTGAAGACCCTAGCAAACGCTGGGCTTACGAGAGAACCAAAGCATTTAAAAAGATTGTTAAGCGTGAAGGGTACAATGGTTCTGTCTATCTAGGTAACGAAACCAGCCCACAGACGTGGCAATATGACATGAACCGCTTAGCGGACTGGCTACAAATGCTGCCAACACCAACCGGTATCATCGCAGCCACCGATTCACGAGCACGTCATCTGCTGCAAGTGTGTGAGCAACTCAATATCATGGTGCCAGATAAAGTTTCCGTAATAGGCATTGATAATGAGGAGTTAGCTCGTTATCTCACGCGAGTTTCTCTAAGCTCAGTAGGCCAAGGCAGTAAAGAGATGGGCTACCGCGCCGCGAAAATGCTGCATAAGTTGGTTGAGAGCCGCAATAAAGCTGACTATCAACCAGGCCAAGTGGTGAAGCATGCAAGAGTGCTTGTGCCACCAACTCGCGTCTATGAACGCCAAAGTACCGATTACCAAGCACTAAAAGATCCTTATGTTATTCAGGCCATGCACTTTATTCGTCATAACGCATGTAAAGGGATCAAAGTTGACCAAGTGCTTAACTATGTCGGTATTTCTCGTTCGAACATGGAAGCACGATTCAAAGATGAACGTGGGCATTCTATTCACCAAGAGATCCACAACTCAAAACTTAATCGTGCCTGTAACTTGCTCAAGAACACCTCGCTACCAATTGTCGAAGTGGCCGAATTGTGTGGTTACCCTTCGCTGCAATATATGTACACGGTATTCAAAAAGAACCTAGACCAAACACCAAAAGATTACCGTGAGGGTGGAAAAGTCTCCTAGCCTATCGCGCGAAAAACATTTAGCTTATTAATCAAAGACCCCAGACATATTCGTCCGGGGTCTTTTGTTTGAGAAGTTGAACCCGTTCAACAAGCAAAATACGCCATATTCATCAATACTAAATTTATAATGTAATGTTATAAATTTAGTAACGCGGGGAGACTCTTTCTCCCCACTCATTATTAACGCTTCGCCTTAGTTGCACTGTCCATCCAAACCGCTAGCAACAAAATCGCGCCTTTTACGACGTATTGCCAAAAGGTTGGAACATCCATCATACTCATGCCGTTGTCCAATGATGCCATAATAAAGGCACCAATCACCGCACCAATGACCGTACCGACACCGCCTGCCATACTTGCTCCACCGATGACACATGCAGCAATCGCATCGAGCTCTGCAATGTTACCCGCCGAGGGTGAACCCGCTCCCAAGCGGCTTGATAGGATCAACGCTGCAACTGCAACAAGGAAACCATTCATCGCATAAACAGACAGTTTGGTTTTCTCGACATTAATGCCTGAAAGACGACTGGCTTCAATGTTGCCACCGATAGCGTAGATTCGACGACCGAACTTGGTTTTTGAGGCAATAAATGTCCCGGCAATTAAGAAACTAGCAAGAAGCAATACTGGTGTTGGCACACCTCGATAGTCATTCAAGATTAAGATAATGCTTAATACAGCGATACCAATCAGTGCATGCTTACCGATAGCCGAACCCGCAGAAGGCACGGGTAATTGATAATGCTGACGCATTACACGGCGCTTTTGTTGCCAACCAAAATACAGTGCCAACCCACCGACACCAATAATGATGCCGAGCATATTTGGAAGATAACTTTGACCAATGATGCCCATTTCAGCAGACGTAGGGGCTACCGTCGTACCATCGGTAATACCGATGAGAATGCCTCGAAATGCTAACATCCCTGCCAGCGTAACGATAAATGAGGGCACTTTTCGGTAAGCGACCCACCAGCCATTCCAAGTACCCAGCAATAAGCCAGCACCCAAGGTAATAATAATGGTCAGTGGCAATGGTAAACCAAACCAGACATCCAATATGGCTGCAGCCCCCCCTAATAACCCCATCATTGAGCCGACTGACAGATCAATTTCACCACTAATGATCACAAACACCATACCTATCGCCAAAATGCCAGTAATCGCGGTTTGTCTGAATAAGTTAGAGATGTTTCTTGGAGAGAGGTAAGCCCAATCCGTCATGACACTAAAAAACAGCATAATAATAATGATTGCTGCAGCCATCACAACGAGTTGCAGTTTCGAGCCTTCTAACCATTGTTTCATTTGATTTTTGTTTGCCTCACCGGCAATCGGTTTGACTTGTTCCATGACGTTAACCCTCTACAGCCACTTTGTCAGTTAATGCGCAATCCATGATTTGTTCTTGAGTCAAATTGTCGTTGATCAGATCACCTTTAATCACACCTTCGTGCATGACTAATACACGATCACTAATACCCAATATTTCCGGCAGTTCTGATGACACCATAATGACACTGATACCTTGCTTAACTAGCTGGAAGATCAACTTATAGATCTCATACTTAGCACCGACATCGATGCCTCTTGTTGGCTCATCAAGGATCAATATTTGTGGATTCACCATTAAGAAACGCGCCAGAATCGCTTTTTGTTGATTGCCACCAGACAAATTACGAATAGCAAGTTCAGCACTCGGTGTTTTGACCGTCAGCCGACGAATCGACTTCTCAATTTCCGATGCCTCTTCGACATCATTGAGTAACCCAGCAGGAGCAAAGGCATCAAGTCCTGCCAACGTGATATTTTCCCCGACCGACAATATCGGCACGATACCGTGACGTTTACGGTCTTCAGGCACCATCGCAATGCCTGCATCCAAAGCGTCATGACTGCTGTGCAGTTCCAGTTGCTCACCGTAAAGCGAAATGTTCCCCGAGTGTTTGCCTTGATAACATCCGTACAAACACTCCATCAGCTCTGTTCTTCCAGCCCCTACTAACCCAGAAACACCCAAGATTTCGCCTTTGCGTAATTCGAAGCTGGCATTTTTTACTTTAGGGATATTGGAATTTGCTTTATCCCATGCGCAGATATTGTTCGCTTGTAAAATGACCTCGCCGATATCGTGCTCCTCGCGAGGAAACAACTGCTTCATTTCACGGCCTACCATCATGGTAATGATGTCATCTGTCGTCATACTGTGCGCACTACGAGTACCAATGTGCGTACCATCACGAATCACGCAGATATGATCTGATATCTCTTTTACCTCTGCGAGCTTGTGAGAAATGAAAATGCAGCTCACCCCTTGCAAGCGCAGGTCTTTCACTAAATTAAGCAAGATTTCTGTTTCAGACTCAGTAAGCGGTGCTGTCGGCTCATCCAGCACGAGCAGTTCAGCGTTTTTTGATAGTGCTTTAGCAATCTCAATCAACTGCTGCTGACCAACTCCTAAGTCACCTACTATGGTTTCTGGCGATATATTCAGCTGAACTTTTTGTAGTAACTTGATGGACTCTGCATGCATTCGGTCAAAATCGAGCATTCCATAGGATTCTAACTCTGCACCCAAAAATAGGTTTTCCAAAACGGAAAGTTCTTTCACTAAGGTGAGTTCTTGGTGAATGATCGCGATACCTAGCGCTTCTGTATCAGCAATACCCTTCGCTTTTACCTCTGCGCCCTTAAACGCAATATCGCCCTCATAATCGCCATGTGGATAGATACCACACAGCACCTTCATTAAGGTGGATTTCCCTGAGCCATTCTCACCGCAAAGAGACAGTATTTCACCCTTATTGAGCTTTATGCTGACACCATCAAGTGCTTTCACAGAACCAAACTTCTTGACGATGTTTTGCATCTCTAACAACGGAACCATAGTTCCCTCCTCAAGAGCAAAGAGCCAACACTGTTGGCTCTTCTATTCGGTCTAATTATTGGTAGATATCTGCTTCTTTGTGGAATTGGTCAGCCACAAGAGTTTGTTTGATGTTAGTGCGGTTAACTGTGATTGGCTCAAGCAACCAAGCTGGAACATCTTTTAATCCGTTGTTTAGCGATGAGTTGGCTTCTGGCGCTTCTTCATTACCCAACTCAACTGCGATTTCTGCTGCGCGACTCGCCAATGTATTGATCGGTTTATACACTGTCATTGTTTGTGTCCCAGCAACGATACGACGGATTGCTGCTAAGTCAGCATCTTGGCCAGAAATAGCCACTTTACCTGCTAAGCCCTGAGCGTCTAATGCTTGAATTGCACCACCTGCAGTTGCATCATTTGATGCGACAACAACATCAATGTTGTTGTTATTTGCAGTCAGTGCATTTTCCATTATTTTCAGAGCGTTTTCAGCCAACCAAGAATCTACCCATTGGTCACCGACCACTTTAATGTCACCTGAGTCAATTTTAGGTTGTAAGACATTCATCTGACCTTGGCGGAATAACTTCGCGTTATTATCGGTTGGTGCTCCACCCATTAAGAAGTAATTACCTGATGGCTTATTCTCAAGCATCGCAGTTGCTTGCATCTCACCGACTTTTTCATTATCAAATGACAAATAAAAATCGATATCCGCATTATTAATTAATCTGTCATACGCTAAGACCTGAATTCCATCACGCTTTGCTTCTGCGATGACATTACTCAAGACTTCACCGTTGTAAGGAATGATGACGAGGACATCAACCCCACGAGAGATCATATTTTCAATTTGTGAAATTTGGGTTTGCTCATTGCCGTTTGCTGATTGAACGTAAACTTTCGCACCGAGTTCTTCCGCTTTGTCTACGAAGATATCGCGGTCTTTCTGCCAGCGTTCTAGACGGAGATCATCAATCGCCATACCGATTTTGACCGTTTTTGCCATCACCGGGGAGGCAGCAAAAGCAACAAACAGAGCACATAGAGTGGAAATTAGTTTTTTCATTATTCTATCCTTGTGTTTCACCGTTATTGGAGCCCCACAAATCGGGAGCTAAGGATAAATTAGCGCTATTCTTCGTGCTGTGCTTTTGGCATTTTTAGTTCATCTTTTACAATATCTGGTTTTTATTCCAATCTGTGACAGTGATTAAAAAACCACCAAACTCATACTTTGAACTGCTTCACACTCCCCATATTCATATGAAAATCGAGATTTTTACATTATTGAATATCCACTCTAATAATTCATAAAAGTCGTTAATAGATAAAGAATTTTACTAATAGATTTATTAATAACATTAACTGTAAAGCCGTGTATATCTGTGTAAATAATGTAAATCCACTTTATCAATAGTGTGATCTAACCTATGTTTTGATCGGAAGTGATGCAAAGGAGAAGAGACAATGAAAACACTATTAGCCACATCTGCCCTACTATTTTCGATGAGTACGGTCGCCGCAACTGACGCGGAAATGTGCCAGCAATACGGTCGAGATCTTGCCAGTAATTCTACCGAGCAGCAGAGCACATTCCTAAAACACCTCACCACTCAATCCGCTTCAGGCGCATGGACACTCAGCATGGAAGAGTGCAATGTTTACATTCAACGTGGTAAACACGACTACAACTTTGATGTCGAAGATATGATGAGTGATGATTAAACACGTTTAGAGCCTCTCAAGCATGGCACACAGCTTGAGAGGCTTTACGCTAAATTAAGTTTTGAACCATCTCGCGTTGCTCAATACAGTGTTGAATAAACTGCTTAACCAGTTTTCCTGCACTATTTCGGCGATAGTAGGCCATAAGCGGGATATTGATCTCAATCTGCTCGACCGGCACGCAAACACACTGCTCGTCCATGATTGACTTGATACAATTTGGCGCGATAGAGATACCTAAACCAGACGCTACTGATGTCACAAGATGACGCATATTCATTGGATTACCCGACACATTCGGCGTGAACCCTTGATCATGACAACATGCGACGATCTGTTCATAGACATCAAGCCATTCATTGCGATGAAACAGGTGCATACGCTCCTGAGATAACTCCGTTAAACAGATACTCTTGCGCGTCGCTAAATGATGCGTAGCAGGCAGAACTGCTACCAATGAGTCGGTATAGATCAAAGTTGAGTCATACGCTCCACGCTCTAGTGGAATGCTCTCACGTGTGAAAACAATATCGACTTTGCTTTCTTGCAGTGCATTGGCTTGATCGGCTGGCGTCATTTCGTACAAGCGCGCACTAGAGCCTGGGTTTGCCTCTAAAAAGCCCTTTAAGAGCTTAGGAAGGAAAAAGGCGCAAGCCGTTGCCAGATAGCCAATCCTTAGCTCATGCTCCCCTTCCATTACAGTTTGAGCGATTGTCGCTTTAACTCGATGATCGTTCTCAATGATCTTGAGAGCTTCTGGTAACAACCGCTCCCCTGATGCCGTTAACTCAACCTGATGGGTCGTTCTGTCAAACAGCTTTGTTTGCAACTCAGATTCTAAATCCGAGATGTGCCGAGATACGGTTGGCTGTACGGAATGCAGCTCTTTCGCTGCTGCAGAGAAGTTCTTTAGCCTAGCCACTTTGACGAAGGTCTTTAATGTTTTGATGTCCACATGATGCCTATTCGTTATTTGTATTATTGTTATACATTAAATTCATTTCCAAGTTTTGATAAGCCGTTTTAGTTTTATTCATGGAGCAAATCTCATTTCTACAAAGAAAGCCTTTATTTGTTTACAGGGCTTCAACAATACGAATGCGATTTCATTACCTCCCCCTACAAAACAGGATAAGAACAATGGATATCGATATTATAATAGTGCTGGTCTACTTCGCCTTTCTCATTGGCTTAGGTTGGGTCTTCCGCTCTGCGGCAGCAAACACCAGTGAATACTTCCGAGGCGGCGGTAAAATGCTGTGGTGGATGGTGGGCTCTAGTGCCTTCATGATGGCGTTAAGTGCCATGACATTCACCGGATTAATGGGCAAAGCCCTGACTAGCGGTATGTCAGTCGCTATCGTTTTCTTCGCGAATGCACTTGGTTATTTCATTAACTACCTATTTTTTGCAGCCAAGGCTCGTCAGATGCGTGTGATTAGCCCAATTCAAGGTATACGCCTACGCATGGGTAAAGTTAACGAACAGGTCTTTACTTGGGCTAACGTTCCTCTAAGCGTTCTTCAAGCGGCAATTTGGTTAAACGGCCTTGCTGTCTTCACGAGTGCTGTTGTCGGCGTACCACTAGAGCAAACGATTGTGGGTGCAGGCCTAGTTGTACTCTTCATTTCATTGGTTGGCGGTAGTTGGGCGGTAATCGCATCTGACTTCATGCAGATGATCATCATTACGGTAATGACGTTTATCGCTGCAATGGTCGCTATCTGGAAATCAGGTGGTATTGGTAATCTGTTGGAGGTTGGTCTTCCTACCCAACAATTAATTGGTGACGGCTACAGCTACTCATACCTATTCGTTGGCTGGTTCATCTGTATCTTTGTGAAGCAGTTCTTTAGTACTAACAACATGGTAGACTCTTATCGCTTCATCGCTTCCAAAGACACCAAGAACGCGCGTAAAGCAGCACTACTTGCTTGTAGCCTAATGATTATTGGCCCACTGATTTGGTTCTTACCAGCATGGTTTGTTGCGGGTAACTACCCTGATACAGCAACATGGGGCCTTGAAGGTCTAGGCAGTAAAGTAGCGGATGCGACTTACTACATGTTTGTTAAGAACGAAATGCCTGTCGGCATGGTTGGTTTGATGCTCGCTGCTATGTTCGCTGCAACAATGTCTTCTATGGACTCAGCGCTAAACCGTAACGCCGGTATCATCCTTAAGAGTGTTTACGAACCGTACTTCTGTAAGAATGCCACTGAAAAACAACTGATGAACGCAAGCCGCGTGCTAACTGCTGCATTTGGTATCATTATCATCATTACTGGTTTATTCCTCACGTCTCTAAAAGAGTTTGGCCTATTCGACCTTATGATGCTGGTTGGTACTCTCGTGGGCTTCCCGGTACTGATTCCTTCAATCATGTGTTTCTTCGTACGTAAGACACCGGATTGGGCTGGCTGGGGTACTATTCTTGTCGGTATGATTGTTTCTGCTGTCATCGCATTTGTTATCACACCACAGATGATTCAAAACATTCTTGGTCTAGAACAACCGCTAACAGCCCGTGAATTTTCTGAGATGAAGTCGGTGACACTCGGTGTTATTGGTCACATGTCAATTACACTACCGTTCTTCGTACTATCTCGCTTCTTCTACAAAGAGCCTACTCCTGAGCGTGCGGCTGAAATCAACAAATTCTTCAATAATGTTGATACCGAAGTGGTTGTTGAAGAAACATCGACTAGCATCGCAATGGACAACAAACAACGTGAAATGCTCGGTAAGATGTTGCTGATGGCATCAGGGTTCTTGGGTCTACTTGTATTAATTCCAAACCCACTGTGGGGCCGTATGCTGTTTGTCATTGTCGCACTCATCATTGGTGGTATCGGTGCACTCCTACTCAACGCAGCAAAACGCGCTGCAAGCAAAAATCTAAACGCGACCTTAGCGACTAGCAACGCATAATAATAAAAGGCAGAGGGTTCGCCCTCTGCCAAATAAGGAAAATCATGTCAGTACAACAAAAATTTGGCGGCGAACTTACCGATGAGGAGTTCCGTAAGTTCACACTCTACACCGCTCAAAGCAATAATAAGCACGATGATGAAGCACGCGCTCAAATCTTAGGTTTCACTAATTCGGATGTACGTATCGCACCGGGCGCAATTGTACGAATTGGCGAAAACCAGATTGGCACTAACTCTTACGTGGGTCTCTATAGCTACGTCAATGGCGACGTGACCATTGGTGAAGACGTTCTAATCGGGCCTCATGTCTCTATCGTGGCATCTAACCACGTATTTGAACCATCAACGCACTCTTTCAGTGGTCGAAGCGACTTACAAAAAGGCAAAGTCATTATCGAAGATGGTGTTTGGCTAACCACTGGGGTAGTCATCACTCCGGGTAACACCATTGGGAAATGCTCGCTTATATGTGCGAACTCCGTTGTCACTACAGATGTACCCGCTTATACCATTTTTGGTGGCTCGCCAGCGAAACAGTTAGGCCATATTGATGCTGAAACTGGCGAATATCAATGGATAAACAAGGAGTAAGATGATGCTGTCACTACAACGTAATCATGACTTTCAGATCTTTACCGCTCCCAACAATGAAGTCGCTCTAGTCAACCCGCCATCATTCAACTGGCCTCAGGAAGAGTATGAAAACCGTTATGTTCTTGAGTTAGAGCAAGTCGGCAGTGACCAAAAGTGGTTATGGCAAGACGTTCAGTCCCCCTTCCAATTCAACTTCCTACTCGATGCTGCCGAGTATCGCTGGCGAGTGACATGTCAGGCAACACAGCACACCTCTGACTGGATGCTGTTTTCAGTTTCGAGTGACACTGCTGGGTATATTGCGCCTACTGCACAAGAGCTGTTTGCTCAATGTACAGATAAAGAGCAATTCTTGATGTATTTCGACCAAGATATTGAACAAGTACAACAAGCATCAAGTGGCGTAAAAGAGAAGCTGATTGCAAGTCTCACTGACCTCGACATCAATACCATTCTCTATCCAACCCACTACCGCCGTGGACAAGAGGAAGGTAAACGCACAGCTATTGCCAATGCACGTAATTGGATCGACCGAGAATTAATGGCATTGACGCTGCTATACAAAATTTGGCAAGACCAAGAGAGTGGTGAGAAAGCACGTGATATTCTCCTTCGTCTTGCAGAATGGAGCCCAGAAGGCCCTGCTACGTTGGTACGTCCATTAACTTGGGGCGATGAAGTCGGCCTCTCTTTATCTCGAAACCTGTTCTTAGCTTATCACTGGTTAGCACCTTTGCTTACGGCCGAAGAGAAAAACTTTGTCCGCCCTTTCTTGGTTAGAATCGTCTTTCAGATGGAGGAACGTCTAGAACAAGACCAATTTAAACAGTTCCCAGGACATTCACATACTTCTCGCTTGCCAGCGTATCTTGGCGTAGCGGCGCTTGCACTGCATAAAGAGTACGACATTACAACGTGTGAACGCTGGCTCAATTATGCTCTTATGATTTATCGTGGCGTTCTGCCTTTTTATGGTGGCCGTGATGGCAGTTGGGCTGAAGGACCATTCTATTCATCGTCATACAGTAAGTGGCAACATAGTTTCTTCTTAACCGTAGAGCGATTAAGCGGGTTCTCTTTCTACAACCACCCGTTCTACAAAAACTATGTTAACTTTGCGATGGAATTTGTCGCGACACAAGAGCGTATTCACCCGTTCGGTGACGGCTTTTGGTGCTTAAGAGAAGGCAAAGAGTGGCCTGGATTCTTCGCGCAAAATCCATTACGAATCTACGCAGAACGTTTTGGCGGGCATGACTCCATTGCCCTATCAGAGCAACTTGAGTCGGAGATTCAAAGTTACAAACTGCACTTGTTAGACATCATCCCTACGGTCTCACAGCTAAGTTATCGCAATCAAGATCGAGCTCTCTCGAATACTAATGTCGGTGCTTCAACCGACAAAAACTCGAGTACCACTTATTACGATTATGCCGGTTTAGGAAAAAGTGCTCACAATGCGCTTTCATTCTACTATAGAGCAAGTCAATTTGGTAACAGCTCGCACCGACACGGTGATCAGGGTAACTTTGCCTTGGTTGATCAAGGCGTGAATGTACTGACGCCAAGTGGCAGCTACGGGTATCGTTTTGCGAGTAAGCATCACAGCCAGTGGACTCGTCAAACGCAAGCTCACAACTTGCCATTGATTGGTCATCAAGGTCAGGTGCTGGACTGTGCTTCATCAGTTGCCCATGTCGTTACACGCAAAGAGTCAGAACTCTTTCATGCTGTCACTCTCGACCTAACAGCAGCGTATTCAGGATGTCAGCGATACCTCCGAACACTAGTTCAGGTAGCCGACAAAGGGCTAATTGTTTGTGATCAGCTAGAACTCGATTCTTCAGATACCCTTCAATGGCGCTTGCACTCACCGTTAGAAGTGACATTTGAGGGCGATATGGTTTATCTGAACAACGAAGACAAGCATTACCAAATTGATGTCATCGCAAAAGGTATTTCGCACCCAACCCTTACGGAAGAAATCAACGATTCAGATGGATTCCATGGCGATGTTGAGTCAGACGCTCAAAAAGAGATTAACCATATCGAATGGCAGCTACCTAGCAGCACATCACACCAAGTCGTGATGAGTTGTCTTAAATCGTCTGAGGTAACTTTAACCCATATAGGCAGTCAGCTAGTTATTGAGTATTTAAATGAATCGCTAACGATAGATCGACTCTTTCATCAGCTCGACCTCAAACAATTAGTATCTGTATAAAAGAATACCCCGCAATTACAAAACCCTTCTGTAATTAAGTAATGGCGGGAGCCCGATCTGATTGGCTGTTAGATCGGGCAACTTTTCAACTCATTACGGATAGAAGCTAATACTTCAAGTAAGCCTTCATATTAGAAACCGACTTCTCACCCAGACCGGGTACGTTTTCAAGATCTGCAGCGGACTTAAACGAGCCGTTTTTCTTTCGGTAATCGACAATCGCCTGTGCTTTCTTTTCCCCCACACCGGGTAGTGATTCGGCCAGCTCTTGCGCTGATGCCTTGTTCACATTGACTGCTTTCAGCGATTTTTTGGTTGCCGTTGCGGCAGTTGTGGCTTTTGCTGTTTTGCTCTTAGTCGAGTCTAATGACTTGGAATCAAGCGACTTTTTCGATGACGCGGTTGCCTGTGTTGCTTTGGTTTTTTCACTCTCTTTCGCTTTAGCCGCTTTTTCTTTGGCATCCGTTACACAGGTTTTCTGTTTAGTACTGTCTTTTGGGTATTTCTCCTTACACACAGCGCTGATGTCTTTCTTGGTCGTAGATTTTTTCTTAGCTTGGGTCGATGTTGATTTGGTTGAAGTTGCCTTCTTGTCTTTCTTATCTTTGTATTTTGTTTTGGCTTTCTTGATACAGCTGCTTTTTTCGGTTTTGTCGTTCTTGTATTTTGTCTCACACTTCTTGATCGCTGAATTGAGATCACTGGTTGCGGCATGACCGGTTGAAACGAACGCAAACAAGCCAATAAGCACAGCGGAAATCCATTTTTTCATTCTATCCCCCTAATTAAACAAGAGCCTAACTTTGTATGAAAGGCGTGTCGAGCATAGAAAGAACAGCACAGAATTTGCGGGTTTGCAGAGAAAAGTAGTGAAAAAGTGCTAGGAAGTATCAGCTTGTATCAAACTTAATAAATTAAATAGGCACGGAAAAATGACAAAGAGCGCACATAGCGCTCTTTGGGGAGACAAAATAAGTTGGGGTTAAGCTTCGACTGGCGCGTATGTTTTCACAACACTGTTGTCACTACCTAAGCCGTTTGGCACGTACTCGTCTGCTGCGTGATCATTTTCCCATACCTCATCATTTAGAAGGTAACGGAATTGAAATGACTGCTCTTTAGGTAAGCGAATTTTTGTTGTAAACACTTTTTGGCGATTGAGCTTAAGCGGCGTCGCTTGCCAATCATTAAAATCGCCACTTAGCGATACAGTAGTAATGTTTGAGTCACCCTGTGGCCACTGAAACGTAACCTCGACTTCATCTTTAGTTTTGAAAAAACGTTTTGTGATCATATCAACTCCTAATCAATCCTTTCTCACGACAGCTGCAATTAAAATGCCAAATAAACAAACAGTTAGAATATGGGGTTGTAGCAAACCATTGCTCACAATTCTCACTGAAAGAGTGCAATCCGCACACAATAAGTGCGGATTTTATCCACACGCTATATTAAGCAATAAGTAGCGTGAAATTGCTATGAATACTGACTCATAATGAGTGGTAGGACTACAAAACGTGACGAACCTCTATTATTTGGGGCGTAGATGACCTCTGTATTGATGATATCACCCCCTATGTGCACCAATAGAAAAAGGCAGCCGAAGCTGCCTTTTCCTTTATTCCCAACCAACTGAGAATGCGTTGTTATGCTTTTTTAAGGTCTTGAGCTGGGTAAGTCAGCGTCATGCCGTCTACAGTAACGTGGACGTAGAAGCCGCCTGCGCTTAAGCCAGTAACAACCATAGTACCTAACTCGATGCCTTTAGTTGCAACGACACGATCATCAATTGAAAACATATCTAAACCCTAACTAGACAAAAATATCTCGAGCGCATTAGAACGGATTTCTATTGATCCAACTAATCAAGTTATTAATCGTGACGACAAAACAAATCCGCGTTTATTCAGCGTAAGCGTTGCACACCATTCGCCAATGCTTTGGCAGCACAAATGTCCCCTTCTCAACATTGATTACCTGATTGAAGACAATCTCGTTTGAAGAGCGTCCAATCATCAGGTTAAACTCACCGCCCTCGACAACACGTTGATGTTTGGCGTTAGTGAAATTGAGCATATCGACAGGCAACTCAAACACAACTCGCTTGGTTTCTCCTGCTGTTAACTCAACCTTTTTAAAACCTTTCAGCTCTTTCACCGGGCGCACAACGGTTGACAACACGTCACGTGAATAGAGCTGCACGACTTCTGCGCCATCACGGGTTGATGTGTTAGTGATGTTGCAAGAAACGCGCACCGTATCTGTCGCTTTTAGCTCTGTCTGCTCAACGTGAAAGTCACTGTAATCGAACTCGCTGTAGCTCAACCCATGGCCAAAGTTGTAACGTGAGCCAAAGTGATAAGCGATTGGGGTACCAGCACTTTTTAGCTTGTGGTTATAGAAGTATGGCACCGCACCGACACTTTTAGGAATCGAGACCGTTAGTTTGCCACTTGGGTTGGTATCTCCCACCAGCATATCTGCTAACGCATTCGCCCCTTCTTGACCAGGAGCCCAACCATAAACGATGGCTGCCGCTTCTTCTTCTGCACGTCCCAAGTTGTATGGGCGACCGCCTGTCACAAGTACAACCACTCGCTTACCCGTATCAAGCGCGTGATCAATCAACTGCTGCTGAACACCCGGAAGATCAAGGCTATCAGCATCGGAGCCCTCACCGACTGTACCCGTTTGGAATAGCCCAGCTAGGTCGCCGACACAAACAATCGCCACATCGTTTTGCTCAACCAAAGAGGTTGCCTGCGCGATACCTGTTGCGTCCATACTCACCGGTGATTCACTCGCTTGTGCAACAGCCATATCAACATCGCCTGGGAACACAGGGGCATTTGCATGACGCTGCGTTAGAATGTCACAACCTTTGGCGTAAGATAGATTCGGCATGCGCTCTGATAGCGCTTCTTTGATCGACTTAGTAACACGTTCGCTCGACTCATCACCGCTTAAGATCAAATGCACTGGGAAACTATAACCACCCAGCAGCGCTAGAGGATCATCCGCCGTCGCACCAACAAGCGCAATCGACTGATTGCGGTTTAGTGGCAGCGTCCCATCATTTTTCAACAACACAATCGACTCACTGGCCACTTGATAGGCCGTTTCAGTGCTGTGTTGATTATGGATAGCCTCTTTTGGCAATTCGGTATATGGGTTTTCAAACAGCCCTAGGTCAAATTTGAATGTAAGGATACGCGAAACAATTTCATCAAGTTTCTCATGCGTCATCAACCCAAGCTCAAGTGCTTGATGTAACTTGTTAGAACATGCATCGTCTGGAAGCTCAACGTCTAAACCAGCGTTAAAGGCCAGCGCAGCTGCTTCAGTGCTGTCTTGAGCCACAGCATGATGGGCTTTAAGAAGATCAACGCCGCCGTAATCAGCTACGATCAGTCCATCGAATCCCCACTGTTCACGCAACACTTCCGTCAATAGGTAGTGAGAAGAGTGACAAGGTTCACCATCAATATCGTGATAAGCTGGCATCACAGAGCCCGCATTTGCCACTTTCACCGCCATCTCAAATGGCAGCATGAAGGTGTCATTAAGCTCCTTAAAGCCTAAGTTCACTGGCGCGTGGTTGCGTGCGCCTTCACTCGCAGAGTGGCCGACGTAATGCTTCAATGTCGCAAGCAAGTCACGTTTAGGCCCTTGAAGACCTTTAACATAGTGAGAGGCCATCACACCGACATGATATGGATCTTCACCAAGTGTCTCTTCAGTGCGCCCCCAGCGTACATCTCGTGAAACATCTAGAACGGGCGCTAAGCCCTGTTTTGCACCGACTGCGCGTGCTTGACGACCAATATCTTGCGCCGCTTGCTCAACAAGTTCAGGGTTCCATGTGTGGCCATAGTTAAGAGAAGACGGGTAAAGTGTTGCGTCTTTTGCCATCAAGCCAACCAAACACTCTTCGTGAGACATGGCTGGAATACCTAAACGGGTTTCTTCCACCAAGTACTTTTGCAATTGATTCAGCGCTTGTACACCTTGCTGGGGGGTCACAACATGAGTCCCCAGTGGGCGAGTAATCTGTCCAAGACCGTATTGGAGCTTCTCTTTTACCGTTTTCTGCTCATGGCTAGAGGTCATTTCTAATTCACGTTCACTGTGATCACCGTTTTCATCCAACAGTAACCACTGTGCACCTAGCTGGGCTATTTTTTCTTCTAGGGTCATTTGACTCAACAGATCAGCAACGCGCTCTTGGGTTGAGTAACTAGGATTTTTGTAGATAGTCATTGAGGTATCTCCGCTTTTTTGCTTTGATATGACTATCTACATTTTTGCGTTATATTTCTTGGGGAAAGGCAAGAATTACCAAACTACATACATGAGTTACTAAAAAAATAACTTATATAGCTGCTCTATTAGGTTTATCCCGCTTCAGTCTCTTTTTTCATTCCTTGACCTTTCTCGATTCGATAACGAACCGGTGCTAAGCCAAACTGTTTTAGGAACACCTGAGATAGGTAAGATTGCCCCGGATAACCACACTGTTTAGCAATCGCTTCAAGCTTCTCATTGGTCGTTAACAACAAGTGTTTTGCTCGCTCAAGTCGCAAGTGTGTGAGGTATTGATGTGCTGTCATTCGATGAGCAATCAGGAAGCGTGTATCGAGAGTCTTACGCGAGACACGACAATGATCCGTCACCTGCTTAATTTTCATATTGATGTGAAAATGATTGCGAATGAAGCTCTCAGCTTTCACCACGATAGGATCAACCGAGTTATCTTCCAGTGTCGTTTGAGCATGGATCAGTTTATACGACGAGAACTCAACACGCACCGTTCGCTTGTAACGAATCAGTTTATCCAATGTCTCAAAACACAGTTTTCCCAACTCTAAAGGGTTCAGCTCAACCGATGATAGGGGGATCGCTGACAGCATTCGCTCCGTATCATCACAATCGGTACCTATGATAGATACCTGTTCTGGGACTTTGAGTTTCATACTCTTACACAAGCTCGCCATTCGACAAGCTGAACGATCGGATGAGCAGTAAATACCTAAGGGAAATTTGCGCTCTTTCAGGGCTGATTCAGCATTCTCGATGTAATTTAGCCCACTAAGCTGTGCTGTTTTAGCAAAAGCTGATGCTCTTTCACTGCTCCACGGAGTGACAAAATCTCTTTGGTTAGCGAAATAGGACACATTTTCAATATTGCGTTTGGCAAACGCCTGCAGCGCCGTATTAGCAAGGCCTGCATTATCTAATTGCACAACTGAGAACGCACTGGGTAAGCCTGGCTCCTGATGATTAGTGATCACGACAGTTTTGCTATTGAGCGTGTTTACGATCTGACGATTCTCTGGCTTATCATAATCCGCAATGATGTAATCCCACTGGCGCGATAGGATAAAATCGAGGTTGCTAGGACACTCAAGGTGGATATCTAAACGACTGTCCAATTCATCCGCTTTGGCCTTAATGCCTTTTAATATCTGACGATCGTAATAGATCATACTGTCTAAAAGCAGCAGCAATGTCTTTTCCATACTTCTCCCTTTTAGAAATGGAAAAAGCCCCACAGTTCAGCAGGGCTTAGAGCGCATGTCAGGAGCGACAAGCGTCTCTCGGGGGTCTATTAGCCTAGCTCTGCGTTGTGAGCAACCGCTTTACGTGCTTCCTGCTCTTTTGCATCTAATGCAAGCATTGCTTTGATCTGTGCCAGTTTGTGATTATCGAGTTTGTAGAACATCATGATGACAGCAAGAGACATAAAGAACACTCCTGGAATAACAGTGTAAAGCAAGTTGATTGCCATCATTGCCTCGGCAGATTGGGTCTCCGAACCACCCTGATAACCAAACCACGCGAGAATCCAACCAACACCTGCACCGCCAAGAGCGATACCCAACTTGATAGCAAATAGGTTTGTAGAGAACACCATTCCACTCAGTGAGCGATTACTGCGTGTCTTCTCGTAATCAACCACGTCCGACATCATACTCCATAGAATCGGTGTCGTGCTCATTTGAACGACACCCAGAATAATCACCAATGCAAATACCATTGCTGTATTTGATGGGTCAACCAAGAAAAGTAGTGCAGATAAGAAGCCCGATGCAAGTATTAGCGCACGATACACCTTAGGCTTGTCATATTTCCCTAGTACTGGAGCAGAGAATATAGCACCAACAATCGCCGCCAACATACCAACAACCATGAATGTCGTCGCAAGATCTGGGCGAGCCATTACAGTGTTTACGTAATACATCGTTGAGGCAGCTTTTAGTACCACACCTGTCAGCAGCACAGTGTTGACAATAAACAAAACACGCCATTGGTTATTTTTTGCTAGCAGCTTCAGGTCGGCAAGCGCAGACTGCTTCTCTTCTTCCTCTAAGACAACTCGCTCTCTCGTATTCGCGAAACTCAAGAAGAACAAGGCAATCGCACCTACGCCCATAATCGCCATAGCGCCTAAGTAGCCTTTTTGGACGTCACCTTGACCAATAACATCGACAAGAGGTAGCGCTACCATAGCAACAACTAGACCACCAGCAGTACTCAAAGCAAAGCGATAAGACTGCAAAGAGGTACGCTCTTGGGAGTCATCGGTCATGGCATTTGCCATCGCACAATATGGTACGTTAATGGCTGTATACATAAGAGTTAAGAAGATATAAGACGCATAGGCATAAACTATTTTGCCCGTTTCACCAAGATCTGGAGTAAAAAACGCCAGCATACATGCAATGCCGAATGGCACTGCCATCCAAAGTAGATACGGTCGGTAGCGACCATGTTTTGATTTAGTTCTATCAACAATCGAGCCCATTAATGGGTCAGTCACCGCATCGATAAAACGCACAAGCAGGAACATCGTTCCCATGTGAGCTGGCGACAGGCCATAAATATCAGTGTAAAAATAGGCAAGGAAAAGCATGACAGTTTGCCAAACAAAGTTACAGCCGGTGTCACCCAAACCGTAAGCTATCTTCTCTCTCACTGATAACTTAATTGTACTCATTATATTTTTCTCCGGGATACAGTTTTTTCTGCCATCCATTTTGGCCGGGCAACAAATATAATCAATTTGCCCAAATTAGTAACCCCGTTACGATATTTACTTAGTGTGACCCATCTTGCATAAAAAACTGACAAAAACAAAACCAACCCAGCAAAATCAATAACTTAAAGACAATTGCTTTTCATACCCATGATTCTTTATGTTTATTTTTGAGACCTTCCGCACGTTTGATAAATAGAAGAATTTTGGTATCAAAAATCATAATTGCCGATGTTAGTGAAAACGTTAAACATTGAACATGAACGAAGTCCACAACTACTGCTAACGGAATTTTGGCTATGACTGAATATTTTAAAGACATCAAAAAGATCCAATTCGAAGGTAAAGCGTCAACCAACCCACTTGCATTCCGCCACTACGATGCGGACAAGATGATTCTTGGTAAGAGCATGAAAGAGCATCTGCGCTTTGCTGCTTGTTACTGGCACAACTTCCGCTGGGGTGGTGCAGATATCTTCGGTGACGGTACATTCGACCATGAGTGGCTAAAAGTTTCAGACCCAATGGAACAAGCACGCGTTAAAGCGGATGCTGCATTTGAGTTTTTCGCAAAGCTTGGTGTGCCTTACTACTGTTTCCATGATACTGACGTTGCTCCAGAAGGTAACTCTCTAAAAGAGTACGTAAACAACTTCCAAACTATGGTTGACGTACTTGAGCAGAAACAAGAAGAGACTGGCATGAAGCTCCTTTGGGGCACAGCGAACGCTTTCTCTAACCCACGCTACATGGCGGGTGCAGGTACTAACCCTGACCCTAAAGTGTTTGCTTACGCGGCTACCCAAATCTTTAACGCAATGGGCGCAACACAACGCCTTGGCGGCGAAAACTACGTACTTTGGGGTGGTCGTGAAGGTTACGAAACGTTGCTTAACACAGACCTACGTCAAGAGCGCGAGCAGCTTGGTCGCCTAATGCAGATGGTGGTTGAGCACAAACATAAGATTGGCTTTAAAGGCTCAATCTTGATTGAACCAAAACCACAAGAGCCAACTAAGCACCAGTACGACTACGATACAGCAACTGTTTACGGTTTCTTGAAGCAGTTTGGCCTTGAGAAAGAGATCAAAGTTAACATCGAAGCAAACCACGCTACACTGGCTGGTCACAGCTTCCATCACGAAGTAGCTACGGCGACTTCACTAGGTATCTTCGGCTCTATCGATGCGAACCGCGGTGATGCTCAATTAGGTTGGGATACAGACCAGTTCCCGAACAGCGTTGAAGAAAACACACTAGTGATGTATGAAATCTTGAAAGCGGGCGGCTTCACTACCGGTGGTTTCAACTTCGATGCTCGCGTACGCCGTCCATCTACAGACCTAGCAGATTTCTTCCACGGTCACATTGGTGGTATGGACACAATGGCACTATCACTAGAACGTGCGGCAGAGATGATTGAAAACGACGTTCTTTCTAAGAACATCGCTCAACGCTACGCAGATTGGAACACGGATCTTGGTAAGAAGATTCTTTCTGGTGACCTGTCACTAGAAGCTGTTGCTAACTACGCGGTAGACAACAACATCTCACCGGCAAAAGTTTCAGGCCGCCAAGAGTACCTAGAAAATATTGTGAACGGATTCATCTACAAGTAATGCAGTAACCGTTGCGATATTTTGGTGTGCTTGCTTCAAGTTTCGCAACGCTACATGAATCTATGTCACAGGCCCAAGTATACTCAGGGGGAGATGCTTGGGCTTTTTTATTTTCCCAATTTTATTGGGATACCCCTTAACTGTTTCCTGATCTGAGAACCCTAAAATGACACACATGATTCAAAACCCAGTACTCAAAGGTTTTAACCCAGACCCGTCGATTGTTCGTGTCGGGGATGATTACTACATCGCAACCTCAACATTTGAGTGGTTTCCTGGCATCCAACTGCATCACTCTAAAGATATGGTGAACTGGCGCTTAGTTGGCCATGCACTAACTCGCACCAGTCAACTTGACATGAAAGGCATGGACAACTCCGAGGGTGTTTATGCCCCTGCCCTAACCTATTCTGATGGCAAATTCTGGCTTTGCTTCTCTAATGTTCACGCGTGCCGTGGCGGCAACTGGATGGCGACACCATCATTTGTGATCACTGCCGATAATATCGAAGGCCCATGGAGCGAACCGGTTTCAATTGGAAATTATGGATTCGACCCTTCCCTCTTCCACGATGATGATGGCAAAAAATACATGCTCAATATGGTATGGGATGGCCGCGCTAACACCAACTTCTTCGGTGGTATTGTGCTGCAAGAGTTTGACCCAGAGGCCGGGAAACTGATTGGAAAGCCCAAAAACATCTTCGCAGGTACAGAGCTTGGCTGTACTGAAGGGCCGCAAATGATGAAAAAGGATGGCTACTACTACCTCATTACTGCTGAGGGTGGCACTGAGCGTAACCACGCAGTGACTGTTTGCCGTTCTAAAAACATCTGGGGACCTTATGAGGTGCACCCTGAGAACCCGATCCTAACAAGCCGCTTTCAAGAGCATGCAGAGCTCTCTCGTGCAGGCCATGGCTTCTTAGTAGAGACGCAAAACGGTGAGTGGTATTTAAGTCATCTTTGCGGCCGTCGTATCCCGAACCCTGAGGGCTACCAGTTCATGCCTAAGTATGACAACGGCTTCTCAATTTTAGGTCGCGAAAGTGCTATTCAAAAAGCGCACTGGGAAAATGACTGGCCTTATGTCACCACGGGTAAAACGCCTGTCACTAATGTTGTCGCGCCAGAATTAGAACCTTGCCCTTGGCCTGAATTACCCGCGCGAGAGAATTTTGAAACCACCACTCTTGATGTCAATTTTCAAACGCTGCGTGAGCCGATGGAAGAGAGCTGGGGTTCACTCACTGAGCGCCCTGGACATCTGCGCTTAAAGGGGCGTCACTACCTGTCCTCTCGCTATGAGCAAAGCATGGTAGCGCGTCGCTTCCAATCACATTTTGCCAGCGTAGAAACCAAGATGGAATTTAACCCACAAACCCCATATCAAATGGCTGGCTTGTGTGCCTACTACTCTCGCAATGGTCATTATTTCCTAAAAATGACCTGCAATGATGAAGGGGAACGCGTTCTGCAAGTTGTCGGTAACATCAATGACGCATACGGTGAATATTCAGAAGATGTGTTGATTGGTGATGCCTGTGAAGTGTATTTAAAACTCGATTTGAACTATCAATGGTACACATTTAAGTATTCATTGGACGGTGTTAACTGGGAGCAAATAGGCCCAGCGCTAAATAGTACGCCACTGTCAGATGAAGGTGGCCCCGACATCTTCCGCTTCACTGGTAGTTTCGCAGCACTATTCGCTGCCGATATTACTGGGCAAAATGCTCACGCTGATTTTGACTACTTCGACTATCAAGAAAGGTCTTAATCACAACGAGATTACGGTCAGTTATCACCCAAGATAGCTGACCTGTAAAAAAACCATAAAACTGACTACTAAATATCATATATCGATTACCAAACTACAAATAGATAACGAAAGCCTGAGTTTGTATATTGAATTTAGTAATTTAAGTCCAACGTAGAGAACAAAAAATGACTGAATCCGTAATAGAAAAACCACAAGTCAGCGATGCAGAACGAGTGACAGAACAAGATCTAGCCCGAGCAAGCTCACTAACACCAATCTCTTCTCCTCTTGTGACACACATGTATACTGCTGACCCTTCAGCACATGTATTTAACGACCGTATCTACATCTATCCATCACACGATGTCGAAACTGATCAGCCACTCAATGACAACGGCGATCACTTTGATATGCGTGACTACCACGTCATCTCACTTGACCGTCCTTTTGGTAAAGCCACTGATCATGGCAATGCTCTTGATGTGAAAGACGTTAAATGGGCAGAGCGTCAAATGTGGGCTCCTGACGCAGCTGAAAAAGAGGGAAAATATTACCTTTACTTCCCGGCGAAGAATTACGATGGCATTTTCCATATTGGGGTTGCGGTCGGTGATAACCCTGAAGGTCCTTTTACACCAGAAGAGTCTCATATTGAGGGGACTTACAGTATTGACCCTGCAGTATTCCAAGACAATAACGACTACTACATGTACTTTGGCGGTCTTTGGGGCGGTCAACTACAGAACTACCGCGATAACCAATACGGCGAAGAGATCTTCCCTGCAGATCACGAACCAGCGCTAAAGCCGCTTGTGGCGAAACTTGCTGACAACATGGTAGATCTTGCTGAAGCTCCGCGTGAAATTGAAATCTTAGATGAAAATGGTGAGCTTCTGCTTGCAGGCGATAATGACCGCCGTTACTTTGAAGGCCCTTGGATGCACAAGCACAATGGCGTCTACTACTTCTCGTACTCAACTGGCGACACGCACAAGATTGTTTACGCGACTAGTGACTCTCCATACGGCCCGTTTAAGTATCAAGGTGTGATTCTTGAGCCTGTTTTAGGCTGGACCACGCACCACTCTGTTGCTCAATACCAAGGTAAGTGGTACCTGTTCTACCACGATAGCTCTCTATCTGCTGGCCAAACACACTTACGTAGCATCAAGATGGCGGAACTGACTCATAATGAAGATGGATCGATTGAGACTATTAAGCCATATTTGGATTAAGCCCTGCCATATAAAACAAAAAAAGAGCTGATAATCAGCTCTTTTTTTGTATCCATGTCCCGACCTAAATAAGGTTAACATTTTAAGCTAGGATTGACTGCGAAACTGATTCACCAAGGCTTGCTGAGTGTTCGCAACTCCTTGAAGGTCGTTACTATTTCTCTTCAACGCCTCGGTTGTATCTTTGACTTTTTCAGCTGCACTCAGAATTGCCTGCATGTCTTGGCTCACATTGAAGCAAACACTCGACTGTTGAGTCGTCGAGACACTCACCACTCTATTGACCTCAGAAAGCTTCATAACACCTTGCGAAACTTCGTCAATTTGCTGTTGAATCTCTTTGAAGCTGCTCATGTTCAATGACATACGCTCATTACATGAGGTTAATTGCTCTCCAGTATTCTGAATGTCAGATTGAAGGTCAGAGATCACCTGCTGTATTTCGACGGTAGAATCACTCGTACGTTTTGCCAACTGACGAACTTCATCAGCGACCACGGCAAACCCGCGACCAGACTCACCAGCGCGAGCCGCTTCGATTGCGGCATTTAAAGCGAGTAAATTCGTCTGCTCAGTAATGCTGTTAATCACTTCTAAGATTGAAATGATAGACTGGCTTCCCCTGTTGACCTTTTCCATGGCCTTTGAAGCTTGACTTAATTGCTCACTCAACTCACACCCTTGCTGATAAGCAGAGCTGGAAACCTCCACACTGTGGCCAACGTTAACACTAATTTGCTGAACAGCCACCGATGCCCCTTCAGCACTCTCACTGATCTCTTTAACACTCAAGTCCATCTCTTTCATTGCTTGTGTGACCGAGGTACATAAATCCGTTTGGTCAACCGCTTGCTGAGCAAGTGTCTCACCTAATGTGGCATTGTTATCGGATGACAGTGTGATCTTTTTATTGTTCTCAATAATACTGTTAACCAAATTAAGCTGATTATCGAGAGCCTGATTTAGGTGCTTCGAAATTTCACCAAACTCATTATGCATGTTGTATTGGCAGGGCTTAGATAAGTCACCATTAGCAACCCGATTGAGCGTTGCAATTATCGATTTCATAGGGGTATTGATCGAACGGTACAACCACCAGCACACGCCTACAATAAGCACAATAACAACAAGAATCGCCACCATCATTCGTTGAATCACGTTATCAATACTCATCAACGTATTGTCTAATTGATTGACCGTTTCGATGCGGCTGGCATCAACATTTTGCTGAATCAGCTCTCTTTGTTGCGCAAGGTCTTCACGAAAACTAAGCAGCTGCTGATTATGCTGAGTCAAAAGCCTAACACGCTTTAAATGTACGCCCACAATACCGCTTTCTTTGGTCATCGTATCCAAAAGCCAGGGTAGGTTAGCCGTAAGTTCATGACCACCTTGGTCTGTCATAGACTCACTCAACTGACTATATTCAGAAAAATCCTCAAGTATGTATTCCCGACTCTGATAGTTAAGTTCAAGTACCTTCGCTATTTCTTGCGCGTCTTGGCTGTTAAGAATTTTGATCGTCTCTATTTGCATGCTTGAGAACTCTTCGACAAGTGAAGTCAACAGCACTGACTGTTCATTCGTTAAGTCATCCGCATACTGCTGACCTGTCAACACACTGAACCTCTGGGCCATTACCTGCAATGCGGCATTAAGGTCGTTAAGCTCATAAGACAAGGACAGCAATGCCTTGTGATTATCAATTAACTGCTCAGACTGTTTTGAGATGCTGTCTATAGAGATCACCTCATCAACCAGTAGTGTGTTGAGCTTTGCAATATCTGACTTTATCGCTGTAGACCACTGCTCAACATCCTGTTCGGTTTGACTAAAAAGCGCTTGATTGGTTGCATTTTCAATTTCAGCCATTAACTCTGAAATGTCGGTGACTTTTGACATAATCGGAAACGTCTCATCGGTCACAATCTTAATCGTATTCTGCGTTTGCCTAAACTGATCGGTAAACAAATAACCAATTGAGCAAATTGCGACAATAAAGCTGATAAACGACATCAGTACCGCACGGCTGATATTGATATTAAACAGGTTCATTTTTATCTTCACATCCTATGAATGACTCACAGCCTCAAACCACATTCTTACAGGCACAAAAAGCCCACAGAAACATCAAATGAGACTGCGATTGGGGGGAATTGATGATAATGAAAAAAGGTGGCGCATGAAACGCCACCTTTGGAGTTACTCAGCGATTAACTTCGTGAGCTCTTCACCGAGATAAGATATGTTACTGCCTGGAACGGAATACAGTTGATACTTGCGCCCCTCACCATCGTTATCGGCTAACGCGATGTTCCAACGAAGTGCTTCGCCAGACTTAAGAGGTTCACTCATTTCAATACCGAAGAACAGCTGGCTACCATCCGCACTCCATTGAGCAAATGTGTCCCCAGTGTAGCGTGAAGGTTCAAAGTCCTCTCCTACGACAGTACGGAACTGATACAGGTCACCTTCGCCACGTTGAATGAACACCTCTACATTGTCGTTTTCATAGCTCTCTTGCGCATCTGTAAACGTCTTGTCGTCTTTACGATTCACCACACCGTATAACCAGTTACCATGATGACCCATTGTCCAGTCACCTGAAATGTCATCTTGCGAATCGACCGTCATGTCACGCTGGTTAAGTTGGTTGAAGGCGAATGTGTAGCGGTATCCCTGCTGCCAAATAGAGCTGTCTGCACCAGCAGGTTTTGCATTCAGTTTCATCGCTTTAAATGCTGGTGGTGTCGATACAGGGATCGTAGACACAACCGCGTTTTGACCATTCATAAACAGCTCACCAAACTCTTCACCCTGCCAACCGATGTTAGTCCCTGTTAGAGGGTAAAGCTGCGCATGGCGGTTGCCTGTTGCTGTGTCACCATCATTGTCTGATAGCGCCATATTGAAGCCAATGGTTTCACCCACTAGGTCTTCAAACTCGTTGAAGGAAATTTCAAAGTCGAATGTCGTGCCATCTTTGCTCCACTTACCTGTTGCTTTACCAGGGAAGCCGATAGGTGCGAAATCTTGACCGACAATAGAACGGAATTGCCAGAACTGCTCACCAAGACGCACAAACACTTCAACATTGTCGTTTTCGTGTGACTCTGATTTGTTGACGACGGTTTTACTGTCTTGACGACTCACTTGTCCGATTAACTTGTTCTTGTGGTAGCCAACCGCCCACTTACCATCAATAACGTTGGCATCGGGTACGCGCTGATCTTTACCACCAAGCTGGTTAAACGCAAACGGATAGAACACCACTTCATCCGCTTTTAAACGGGCTTGAGATAATGGTTTAGCATTAAACGGCAATACATAACGCTGTGCGTTTGAAAGATCCGTCACTGGCTCATAAGCAAAATTGCCCGTCACCGCATCAATTAACACACTTTGCACAGCATCATAAGCCGGTTTCTTTTCAAAGTTTTCATCAAACATCAGAGCGCGACCATAGCCGTTAAACCAATGTGGCACCCATGAATAACGGTCACCAATACCCCATGTCGTGAACATATCCACTTCAGGATAGTAGGCCGCCAGCTTCATCAGCATTTCGTACTTATCCGCTTGGTCTTGTAACCCCATCGCACCATCGTTATCGCGGATGCGCACATCGATTTCAGTGAAGTGCATGTCTAGGCCAAGGTCAGAAATACGCTCAATATTTCGTGCAATCGATGAATCTGCGATAGAGTTATCCGCAGTTAAGTGAAGCTGTGTGCCGACGCCGTGAATAGGCACGCCACGTTCAACCAACATCTCAACGTGACGATAGATAGCGTTTGACTTCGCGGTCATACCTTCAGATGAGTAGTCGTTATAGAAAAGGATTGCGTCTGGATCAGCTTCGTGTGCAAAACGGAAAGCCATTTCAATGTAGTCTTCACCAAGTGTGCGATACCAAAGTGTGTCGCGGAAGCCACCTTGATCATCAAAAGCCTCATTCACGACGTCCCAATACAGTACGCGACCTTTATAATGGCCGACCACGGTATGAATGTGCTCTTCAAGGACCTTAGTCAACTCTTCTTTAGTCCACTCTGTCTCTTCAAGCCACTTAGGATTTTGGATGTGCCAAACAAGCGCATGCCCTTTGACAACCATATCGTGCTCTTGTGCGAAATCGACAAGTTGGTCTGGTTTTTCAAAATCGAACACACCTCGCTGTGGCTGAACGTAACCAAATTTCATCTCGTTTTCCGGTGTAATTTGATTGAATTCACGAATCAGCGTTTCACGGAATTGAGGATCTTCAAGGTGCCTTGTTTCAAGCGCAGCACCAACTGCGAGATTGATTTGGTCCGCCAAGGTTTTCAGTGGCATCACAACATCAGAATTAGATTGTGGGGCAACTTGCGCTGTATCGATTTGCTGGGCTTGTCCAGAGCAACCGAGCAAAACCGATGCCGCAACGGCAGGAAAGAATACACGTTTCATTGGTAATCCTTATTATTTTTAGATAGTTAAGTGTAATAACCAAGCAAACTGAAAAGGAAGGCAGATGTAAGATTGCTTGGGTATCACACCTGTAAGGCTTGCTTTTTCTAAGCTGTGTCACTTATCAAAAGCAAGCTCTTAATTAGGCATTAAGTCGACAATTAGCCTTTCACCGCGCCAGCTGTCAGACCATCAATCAAACGGCGAGATGCCAAGATGAACAGGAACAGGAGCGGTAATACAGCAATTGCTGCACCGATAGACACCGCGCCCCAAGGCACTTGTCCGGTACCTTGCAGTGCTCGAAGCGCAAGTGGCACTGTGAACATCTTCATGTCATTCATAACAACCAATGGTCCCATGAAGTTATTCCAAGTACCGATAAAGGTAATCAGACCCAACGTACCAAATGCAGGCTTAATCAATGGAACAATCACACGATAGTAGATCTTAAACTCACCACAGCCATCCATGCGTGCCGCTTCTACTAGCTCTTTTGGAATTGAGCTTGAGATAAACTGGCGCATCATGAAGATACCCATCGCACCACATGCTGCTGGTACTATCAGAGCTTTCGAACTGTTCATCCAACCAATTGTCGACATGATCATTGCTGTTGGAATCATGCCTAGGAACGGTGGCAACAGCATGGTGGCCATAATTGCGACAAACAAAACGTTCTTGAATTTAAAATCAAACATCGCGAACGCGTAACCTGCCAATGAACAGAACAGCAAGTTGAGAATCGTCACCACAATGGCGACATACAAACTCAAGCCCAAGTTGTGCCAGAAGTAAGGCAAGAACTCGAGTAGTGCATTAAAGTTATCGACTAAGTAGTCACCAAATGTAATCGGTGGTGGTACCGAGAGAATCCCCGTGTTTGAGTGCGATGAAAACACAAACATGAAGTAGAATGGTGCCAACATAATGACAGCACCTAGCGCTACGATAATGTAGGCGACCAGCTTATCTTTACCTAACTTATTCATTATTGGTTACTCCCACCAAGTAGCTTGTTGTTCACCCACGTTAGACCTGCAATCATCATAAATAGAATCCAAGAGATAGCGGATGCGGTGCCGAAATCACTCTCTACGAATGCGGTGATGTACATGTGCATTGCTGCCGTTTTACCGGCTTGCTCGATACCGCCTGTACCGCCAGTGATGATGAACGGTTCTTCGAATAACTGTAGGTTACCGATGATAGTGAGCGTCACTGCGAAGAAGGCCATTGGTTTTAGCATCGGCAGCGTGATGTGCCAGAACTGTTGGTAACGACTTGCACCATCAATGGTTGCGGCTTCATAGATATCTTTAGGGATGGTCTGTAGCGCTGACAAGTACAATACCGTGTTCCAACCAACGAAACGCCAGAATACAACGAATGAAATCATGTCTTTGGTGTAAGCCGGGCGGTTCCAATCAATGTTTTCTGTTGGGAAAATCCAAGACAGTACTTTCACATCACCAATACTAAAGTTACCCAACGACGTCAAAACTTGGTTGACCATGCCGAAATCGCGAGAGAACAGCGTGGTAAACACGAGTGAAATCGCAACTGTTGAGGTGATGTATGGCACAAAGTAGACACCAATCACCGTGTTACGCATACGTGTAAAGCTGGTATGAATAAAGAATGCGAGTGGCAGTGCCACTGCGTGCTGTGGAATACCCGATTTCAATGCGATTTCAATGGTATTTAGAATAGATTTCTGGAACCATGCGTCTTCCAACGCAAACATGTAGTTCTCCCAGCCTACCCACTCCATTGCGGCTAAGCCAGCAGCAGGCTCCCAGTAGTGGAAGGACAGATAAAGTGAAAATATCAGCGGGAATAAGCCGAACACACCAAAAATAATAAAGAATGGACTTACAAACAGATAAGGGGCGATCTTATTGCCTTTTCTCAGCCAAAAGCGTCCTTTCTGCTTAGTCGCAACTTGTGTAGCAGTAATAGTACTCATAGGATCTTATCTCGACATCTAAAATAGCGCCAGGATTGCTCTGGCGCTTAAATCGTTACGAACGGCGACGTGCACGACGTTTAATTTGCTTCTCTGCATCAGCCAGAACAGCGTCAATGTTCGCGTCTTGTTCTAATACTTTCTCAAGAGCGTCATCGATAACTTGGCGAGCAACTTCGTCGTAGCGGTCAACCGTCACTGCAGGAATATGGTCTGCCGACTCTTTCCAGATAAGACGCGCTTGTTGATCACCCAAGTAGCTCAATTTCTCGTTAAAGAACTTATCACCATGAGTTTCTAGCAATGCTGGAAAGGCATTGATCTCTTTGAAGGCAAGCATTTGAACTTCTGGGTTAGTCGCCATGAATTCAATGAACTTCCATGCTTCTTCTTTATGCTCTGCACGTACTGGAATTGAGTAGAATGACCCACCCCAACTTGCCATCGCGCCATTAGGCAGTTGAGAAGTACGCCATACACCTTGTGCATCTGGTGCAATCCAATCTTCTAGGTGACCACCTAGCCATGCACCCATCATTTGAACTGAAATCGTGCCGCGGCGTAGGCCTTCTGTCCATTCGTTTGACCATGCACCAACTTCAGCATCGATACCTGCATCACGCGCTTTCTTAGCTAGACGGAACGCTTCTTTAAATCGATCAGAGTTCACGAGAATGTTGTGATCTTTATCGAAGTAAATACCTTCGCCCGCTTTTAGGTTTGAACGGATGATGATGTCTTTGATATCGGTTGCGTTAGCCAGCGTGTAGTTGCCGGTTTTCTCTTTGATTTTTTTACCTGATTCGATGAACGAGTCCCAATCTTTTAGCAAGTCTTGCTCGGTAACGCCTGCTGCTTCAAGAATGTCTGCACGGTAGAATGTCGCACCTGGGCCGATATCAGCTGGGATACCTGATAATACACCTTTAGAGTTGGTACCTTGAGCAACAGAGAACGGAATCAGCTGCTCAGTAAATGAACCCGCATTGTATTGTGCTGCATTCAGATCTTCTAAGCCGCCACCTTCAATAAAGCGACCAACATACGCGTATTCGATACCCATCACGTCAGGCAGGTTTGCACCTGTCGCCAGCGCTGTCGTCATTGCGTTGTGGTGGTCACCGTACGCTAGAGTGACGAGTTTCACTTTAATGTCAGGGTTTTGCTTCTCAAACAATGGAATCGCTACTTCTGCCGCTTGGTTGAAGTTAGGGAATGAAGCAACCGTAATCTCTGTCTGCGCAGCAAGCGATCCTGATGCAAGTAGAGCAGAAATGGTGAGTGGCAAGAGTTTGATGTTCAACGTTTTCATTTTAATTCCTTTTTATCGTAGGGTAGCTTTATCGTTTAGATCAAAAAAATGTGCTTTTCGTTGGTCGAAATAGGCAGTAATGTCTCCTGTTATTTGCTCTTCAACATAATTGGTTTCAAGAACAATACGTTTATCGTTAAAACGACAATCGAGGTGAATAACCGAACCTAGAACTTCACTGCCAATCACGCTTAACGGCATTTCACAGCAAAACTCTGAATCGATTTCATTTTTATTAATAACAATGTCTTGGGGGCGAATACCGACCTTTTGAATAGTGTTACCTAGATCACTATTATTAAAACACTTCGCTATATCGGTATTATCGACATCAAAGATATTAATTTCTGGCGTACCAATAAATCTGGCTACAAATTCTGTTTTTGGATTTTCAAATATTTCAATAGGTGTGCCGACTTGCTCAATCACTCCGTTATTCAGGATAACGATTTTGTCAGCAAGGGTCATCGCTTCCACTTGATCGTGCGTAACGTAAATGACCGTAGTTTTTACTCTTTGATGCAAAGCGCGAATCTCTTTACGCATTTGACCACGGAGTTTTGCATCAAGGTTTGATAAAGGCTCATCAAAAAGGAACACTTCTGGGGTACGCACCATGGCACGGCCCATTGCAACCCTTTGGCGCTGGCCGCCTGATAAGTCTTTGGGCTTACGCTCTAATAAGGGTGTTAGCTCTAAAACCTCTGCAACTTCGGCCACCATCTCTTTGCGCTTTTCTTTGTCAACGCCCATATTTTCAAGGCTGAAACCGATGTTCTCTTCCACCGTCATGTGTGGGTAAAGCGCATAGCTCTGGAACACCATCGCGATGTTTCGTTCGATAGGATGTAGGTCATTAACAACAAGATCATCGATCATGATCTCACCATCAGTAATATCTTCTAGACCTGCAAGCATGCGTAGTGTAGTAGACTTTCCACAGCCAGAAGGGCCAAGTAAAACAATAAACTCCCCATGTTTGATCTCAAGGTCGATATTCTTTACGACTTGAGTATTTCCATAACTCTTTTTCAAGCTTCTAAATGTTACTGATGCCATATCCGTTACCCGATTAAACAATCACTCGTGATTTTAATATTGTTATCTTTTCTTTTAACGAGCAATTACCTTATTTATTAACGTTATTTTCTATTTTTACTAAAGGATTAAAGTGTGATTTGCAGCTAGTCATTGCCCTGTATTTGGGGCAATGACTAGATCAACATCATGTTTTATGTATGTGCTGTGAAACGATTACCACCATGCTTCAAACATAGCGCCAACGCTTGTGGTATCGATCTTGTTGCTAGAAGCGTCGTCCACCTCGCCGAACGTTGCGTAGAAGCGCAACATTGGACGACTCCAAGGCATGCCGCCAAGAGAGATGTTCTGTGAAATGGTGGCCTTCCAGCCTGTCACTTCATCCCCGTTTTCATAGTCTTCCATGGCATAGCCAGCTTCAAACCATGTCGAGTGAACGTCGTTCCAGCTGTACATTGGGCGCACAATTGCAGAGTACTCACTGCGCTCATCTTTACCATTGAGACTAGCCGCATCAGCACCTTTCACTTCTTTGTATGATGCAAGGTAATCTAAGGCCCAAGGGTTACCATAGTTATAGCTGCCTTCAAAACTTGCATACAGCGCTTGAACATCTCCTGCTAAGTCAAAAGAGGAGTCATCTGCACCGTCGGAATAGCGAACAATAACTTTGTTATTGCTGCCTAGCCCTAACACGGCACCCACTTGCCAAGAGGTTTCGTCTTTTTTCTCATCTCCCGCTTCATCTGATGCAAAGCCATAGTTCGCGTACAAGTCTAAATTACCGATACCGGCGTCGATGCTGTGCAGCTTACTGGTAATAGCGTAAATACCTGCATCGTTGCCCAATGAACCGCCATCGCCATAATCAACTTTACCAATGAAACCGAGATCGAACTTAGCACCGCCAAAGTTGTAGTTATTGAAACCACCACCTTGACCATCATGCGTCATCCAGAAGTAATCGTTGATGCCTTGTTGTGGACGTTGATGGAAATCTCGACCACCCCAGAAATACATTTCTGGTTGGCTAGCGATTACATTAGTAACGCCTGCATAAGCCTTCTTCAAATCAACACCACCAGGTGATCCCCATTGATCATTCGACCAATGATCAACCATGACAACGACATCCCAAATTGCGCCGTTATCTGCTTGAAACGCTCTCGCTAATTGGAATTCACCACCATTTCCCTCATTACCAAGTCGGCCTACAGCGGCTCCTGTCGTACCCACTTGAACATAACGAGAATCACCATCTGCATAGTGAGCACCATAGCGAGCATAACCAGAGAAGATCACACCTGCCGGCACTTTAGTTTCTGGTGTTAACACTGCGGGTTGTTGATCATAGACATAACCAGTTTCAACTTTTTCCTCCAGCTCCTGTAGGCGCTCTTTAAGCGCTTGCAGTTCAGCATCATCAGCCGATGCGCCGAAGGCACACAGTGACAGTGAAATGGCAGCAGATAGAGGTAAGAGTTTTAAAGTGTCCATCTTTCTTTCCTTATTTATGGTTTTATTGTAAAAGTCGCGATTTCCATCGCTTTTAGTTTTTTGCTTATTAGCTAGCTGGGTTGACTAGCGAATCGTTACGTTATCGATTTGAATTGTGCCCTGTGGGACTTGAGCACCATTGGCAATGAACTCTAGGCCGACTCGGTCAATGGCAGTGAAGTCTGGGTCTCCGCTCCAACCAAATTCAAAGTCGGGGTCGATATTTGAGATAGTGACCGTTGCCCAATCACCAGCTGTATAGCCAAATTGGTAACTTAGGTATGCCGGGGTAAAGGTGCCATCCATAATGAAAGGCTGTATGGCAAGAACACCATCGCTACCCACTTCTGCAGGCACATAAATGTCAAAAGAGAGAGTACGAGCGGTTGTGAAATCTATGGTTTGTTCGTCAAAGGCTCTTGCAACGACGTATTTATCACCATCGTTGGACCATTGAATATTTAGGTCCATCGTTTGCGCTTCTGCGTTGTGAACAAACTCGCCATTGACACTAGACGCACCATCTTCATACCAGTAGACACCCGCTTCAAACGTATCAATAAACTCAGGTTCAGACACTGCACCTGCAAGGCCGTCAGCAAAGCCTTGTATTGCTGGCTTTTGAGCAAGTTGGTCATCAAACAGCAGCGGCCAATCTGGGTCGCCATAAAGATCTCGAATCCAACTATCCGCATCAGATACACCCCACACGGAAATGCCGCCACGCTGTGAATCTGGGACGATATCTAGGTAGGCTTCAATGATCTCTTGATAGCGGTGTTGCTGCTTTTCTGCCAAGTCAGCAGTCAACATCGAATAACTACCATCATGATTGAGACGAGTGTCTAGTTCGGTAATTTTTACTTGTAAGCCTGTATCCGCTGCACGTTTCAGTGCTGCCGAGATCACATCGATTGTCGGTTGCTCTAACCCCACATGCATTTGAAAGCCTATACCGTCAATCGGTGCATTCACTGCATTGAGCTCATCAACCATGGTTAATACTGCATCAAGTTTTGCGCCGTTATACTCAATGTTGTAATCGTTGTAATACAGCTTCGCTGTGCTATCAGCTGCTCTCGCTGCAGTAAACGCTTGTGCGATGTACTCTTTGCCAATGTTGTGGTACCAAACACTGCCGCTCTCACCTTCATCACGATAAGAGCCATCATCGTTAAATGCTTCATTGACCACATCCCAGCTTTGTACTTTGCCTTCAAATTGGCTCGCTACTGCTGTAACGTGATCAACCATAATGTCACTACACTCAGAAGCACTTGCACAGGCCTTCATCCAATCAGGAATTTGCGAGTGCCATACCAAGGTATGTCCATGCACGGTGGCATTAAACTCTTGAGCAAAGCCTATCAATGCCTCAGCATCATCAAAGAAGAATTCTCCTTGAGTTGGCTGTAAATATTGCGGCTTCATGATGTTTTCAGCAGTAATCTGATTAAAGTGTTGCTTCACCAACACTTGCAGATCATTGCGTTCATGAACCGAGTTTTCCGCATCACCAGCCGGAAGTGCAGTGCCAATAGGGTAGCCATCAGCAAGGGCATGTAGACTTTCGACCTCAGGTTGAGGAATCTCAACCGTTTCAGTATCCGCTGAATCGAGCAAACAGCCTTGTAGTGCAACAGATGTCCCTAACAGCAGACAAACAGAGTTCCATTTCATTTTTGCGACCTTCTAATTAGTATTTTGGGGTTCGCAAATAATATGAAATAGAAGTAACTTGGATTCTTTACTAGATTTTGGAAATGAATTGAGTAATTTTCCTGCCAGATTAATAAATGTGATAGATAGCAAATTCACCGTATTTACCACAAATAAAAACACCCACAAATAGTGGGTGTTAATTCTGTTTTTCCATTTTTCTTTTTTCTTTTTTCTTTTTTCTTTTTCAGAAGATATTAAACCGACTGCATTGCCAATAAATGCTCTTTACGATATTCAAGTGGCGTACAATCAACATTTTTTCTAAACACCTGATACAGATAACTTTGATGAGGGTAGCCGCACTGAAGTGCAATGTCTTCAACACTCTGCTCAGTCTCTTTCAAAAGTCGCTTACATTTGTCTAACCTCTGGTCAGCGATATACTGATGCACGGTAATGTTCTTGGCAGCATAAAAGCGATTATCGAGAGTTTTACGAGACACCCGACAGTACCTCGCCACATCAGTGACTTTTATACTGTTTTGATAGTTGTTGTAAATGAAAAACAGTGCTCGACTCACTAAACAGTCGCTCTCTTCAGTACTGCTACATGAGTCATTTTCCTCTAGTCGCCATGGCACATAAAACTGATTGTTTGCCGGTCGATAGCTAGAGATGACATTTGCAGCAAGCTTGCCTATTTCAAACGGGCTAATGTCTATCGATGTGATTGATATCGGTGAAATCTCATTCTCTATCGGGTCACAGTCGATGCCAATAATACTCACTTGTTGAGGAACCATGATATTTTCATCTGCGAGCCTTTGTATCAAGGTGCGAGCTGAGCGATCTGTACTACAAAGTACCCCCACCTTTTTACCTCCTATTAAGGCACTCGCTCGATTAATGTCCACCAATTCAAAGCCAAGGTTGCGTGCTTTGCTGACAAAGGCCTCTTTACGCTCTCGACTCCACTCAAAAGTGCTATCAAATTCATTCTCAAAGAAGGCGACTTTATTGATATCCAACTCGATAAACTTACCCAGTGCAAGATCAGAGAACTGTTCATTTTTGAGCGCTAAGGTGGTGACATTGGCGGGAACATTTGACAGCTGATAGCTAGAATAGATAAGGCATTTAGCGGCCAATCGACTCACCGCTTCAAGGTCATTGAGTTTATCGCCATCGGCAATCACAATGTCCCAATGCTCTTGTTTTAGCTGTGGAAGATTGCTTTCACTACTGATGTAAATACTCGCCTCTTCGTCGCGACTATTGATACTCGATTTGATGCCTTGAAAGACCTCACGATCGTAAAACACCATCACATCGAGTAGTACCAGCACCTTGTTCATATTGTCTCTCCTATTGCAACCCAACAGTGAATGTTAAAGTCACCAGAACAACTGTTATTTACAGTATTTTGTTTGCACCAACTATTGTGACACAAAAATTCATATTTACAGCAATTTGCCAAATATCAAAATATCATTGCCAAAAATGTTAACTGATACAGTGAGACATATTGCACATTAACTAAATAGCTGAATTACGTTAATAGATTTCGTAATTGTTCACTTTCAATATTCGTTAAATTATTAATACACACCAGCAAACAACACCCCCAGTGTATTAATTTAAGTTTACTGGCATAAAAGACATGTTTAACTCCTGATAATTATGGATAATGCCCAATGACCGAATACTTCAAAGACATTAAAAAAATACAGTTCGAGGGAACAAGCTCAACCAACCCTCTCGCATTCCGTCACTACGATGCTGAACAGATGATCTTAGGCAAAAGCATGAAAGAGCACCTGCGCTTTGCTGCTTGCTACTGGCACAACTTCCGCTGGGGTGGTGCAGATATCTTCGGTGACGGTACATTCGACCATGAGTGGCTAAAAGTTTCAGACCCAATGGAACAAGCACGCGTTAAAGCGGATGCTGCATTTGAGTTTTTCGCAAAGCTTGGCGTGCCTTATTACTGCTTCCACGATACTGACGTTGCTCCAGAGGGCAGCTCTCTAAAAGAGTACGTAAACAACTTCCAAACTATGGTTGACGTACTTGAGCAGAAACAAGAAGAGACAGGTATGAAGCTCCTTTGGGGCACTGCGAATGCATTTTCTAATGCACGTTATATGGCTGGTGCGGGTACTAACCCAGATCCTAAAGTGTTTGCCTATGCTGCGACACAAATTTTCAATGCTATGGGTGCCACCAAGCGTTTAGGTGGTGAGAACTACGTATTGTGGGGCGGTCGTGAAGGTTACGAAACACTGCTAAACACAGACCTGCGTCAAGAGCGTGAGCAGCTTGGTCGCCTAATGCAGATGGTGGTTGAGCACAAACATAAGATTGGCTTCAAAGGCTCAATCTTGATTGAACCAAAACCACAAGAGCCCACTAAGCACCAATACGACTACGACACAGCAACAGTATATGGTTTCTTGAAACAATTTGGCCTTGAGAAAGAGATCAAAGTAAACATTGAAGCGAATCACGCGACTCTCGCTGGTCACAGTTTCCATCACGAAGTGGCAACAGCAACCTCACTCGGTATCTTCGGTTCAATTGATGCTAACCGTGGTGACGCGCAGCTGGGTTGGGACACTGACCAATTCCCAAACAGCGTTGAAGAAAACACGCTAGTGATGTACGAAATCCTAAAAGCGGGTGGGTTTACTACAGGTGGCTTTAACTTTGATGCCCGTATTCGTCGTCCTTCTACCGATCTTGCAGACTTCTTCCACGGTCATATTGGCGGTATGGATACGATGGCACTATCGCTTAAACGCGCTGCCGATATGATTGAAAACGATGTACTGTCTAAGAACATCGCCCAACGTTACGCTGATTGGAACGATGATCTCGGTACAAAGATCCTTGCAGGTGATATTTCACTTGAAGCGGTTGCCAACTATGCCGTTGATAAAAATATCGCGCCTACCCAAATCTCTGGTCGCCAAGAGCACCTAGAAAACATCGTAAATCGTTACATTTTTGGGTAGAAAACGGGATTTTTAAATATTCAAGTAACGCCTCCTGTCCTTAGAGTCGTTTGAGCCGCTGTTTCAGCGGCTCTTTTTTTATGTATTCCTTTCTAAATTCGCTAGCCCAGCAACCATGGAATCATCAATGCATTTGCTAAGTCGATAAAGAATGCACACACCAAAGGTACAACAACGAAAGCAAGGTGGGAGTTACCATATCGAGTCGCGACCGCTGACATATTTGCCATTGCTGTTGGTGTTGAGCCGAGTGAAATACCACCAAAACCCGCACAAACGACGGCAGCATCGTAATTACGCCCCATGGCCGGAAATACCACAAACATCGTCACCAACACTGCGACAAGGAACTGCGCCCCCAAAATAGCGAAAATTGGCCCAGCGAGATCGATCAAGGTCCATAACTGCATACTCATCAATGACATCGCTAAGAAAGTACCCAATGAAACCTCAGAGATCAGCGCAATAGCAGGCTGACGTGCTGGCCATTTTGTGCCTGTTAAACGTGGCAATGATTGCGGCACTAAGTTAGTGGCGATAATCCCGGCAAACAGACACGTCACAAACAGAGGTAGTTGCAGACCCCATGCATCTAGGGCTTCGTTAAGGATAAAACCGAAAATCATGCAGACGTGAATTGCCAAAATAGCATCTAGAAAGCCCATGGCCGTGACAGGTTGCTGATCATCATCTTGGCTTACGCCCATATCCAAAGGTTCAACACTATTTGGAGTCAATTGGTGGCGTTTAATCAAGAACTGTGCAATTGGACCACCCATTAAACTCGCAAGAATCAAACCGAACGTCGCACAAGCAATACCGATCTCCATCGCATTGCTGATACCAAAGTTTTCGCTAATACGCGGTGCCCACGCTATTGCCGTTCCATGCCCACCAATCAACGACACACTACCACCCAGCAAACCGACCTGTCTTGGCAGGTCAAACAGGCCAGCGACACTAATACCGACGTAGTTTTGAACGAACATGTAGGAAATAGTAATCACCAACAACACAATCAAAGGCTTCCCGCCTTTTACAAGGTCTTGCAAACTGGCATTGATCCCGATTGTGGTGAAGAAATACACCAATAAGACATCACGACTGGTTAAATTAAAGCTCACCTCATAGCCAGAAGCGAAATAGAACACTGCAATCAACACCGAGACCAACAAGCCACCACTTACAGGCTCAGGAATATTGAAGTGTGCTAGGGGTTTGATCGCTTGGGTCAATCGGCGTCCGATAAATAGGACTATAATGCCTAAAGTGAACGTAAAAAATGAGTCGACAAGAATTTGATTATCGATAACTTCCATATGATGTCTCTAGCCTAGTGTTGAAAATACGTTCAGTTTACACACAATTACTCTTCACCATTAGGCAGCGAAAGAGTATTTCAGTGTCTCGCTAGGTAGAACAGTGATAAGTGCCACAAAATGCATAAGCAAAACTAATAAAAAAGCATGCCGAAGCATGCTTTTTTATTGGTACGATATTGAGACGATTTGTTAAAGATTACAGTGAATAGGTTTCAGCCACACTGAACTCTACCTTCTGCAAGTCGTTGTCTTTCGAAGAGGATCCTACCATCAAGTCAAACTCGCCAGCTTCTACTCTCTTTTCAAGGTTTGGCATCACGATAGCAAGCTGCTCTTGCTCCACTGTCACCGTAACCTGTTGTGTTTCACCTGCGGCCAACTCAATTCGCGCAAATCCACAAAGATTTTTGATTGGGGTAGTCACCGATGAGTAACGATCATTGAAATAAACCTGGGCGATTTCGACGCCATCTCGCTCGGAATTATTGGTCACGCTAAATGTCACTTGCAGCGCTTCACCTTTAGTTAGCTGTGTTGTATTTAGCTTGACCTCACTATAGGTAAACTCGCTGTATGACATTCCTTCACCAAATGAGAACAGAGGTTCAACAGGCATATCGATATAGCGCTCTTGGCCCTCTAGCTTGGCGCAGTTTTGCGCATGCCATCCTTGATACTTGTTATAGTAAACCGGTGATTGCCCTACATGCACTGGGAACGAAATCGTCAATTTACCACTTGGGTTAAGCTCGCCAAGTAGCAACTCTTTAAATGCCTGTCCGGCTTTCGGGCCTGCATTAAAGCCACATACAATCGCATCGGCATTGTCTTTCACCCAAGGAATCGTCAGAGGTTTAGACGCGACAAAGTTCACCACCAGCGGCTTGCCTGATGCCTTTGCGGTTTCAAGCATCGCTTGCTGCTGACCAGTCAGGTCCAGATCAGCACGGTCATGAAACTCACCGTTTTGCGCTAAAGTATCCCCCACACAGGCGACAATCACATCCGCAGATTGAGCCGCTTCTTTAATCGCATCAAATTCTTCAAAGCTGTTGTCTTCACAATCAGAGCCTTTGATATATTGGACTTCAAAGCCGTGTTCGTTTCCAGCCATTGTCAGCGCTTGAAGGGTGGTTATGGTTTGTTCGCGATGGAAGGTATCGTTGGTCGCCCCTGCCTGCATTGAGCCAAACGACCAGTCTCCAAGTTGGGCGATCACGTCATCAGCATTAGGGCCAATCACTAACACCTTATTCAAGCGCGAGGCTGCAAGAGGAAGAATACCACTGTTCTTAAGTAATACTAGAGACTTACGGCTTGCTTCGAGCGATACTGCCATATGCTCTGGTGTCGACATATCACTCTCTCGATTCCCCATGTAAGAGCGCAGTTCATCAAACAGGCCAAGTTCAAACTTCTTAGTCAGAATACGACTCACCGCCGCATCGAGGATTTCAAGTGGCACTCGCCCTTCATTCACAAGCTCTACTGTTAAAGGGTAGAACTCTGGCACTGACATCATCATGTCATTACCCGCCATCAATGACTGATAGCATGCCTCTTTTTCATCTGCGCACACGGTTTGCTTGGTATGCAGTGAGCGTACATTTTCCCAGTCGGTGACGATAAAACCATCGAGGCCCCAATCCGTTTTTGCTACGTCAGTAAGTAACCACTTATCTGCTGTCACCGGCACGCCGTCGATCGCTTGGTAGCCCGTCATCAACGAGGCCACATTTGCCTCTTTCACGGCTTTTTCAAATGGCGGTAGGAATGTTGACAGCAGTTTACGACGTGATACATCCACTTCATAAGAATCACGGCCCCCCAAAGCCTCACCATACGCCACATAGTGTTTAGCGCAAGCTAAGATGTTGTCTGTCGAACTTGCACTATCACCTTGATAGCCCTTGATAGTGGCTGCTGCCATCTCGCCAATTAACCATGGATCTTCACCATAGGTTTCATTTACGCGCCCCCAGCGCGCATCACGCCCAATACACAGCACAGGAGAAAACGTCCAGTGTTGACCCGTTGCGCGAGTCTCTTTTGCAGTCACACGTGCCATGCGGTACGCCAAATCGAGATCCCAACTTGAAGAGGCCGAAAGTTGAGTCGGAAATACGGTTGAATCATTGTCAAAGCAGTGCCCATGGATAGCATCGATACCAAAGATCAATGGTATGCCTAAGCGGGTATTGGCTGCGCGTTCCTGAAGTTCGTGCACCATATTACCCGTACAGTGTAAGTAACTACCAACATGCCACTCTTCGAGTCTCTCTGTATAACCACCAAAGTGAGCCGGAAGCTGGACTAACTGCCCGACTTTTTCTTCGACGGTCATAAGGCTTAATAGGTTTTCGACGCGCTCTGCGGTTGTATAGCGCTTGTCTTTATAGATTTTGTTCACGTTATGTCTCCTAAAGAGAGGGCTGTCTCTAGGTCTTGCTCAAGGCATGACTGCGATAGAGGAATAGCCTCAATATAAAGTGCAATAGCGTAATGAATCATTGGAATATTTGTTTAATTTGTTACTTTTTTTAGTCACGATTTCAATATCGTGATTTTCCTCAATGGTTGTGAAACTTCCATGAAATCGCTTTCAAGAATTGTTCAAACTCTATACTCAGAATACATGTCAGCAGAAACAACAACGCCTAACCGAGGTTAGGCGCTGAACAAAGAAAAATTAGAGATTAATGCTTGTGATTATCGTAAATCGCACACTCGGTATTTTTATCAAAAACATGCAGTTGTGCAGCATCAACATAGAGCGTCATTTCCTGTCCTGGCTCAACTTTATAGCTGGATGGCGCTTCAACCACCAACTTGTGCTCACCAAAGTCGTAAGTCACTTGAATCGTTGTCCCTAGTAGCTCAAAGCTTTCCACGGTCGCAGTAATTTCAATCGGGTTAACCAGACTATCAGCAACTAGATAAATATCACTAGGACGCAGCCCGACCGTCACTTGTGATTCAACCTCTTGAGAAAGGCGACCGCGCAGCGGTAAGATTTGATTGGCCACTTCCAACTGCCAAGCACCTTCGTTTTGATACATATTGGCAGGTAACAAATTCATGGTCGGGCTACCGATAAAGCCCGCGACAAACCTATTGGCAGGGTGATGATAGATCTCTTCCGGTGTACCTACCTGCTCAATGTTGCCATCACGCAAGATAACAATGCGATCCGCCAGCGTCATGGCTTCCACTTGGTCGTGAGTGACATAGATGGTGGTTTTTTTAAGCTTTTTGTGCAGTAACTTGATTTCACCACGCATGGCATTGCGTAACTTCGCATCGAGGTTGGATAAAGGTTCATCGAACAGAAATACTTCTGGTGTACGAACCATTGCTCGTCCCATGGCAACACGCTGACGTTGACCACCAGAGAGGGCTCGAGGCTTACGTTCTAGCAGCGGCGTTAACTGAAGCATATCGGCTACCGGGCGCACCTGACGATCAATTTCATCTTTTTTGGTGCCCGCCATTTTTAACGCAAAGGCGATGTTATCGTAGACCGTCATATGCGGATACAATGCGTAGCTCTGAAATACCATCGCAATGTCACGCTCGTTAGGCTTGAGATCGTTCACCACGCTATCACCGATCGACACCTCGCCTCCCGTGATCTCTTCCAGTCCAGCAAGCATTCGTAGTGTCGTCGATTTACCACAGCCAGAAGGGCCTAGAAATACGATGAACTCCCCATCTTCAATATCAAGATTGAAGTTTTTTACAATCTGAACATTACCTGGATAGGTTTTGTCGACGTTCCTAAATGATACTGATGCCATGCTTACTATATCCTTGCGTTAACGATTCGGTCTGTCACCAACATGCGTTTTCTGGTGCAATGCCATTGGCTAGCCCATTAAAAAACGACGTATTACTCGCCACTTTGTTATCAATTCATGTGGCAATATTGGTGAGTAACAAAAGCCAGAAATTCGGCAGATGGGTTATTCTGTGGTCAAGGGGCCATGGTAATCAAGCGCACAAATGTGACTGGTATAACAATCAAAAACAAATACAATTTTTCATAAATAGGAAAGGAAAATTAATCAATATGAGCGACGAAAATTAATAACTTGAAATAGAAATATGACAACTTTTATTCCCTATTTCGCAGTTCAATCGTTACAATGCGGCTTGTCGATAGTTGTTAATATGGATGTTACCTTGATCACGATAAAAGAAGTCTCTGAGCTCGCCAAAGTGTCTCAATCTACGGTGTCTCGCACGCTCAATGGGCATGCCTCGGTCAAGGAGAAAAACAGACAAAAGGTCTTTGCTGCTATTGAACAACTAGGCTACACCCCAAATGCGTTCGCTCAGGCTTTAGCCTCTAGCCGTTCTAATAGTATTGGCATGCTTGTGGGCTCCCTCGATGGCCCTTTCTATGGCCCGCTCATGCATCAAGCAGAGAACACCGCTCGTGAAAATAATCGATATCTGATTGTCACCAGCGGGCAAGAACAGCGCTCACGCGAATTGGATTCAATTCGTTTTCTTCAATCCAAACGTGTCGACGCGATGATATTGCACACCGATAAACTGTCTGATGATGAACTCATTGAAGTGGTAAGAAATAATCCTACCACCTTAATTCTTAACCGCTATATCCCTGAAATTGCCGAGCACTGCCTCAGCTTTGATAATGAGCAAGGCGGATACCTCGCGACTCAATATCTCCTCAATCAAGGTCATACAAAAATCGCCACCATCACTGGGCAAAGTAGCAAAATAGATAGCCGAGAGCGCCTACGAGGCTATCAGCGTGCATTGCAAGAATCTGGAATAGACTACGATCAAAACCTGATCGTAGAGGGTCGTTTTGATCACTGTGGTAATCATAAGGCTGCACTTAAACTGTTAAATAGAAACACAGAGGCAACCGCCGTATTTTGCCAAAATGACGCCATCGCGCTAGCGCTTTATGATGTCTGTTATGAGCAAGGCATCAAAGTCGGCCAAGACCTATCGATTATCGGCTTTGACAATGACACTTATAGTCAGCACATTCGCCCTAGCCTCACCACCGTAAACTTTCCGGTGGCAGAGATGGGTAAACTGTCTGTCGAATGGGTTTTGGGTATGTTGAACAAACAGGCTCAGCCAGAAAGTCACCAGTTGCTTCCTGAGTTGGTTTTGAGGGATTCGGTTTGCAAGATAAGTTAGCACTAATGATGAAAAATCCCCGCAAGCTTACCAATAAACAAGCTTCGGGGATTTTTTAATCTGTTGTCACAACAGAATTATCGAAACAGCCTCCCTCGAGGCAGTGTCACTTCAACTTTCTCAATCAACCCAGTTCGAGCAAATAGGTGCTCACTCAGACTCTCTGTCAAAACCAACCGATCAAGTGTTTCTGAGTGGCCGTTGCTGAACGTCACTTTGACCAACTCATTGCCAACAGAACTGACTGTATAGATAAACGGCACTTGGCAGTAAGTAAACGCTAGTTGTCCCGGTTTCAATGAGTAGCGACATTCAATACCTGCGGTGTTTAGGCAAATAAAATCACTGTCATTAACTAGGAACTCACTAGGTTTCAACAGAGAGGGCTCAATGACAATCTCTCGGTCCTGAACTTTTACACCTAGCTCTCCAAAGCGCGTAATCACTTCCTCTTTCACCTGCCCAGTCATTCCCGGCTGCTGCGCGCCTGCGCTCTTCGGAGTATGAGAGTATGGATCCGTTGGAAACGCACCGTAATTATCTGGTGTTTTATTGAAACCAATACCTTGGCGTACTCGATAGTAGTGCTCCGCTAACTTGTTGGTGACGTCAGCGTATGGGTCAGCCAGCCATGCGGCTTGGTAGTTCTCTTGCACTGCCAACAATAACTTCGAGACCATATGCCAATAGATACAACCCAAACCTTCATAGCCAAACATCGTGCCTGAGCGACCTGTAAACGCTTTGTGATTAAAGACTTGCTCATACAGCAGCTCAATATCTTCCCAAGCCGAATCATCAAAACGATACTCTTGCTTCACTTGCTCAAGCGTTGCCTGAACAAAACCGATATTTTCAAAAGCGGCATTGAAGTGATATACCCCTTCACTATCACGGTTAACGACTCGTTGATCCCCTGCTTCGATCATAGCCAGTAACACGGGGCTGCCCTCAACACTCGCGGCTGGAATTTGGTTCTTTTGCATAAACGAAGCGAGATCACGGTCTGGATAGAGCATAAAGCTCTGTTGGTCTTCACGATACATGTCGCTATCAAACAGTGTATCCAACAAGTTGAGGACTTCTTCAGGTGTTAATAGCCCTGAGCTTAGTGCCGCGACCTGACCTTCCAGCATTGGGTAAAGCTCTTCAACCTGCAATGTCTCAGAGCTGCTCGTAAGAATATTGTATGCGTTGTACAAGCCATCTTGGCGCAAGTTATTGCGACAGCTCGAATCAATCACCTCTAAGCTCACGTTTAGCAGTTGCTCAATACACGCTTTAGGCGTTTCTGATTTCGCAGAAAAACCACCTTGTTGATAGACGGCTTTGCGGTAACGCTCCGCTGCACTAGCAAGTTGAGTTAACAGCGCTTTTTGCGTCTGTGGGTTAATGGTTTCTTGACGAATTTCTTGTGCCGCTTTAGCGAGAACCTCAGTCACCTCGGTCATCCAATCCGCGACTTCCAACGACAGCCAAAATTGATTCGAAGCTTTGTTAACAAGCGCCTGTGCAAACGCAACGTAACGACGAATGTAATACAAGGTCACCATAGACAAACCATTGCCCACAATCGCGTTGTTTGCATCGTTCCACTCTGGGCGCTGCGTATTTAGCCAGATACCACCGTCAATCACGAGGTTGCTCAATTTCGCGAGTAGCGGTACTAGGATCTTCTCCATTAAGTTGACGAGGTACACTTCGTTGTCACTGGTCAGTACCAGTTTGCCATCGCTACCGAGCAACTGAGACTTCTCTTCGGTCAACGTCTGAGTTTTCTGGTTGAAATTTACAGTGTCTTTTGGGTTCTTGAATAGCTCATCAACATCACAGATTTCGTAAGGCACATTGGCATAGCTAAATCGGCCATCACTTAAAGAGTCCACCAGCCCTTGCTGATCAAACTTATCAGCAAGCTCAAGGAATTTAAGCAGGTAGATGATCTGATGATCGCCCCAGTAACCGATGTTGCTCCACGGGTCGTCTGGCTCAAGCAACTCCCAATCCACTCCGTCTTTGGTAATTCGATAAGGGTTATAACCATCAACCGTTGAAGCATTCACAAACTTCGCAATGAAAGAGTGAATGAATCCCGGATAACTGAGCGCCATCGCCTCCCAGTTCTGGAAAATGTCACGCCAGTTGCCTTGATAAGAGAGTAAACGCTCACCTTGTTCATCTTTAAGTTTAATTTCGTAGTGATTCCATGGGCGACTTGGATCGCCGTGACGACGACCGAAAGTCAGTGGCAGATACTCATAACTCAAACGTACAAGCTGACTATCTCCAGTCTGTTTCGCCTTGTTGACAAGACCAGCATGAGTAAAACTGTCTGGCAGCTGAGCAAAGAAACTGTCATGGCGCGAACAAACCTGCTGGTTGGCTGAACGCATCGTCTTCTCAACGTCCGCCTTGTCTAGTGTGTAGTTGTTCGTCACTACCCCACCACGCATATTGTTGAACAAGACGTTCGCATAATGATGCACGCTGGTGCTTTCATCGGCAGTCAACTGCCAAGCATCAGCGCCAGACATCAAGCTCATTAGTTCACGTTGATTACGTTCAATAGTCTCACTAATCTCTCTCGCCAGAGTTTCTGGAGCGTTCAGTGCTTGTTTTAGCTGAGCGACATCACTGTGGTTTTTATCTATATCTGCAACAATCTGCCAAGACTGATTTGACTGCGCTGCTAAAGTCATTGTGTGGTTGAGTAAGTAACTACCGCGAATGCCCTTGGTAAGAGTTTCCGCTTCGATCGGCTGCCCTTTTCTAAAGTGACTCAACTGACGACTTGTAAGCAGAACCTTTGCAGGCAAACCAAGACTAAAGACCGTTGTTGCAAGTAAGGACTCTGCAGGATCCGCGCGATCACTCAACTTGGCGTACATGGTAAACAGTGCCAGAGCGCTGTCTTGTTCACGCTCATTCCATTTATAGGCATCCACCAAGGCACTGCGAGTTTGAAGTGCTTGCAAAGGAGCCCCCGAAGGCAGCAGGTTTTGTAAACCATCCAACACTTCAACTGACAACGCATAATCAGTTAGATTGCTGATTTGGCTTTCACGAATAAAGCCAAACTCTTCACTGCTTGCCCAGCTATATTCAAACTTCAAACCTAAGCTGTGGTTAATCTCTTCAAACAAGATTTTGTCGCCAACCGTGTTTTTATACAGGTTACGTGTGACTTGATACAGACCGTCATGCTGCGTATTAAACGGTTCCCAAAGTGCAACGCCATTTTCAAGGTGAACACGCACGATAGTCTTTGAGCCGGTATTTTCAGCACTCTCATGAATGTGGTCGACAGACTTGTAAGGGAACAACGCATTTTCTGGTCGAATACGCCCCGCCGATAAGCTGCCAGTAGATGAGATAAACAGCCAGTGGTCACTTGAGGATACAACGCTTATGAAGAACGGCGCCATCTGGTCAACATTGGCAATTTTGTAGAAACGTTGTCCCTGCTTATCAACGAACTTACCGCTGACAGCATGCTCTGGAAAAGATCTTTGAATCATAGAAAACTTTGAACCTCAAAAGAGTTAACCCCAAAAGAAAGCGCTTTCTTTTTCACTTTCAATGAGTGTCGGTTTCGATAACAACAAGTTAAGGCTTGTCGGCATCAACCAAAGCCTTGCGCTAACCATATCAGATACCCGTTTCACTACTTAACCTGTTGGCAGATAGGTATTTGTAGCTACGCTCTTATGAGTTTGGGCTAACCAGCGCGGCTTTTCTTTGTCCATATCAGCGCTTATCGTTTGGCAAAAACCAAAAAGAAAGCGCTTTCTTTTGATTCGATATTACTCCCTTTGCCACACCCAACAAGGGGGTTTTCACCCATTTGCGCGAGACTTCACGAACAATGCACTTATCGTGCAACTGCTATGAAACCAATATTCGTCACGTCACTATCTCGAACTACACAAGCCTTTGATAACACTGCTATGATGGGCTTACTACATAAAATAATGATGATGAGCAATGAAATGAAACCAAAGAATATCGTGATCCTATCCGGTGCTGGTCTTAGTGCAGAATCAGAAGGCATGCGCACCTTTCGCTACAGCAATGGCCTATGGAATGATCATAAAATTGAAGATGTATGCACCCCGGAAGCACTGGAGCATGACCCATTTTTAGTGAATGATTTTTACAACAATCTTCGTTCAAAAATGGTCGATATTGAACCCAATGCTGCCCACCACGCACTAGCAAAGCTGCAACGCGAATTTGATGGTGAATGTCACCTTATCACCCAAAACGTCGACAACTTCCTTGATATGGCAGGCGCTGATGTGATCCATATGCACGGTGAACTGAACTCGGCTTTGTGCCCGGTATCAGGGCAGCGAGTAGAGTGGAAAGAGAATATCGTTGTCGACGGCTCATACTGCACCTGTTGTGAAACCCCATCACAATTAAGGGTCGATATCGTCTTTTTCGGCGAAATGCCCTATCGCATGACAGAGATTCAATCTCTATTGGCTAAAGCTGATCTCTTCATCTCCATAGGCACTTCAGGAAAGGTCTATCCTGCAGCCGGGTTTGTTCACGAAGCCAATCACTTTGGCGCGAAAACGATTGAGATCAATCTAGAGCCCGGCGATCTTTGTGCTGAGTTTGATGAAAGCCGTCAGGGGAAAGCGACTGAGTTGATACCGGAATTGGTGGAAGAGTTGCTTGGGTGTTAGGGAGCATTTGCTGAGAGAACTTAAATCATGCTGGCTGAGTAGTTTTGGGAACTCATTTCTGCTCCAAGGATAGGGGGGCTGTTGTTCGGCTAACAAAGTTCTGCCCCAAAGCTTGCCAGAGGTAAGTAAGCAACAATTACATAATCTAATCACAATCTAGGTACGAACTTGTCCAGGTGAAACTCCAGTCCATGTACTGTACGCCCGAATAAACGAGTTTGCCTCTTGATAACCCAACAAGAAAGATACCTCAATGAGTGGTAGCTCGGTTTCATTCAAGTAATGTTCGGCCAATTGCAGGCGTACTTGCTGTAGGATGGTTTGATAACGAACCCCTTCATTAGTTAGCTTTCTTTGTAAAGTGCGTTTGCTGACTGCGATGTGAGACGCAACAGATTCTATAGAGCTTTCACCTTGAGGAAGTAAATCTAACAAAATTTTAGAAACCGCATCAGAAGTCGTACCACGATGGGTTATTGCCTCTAACCTCTGTTTTAACTCACCATCAAAAACAGACAGCATCATCTGATTATCTGTTAGGAATGGCATTCGAGCGTCTTCAGCACGAAACGTAATGCTTGTTTTGGAACCTTGGCAAATGGGACAACCAAAGTAAGCTTGATAGGCACTCAAGTTTTTCGGCAGTTCTTGCAGAATAATCTCGACAGGTTGTACGTTTGACCGAGTAGCAAGTCGTGTCAATTGAGTGAAAAATACTAATTCCATAAGGTTAAGTATGTTCGGCAGTTCACCGTCATAGCCGTAACAACCAATGTCAATACGGGTGTGTTGCTCGGTTTGTTCAATCGTGAGCAACATTGGCCCGATTAGAGGTTTGTATTCCTGAAGCCGTTTGACTGCCGCATTAAGGTTCGCGCTGCATATTGCGGCTAATATTGGAGCATCAAATGACTCAAAACTCATAACTTGCGCAAATTTTAGCGCGATATCAATGCCTTTCACCTGAGCGGCAGCTTCTATACCATGCCATAGTTGGAAGTATTGATACGGGTTTAGTTGCACCTTATTTTGGTCAAACAACCGTGGTGGCAGTTCGGCAAAACCTAATATGTGTTGAAGCTCTATTCCCAGATCTTTAAATAGCACTTTCCAGTTTGGAGGTACAACAAACTTACTTGCTCTTTTCATCGCAACACTTCTACCTATTGACACTTCAGATACCGACTATATCGAATGGCCCGCTACTTTATTTTGTGCTCTTTTCCATTGTTTGGCGTGATATTTTTAACACAAGCTTGCGCGGTAAAAACGGAATAATCCAGTTAAGCATGAACTTTAACGAAAGCTCATTAAATGCCACTAGCTCACCTTTTTCCATAGCGTTATAGCCGCACTCTGCAACAGAGCTTGGTGTTTTTGCATTTTTCCACGCATCAACGCCTTCTAAATTTCCCGCTTGTACAAACCCAGTCGCCACAGTACCAGGGCATAGTGCCGTCACGGTTACACCGTTATCTTTAACTTCTTCTGCTACCGCCTGACTAAATGAGGTGACATACGATTTTGTTGCGTAATACACCGCCTGTAATGGACCTGGCATGAATGATGCGGTTGATGACACATTAAGGATTTTGCCTTGCTTACGTTCAACCATTCCCTTTAGATAAAGGTGCGTAAGGTTAGTCAACGTTACCATGTTCACCTGCATCATTGCTTGCTCATCGGCCAGAGAACGTTGATGGAATTTGCCGTGGCCACCAAAACCTGCGTTGTTAATTAGCGTATCAACTTGTAGAGAGCGCGCTTCGGTTTGTTCAAATAGCGCATGAGCTGAGCTAGGTTGAGAGAGATCTAAAGCAATGACAGTGACTAGAATACCATACTGATTTTCTAGTTCTGATTTAAGGTCATTGAGTTTTGACTCAGAGCGAGCCACAAGTATCAGGTTACCACCTTTGCTTGCGTGAATTTTTGCCAGTTCAAGACCAATACCGTTTGATGCGCCAGTGATTAATGCTGTGTTTGTCATGCTGAGTGCCTCTTTTCGTATGCCATTATTTGCTTAACGTCGTAAGCTGATGGATACATTATAGGCTCTCAAATCACGCCACTCAACATCCAATGACGACAGTATTCAATCAGATCGTGCCAATCATTCAGTATTGAATCGAAGCCTGCATCTTTTGTTTCTCTATCTCATTTTCTATTGGGAATGTAGAGGGTAAGTGAATTTGGCTACATTCATGTCTGCTGAGTATATGGTGGTAATACCTGAGGTAATCCAAAGAATCAAAGTATGTTTTTGTTCGTGACTCACTTTTGTCCAAAAGCGTTTTAGCACAGTGTACAAAATCCAAAACATTAAAAAAGCCCGCTCAACTTAAGCGGGCTTTAGCGGGCTTTCAACTATCTAAAAGACGTTCGCAATTTACTCAGCGTCTTTCTCTTTCGCTGCCGTTACAGCAATCGCTAGCTCTTCAAGCGATGCTGGGTTTGCAAGGCTTGGGGCGTCTGTTAGTAGACAAGAAGCGTTCGTTGTTTTCGGGAATGCTATAACGTCACGGATGTTTTCAGTACCACATAGCAGCATTACTAGACGGTCTAGACCGAATGCTAGGCCAGCGTGTGGTGGTGTACCGAACTTCAGTGCGTCTAGTAGGAAACCAAACTTCGCTTGCTGCTCGTCGGCTTCAATACCTAGGATATCGAATACTGCAGATTGCATTTCAGCGTTGTGGATACGTACAGAACCGCCGCCCACTTCGTAGCCGTTAAGAACCATGTCGTATGCGTTTGAGTTAGCAGCCGCTGGGTTTGCTTTTAGCTCTTCCGCTGTCACACCTAGAGGCGATGTGAATGGGTGGTGCATTGCGTGCAGGTTGCCTTCGTCGTCTTCTTCAAACATTGGGAAGTCAACAACCCATAGCGGAGCCCATGCAGATTCGTTAGTCAACTCAAGGTCAGTACCTAGCTTCAGACGTAGTGCGCCCATTGCTTCAGATACTGTGTTTGCCTTGTCTGCGCCGAATAGGATGATGTCGCCAGTCTCAGCGCCAGTGCGCTCAAGAATGCCGTTGATAACTTCTTCGTTTAGGAACTTAGCAACAGGAGATTGGATACCTTCCATGCCTGCAGCACGGTCGTTAACCTTCATCCATGCTAGACCTTTCGCACCGTAGATACCAACGAACTCGCCGTAGCTGTCAATCTGCTTACGAGTTAGTTTAGCGCCACCTGGTACGCGGATAACAGCAACGCGACCTTTCTCGTCGTTAGCTGGGCCAGAGAATACTTTGAATTCTACATCTTTTACTAGGTCAGCAACGTCTACTAGCTCTAGTGGGTTACGTAGATCTGGCTTGTCAGAACCGAAACGACGCATCGCTTCAGAGAATGGCATGATTGGGAACTCACCTAGATCCACATCTAGAAGCTCTTGCCACATATCACGAACCATCTTTTCAGTCGTTTCGCGAACTTGCTCTGCGCTCATGAATGAGGTTTCGATATCGATCTGTGTGAATTCTGGCTGACGGTCAGCACGTAGGTCTTCATCACGGAAACACTTAACGATTTGGTAGTAACGGTCAAAACCAGACATCATCAGCAGCTGTTTGAATAGCTGTGGAGACTGAGGAAGCGCGTAGAACGAACCTTTGTGAACACGGCTTGGTACTAGGTAATCACGTGCACCTTCTGGCGTCGCTTTTGTTAGTACTGGTGTTTCGATATCTAGGAAGCCGTTATCATCTAGGAAACGACGAACAAAGCTAGACGCTTTCGCACGTAGCTTGATGCGATCGCTCATTTCAGGGCGACGTAGGTCTAGGTAACGGTATTTTAGGCGCTGCTCTTCAGAGTTCTTTTGGTTGAAGTCTAGTGGCAGAACGTCGGCACGGTTGATGATTTCAAGACCTTTAGCAATGATCTCAACTTCACCTGTCGCCATGTCTTTGTTGACTTGGCTGTCTGGACGAACACGGACTTCACCCGTTAGTTTGATACAGAATTCATTACGTAGTGTGTTAGCCACTTCGTAAGCATCCGCCATATCTGGGTCAACGACTACCTGAACGATACCTTCACGATCTCGCATATCGATGAAAATTAGACCGCCTAAATCACGACGACGGTTAACCCAGCCGCATAGTTCTACAGTTTGTCCTGCAAGGGACTTGTTCAGGTGACCACAGTAATGGGTACGCATAATGAAATTCCCAATATCTTAAAATTTGTTGATGACTCTCCACCAGCACTTGCAATGCTGACGGTTCAAAGTTCCATTTATACGCTGAAAGTCAGATTAAATCGACTCCTCAGCTGATAATTTGGTGTGTTTTATACCGGACTGACGACAATTCGACTATTTAGTAGGCAAAAGTGCGTCAATCGAGCAAAATTAGGCGGCGATTATACCGATAATTGGTAAGGATATATAGAGTGAAAACAACGTCAAATTGCTCTAAATTAAATAAGCTTTCACGATTAGATTACGCAGCATGACATACACTCCGGTACGACTTGGCCTGACTTTATGGTCACACAACCAATGGCAACAGAGCTTTTATGGCAAAGGCACACAACCCTCAGAGCGGCTTGAGAAATACGCTCGAGTATTCCATACCGTTGAAGGCAATACGACTTTCTATGCAACACCGAATGCTCAAACTGTCCTCAACTGGCGAGATGCAACACCTGAAACCTTTCGGTTTACCTTTAAGCTTCCCAAGCAAATTACCCACGAGCAACAATTGACTGCAAGCCAAGGGGAGCTAGTTCATTTTCTAAAAGTCATGGAACCGCTAGCCGAGAAAGTCGGTCAATGGACAATTCAACTGCCCTCTTCTTTTGGATTCGACGCTCTAGAAAAACTTCAACGCTTTACCAAACTGTTCCCAAGAGATTACAACCTCGGCATTGAAGTTCGAAACCCAATATTTTTTGCTAAAGGCGATGAGGAATCACAACTAAATAGTTGGTTAAATGAGAATGGCATTAATCGCGTGATTATGGATAGCCGCCCAGTATTTGCAGCAAAACCTACCACAGAAGCGGTTATTGATGCTCACCAAAAAAAGCCACGGGTGCCAGTGCATGCTATCGCTACTGCAACAAGGCCTATGATCCGTTTCATTGGTCACCCTGATCTTGAGGCCAACGACACCTTTTTTGCTCCTTGGCTCGATAAACTGCCTCAATGGATTGAGCAAGGTGTGCAACCCTATGTCATGATTCATACACCAGATAATGTTCTCGCGCCAGAGTTGGCGACTCGACTCTACACGCAACTGCAAAACAGACTGACTGAAACTAACACACCTCTGGATTCACTGAATAATTTCCCAGCGAAAAGCACTCAGCCTCAGTTCAACCTGTTCTGAACATCAACTGCTCAAAAATGAGGAAAATAGCCCTTTGAACCAAAGTATTGCACTATCCCATATTTTTGAAAACCAGTTCCCTTCCTCAACCGCTTGGCCACTGACTATAGGATAGCGAGCGACAACTTCGTTCTCCTTTGTCCAAACAATTTCCCCCACTTTTTGGCCAAGTTTGACCGGTGCCATCAAGGGCTCTTCAATAACAACAGAACGTTCGAGCCCCTTGGTCTGTGAGCGAGGTAAGGTTATATAAGCATCTTGAGGAAAACCGGCCTCTATTTCGCTTTGGTCACCTTTCCAAACACGAACCATTGATTCTACTTGTCCGGCATCAGCAATCTTTTGAGTGGTATAAAAACGAAATCCATAACTCAGCAAATTTTTCGATTGGCCAATACGTGCGTTTTTACTCTCGGTACCCATAACAACGGAAATTAGGCGAGTGTCACCATCAATCGCTGAACTGACTAAACTGTACCCTGCATTAGAGGTGTAGCCTGTCTTGCCACCATCGACATTGATCGCATTGTCCCATAGCAAACTATTGCGGTTGTATTGCTTAATATCATTCCACGTAAACTCTTTCTCACTGTAGAGCTCATAAACATCAGGAACATCCTCAATGATATTCTTCATCAAGATCGCCATATCTCTTGGTGATGTCTGAATTCCCTCGGCATCTAAACCGTGAGAGTTGATAAATCGAGTATCATACATACCCAAACTGTCAGCCCACTCATTCATCAAGCTGACAAAAGCCGCCTCACTGCCCGCGACGTGCTCAGCAAGTGCGACACAGGCATCATTGCCAGACTGAACAATCACACCGCGCATCAAGTTGGATACACTAATCTCATCTTTGGGCTTAATAAACATCTTGGAAGAATCCGGGAACTTTTGAGACCACGCATTGACCCCGACCGTAACCTTGTCTTCCCAATTGAGACGCTCTGCAATAATCTCTTGCCCAACAACATAGGCGGTCATTAACTTTGTCAAACTGGCCGGAGCAAGTCCTGCTCTTCCATTCTGCTCCGCTATGACGACTTCCGAATGGTAGTCCATCAAGACATACCCTTTTGCACTTAATTCCGGTGGGTTTGGTACACTGACTGCGGCAACAGAAAAGCTAGACACATATAACAACCCAATCGTAGTTAGAATCAATTTTTTCACACTTCATTCCCCCCAAGAATAGCGATGGCTACGCTACCTCCTTGAAGCCACCTGAGACCCTCCATTAATAAAATGCAGGGTAGATAATTGATAGTTATATAATTTAATCTTATGTGTGATGACACTCTTTGAGCATAGTCGACTATTCATTGCACACCACACATATAAAGAAATTGAAACAAAGGAAGTAGGTTCTAGATTCACGAAAAGCGTCTAAAATGAAGTCGTTGAGCAACTTAGTTTTTTACCGTAAAATACGCGCCTTTTTTACGACTGGTGAAGCACCATCAGACATTGCGTGAGCGAGAGCAGCATGAGCAACAAAGACAACATATTTTCAGCGCCTATCGACAAAATTGGTGATTTCACCTTCGATGAGCGAGTGGTAGAAGTCTTCCCTGATATGATCCAGCGTTCTGTGCCTGGCTACAGTAACATCATTTCGGCAATTGGCATGCTGGCTGAGCGCTTTGTGAAACCGAACACCAATGTCTATGATTTAGGCTGCTCACTGGGTGCTGCCACGCTCTCTATGCGCCGCCATATTAATCAAGAAGGTTGTCAGATCATCGCAGTCGATAATTCTCCTGCTATGGTTGAGCGCTGTAAGCTGCACATCAACTCTTACCGCAGTGATACCCCTGTTGATGTGGTTGAAGCCGACATTCGTCAAATTGATATTGACAATGCGTCTGTTGTTGTATTGAACTTTACGCTACAGTTTCTCTCACCAGAAGATCGCTATACGCTACTGAAAAAAATTCACGCGGGCTTACGCCCTGGCGGTATTTTGATTTTGTCTGAGAAGTTCGTTTTTGAAGACAGTGTGTCTAACGACCTGTTGATTGATCTTCACCATGATTTTAAGCGCGCTAACGGCTACAGTGAGTTAGAGATAAGCCAAAAACGTAGTGCGATTGAAAACGTTATGCGCCCTGACTCTATCGCCATGCATAAAGAACGTTTTGCAGACATTGGTTTCTCAAGCTTTGAGGTTTGGTTCCAATGCTTTAACTTCGGTTCGATGTTCGCTGTAAAATAGTTCGCAATCAAATAATGATTTCGTTGTAGGCTGACCCTAGACGTCTGCAACGATCACTTTTCTAGGGAACTGATTTTTAAACTGGATTCCACACTATGTTCAATTTTGCCAATTTTTACCAATTGATTGCTCAAGATACGCGCCTACAGCCTTGGCTAAATACATTGCCACAGCAGTTAACAGATTGGCAAAATGCCGAGCATGGCGACTTTGCTCGCTGGGTTCGTGCACTGAATAAGATTCCAGAGGGTTCGCCAGATACGGTTGACCTAAAAACCAAGGTGGACCTTTCAAATAGCGAGCCGATGCATCAAGGTGAGTTAAAGAAACTTGAAAACCTGCTGCGCACTTTCCACCCTTGGCGCAAAGGGCCATACCACGTACATGGTATTCATATCGATACCGAGTGGCGCAGTGATTGGAAATGGGATCGCGTTCTACCGCATATTTCTCCACTTGAGAACCGCTCAGTGCTTGATGTGGGTTGTGGTAATGGCTATCACATGTGGCGCATGCTGGGCGAAGGTGCGCGTTTATGTGTGGGTATCGACCCATCTCACTTGTTCTTAGTCCAATTTGAAGCGATTCGTAAGCTCATGGGAGATGACCAGCGCGCGCACCTATTACCACTAGGAATCGAGCAACTCCCTAAACTTGAAGCGTTCGATACTGTCTTTAGTATGGGGGTACTCTATCACCGCCGCTCTCCGCTCGACCACTTGATTCAGTTGAAAGATCAATTGGTGTCTGGAGGTGAGCTGATCCTTGAGACACTGGTTATTGAAGGTGATGAAAATGCGGTACTTGTGCCTGTTGATCGCTATGCGCAGATGCGCAATGTGTACTTCTTCCCTTCAGCAAAAGCACTGAAAGTGTGGCTTGAGCAAGTGGGTTTTGAAAATGTGCGAATTGTGGATGAAAACACCACTTCGATTGGTGAGCAACGTACAACACAATGGATGACACACAACTCTCTGCCAGATTACCTAGACCCGAACGATCCAAGCCGAACGGTCGAAGGGCATCCGGCGCCTCGCCGTGCGATTCTGGTAGCAAATAAACCATAATTGACAGAAACTTAACTAAACTCTTCTACCTTTTACTCTCTCATGCCGGAGAAGGCTTTTCGCCTTCTCCTTAATGCGCTACACTCGCGCTAATTATGTCCATCACCACTGAAACATCATGACATCAAGACTTTTCCCAGCATTACTGGTTCTTGCCCTTTCTGGTTGTGCCTCGACAGATCATGTCGCTCTTCATGAAGAAACTCTTGAGCAGCTAAAATCATCAGAGCTCTCGATTCTTAACAAAATGAGTTATTTAGAGCTACAAATTTCTAACCAAACAGACTACATTGAAAGTCTAGAGTACGAAGTTATGGAGCTGCAGTCTGCTTTGGAACAAAGTCGCTCTGTCTTTAACGAGCAGTTAGACGATATTTCAGAGAAAAGTGCTCAGCCTCCGGTTGTTGTAACACAAGCGCCAACACCTGTTCATGGAGTGGTATTAGGCTCAGTAGAGCGCGTGCAATTTGATGCACTCAATGCCACATTCGATGCCCGTATAGATACTGGGGCTGCTACATCGTCTATCAACGCTGCGGATATTGAGCAGTTTGAACGAAACGGCAAGCGTTGGGTTCGTTTCCATATCGCAGATGATGACGGCAACGTGGTTCAAAACGAGCAAGATGAGCCAGTCTGGGTTGAAGCCCCTGTGGTTAGAATGGCTAAAATTCGTCAATCTAGCAGTGAAGAAGCAGAACGTCGCTTCGTCATTGAATTGTGGGTTCGATTGGGTGATCTCCATGAGAAAGCACAGTTTACATTGGCAGACCGTTCACAGATGAGCCACCCAGTACTTCTAGGGCGTGAATTTATCCGTGACATTGCAGTCGTCGATGTGAGCAAACAATATATTCATACGGACAATAAACAAAAATAACAAGGTAACTTATGACGTCTAAAATTCCATTTTATGTATCGGTCGTGTTACTGGTAGTTGCAGGGATAGTACTGAGTGTTTTTAGACACCAAACGTACGGTGTGCCGTGGACGCCAGGAGAAACACGTCAAGTATGGGATATTGAAGCAAGACTTGAGTTTTCTGGTCAAGGCGAGCCAATCAAAGCTTCTTTAGCCGCTCCTCACACTCAACCAGGTTACACGCTCATCAGTGAATCCGCTTCATCTCAAGGCTATGGCGTTGCGTACCTTGAAACAGACACTGGGCGCCGCGCTGAGTGGTCGATTCGTGAAGCGACTGGCCCACAAACCATTTACTACCGCACTCAATTCTTAGTCGACCCGAACGCCGATGTTGAAGTCATTCCCCCTCAGGGAGAACGCAACAAACCAACATTCAGTGGCCCTGTAGAAGCCGCCGCTATCGCACTCATTGATCGCTCTGAGCAACGCTCTGCTGATGACATTACCTTTGCTCGCGAGCTCATCAAAACACTAAATGATGGTGACAGCCAAAACGCCGCGCTAATTCTTAACGACATGCCGAAAGTCGAAGCCGTGGATAAGATTCTGGCTTACGCAGGTGTACCAAGCAAGATTGCTGGTGTGATTGAGTTAGAAGATGGTCGTCGTCGCCAAAGCATTCAGCCAATGAACCAAGTTTGGGATGGCAAAGCGTGGCAACTGTTTAACCCTGAATCCGGTCTACAAGGCACCGGCCCGAACATTCTTATTTGGGATGAGTCCAACGTTTCTCTGCTTGATCTTATTGGCGGTAGCAACAGCCAAGTTCTTTTTTCAATGATTGCACAAGAAGTGTCTGCGAAAACAGCGACCAACAATAAAGTCGATGCTGATGGCCTACTCAATATGTCGATTCATAGCTTGCCGCTAGAAGAGCAAGCGATGTTTAAGACCATCATGCTAATCCCGATTGGTGCTCTGATTGTCGTATTCTTGCGTGTGATTATCGGCCTGAAGACATCCGGTACCTTCATGCCCGTTCTCATAGCGGTGGCATTTGTCCAAACCCAGCTTGTAACAGGTATTGTCGGCTTCTTGCTGATTGTCGGTACAGGTCTAGTGATTCGTAGCTACTTGTCACGACTCAACCTACTATTGGTCGCGCGGATATCAGCGGTAATTATCACCGTAATTATGATCATTTCTGTGTTTACTGTTGTGGCCTACCGCATTGGTTTAACAGAAGGTCTATCTATCACTTTCTTTCCGATGATCATCCTTTCTTGGACGATCGAACGTATGTCGATTTTGTGGGAAGAAGAAGGGCCTAAAGAAGTTGTGATGCAAGGCGGTGGTTCATTGCTAACCGCGGTACTCGTTTACCTTGCAATGACTAACAGCTATGTTCAGCACTTAACCTTTAACTTCATCGGTCTTCAGCTGATTGTACTGGGCGGTATTCTGCTCCTTGGTACATACACTGGCTACCGTCTAACTGAGCTACGTCGCTTTAAGCCACTTGCGGAGGACTAAACGATGTTTTCACGTTTGACCTCACCAGGTAAGCTACGCGCGAAGGGTATCATGGGCATGAACCAACGTAACCACAGTTACATTGGCCGCTACAATGATCGCTCAAAATACCCTTTGGTAGACGATAAGTTAAAAACAAAAATCATTGCTGAAGCGGCAGGGTGTACTGTCCCTGCCCTTATTGGCACTATTCATACTCAAGCCGATGTAAAGTCCATTCATAAGATGGTTAAAGAGTGGCCTGGGTTTGTTATCAAGCCCGCGCAAGGCAGTGGTGGTAAAGGCATTCTGGTTGTGATTTCACACAAAGATGGCGTTTATACCAAGCCTTCGGGTTCTACTATTAACGAAGAAGACGTCGAGCGCCACATCAGTAACACGTTGGCTGGCCTGTTCTCTTTGGGTGGTAAAAATGACGTCGCAGTCGTTGAGAACCTGATCAAGTTCGATGACTGCTTTGATGGCTACAGTGTCGAGGGTGTGCCAGATGTACGTATTATCGTATTTAAAGGCTACCCAGTCATGGCAATGATGCGCTGTTCAACCACAGCCTCTGATGGTAAAGCCAACCTTCACCAAGGAGCTGTCGGAATCGGTATTGACATTGCGACTGGACGCGCGGTTCGAGCCGTTCAGTTTGATCAACCCGTCACCCACCACCCTGATACAGGACAAGAGCTAAGTCAGCTTCAAGTTCCTCACTGGGATCGCCTGCTCGAACTGGCTGCGAGTGCATGGGAAATGACCGGTCTTGGCTATATGGGTACCGATATGGTTTTGGATAAAGAAGAAGGACCGATGGTACTTGAGCTTAACGCTCGTCCTGGTCTCGCTATCCAAATCGCGAACGGTAGTGGGTTACTTCCTCGCCTCCAGCACATTGAAAACTTAGGCACACCTGCTGAATACCCTAAACCGGCTGAACGTGTTGCCTACGCTGCAAAGCAGTTTGGTGTTTTTAATAAATAACTAAATTTACCCATAACCAAAACAAAAATGCCGCTCTTAAAACAAGAGCGGCATTTTTTATCGCTATAGTAACGAGTTAAGGGTACTCCTCCTCATACTCATCTTTCCTTGCAATATAATGCTCAGGCTTCAGACCAATCAGTTGAGGCAATGTAACGCCCACAGATATTGATGACCAAGTACCACTCACGATACCGAAGCACAGTGCTATCGCAAAGCCTTGCAATGGTGCTCCCCCTAACAGCCATAGACACGCTACTGTTGCGAACGTCGTCCCAGATGTAATCATAGTTCGAGAGAAAGTAGCCACTATCGCGGAGTCAATCAACTCAGCCGTATCACCGTTCGGTTTGCCCTTGAACAACTCACGAACTCGGTCAGCAATGATAATAGAGTCATTAAGAGAATAACCGAGTACCGCCAACACGGCGGCCAATACCGTCAGGTTAAACTCTAAACCCGTTATAGAGAACAAGCCTAACACCAACACCACATCATAGATAAGCGCGCCAAGAGCACCTAGGGCTAAGCGCCACTCAAAACGCCAACTGAGATACAGCATAGTCAGGACAAAGCAGGTCAATACCGCCAGTCCGCCTTTTTCTACCATATCTTGTCCGACTTGCGGGCCAACGATGCTGCTGTTTAAGACTTTTACATCATCCGTTATCTCGGCCAAAATAACCGCAACAGACTGCATTTCACCTTCTGGCTGACTATATCTCACCAACCAACGACCATTTTCACCCGATTGAGTCAATTGAACATCTTGTTCAAGCGCGTGACTAAACGCTTGTTTAATTTGATCCGATGTCAGTGATTGCTCGGTCTGAAATTCACTCACTACACCGCCAGTAAAATCTAACCCCCAGTTAAAACCCTTAACCGCAATAGTCATCACCGCGCTTAACACCATAACCAGTGACAGCAGAGACATCCCTAAACGGATTTTGCTTAGATTCATCATCGATTTCATTGCTTATACCCTCACATCACGGCGTTGGTCACGCCCCCAAATCAGATTGATAAAGATCCTTGAAGCAAAAATGCCGGTAAACATACTGGTTAGTAAGCCCAATGCGAGTGTTAACGCAAAACCTTGAACAGGGCCATTGCCAATTGCGTAAAGCGCTAGTGCCACAATCATCGTGGTTAAGTTAGCATCGAAGATAGATGAAAAAGCACTTTGGAAACCTCGATCGATTGAAGCGGCAAAGCTGCGCCCTTCTGCCATTTTGTCTTTGATCCTCTCAAAGATCAGCACATTGGTATCCACTGCCATACCAACAGTGAGGACTAAGCCCGCGATACCCGGCAGGGTTAACACTGCCCCAGGTAACAAGGCAATAAGACCAAACAGCATCACCATATTCGTCATCAACGCCGCATTCGCAACCCAACCGAGTCGTCGATACCATACTGCGATAAAGGTAAATGTGATCCCCAAACCCAGCGCCAAAGCCGCAAAGCCATTTTTCACGTTTTCTGCACCCAAAGATGGGCCAATAGTACGCTCCTCGACAATGGTCACTGGGGCGGTTAACGAGCCCGCGCGCAGTAGTAGTGCCAGTTCCTGAGCATCATTCATGCTGCCAACGCCCGTGATTCTAAAACGATTGCCTAGCTGAGATTGAATCGTTGCTACACTAATCACTTCGCTGCTCTTTTGGCTTGAACCATCATGAGCACGGCTGTACTCGCTATAGACAGTCGCCATCGGGTTACCGATATTCTGGCGAGAGAAATTCGCCATTTTTCTACCGCCTAGTCCATCTAAGCTGATGTTCACTTCGGCATCACCAAACTCACCCACACCCGCGCGAGCATCAACAATATGTTCTCCTCCAAGAACGGCTCTCCGTGATACCGTGACCGATTGACCTTGCTGATCTTCAATAACGAGAGTGTCGCGTGTGGGTGCGTGCGGAACGGAGTGAAAGGCCAATGATGCTGTCGCACCTATCACATCTTTTGCAGCTGCTGGGTCTTGTACCCCAGGTAGTTCTATACGAATCCGGTTTTCACCTTGGCGCTGCACCGAGGCTTCGGTAATCCCTAGCTCAGCTAAGCGGCTACGCATGATTTGTAGGTTCTGCATTACCGTTAAACGGCGCAGTTCATTTTGCTCTTCATTGGTCAATGACAAGCTAAACTGGCGATCTGAGCCACTTAACTGCCAGTTAGGGAAGCGCTCTCGAGCCAGTTTTCTTAACTCACTCGCATCATTTTGACTACGCAGCGTAATCTGAGCTGAATCATGAACTATACGACCTCGTGAACGCGGCAACTCCGCAGTTAAATCGTCAATCACCATTTGACGGTGAGCCGCGTAGACCGGCTCCATATCCACGTCCAACAAAAACTGCACCCCACCCCGCAAGTCGAGACCCAACTTCACCGGGTTAAAGCCCATATCCAAAAGCCAACCAGGCGCTGCCGCTTCAGAGGCAAGCGCAATTGTTGTGCCTTCTGGTAACTGCTTAGAGAGCTGCGATTGAGCCGCAGCTTGCTGCTCCGCGTGAACTAGAGTGACTACGATTCGATCGTCCTGTTGAACGATATTTCGTCTATCAATATTATTTTGAGTTAATAGGTTAGCGACTTCGGTCGCGTCTATGTTGTCAGCACCTCTCGCGCTGATATGCAAAGCCGCGTCTTCACCATACCATGATGGTAAAGCACTTAACGCCATAAGAACGACACATAAACACAATGTCAGATAGTGCCAAAAGCGATTACGATTGATCGCTGGCTTAGAAGGTTTTTTTCTCATAAATCTGTCTTCTCAATAAGATGAGTATTGCATCTAAACCACCACAAGATAGTGCTCTGCGAACACAAATAGTGCCCACAAAAAATTGGGGTTTAGAGATAGAAATTAGACACAGCCAAGCTGTGTTAACTCTTTAAGACAGAGAAGATTGTAGGAAACGGTATTGAAGGTTGCTCTCTTTCCAGCCGCCGAGGCGTAAACTGCTATCGGGCGTAGCGAGTTGCCAGAATGGAATAAAATAGGTACTCGACTCCGCACGTTGTGCCGCAGTCAACAGGTCAGGGTTATCAAAAGCAATCAGCAAGTAGTAATCGGGCTCTTCACCTTGTGAAGCCACTTCATCGACACTGAACACGCGTCGAGTGTTGGGTAAGCAAACATCGGCTCCCGCATCGAGCAGTAGGTATCCATCTTGGGATTCACTATCTATAGAAACAGGATCGGCTTGATCCATAGCTCCCAGATTGATACTGACAACGTTTAATGTGCTCACTGATTGAGTCACCGAGCCAACCTCAAGCTGTAACGGCGCTGCCGAAGCGATAAAGCTCAGCATAACGGTTAGGGCTAGAAGAAGTTGACGAGTCAGTTTGAACACAATAATTCTGGATTAACTAAAAGACCGTGCATTATAAACACAGTTCGGCATTTGGGAACACAAATAAAACAAAAGGCGCAGATTCGTCAGAACCTACGCCTTGGAATGTTTTATTGAAGATTAGACAACTTCAATGATCTGCTCACGCGCTAGACGTGCTTTTGGCAATCCAAAGTTAAAGTCTTCGCCATCTTTGTGGTAACCCATAGACAGTGCCACTTCACAAACGTGACCATCAAGCTCGTCTTTGAAGAGTTCGCCAAGCAGCTCGCCATCAACACCTTCCATCGGAGTTGATGCAATGCCCATACGAGCCAGTACGTGCATGATGTTACCCAGTGCTAGATAAACTTGCGCTTTAGTCCAAGTACCGTTGTAACCAGACTCGTCTGTGTTCATTTCAGCGAATGCATAAGCACCCATGAACTGATCGTACATTTCAGCAGGTAAGTGACCTGAGCTTACTTCTGCATCAACACGTTTCGCGAACTTCTCTTTCGTAAAGTTAGGATCGTAAGCAAACAAAATCGTGTGTGATGCTTCTTTTGCGTGTGGTTGGTTGAACTGGTGCTTATTCGCAAATGAGTCGTGCAAACGCTGTTTTGCCTCATCACTCTCTACGATAACAAACTTCCAAGGCTGAGAGTTGATAGAAGAAGCAGACAGGCGAAGTGCTTCTAGAATAACTTCCATATCCTCTGCAGAGATTTTTTTCGCTGCATCGTATTTTTTCGCAGTGTAACGGCTGTGAAGATCTTTAAGAATTTGATGAGACACGTGGATACTCCTAACAGATGGGTCGTGATTCGTACTCTTAACAAGTGCCAAGCATTTTATCCAAAAAACGAACTCTGATAAGCCACCTAGTAATGAAAACACTTTCAATCAAAAATTGATAATCAGAAAATTATTCATTTATTGAGTAGACAGAACGCAAAAATGCCACCAGGGTCACTAGTGGCATTCAATCATTATTAACCAGCTCTACGCTTGTACAATTATGCTTCGGCTAATGTTTTTGTTGGTGCAGGGTTACGAATCAGGTGGTCAAATGCACCGAGACTTGCTTTCGCGCCTTCACCCATAGCGATGATAATCTGCTTGTAAGGGACTGTCGTAACATCACCTGCGGCAAAAACACCACTCATACTGGTTGCACCATGTGCGTCAATCTCAATTTCACCTCGAGGTGAAAGGGCAACACCAGAGTCTTTCAGCCACTCACTGTTTGGCACTAGACCGATTTGAACAAAAATGCCCGCAAGATCAATCTGCTTTTTCTCGCCTGTGTTGCGGTCAATATATTCAAGACCCGTTACACGTGTTTCATCACCTAACACTTCTGTGGTTTGTGCCATCGTGATGATGTCGATGTTTGGTGTGCTGTTGGCTTTGTCGATAAGTACTTGGTCAGCGCGTAGTGTGTCAGCGAATTCCAATACAGTTACATGCTCAACAATACCCGATAAATCAATTGCCGCTTCGATACCCGAGTTACCGCCACCGATTACCGCAGTGCGCTTGCCTTTAAACAGTGGACCATCACAGTGTGGGCAGTATGCAACACCTTTGTTGCGATACTCTTGCTCACCCGGCACATTCATTTCACGCCATCTTGCACCCGTGCTTGTAATCACTGTTCTTGAACGCAGTACCGCACCACTTTCCAGCACAACATGTGTGTAGCCATCTTCGGTGTCTTTCGCATCAATGATGTTTGCTGCACGCTGCTCTGTCATGACATCGACACCGTACTCTTTTACGTGCTCTTCTAGGCTAGCAACCAGCTTAGGACCTGTCGTTGCTTTCACAGAGATGAAGTTCTCAATCGCCATAGTATCCATAACCTGACCACCAAAGCGTTCTGCAACCACACCGGTGCGAATACCCTTACGTGCTGCGTAGATTGCTGCCGATGAGCCAGCAGGGCCACCACCAACCACAAGGACATCAAACGGTTCTTTCTCGTTTAGTTTCAGTGCTTGCTTCTCTGCTGCGCCCGTATCGACTTTATTTAAAATCTCAGCTAAAGACATGCGCCCTTGACCAAACAGTTCACCATTAATGTAAACACTTGGTACAGCCATAATATCGCGCTGCTTCACTTCATCTTGGAATGCTGCGCCATCTACCATAGTCGCTGTCACTAGCGGGTTAATTGCCGACATCATATTGAAGGCTTGAACCACTTCCGGACAGTTCTGACAAGATAGAGAGATAAAAATCTCGACATTAAGTGGCTTATTTAGCTGTTTGATCTGCTCAATTACATCTGCTTCCAACTTAATTGGGTGACCGCCACTGTGCAGCAGTGCAAGGACTAGTGATGTGAACTCATGTCCCATTGGCAGACCAGCAAAACCGATCGCCGTGCCTTTTTCTTCATTACGCACCTGCATTACAGGTTTGCGCTCACTTGCTTGATCATCGCGCTTCACCGAAATCTTATCGGTCAGTGAAGCAATATCTTGCGCAAGTGCATCGAGCTTGCCTGCGGTTTCGCTGTCATCAAGGCTTAGGACAAGCTCAACATGGTTTTTTAAGTTTTCTAAGTACGCTTTAAGCTGCTGCTTCATGGCTTGGTCTAACATGGGAATACCTGCTAACTGTAAACTGGTGACTACTGAATTTATGGCATCAGTAAGATTCAAAAAAGGATAATAAAAAAGGGTTATCTTATTGATGCTTAGTTATTTGTTTTTGCTGGATTATTGATTGAAACCTAGTTAACTAAGGTGCATACCCCACCCTTTAGGAGCAAGAAGCGGAGCATGCAAACTAGAGTCTAATCAAGGTTGATTAGATTTTACCTACTAGGTCTAGAGAAGGAGCTAGCGTTTCTTCGCCTTCTTTCCACTTAGCTGGGCAAACTTCACCTGGGTTGTTTGCTACGTATTGAGCTGCTTTCACTTTACGAAGTAGGTCTTCTGCGTCACGACCGATACCTTCTGCAGTGATTTCCATTGCTTGAATCGTACCTTCTGGGTCGATTAGGAAAGTAGCGCGGTCTGCAAGACCTTGACCTTCACGCATTACGTTGAAGTTGTTTGTGATAGTGCCAGTTTGGTCACCTACCATGAAGTACTCGATAGTACCGATTTTGTCTGAAGTATCATGCCATGCTTTGTGAGAGAAGTGAGTATCTGTAGATACTGAGTAAACTTCTACGCCGCGAGATTGAAGCTCTGCGTATTTCTCTTGTAGGTCAACAAGTTCAGTAGGACATACGAAAGTGAAGTCAGCTGGGTAGAAGAAGAATACTGCCCATTTACCTAGAACGTCTTGCTCTGTAACTTCTACGAAGTCGCCGTTTTTGAATGCTGTAGCGTTAAATGGTTTGATAGTAGTGTTGATCATGACTTAGTCTCTCTTTATGTGATTGTTTGACACTTCGCTGTGTCGTTGAGGTAATAATGCACTTGAGAGAGAAATTTTAGAAATTGTCTGTTTCTATCAAATCAATAGAAGATTCCTATCAAACATCATTGGCAATGCCTATCAAAAAGAAATTCATGAAAACAAGCACCTATTAAACCTCAACTAATAACAGGCCACAGAAAAAAGAATCAGAGCAGCCACCAGAAACAAAAAATGGAGCCTAAGGTTATAGGCTCCATTTTCTCATGTTGGGAAATCGCTCACGGCTAATCGCCTGCAAACATATAACCTTCACCATGTACCGTGACAAAAATTTGCGGGTTCTTCGGGTCGAACTCCATCTTTGCGCGCATGCGTCGAATCAGCACATCGATAGTACGATCATTAGGGGCATCGACTCGATGGCTAATCATACTCAATATACGATCGCGACTTAACACTTGTCTTGGATGCGATGATAGTGCAACCAACAGTTCATATTCCGCCTTCGTCAGCTTTACGGGTTCACCATCGCGGCTCAGAGCTCGGCGCTGAATATCAAATGTCCACTCACCAAAACGCACGAGATTATCATCTTGCTCTGGCTCTTCCTCTTTCACCGCCTCTCGTCCGGTCAGTGAGATACGCCAAAGCAGATTTTTTACCCGAACGAGAAGCTCACGCAATTCAAACGGTTTGGTCACATAGTCATCGGCCCCCATTTCTAGGCCAACAATCTTGTCTATGCTATCGGTACGTCCTGTTACCAAAATAATTCCGATGTCTGATTGTCCGCGTAACTCTCGCGTCAGCATCAAGCCATCTTCTCCTGGCAAGTTAATGTCTAGCATCACCAAGTCAACCTCAGCTTGCTGTAGACACTCTCGCATTTCTGATCCTGAACTCGCCTCACTTACTGTGTACCCTTCATTTTGAAAGTACCCAACAAGCTTGCTGCGTGTCACTAGATCATCTTCAACAACTAGAACGTGATAGCTCATGTTATTCTCTTTACTCGGAAATTACTTAGTCCCATTCATAATTAGACATATTTAGATTGTATTCAACCTGAAGATGCGCTTTATTCCGATTTTATTGATAAACAGCAAGCTCTCCCGGTCTTTCGCCGCCTACACCTTCATTTCAATAAGCAACTCTATGCTCTAAATTGGTAACTGAAAGTTGTTCGTCCCGCTCAGCGCTAAACACAATTAGCTATAAACCATCACTTTCTGACACAGATGCCGATAACACTATTCACATTTTCCCTTTATACTCCACCTATCAGATAGATAGGACTCTAATGAGCAACTGCATCAGAGTCAGATTATACTTAAAACTTATCCATAGATGATTTGGAGCTTCGTGTGATTGAAGAGATCAAAGCGTTCAACGAAAAACGCGCAGAGATTTATTGGTGGCTGTCTAGCCTATTCGCCAGTGAGCTTGATGAACAAGGACTTGAGCAATACCAAAGCCCTGAAATTCGCGCATTCTTGGCAGGCCTTGGTGAAAATATTCAGCTGAAAAAGCCCGTTGATAAGTTGGTGGATGCACTCAATCGCCTACAAGACCGTGAAGATGCCCAGCTTGAGCTTTCCGCAGATTTCTGTGAACTGTTTCTAAAATCAGATAAAGAAGGCGCGTTGCCTTATGCCTCTATCTATTTGGACAAATCGGGTAACCTCAACGGTAAGCCGGCTGAAGAAATGACCAAAGTCTTAGCGGCTCACAACATTCAAGTCAGCCAAGCTCTGAACGAGCCCGCAGACCACATTGCAATAGAGCTCGATTTTCTTGGTAACCTAATCATTCGCTCAAACGAATTAGAACAAGAAAAACACCTTAATAGTGCCTTGGTTGAACAAGCCGAGTTCATTCGTCAACATATCTTGAGCTGGACCCCGCAATTTAATGCACTTTGTCAGCAAAAAGACGAGTTTGGCTTCTATTCTGCCGTGAGTAGTCTATTAGTTGCATTTCTTGAGCTAGACTGTCTATATCTACTGGACGAACCATCTTAATCAAAAACGATTAAGATTGCGTCGCTAACGATAGCAGTCTAGAATACTCGGATATTTTTAAACCGCTTTCGATAAAGCGGTTTTTTATTTGGTTTTTTCCCTAGGCGACTACCGCAACACGGCTCATATTTGGTTGAAGACAACGCTGAGCAACGTGCGGTAAATAAGAAATACAATTAAGGACCACTCCTATGGCCACTATTAAAGATGTTGCGCGTCTTGCCGGTGTCTCTACTACCACTGTATCGCATGTCATCAACAAAACGCGATTTGTAGCTGAAACAACTCAAGAAAAAGTAAATAAGGCAGTAAAAGAGCTTAACTACGCTCCTAGTGCTGTCGCTCGTAGTTTGAAATGTAATACCACGCGTACCATCGGTATGCTGGTGACTCAATCTACCAATCTATTCTTCTCTGAGGTTATCGACGGCGTAGAAAGCTACTGCTACCGTCAAGGCTACACACTTATCCTTTGTAATACGGGCGGTATCTACGAGAAACAACGTGACTACATCCGCATGCTCGCTGAAAAGCGTGTTGATGGTATCTTGGTGATGTGTTCAGACCTGACTGAAGAACTGAGTGAAATGTTAAACGGCCACCCTGATATTCCTAAAGTGATCATGGATTGGGGTCCTGAAACATCACAAGCCGATAAGATTATCGATAACTCGGAAGAAGGTGGCTATCTCGCAACTAAATACCTTATCGACAATGGCCATAAAAACATCGCTTGTTTGAGCGGTCACTTCGAGAAGGCGGCTTGTAAAGAGCGAATTAACGGTTTCCGCCGCGCGATGGGTGAAGCAAAACTTAACGTTGTGGAAGACTGGATTTTAGAAGGTAATTTCGAGTGTGATACTGCGGTATTAGCGGCAGATAAAATCGCAGCGATGGATGAAAAGCCAACCGCTGTGTTCTGTTTCAATGACACCATGGCTTTAGGCCTAATGAGTCGTCTACAAGAGAATGGCATCCGTATTCCTGATGATATGTCTGTTATCGGTTATGACAACATCGAGCTTGCAGAATACTTCTCACCACCACTAACGACCGTTCACCAGCCGAAACGCCGTGTGGGTAAGAATGCATTTGAAATCCTTCTGGAGCGCATCAAAGACAAAGAGCACGATAAGCGTGTGTTTGAAATGCACCCAGAAATTGTTGAGCGTTTAACGGTACGCAACCTTAATAATTAAGCGTCTGATTTCATAACAAATTTAATAACCCTGACACTATGCATACAAATGCAAAATGTCAGGGTTATTTTTTGGAATCAACATCACACTATCGATCTTGAAGATGTGATACCTATTCCGCTTTTCATTATGCTCTCTTAAAGCCACGCACAGGGCAAACCATCTGAGAAGGTGGGACGCAAAGCCTCCGGCCTTAACCAGTCATTTTATTCATGTTTATGATATAATTATGGAAAGGTAGCGGGGTTGCCGATGGTAAAACTACACTAGCATAACCTTTCTATGACATAAGTTTGTGTTGTTTTTGCTATTCTCTCGGGCCTGAATTTGGTGGCGTGAATGTTTCTTCACCGAGATTACAAAGCATGGATAAACCGATATTAAAAGACTCGATGCGCTTATTCGAGCAACTTGGCAGTGTCAAGTCCCGATCAATGTTTGGCGGCTTTGGCATATTCGTCAATGACACCATGTTTGCATTGGTTGTCAAAAACAAACTGCATGTGCGTAAATGTGCTGCGTTGGATTCTGCTATTTCAGAACATAAACTGGAACCTTACGTCTATGAAAAGCGTGGTTTCCCCGTTGTCACTAAGTATTTTCAACTGCCAGACACCTGGGTCAATGAACAGAATCAACTGCTAAAGGTTGCTCAAGTTGCACTTAAAGCCGCAACTGAAGACAAGATAAAGCAAGAGACAACCAAGCCACAACGCTTGAAAGATCTGCCAAATCTTCGCCTAGCGACCGAGCGAATGTTGAAAAAAGCAGGAATCGAGACTGTCACCCAACTTGAAGAAGCGGGGGCGGTGCGCGCTTATCAAGCCATTCAAGAATCCCACACGACGCCTGTTAGCTTAGAGCTGCTCTACTCTCTTGAAGGGGCAATTCGTGGCACTCACTGGACAGTGATTCCACAGACACAACGTGAAAGCCTAGCGAATCAAATAAACTAGCCAATCGGATTTTATAAAATAAACAAAGTCAGCTAATTGCTGACTTTGTTTATTTTGATTGAAAGAAATTTAACACCTATCCTGTCTCTATACGTAAGTGATTCATCATCTTAAATCAGCGACAGGAGTCAACGTGATGAGCAAACTCTTAAACCCCAAAGTCATTATTGGCTTAGTGCTCGTAACAATCATCATCATATTGGCGACTCAATTTGGTCAATATCTCACATTAGAAAACGCCAAAGCGCAACAAGCTGCCCTTCGTGGTTTCATTGATGAAAACTTTCTTACTGCCGCAGCAATCTATTTCTTTGCCTATGTCGGAATAACCGCCTTCTCTGTTCCTGGCGCTGCCGTAGTGACCTTATTGGGTGCAGCGCTATTCGGCTTTTGGACGAGCTTACTACTGGTCTCTTTTGCCAGTACTATTGGCGCAACGTTGGCGTTTTTAAGCAGCCGCTTTTTGCTTCGTGATTGGGTACAAAGTAAGTTTGGCGACAAACTGAGCGTCATCAACCAAGGCGTTGAAAAAGATGGTGCACTTTATCTTGTTTCACTGCGCTTGATCCCGGTGTTTCCTTTCTTTCTAATTAACCTTCTAATGGGACTCACCCCAATCTCGGTCGGTCGCTTCTACCTATTTAGTCAACTGGGTATGCTGCCTGGTACTGCGGTTTATCTCAATGCCGGTACACAGTTGGCGCAAATCGACTCACTAGCCGGCATCATCTCCCCATCAGTTTTAGTGTCTTTTGCGCTGCTAGGGTTATTCCCGGTGATAATGAAGTGGGTGATGAACCGACTTGATCAAAAACGTAATGTTGCCCCTAGCAAATAGTTAGCGAGAACTCATGAAGATTTACTTTGCGAAACACCCACCAGAAGCGCACATTGTAGCTCAGATGCTACAGCAGTCGGGTATTGAGTGTGAGGTCCGTGGAGAGTCTCTATTTAGCCTACAGGGTGAATTACCCTTTAATGAAGAGACTTTCCCTCATGTTTGGCTAATTGATATTGCTAAGCATGCACACGCACAAGAACTGGTTGAAGAGTACCTTCGCCAACGCAATGAGGTAAAGGATTGGCAGTGCCTAGAGTGTAACGAAGAAAACGAAGGGCAATTTGGAGCTTGCTGGCAATGTGGAGCGACCGCTCCACATTAATTGATTCTATGGGCTCGACAAAACTATGTTAGCGAGTAAACCTATGCGAGCGAGTGACGTTGAATAAATCCGATGGAGTGCGAGTTGAACTCGTCGGGTTTTTCTACATTGCACACATGGCCACAATCTTCAATTTCCAACAGCTCACTTTTGTCGTGACGCGCAACCATCTCTTTCACCGGCTTGATGAACATGTAGTCACGGTCTCCCATCAAATAGAGCGTTGGGATCGGTAACTCTCTATCACGAAAGTAGCCCATCAACGGGTTAACATCAGCCGCTAACTTGAACCACCGCTTGAACTCTTTCTGACACAACTTGTTCGCTTCACGAATGAACAGGTGCCTTGACTCTCTTTGATTACGTTGCGGCATCACAATATAAGCAAACAAGCTGTATAACCACATATACGGGACAAAGTTCTTAGACCAGTCCCCGAGCTTTACAAGTACCTGAGAACGCGCATTTAAGCGAGTTACAGCACCACCTAGCACCATGCTTCTGACGCGTTGAGTTTCAAGCTCAGCAAGCGTACGAACAATAATGGTTCCCAAAGACATACCAACAAAATGTGCAGAGCTAATCTTGAGGTGATCGAGCACTTTAACAACATCTTTCGTCACGTCTTTGAAGGTGTAGTTATGGCTGATGATATCTTTGATGAATTGATTCGACTTTCCGTGACCACGCAGGTCAACCAACAGCAAATTGAAGTGCTCACGATAAGACTTAATTTGTTTGAACCAAATCGACGAGCTGCCGCCTGCTCCATGCACAAAGACCACCCACTCCTTGCTGGTGGGATGTAAAAACGTCTTATGGAAAAGCAAACTATCTGACATAAATTTAAATATAGAGTTTCTAGTGACGTGAGTTTAGCACAATTAACCTAACTAAACTGCATCAGGATTTGTAAACAAGCATTGCTCTAAAATGACAAAGGGCCAAGCCACGTAAGGCTCAGCCCTTTGTTGAATCACACTAAGGCCGTGTTAAGCACCATTCTTGGCAAGCTCATACATCTTAACGTATTGAACTGCTGACTCTTTCCAACTGAAGTCTTGTTGCATTGCTCGTTGCTGTACCTTGGTAAATCCATCAGGGTCTTGCAAAAGCAATAACAGAGCGCGCTGCATCGTAATAAGCAAAGCTTCTGGCGTAGGCTCTTTAAAGCTAAAACCCGTTGCCTCTTGAGGCGCCAAGTCATAGTCGACAACCGTATCTTTAAGGCCACCAACCTCACGCACGATAGGTAATGTTCCGTACGCCATGCTGTAGATTTGGTTCAAACCACACGCCTCAAATTCAGAAGGCATCAAGAAGAAGTCAGCACCCGCCTCAATCAAGTGAGCGAAACGATTACTGTAGGCTTCTAAGAAAGCAAATTTCTCTGGGTATCGCTTAGCGATGCCACGAAGCCACGATGCGATTTCTGCTTCACCCGTCCCGATGATCACAACTTGCACATCGTTATTGAGAAACTTCTCAAGGATAGGCAACAAATAAGAGAATCCTTTTTGATGCGTCAAGCGACACACCATGCCAAACATTGGCTTGTTCTCTTGAGGAAGACCAACTTCTTGCTGCAGAGTTAACTTCGCATCCGCCTTGCCTTGTTTCAGTGAGGTCGCTTCTGAAGTGTATGGTGTTGGCAAGAACTCGTCTTGAGAAGGCTCCCACTCCGAGTAGTCGCAACCATTAACGATACCGTGCAGGTCACACGCGCGATGAACAAAGTCATCGACTAGGCCATGAGCACCCAGCGCAGTAAGCAGTTCAGAAGCGTAGTTAGGGCTAACTGCATTGATTTTGTCCGCAAACGCAATACCCGCTCTCAACATGCTCACTTGATCATGTCCGTAACGCAAAAACTCCATACCCGATAAGTTTAACTCCGGAATAGTTTGAACTTGATGGTAATGGAAAATGCCCTTGAACACGGCGTTATGCACCGTTAGCACACTTTTCACATTGGCGAAAAATGGGTCTTCACGGTAGCGAGTTTTCAGCAAGAATGGGACAAAACCGGTATGCCAGTCATTGGCATGAACAATGTCAGGGCAAATTTCTAGCTTAGGCAAAACATCAAGGCTCGCCGCAGAGAAGAAGCTAAAACGCTCACCATTATCTTGATAAGCGTGATTATTCTCAGCGTACAGTTCTGGGCGATCATAATACTGAGCGCAATCGATGAGATAAACATCAACGCCATCAAGCTGAGATTTACGGACTTTATAAGCCGTATGCGGCCAATGGTTCAGCTCAGTTTCAAACAGCACTGGTGCATCAGACACATGAGGAATTGCCTGGTAAGCAGGTAGCACAATAGCTACCTGATGACCGAGGTCCTGCAATGCTTTAGGTAGGGCTTTAGCCACATCGGCCAGCCCACCACTTTTCACCAATCCTTGAGCTTCTGAAACGGTAAACCAGAGATTGAGTTTTTCCACTTTAGAATCCTACTTTAGTTCCTTTCGCAATCACGACAATGCCTTCAGATGAGACGTGGAAGCGTTTTGCATCCAACTCTAGGTCTTCACCGATCACAGTGCCTGGTGCGATTTCTACGTCTTTATCGATAACCGCGCGGCGGATTTTACACCCAGCGCCGATCTTCACGTCACCTAAAATAACAGATTCTGAGATGGTTGTGCCAGATGCAATGTTACTGCGATAGCCTAGAACTGATTTGTAAATCGTTGATCCTTGGATATAACTACCACCAGAGATCAAGCTATCTGTGATCTTCACTTTACGGTGATCCGCATCAACGAACGTCGCTGGCGGCAATGGCGGGTAGTAAGTGTGCAACTGCCAATTACGGTTATAAAGAGAGAACGGCGCATCTTCTTCAAGCAGATCCATATGCGCTGACCAGTAAGAACCGATAGTACCTACATCACGCCAATATGTTGTTGGCTTCTCGCCTGGAATGTCGTTGGTTGAGAAGTCATACACATACACTTCACCTTGTGGGTAAAGCTTTGGAATGATGTCTTTACCAAAATCATGGCTAGACTCTGTATTCTTCGCATCTTCATGTAATTCGCTACACAGACACTCGGTTTCAAAAATGTAGTTACCCATTGAGACCAAAGCCATATCAGGATGACCCGGAATCGACTTAGGGTTAGCCGGCTTCTCTTCAAAGCCAATCATTTTACCATCCTCATCGACTTCTATCACACCGAATGCAGACGCTTCAGATAGTGGCATACGCAGTGCAGACACCGTCAAACTTGCTTTTTTTTCTTTATGAAAATCAAGCATCTGACGAATATCCATCTTGTAGATGTGGTCAGAACCAAAGATAGCAACTTGCTCAGGATCTTCTTCCTTGATGAAACCGACGTTTTGATAGATTGCATCAGCAGTGCCTTCATACCAACGCTTACCATCGCGCATCTGCGCTGGGATAAGGTCAATAAAACGACCAGTAATACTGGTCGGGTTCCAGCCCTTTTTCATGTGAAGGTAGAGAGATTGCGATTTAAACTGAGTTAGAACGTAAACTTTCATCAAGTCTGCGTTTCGGAAGTTGTTTAAAGCAAAGTCGATAAGACGGTAACTGCCACCGAATGGTACTGCAGGTTTCGTGCGAGATTCAGTCAAAGGCATAAGACGTGAGCCTTCGCCACCAGCAAGGATCATCCCTAAAACACCAGCCATAGTTTGTTCTCCATTTTTATATTTATATATCACCTTTGCGTCGCTTATATTGAGGGGGGAGCGAAGCAAACGTTTGCGAAGCCTAAATGGACGCAAATGGAGTGGTGTTTGGGGTTAGTATTAACGCATTCCATTGCATTCTATTTAGACTTAATCGAAAAGACGTCTACAACTTTCTTTATCGACTGCTGTATTTTTTGTGTTTGAGTTCGGGAAGATTAAACCAAACGGTTGGAGCCAGCATGACGAAACGAAAAGCGCGAACTTTCGATGACTCTAGTTTTTACCAGAGATTCCCCATTATGAAGAAAAATTACGAAAACAGTAGGGCACGTGTCACAGAATTTATTCAACAGAACTCATACCAGTGGTTTTTTCGGATTTGGCTACATTTTATTAATGTAACTTTCATACAAAACACACAAAAACAACAAAGCAGCCACTGAGGCTGCTTTGTTATTACGTATTATTCGTGTTTACGTCTATTTTTTGGGCTTTTTACGCTTGTCGGTGATTTCCCATTTGCCGTCAATATAAAGACCGGTCCAGCCTGAAGGCTTACCCTCTTCCTCAGATCGGATGTAGTTTTCCTTTGTCTTACGACTAAATCGTACAACCGCTGGTCGACCATCTGGATCGTGAGTAGGTGCATCTGCTAGGTATTGGAATTTCGGTGAAATACGGTCTTTAAATCGAGCAAGCTCTTCCACTAACGGAGCACGTGTCTCACGAGATTTAGGGAAGTTACTTGCCGCCAGAAACAGACCTGATGCACCGTCACGCAGAACAAAGTACGCATCCGAGTTTTCACAAGGCAGCTCTGGGAAGTGCACGGGATCTTCTTTCGGTGGAGCAACTTCACCGTTCTTGAGGATCTTACGCGTGTTTTTACAGTTCTCATTGGTACAGTCCATGTACTTACCAAATCGACCGTTTTTCAGCACCATGTCTGAACCACACTTGTCACACTCAACCACAGGGCCATCGTAACCCTTGACCTTAAACTCACCGTGTTCGACTACGTAGCCTTCACAGTTCGGGTTGTTACCACACACATGCATCTTGCGCTTATCATCGATAAGGTAAGCGTCCATCGCAGTCTCACAGATCGGACAACGCTTTTTCGCACGAAGTGCAGCTGTTTCTACGTCTTCTTCAAGAACATTGATAATGCCCTCTTCATCACCCAAGTTGATCGTTGTTTTACAACGCTCTTTCGGTGGAAGTGCATAACCTGAACAGCCCAAGAACACACCTGTTGATGCGGTACGAATCCCCATCGGACGTGAACATGTTGGACACTCAATATCTGTCATCACGATATGATTTGGCTTCATACCGCCATGATCTTCGTCTAGCTCAGCCTTCTCAAGCTCGCCAGTAAAGTCGCCGAAGAAGCCATCAAGCATCTTCTTCCAATTCACTTCGCCTTCCGCCACTTGGTCGAGCTTCTCTTCCATACGTGCCGTAAAGTCGTAGTTCATTAGATCATTGAAGCTGTCGTCAAGGCGATCTGTAACGATCTCGCCCATTTTTTCAGCATAGAAACGACGTTGCTCAACTTTTACATAACCACGATCTTGGATCGTTGAAATGATGGATGCATAAGTCGACGGACGACCAATGCCACGTTTTTCTAGTTCTTTAACTAGAGCGGCTTCGGTGAAGCGTGCCGGCGGCTTCGTAAAGTGCTGTTTCGGATCAAGCGCTTTCAGGCTCAACACATCTCCCACTTGCACAGCCGGGAGTATTTGGTCTTCGTTTTTACCCAATGGGCGCTGAACGCGAGTCCAACCATCAAACTTCAAGATGCGGCCTTTCGCTTTTAGCGTGTACTCATCCGCTTTGACACTCACTGTGGTTGAATCGTATTTCGCAGGTGTCATTTGACACGCGACGAATTGATTCCAAATCAGTGAATAGAGCTTGTGAGCATCCGCTTCCATACCGTTAAGGTCGTCAGCTTTGACTGCAACATCAGAAGGACGAATCGCTTCGTGCGCTTCTTGTGCGCCCTCTTTGCTACCATAAACCAATGGATTCGCTGGCAAGTACGCATCGCCATACTCACTCCCGATAAACTCACGAGCGGCCTCTACAGCCTCTTTACTCAAGTTAGTCGAGTCAGTACGCATATAAGTGATGTAACCCGCCTCATAGAGGCGCTGAGCGAGCATCATGGTCTTTTTCACACCGTAGCCTAGACGAGTACTCGCCGCTTGCTGCAGTGTTGACGTGATATAAGGGGCCGATGGCTTGCTGCTTGTTGGACGATCTTCACGCTTGCAAACTTCATAAGTGGCGTTTTCAAGTACACTCATTGCCGCTTTTGTTTCTGCTTCGTTCACTGGCTTGAAGGCAGACCCAGCTTTCTGTGCAACTTGCAATCTGAAGTCGGTCGTATCTTTGGTTATCGTGTCAGCATGAATATCCCAAAACTCTTCCGGGATAAACGCTTTGATCTCACGCTCACGCTCCACCAGCAGCTTAACCGCAACTGACTGAACACGACCGGCAGATAAACCGCGCGCCACTTTCTTCCAAAGAAGTGGTGAAACCATAAAGCCAACGACACGATCCATAAATCGACGTGCTTGCTGCGCGTTTACGCCATCAATATTTAGCTCACCTGGTTGTTCAAACGCCTGTTGAATTGCATTTTTGGTGATTTCGTTAAACACCACGCGTTTGTATCGCTCTTCATCACCACCGATGATCTCGCGAAGGTGCCAAGCGATAGCCTCTCCCTCACGGTCCAAATCGGTTGCGAGATAAACGTAGTCTGCGTCTTCTGCTAGCTTTTGCAGTTCTGAAACTACTTTTTCCTTACCTGGAAGGATTTGGTAGTTTGCTTCCCAACCGTTATATGGGTCGATACCCATTTTCTTGATGAGAGACTTGCGGTCTTTTTCCTTTTTGATGCGTGCTTTCTCTTCCGCACTCATCCCTTTGGTAGAAACCGGCGCTGCTTTTTTTTGCCCAGTGCTTTGTCCTGCTGTCGGGAGATCACGTACGTGGCCTACACTCGACTTTACAACAAAGTCCTTACCTAGGTACTTATTGATGGTTTTCGCCTTGGCTGGCGACTCCACAATAACCAGTGATTTACCCATAGTAATTCAATACTCTATTTTGTTGGCACGCCGTTACAGTACGACATACTCAATGTCTCGTTCTTTTTTTACTATTGAGCGAGATTTTCAGAAGATCAATATCTTTTTGCAAAAAAACTTCTGACTGGTTGACATTTGGGCAATCAAATCGCCGCTAAAACTCCCCTATTTTCCCTCTATATATAGTGGAAATACATAGTGGAAATCTGACCCTTTAAGTAGGTGGCATTAAACAATCTGGTCAGGTACTAAAAAGTCACTAGATTCTCTGTGCAGTTTTTTCTAGACTTGCGCCAAGCACAACTAATCGGACAGAAAAACTCATGAGTGAAAAGAAAAACATTTCGAAATTCGATCTCCTTCTCATCGCAAACCAAATCATCCAAGAGCACGATGATTACATCAAAGGCATGCGCGCAGATTCCGTAGAAGAAAAAGAAGGGGTGTTGGTGTTTAAAGGTGAGTACTTCTTAGACGATAATGGCCTTCCTACTCAAAACACCACCGCCGTGTTTAATATGTTCAAATACTTAGCGCATCACTTGTCGAAAGAGTTCACACTAGAAGGCTAATATTTCTTTTAGTCATCGTGAATACAGTCACCATGAATACAAAGTAACCGTGAATACAATTAGGGGAGCAAGGCTCCCCTAATCATTTATACCCGTTTAACAAACAGCTTCGCTTAGCAGCTAAGTTCTGCCAGTTTATCGAAGTAGTCTGGGAATGTTTTTGACGTACAGCCTGGATCGTTAATCGTCACTGGTGTATCACTCAAAGCGACTAACGAGAAACACATCGCCATACGGTGATCGTCATAGGTATCAATCGCAGCATGCTGAAGTTGCTTAGGTGGGTTTACAATGATGTAATCCTCCCCCTCTTCCACTTCTGCACCGACTTTACGCAGTTCTGTCGCCATCGCCGCCAAACGATCAGTCTCTTTTACACGCCAGTTGTACACGTTGCGAATAGCTGTCGTGCCTTCTGCGAACAGTGCCGTTGTCGCAATCGTCATCGCTGCGTCTGGGATGTGGTTGTAATCCATATCAATCGCTTTTAGCTCACCGACACGAGAGATCACATAATCATCACCCCATTCGATCTCAGCACCCATTTTCTCGAGCGCATCAGCAAATTGAATATCACCTTGAATACTGTTTTTGCCAATACCCGTTACTTTGATTTCACCACCTTTGATAGCGGCAGCAGCTAGGAAGTAAGAGGCAGAAGACGCATCGCCTTCCACTAAGAAATCACCCGGTGCGATGTATTGTTGACCTGCTGGAACGACAAATTGTTGGTAGTCGTTATTAATCACCTCAACACCAAACTGCTTCATGATATGCAGCGTAATATCGATGTAAGGCTTAGACACCAACTCACCAACAATATTGATGGTAATTTCACCTTCAGCCAGCGGTGCTGACATCAAAAATGCCGTTAAGAACTGACTTGAAATAGAGCCATCGATAGATACCATGCCCGCGTTTAGGCCTGTAGCGGTAATCTTGAGTGGTGGGTAATCTGCGTTTTCTAAATACTCAATCTCGGCGCCAGCTTCTTTGAGCGCATTCACTAAATGGCCGATTGGGCGCTCTTTCATACGAGGCTCACCCGTCAACACGTATTCGCCGCGACCAAGACACAGTGCCGCTGCAAGTGGACGCATTGCAGTACCAGCATTGCCTAAGAACAACTCTTGCGCTTCCGAGACATCAAACGGACGACCTAGCCCTTTAACTTCACACACAGTTTTATCATCTGACAAACGGTAGCTCACACCTAATTTGGTAAGCGCATTAAGCATGTGACGAATATCGTCACTATCAAGTAAATTCGTCAGTCTTGTTGTTCCCTTCGCCAGTGCTGCAAGCAACAAAGCACGGTTGGAGACACTTTTTGAACCTGGCAGGTTCACCACACCATTCACACGTTGGATTGGATTTAAAGTCAGGCTTTCCATTAACTATTTATTCCCTTAGGTCTACTGCTGGATAAGGGAGGGCAGCAGTTAGCAATAATTCTTCGTATTGGCAGACTAACCAAAAAAACTGCATAACTCCAGACTCGATAACAGTGAAAAATGAAGTATTTGTCGCGTAAACCTAGGCTGACAAATGAACACTTTGGCAATTGGCGACATAGAGTAATACAATCACGCCATCTCAACGCATTTTTGCATAAACGGTGAATGAAAACCCGCGCATGGCCATCTATCTAACTGAACTTGACCCTAACTCAATCGATTTTCCCTCTCCCTTTGACGCACTGGAAGACCCAAGCGGTTTGCTGGCCTTTGGCGGCGATTTATCACCACACAGACTATTAAATGCTTATCGCCATGGTATTTTTCCATGGTACGGCCCCGACGAACCTCTTCTGTGGTGGAGCCCTGCTCCTCGGGCAGTGTTTGACCCTGTGACATTCGAGCCTGCGAAAAGCTTGAAAAAATTCCAGCGCAAACACAACTACATGGTGTCGATTGACCGAGCAACAGCGCGAGTCATTGACTACTGCGCATCAACCCGCAGCGCCGAAGAAACCTGGATTCACCCAGAAATGCGCGAAGCCTACAAGCACCTTGCCTCGTTAGGCTACTGCCACTCTGTCGAAGTGTGGCGAGATGACGTGCTTGTGGGGGGCTTGTATGGACTGTCGATAGGACAACTGTTTTGTGGTGAGTCGATGTTCAGTTTAGAGACTAATGCTTCGAAAGTTGGTCTTTGGTTCTTTTGCCAACACTTTGCTAAACATGGGGGCAAGCTCATTGACTGCCAAATCATGAATCCACATTTAGCCTCATTGGGCGCACAAGAGTTGCTAAGAGCCGATTTTATGCAACAATTAGAGCACCTTAAAAACCAAAAAATCGATTCAAACTGTTTTGAGCAGCAATGGATCTGTTTGGATTGATCAACTACGTTGATCGTATCCGCTGTAATTTCCCACTAGGTCATCAATGAACTCGGATTTGTACCACATTAGGATTGGACTCACAGCAGCACATGAATGTGCTTATCTCCCCAACCATCAGGAGAGAATGGCGGTCGCATTGGATGAACCCAACCATTCACCTGAGGGTTATCAAATCCTGCTTGCTAATGGCTTTCGTCGCAGCGGTGATGTGATATACAAGCCTCACTGTACACTGTGCCAAGCGTGTGAAGCGATTCGTCTTTCTGTCGGTGATTTCAAACCTACTCAGAGCCAAAAGCGTATCCTTAGCAAATCGAAGTCTATTCGCAGTGAAATGAAGCCTGAGTTAGATGATGGGTGGTTTGACTTGTACGCCCGTTATATCGAAGCGCGTCATCGAAATGGCACTATGTATCCACCGAAAAAGGACGATTTTTTCAAGTTCGCTCATTGCTCGTGGCTCTCTCCACAGTTTTTACACCTCTACGATGACGATAAACTCATCGCGGTTGCAGTGACTGATGTAATGCCTCAATGTGCCAGTGCCTTCTATACCTTTTATGACCCAGACTACCCTATTTCACTGGGCACGTTGGCGGTGTTAAAACAGATTGAGTTTTGTGTAAAACAACAAAATCACTGGCTTTATTTGGGCTATCAAATCGATGAATGCCCAGCTATGAACTATAAAGTTAGATTTCATCGCCATCAAAGGCTAGTAAATCAGCGTTGGCAGGGGTAGAATACCGCCCAACTTTATTTATTCCGCTTTTGTACCCATGATTAGTGGTGCAAAACAAACCATTTACATAAGAGGATTAAATGGCTAAAGAAGACGTAATCGAGATGCAAGGCACTGTCCTTGACACTCTTCCAAACACTATGTTCCGAGTTGAGCTAGAAAACGGCCACGTAGTAACGGCACACATCTCAGGTAAAATGCGTAAGAACTACATCCGTATTCTTACTGGTGACAAAGTAACTGTAGAGATGACTCCATACGATCTATCTAAAGGTCGCATCGTCTTCCGCGCTCGTTAATCTTAGATTATCAAGCCAAATAAAAAACGGAGCTGATGCTCCGTTTTTTATTGTGTGTTTTCTTGGTTGGTAAGCTGAGTTACTTACCTAGCGCTTCTTTGTAGTGCTGACGACATACAGAGACATAACGGTCATTACCACCAATCGCAACCTGATCACCCTCTGCAATCGCCTTACCGTGCTCATCAGTACGGATCACCATGTTTGCCTTACGACCACAATGACAAATCGTCTTAAGCTCAACCAGCTTATCTGCCCAGGCTAACAAATGGCGACTACCCTCAAATAACTCACCCAAGAAATCGGTACGCAAACCGTAGCAAAGTACTGGGATATGCAGTTTATCAACAACCTCAGTGAGCTGATAGACCTGCTCTTTACTTAGAAACTGACACTCATCCACCAGAATACAGTGACGCTTCTCTTGCTCATTAATTGCTTTGATCTCAGCAAACAGATCCGTTTCAGCATTGAATAATTGCGCTTCCGCTTGCAAACCGATACGTGAACTGACTTTTCCTACGCCGTAACGATCGTCTAACGCGGCAGTCAAAATCAATGGATTCATGCCACGTTCTTGGTAGTTAAAAGAAGATTGAAGAAGTGTTGTCGACTTACCCGCATTCATTGCAGAGTAATAGAAGTACATCTGAGCCAAGAGAAATTACCTAGTTGAAATTTAAAACTGAGTTAAGAAAAAGGGCTGAAACCTCAGCCCTTCTTAAACCACTATTTGCTTAATAATAGATTACTTAAAATAAACTACTTACGACGCCACGTAGTGCCTTCCGGGCCGTCCTCTAGAACGATGCCCATCTCCGTCAGCTTGTCACGAGCCATATCTGCATTCGCCCAGTCTTTTGCAGCGCGAGAGTCGTTACGCAGTTTGATCAGTGCTTCGATCTCTGCCACTTCGTCGTCGTCACCTGCATCGCCTTTAAGGAAGGCTTCAGGGTCTTGGTATAGGATACCAATCACTTCGGCAAGCTTGCGCATCACTGCGCCCATTGCGTTTGCCGCTGCAATATCTTCCGCTTTCACACGGTTTATTTCACGAGCCATATCAAACAACACTGAGTACGCTTCTGGTGTGTTGAAGTCGTCATTCATTGCAGCTTCAAAGCGTGCAACATACTCATCGCCACCTTGGGCTTCAACTGTTGTATCCAAACCACGTAATGACGTGTACAGACGCTCAAGGGAAGCGCGTGCTTGGTTCAAGTTCTCTTCACTGTAGTTAAGCTGGCTACGGTAGTGACCTGACATTAGGAAGTAACGTACAGTTTCCGCATCGTAGTGACCAAGAACATCTCGAATAGTGAAGAAATTACCCAGAGATTTAGACATCTTCTCGCGGTCAACCATCACCATGCCACTGTGCATCCAAGTGTTCACGTATTGTGTATCGTGTGCACAGCATGATTGCGCAATTTCATTCTCATGGTGTGGGAACTGCAGATCAGAACCGCCACCGTGAATGTCGAAATGATCGCCTAAGATAGACGAGTTCATCGCTGAACATTCGATGTGCCAACCAGGGCGGCCAGGACCCCAAGGCGATTCCCAAGTTGGTTCGCCCGGCTTAGACATCTTCCAAAGTACAAAATCAAGCGGGCTGCGCTTAGTCACTTCAATGCTTACACGAGCGCCTGCTTGCAACTGGTCAAGGTCTTGCTTTGATAGTTTGCCGTAATCATCGTACTTGCTTACTTCGAACATCACATCGCCGTTATCGGCAACATAAGCAAAGCCACGTTTGATGAGCTTTTCTACTAGATCAATGATCTCTTGGATATATTGTGTTGCGCGTGGCTCCACATTTGGGCGTGCCATATTTAGCGCATCAAAGTCTGCGTGCATTTCACCGATTAATCGTTCAGTTAATGCTTCACAAGACTCACCATTTTCAGCCGCTCGCTTGATGATTTTGTCATCAATGTCAGTGATGTTACGAACAAAGTTCAAGTCGTACCCAAGGTAGCGTAGGTAACGTGATACCACGTCAAAAGAAACGAATGTACGACCGTGACCAATATGACAGAGATCGTAGATGGTTACCCCACACACGTACATACCGACTTTACCGGCTTCGATTGGCTTGAATTCCTCTTTCTTGCGTGTAAGTGAGTTATATATTTTCAGCATGATCTCTATCTAAATATTGGTGTAAAAAAATCTGGCGCTCAGTATACCAACATGGCCGGACTTAAGTAATCCTCTATCGTGCAAAAACGCAGCATAAACACCACCAATTTCAATCAAAGGGCCCTTTTTCACGTAGGATTATCAAAGTAGTTAAGATAGAATTGCTATCCTAAACCTATCTATATGAACAAAGGACATCATCATGATCACCCTTCACACAAACTTTGGTGACATCAAAATCCAACTTAACGAAGAGAAAGCACCAGTAACATGTGCAAACTTCCTACAGTACTGTCGTGATGGTTTCTACGACAACACGCTTTTCCACCGTGTTATTGACGGTTTCATGGTCCAAGGCGGCGGCATGGAATCTGGTCTACGTGAGAAAGCGTCTCGCGAGTCAATCAAAAACGAAGCAAACAACGGCCTAAGCAACAAAGTAGGTACGTTAGCAATGGCGCGTACTATGGAACCGCACTCAGCAAGCTCTCAGTTCTTTATCAACGTAAACAACAACACATTCCTAGACTTTCGTAGCGAAAGCCTAGACGGTTGGGGTTACTGTGTATTTGCTGAAGTTATTGAAGGCATGGACGTTGTAAACCAAATCAAAGGGGTTAGCACGGGTTCTTACGGTATGCACCAAGACGTACCGCTAGAAGACGTACTGATCACGGGTACAACTATCGAAGAATAATTCGATATCGGGGCGGCTCTTTTGCTGCCCCAATCATTTGATTAAGTATGACTCTATGACCACACTGTTTATTTCTGATCTTCATCTCTCTCCTAATGTTCCAAAGCTCAACCAGGCTTTTTTTCACTTCATGCAAGAAGAAGCGCCTCACGCAGATGCCGTTTATGTTTTAGGTGATCTTTTTGATTTTTGGACTGGGGATGATGACCCTTCACCGTTCTGTCGCTCCATTATCGAAGCCTTCAAGCAACTCACCAGCCAGGGCGTGCCTTGTTATTTCACGCGAGGAAACCGTGATTTTCTAGTAGGAAAGCGATTTACGAAAGAGACTGGGGTAACACTGCTTGGTGATGAAACCGTGATCGATCTCTACGGAAGAAAAGCGGTCGTGCTGCACGGCGATACACTGTGTACACTTGATGAAGCCTATCTCAACTACCGTAAAAAAGTGCACCTTCCATGGCTTCAATGGTTGTTTAATCATCTACCGTTTTCTGTGCGCGAAAAAATCGTCGCTAAGATCAAAGGGGATATTAAGCACGATAAACAGAGTAAGTCTCTCGATATTATGGATGTGACGCAAAGCGAAGTGGAAAAAGTGATGCGAGATCATCAAGTCGACTTAATGATTCATGGTCATACTCATCGCCCTAACGTACATCGCTTTACGCTCAACCACCAACCAGCCAGTCGTGTCGTACTTGGCGACTGGGGAGATCAAGGATACGTTTTACGTATCGATGACGAGACAATGTCTCTCGATTCATTCGCTATCGATTAATGTCACAAATTTGAGATAGCATTGAGTAATTGTTTCTACTATCAGTAATATTAAACGTCTGCAGACAAAAATAAGAACACCCTTGAAGTACTCGTATATAGCAAGACAGCCGATACTCGATCGCTCCAAACGGACCATTGGTTACGAGTTGCTGTTCCGTGATGGCCCGAACAATACCTTTCCTGAAATCGATCCTGATCTCGCGACCAGTCGACTTTTGTCTGATCATTTTTTATCGACCCACTACAGCACTCTTGGGGATAACCTCGGCTTTGTTAACTTTCCTTACCAGAGCTTGATTAATCGCATTCCAACCTTGTTCCCGAGCGACAACCTCGTTGTTGAAATATTAGAGGACTGTGCACCAACCTCTGAACTGCTCTCTGCTGTTCGAGAAATGGCACTCGCGGGTTACACTATTGCACTTGATGACTTTGTACCGAGCAAAGAGTGGAGACCGTTCTTGCCGTTTGTCTCTATCATCAAATTTGATATTCGCTCGATCTCAATTGAAAAAGCAGAAATCTTCATTCACAAACTTGAGCACACCAAAATTCGCTTCCTAGCTGAAAAAGTTGAAACCTACGAAGATTTCCAACGCGCCCATGATGCTGGATTTGATTACTTTCAGGGTTACTTTTTCAGTAAGCCAGAGATGATACAGCGCAAAGCCCTTGAGCCATCATTCATCACGGTTGTGCAACTGTGTAAGCAATTGGCTAAACCTTCCATCGACTACAAAGCGCTGGAAAACCTATTCAGCCAAGACCTGTCGCTGTCGTATAAGTTGCTGACCTATGTCAACTCTTCAGTGATGGTGTCTGCCAAGATAAAATCCTTTAAACAAGCGCTAGTCTATTTAGGTGAAGAGCGCTTAAGAAAGTTTGTGGCTTTGGTTGCAATCGCATCGACCAAAGAGTCGAAACCAGACTATCTGTATCGCCTCTCTGTTCAGCGCGCGCGTTTTTGCGAGTTGGTTGCACGCAAAGTCAAAGGCGATGTTGACCCTGGCGATGCGTTTTTGACCGGAATGTTCTCATTACTCGACAGCTTGCTTGATCAGCCAATTGCCGACTTGCTTGAGTCTATGCCTGTTGATGAAGCCGTCAAAACCGCTCTGGCTGATGGGACAGGCACACTAGCCAATATTCTTGGTACCGCCATCAGCTACGAACAAGCGAACTGGCAAGCCCTCGCTGAACTCTCTGCAACTCTCAAATTATCTGATGAATCACTCAGTCAATGCTACGATGATGCCGTGCAATGGACCGGAGATTTACTTGCATCAGCAGAAACTGGAACACCATCATGACAACATGCCCATGTAAAAGCGGCCAAGCCTACGCACAATGCTGTGAGCCTGTACATCAAAACCACCATAATGCCTCTATTCCTGAGCAGCTTATGCGCGCAAGATATTGCGCCCATGTTCTCGACCTAGTGGATTTTGTTGTGGCTACGTATCACCCAAGCTGCAATGCACAAGACGATTACGATGCAATTGCAGATTCAGTACGCAGTGACTGGATCAACCTCGAAGTTACAAGCCGTGAAAATGGTTCACACAGCGACGAAGGTTTTGTCACCTTTAAAGCGTATCTGAATCAAGACGGTGAAACGCTATGTCTAGAGGAGCGTTCACGCTTTGTGCGCGAAGAGGGCCTCTGGTACTACATCGACGGAACATTCCCCGAGCCAGTCATCGAAACGGTGAAGAAACCGCAACCTTTCGCTCACGATAAAATCGGTCGCAACGACCCGTGCCCGTGTGGTAGCGGTAAAAAGTTCAAAAAGTGCTGCGGATAACACTTAAGATAAAACACAACTAGGTGCCACGAGGCACCTTTTTTGTCCCTTCATACCTTAATTTCACTGGTCACCATAACGTTGCGCCTTTGGCGTCTATCCCCTTCTCATCATCTGGGTTGTAAAGATGGCAAGTTTTCATTGAAAGGCAGCCACAACCGATACAGTGCCCCAACTGGCTATGTAGCTTTTGCATGTTGTCGATTCTTGCTTGTAGTTCTTCACGCCAGATTTGACTCATTAATTGCCACTCATCTTGCGAGGGAGCTTTATTGATCGGCAAGACCGACATCGCCTGCCTGATCTCTTGCAGTGAGAGCCCCACTTGCTGCGCGATTTTTATCACAGCGATTCGTCGTAAGACATCGCTTGTGTACTGTCTTTGATTACCGCTATTTCGGGCTGAAGTAATCAAACCTTTCTTTTCATAAAAATGGATGGCCGATACTGCAACATCGGCACGCTTGGCCACTTGCCCTACAGATAACATCATTTTCATATTCCTTCTTGACCTCAAGTTAAGTTTAGGTTTTACGCTCTATCTATACAAACAATTCAACAAAAAACACATATCGTTATCGAGAGGGAATGAAGGATGACCAAACTAGAGCATGCAAATATCACCGTACCAAGCATTGATGCCGCCGTTGATTTTTTGAAAATCGTCGCCCCAGACTTTGAAGTGAGGGCAGACAATGAGCCCGAAGATAGCTATCGATGGGCACATGTGGGGAACAACGAAAACTACCTCGCACTTCAAGAGCCACAACTGGATCAAACCGCCAAAGACAACCGTCGCCCCTATTATGATATCGGCATTAACCATCTGGCATTAGTCGTCACCGACGTTGAGCAAATTAAACAAAACCTTCTCGATAAAGGCTATCGCATGAATGGTCAAATTGCCGATGAGACGAGTCGCAAGCGGGTTTACTTCTGGGATAATGCCGGATTTGAATGGGAGCTCGTTGAATACTTTACCAATGATCCTAAACTGAGATATCGCTACGACAACGTCGCATAGTACGCCCTCTCTAGCAGTCAAAAGCACAGCTAGCCTAGTCGCTAGCTGTGCTTTTTTGTCGATAAAAATTCTTTGTCGTAAAGAGAAAAAACAATCGTTTTACCCTAACAGTTATTTCCCCCATATTCGCGCCCTAAATCAACGAACCAATCACTCAATTTTAGGAGCGCATCATCATGAACTCGACTTTGGCCGTAGCAAAACCACGCATCACAGTGCCGGTTATTGCCCTGTTTTTATACGCCGTAGCCTCGGGTTATTTGATGAGTATTATCCCACTCGCGTTGCCACAATATGGCCTTGAAAGCTCACTCGCGAGTTGGCTGGCGAGTGCGTTTTACGCTGGTTTATTAGTCGGTGCCATGATGATGGAACCGATGGTCAACCGCATTGGTCACCGAGTCGCCTTTATTGCCTCTCTCGTTGTATTTATTTTCACCATTGCTGTGCTGGTTGCCCTGCCTCACGCCGCCGTTTGGTTGGCAGCGCGTTTCTTGGCAGGTATCGCGGTTGCAGGTGTGTTTGTTACCGTAGAGTCTTGGCTGTTACATGGTGACGAAGCGGGTCGCGCGAAACGACTCGGCCTGTACATGGGGTCGCTATATGGCGGCGCAGCACTGGGGCAACTCGGTATCGGCATCATTGGTATTGAAGGCATGCTACCTGTCGCGACTATCTTAGGCTTGCTACTTTTGGCTGTGGTTAGCCTAATGTTTGGTGAATCAGATCAACCGGATGCAGGGCATAGTGACAGCTTAAGCCTAAAACAGATCTCTAAACTTAACCAAGCAGCGCTTATCGGCTGCATCGTTTCGGGGCAAACCCTAGGGGCAATCTATGGCCTGATGCCACTTGAACTCTCTAATCGTGGCATTGCTCGAGAAGAAGTTGGCAGTTTAATGGCGTTGATCATTCTTGGTGGAATGGCTGTACAACCTATGGTGTCTTGGCTATCAAAGTACCTAGGCCGCACATTACTAATGGCCATGTTCTCACTACTGGGCGTAGGGGCATTAGCCATGACGTTTTTGCAGGGTGATATCGCTACGCTAGCCGTTAACTTGTTTTTGTTGGGTATGGCGACATTCGCTCTCTACCCAATCGCTATTAACCTAGCCTGTGACAAACTCGATACACGCTATATTGTTTCAGCAACGCAAGTCATGCTGTTCAGTTACAGTATTGGTTCCGTGCTTGGCCCTGTGATTGCTGATCGTTCAATGGGACAAAACCATGGCTTAATGAGCTATCTGTTCTTGTCACTATTAGCAACTTGCATCTACATGCTGTTGATGAGTGTGAAAGCACGCCGCGAAGTGATGATGTCTTGAAGTAAAACGCTTATCACTCTAACCTAGGCTACAAATACTTCCGTATCTTGTAGCCTTTTTCATGCCCGACTCACTTATCACCGTCTCTCTGCCCTCTCTTTTGCACCGACTTGAGCGTACTCAAGTTGAACTCGCAAAGCAGTTGAGTCAGGAGTATCACTGCACATTGAAACGGGTCAGGCGCTCGCGCAATTGGCAGCTTATTGGGGCCGCGCCCAATCTCTTAAACTTTGTTGAAGCATTTAGGCATTACGCTATCAATGAGCGTTGTTTTCTATGCCGAAAAGTCGACGATGTGCTCAGTCAGCACCAAGATAAGCTTGAGCCCCTAGAGGCCAAACTGATACGGTTGCTAAAAGAGAGCCCTGAAATGACTCTGCATCAGCTCATGAGTCAAACGCGATGCTCAATTACTCAAGCAAGACACGCGCGATTCAAAATTGAAGACGAGTGAACACTGATCGCAGTTCAGAAGCTGCGATTCGCACAATATAAAGATCGCTTACTAGTCGCGAGCCAGTTTATGGTGAGCGCGTGAGAAATGGCCCGCACAAAAAGCACCGACAATAGAGAGCTCACCCGCGAGACATAGCGCTGCCACTACCTCTGCCAACGCTTGCGATTGACCATTACCATGTAAGCCCATCATTTCAAGACAGGCTTTTTGTGTAGGTAAGCCTGTCCCACCACCCACTGTGCCTACCATGATATTTGGCAACGTGACACTCGCATAAAGACCACCATCACGGTTGATCTCTAAACGAGTCATCCCCACCGCCGATTCAGCAACACATGCAGCATCTTGACCGCAAGCAATATACAGCGCGGCGAGTGCATTAGCATAATGACCATTAATACCAATAGTGCCACTCAACGTGCCGCCTACCGTTGTCATCTGTGCAAATTGCATCATCTTCTCTGGGGTAGTGTGGAGGTATTTTTCAACTAGCTCAGCAGGAATGTTAGCTTCGGCTGTCACCTTTTTACCGCGCACGCTACGCAGCGTTTGGGCTGTGGCTTTTTTATCGCCGGACAAATTACCATCTAGGAACGCGAACTCCGGCTCAATGGGTGAGTTATGCATGATAAATTCAAACACCGCATTGGTGGCAATGGTGACCATATTCTGCCCAGAAGCATCACCTGTCAGATACTCGAATACCAGGTAAACGTGGTTGCCTTCAATATTGATATTGATGTCTTTAAGTTTGCCATGTGACGTGGTTGATTCTGCGATTTGCTTAAACTGGGCATATTGCGTCACTGCCCACGCAACAAACTGCCCTGCTTCTGCAAGATTGTAAAACGCGAAACCCGGCGTACGAGTCACTCCCTCATTAAGCAGCATGGCGCTTGCCCCACCAGCTGCAGTAAGCAACTGTGAGCCTCGGTGATAAGAAGCCACCAGCGCCGCTTCCGTTGTTGCTAACGGAACGAGATAATCGCCTTCAGCAAAAAGTCCATTTACACGCAGTGGCCCTGCAACGCCTACTGGCACATTAACCGTACCGATAAAGTACTCAATGTTCTTGTTGTAGAGTTCTGCCTGCTCACAGGTCACATCATCTAGCAGCAAAGTTTGCCACTCAGGGTTATCAATTTTACTCCAACGACGCTCTAGGTTCTTATCACTAATGTAAGGGCTAGGTGTCAGGCGCTTTTGCGGTCTTCCAAAGCGAGGCGCAAGCTTTTGTTGGAGTGTTTCAGGACTCATTTCATTGGCTAGTGCAGAAGCATGGTCACGTCGATGTAAATTGATTTTTGGCATAAGTGGTTCGTTATGTTTGGGGACAAAACAATTAAGAGCGCTGATTCTACCGCCTCACCTATTAGATACAACCCCCCTTCTATACCAGGTTACAATTTCAAAGGTGCCTGTCCTAGTATGACCTATGCACCCAAAGCCAAACTCCAAGTCATGCCTGTCCTCGTTTGATACAACCCCCTTAAAACGGTGCCTGTCCCAATAAGTCCTTGTTCGAGTAAGTGATAGCTGTGCCTGTCCTTATAAAAATATAACAAAGGCTATACTGCTTGAAAAAGAAAGAGCCGCGATGGCGGCTCTTGAGGGTTAACGGGAGAGGTGTCGTAGACTCCGCTTTTCCACCTTCTTAAACAGCAATGATAAACCAAAGCAGAGTAAGAAATAAACCAAGCCGACAATCAGCCAGATTTCAAAAATGAGGCCGGATGAATTAGCGATCTCTGTTCCTGCGAATGTCATTTCTTGAATGGAAATGAGCGAGACTATCGAGGTGTCTTTAACCAGAGAAATTGCCTGACCTGCCAACGCAGGAGTAATACTCGCCAGCACTTGGGGTGCGATAACATAACGATATTTAGTCCAAAACGACAAGCCTAACGAATCGGCCGCCTCCCACTGACCTTTGGGAACAGCTATCAAACCAGAGCGCACGACTTCTGCGACATACGCCGATGATAGCAAGCCAACGCACAAGACACCGGACAACAAGTTTTCCCACAGGTTTACAGGGCCAAACAAGAATAGCTGTAACACATTGGGCTCTGCTCGATTTCCGCGTAGCATTTCTTCTAGCCCAAGCAGCGGAATCAACTGATTAGAGATAAAGAAGTAGAAAATAAAGATGAACACTAATGGTGGATTGTTTCTTACTAACTGCACAAACAGGTTAGCAGGGATACGAACCAGCATGACCTTGCTATGGCGAGCAATGCCTAGTATTGTACCAAGCACTAATGCCAACAGTATTCCCCACAAACTCAACCTCAGCGTTGCCACCAAGCCTTGAAAAAAATACGGTAAACTGCCATCTGCTCTAGGCGTAAATATCAAATCAACCGCTTTCTCCCACTGCCAGTGATAATTTACACCAACAGAGGAGCGGTAATATAGCCAAGCCACAACGGCACCAAGCACCAATAACAAACCCCAATCTAATTTATTTAGGCGCTTGCTTGATGATTGATGCTGCTCTGGCTGGTTTAAAGTACGACTTCTTTCCACAAAATCACTATCATTATTGTCTACTGACCAGAGGCAACTTGATCTTGCCAATCAAGCGTCGAGAACCAGAATTCATAGCGCTCTTTGAGCCATCCATCGGCTGTGCGTGCAGCAATCCACTCATTAAAGAATGCCGCTTTATCCTCTTCACCTAAACGTACGGCAAAAGCTTCATTACCCTGAGCAAGACGCTCAGTAAATGGAATAAACAGCTTATCTGCGTGCTTAACCGCTTCATGCTCTGGTTTCGGGCTAGATGCTATCACTGCGTGAGCATTACCGTTTAACACTTCTTGGAACGCTTGGGCTTCATCATCAAATTGAAGAAGTTTCGCTTTTGGAAAGGTTTCGCGTGCAACTTGCACCGGTGTTGCACCGCGACGAACCGCAATGCTAATACGGCGTGAATCATAATCACTCAGCTCAGTCATATCCCCCGCCAAAGATTTGCTAGCGGCGACTTGAATGCCTGAGTGAGAGTATGGGTCAGAGAAAAGAACACTCTTTGAACGCTCTTCCGTGATCGATAGGCCACCGATAATCACGTCAAATTTTTGTGCCAACAGTGCTGGTATAATTCCATCCCAAGCAGTTGGTACAAACTCCACCTGCCAGCCCGAATCTTGAGCAAGACGCTTTGCAACATCAATCTCAAAACCAATAAGTTCACCCTGTTTATCACGCATTGCCCACGGAACAAACGTCGACATACCCACTCGCAATGTACCTCGCTCATTGATTTGATCAAGGTTTGGGGTATCTGCAGCAAACGAAGGTAAGCTAACCGCTAACCCGAGTAGCGCAGTTATTGAAGCTTTAAAGCCTTTTTTTCCTAGCAAACGGAACATTGAGCCTAGTCCTTTATTTTTCATTGTTTTCTCCTTAAGGGAAGTTATTGAGTGCGCCATTGCGCGCCCAATTTGTGTTCGAGTAACGCCGATAAGCCTGACAACGTTAAGGTCAACATGAGATAGATTGCTGCGACAGTAAACCAGATCTCGAAAGGCATTGCTGTTTCTGAAACAATATTGCGCCCTTCTGTCGTTAAGTCGAAAATTGCCATAACGCTGACGATCGAGGAGTTCTTGATCAGTGATACCACCTCATTCGTCATTGGTGGCAAAGTCCGTTGAAGCAGCTGAGGGAATATCACATCAAGGTAAGTATAAAACGGCGATAAACCGAGAGTTTTCGATGCTTCAAACTGCCCCTTATCAATACTATTTAAACCTCCGCGGAATATTTCTGCTGTATAAGCCCCTTGGAATAAAGAGAGTGCTAACACCGCGGTATAAAAGCGGTCTAAGCCTATAACGGGGCCGAAAACGAAGTAGAGTAGATAGATTTGCACCAGTAATGGGGTATTACGAATGATCTCGATATACGCACTCGCAATAGTTCGACCGACAATTGAGTTCGACAATTTTAGAAGCGCGGTAGTTAAACCAAAAATCAGAGTAAAGAGTAAGCTCATCGCAGAGATCTTAATCGTCACCCACAACCCTTCCATAAGCTCAGCGGGCCACCACTCTCCGTCTTCATAAAAGAAGAGATAATCTGGTACACGCTCCCACTGCCATCGATAGCCCATGGCTTGTGCACCAGAGTCCAACACCCAGCTTAACGCTATGACCAAGAGGATAATCTGTAGAATGGCGGATAGAACAGGTTTAAATAGCCTCTGCATATTAGTGACTCAAAATCTGATTCAAGAACTGCTGAGTGCGTTGATGCTTAGGGTTAGAAAACAACTCTTCTGGCGTTGCGACTTCCAGGATCTCACCTTCATCCATAAAGATAACGCGATCTGCTACCTTGCGAGCAAAACCCATTTCATGAGTCACACACATCATGGTGATACCGTCTTGCGCTAAGTCAATCATGACATCAAGCACTTCTTGAATGGTTTCAGGGTCTAGTGCGGATGTTGGCTCATCAAACAACAGCACCTCAGGCTGCATACATAGTGAGCGTGCGATAGCCACTCGCTGTTGTTGCCCGCCAGAAAGCTGCACAGGATATTTATCCGCCTGCTCACTGATATTTACACGCTGAAGATAATGACGAGCGCGCTCTTGCGCTTCTTGTTTAGAGAGTTTGAGGGTTCTGATCGGGGCTAAGGTTAAATTTTCCATTACGGTCAGATGAGGGAACAAATTAAAGTGCTGGAACACCATCCCCACTTTACCCGTTAAGTCTTGCTCAAGATAAGGTAAGACAGAAATCTCACCACTAGAGATAGCTTCAAGCCCATTGACGGTGCGAATCAAGGTCGACTTACCGGAACCAGAGGGACCACATACGACCAGGATTTCTCCTTTTGCCACTGACAAGTTGACGTTTTTCAAAGCCTGGTAACTGCCATACCATTTATTGATGTTGTTGAACTCTATTGCGTTCATTTTCATTCTTTAGTTATTACGCCTAGATGACTCCTATCATAACAAGCCATACACACCTTAGGGGTATTTATTTTAACAAGATGTGAATAGCTGCCGTGCTTGGCCAAGAAACACACAACTTCACTAATGGCACTAATGGCACTAATGGCACTAATGGGACAGCCACCATAAATTCTCTATCAAGAAAAGAACCCTCTAGCTAGGCCGAACTTAATGGGACAGGCATAATTACGTTATCTAAACTGGGACAGGCATGATAATTAGCAGGCAATAAAAAGGGCCAACTTCTTGGAGAAATTAGCCCTGACGGGTACTTATAGCTGTGAGTGCTCATCTTGATCCTCACTGCGCTTGGATTGGTAACGCTCTGTCCAATAGAGAGTTGCACTCGCGATGAAAGCAATGATTGAGAATGTAAACAGTGCCTTGAGGTCTAAGACCCATGCGAATGTAGCCGCTAAAAACGCAATGAACGATATCATGCGGCTGCTTGTCATCACTTGACCTAGTTTCTTATTCATAACCCCTCCTACCTATGGAAAAGACCAATAAAAGGGAGCGATAGGCTCTACTTTAGGGCTAACTTCAGTGTCCTTAAGGCCACATTCAATATGCCATAAATCACCAAAAAATTGGCTAAATTATCCTCAAAACTTGTGAAAGCGTGATCTAGATATACACGTCATAAAAGAAGTAAACAGTTAAGGCGATACTGAACAAAGCGACGAAATTTTTAACATAGCTTTGCTTAATATTCCTAGAGATTCTCGCAGCACAGTAGCCACCAAGCAAAGTACCGACCATGACGACACTTCCCCGCTGCCAGTCGATCGCGCCTTCATAAACAAAGATGACGATGGCGATCAAAGAGACGCAAGAAGATATTAGCAATTTAAGCCCGTTCATCTGGTTGATGTCGCTGTACCCTGCGATCACCAGATAGCTCAAGACAATAACTCCTAAGCCAGCATTGAAAAAACCGCCATAGGCAGAAACTCCGATCAAGCAAAGGCCAATCAATCCACTAGACCATACCGCACTTGATTTGTTACTACCGGTTAATTGCCCCAAAAGCTGTGTAATCTTGGCTCCAAAAATAAACAGTAGGGTTGCAAATAGTAGTAACCAGGGTATTGCAGTAAGAAACTGTTGCTCATCGACTGTGAGGAGCAGATAGGCACCCAATGCGCCTCCAATGAGACTGCCGATTATTGTGAAAGCGAGTTGACGTGCATTTTGTGCAATGTCTTGACGAAAGCCTACTGCACCACTGATGTAGCCAGCGCACGAAGCATAGGTATTCGTCGCATTAGCTTGTATGGGAGGCACGCCTGCCATCATCAATGCAGGAAAGGTGATGAAACTACCGCCACCGGCGATGCTATTGAGAATGCCTCCTGCAAAACCAGCAAGAAACAGAAGAATCCATTCCAAAATCAATCCTTGATTCGTTGGGGTGTATTGATCAGCACTACTGCATGATATCAAGAGCCACTTCTTTCCAGTCCTCAAGAGTCTCTCGATAGTGATGGGCCTGCTTGTCTGTCGCAATATTCACCAGCTGGACAAAATAGAGGTCCATCACCTGCCGATTATGCTCAAGCTTACGATTCAACTCGCTACTGTAAAAGCGCTCAGGGTCAGTTAACACACTGTTTAGTTTGCGTTCCAGAGTAACAGTATCTGCTCGCTGTGCAAGCATCTCTTTGATCTGTAAGCGAACTTGAGTTTGATAGCTCACCCAATCATTGACCGTAATTTCCATTTCACTCGTCCAAAGCTGGATAAGTACCTCTTGCTCTTTAGTTAAATCCCCCAACGAAATGGAGTATACAGTAAAAATCGTGTCTATTTGCGAGTGAGTGAGTGGAAGACCATTACTGACAATGCTCTTCCCATAGGTGACAAACGTACACACTATGTATAATAGTGTGTACGCACTTCAATCCCTCAAGGATTAAAGAGCCGATAACATTTCACACTTTCTATTAATCTGTGGTGACTGAATAGTCACCTTTCCCCTCGTTGTAATCATAATGAATCTCAGTAGGGTAATCTTCAGATGCAATTTCAAGTATTTCGATAATGGTAGTAACTGGGATTTTATATACATATTTATGGCGCTCAAAATCAGAGCAAGTATAGACGCCTCCCCAGTTGCGATCTTTATCTCTGTAGGCATACAAAGCACTGCCATGTACTAATTGGTTTGCAATAAACTGGACTGTCTTTGTAAGCTTATCTTCTTTAGATAGGTCATACAGTTCATCAATGTCCCAGAAGTTCAAGCTATTGACAGGTTTGATACATTTAGAACCGTAGACATTAAATTGTTTACTCGTTGTGCGCGAGGAAAGCTTATTTGCTTCAGTAAGCTTTCGAACCATAAATAACGATATAATTACATCTTTTTCGAAGTTGACTTGCCGCTTCTCGGTATATCTTAGCGGTTTAGAAACGGGTTTAAACCTTCTGGCATAAGCAGCTAAGTCTTCCTTCCAGTAACGAGACTCAATCACAATTTCTTCTTCCACTCCTCATACCAACGCTTACCCTTCAAGCCACTCTCAAACGGCCATGCCAAAACTCTATCGAACAAGGGGCCTTGCGTTATCAAATCCATATCAGGAATATCCCAATACATGTCATTTAGAGCAATTTTCTCATTTATATCCCTAAACTCACCAACCATAAGTGAAATAAATTGCTTTGCATCATTCTCAGAGGTCACTTTTATAGGTATAGACACTCTGCTATCAACATCGACTTTACCTTTAATCCTGCTTAAGCCAACGTAAGTTGCCTTTTGCTTCTTTACTTCAATCTCTTTCTCTTCAATCTTCTTTACAAACTTCGGTGAAAACTCAAATAAATCACGACTTATAAAATGAGTTTGCTTTTTGGGGTGATTGAAAAGTAACTTTAACCACTGTTGTTCAATGTCTTCAGGCATGAACCCTTCATTCGTTAGTGCTGTGTAATAATAGTGTTCAACCCAACTAGCTTTTGAAAACTCTTCCAGTGAAAGTACCGCTAACTGAAAACTGGATGGATATGAACCATGTTCGAATAGTAATATTGAGTCATTTAAGAGTCTGAGAGCATTGTGTAAAGACTCTACCGCTATTTTCTCAAACTTGTACTTGCTCAATCCGTCTAATTTTTCCATTGATAACTTTAGTTCCCCTAAATATTAAGCCATTATGTACAAGACCAGAATTGCAGTAAACGCAAGTCTGCACAATAAAACTTCAGCATTGTAATAGTTCTTTCAGGTAGCTATTCCGCTTATGAGAGTGACTAGGTGCCTTGGTGATCTGCTTCATGTCATCACTACTACCAACGATATGGATTTCACTTTCCGCTCTAGTGATTGCCGTATAGAACCATGCTCTATCCACTATTCTTCCGTTTTGCAGAGCGATGATGATGCGTGGAAACTGTGATCCTTGAGCTTTATGTAGAGTGATTGCGTAACCCAACTCCATGCAGTCGAGAACGGATTGTGTTATCTCGACCTTTTCACCTGTATCTAGCGTCACTTCACCATAACTGTCACCAGAAGGTTTGGTACTGGTTAGTGTGCCAAGTGAGCCGTTCTGAATGCCTTTATCGTAATGATTCTGCGTGAATAACACCGCATCATTGAGGCTAAGTGGCAGAAAGAACTTGTTACCATTGATTTCGAACTCAAGGCTGGCGCTATCTGGGTTAACGGCTTGCTGGGTGAGCTTATTGATTTCTGATACGAGTGCCTTGGTTGGAGCCATGACACGACTGCTATCAGGGAACTCTTGATAAAGCTCGCAACAGACTTTGGCAATGTCTGTTTTACTGGTTTCGTGAAAGTGTATTGCACCTGAGCTTAATTGTTCAGGCATCACTCCTTGATTGATGAGTTTTGAGTATTCGGGGATACCCGTTGAACCTTCTTGCCGTTTGACGATATCCAGCATCGTATTCGCCACCGTTTTTGCTTCAACGATGTCTTCCAATACCTTGCCACAACCTATTGGTGGGAGTTGGTCAGGGTCGCCACTGAATATCAATCGTACAGAGGGGTGAATGTGATTTACTAGGCGATACATAGTTGGCAGGTCAATCATGCTCGCTTCATCAATCACTAATAGATGATTTGTTTTCTCGACACTGGGTTCAATAGGTTCTTCACGCAGCAATTTGGCAATGGTTGAGGTAACAAAACCGATGGACTCATGAAGTCTCATTGCAGCACGACCGCTGAGCGCAACGGCGTGTATTTCAAATCCAAGTTGATGATATGTCCTGAGAGCCGTCCTGAGTACCGTTGTTTTGCCTGTTCCTGCACCACCCGTAATGCAGCTTACCGAATTATCCAGACACGTTGTGACGGCTTCGATTTGTTTAGGGGTTAATTCGTAGGGAAGCTCCGCAGCCGCAGAGCAATACGCAGCATTGGCGTTTTCATCAAACAAGTTATTTCGCTTAATCAGTGTTTTTAAGCGCTTGGCAACAACACTTTCCATCAGAAGTTGCGCTGTTGGATGGTAGGCTCCTGTGTCGGGATTTAAAACATACTGAGCTTTATCATGACCTGATTTGAACGCCTGAGTGACCAGTGTTTTGTCTCTTAATAGCTTGTTGAGGTAAGGGCGCACATTGGCATGAGTGGTATAGGTGTGACCTTTTTCAATCTCCTTGCGAATCGCCATTTCCAGAGCAGCGCTGAGCCTTCTTGGGTCATCCTTCGCAACATCGCTCTTAAAATCCGTTAACTTGATAATGTCTTCAATGGCACTGAACGAAAGACCAAAGCCCATTAAAGCATAAGGATTATCCTTGATAACATCGATGGAGGCTTCACCGTGATGCTTGAGTAGTCGTTGCTGCACACTGGCAGGGATGTTGTACTCGCTCATCCAGTTGCAATGAGCCAGATTTTTATATTTGGCGTACCCCTTAAAGAGCGCTTCCACTGAATCTTCACTCAAAATCGATGTCAGACGCTTTCTGGACTCTGGGGTGTCATTTCTCAGTGTGGCATGGAAGTCTTTACCCAAGAGCTGCCAGAGCGCTCTAGCTTTGCTTTCGCCAATACCCTTGAAGTCACTTTCTCTGGCGATAAATCGTATCAGTTGCTCACCTGTTTCGGGTAAAGTGCATTCAATATGCTTGGGTGATTCATACGTGTGCTGCTGCATTACATAATCACCCATCTCCATATTTTCTATCTGTCGAGCACCTCTGACTGACCAATGCTGACCCAGCGTTGGAAGTACAGGGATGCTATCGGGGTCGGCTTTGATGGTGACGTAATACTTCCCACTATTGGTTTTGTAAGAGTCTTTCGCCAGCGGTACACCGCTGAATATCACCATCTTGGTCGAGTGATAAGGGATACTGGTGACACGCATTTGGTCTTCATGCAAAGCGGTATTCATCGTGGCATCAACCCCATTTCGGATAAGGTTTCAGATAGCTCACCAAAGCGCTCAAGTCGCTTTTCAAGCTCCTTGACCTTGGCTTTCAACTCGATGTTTTCAGCCTCTAATGATGACACCCGCTTTGAATCGAGCAGCTTTCGATTTGCTGTGTTGTCGTAGGCTTGAGGTTTGCCCTCATTCTTCTTGGCAGCGGCGGTCAACGGTGGCAGGACACCTTTACTGCGCAGCTCATCTTCTAAGGCTTTGAGTGCTTTCTTGAGGGCAGGATTTTGGTTTAACGCCGATTTGCCACAACCAATACCCTTTGCCACTTCAATACGGTTAAGCTGACCTCTGAACACGATTTGTTTAAAGTCATCGTCCGTCTGTGTGGCTTTCCAGACCTCAAATGCCTCAAGGTTTTGCTGTGCTTTTTGCTGCCCACTTGCCATTAGTCATCTACCTCACCCAATAGCTTGCGAAGCCCTGTGACAAAGCCTCTAGGGAATACTTCGCTGTTGTATTCCATGTCTTTTACTTGACCCGCCTGAGTAGTTTGCCAGTCGTTCTTTTCCATGCATTCATCAGAAATGACATACGCTAAGGCTTTTTTCTCTGATTCGGTGAGTACGCCTGATAGGGATGGCAGCACTTCGACGCTTGGCTCTGCGGTGGTATCAAACTGGCGCACAGGGCGCTTGTCGATAGTGATATTGGCGTGTTGCTTGAGCAAATTGACCTCTTTGCGGTAGCGGTTACGCTCGGCAATGATTTGACCAAACAAGGCGCGTACCGCAGGGTCTGGGATGCGCTCTAACAGCTTATTATCCGCAGGGATGGATTTAGACCGTGAGGTGTTGGATAGCGGCTTTTTGGTACTGGTATTGCACTTTGCCGCCCACGCTTCGATGAGTGTTCGGTAGTGCTTATTACGGGTAGCACGCAAAGCTTCATACGCCAATCCGCCATTTTCAGCAGACACCCGACCAATTTGCGTGATGGAGAAATCACGCTGACCTGATTCTGCATAGGCTTTCAGCGTGTCATTGAGCTTATCGAGGTTTTGCTGCGTGCGAGGCACTTTGCCTTCTTTTAAGTCAGCCAAAATAACATCAATATCGAGTTCCATTAGTCCTCCAATAAGTTCGGTAGTGCTATGCCATCTAGATTAATGGCTTTATTAGTCAGTGCATGAATACCCTGAGAGAGCAGCTTGTTATCGGTCAGGTATTCTTCCGCTTCGATGTGGTTCGCCACCTTGCGGTAGCCTTCGAGCTTATCGTCAGGGTCAGCAATTTTCGCCATTTGGCGCAGCATGGCATTGGCGGCTATGAGTTGTTGTTTGTCGTCCATTTCCATGAAAATCGGCTCGAAGCCTTTTTTCATTAGCACACGACTGAGTTGCATCGAGCGCTTTTGAATAGCAGGGGTTTTACGCAGTTCGTCCTGTAAATCAGGAAAGAATTCTGCATCATCACAAAGCAGTGATAGATGCAGTAACTCAGAGTCGGTTTCGATAAACTTTAAGGCATGGCTGACATCTTGCTCATAGCCAACCGCAATCAGTTTATCTTTGCTGTCATCTTCATTTCTGGTCTCTTCAACACGAATGATTTTCTGAATAAGTTCAAAGCACGCAATCCAGTCTTTGGCGTATTCATCGGCTTCAACTTGCTGCTTTTCATAGCGGCGCTGTAGGGCTTGCAGCTCATAGTGCTTGGTAAACGGTTTGCCTTGCTCTTCACAAAAGAACTGCTCGTCTTTTAGGGCTTCCAGCTCACCTTCAATTTCCACAGATAGGTTCGCAGCCTGATGTGCTTTGTAGCTCAGTTGGTTGAAGTGGGCATTGAGCGCAGGCAGGTATCGAGCTTCGGTAATAAACCAGCGGCAGCGAATACAGTTTTCAGGGCCGTGAGGCACACTGCCGTAAATGCGGTGGGTAGCAGCTTTTACATCATTAATCAACTTACCACCGTTCCAGCAACCACCAAGGGTACTGACTTCATCCGATTTCACGGTGTTACCGCCTACCAGACACATACCGCACGAGCGTTCTTCCCAGCCAACCGGATTACGATTAACCAGTGCCGCCTGAATGCTGTCATCGTTGTGATACACCATCTTGCATTGAATTTGCTCCAATGAGGCATCTTTAAGGAAGTTGCGCACCGATTGTTTGGATTTTGCGTCTAGCTCTCCATGCGCTTCATCCATTTTTTCAGCCATTACTGATGGGGTAATCTTGTTGTAGTAGATGGTCATCAATAGACGCGTATGCCCTGCTAATAGTTTAGAGATTACAGGTAATGGCAGTTGGGTGTCCATCGTATAGGCAGTGATGAGTGAGACTCGCAAGCTGTGCAATGGAAAGCTAGTTTTGTAACGTCGCGACTTAGGTATATCCTCTGGATACTCGGAAACTAACCTCAATCTTCCCCCGCCATCGAGACTATCACCATGTTCAGCCAATTGATTTTCTAGAGCGAAGAGGAGTTGATACCAGAAAGAGTCTAGCGCATCGTCCCTAATGGGTTTAGTTCTATCATCCCCCCTTGCCGAGGCCTCTCTAAATAGAAATGAAATTTCCCCCATACTTTCCAGTTGTGCTTTCGATTTTTTCTTATCAGTGTGCTTGGTAAGTAATGTGGTGCAGTCGGTTGGTTTATCAATTGGGTTGTACTTTTCTTGCCAATTGCGTAATTTCTCTATCCAGTACAATACTTCATTATTTTGCCACGGAATGATGTAACCACGCTCTAGTTCGTCCTTGTTTTGGTCGGCGGTCTTATTGGTATTGATATACAAGCCTGTTGAATACAGCCCTGTCATGGTGTCGTGAATTCGGCGGAATATGCCTTTACTAAATGGGCGCTTTTCACTGCCAAGTGCAAAGTCATTTTTAGTGTTAAGTACCCATTGAGCGTTTTCGTAGCGCCACGTATCGGCTTCACCGCTATCTAGCATCCGCACCTGATAGGTACGCAGTGGCAGATGGAGCTTCATGAAAACCACCATCGCTTTGACGGGTGACCAGATTTGGTGAAGGATGATTTTATTGCCTTTGCGAGTTGTTTTTATAGTACGCCATACACAGTCGGGGTCGGTTTTATCAATCAGTTCTGGTTCAACTTCAAACCAATCGCCATCATTACCTGATAGACGTTGACCTGTCTGCTGTTGCGCCCATGTCCAGTGTTTGAAATTACGATAGTGATAAGTGGGAAGCAGGGTTTCACCTTGCTTGAGGTTTTGTTCAATGACGGTGAGTTCGTCTTTATCAGGTAGCGGACAGAGGATTTGGCGCAAATTATGAATGTAGCGATACGGCAGGGGGGTACGTACAGTTTCTGTTAGTGATTCCTGTCGTTTGATTTTGCTCAGCGGGTTTTCAACCAATGACACTAACTCGCCATTGTCATCCTCTTCAGAAAACACCTTTTGGACAACAAAGTCAATAAAGTCACAGGAGATGTTTACTCCTGATTGGATACTTTAGGAGAGTTTTGTGTTTCTCTTAACAACGTCTCCAGCTCTTCACTAGAACATTGGTGTCCTCGGTGTCCCTTAAAAATAATGATATGTCGCCTATCGCATAGCTTGCGCGCTCTCTAATATAGGATTCGAAGAAGCGAGCCAAAGCAAATTGTTTAGTGTCAATCGATGTGGTTTGTGCGGCCATCCACTCGGCTGCCAACTCCTGCCATTGTTGCCACTCAGCACCAAGTGTGGTGAGCATCCAAGAGAAGGATGAATCCGATGAACGTCCGTCATTTTTTCTCGCCATTATTTACCTCTCAATTTAGGATGCTTGCCTGTGAAATAGCCCTGCGGGTCGACGTCATCAAACCCATGCTCAACGAGTGCTTTCCAGTCGAGCGCTTTGACTTTGGATTCAGGGTTTGCCAGTTGCAACGTCGCTTGGGTCAGTTCATCAGAGATTTCCTGCTGGCCTTTGCCTGTGTAGGGGATTTGTGAGTCTAGGGACTTATGGTGCATACAGCGTCGAATTACCAACGGGTTCAATCCTGAACGTTCTAATCGTCTGCCGTAATTATGTCGATGCCCATGTGGATCTAAGCCTTCTGCCTTGCTCGGCTCTAAACCAATGCGCTTCAAGCCGTTGGCGTAGTTATCATGGAAGGCGTTGATGGTGTAAGGGTTGCCGATAGCGCTATGATGAAACGAAATAAACGCATAAGGGTGATGACAGTCGATGCTGGCTCGGTACTTTTGGTAGTTTTTCCAAAGTGACATAAACACTTTGCCATAGTCAGTTGGAAACCATTGAACCTGTATGTAGTTGTCTTTGTGGTCAACCACACGGTTCTTCCAACCAAGATGAGCTGTGCCTTTCATGCGCTGACGAGGGATGCGAGCATATTGCTCCTTTAGATATGCTTCTCTGTTTGGTGTACCAGAACGACTTCGCCAACCATCAGGGGCTTTGCCATCTGTTTCGTTGTAAATTCGAACGATAGCACTATCTGGCTCATAGGGATCTTCAAACACGTCTGTCACCCAAAGCGTTAAAGCTTCACTTTCGCGTAACCCGCCACCGTGCATTAGAAGGAGTATTAACTTGTCCCTGAGTGCCACTCGTGGGTCGCTCGCGCCACCGATGCCATTTATATAAAAATCTTCCCAATGCTTTTCAGGAAAGGCGATGGCGTCATCTTCGGTTTTGGTGAGCGGCGTGCGTCCTTTAATGGTTCGCGCCTTACGGATGGTTTTGTTCACAGTCTTATCTTCGATATGACCAAGGAAATCATTTTGGTTTTTGCGATACCATGCAGCGTAATTCAATCGCTGCTCATGCGGGGTAGCATCACGCAAGGGGTTCATGGACGCAGTACCTTGCTTTTCTGCCAACCAGTCGGTAAATGCCGTCAGTCGATGAATATGCTTATTCACGTTACTGGTTGAACTTGGCACCCAATATAAACCAGAGGGGTCAATCCCATCCTCACCAATGGTTCCTGTATATAAACGTTTAGAGAAGGTCTGGAAGAGTAACTTCGGATCGTCGAACAACCCTCTATTTGCTTCCATATAATCCAACAACAAAGATACCGCTTGAAGAAAGCCATTCATCACTGAATTGCTCACTCCGTCAGCTTCTAATTTGAGTAGGTAATCTGTCACCGTGCTCAACTCGCCTTGCTCAGTTAGCAAGATAGGCAGTTGGCTTTTGATGCCCGTATTGTCCTCTACAATCGTCGCTCTGACTTTTACTGATGACAAGCTATGCTTTCCTTATACACAGTGTACACAATATTTACTATATACCCATATAATTAGTTGTGCAATAAAAAGGCAGATTTCTCTGCCTTAATACACAATATACACCCTTTAA